>DASSNU010000009.1:0-214385 GCA_035701265.1 Gemmatimonadaceae bacterium | reverse complement strand
GCCGGGCTTGTTGGGGCTGTGGCAGGCGAGCGAGGTGGTGAAGCTCCTGACCGGGGTGGGGGAGCTGGCCGTGGGGCGGCTGGTGCTGGTGGACTTACTCGGGGTGCGGGTGCGCACGGTGCGGGTGCGGCGCGATCCCGAGTGTCCGACCTGCGGGGCGGCGGGGCGGAGTGCGGCCGGGGAGCGGCGGCGCCGGGCGGAGCTCGTGGCGTTGGAGGAGGAGGGGGGCTACTGCCAGCCCGGTCTGGCGAGCGTGAGCGCGAGCGTGAGTGCAAACGTGAGCACGAGTGTGAGCGCGAGTGGAGGTGCCGCAGGGCCGCGGGTGACGCCACGAGAGCTGACGCCACGGGAGCTGACGCCGACAGAGGTAGCGGCGCGGTTGGCGCGGGGCGAGTCGCTCCTCTTGCTCGACGTGCGGGAGCCGGGCGAGTGGGAGATCGCCCACATCGACGGCGCACGGCACATCCCACTCGGCCGACTTCAGCAGGCGATCGACGCGGGCGAGCTGGAGCACGCGCGCGCGGACACCGTGGTGGCGTACTGCAAGAGCGGCGGGAGGAGCGCCGCGGCGCTCAAGGTGCTCGAGGCTGCGGGCTTCGCTGGCGCGTGCCACATGGCGGGCGGCATCACGCGGTGGCGTGCGGAGGTGGACGCCACGCTCCCCGTGTACTGACGGGTGTCGGACCGGTCGCGTCGCACAGCACTCATCACGGCCACAGCGGGCGCCGCATCGGTCGCGATCTGGCGACGTCTCGCCGCGCGACGATGGGAGACGCGGACTGCGGAGCGGCTTCCGACCGGGCCCGACGGCATCATCATCGGCGCGGGGCCGATCCGGCTCACGGCTCCCGGACGCGAGCGCGCGGTGCTCCTGCTCCACGGCTTTGCCGACACGCCGCAGACGCTGTCGTATCTGGCGGACGATCTGTACGCGCACGGATTCGACGTGTACGCCCCGCTGCTTCCGGGGCACGGTCGTACGCTGCGCGCGTTCGTCCGTTCGCGCGCGGAGGAGTGGGCGGACGGTGCCCGCGCTGCGCTCGACGAGCTGCACGAGCGATACGCTCACGTCTCGCTCGTCGGACTCTCACTGGGTGGCGCACTGGCGGCCGCGCTCGCCGCGGGCCGCGACGACGTGGACGCGCTGGTGCTGCTCGCGCCCTACTTCGAGCCATCACGTGCGGCGCGTGCCGTCGCGCGCGCGTGGCCGCTCGCGTCGTTCGTCACGCCGTACGTGGACGTGGAGGACGCGCGCTCGATTCTCGACCCGGTGGAGCGGGAGCGCGGCCGCGCGTTCCGTGTCGCGTCTCCGCGACTGATCGCCGAGCTGTGCGCGGCGGCGGATCGCGGACGGCGCGCACTCCCGCAGGTGCGTGTCCGCACGCTCATCGTGCAGTGCCGCGAGGACAATCGCGTCCCCGCCGCCGCCACGGAGCGCGCCTTCCGTGCACTTGGCGCGGAGAGCAAGCGGCTCGAGTGGCGGAGCGGATGCGGTCACATCCTCACCGTGGATTACGGCCACGGTGACGTGGAGACACTTGTACGCGCGTGGCTGGATCGCCCTACGGCGTGACTTTCTCCACGGCCGTCGATGCGAGATCGACGACCGCGCCGCCCACGCGCTTCGCGCCCTCGACAGCCTGTTCTGCCACCGCGCTCGCGACGCGCGTAACCCGCGCCACCGGCGACGTGCCGGTACGCCGGCTGGCCGGCTTCCGGCTATGCGCGGAGCGCGTCGCCGACTTCTTGCGCGCCGTCGAGCGCGACGATGTGGACCTGGACGTCGCGCCGGATCGAGAGCGCGACGATGTGCCGGAGCGCGACGTGGACGACGAACGCGACGAGCGCGACTTCCGGGCGCTCGTGCCGCGGCCGCGAGCGGATGTACGGCTCGATGGCCGGCTTGCGGTGGAGTTCCGTGACTTCTTCCGGGCCCGTCTCTTGGTCGTCGGCATGGCTCGCTCCCGCGCGATATGGTGGCCGCTCCGTGTGCGCACATCACCCCGCCCACAGCGCCGCGTCGCGCAAGATGTGTGCGCATCGCGCGGCGCGGGCACCGGAGCGCGCAGCACGGCAGCGCCGGCGTGGACGCGCGACGGCTCAGAGCGACACGTCCCCACCCGGATCGCGCCGCCGTAGGCGATCCACCCGGGCTGCGCTCTCCTTCCGAGCGGCGCGCGTGCCCTCCGCGTCCACGACGATGCGCGACTCCGCCTGCTCACGCACCACGCGCAGCACGACATCGGGAGCCGCGTCGTGCGGGAGCAGCGCGCGCGGAAGCTGCACCATCCGCTCCCCGTCCAGTTCCACGTTCGCCATCTGATCGTCGAGCCACTGCTCCACGATCAGCACGTGCTCGTCCCGTCTGCTCGGTCGCGCCATGGATGCTCTCCCGGGGGTCGCGTGGCGGGCAAAGATGCGGGGCGCGCACGGCAACTGGCAATCGCGCCGGCGTATCAGCGGATCGCGCGCGTCTCGCCGTGCGCCAGCATCCAGAGCCGGTCGTCCGGGAGCCTGGCACGCTCCCATGCACGGCGTAGCCGTGCAGCCGGCTCGGTGAGTGGCTCGTCGGAGAGCCGGAACGTCCCCCAGTGGATGGGCACCATGCACGGCGGCTGCGCGCCACGAAACGCCGCCGCCAGCTCGGTGTACGCCTGCACCGCCTCGTCCGGATCCATGTGGACGGAGCGCATGTACCGGCGCGGCGCATAGGCGCCAATCGGAAGGAGCGCCACCGTGAACGGGCCGCATGCACGCGCGATGGCCGCGAAGTCGGGATGATACGCGGTGTCGCCGGCAAAGTAGATCCGGTGATCTCCCGCATGCAGCGTCCAGCCGCACCAGAGCGTGCGACCGAGCGCACGCAGCGAGCGCCCGCTGAAGTGCTGCGCGGGGACGCAGGTGACCAGCGCATCGCCCACCCGCGCGTCCTCCCACCACCCCAACTCCATCACGTGCGCCACGCCGAGTCGGCGCAGCAACGACGCGACTCCGAGTGGGGCGAACCACGTTGCGCTCGGGTGCGCGGACGCGAGACGGCGCACGGTGTCGGCATCGAGGTGGTCGTAGTGGTCGTGGGAGAGGAGCACCAGGTCGATGGGCGGCAGCGCGTCGAGGGACACCGCGGCGGCCACGTACCGCTTCGGTCCGGCAAACCCTACCGGGGAGGCACGCGCACTCCAGATGGGATCGGTGAGGACGTTGAGCATGCCCGTCTGCACGAGCACCGTCGCGTGCCCCACCCACGTGATGGACAGCGCACCGGGCGCGGCGTGCGGACTGGCGATGGCCGGTGCGCGCAGTGCCTCCGCCCCTGGCATCCCATGCGGGAGCAACTCCGCGGGCACGCGGCGTGTGAGCACCCAGCGGAGGAACCCCAGCCCCCGCGGCGGCACGGCGCCAGGCCACGGGTTGGCGAATCGTCCGCTGGTCGTGCGGAGTGGGTGGGAATGCGCCGCGCGCGACTCCGCGTTCACCGCGCGCGGGCGGCGCCGAGATTCTCCATCACGTGCGCAGGCGTCCGCATCCCGACGAGCGCGCTCGTCACGACGGGGAGCGCGCGCACGAAGGCGATCGCGCGTTGCGCATCGGTGTCGAGGCCCGGCAGGGCACGGTGCAGCTCGGCCGGCAGATGCGACGCGAGACGCGCCTGCAAGAGCGACGCGCTGGCGATCACGCTCACGCCCAGCTCGGCGGCCGCCTGCAGCACGGTGACGCGCTGTCCCCCCGCAAGCTCCTGCGTCGCCTCGCGCGCCGCCTCGGACATGGCAAGGTTGAGCGGCAGTTGGACCACGCGGAAGCCGTGCGCGTCCCCTCCCACCTCGCGCGCGATCTGTACGAGCTCGGCCAGACTCAGGTGTGCGGGCGTACCGGGAGCCGCGCGAAGCCCGTCCCAGGTCGCGCATCCGTACTGCACGATGTGGCCGGCGCCGCGGCACTGCTCGAGCATCTCGAACGCGGCGCGAAGGCGATACCGGAACAACTCGCGGTCCACCGCGTCGAGCTGCTGCTCCGGATTGTGCAGATAGTACACGTCCAGCGTGGCGACGCCGAGATTGGCGCGGCTGCGCGCGATCTGATGCTCGAGGAAGCGCGGCGCGATGCAGTGCGCGCCACCCACCAACTCGGCACGGTCGATGATCCCCGGCTGGAGGAACACCTCGTCGAGATACTCCTCGTACTCCCGTCGCGAGGTCGGCTGCTCCCCGTCGAGCGGGACGTACCCGCCCTTGGTGCAGACGATCACCTCGTCGCGCGCGGTGCGCTCGTCGCGCACGGCCCGTGCGAGCGCCGCTCCCACCGCGCGCTCCGAGCGCTGGCACCGGTAGTTGATCGCGGTGTCGAGCAGGTTGATGCCGCTCCCCAGCGCGAGCGCGATGCTGGCGGCGTACTGCGCGTCGTCGTCGTCGGTACACCCGCCAAGGTAGGTCCCGAGCCCGATCGACGACGCGCGGCACGCGGTCGGCCCGAGTGGACGGAAATGCCCCGGCTCGAACCGCGCGGCGAATCGCGCGGCGTACCGCGCAGTCCCTTCGGTCGTCGCGCATCCCTCCAGAACACTGGAGCGACGCGGCGGGCGTTTGGTCTTGCTGGCCACACGCTCACGCTACGGGACGGCCGGGCAGGGGGCAAGACCGACGCGGTCCGGTGACGGTGCTCCCGATCGTGTCGTCTCAGGTGGTGGGACCGTCGCGCCTTCCCGACCGCCCCCGATGTGAACGGCTCCGTGGCGTCCGTGCCCCGATGCATGTAGATTGCATCCGTCGGCCCGGCCTCCAGCGAGCATGGTGGCCGGGCCGTTTCCGTGCGTGCCGTGCTCGGCACTCATGACCGTCTTCCTGGAGCGATCCCGGTAATGCCATCCTTCGCAAGCTGGGCCTCGGCGTGGTGGAAGCCCATCCTGTTCATCCTCGTCGCCGGCCACCTCACCAACGTCTGCGTCACGCTCTTCCTGCACCGGTCGCAGACGCACCGCGGGGTGACGTTCAACAAACTGGCCGAGATCCCGATGCGTATCTGGCTGTGGCTCTCGACCGCGATCGTGACGAAGGAATGGGTCGCCTGCCATCGCAAGCACCACGCGTTCGCCGATCGGGAAGGTGATCCGCACAGCCCGCTGCTCGAAGGACTGCGGAACATCATCCTCAAAGGGGCGTTCTACTATCGGAAGGCCGTGCGCCAGCCGGGGATTCTCGAGAAGTACGGCAAGGGGACTCCGAACGACTGGCTGGAACGGTGGGTGCTCGAGCGCGTGAACTGGCTCGGCATCGTGATCATGCTCGGCGTGGACATCTACCTGTTCGGATTCTTCGTCGGCCCGCTGGTGTGGGGGGTGCAGATGATGTGGATCCCGTTCTGGGCCGCCGGCATCGTGAACGGTGTGGGACACGCGCTGGGCTATCGCAATTTCCAGGTGAAGGATGAGAGCCGGAACATCTCCCCCATCGCGATCTGGCTGGCGGGAGAGGAGTTGCACAACAACCACCACGCGGACCCGCATTCGGCGAAGTTCAAGGCGCGGTGGTTCGAGTTCGACGTCGGCTGGCTGTACATCCGGCTGCTGGCGCTGTTCGGGCTGGCCAAGGTTCGCTACGCACGCTGAGCCGGTACGGCTCCGGGGTGCGGGGCCGGTCCGCCACCACGACATCGTGTAACCGGGCTGCCGCGGTGCGCGCACGGCGCATCGCGCCCTGGAGAGTTGGAGCGTTCCATGGCTGACGTTACCTGCGCCCGCTGCGGTGAGACGCGCGCGGGGCTCGATCGATCTCCCTTCCCCGGCGCGCTCGGCGCGCGGGCTCTCGCGGAGATCTGCGCATCCTGCTGGCAACTGTGGCTCCGCCAGCAGACCATGCTCATCAATCACTACGGTCTCAACCTGATGGATCCGCAGGCGCGGACCTTCCTCACGCGCAACATGGAGGCGTTCCTCTTTCGCGCGGGCGCCCAGGAGGAGGTCGACACTACCCGCCAGGGCACCATCAACTGGTGAGTGCGTGACGCGCCCGGCGGAGCACACGCGCAGGCCGCGCGGCCCGCGCGCAGCGCGCCTGCCGGCCCAACTCGTACACGACTCGTGAGCATCGCTTCGCGGCTCGCGCGCTCGTCCGCCTGTCGATGGGCGGCCGTGGCGACGCTCGTCGGTGCCGCCGCGGCGGGCTGTGGCGGCGCGAGCGGTCACGAGCTCGCGCGCGCCCCGGCAGTGCCTGCCAGCACGGAGCGGCAGCGCGCACAGGCTGGCGACAGTGCGCGCTGGGTGGATTCCGTGCTCGCCGAACTCACCGTGCGCGACAAAGCGGCGCAGATGGTCTGGCCGCAGATCCTGGGCGACTACGTCGCCGAGGACGCCCCGGCGTGGCGCCGCACGCTGGCCGACGTGGCCGAGCAGCACGTCGGAGGCTTCATCATCTCGATCGGTTCGCCGCTCGAGATCGCGCAGAAGACCAACGCGCTGCAGCGCGCCAGCGGCGTTCCCCTCCTGTTCGGCGCCGATCTCGAGGCAGGCGCGGGCTTCCGCGCGCGCGGTGGCTACTTCCTCCCCAACGCGGTCGATCTTGGCGGCGCGGTGCTCTTTCCGCCGCAGATGGCGCTTGGCGCCTCGGGAGACAGCAGTCTCTCCTATCGATTGGGGCGCGCCACCGCAGAGGAGGGACGAGCGCTCGGAATCCAGATCGCGTTCGCTCCGGTGCTCGACGTCAACAACAATCCGGACAACCCGGTCATCAACACCCGGTCGTTCGGGGAAAACCCGGAGCTGGTCGCGCGGCTCGGCGCGGCGTTCATCCGCGGCGCGGAAGCCGGCGGTCTGATCGCTACCGGCAAGCACTTCCCCGGACACGGGGACACGCGGACCAATTCGCATCTCGCGCTTCCCGTGGTGTCCGTTACGCGACAGCGGTTGGACAGTGTGGAGCTCGTCCCCTTCCGCGGCGCGATCGCGGCGCACGTCGGCGCGATCATGTCCTTCCACGGCGCGATGCCCGCGCTCGACCCCAGCGGCGATCCGGGCACGCTGTCCGCACGCGTCATCACGGGCTTGCTGCGCGGGGAGATGGGATTCGACGGACTGACGATATCGGATGCCATGGACATGCGCGGCGTCATCGACCGGTACGGCGCTGCGGAGGCGGCGCGCCGCGCGGTGGCGGCGGGGATCGATGTCCTCATCCAACCGGTGAGCGTGTCGCAGACGATCGACGCCGTGGTGGATGGCGTCCGGCGCGGGGACTACGACGAGGCGCGCCTGGACGCATCGGTGCGGCGTATCCTCGGTGCCAAGTGGCACGCCGGCGTCGTGCGGCAGCGGCTCGTCGATCTCGATGCGGTGCGACGCATCGTGGGCGACTCGGCGCACGTGGCGCTTGCCGACAGCATTGCCGCGCGGTCCATCACGCTCGTGCGCGACTCGGTGCGACTCGTTCCCATCGGCGCGCGCCGGGCAGAGACGCGCGTGCTCTCGGTGACGCTGGCTCTGCGGAGCGATCTCGGCGCCGGCGTCACCTTCGACACGGAGCTTCGCCGCGTCTTTCCGCGGCTGCGGTCGGCATTCATCGACGCCGCCGCGCCGGAGGCCGGCTTCGCCGCGCTTGGTGCGGCGGCCGATTCGGCGGACGTGGTGCTCGTGAGCTCGTACGTGGCGCACGCGTGGAACGCCACGCAACTCTCGGCGCCACGCGCGTTCGCCGCGTTCGTGCGCGGACTGGTGGAGCGTGGCCGGCCGACGATCGTGGTCGCGATGGGGAATCCGTACCTGCTGCGGCAGATTCCGAGCGTGCCGGTCTACGTGGTGGGGTGGGGCGGTGCGCCGGTTTCGCAGCGTGCCGCGGCACGCGCCATTCTCGGCGTCGCGCCGATCACGGGACAGCTGCCGATCACCATTCCGGACGCAGCTCCGTACGCGAGCGGCGCCACCCGCGCGGCGCTGCACTGACGGCGCGTCGGCGCAGCCGGCGGGCCGGGTGTTGCCGGCTGTCGTCATCCTGGCGCCGTCGTGTCGTTCGGGCACGCGGAGTGCGTTCCGAACGGCGAGCGTGCACGTCGTGCTTGACGATCTCCCGGGGAATCGTCAGTATTGTCGCGCCGCGCGACCAATTCCTCTATTTAGTAGCGCCCTGGTACTATCTGGTGCTCGTGGGGGTTGACATTAGTCGCGGATTGTGAATAATTCGCGCGGCATGCGCGAGCGCTCCTCCCCTCCGTCGTCCCGTTCCGGGACTGCTGGCGTCGCGCTGTCCGTCGACGTCGTCCTCCTCGCACCACTCCAGCGCCAGTTGAGCATCCTCCTCGTCCGGGCCCGTGCGCCGCGGGCTCGGGAGCGATGGGAGCTGCCGTGGGCGTCGGCGCAGCGCGGGCAGGCGCTCGATCAGATCGCGCACCGCGTTGCGGCACAGGCGCTCGGACGGGCGCCGGCGTGGCTGGAGCAGGTGGGCGCCTTCAGTGCCAAGCGCCACCCGTCGGAGAGCGACGTATCGGTGGCGTTCTACGGGCTGCTGGCGGAGGCCGTCACGGGCGCCGAGCCGCGGTCTGCCTGGATACCGGCGGACGATCTTCCCGCGCTGGCTCCGCGACAGGGGGACATTGTCCGCGCGGCGTTGCGGCAGGTGCGGGAGCGGATGGATCAGGCGCCCATCGCCTTTCACCTCCTCCCCCCCACGTTCACCCTCACGCAGCTCCAGGAAGTCTACGAGCTGCTACTGGGGCGTCGCCTGCACAAGGCCAGCTTCCGGCGCGCGTTGCACGCGGCCTGGCTGGTGGAGCCCACCGACGAATGGCGCAGCGAGGGACGTGGTCGTCCGGCGCAACTCTTCCGCTACGCACCGCGCAAGCGCCGGAGCGTGCACCGCGGCGTCCGCTTCGAAGGGCTCGCGGGGTAGAGCAGACCTATCGCAACTCGCCGGGCATGGCGCGCCCGGATTCCGCCGGGCCGAGCCGTTGGATGAGCGCCCGCGCCAATGCGACATTGTCCGAGGCGAGCTCGTAGAGGCGCTGAAAAACCTGGGCGCGCGTGGACGCCTCGAATTCCGCGATCACCGGTGGCGCGTGGCCGCTCCGCCGCCGGACGTCGCTCCGGCGCTCCACGCAGAGCCGCGCGCGGTGCGGGCCGTCGGCGGTGGGGACCGCTTCGATCAGCACCATCCCCCCTCCGGGGAGCTCTCGCGAGTACAGGACCTTGATGTCGTCCATGCCTCCCCCTCCGCGCCGTACCGGCGCGTGGCGCGCGTGCCGTGATGCATCCACCGCGGAGCGCATCACCGACTCTCAGCCACGTGACGGCACGCCGGAAATCCGGTGGAGCGCGCTCGCCGCGTTGCGCCGGCGCATGGCGCGCGCCCAGAGATCTCCCATCGTAGCCAGCCGAGCCGGCATGGTGTGGAGCGTGAAGCTTCGGGGCTCCAGCTCGGGGACGAGCTCGCTCCACTCCAGCGGTGCCGACACTGTTGCGCCAGGACGCGCCCGAACGCAATAGGCCGCGGCCACCGTCTTCCCCCGAACGTTCTGCAGGTAGTCCACGTACACGGCGGCCGGCGGACGGTCCCCGACTGCCCGCACGACCGTCGCCTCGCGCGGATGTGCCGCCGCCACGCGCGTCGCGATCACCTGCGCCGCCAACAGCGCCGTCTCGTACGACGTTCGCGCGGGCATCGGGAGGACGATGTGCAGCCCGGTGGCTCCTGAGGTCTTCACCGCGCCGCGCACGCCGAGCGCATCCATCACCTCGCGCACCATCAAGGCGACCTCCACCACCCGCCGGAATGGTGCGCGCGGCCCGGGGTCGAGGTCGAGAATGGTGTAGTCCGCTGCATCCAGCGATTGAATCCTCGAGTGCCACGGATCGACGGAGATGCTCCCGAGCTGGACGGAGTACAGCAGCGTGGCGAGGTCTCCGCCTACGAGGCGGTCCTGCTGCCCCTGCCCTTCCGCGTCCACGCGCTCCACGCGAACTGTATCGGGGGCGTGCTCCGGGGCCTTCTGCTGGAAGAACGTCTCTCCCTCGATGCCGTCCGGAAAGCGCTTGAGCACCAGCGGCCGGTCACGCATCACCGGTAAGAGCGACGGTGCGACCTGGGCGTAGTAGCGCATGAGATCGCCCTTGGTAATCCCCTCGCCCGGGAAGAACACCTTGTCGAGGTTGGTCACGCTCAGCGCCTTCCCCTGCGCGAGGCGTAGCGTCCCGTCGCCGCCGCGATGCTCGATGGCATCGAGCTGCGCCGCGATCGCTTCGGCCGCGGAGTGACGCGCGGTGCGTGGTGCGCCGCCCGTCGCGTTGCGGCCGCGCCGGCGCTTCGACGCGGGCGCGGTCCGCGCTCGCGCCGCGGCGTGTGTCCTCCGGCGGGCGGCTCGGCGCCCGGAGTCCTGCACACTCCGCGGCTCCAGCCCCACGTCGCGCGGATCCTTGTCGTCGCGCACGCCAAGGAAGATCGGCTGGCGCAGCTTTCCGTCGGCCGTCCACTCGTTGAACTTCACCTCCACCACCACCTCCGGGCGCACCCAGTGCGCCCGTTCGTTGGTTTTGGGACTCTCGGTGAACGGCGACGTCTTGCGCTCCAGCGGATGCAGCCGTGCGTACATCGTCTCGAGCTGCTCACGCGTGAAGCCGCCGCCGGTGTGCCCGACATAGATGAGCCGATCGCCATCGTAGTAGCCGAGGAGCAACGCGCCGATGTAGGTACGCGAGCGGCGGGGCTCGGTGTAGCCGCCCACGACGAATTCCTGGCGGTACTGCACCTTGAGCTTGAGCCACGTATCGCTGCGCGCGCCGGGCTGGTACGGCGCGTCGGTGCGCTTCGCGATGATTCCCTCCCACCCGGCGGCACGCGCACGCTCGAGCATCTCCTGCCCGTCGCCGGGGACGGTTTCTCCCAGCAGCAGGTGGGTCGATGTTCGCTTGGACAGGCGCTTCTCCAGTCGCGCGCGCCGTTCCTCCCACGGCTCGTTCAGCAGCACGTCCGCGCCGTCGACCAGGAGGTCGAACGCCACGAGCGCGGCGGGCATCTCGCGCTCCAGCGTGGCGATCGCGTGCGCGTCCTTCACGCCCATGCGTTGCTGTAGTTCCTGGAAGCGTGCCGGTGCGCCGTTGCGGAGGGCGACGATCTCTCCGTCGAGCACGAGCGCGCGCCGGGCTCGTGCGGCAAGCTGTCGCAATGCCGCCGAGACTTCAGGAAATTGCGCGGCCTTGTCCCTGGCGTTGCGCGTGACCAGCGACACCGCGTCCGTGGTGACATACGCCAGCACACGAATGCCGTCGTACTTGGGCTCGAACGTCCACCCGCCCCCCGTCGGAACGTCGGAGGCCACGCGCGCGAGCATGGGCTGCAGCGCGTGTCGCGCGATCTCGCGCTCGAGTGATCGCGAGGGGCGCCGGCCGTGTGCCGGCGCGCGTGCGGCGCGCGGCGCTGCGGGAACGCGCGTGCTGCGCTTCGCGGTCGGACGCCGCGTCGCGGATGCGCCGGCGGATGCGCCGGCGGATGCGCCGGAGGCGATCTCTTCCATGGTGCGTCCGGTAGCCACGGATGTCGTGACCTCGCGCACGATGTCGCGCGAGGCGGACGCGAACGCGTCGCGGTGCTTGATCAGCAGCCACTGCGCACGTCCGTCGTCGCGGTGCGAGGATCGCGGACGCATGCGCACGAGCGCCCACGATCCACGCAACCGCTCGCCGTGAAAGGTGATATCCAGCTTCCCCGCGTCGTACGCGCGCTCCAGCGCCGACGTCGCGCTCGTGCCCGGTGGAACATCGTTGGGCTCGTACGTCCCGCGATCCCACAGCATCACGGTGCCGCCGCCGTATTCGCCCTGCGGGATGGTCCCCTCGAACGTGTTGTACTCGATGGGGTGATCCTCCACCTGCATGGCCAGGCGGCGGACGGTGGGGTCGAGGCTGGGTCCCTTCGGAACGGCCCAGCTCTTCATCACGCCGTTCAGCTCGAGTCGCAGATCGAAGTGCAGATGACTGGCCGCGTGCTTCTGGATGAC
Source organism: Gemmatimonadaceae bacterium (assembly GCA_035701265.1). Lineage (GTDB taxonomy): Bacteria > Gemmatimonadota > Gemmatimonadetes > Gemmatimonadales > Gemmatimonadaceae > DASSNU01. The sequence goes on along the minus strand of DASSNU010000009.1, from coordinate 202,415 downwards.
GAAATGGAGCGGCGCACGGCGGTCGGACGATCGTGTGTGCGCGCGATGCGCCGCCGTATCTCCGGCGGGCTCCGGTGTGCGCGCGAAGTTCCGCTTCTTCCGGTACGAGGCCAGGGGGCGCGTGGGCGCGCGTCGCTTCGTCATGGCCGCGCTCCGCTCACCCCGAGCGGCGCCGGCGTGTCCGCGTGGAGCGCCGCTCGCGCGCAGCGGCGCTCTTGCGTGGCGCGCGTACGGTGGCGGTGCGTCCACGCTGCCGCTCCAGACTCTCGCGGAGACGCGACATGAGATCGATCACCTGGGCCTCGCGCGGCGCCGCCGCCGCCGGCGACAGCTCGATCTCCGCCCCTTCCATCTTCGCCTGGATGATGCGCCACAGATTCGCGCGGTACTCGTCCGTGTACTTCGACGGATCGAACGGCTCGGCCAATCCCGCGATGAGCTGTTCCGCCATCTTCAGCTCCTGCGGTCGCACCGCATCGCGGCTCGGGAGATCGAGCTCCGTCACGTCGATCAACTCGTGCTGGAAGCGCATGAGCTCGAGCACCAGCGCATCGCCGGCCACACGGATCCCGGCCAGGTGCTGCTTCTGCCGGATCGTCACCTTGCCGATCCCCACCACGCCCGAGCGGCGGATCGCCTCGCGCAAGAGTGCGTACGCGCGTTCACCGCCTTTCGTGGGAACGAGATAGTACGGCGTCTCGAAGTAGCGTGTGTCGATCTCCGCTTCGTTCACGAAGTCGGTGATCTCGAGCGTGCGAGAGGTTTCGAGCGCCGCAGCCTTGAAGTCGTCGTCGGTCATGACGACGAACTGCCCCTTGGCGTACTCGTAGCCCTTCACGATCTCGCTCCACGGAATGGGCTCTCCCTCTGCCTGGCACACGCGCTCATAGCGTACGGGCGAGAGATCATCGGCGTGAAGCAGGCGGAAGCTCAGATGATCGCTGCGAACCGCCGTGCGGAGCTCCACCGGAATGTTCACCAGGCCGAACGCGAGCGTGCCCTTCCAGATCGACGGCATCGTCGTGCTTCCGGGAATCAGAGTCGCAGATGACCAGCAGGGGCATCGTGAGAACGGGCAAGTCCGGTGCCGACCGGGCCGGATGCACGACGCCCCAGCTCCGAAGAGCCGGGGCGTGGTGAAGATGTGCCGAAAGGTGGGATCAGACCTTTTCGACCTCGGCAGCCTGGGGGCCCTTCTGCCCCTGAACGATCTCGAAGGAGACCTGGTCGCCTTCGGACAGGGACTTGAAGCCCGAGCCACGGATGGCGCTGAAGTGGACGAACACATCCGGGCCTCCCTCGCGGGAGATGAACCCGAAACCCTTCGCGTCGTTGAACCACTTCACGGTGCCATTGATACGAGACATAATGCCTTACCTCTCCCCATCAAGGGGCGATCTTGGTGATGCGTGATCCCGCCTGAGCGAATTGGGCTCGGTCATCCGGTCCCAGGCTGCTCAATCGTGATCATTGAACGTGCCGAAAGATAAACATGTGTGGTCCGCAAACCTAGCGGGCAAGAGGGGCGCCAGCGCGACGGGCAGGCGCGAAGCCGCGCACCCTGCACGGCGGCAGGGTGCGCGGCTACCGGAGAGCGGGAGACGCGGAGCCCTCTCGAGGGTGGTCCGCCCTCAGGCGGCGCCGGCCCCGGTGATGTAGCGGGCCAGCCGGCCGCACCGGACGCACCGCAGGGTGACCTGCAGCCCCGGCGGGGGAGGAACGATGTTCGGATGCCGGGCGATCTCACCGGCACAGGAGGGACAGCTGAGCGCGTGACCGTTGCGGTCGCTCGAAATGAGCTGCAGCGCCTGCGCTGGGTTGTACGTGGCGGGACGTGGCTTGCGCATGTGCTCTCCAAGTTGTGCACCTCGCCACCGAACCGAGCCGTGGACGGCAGCGCGGCGCACATGGGCGTGTGCGCGAACCGCTTACCGAACCCACACTCGCTGTGCGGAGGAGGGCCTTCATCCCCGAACGAAGCTGACTCCGGGCGGCATCGCTCTCACCAGGGGCGCGAAAACACCCAATGGGCAGCCGCTGGGCTCCAGTGCCCGCGGAGGCTCGTGCGCGCTCCGCCTCCGGCGGTGGCGCCTACGCCGCTCGAGTCAGCCTGGCAATCCCTAGTACCTGCTCGCCAAGAAAACGTTCCTTCCGGCGGCGGTTTGGTGGGTCAGGGATGTTCGAAAGGGGCGGAACGGGCGCCGTCCGGCCGGCGCCGCAGGGGGTGTCAGCTCCAGTCGTGACTCCGGCGCCAGAGGGAGCGCTTTACCCGCCAGAGCCGCTGCCGGTCCCCGAACTCGCCGCCGTCGCGGAACGCCTCCTCGTCGGCCAACCCCTCGATGACGTCACTCGACTTGGCCGACGCCTGGTCGGCCCAGTGCAGGATCTCCGCCTCGGGGGTGAGCGGGCGGACCGGGCTTCCGAATTCCGGCTCGCCGTGGTGCGAGAGAATGAGGTGCTGGAGCTCGAGCAACTGTCCCTCGGAGCAGACCGGCTCGCCAAGAGCAGCGATGGCCCGCTCCAGCATGAGGCATCCCATCACCACGTGCTCGACCAGGTGTCCGCAGGGCGTGCGGACAAAGCCTTCCCACGACGCGTCGTACGTCTCCGTCTTCCCGATGTCGTGGAGCAGCGCGCCGGCCACGACGAGATCCGCGTTCGCGCGCATGACCCTGGCCGTCTCACGCCCGATGTAGGCCACCTCGTACACGTGGAGCAGGAGCCCGCCCACCCGGGCGTGATGCCCGCCGATGGACGCCGGCGCGCGCTCGAAGCGGACGCGGAAGGCGTCGTCGGCAAAGAAGAGATCCACCACGCGACGGAGCGTCGGCGAGTCGAGCTCCGCGCGGAAGCGATCGACGCGGTCCCATAGCCTGGTCGTCGAGCCGTCGATGGCCGGAAGGTAGTCGTCCAACCGGAGACCGTCGCGCGGCAGCGCACGGAGCGGAGCGGTGAGCTCGAGCTGCCGCTTGCTCGTCCCTCTGCCGTCGTAGACGCTCACGTGCCCGATGGCCTGCACCACCGCGCCCCGCACTGCTCCATCGGCCCAGCCGCTGTCCAGCTTGTCCAGCCAGATGGGGCCGGTGTCGATCTGGCCGGTGGCATTGCCGAGTGTAAGGACGATGTACGGCTCGTTATCGCGCTTCCGCAGCTCGCGGCGTTCGACCACGCGGAGCTCGTGGTTGATCCGGTCGCCGGTCTGGAGGCGGGGGAAGTCGAGCGGCGGCATGGGTCCCAAAACTGGAAGGACCGGCAGCGGCCGCAAGAGGTGTGGACGACGCCCTTGGGCAGGGCGCCCCGTCCGGCACGCGCGGGACGCGTGGGAATGACGACGGCGAGCGGCTCTCGAGGCCCGCGGTGCGGAGCTGCGCGCTCAGCCGGCGTACAGGATGTCTCCCTCCTTGTCGATCCCCATCTCGATGTGCGCGCCGCAGACGCCGCAGACGAGCGAGGCGTGCCACGCCTCGCCCAGCTCGCGCCGGTGCTCCGGTGTGGCGGGCTTCACGGTGACCTTCTTGTAGCTGAACTCGCCGCACTGCTCACACGGATGCGAGCGGGCAATGCGCGCCGCTCGCTCGCGCGAGATGGCGGCCACGCTCAGGATCCCTCGGAATCGGATGAGGCGGCCGGGAGCTGGGCGGAGTACGACTGCCCCTCGGGCCGAGCGGCATGGGACGGACGCGAGCTCGACGCGCGGCCGCCGGAGCTCGTACGCGTGGCATCCCCCGCTTGGGCAGCGAGCAACTGCCGCAGCCCGCCCAGCGCGCCCATCACGCCGGAGGCTTCCGCGGGGAGGAAGATCGTCGTCCCCGCGCCGGCGGTCACCTTGGGCAGCGCCTCGAGATACTTGAGTCCGAGGAGATACATGGCCACCTCTCCTTCGGGGAGCGCGCTCGCGATCTTCTCGATGGCCGCCGCTTCGGCGTCGGCCATCGCGATGCGCGCTCGCGCCAGTCCGTCGGCGCGCAGAATGGCTGCGTCCTTCTCGCCTTCCGCGCGCCGCACCTGCGACTCGCGCACGCCTTCGGCCTCCAGGATCTGCGAGCGCTTCACCGCCTCCGCCTGGGTGACCGCGGCGCGCCGCTCGCGCTCCGCCTTCATGACCAGCTCCATGGACTGCTGGATGTCGCGCGGCGGCTCGATGGCCTGCAGCTCGACGCGCGTCACGTCCACCCCCCAACCGATGGATGCTTCCTCGATCACCTCGCGCATCCGGCGGTTGATCACTTCGCGGCTGGCGAGCGTCTGGTCGAGTTCCATCTCGCCCACGATGTTGCGCAGCGTGGTGCGCGTGAGCGTCTCGAGCGCGTACGGCAGATTCTGCACCGCGTAGGTCGCCTTCTGCGGATCGGCCACGCGGTAGTACAGCACGGCGTCGATGTCGATCGTGACGTTGTCCTTCGTGATCACCGGCTGGCTCGGGAAGTTGAGCACCTGCTCACGGAGATCGATGCGCGTGGTGGAGCTGGCCGTGATGCGCTTGACGCCGCTCACGTCCGCCTCGAAGAAGCGCGTGTCGATGGCCTTCGCGCGCTCGACGAACGGGATGAGGAAATTCAGCCCGGAGCGTGCGACGCGATGAAAGCGGCCCAGTCGCTCGATCACCATCACTTCGGCCTGGCCGATGATCTTGATCGAGCTGGCGACCAGCGAGCCGGCGAAGAAGATGAGGACCGCGAGGACGATGAGACCGGCCATGAGGACTCCCGGAGGAAGACACCGCTGATATTACTGGCGCGGCGGACCGTCCCGCCACTCCGCGTGCCGCCTGCTGCGTCCCTGGTCGCACGGCGCGATCGCGGACCGAGCGCGGGAGCCGGGCGGCGGCGGGGAGAGGGGGAGATGCACGCGCGGCGCGACCTCGCCAGGCCGCGCCGCGCGTGCCGTGCGTGATGGCGAGCGTCAGTGTTGCTGCGGCTTGCCGTGCATCATGGAGGCGAACAGATCCTTCTGCGTCTCTCCCTTCCGCAGCGCGTCGACCGCACGCTCGAGTTGCTTGTCCTCGCCGGCGCGGAGTGAGCGGCGCGTCTCGGTGGAGTCGCCGAACGCGAGGCGCGTGACCTGGTTGGCGAGCATCCGGTCGAGCAGTCCACCCACCGCCTGCACCTGGTCGTCGGTGATCTCCACTCCCGCCGCGCGGAGCCGGCGCACGTACTCGGCGCGCCACTCGGGTTTCACCGTGAAGAACGGTTGTACCTGCGGCTTGAGCTCCAGCGAGTAGCTGTAGAGCGTGGCGCGCACGACGCCGAGCTTGGGCGCGATGGCGCGTCCGAACTCCTGCTCCGCCGTGCTGGCCGTGTCGGGCGCGACGACGAGGTCCGGTGTGATGCCGCCGCCGCCGTACACCACGCGACCCGCGTCCGAGTGGAAGACGGGGCGCGCCGCCTTGACCGAATCGGACTCGAGCGAGTCGGGCGTTTCATCGATCGCGGCGAGCGTCTGCGGATTCCGTGGACGGTGAATGAGCCGTCCGCTCGGCGTGTACCACTTGGCCGTGGTCATCTTGAGCGCGTAGCCGCCATCGAGCTGGAAGACCGTCTGGACGAGTCCCTTTCCGAACGACGTGGTGCCGACCACGAGCGCGCGATCGTGATCCTGCAGCGCGCCCGCCACGATTTCCGATGCCGATGCCGTCCGTCCGTTGACGAGGAGGACGAGGGGAAGATCGGCGATGTGGCGGTGGCTCCGCGCGACGTACGTCTGGTCCAGCCCCTGCCGTCCGCGCACGCTCACGATCGGCTGGCCATCGCGCAGGAAGAAGTCGGCGATGGAGAGCGCCTGCTCCAGGATGCCACCCGGGTCGTCGCGCAGGTCCACGATGACCCCCTTGGCGCCCTGCTGCATCAGTTGCGACGTGGCCGCCTGCAGCTCGTCCGCGGCGGTCTCGTTGAACGTTTGCAGCGGCACGTATCCCACCTTGCCATCGAGCATGATGGCGTACGGCACGGCGGGGATGTTGATGATGGCGCGGGTGATCCGGTGTGGGATCGGTTCGGTGACGCCCGGGCGCGCGAAGGTCACGTTCACCTGGGTGCCCGGCGTGCCGAGCAGCGCGTCGGAGACCTGCTGCGTGCTCCACCCGCGCGTGGCGGCCGTGTCCACCTTCACGATGCGATCGCCTTCGATCACGCCGGCGGCTTCGGCAGGCGTGTTCGGGAAGACGCGGACGACGACGATCTCGCCTTCCTGGTTCTCGATCTGCATCCCCACGCCGCCGTAGTGTCCGGTGGAGGTGGTGGAGAAGCGCTGCAGCTCCTTGGGGGTGAACAACTCCGAGTACGGATCATCGAGCTGCTGGACCAGACCGCGCGCCGCTTTCTCGTACAGTGCGCCGGCGTCGAGCGTGTCGACGAATCGGTTCGAGACGAGCGAGAGCACCTGGTCGAACAAGCGGGCGCCATCGCGGCTCGCGCGCTCCTGCATGACGAAGCCGCCGATGAGCAGCGGCAGGATGAGCACTCCGGCAAGGAGGCGAGGGCGAAGGCGCGGCATAGGACACCAGGGTGAGAGAGACGACGAAATCTACAACAGGGTGCATACGTGCGGCCACGCGAAACGTTCCGGTGACCCCGGTGCGGGACGACGGCGGCACGACGCGCGGGGCCGCCCCGCACCGCGCGGGCGGCGGCTACATGCCGCCCGACATTCCGCCCGGCGCTCCGCCCGCCTCGGCTTCACCGCTCTGCCACATCGCCTTCCACGTCATCTCCCGCCCCTTCCGAAAACCCTTCTGCGTGAGTTTGACGCCTTCGGGCGAGATGGCGACCATGTACGGCTGTCCGTCAATGTCGATCTCGCGCTTCAGCGTCTTGTCGAGCTTGGTAGCCATGGATCTTCTCCGGAGAGAGGTGACGAGGGAGCGACGAACGTTGCAAGGATCAGGCTAACCTACGCACTCCGCGGGGACAGCGCATAGTCGACGAACCACTCCCGCTGGTGCTGACGAACGGCTGCGTCGCGCAGCAACCCGGCGGCCAGCAGCATCTCGTGCGCCGGTTGCAGCACGCGTTGCAGGTGTGACGGATACCGCTGCGCCAGGGGCAGCATGGCCGCGAGTTCGTCGAGCGCGACGCGCCAGACGAGCGTGCCATCGGCGCGCGCGACCTCCAGCAGCCGGTACAGCCGGCGCGCCACGGGCGACGTGAGCGCGAGGTAGCGCGCCGCGGAGAGCGCGGTGGTGCACCCGGCGCTCATGTTGGCGCGCAGCACGGGCGAGAGCGTCACCTGCGCCTCGCCCGGCTCCGACGCCGCCACGGAGGCGAACAGGGCGAGCTGCTCGCGTTCCGCAAGGCGCCGGCGCTGAATGACGACGGACGTGAGCACGGTGAACTGTCCCTCCATCGCGTCGCCCGATGCCGCCGCGTACGCGCCCTGGGACTCGAGCGTCGTGCGCTCCAGTCGAGTGAGCGCCGAGCGAAGCTGCTCGTACGTTCGCCCATCCACGCGCCGGCCGATGGATCGCAGAAAGGCGTGCAGCGTGAACGCGATCGTCCCGTTGGATGGTGCGTGGCATTCGTGATAGCGATGACACAGCTCGACGTACACGTCCTGGTCGAACGTTCCGGGAAGCCGGTCGCCGGGCGCGGGGAGCACGCGCCAGCGCCCGCCGGACTGGGGAGTGTACGTGATGGCCATCTCGTCCGCCGAATCGCTGAGGCGAAAGAGCGGAAGCCGTTCCAGCGAGCGGTCGAGCAGGATGGTCCGCGATGCGGGCCGGCGACGCCCCCCGAGGCTCATGCGCAGGAAAGTGGCCGAGCGCCGGGAGCGGGGCAAGACGGGGGCGGCGCACGTGCGGCACGATCACGCGAGCGCGATGACCTGCCCGGTGACCGCGTGCGCCGCGCTCGAACACAGGAAGGCGATCACCGCGGCCACGTGGTCGCGCTCCACGTACTCGGCGTCGGCGCCCATCGCGGCCACGTTGGATGCCGTGCGGATCGCGCCGGGCGCGATGGCGTTCGCGCGCACGCCGTGCGGCCGTTCCTCCTCCGCCACCGCACGCATGAGCGCCAGCACGCCCGCCTTCGCCGCCGCGTACGCGGCGATCGTCGCCGCGCTGCCGCCCGGGAGCGCGGCCGCCGATGCGACGTACACGATCGCGCCCCGCGCCTCGCGGACGCAGGGGAGCAGTGCGTGCGTGCACAGAAACGCGGTGGTGAGGTTGATCGACTGCATGCGCTGCCACGTCTCCATGCCGGCGTCGGCCACCGGGCCACTCAGCGCGAAGCCGCCGGCCAGATGCACCAGCGCGTCCAGCCGCCCTCCCGTGTCGCGCGCGATCCGCCGCGCAAGCGCCTGCACGGCGCGGGCGTCCGCGAGGTCGCACGCGATGCCGGTGGCCGCGTGACCGGCATCGCGGAGCTCGCTCACGCGCGCCTCCACGTCGTGCGGCGAGCGGCTCACCGCGATGATGCGTGCGCCGCGCCGCGCGAGCTCGCGCGCCACCGCCTCGCCCACCTGGCCGGCGCGTCCGACGCCGGTCACGAGCATCGTGCGCCCCGCGAAGGTCCCCGGCTCAGCGGGCACCATCGCCGGGGCGGCCCCCGGTGCTCCTCCTGCCGGTATTGCGGTCACGCTTGGAGCATGCGGCGCCGCGACGGCCGGGGCAAGAGGCGCGCGGTGCGGGAACCGGACTTGCGTTGCACGCTGCCGCACACGGAGTGATGCTGCGGCGGAGGAAGCGCTCGATGCGGAGCGAGATCGCGAAGCGGAAGCACCCACATCGACACCGGATCCGGTCGGCGCTCGGCTTGACGGCCCTCGCCGCGACGGTGCTCGTCATCCTCGTGCTCGCGCTCACCGGGTTTCTCTTCATCACGCGCGGCACACGGCTGCAGAGCGTCCGCGCGGTGGGGGAGCGGGACCACCGGCTGGCGGTCACGGACCCGCTCTTCGTTCCCACCATGGAGCTGCTCACGCGCACGGCCATGCCCGCCGGCAGCACCGTGGAGCTGCTGACCAATGGGGACGGCACCTTCCCACGCCTGTGGTCCGATCTGCGCGCCGCGCGTCGCTCGATCACGGTCGAGATGTACTACGCGCAGCCGGGACGCGTAGCCGACACGCTCGCCGCGATCCTCCGCGCGCGCGCGCACACCGGTGTGCGCGTCCTCTTTCTCTACGATGCCTTCGGCGCGCAGAACCTCACCGATGGCTACCTCGACAGTCTCCACACCGCCGGCATCTCGTCGGCCGCCTTCCACCCGGTGCACTGGTACAGTCTGCACCGCTCCCAACAGCGGACGCACGTGCGCGCCGTCGTGATCGATGGCGTGATCGGTTACACCGGCGGCTTCGGCATCGCGGACAAGTGGTTGGGCGACGGCCGCCACCTGGACGAATGGCGCGACACCAACGTGCGCATCGCCGGGCCGGCGGTGATGCAGTTGCAGGCGGCGTTCGCGGCGGGATGGCTGGACGCCACCGGACAACTGCTCGTCGGTCCGGCGTTCTTCCCTCTTCCGCTCCTCGCCGGCGACTCGGCCACCGCCGTGCACGGTGAGCCGGCACGCACACGCCCGCGTGCCGAGCGCGCGTCCACGCAGCACGAAGCCGCGGCGGCCGCCACCGTCGTGCCGCAACTGGCCGGCGTGCTGCACACGTCTCCCGGTGTGGGAAGCGGCGCGGCCGAGCGCTTTCTCGCCCTGTCGCTGGCCGGCGCGAGTCACACGCTGTACGTCACCAATTCGTACTTCGTCCCGGACGACGATTTCGTGGCGCTGCTCATCGCCGCCGCGCGGCGTGGCGTGGACGTGCGCGTGCTCACGGCGGGCGAGCACACGGACATCGGCGTGACACGCTACGCCGGACGCGCGCTGTACGAGCGGCTTCTCCGCGCCGGGGTGCGCGTGTACGAGTACCGTCCCACGATGATTCACGCCAAGACGCTGGTGGTGGACGGCGTATGGTCCTCCGTGGGGACGATGAACTTCGATACGCGCTCGGTGGCGTTCAACGAGGAGTCGAACCTGCTGGTGCAGGACGCGCGCTTCGGCGCGGCGATGGATTCGCTCTTCCTCTCCGACCTGCGCTTCTCCACGGAGATCACGCTGGGTAATTTCGCGCGGCGCGGGTGGTTGGAGCGCGTGAAGGAGTGGGGGGCGCACCGCATCGCGCGGGTGCTCTAGCCGCTCCGCGCGCGGCCGTCCAGCTTTCGTTCATGTCTCCCGCGCGCCGCCGCCGCTCGCGCACCGGCGAGGGACGCCCCGCCACGGCGGGGGATCCGCTCGCCGCATTCCACCCGCTGGTGCGGAGCTGGTTCGCGGAGCGCTTCGGCGCCGCGAGCGCGCCGCAGCGAATGGGCTGGCCGGCCATCGCCTCCGGGGAGCACACGCTCATCTTCGCGCCCACCGGGACGGGAAAAACGCTCGCCGCCTTTCTCTGGGAGCTGAACGCGCTCATCCGCGACGGGCAGCGGGAGCCGCTCCCGAACGCGGTGCAGATTCTCTACGTCTCCCCGCTCAAGGCGTTGGGGAACGACATCCACGTGAATCTCGAGCGTCCGCTGGCGGAACTGCGCGCGCGCTTCGAGAGCGCGGGGGAGCCGTTCCCCGCGATTCGCGTGGCCGTGCGCACGGGCGACACGCCGGCCCGCGCCCGCGCGCGCATGCTGCGCACCACACCGCACATCCTCATCACCACACCGGAGTCGCTGGCCATCCTGCTCACCACCGAGCGTGGGCGCGGCATGCTGTCGATGGTGCGCGTGGTCATCGTGGATGAGATCCACGCGGTGGCTGGCGGCAAGCGCGGCGTGCACCTGGCGCTCTCGCTCGAGCGCCTGGCCGCGCTGCAGCGCGCCGCGCCGGCGGGGGAGAATGCACGGAGAGAGGCGCAGCGCATCGGGCTCTCCGCCACGCAACGCCCGCTGGAGGAGATCGCGCGCTTCCTGGGAGGATGCGCGTCGCCACGCGCGGACGATGCGCCAAGCTTCCGGCCGGTGACGATCGTGGATTGCGGGCTCACCAAGCGGATGACGCTCGACGTCGCATCGCCGGTGCCCGACCTGGCGCGGGTGGACGGCAGCGTGTGGCCCAGGGTGGCCGCGCTCGTGCTGGAACGGCTCGCCACCGCGCGGACCACGCTCGTCTTCGTGAACAACCGGGGACAGGCGGAGCGGCTCGCCGCGCGCCTCAATGCACTCGCCGACCGCGAGGTCGCGCGGCCGTATCATGGCTCGCTCTCGCGCGAACGCCGCCTCGCGCTCGAGCGCGCACTCCGCGCGGGTGAGCTCCCCGCGCTCGTCGCCACGAGCGCGCTGGAATTGGGCATCGACATCGGCGCGGTGGATCTCGTCATCCAGGTGCAGTCACCCAAGCGCGTGTCGGCCGCGCTGCAGCGCGTGGGGCGCGCCGGCCATGCGCTGGGTGCGGAGAGCCGCGGACTGTTCGTTCCTACCTTCCGCGACGACCTGGTGGAGACGGCGGCCATCGTCGATGCGATGCGCGATGGCGACGTGGAGGAAACGCGCGTCCCGCAGAACGCGCTCGACGTGCTCTCGCAGGGGATCATCGCGGCGGTCTCGGTGGACGATTGGGACGCGGACGCGTTGTACGCGATGATCCGCGGCGCGTACCCGTACCATGCGCTCCCGCGCACGGCGTTCGACGGCGTGCTGGCCATGCTCGCCGGCAAGTACGCCTCCGAGCTCGCCGCCGAGTTGGACCCGCGCATCGTCTGGGATCGCGTGAGCGGACGCGTGTCGGGCTCGCGCGGCGCGCGCCTCATGGCGGTCATCTCCGGCGGCACGATCCCGGACCGTGGACTGTACGCGGTGGTCCTCCCCGACCGCACGCGCCTGGGCGAGCTGGATGAAGAATTCGTCCACGAATCGCGCGTGGGCGACGTCTTCCAGCTCGGCTCGGCCACCTGGCGCATCGGAGCGATCGAGCACGACCGGGTGATCGTCACCCCGGCGCCCGGCGCGCCGGCGCGGATGCCTTTCTGGCACGGCGAGTACGGCGCGCGCGCCGCATCGCTCGGCGCACGGATCGGCGCCCTCCGGCGCGCCGCGCTCCAGGAGGAAGCGAGCGCGGACACCGCGGATCGCGATGTGCGCGCGAACGGCGCACCGCCACCCTCGAACGACGGAGCCGCGGTGCGGTCGCTCCCTGCGGATGACGGCAGTGCGCACACCGTGCGCGCCACGTGCGATGCGGCGGCCATGCGCTCGCTCCGGAGCTACGTGTCGGAGCAGCGCGCGGCGACGGGCGTGGTGCCGGACGAGCGCACGCTGGTCGTGGAGCACTTCCGCGACGAGATGGGCGCCGTGCGCATCGTGGCGCACTCGGTGTTCGGCGGGCGCGTGAACGCGCCGTGGGCCATGGCCATCGGCGGCCGCGTGGCCGATGCGCTGGGCGGAGCCGCCGTCCAGGTGCAGACCACCGATGACGGCATCATGCTCCGCCTCCCCGACCTGGCCACGCGCGCTCCCATCCACGCGCTGCTCGAGCTGTCTCCGGAGGAAGCGGAGCGGCGCATCGTGGACGGGGTGGGGAGCACGTCGCTCTTCGGATCGCGCTTCCGGATGAACGCCGCGCGCGCGCTGCTCCTGCCGCGCCAGAACGCGCGCCGCCGCATGCCGCTCTGGCTGCAGCGACTCCGTGCGCTCGATCTGCTGGATGCGGTGCGACAGTTCCCCGACTTCCCGATTCTCGTGGAGACGTACCGCGAAGTATTGAACGACGCGTTCGACCTTCCCGCCCTGCGCGACGTGCTGTCGCGCGTGGCGCGCGGGGAGATCGCAGTGCACGTGGTGGAGACCGAGCGCGCGTCGCCGTTCGCCGCCTCGCTGCAGTTCGGCTTCGTGATGGACTGGCTGTACGCCGACGACACGCCGCGCGCCGAGCGCGGCGCGGCGCTGCTCTCGCTCGACCGGGCAATGTTGTCGGATCTCATGCAGCGCGAGGGGGCGGACCCCGAACTGGCGGCCGCGATCGACGAGCTGGTGTCGCTCCGCGCGGGCACCGCGCCCGGACGGGGCGCACGGAGCGCGGACGAGCTGGCCGTGCTCCTCGAGCGCGCGGGCGACCTCTCCCGGCGCGAGCTGGCTGCGCGCGTGGCGGAGCCGGGTGCGTGGCGGCGTGGGGTGGACCCGCTGAGCGCGCTCCTGGATGGCGGACGTGTGGTGGCCATCCGCTTCCCGGCGGGGGATGATGAGGACGCATGGCGCGTGATCCCGGTGGAGCTGTACCCGGAGTACGCCTCCGGCGTGGCGGGGGTGGCGGACGCGCCGGTACGCGCGGGATCCGATCTGGCCGAGCAGCCGCTGGAGCGCGCAGTCCCGGATACGTTCCTGGAGCCGCGCGGCAGTCCGGAGGCGGCACGGCGCACGATCCTCGCGCGGTATCTGACGGCGGCCGGAGTAGTAACCATACAAGCGGTTACTGAGAGGTACGGCTGGCCGGAGGCGTGGGTGGCGGAGCAGCTCGAACTGTGGGAACGGCGGGGTGCGCTCGTGCGCGGCCGCTTCCGCGGAGGCTCGGCGCATGTCGAGTGGTGCCGGACCCGGCTGCTGGAGCATGCACGACGCCGAGCGCTGGCAGCCTTCCGGCGCTCCGTAGAGCCGGTGGAGCTGCCGCGTTTCCTCCATTTCCTGCAGCGATGGCAGCACCTTGAGGCGCCACGCGCGGCCAACGGACCGGGTGCGGGAGAGGACATCGTCCGCCAGCTCTACGGCCTGGCGCTTCCGGGCGGCTCCTGGGAGCGCGGCGTGCTCTCGGCGCGCATCCGTCCATACGACACGCGCCTCCTCCCCCGCATGGCGGCATCGGGCGAGCTGGTCTGGCTCGGCGAGGGGGAGAGCGGCGAGCGCGATGGCGCACTCGCGCTGCGTCGCATCCGGCTCCTTCCTCGCGGCGAGATCGCCCCCTGGGTGCAGCGGGACCCTGCTCCCCTGCTCAGCGACGGTGCCGTGGCGGTGCGGGACGCGCTCGCCGCGCGCGGTGCGTCGTTCGTGGCCGAATTGCAGGAAGCCACAGGATCGAGCGGCCCGGCGGTGCGTGAGGCGCTGCGAGAGCTGGCCGCGGCGGGGCTGGCGACGAACGACAGCATCGAGGCGATGCGCGAGGTGGTGCGCACGCGCGCGCTCCCGCAGCGGCGTGCTCCATCACCCGATCCCACACGGTGGCAGACGGTGCGCGAGGGAGCGCAGCCGTGGCCGGTGGTACAGCGGCGCGCGAGCGCTCGACGCCTGCCCAAGTGGCGGCGTCCGGATGAAGGAGAGGTCGTTGCCGGTTGGGTGGGACGATGGTCACTCGTCTCGTATCCGGAGCGACAGGACGACGCTCAGGCGCTCGAGCGCGAGGCGGGAGTCGTGGCGCGCCGGTGGCTGGAGCGGTATGGGGTGGTGTCGCGCGACTGGTGGAGGCGCGAGCGGCCGGCGGTGCCGTGGCGCGCGATCTACCGCGAGCTGCGACGCATGGAGCTCATGGGAGAGGTGCGTCGCGGCTACTTCGTGCGCGGGCTCGCCGGCGCGCAGTTCGCGCTCCCCGACGCGGTGGAAGAGCTGCGTCAGCCCGTCCAGCGCGCGGACACGTCACCCTTCGTCGCGATGGCAGCGGCCGATCCCGCGAACGTGTACCGCTTGCACCTGCCGGAGCACATCGAGCGGCCGGATCTCGCGCGTCCGCGCGGCGGCGGCGCGGTGCTCGTCACGCGTGCGGGGCAGGTGGTGATGCTGGCGGAAGGACGCGGACGCCGCATCCGCCTCGTGCCATCGCTTGGTGCCGAGGAGGTGACCGGCGCCGCGCGCGCGCTCGCGGCGTTCTTCCAGGACGGGAGCGCGGCGTCGAAGCGTGGGCGCGTGATGGTGGAGCGCATCGACGGCGGAGCGGCCGTGGTGTCGCCGCATGCGCCGTCGTTCGCGCGCGCTGGCTTTCGCCGCGGAACGCGCGGGCTCGTGCTCGACCTGTCGCGCCCGTAGCCGCCGCGCCGCGAGCGGCACTCCGCGCGCGGAACTACCGGATATCGGCGCGGCCGAGTGCTGCGCGCACCGCTTCGCGCATCGCGATGAGCGCGTCCTCGTGCGCGGCCGGGGAGTCGTCGCGCACGTGGAGCTCGATGCCATCCGCTACGGCCACACGGCGCCAGACGTGATCGCCGGCGCCGTCTGCGGCCACGACCTGGTCGGCACGCGCCCCCAGCGCGGGAGCGAGCGCGCTCGCCACGCGGCGCTCCATCGCGTCCCCCGTCTGCTCGACCATCTCCGACTTGATGCGATCCAGCGTGAGCCCCTCGCGCTGGCGAATCTTGATGTGCAGCAGTTGCAGGAGATGACGGTAGTTGTACGTGGCCGCGGTGCCGGTGCCTTCGGGGCGGTCGAGCAGACCACTGGCCACGTAGTAGCGTACCGCCCGCGCGCTCGGCGACACGCGGGCCGCGGCGTTCGTGGGGCGCATGGCCGCGGCGTCGACGAGCGCGGTGGCGTGGGCTGCCAGACCGCGAGCGTTCCACGGGGCGTGACGCGCGTGCGCCCGCAGGAGCGAAACCGCCGACTCGGCCATGGCGGAAGGATAACTGTTCCGCGGCGACGCGTCGACGGTGCGGCGCGCGGAGCGCCGCGCTGTCAGCCGCGGTCGGCTGTGCCGGGGAGCGTGACCACCACGCGCGTGCCGTCGGCCGCAGCGGGGCCGCTCTCGATCGTCACCGCGCCCTGATGCTCGTCCACGATCTGCCGCGTCAGGGCGAGTCCCACGCCGGAGCGATGCGGCACGCCGGAGACGAGAAGGTCGAACACGCGCGGGAGCAGCTCCGGCGGAATGGGCGCCCCGCCGTTGTGGAGCACGGAGCGCCAGGCGCCGTTCTGCAGGCGGAACGATGCGAGTGTGATCGTGCTCTCCTCGGGCGCGGCCTCGATGGCGTTGCGCAGGATGTGCCCGAACGCCTGCGCCAGTCGCGCGGCATCGATCGCGCAGCGCGCGCGATGGGCGGCGCGCGTGCGCTCCAGGGAGAGTGCCCGGCGCTCCAGGGCGCCGCGGTGCCCTTCGATCACGTCGTCCCACACCGCATCCGGGTCCATGGGCGTGAGACGCAGCGCGTGCGGCGCCGCGAGCTCCTGCAGCGCGTTGGCGAGTGCGTTGAGCTGTTCCACGTCGCGCAGCACGCGCCCCACGTTCCGCTCCATCACCGGATCTTCGGCCGCGCGGTAGCGGAGCAGTTGCGCCGCGGACGAGACGCCCACGATCTGGTTGCGCAGCTCGGCGCCGATGCTCCCCGCGGTGGCGGCGACGGTGGCCGCGCGGCGGCGGTCGCTCGCACGCTGCTCCGTGCGATCGCGTTCCAGCGCCGCGGTCGCCACGCGCACCAGGGCATGGGCGAGCGGAGCGAGCGCACGCGTGTCCGGGGCGGCATCGGCGCCCCACCGCAGCGTGCACGCTCCCCGGCGCGCGGCCGGATCGGCGTCCTCCAGCGGGAGCGTGATCTCGAACCCCTCGACCGCGGCGGCGGTGGCGAGCCCCAGCTCCACGGCGTCCAGCCACCGCGCGCGGAGCCGCGCGTGCGGCGCCTCGCGCGGGAAGCCGACCGCGTGCGCGATCGTGAGGTCGCCGCTCCGCGGATCGTCGAGCGCTACCACCACCGCGTCGCAGGCGGTCGTACGGAGAAGCTGCTGTGAGAGCTCCTGTGCAATTCGCTCGCTTCCCGACGCACGTGCCAGCGCGGCCGCGGC
Source organism: Gemmatimonadaceae bacterium (assembly GCA_035701265.1). GTDB lineage: Bacteria > Gemmatimonadota > Gemmatimonadetes > Gemmatimonadales > Gemmatimonadaceae > DASSNU01. The sequence goes on along the minus strand of DASSNU010000009.1, from coordinate 185,749 downwards.
GCCGGCCAGCGCGTCACCCTGCAGCGGCGACAGCGCGCCGGACTGCACGGTGCAGTGCATCGGCGGCGCGTGTGGTTCGCCGTTCCGGGTGAGCGTTACGAATCGAACGGGGACGCTCCCGCTTCCTGCCGCCGCATGGAGGGACCACCACACCTGGGCGACATCGCCGGAGCGAAGGAGGTCGAGCGCGCGCTCCACCCGGGGTCTGCTCGTGGCGCCATCGAGCACGTCCCACAGCGCGTCCGGCGAGGACGTGGAGGATGGCGCGTCGATCCGGCCATCCTCCCACACATCGTATTCCGCCTGGGTTGGGACGGACGGCGGGGTACGGAGGGCGGTGCTACTGGCGGCTCGCGACATCGGCACGCGGATGGGAAGCTCGGACACGAAATACACGCGCACGACGGCAGGGCCCGCGAGCAGGCGCCCTGCCGTCGTGTATCACCCCTCGTTCAGCGGCGACGGCCGCCGGCGCGCGAGGCCTTCTTCCTGGCGCCGCCGCGTCCGGCCTTGCGGGCGGACGCGCCCTTGCGCGCCGTACGCTTGGCCGAGCCCTTCTTGCGGGCACCACCCTTCCTGCTGCCACCCTTGCGCGCGCTCCCCTTCCGTGCGGCGCCCTTCCGCGCGGTGCGCTTCGCGGCTTTGCGCCCGCCTTTCCTGGCTGCCGACTTCTTGCGCGCGGATGTGCTCTTCTTTGCGCTCTTCTTGGAGGGAGCCTTCTTCGACGACGTCTTCTTCGCAGCGGCCTTCTTGGCCGGAGCCTTCTTGGCGGGCGCCTTCGCGGCGGAAGGAGCCTTCTTGGCTGCGGGAGCCTTGGTTGGCGCGGTCGTCCGCGGCGGCGTGCCCGTCAGCTCACGCCCGCCCTGCAGTCCGCCCGGGGTAGCCGGCATCGCGCCACCCGCCATCCCCGCGCCCGTCATCGAGCCCGCGGTCGTGGTCCCACCGCGCACGCCAGTTCCGGCACCCCAGCCGGTGGTACCGGTGCCGAGCTCGTCCTCCTCCTCCGTCTCCTCCGCCTCGACTTCCTCATCGTCGTCGTCATCATCGGTGCTGTCCCACAGCTCATCGCCGTGGCTCTTCCCGATGCCCCACCCGGCTTCCTCCTCGTCCTCATCGTCGTCAAAGGAGCCGCTGTAGCCGAGATCTTCCTCTTCGTCGTCGCGGTCGGAGAAGCGTAGGGAATCCGAGTACTCGTCACTACGCGGCATGTCGTCCTCCTCGTGTGGTGTCACAGGCTCGCCTCTCGCTGCAGCGGTCGTGATCCGGTCAGGTCGCAGCGGCGCTGCATGACGTATGCCCGGCACCGCCGCGAAGATGTCCCGCGCGCGATGCTGCCGCGCGGCCGGCTTCCCAATACAACACATCCCCAATTCCGTCAAGAAGCACGCAACGATTCGATGCGCGCGATCGCTCGCCGCCGGCATGACAGCCGGCGGGGCGGGAGCGTGTCGCGGTGGAACCGAGTGCCGAATTGAGGGGAGGCGCGGAGCGGCTGGCCGGACGTTATGCGTCGACCGTATCGATGAAGACGAGGGACTTGCGGCGGCGGACGACGGTGACCAGGGCGTCGTAGATGTTCGGGTCGAGAAGGGTGCCGGCGAAGGTCGCCAGATAGTCCACCGTCTGGTCAGGGGACATGGGCTCGCGGTACGCACGGCGCGATGTGAGGGCGTCGAACGCGTCGGCGGCGGCGAGCACGCGCCCGCCGATCGAGATCTCGCGTCCCGCGATACCGCGCGGATAACCGGTGCCGTCGAAGCGCTCGTGGTGATCCTGCACGTACTGGAGCGCGGCGCCGAGGTGCTTGAGGGGGCGGAGGATCTCCATTCCCACGCGCACGTGCTCCTTGATGTGCTCGAACTCCGCCGGCTCGAGCGCCCCCGGCTTGTTGAGCACGGACTCGCGCAGCCCGATCATCCCGACATCCTGGATCCGGGCGGCCACACGGATCGCCTCCACCGTGTTCACGTCCAGCCCCAACTCGGCGGCGATCGAGACGGCCAGCTCGGAGACGCGGTGCGAGCGGCCGCGAAGATAGATGTCGCGCGCCTCCATGGCGTTGATGAGCGCTTCGATGACGCCCACCGACAGGTCGCGCAGCGCGAGCTTTTCCGCCTCCAGCTCTGCCGTGCGCGCCGCCACCTCGTCACGGATCATGTGCTCGATCTGCCGTTGCTCGATGCGCAGCCGGCGCTTGTGCAGCCCGCGCGCGACGGCCTCCTCCAGATCGGGGAGCTCGATCGGCTTCATGAGGTAGTCGAGCGCTCCCAGTCCCAACGCCTCGGTGGCCGTGGGGGCGTCGTTCACCGCCGTCAGCATGAGAATGGCGAGATCGCGGTCGAGCTGGAGCGCCTGCGGAACGACTTCCGTTCCGCTCATGCCGGGCATGCGCACGTCGCAGAGAATGAGCGCGAACGGACCCGCGGTGCGCAGGATCTCGAGCGCGTCGGCGCCGGAGCCTGCGGTCTCGACCTGGTACCCGCGCGAGCGCAGGAACTTGCACAGCGCGAGGCGGATGGTCTCCTCGTCGTCCACGAGCAGCAGGCGCGCGGCCGGCGTGGGAGCGGAGGAGGTGCCGCGTCCGTCGGACCAGGCGCGGGCATCGGGGAGCGTGGACGAGCGTCCTTCGTGCGGCATTATCGGTTCACGTCGGTGCGGGATGCGGCGTCGCCGCCGGCGGCGGCCGGAAGCAGGAGACGGAATGTGGCACCGGCACCCGGCTCGCTCACCACGGAGAGCGCCCCGCCGTGTGCCCGGACGATGCCGTAGCTCACGCTCAGGCCGAGTCCGGTGCCGGTGCCTTCGGGCTTGGTGGTGAAGAACGGCTCGAAGATGCGCTTCTGCAGCTCGACGGGCATTCCGGTGCCGGTGTCGATCACCTCGACGCACACGCGCGTGCCATCGTTTCGCGTGCGCAGGGTGAGCACACGCGACGGGCTGTTGGCCATCGCGTGCTCGGCGTTCACCACGAGGTTCAACAGCACTTGCTGGAGCTGGCGGTCGTCCCCCTGCACGAGCTGCAGCGCCGGATCGAGGTCGAGCTCCACGGAGATGCCCGTGGTCCGGATGCCGTACGTGCGCAGCCGGAGCGTCTGCTCGATGAGATCGTTCATGAAGATGGTGACGCTGCGCGGGCCGGTCTTGCGCGCGAAGGTGAGCAGGTCGCGGATGACCGACACCGCGCGGTCCGACTCGCGCTTGATCAGGCGGACCGACTCGAGCTGGTCGTCGGTGAGCTCATCCTCGAGCAGGAGCTGGGCGAACGCCGAGATGCCGGTGAGCGGGTTGTTGACCTCGTGCGCCACGCCGGCCACCAGCTCGCCCAGCGCGGCCAGCTTTTCCGACTGACGAAGCTGTTCGGCCACGCGCCGCTCGTCGCTCAGGTTGCGCACGATGACGACCGTTCCTTCGCGCTTCCCGTGCTCGTCGATGATCGCGCTCACGGTGAGCCAGGCGGGGAACTCGGATCCGTCCTTTCTGCGCTGGAGCCGCTCCCCCGCCCACGTGCGCTGTCCGGTGGTGGTGAGGGTGACCAGATCGGTGTCGGGTTGGAGCATCACGCGCGGCATGAGCGAGCGGATGTCGAGGCCGGCCAGCTCGCCCAGCGCGTACTGGTAGTCGCGCGCCGCCGCCGCGTTCGCGTAGCGGATGCGACCGTCGCCGGAGAACACGAACACCGGTTGCTCCATCGTCTCGAGCGAGACGGCGAGCGTGCGCTGGCGCGCCTGCTGGCGGCGCTCCTCCTGGCGGAGGAGGAGCGCGTCCATGGCGAGCGCCAGGGGAGCCACGAGCCGGTCGAGCGCCGCGGCGCGCTCGGCGGCGCGCTCCGGATCCCCCGCGCCGACGGCCAGGGCGCCGATGATGCGGTCGCCCGAGCGGAGGAGCATCGTCGTCTCCCCGGGCTCGGAGAGGAGCCGCAGCCGCCGCGCCGGGATCCCACCCAGCACGCGCCCGGGGTGCGCACCGCTGGTGCGCGGAAGGGAGAGGTCCTCGCGCCCGGCCTCCACGGTCGTGCCGACGAGACGCTCCGCCTCGCCGCGGCCGGCCACGTAGCGCATCCGCAGCCCGTCCGAGGTGACGAGCGCAAGCGCCGCATTGGCGGCGGGCACCACACCCAGCAGCTCGTCCAGCAGCGCGGGCGCGGTCTGCTCGATGTGCTCGCCGCGGAGGGCAAGACGGGCGATCCCCGCCGTGGCCTCCGTCTGCCGGCGCTCGCGGCGCTCCGCCTCGAAGGCCCGCGCGTTGGAGATGGCCGTGGCCGCCTGCCGGGCGATCAGGCAGACGAGATCGATGTCGCTCCAGTCGAACGCGTCGCTCCGGTAGGAGAGCGCGTGCATCACCCCCAGCAACACGTCGCCATGCAGGATGGGGACGGCGAGCACCACGACGCGGCGCCCGTCTTCCACCAGATCGCGCATGAGCGGCGACCAGTCAGGGGTGCAGGGCGCGGCGATCGTGGGCTCGCGCGTGCGCGCGACGATGCTGGTGACGTCGTCGCCATCGAGCTGCTGAGCACCAGCGGTGTGTGCGACCACGGCGCCGTCGCGCACCAGATACTCCGGTGTGAAGACGCCGCGCTCCGCATCCGCGGAGAGGAGCGCGAAGCCCGGCGCGTCCACCACCGACGCCACCGCGCGGTAGACCTCGCTGTAGACGCGCTCCACGTCCACCGCCCCCGAGATGGCCTGCTGCACCGTGGCCACGGCGGAGAGGCGCACCGCGCGCCGCTCGAGATCGCCGAAGAGGAGCGCGTTGCGCATGGCGACGGCGGCGATCGCGCTGAAGTCGGTGAGCAGCATCTCCTGCTCGCGATCGAATCGCTGCGGGCTGGCGAATCGCAGCGCGAGCACGCCACGTGCCCGCCCTTCGATGACGAGCGGGAGCAGTGCGGCTGCGCGCACGCCACCCGCGAGGAGCGTGGTGAGAATCACGCGCTGCTCGGGCGTGGGCGCCCCGCGTAACGACGCCTCGATGTCCGGATAGAAGCGCGGCGCCGACTCGCGCGCGACCATCGCGCCCCCGGCGCCCCAGAAGTTGTCCAGCAGCACCGACTCGTCGGCGGCGCCGGCGCCCACGGAGTACGCCATGGTCACGTACGCCAGCGCCTCGTCCAGAAGAAAGATTCCCACGCCGGACGTTCCGAGCGAGCCGGTGGCGGCACGCGCGATGTCCGCGTACATCGCGCGCGGCGTGACGTTGAAGGCGAGACTGCGCGCGCAGGCGGCGAGAATGCTCGCGTGCCGGAGCGCCTGCCCGGAGCTGCGGAAGAGGCGGCCATTCTCGATGGCCACCGCCGCGTGACTGGCCAGCGCGAACAGCAGATCCTGCTGATGCGGGCCGAATCCACCAGGGCGCTGCCCGAACACCTCGAGCGCGCCCAGCGGACGTCCACCGACGAGCAACGGCGCAGCCACCGCGCTCCGCGTCACCTCCGCGGCGACCGCGGTGCCACACTGCGGCACCGCCGTGCGCACGCACGTCCCCGCAAGCGTGTTCTCCACCGGCAGCGTGGTCCCGATCTCCCCCGCACTGCCATGCGCGGCGATCACCATCAACCCGCCTTCCTCGACCAGCGAGAGCCGTGCGCCCGTACCGCGCAGGAGCGAGGTGGCATGCCGCACGATGAGCGCGTACGCGCGATCGAGCTCGAGCGACTGGTTGAGGTCCTGCACCACTTCCGCGAGTGCCCGCGCATCCCGCGCGCTCTGCTCGGCGTACTCCAGGCGCTGCGCGTTGCGCATGGCGAGCGCGCCGTGGGCCGCCAATCGGGAGAGCACGGCCGCATGCCGCGTGGTGAACTCGCCGTGCACGCTGTCCACCACTACCGCGGCGCCGATCACCAATCCGCCCGCTACCAGCGGTGCGATGGCGAACTGCTGCACGGCGCAGCCGTCGAACGCCGACGGGAGCACGCGCGCGGATGCGGAAGCGGACGCATCCACCGCGTTGTCGATGAGCACCTCGCGCTCCTGCACGGCACGCGCGAACACCCCACCCCCCGGGAGCGTCGCTCCCGCGAGCGGTGCCAGCGTTCCCACGGCAGCGTGTACGCGAAATCCATCCGGCGACTGGAGCGCCACGCACGCGCCACCAGCACCTGCCGCGATCTGCACCCGCGCCGCCAGCAGCTCGCTGGAGCGCGCGACGTTCATCTCGGCACCCACCAGCTCGTCGGCCAGCGCGGCTGCGGCTTCGCTCTCCTCCAGACGCCCCAGGAGCGATGCCGTGGGACGCGGAGGCGCAGCGTCGAGCTCGATCAGCAGCTGCCGGTCGCCGGTGGGGCGCACCCAGAGGGAACCACGCACCGGATGCGATGGATCGTCGATTTCCACCGGTCCCATCTCGCGCCGCTCCGCCATGGCGGTGCGGAGCAGGCGCGCAACGCGAAGATCCGCCGCGAAGGGGAGCACGTCCCAGAGCGATCGCCCGATGAGCGCTCCGCGCTCGGCCCGCAGCAGACGCGCACAGGGCGCGTTCACCAGCTGCACGACCCAGTTGGCGTCGACGAGGACCGTTGCGGCCCGCAAGGCGTCCAACGCCTCGAGGACGGCCTGCTCGCCGCTCTGGTGCAGGCGGGGGGCTGAATCGGCCATCAATTTCACTCGATTCGGGAACTCGGCCGCTTCGGAGGGCAGGAAAGAGACGAGCTAGCGAAGAGTGGTGTAACCTGTTGACAGAATTAGAATTTCCTTACACCAGGAGCCCTCCCCGTCGTATCCTCCCTCCCGATCGCTCCCTTCCCTCCCCTCCCCCCCTCCTCCCTCCTCCTCCCGTCCAGTCGCGAACTGCGCAGCTACCCCTCCACGAACTCCACCTCGACCCTCCGCGGAATCACCCCCGCCTCCGCACCGCGACGAAGCAGCTCCCTCACCGCCCGCCGCCCACGCTCCCCGTAGTCCAGCGTCCAGTCGTTCACGTACATCCCCACGAACTCGTCCGCGCTCGCCCTGTCCAACCCCCTCGCGAAACGCATCGCGTGGTCGAGCGCATCAGAACGATGCTCCAGCGCGTACGCTATACTGGCACGTAAGTGGCGCGAAATTGTCTTGATAGTCTCCTCTCCCAGATCCTTTCTGACAACGTTGCCGCCGAGTGGTAGGGGGAGGCCGGTGTCGTCATACCACCAGTTGCCCATGTCGGCTACGAGGTGGAGGCCCTGTCCGGCGTAGGTGAGCTGCCCTTCGTGGATGAGGAGGCCCAGGTCCACATCACCGCGGGCGACCGCTTCTTCGATCTCGTCGAATCGTGTCTGGACTGGGGTGAAGTCCGGCTCGTAGAGCTTGAGTGCGAGGAAGGCGGTGGTGAGTGGACCGGGGACGGCGATCCGTTTGCCGCGCACGTCGGCGCGCGTCATGGGTGTCCGAGCCACGAGGCGTGGGCCGTAGCGGTCGCCCATGGATGCGCCGTGGGGGAGGAGCGCGTACCGGTCGCTCAGGTGGGCGTAGGCGTGGATGGAGACGGCGGTGACCTCGAGTTCTCCGCGCAGCGCGCGCTGGTTCAGGCTCTCGATGTCCTGGAGCTCGTGGACGTAGCGCAGGTGGCCGGTGTCGATGCGTCCTTCGGCGAGCGCGTAGAACATGAACGCATCGTCGGAGTCCGGGCTGTGGGCGACGCGGATGGTTCGTGTGGGTGCGGCGGAAGTCATGTCGGCGTGAGCGGCGCGGGGAGGGAGAGAGGGCGCGCGCATGTGGAGCGCGGCGCGTGCATTACTGCGGGCGGTCCTGTCGGGCTTGGCCGATGGCGATGGTGATGTCGTTGCGGTGCATCGTGTACTCGGGGAGGTTCTTCTTCTGTTCCGCATCGGCATCGGTGAGGAGACGGCGATCCATGTCGCGAGCGGTGGCGTCGTCTCCCATGGCGCGCGCGGCCTGTGCGGCGAGGATGAGACCGAGCAGGTGCGTTGGGTTGGTGGCGAGGATCGAGTCGGCCTGTGCGCGGGCCAGGTTGGGGACGCCCATGACGACGGCAATGCGTCCCATGTCGTAGTGCGCGTCGGCGTCCGCCTGCGGGAGGCTCTGGTAGGCTGCCATCGCCATCTGCGCGAAGAACTGCAGGCTGTCCTGCTTTCCGGCGGCCGCGAAGGAGGTACTGTCGCGCGTGCGCTCTTCGGAGAGGCGCATGACGCGGTCGAACAGGCGCTCCGCCCGTTCTACAGGGGAGAGCGCGGAGATGTCGGGTGCCGGCCCGGCGTCTGGTCGACCGTCGGGTGTGGAGGCGAAGGGAGCGCCCGCGGCGGCAGGCGCGGCGGCGTTGTCTCCGGCAGCCGGCGTGGTCCGGTTCCGCCACCGCTGTCCGGCCACGAGTGCGATGAGGGCGACGAGCGCGATGGCTGCCACTCCCCATGGGAGGGCGGTGGCGAGCGTGAGCGGCTCGCGGCGGGCGGAGTCCGGGTTGTCGGGAGTGCCGAGCGTTGGCGGGACGCCAGCGCTCCAGGGTGCGGCACCGCTTCCGGATCCGGTGGCGCTCCGTGACGGTGCTGCACTGCCGGCCGGGGTTCCGCAGCGATGGCAGAAGCGGGCGCCGGGGGTGAGCGTCCCTCCGCAGCCGGCGCACGAGCCGCCCTGGAGTGCCGCACCGCACTCGGAGCAGAAGCGTCCACTGGTTGCCGCACCGCAGCGGGGGCAGTTCTCGCCCAGCATCTCGGGGGGGAGGTGGATTGCCGAGGGCTCGTGGGCGCCCGCGGTGCCATGCGGAGGAGCTGGCGCGCTGCCTGCGGACATGGGGGACGCGGGTAGTGCGGGGGGTGCGGGGGGAGCCGCTCTTTCTGAGGAGGGCGGCAAGTCCTTGTCAGCCATGGCAGATAATGTAGCCGCTCGGCGAACCGAGTGCGAAAGAGGTTGACGCCGTTCTCTCGACTGTTCGGCGGGCACTCGCCTCGCAACCTCTTGGCAGGAGCCCACGTTGGCCGCAGCGATCCCGTCGTGAGCCCTGATCCGTGCAAATTCCGCACGATGCTGCGCTCAAACCAGGGGTTGTGCCCCTCCTGTAACGAAAAATGACCGGTACATCGTGCACGATATGCACGATTCGCTTGACAGTGCGCAGCGTCGGCGGTACCTTCAACCGTCCACCGCACCACCATCATTTTAGCGCCGAGGAAGCTGTGGCGACGACTGTGAAGCCTACGTATCGGGCGGACCTTACGAATGGAAAATCCTCTACGGGATCGCGCGCGATCCTGCCTGAGCTCAAGGGAGCGACCAAGGCGGACATCCTGGACCTCGTCAACAAGTTCAACGTCCGTTTTCTGCGGCTGCAGTTCACCGACATCCTGGGCGTGAACAAGAACGTCGAGGTGCCTCGCTCGCAGTTCGAGAAGGCGCTGGACGGCGACATCATGTTCGACGGCTCCTCCATCGAGGGGTTCGTGCGGATCGAGGAGTCGGACATGCTGCTGGCGCCCGATCTGGACACCTTCCGTGTGTTTCCGTGGGGCGATCCGGAGAACCGGATCGGCCGGCTCATCTGCGACATCAACCTGCCGGACGGTCGTCCCTTTGGCGGCGATCCGCGCGCGGTGCTCAAGCGGCAGTTGGAGCGCGCGGCCAAGCTCGGCTTCGCGATGAACGCGGGGATGGAAGCGGAGTTCTTCATGTTCAAGCAGGGGGCGGATGACGATGTGAGCACGACCACGCACGATGTGGGCGGCTACTTCGATCTGACGCCGGTGGACCTGGGCGAGGAGGCGCGCCGCGCCATTGTGGACGTGCTCGAGCGGATGGGCTTCGAGGTGGAAGCGGCGCACCACGAGGTGGCGCACGGGCAGCACGAGATCGACTTCCGCTACGCGGATGCGCTAACGACCGCGGACAACATCGCGACCTTCCGTTTCGTGGTGCGGAACGTGGCGCGCGATTTCGGGCTGCACGCGTCGTTCATGCCCAAGCCGATCTTCGGGCAGAACGGGAGCGGGATGCACACGCATCAGTCGCTCTTCCGCGGTGGAGAGAACGCGTTCTGGGATCCCAAGGCGGAGTGGGAGTTGTCGGAGGTTGCGCTGCAGTACATTGGCGGGCTGCTTGCGCACGCGCGGGGTATCTGTGCGGTGACGAACCCGCTGGTGAACTCGTACAAGCGGCTGGTGCCCGGGTACGAGGCGCCGGTGAACGTCGCGTGGTCGATGCGGAACCGTTCGCCGATGATCCGCATTCCGGAGCGGCGCGGCCTTGGCACTCGTATCGAGCTGCGCATGCCCGATCCGTCGGCCAATCCGTATCTCGCGCTCGCCGTGCAGCTCGCGGCCGGGCTGGACGGCATCGAGAACAAGCTGAGTGCGCGTGAGCCGGTGAACACGAACATCTGGGAGATGTCGCACCGCGAGAAGCGCCGGCTGCGCATCGATGATCTTCCCGGCGATCTGAACGAAGCGTGCAACGAGCTGGAGAAGGACAAGACAATGATGGCGGCGCTGGGCGATCACATCGCGGAGAACTTCCTGGCCGCCAAGCGGCAGGAGTGGCGCGACTACATCACCCAGGTCCACAAGTGGGAGCTGGACGAGTATCTGGCCAAGTACTGATCGGTACTCCGGTCACCCCGTTCGACACGAAGGGCCGCCCTGCGGGGCGGCCCTTCGTGCATCGAGGGGAGGGGTGGGGGTGGGGTGGGGTGGGGTGGGGCGTGCAGCGTCACGCCTGTGGCGCGTGCGTGCGAGGGGCGCGGTGACACGGATCACCGTGGCTCGTCCCTCCAATTAGTGGAATCACATGTCGTCCGGAGCCACACGTCCCCTTCATCCATTGTCTGACGTTCACGCACGGCGCTGCGCTCCAGCCCTCAGGAGCGACGTGACGCATACCGACCCTCGGCGCCGCCGGGATGGTGCGGGTGTGCGGGCGCGGGCGCGCGCACTCGCGTTCGCGCTGCTCGCGGCGGGAATGGCCGCGTGCAGCTCATCCGGCACGCCGATCGTGATCGGCGCGGCGGGACCGTGGGGGGAGAGCTACGGCGTGAGCGACCGGCAGGGGATCGAGCTGGCCGTGGCGGAGGTGAACGAGAAGGGAGGGATTCACGGTCGGAGGGTGGAGATCGTCGCGCGCGATGACAGCGCGAACGGGTCGCGTGCGGCTGCGGTCGCGCAGTCGTTCGTCGACGATCGGAGCGTGGTGGCGGTGGTGGGACACGTGAACTCCGGCGCCATGGTGGCCGCGGCGCGCGTGTACGATGGCGTGCTGCCGGCCGTGGCGACCACCGCATCGACGCCCGCGCTGAGCGGGATCTCGCCGTGGGTGTTCCGCGTGATCTCGAGTGACGCATCGAACGGTGTGGCGCTCGCGCGCTTCGCCGCCGCGCAGGGGTGGAAGCGCGTGGCGATTCTCTACGAGAACGACAGCTACGGTCGCGGGCTTGCGGACGCGTTCCGCGACAGCTTCGACGGCACCGTGGTGAGCCTCGACCCCATTGATGCCGCCGATCAGAATCTCGAGCCGTACCTGTCCTTCTACCGTCTGCGTGCGCCCGATGCAGTGTTCAGCGCCACGACCGAGGGCGCGAGCCGGGTGCTTCTGCTCGAGGCGCGGCGTCAGGGGTTGCGCGCCGCGCTGCTGGGTGCCGACGGGTGGACCGGCCTTGCGAGTGACAGCCTGGCCGACGGCGTGTACGTGGGCGCACCGTTCACGCCCTCGGATCCGCGTCCGGAGGTACGCGCGTTCGTGGAAGCGTACGCGAAGCGCTACCACGCCCGTCCCGATGCCTACGCCGCGCTGGCCTACGATGCCACGCGTGCGGTGCTGCAGGCCATCGCTGCCGCGGGGCCCGATCGCGCGCGCATCCGCGACTATCTCGCGACGCTCGATTCCACGGAGGCGCTGCACGGCGTGACCGGGGTGATCCGCTTCGCGCCCTCTGGGGATCCGCTGGGCAAGCCGTACGTGATGACGCGTGTGCACGACGGCGCGCTCGCGGTGGTGGAGGGTTCATGAGTCGCGTGCGCCAGAGCTGGTCGATTCGCGCGCGGTTGGTTGCCGGATTCGGCGTCACGCTGCTCATCATGGTTGCTGCAGGGCTGGTGGGGCGCCATGCGCTGGCCGCGATGTCCGAGACCATCGGGCGCACGCTGGACGGCACGCAGGAAGAAGCGCGCTCTTCGGCGCAGCTCGCGGGGGACATCGCGCGCGAGGTGCAGGCCGGCGCGATGTACGTGGAGACCGGAGACAGCACGGCTCAGGCACAGTTTCACGAACTCGGCTTCAGCGCGCACGAGCTGCAGGCCAGACTGGCAGCGCTCCCCGGGCGCTCGACGCCCGAGGTGTCGCTCCTGGCGCGGATCGACGACGAGCTGTCGGATGCGGAAGTGCACTACGCGCGCGCGCACCGTTTGCGCGACCTGGGGCGGATGGAAAGCGCGCGGGCGGCTGGCGACAGCGCACGCCGCATCGTGACATCGGTGCTGGCCGGCCTGGATCAACTGGGCGAGTTCACCGCGCGGAAGGTGGCGGGCGCATCGGAGTCGCTGCGCGCGGATGCGGAGCGGCGGTCCATGCTGCTCATGGCACTGGTCATCGCGGCGCTCATGGCCGCCGTGCTGGTGGGAATGGCCACCGTCCGGTCCATCGATCACCCGCTCCGCGCCCTCGTGTCACATGCGCGACGACTGAGCAGCGGCGAGCTGTTCGCGCGCGTGAGCGCGACGATGCCTGCGGAGTTCCGCATCCTGGCGGACGCGCTCGACACCACCGCGGCATGGCTGGAGCGCATGGTGAATGGCGTGGCGCACGGCTCCGAGGAAGTGGCGGCGTCCGCCGACCAGTACGCGTCCATCTCCCAGGCGATGTCCGAGGCGGCGAACCACGTGGCCATGGCCATGGCCGAGATCTCCGCCGGCGCGGAAGGACAGGTGTCGCAGCTGCGCGAGGTGGACACCGAGCTGCACGCAGTAGCGGATCGCACCGAGCGGGTGACCGCAGGCGCGCAGGAGGTGGATGCGCTGGCCACGCAGATCGCCGCGTCGGCGAGCACGCGGCGCGCGGACGTGGATCAGGCGCTGGCGGTTCTGCTCGACGTGCGGAGCACGGTGCGCAGCGCGGCGGATGAAGTGGACGAGCTGCATCGCATGATCGGGGACATCCATCGCTTCGCGGGCGCGGTGGGGTCGGTGGCGGAGCAGACGAACCTGCTTGCGCTCAACGCGGCGATCGAAGCGGCGCGCGCGGGGGACGCCGGGCGCGGATTCGGCGTGGTGGCGGAGGAGATCCGCGCGCTGGCGGAGCAGGCGCGCCAGGCCACGCTGGATGTGGTGGACCTGACGGAGCAGATCGTACCGCGCGTGGAAGCCACCACGAAAGCCATGCAGGGGAGCGCCGCGCGCGTGGGGGAGATCGAGAGCGTGTCGCGGCAGCTCGATGCGACGCTCGAGGCGATCGCCCAGGCCGCCGACGGCACACGCCGCGCCGCGAGCGTGCTGGTGGAGGCGGCGGGGGAGAGCACGAGCTCGGTGGCGCGAGCTACCCAGGCGATGTCGGCGATCGCGGCCACGGCGGAGAATCACGCGTCGGCGGCGGAGCAAGTGACTGCGTCGTCGCAGGAGCAGAGTGCCACGTCGGAGGAGCTGAGCTCGTCCTGCGCCGCGCTGCTGGCGAGCGCCACGCGGCTGCGCGAGCTGATCGATGGCATGCGCGGCGGCGGTGCCGTGGAGAGCGGCAACGGGACTGGTGCTGAGGACGCTCAGAACGTGGCCAGCACTCCCGCCACCAGTTGGCCATCGTTGTTGGTGCGCGCGCCGCGCGAGGTGGCCTCGCTGTCGTAGTTGTCCACGAACGACACGTCGAGATGGAGCGCGCTCACGAGCTGGAATGCGATGCTCGTGGTGGAGGTGAGCGTGAAGCGCCCGATCGCGTCCAGCTCCGGCCGGTAGAAGGTCTCGTGTGACATCGAGACGCGGTCGTTGAGCGTGTGGCTCGCGCGGAAGCGCGCCGACCACCGGGCCAGCGTCGACGCCAGCGCGCTGTCGGGGAACGTCGTACGCTCGGCCAGCAGCGTCACGCTCGCATCCAGCTTGGTGCCGTCGTCCTTCAGAAAGGTGTACTTCGCTCCCATCCCCGCGCTGACGCGGAGGTCGACGCGTTTCTCGAAGCTCGACTCCACCGTGGCGAGCACGAACGGACTGACGACGGCAAGCGGATGGTAATCGGCGGACAGCGAGCCGAGCCACGATCGCTTGGTGACCGTGGTGCCTTCGTCCTGCAGATCGGCCTCGCCGTAGGCAAAGCGGCCGGCAGCGTTGAGCTCGATCGTGGAATCGGCGTGCGCGAGTCCCATGCCGGTGGCCACGGTGGTCTGCTTGGTATTTCCGAAAAAGAGGGAGCCGTTAAGGGACAGCTGCGCGCTCCACCCCGAGTCGGCGGCGGGGGCGGGCGCCTGCGCGAGCGAGGCACGGCTCCAGGCAGAGAGAGCGACGGCGGCGGCGACGATCGAGGTGCAGTGGCGGATCACGATGTTCCTCACTCGCGGAAAGGGGGACAGGGGGAGAGGGGAAGAGAGATGTCCGGCGGCGTGCCGGTGAAACGTCTACAGGGGCGACGGGTTCGCGGCGCGGCGCATGGCCGGGCCGTCGCGTCCGCAGCGGACTCCGCACCGTAGGCCGATCTTCACCCTCACACTTTACACTATCATGAGCGAATTCATCTTACTCTTCCGCGATTCTTCCAGCGGTGCATGGCCGTGTGCGGCGGCAGCGAGAGTCGCTCGCGTGAATCGTGGCGCGACGGGGGAGCCATGGCCGGCGCGGCGCTTGCGGAGGTCGCGGGGACGTTCCTGTCCTTCACAACAATACCAGTGGCCAACGCACGCGCGAGCCGGTTGACCCTGCCGGTGGACCCGGACCGGGACCACATCCTGGGTCCTCCGGATGCGGGAATGACGCTCGTGGAGTACGGCAGCTACGTCTGCTCGTACTGTCACGCCGCGCACGAAGTGATCGGGCATCTGCGCGACCGCTTCGGCGACCGGATGCGCTACGTCTATCGCCATCTCCCGCTCGCCGACCGTGATGAGGCGAAGGATGCGGCGGAGCTGGCGGAATACACGTACGCCACCAGCGGGCGCTTCTGGGATGTGCACGACGAGCTGATGCGGTGCGGCCCCGACTTCGAGGACGGGGCGCTGGATCGCATCGGCACCGACTACGGCGTTCCTCCGGCCACCGAGCGCGATCCGACGATCGCGCAGCGGGCCACTGCGCACGTGCGCGACGATGCACTGAGCGGACTCAAGAGCGGCGCGCGCGTCACCCCGACGTTCTTCATCAACGGCCGCCGCTACGAAGGGGCGTGGGACGAGGCCGCGCTCAGCGAGGCGATGCTCCAATCGCCCGGCCATCGCCTGCGCGCGGCGAGCGTGGACTTCGCACGGTGGGCTCCCTCCACCGGCGCGCTGCTCCTGCTGATGACGGTGCTCGCCGTCGTCATCAGCAACACGAGCGGAGGCCCAGCCTTCCTCGCCTTCTGGGAGAAGCCGCTCGGCCTGCGGTTCGGCGGGAACACCTTCACGCTCTCGCTCCTGGAGTGGGTGAACCAGGGGATGCTGACGATCTTCTTCCTGGTGGTGGGGCTGGAGGTGAAGCGTGAGGTGACGGTGGGGCGCCTCGCGGCGCCACGCGCGGCGGCTATGCCGATCGCCGCGGCGACAGGCGGGATGATCGCGCCAGCGGTGATCTACCTGCTGCTCGTGCCCGCGCAGTTTCACCATGGGTGGGGGGCGACGATTACCACCGATACCGCGTTCGCCGTGGCGCTCATCGTCATGCTTGGCGCGCGCGTTCCGGTGGAGCTGCGCGTCTTTCTCACCGCGGCAGTGATCGTGGACGACCTGGTGGCGATCGCGGTCGTCGCGCTCTTCTATTCCTCCGAGCTGCACGCGGGATGGTTGGTGGCCGCGATCGGCACTACGGCAGCGATGGTCATGCTCAACCGCGGGCGCATCTACCGCGCGCTGCCGTACGCGGTGCTCGGCGTGCTCCTCTGGTTCACGCTCTTCGAGGCGGGGATTCATGCCACGCTCGCCGGCGTGATCGTGGCCATGGTGACACCCACGCTCCCACCGGCCAATCTGTCCGCGCTCATGGCGCAGGCGCAGACGGTGATCGACGCCGAGACGCGCTATCGTGGCGAGGCGGTGATGCGGAGCGGCCCGTCGGCATCGGCGCTGCACGCGCTCGACGCGGTGCACGACCGCATCGAGTCGCCAGCCAGCAAGCTCCTGCGCGCCGTGGAGCCGTGGTCGAGCTACGCGGTGCTCCCGGTGTTCGCGCTCGCCAACGCGGGGCTCGCCTGGTCGAGTGACATCGTGCATGGCCACCTTCGGCTGATCGGCGCGATGGCCATCGCCCTGGTGGTGGGAAAGTTCGCCGGGATCATTGCCGGTGCGCGTCTGGCGGTGCGGCTCGGCATCGCCGAGAAGCCAGCGGAATACAGTTGGCGACAGGTGGCAGGAGCGGGAGCGCTGGCCGGGATCGGGTTCACGATGTCGCTCTTCATCGCGGGGCAATCGTTCAGCGGATCGAACTTCGCAGCGGCCAAGGTCGGAATCTTTCTCGCGTCAGCGGTTGCGGGAGTGATGGGGACGGCGATGCTCTGGACAGCAGGTCAGGCGGACTCGGACGAGGACGCACGCCTCGATCAGGTGCTGGAGCGCGGGACGCCGGTGAGCAGCGTGTACGAGGAGACCGTCTGAGGCGCTGCACTCACGCACGGCGTTGCGGATGAATCGCGCTCGCGGCCGCATGGCCGCGTTGCACTCACGCGGCCGAGCGCGGGCGTGCGGCGAGGCCGAGGCCAATGAGGGCGAGGATGAGCGCCGCCGCTGACATGTAGAGCGTCCACCGCGATCCGCCGGAATCGGTGGCCGGCGCGATCTCCGTCGCCGACGCCGGGCGCTCGCTCTCCTCGGGGCCCGTCCACTCCACCCGGTCGCCATCGGCATACGTCTGGAACGCTGGCCAGACGATGCGCGACGCGGTCCGCGGATTCACCGCCACGAACGGGAACTCGACGAATCGCGCCGGCGGAAGGGTGCCTGTCCACACCGCGCCGGTCACGCGTCCCGCCGAATCGGTGAGCACGTGAAGCTCCCACCCCGGCACGTCGGCGAACGACACCACGCGTACGTCGGCGGGGAAGCGAATCTCGACGCGCGTGGTGGGCACGTTCTTCTCGTTGGGGACGCGCAGCACGTACTTCTCGTACGCGCCCGGCGTGGAGCGTCTGGGGTAGACGACCGCGTGCGCGAAGAGCGACGCGGGCAGAGCGAGCGCGCACAATAGCACGATCACACAGGCGGCAGTCCGGCGGAGCGTGCGCCGGCGAGCGGCGTAGTCGGGACGGCGTGCGGCGCGATCCTCACCGCGCGTGCGACCGCGAGTGCGGTGGAGGGCATCGCGCTCGTACTCGGCATGATGGACGCGCGTCACCTGGGTCGAAGAGAAGGTCATGGCATCGATCCGTGAGTTGCGGAATGGTGCATCGTTGCGGAATGGTGCGCCGCCGGGGGCGGTACGTAGGCGAGCAGTCCACCGAGCAGCACCACGATGCACATGAGCGTCACCTCGCGCGACACCGAGCGGCGTAGGGTGAGCGGTGTGCCGTCATGGGTGAGGCGTGGGAGCACGCGATAGCGGTGGTACGCGCCGAACGCGATCAGTCCGCCGAACCCGGCAACCTTTGCGAGGGTGATGGCGCCGTACGCGGAGCGGAAGAGATCCGCGGGCGTGGGGAGCACGATCAGCGCCTGCACGACGCCCGATGCCGCCACGACGATGGCCGCCGCGAGCGCGATCGCGGAAACGCGCCCGGCCTCCGCGGCGAAACGGGGGAGATCGTCGCGCTCACGCACGAGGAGCCAGAGCAAGCCGCCCAGCCACGCGGACACGCCCACCAGGTGCAGCGCCTTGGACGGGAACATCCATGCGGGACTGATCGCCGCCGAGTGACCGGCGTCTCCGCTCGCGATGAGCGCGCCTGCCGCGAAGAGCAGTGCCAGCCGCGGGCGCCGAGCGAGTACCAGTGCCCAGAGTGCCAGGAGAGAGAACCCGACGCGCCAGAGCTCCACGCGTCCCACCGCGATCCGGAGCGCGGTGGATGCGCTGGCCGCGCTGAGCGCGTGGTCGGGGGAGACGTGGACGATCCACGCGAGCGCGTGCGCGATGAGGAGTACCGGTGTGGCCACCGCCAGCCAGGTGGCGAGGCGCGTGGGGCGCGACGCGCGACCGGCACCCGTGATGGCAAGGAAGAGTAGCACGCCGCCCAGCGCCGCCAGTGCTCCGAGCGCGAGTCCGCGGAGGAGTGCGGGAACGAGCGGCGCGCCCGCCACCGACGGCCGCCGCGGCGCCGCGCCGCTGGAGAGTGCGCCCGGTGGCACCGGCGGCGGCTCGGCGCGCATGCTCGCGGTGTCCGCTCCACCCACGAAGAAGACGAAGCTCCCCTGTACGGGGTGGCCATCGGCGGAGACGATGCGCCACGCCACGCGATAGGCGCCCATCGCGAGCGAGTCGGTCGGCGCGAGCAGCGCGTGCACATCGGTGGGGTCGCC
Organism: Gemmatimonadaceae bacterium; assembly: GCA_035701265.1. Classification (GTDB taxonomy): domain Bacteria; phylum Gemmatimonadota; class Gemmatimonadetes; order Gemmatimonadales; family Gemmatimonadaceae; genus DASSNU01. Next base: position 167,227 of record DASSNU010000009.1, on the reverse strand, counting down.
GGTCGGCGCGAGCGGCTGCACGTCGCCGTCCTGCGCGATGAGCGACACGCGCGCGAGCGTGGGCTCGATGGGCTCGCTGAAGACGAGCCGCACGCGACGCGGCGCGCGCGCCAGCACCGCGTCCGCCGCCGGCTCCGAGGAGATGAGCGTCGCGTGCATGAACGCCGCGGCGCGCGCCGGGTCGACGCCGGTACCGAGCACGAGCGCGCAGCATGCTGCGAGCACGACCGCGCGCACGAACGCGCGCACGGACGCACGCTTCGGCGTATTCGTCACTGCGACCACCGGAAGCCCGCGTACAGACTGCGTCCGTCGGCCGGCTCGAAGAAGCGGCCGTCGGCGTTGTCCACCTGCACCGATCCCGCGTAGTGCCTATCGAACAGGTTGCGTCCCTCCACGAATGCCGTGAGCCCGGCGCGGTCGATGGTCCACTCCGCGCGCACGCCGAGCGTGGCCCAGCCGTCGTTCTTCACGGTGTTGTCGCTGTTCACAAAGTACGACGCGGGCACCCACTCCACGCGCGGCGCCACCGAGAAGTTGGCCGGGTGATCGTACTTCAACTCGGCAACCACATAGTGCGGCGGCGCGCCGGGAATGTCGTTGCCGTCGAAGGCGGAGTCGGAGACGTAGCGGTAGCGCGCCAGGGTGTAGGCCAGACGCGCGGTGAGATGATCGTGCAATTGATCCGCGCGGTTGCGGACGAACACGGCACCGGGAAGCTGCCAGGCGAGTCCTGCCTCCAGCCCGTAGTGGCGCGTGCGATCCGCGTTGCGATACGTGGGCACGGTGAAGGGCGCGCCGACGAACGGCTCGACGTTCAGGTTGAGGATCTCGTCGCGGAGCTCCACATCGTACAGCGACATCTCCCACGCGAGACCGGAACGGCGTCCGCGCGCGCCGACCTCGTACTGCCATGCCTTCTGCGCATCGAGATCGATGAACCCGCCCGGATTGCCGAAGCTGGAGAGCTCGAGCAGGAGCGGAGGCTCCACCGTGCGGCTGGCGTTGGCGAAGAGACTTCCGCCCATGGCCGGAACGTCGTAGAGCAGTCCAACGCGCGGGCTCACGGGCGTGTACGTGCGCTCGTCCGACTGATCGCCGTTGGAGAGGAAGAAGTCGTCCACCGTGCGACGCGAGCGATCGTAACGCGCCCCCAGCAGCGCGGTGAGGCGGCCGGTGACGCTCAGCGCGTCCTCGGCGTAGGTGCCGAGGTTGAACACCCTGTCCTTCTCGTTGCGCGTGAGCGCGCCGTGACGTCCCTGTTCGTTCACGAACTGCCGGTTGTCCATGTTCTCGTATGCCGGCTGCACGCCGAGGGTAAAGCGATTGCGCAGGCCCGCGAGGGGGGCGGTGTTCTCGTAGCGCACCTCGAGGCCGTAGTCGCGACTCACCTGGTTGATCACCTCGAAGATCGGGTGGTCGATGTCGCGATACTGCACGTACGGGCTCACCTCCAGCCGCTGCTGCGGCGTGAGCTGCGCGCGGAGCTGGAGACCCACGTGGTGGAGATCGTACGTCCGCCCCCACCGGTCGTTCACGTTCGCCGTCGCCGCCTGCTCCGGGTCGGCGGCCATCTCGTCGCGCGTGAGCGCGCCGGGGAGATGCTCCTGCACGTGCGCGAAGAAGTAGAACGCGCGCGCATCGAGCGTGGGCGAGAGCCGGTAGCCTGCGTGCAGGTTCACGCGATCGCGCCGCTGGTCGGCCCACTGGCGGAAGTTCTCCATCTTGGTGCGCGCGTAGCTCGCGTAGTAGTCGAAGTTGCCGACCGTGCGCCCGGAGGAGAGCTGCGTCTTGAGGAAGCCGAAGGCGCCGCCCTGCGAATAGAAGCTGATCGGCTGCGCGGTGTACCCCGTCTTCGTGGACAGGTTGATGGCGCCGCCCAGCGTGGAGCCGCCGTAGCGCAGCGCGTTCGCTCCCTTGTAGACCTCGATCGACTCGGTGGTGAGGAGCTCCAGCGACTCGAAGTCGGTGAAGCCATCGGCGTTGCGGTACGGCATGCCGTTGACGAGCAGGTTGATGCCGCGCGCGTGGAAGTTGTTGCGGAGCCCCGAGCCGCGCACGGAGATCTGACTTTCGTCGGCCGCGCCGTAGCGCGGTTGCACGTACACGCCCGGTGTGAACTCGAGCACGTCTTTGAGGTTGGCCTGGCGCGTGGCGCGGATCTCCTCCGGCGGAACGAGCGCCACCGCGCCGGGGATCCGCTCCATGCGCACGCGCGTCTCACGGAGATCCGACTGGCTGCCGATCACGGTGACCGTCGAGAGGACCGCCGCCTGCGGCTCGAGACGAACGTCCACGTGGACCGTCTCGCCCGATGTGACCGTGACCGTGTCGTGCGCGGTGGCGAATCCCACGAAGCGCGTGGTGACGGCATGCGTGCCCGGCGGAACGCCGTCGATGCGGAAGCGGCCATCGGCGCCGGCCTCTGCACCGAGTCGTGTACCGTCTACGGAGACGATGGCGCCGGCCACCGGCGCGTTCTTGTCGGTGGAGAGCACGCGGCCGGCGATGCTTCCCGGCGCTGTGTCAGGGAGTTGGGCGCGCGCGGCGGTGGGGGCGACGATTGTGGCGACGACGACTGCCGCGAGCATCGACCAGAGCGATGCGCGCGACGAAGCGAGGGTGTGGCGTGAAGTGTGTCTTCGATGTTGTGCGAACGACAATTCCGGCATGGTGACATCCCGTACGCGTATGGCGGTGCGCCCGGCAACGATGCCGCGGCGTGATGCCGCGAAACGCCGTGCGAGGCTGGCGATTGAAATGCGGGATGCGTCGCGCGTTCGGCGGGTGCGCACGCGCGGGCGGTCTACGCCGCGAGCGTGGCGGTGGTACCGTGGCTAGCGCGAGGTGCGTTGTGCGCGCGTTCCGTGCGGAATCGCACGCGCGCGCGGCCCCTCGAGCAGCGTCGAGCTACGCGACGCGCAAGGAAGGGGGAGGGGCGTGCGCGTACGGGAGAAGGAGCGCGGGGGCGGGGAGCGCCGGCCGTGCTGCCGTTGGGATGTCCGCGCGTGCCGGGATGACGATCGTCGCCACGAGCTCCACGCGGGCCACCGGCGATGCGGCCGCAACCGGGATGGTGCAACTCCCGATGCACGTGCATCCGTGATAGCCCGCATCGTGCCCGGGCATCTGGTGCGACCCCGCATGCCCTGCGTGTGCATCGGCGCCGGGCATGGCGGCCATGGAGTGCAGGCCGTGCGTGGGACAGAACTGACGCGTCCCCTGATCGCCGGCCATGACGGCGAACAGGAGCAGCAGCACCGCTGCGAGAGCGCGTTTCGTCCGGCGTGGATGCATTGGTGTGTGCACGAGACGACCGATGCATCGAATCTATGGCGGTAGGATGCACGCTGCCAGTGTGGCGCGTATCCCGTCGCACGTGCGCTACGCGATCCCTGGCGCGGGAAGCTTGCCGCGCACGAGAAAGCTCGCGCGCAGGAAGGTAAGCGCGTGCGCGGCCACCAGGTCGCGGCGCACGAGCTCGACGCGCTCGCGCGTGGCGGTGCACCACCAGCTCTCCATGTCGCGCGGCCTGGCGCTGTGAAACGCCTCGGGATCCATGACACCCACGTTCACACCACCCTCCGGATCGCGCGCGGACGGGTAGCGGAACGCCTGTACGCCGGCCTCGCGCATGGCGCTGCCGAGCGGTTGGGATGCCGCGTAGCTGGTGGGGGACGCGATGGCGGCGCGGTGCGACGCGAAGGGCGGCATCACGAGGTCCACGCCGCGTTCGGTCCGGACACGGACGCGGAAGGCGGTGAGCTCGGCCTTCACACTCGCGAGCTCGGCCGTCGTCCCCTCCAGAAAGAGCAGCCGATAGTACGCCACCTCGGCCATGGCGGCAGGGATGCTCTCCGCGCCGTACCAGATGCCGCGCTCGTGGCGGGCGCCGAAGCGTGAGCCGTGCGGGAGGGGCGGATAGCGAAAGGGTGTGGCGAGGAGATAGTGCAGGCGCCCGCGTGTGGGATCGGCGGGCTTGGCGGTGTCGATCATCTCCTCGAGGAGTGCCTGCTCCTCGAGCGTGTCCACCAGCGCACGCGTGGACACGCGGTGCTGTGACTCCACCACGCGCCACGGCGTGAGCCGCAGCGCGTGGATCTCAGAGTCGCCCGCGCATCGCGTCCAGATACTGGACGACACGCACCAATCCTTCGGCGGAGCGGATGAGCTGGGCCGGAACGCCGCCCAGGTGATGGTTGTGCGCGTGGAGCCATGCGCGCGCGGCTGCGTCGTCTCCGCCGACCATGGCATCCAGGCTGCGCCAGGCGCGAAGGAAGAGGAGTGCCAGCTCTCCCTGCTTGGTGGCGGGCTGCACGACGCGCGCTCCACGGTGCTGCAGCCGTGAGATGGACGCCTCGCTCGTGCCGAGTACGGCGGCCAGGTCGCGCTGGCGGAGGTCGAGCCGTTCGGCGGCGGCGAGCGTCGCGCGGGTGAGGACGGCGGCCGGATCGGGGCGGGCGCGGAGGGCGGGGGAGGGCATGGGTGAAAGATATGGTGCGGATGCTTTCAATTGCAAGACGGGGCGACTGCGGCCGCTATTGCGAGCCGCTGGAGCCGGTGCGCCCGCTCGTGGCCGTGTGAGCGCAGCGTCCGCTTGGTGCGCTCCCCTCACCCCATGCTCTCGAGCGGCCGCACTTCGCACTCGCCGTTGAACTCCGGCCAGTGCACGCGGTGCAGTTCCATGAACTTCCTGGCGAACGCCAGCGCGGCGTCCCGCGACGCGAACTCGGCGAGGGCGTAGCCACCGACGATCTCCTTGGCTTCGGTGAACGGGCCATCGGTGACCGTGATCTTGCCGCCATCGAGCCGGATGCGGGTTCCCTGCGCCGTGGGGGTGAGGCCGGCGGTGTCGGTGATCGTGCCGTTCTTCATGGCCGCACCCACGAACTCGCCCATGGCGTCGATGAGGCCCTGCGGCACCTTCTCCTTGCGAACGTCGTCGCTGTGCTTGATGAGCATCATGTATCGCATGGTCGTTCTCCGATCGGTGGAATGATTCAGGCGACGGTCCGGCTCGCGAGCGAGCGCCGGCGGCGAGCACGAAGCGGCACCGCGCGCCAGCGTCCCCAGGCGATGGTCGCGACGATGATGCCGACCACCAGCGGGAAGAGCGCCGGGATGACGCCCATGCCGGTCGCCGTTATCACCGTCGCGCCGATCATGATGATGAGCAGTCCCAGCGCGGCGAGCGGGGTGAGCGACGGACGAATGCCGGTCACGCCGGGAAGAATGAGGCCGAGGGCTCCGGCGACTTCGCAGACGCCAATGAAATAGATGAAGCCGAGTGGGAGCGGGATCGGCCCCTGGAGTTGTGCCGGGGGAAGGAAGAACTTCGCGCTGCCGGCGAAGAGGAAGACCAGGGCGGCGAGGACCTGTGCGGTCCACAGCAGGCGGTTGGCGACGGTGTGTTGGGTGTTCGGCATGGGTGTGTGTCTCCAATACGATCGAGCGGCGCTCGGAGCCGAACCGTTCGGCCTGTAGCTGCTCGCTACCATGATGTCGAACGACAGGATGCGAAATCGACAGCGGCGCGAGTGGGTGCGGACAGGCGCCTGGAGGCGCCGGGCGCGAGCGCTCCTCCATTACGAATGCCGCCATGCGGGATGCTCTTCCGATGGGAGGGGTCTTCGGTGGGTCGGGGGCGAGGACCGCAGGTGTCTGTCGTGCGATCGATCACAACTGTATTTTGCGCTGCCGCTGATTTCGCTGTACGTATCGCCAAGAACATGCCCGCTTCAATCCCCTCGTCAGCCATGTTGTACACGCTTCCCTCGCGCCCGAGTTGCTGGCGCACCCTTGTTGCGGCCGTTGGCGCCGCAACCCTGCTCGCGTGTGGTGACAGTTCCGGGCCGAGCGGGGGCAATCTTGACTCGCTCACGATCTCGCCGAGCGTGGTGATCCTCGCACCTGGCCGGTCCAAGCAACTGAAGGTGACTGGGAGGACCGCAGCGGGTGCCGTGGCGCCCGTGTCTGGCGTGACGTTCAGCTCCAGCGCCCCATCGATCGTATCTGTCAGCGCCAATGGAGAGGTGACGGCTGTCGGGCCGCTCGGTACTGCGGCCATCACCGCACAGGCCGCGGGAATGACCGCGACGGCCGAGGTGGATGTCGAGAACGTCACACATCCGGAAGGCGTGGTGAGCGGCACGGCGACGTTGGGCAGCGCGGCGCATGGGCTCGCGATCTCGCGCGACGGCGTGGTCTACCTGGCTACGCGGGACGGCGTATTCCGTGCGGAGCTGCCGGATACAACCTTCACCCTCGTCATGCCGTCACGATTGGCGGAGGCATGGGATGTGAAGCTGAGCTCTGACGACACGCGCCTGTATGTCGCCAACCTCCATCGAGACAGCGTGCTGCTCATCGACGTGGCCACCGGGAACGTTCTCGCCGGATTCAGGGACGTTGGCATCGATGGGATCGCGCGTACTCCGGTGGCCCTCGTCGTGTCCAAGGATGGGACCAGAGTCTACGCGTCCGTGAATACCGGCGGCATCAACGTCCTGGATGCGGAGACGCTCGCCAGAATGACTGGGATTAACGTCGGCACCATCTTCGGCGGCGACATCGCGTTCGCGATGAATCGTGCCGGCACGCGTCTGTACGGAAGTGGAGCGTTGTTCGCCGGCGTGTCCGAGATCGATCTTACCGCAGACACCCTCGTACGGTTCTTGGACGACGACCAGCTCGGGGATCCCTCGCGGCAATTGAAGGGAGTCGCACTCTCGCCCGACGGCAGCACGCTGTACGTGGCGAACATTGCCGCCTCCGTGTTGGATGTGGTAGACGTCGCGACGAATATCCGGCAGAGTGTTCCCCTTCCCCGGGGCGGGGCCCTCGGTCCTTACGATGTCGCGATGACGCCTGACGGGACACAGTTGTACGTCACGAACGGAGGGCTGCTCCAGATTCTCGACCGCGAGACCGTCACGATCGTCAAAACGCTCGATCTCGGGACGAACTTGCAGCACATCGCCTTTACCGCAGACGGCAGCACTGCACTCGTGGTGGATGCCGCCGGCGCGGTGTTCTTCGTCAAATAGGCCGACCGCATTCACACGTCGGGCGACAGCCTCATCGATTCGGCTGCCGGCGATCATTCGCGGCCGCTCCGGCGGCGTTCACGACGCGCCTGGCGCGACGGCGCGACGGTCTTGTCCCTGGCCCTTTACGGTTCCACGCCGCTCTTCCGCTTCCACATTTGAACTCGCTCACCATCCATGAAGAAGCCGTTCCGTCGGTGCGATCACGTCCATCGCTGGCTGGCCACGTCGCTCGGAGTTGCCGCTCTCCTTGCGTGCGGGGATCACACCGACGCCGCTGGCCCGGCGTCGCCGGCACGCATCGTCGTGACGCCCTCGTTTGCCATTCTGCCGATCGGAGGCGCCGAGCACTTCACCGCAGCCGTGCTGGATTCCACCGGCGCGGCTGTTACCGGCATAACCCCGACGTTCAGCGTGAGTGATACCTCCATGCTGTCAGTCGACGTCAACGGTATTGTCACCTCACGTGGGCCGGTGGGCATCGGCGCAATCATCGCGAGCGTCGGCGGCATTTCCGCCCGTGTCGAGATCGATGTCGAGGATGTCACTCATCCGGACGGAGTGCTGGCAGCTTCCGATTCGACGCCGGGCTTCCTCTGGGGCGTCGCGGTCTCCGCAGAGGGAACGGTGTATTCGACGGATCTCTTCGGTCGGCTCTTCCGCGCTGATCTTCCAGCCACGACGGTCACGCAAGCCGCCACAGGTCTTGCAGGTGCGCCGTTCGACGTCGCATTCACTTCGGACGGAACACGCGCGTATGTGACGAACGTTCCCACCGGCGAAGTGAGCGAATTCGACGTGGCCACCGGAGCTCTTCTCCGGAGTCTAGCGGGTTTCGCGGACACCCCGTTGGCTGTGGCGATCACGCACGATGGAGCGACCCTCTACGTGTCGAGCGGCGACGCGCTTCTGCATGTCATCGATGCTGCCACACTGACACGCCGGGGGACCATTGCCCTTGGAGACAACGCGAACGGTGCCGCCAACGTACTGCTTATCAATCGGAAAGGGGATCGGCTCTATGCGAGTGGTCTCGAATCTGGGGAGCTCCCCGAAGTGGATCTCGCTACCGGCACGGTGCTGCGGCGTGTGATCGTGGATGGGAGGGCACAGGGCATCGCGCTTTCACCGGACGACAATACGTTGTACGTCGCCAAAGAATTTGCGCGGGAATTGCAAGCGATCAATCTCGCGAGCGGCGACCGGCGGTCCGTGAGCCTCCCCGATGGGGGCGTCACGGCCGGTCCCTTTGGCGTTGCGATGAGCCCAGACGCTACCCAGATATATGTCACCAATGGCACCCTGCTGAACGTAGTGGACCGCCGAACGCTGGTGGTGGAGCTGTCTCTCACGCTCTCTTCCGCCGTCAATTCGCACTTGCGACGTGTAGCGTTCTCTCACGATGGCACTACCGCCGTCATCACCGATGAGAGCGGCGAACTCCACTTTGTTCGATGACCATGCGTTCGATCTGCCGGAGCAACACATGCGGAACGTACGACGGGATGCATCCGCGTGCTGGCGCGACGCGATAGCACACGACGACTCGGCGCTCATTCTCTCGATTCTCTCACTCGCTGCCCAGTGCCCCCACAGTTCATCTACGTCATGAAGGATCTGCGCAAGGTCGTCCCGCCCAGCCGGGAGATCCTGCGCGGCATCTGGCTCTCGTTCTATCCCGGCGCAAAGATCGGCGTGCTCGGCGCCAACGGCGCAGGGAAGTCGTCGTTGCTGCGCATCATGGCGGGTGTCGATCAGGACTTTCAGGGCGAGGCGTGGCCCGCGGCGGGGACGAAGATCGGCTACCTGCCGCAGGAGCCGCAGCTCGATCCGAACAAGACCGTGCAGGGGAACGTGGAGGAAGCGGTGCGCGAACAGCGCGCGCTGCTCGACCGGTTCAACGAGATCTCGATGAAGTTCGCCGAGCCGATGGATGATGATGCGATGCAGTCGTTGCTCGACGAGCAGGCGAAGGTGCAGGAGCAGATCGACGCGCACGATCTGTGGAACCTGGACACACGGATCGAGATCGCGATGGACGCACTGCGTCTCCCGCCCGCGGACGCGAGCGTGACCACGCTGTCCGGTGGCGAGCGGCGCCGCGTGGCGCTGTGCACGGTGCTCCTCTCGCAGCCGGACATGCTGCTGCTGGATGAGCCGACGAACCATCTGGACGCCGAGAGCGTGGCGTGGCTGGAGCGGCATCTGGCGGAGTTTCCGGGAACCGTGGTGGCGGTGACGCACGACCGGTATTTCCTGGACAACGTGGCCGGGTGGATCCTGGAGCTCGATCGCGGGCACGGGATTCCGTACGAGGGGAACTACTCGAGCTGGCTGGAGCAGAAGCGCACGCGTCTGGCGCAGGAGGAGAAGCAGGAGTCGGCGCGGCAGCGCACGTTGCAGCGCGAGCTGGAGTGGGTGCGCATGGCGCCGCGCGCGCGGCAGGCCAAGAGCAAGGCGCGCATTCAACAGTACGAGGAGCTGGCCAGTCAGGAGCAGGGAGAGAAGCTGATGCAGCACGAGATCGTCATTCCGCCCGCGCCGCGATTGGGGAACGACGTGGTGATCGCGGAGAACCTGCGGAAGGCGTTCGGCGACACGCTGCTCTTCGATGGATTGACGTTCAGCTTGCCGCGCGGCGGCATCGTGGGGGTGATCGGCCCCAACGGCGCGGGGAAGACGACGTTGTTCCGGATGATCGTGGGGCAGGAGCAGCCCGACGGCGGGGCGCTCAAGATCGGCGAGACCGTGCAGATCGCCTACGCGGATCAGAGTCGTACGCTGGACGACGCGAAGACCGCGTGGGAGGCGGTGAGCGGTGGGCGGGAGATGATCCAGGTGGGGAAGCGCGAGCTCAACAGCCGCGCGTATCTCTCGAGCTTCAACTTCCGCGGTCCCGATCAGCAGAAGAAGGTGGGGGACCTCTCCGGCGGCGAGCGCAACCGGCTGCACCTCGCGATCACGCTCATGAGCGGGGGCAATCTTCTATTACTGGACGAGCCGACGAACGACCTGGACGTGGACACGCTGCGCGCGCTGGAGGATGCGCTGGTGGATTTCTCCGGATGCGTGGTGGTGATCTCGCACGACCGCTGGTTCCTGGACCGGATCGCGACGCACGTGCTGGCCTTCGAGGGGAACAGCGAGGTGGTGTGGCATGAGGGGAACTACCAGTCGTACGTCGAGGACCTGCGGAAGCGAAAGGGGGCGGACGCGGACCGGCCGCATCGGGTGGCGTACAGGAAGTTGGTGCGGGTGTGAAGTTCATTACAGCGGAGCAATACGACACACAACTCTTCGTATCACACCATCTTTGAGCCGATCGCCCCAGCACGCCGTCATGCCGACTCTGCACGAGGTGACCCGCCCCTGGTGGGAGCGGGTGAACTGGCGGATCGTGCTCTACATCGCGGTGGTACTCGTCGCGGGCGCAACGCTCACCGCCGCCGCCATCTGGCTCACGTTCCGTGTCGGCCGGAACACGGCGACGATCGTGCTCCTCTGGCCGGTATTCCTGATCGTTCGTCTGCTTCATCCGAGCATCGGCACACCAGAGCACCGGTTGAACGAGGGCACGATCGCCGACGTCCACGGCATTTTGCTCGGCATTCTGCTGGCGTGGATGTTCTACTCGCTCGTGGTGCACGGCGCGGTACACGCGTGGGGCCGCTGGATCTCACACCGCGCGCGTCGCAACTAGAGCACAAGGGCCCGCGAGGAATTACGCGCAGGCGCCGCAGCGGTTACGCCACATACAGCACTCTCGCTCGTCGCATCGCCTCCAGCAGCGACCCCTCCCCTACGGCCGCCCCGCCGCTCGCGTGAGCTCCGCTGCTCGCGATTCGGCGGGCTGCGTGGCAATGCCGCCGTGTACTGGCGTGACATCGCGCTCTCCCACCGCACCGCCTCCGGCAGCAGCCCCTCCCCTACGGCCGCCCCGCCGCCGGCGTCACGGCACTCTTGCCGGTAACCTCCGCCAGCTCCCGCGCGTACTCCGCCTCCGCCTGACGATCCCCACTCGCCGCCGCAGCGCGTCGCGCACCGTCGAGTGAGCGATGCCGCCGCGGCTCCTTCTCCAGCGAGCGCCGATACTCCGCCAGCGCTTCGCCGGGCTGATCGAGCGCGATGAGCATGTCGCCGAGCAACTCGCGTGCTGGTGCGAGGGGACCCGGCGTCACGGCACTCTTGTCGGTGGCATCCTCGTGCGCAACCGCTTCGCGCATGTGCGCGAGCGCTAGCTCCTGCCGATGCTCCGCCAGATCGAGCCACGCTTGAGCGCCCAGCCGCTGGATCTCCACCTGCTCCGCCCAGTACGCCTCGCCACGAGCGAGGAGACGCTGCCTTATGGCGGCGAGCGAGTCCACCGACGCGCGTGCGACTCCCACCTGCTCGAGATGCGCGGCGCCGAGTGCGCGCACGAAGTACGTCATCGCCTCAGCGTACGGGAATGCGGTGGACACCGGCACGAGCGACGCGGCTTCACTCCACACGCGGCGCTCGAGCACGTAGCGCGCAGGGATGGCGGCGAGCGCGAAGACGCCCGCCGAGCCTGGCGCGGCTCCGGTCACCGCGTTCGGGTCGAAGTGTGCGGCGAGCGCGGGGAGACCGTCGAGCACGGCCTTCGCCGCGGAGTCCTCCCGCATCTGAAGGTACGCGTACTCCATGTAGTCGGACGCGTGCAGCGCCTCGGCGATCGATCCCTCGCCGAGCGCGGTCTCGGCCGAGCGACGGTTGGCGTCGACGGATTCTTGCCAAAGGCCGAGTCGCGTGAAGATGTGCGAGGGCATGTGGAGCGCGTGCGCGGCGGCGGGCGCGATCACGGCGTAGCGGCGCGCTGCCGCTGCAGCTCTGGGGGCGAGCGCGGGCACATCGTAGGCGTGGATGATGTAGTGCGCCAGGCCAGGGTGGTTGGGCTGCGCAACCCAGAGCGACTCGAGCACCGCGCCCGCGCGGATCTGGTTGGCGTACGTCTTGTCGGCGGGAGAGGCGGCGGCTACGAGCGCGATGGCGTGGAAGATCTTCGCCTCAGTGTCCGCGGGCGCGCTCTCGGTCAGCCCGGCCATCGCGCGCTCGTACGCGGCCACGCGCTTTGTCTGATCGATGTGCTCGTACTCGTGGTAGAGCTGTGCGACGGCGGCGATGTAGCCACGCTCCCGCTCGCTGGCGCGTGCGGAGAGATGCGCGGCGGCGTCTGACGAGCGCTTCCCCTGCGCGAGGAGCGCAGGGGGGCGAATGCCGGGGGCCATCGGGTTGGTCCAGCGCGCGAGCGCGATCCCCCAGTGGGCCATGGCGCAACTGGAATCGTCGGCGAGCACAGACTCGAAGGTGCGGATGGCCGCGCCGAACTCGAACGAGTGGAGCAACGCGACGGCGCGGTCGAAGCGTGGAGCGACGTCCGGTCTGCACGAGGTTGGGAAGTGCACGCTGCCGAGGCTGTCGTGCGCGCCCGTGGCATGCGCGTGGTCCTGCGCGGCGACAGGGCTCGCGAGGAGTAGGGAGAGCAGCAGCGCGCGCGGAGCCGTCGTGATGCCGAACATAGGAACCTCGATGCTCGGTGCTGGTTCTGACGCTAGCGGCGTCCGGAGGGCAGGGCAAGATGGAGGTATGGTGCGACGGGGCCGCGATGGTGGCAAAGCGCCGGCCGTTCAGCAAGATTGGTCCGCATCGGCAGGGACACAGGGACGACCACTCCGGCCGCCGATGTGACCGATGACAATCTCCCTCGACGACGAGATCCGCGCCGCGGCCATGGCGCAGGTGCAGCGGCTCCGCGACCGGTACGGCGGCCGCATTCCGCGTGCGGCGCTCATGGAGGGAATTACCCTCGGCGGCGAGCGCGTCCCCATCTGGAACTATCAGAAGGGGATCTTCAAGCCGGCTGCGCTCGGCAGAGACGGTGCGGCGCTCAGCGTGCACACATCGGCCGATTCACCGTACGCGGATGAGCACGACGCGGACGCGGGGTGGATCGTCTACAAGTACCGTGGCACCGACCCGGATCATCCGGACAACGTCGCGCTCCGGCGGGCGATGACGGAGCAGCGACCCATCATCTATCTGGTTGCTGTCGATCCGGGCGTGTACGATGCGGTGCTCCCGGTGTACGTGGCGGGGGACGATCCGGAGCGCCTACAGTTCACGCTGATGGCGGACCTTCCCGCCGCGCTCGGTGCCGATCAGAGCGTGATGCAGACGACGCTGCGCCGCGAGTACGCCACGCGCGCAGTGCTCCAGCGTCTCCACCAGCAGCAGTTCCGGCGGATCGTGCTCTCCGCGTACCGGGAGCAGTGCTGCATCTGCCGGCTCCGTCACGTGGAACTGCTCGACGCCGCGCACATCCTCCAGGACAAGCACCCGAGAGGCGAGCCTGTCGTGACCAACGGGCTGGGGCTGTGCAAGATTCACCACTCGGCGTTCGACGCGAACATCATCGGCATCGATCCCGACGCGCATGTGCACGTGCGCGAGGACATCCTTCGCGAGAAGGACGGCCCGATGCTCAAGCACGGGCTGCAGGAGGTGGCCGGGTCGAAGTTGATCTTGCCGAGGCAGCGCGAACTGCGCCCCAACCGGGAGTTCCTGGAGGAGCGCTTCGAGCGGTTCCGCGCGGCGTAGGGGTGCGGGAGCGCGTGGCTCCGCGCACTGCGTCGTCCGTCTTGCCTTTCGGCTACGCGCCTGCTACTGCGGTCTCCGCGGCGGATACGGCGCCCACACGGCGGTGTCCGCCGCACTCTTCGGTCCGATGGTCCCCTCCACCGATTTCATGAGTGCGGCGGGGTCGTACACGCGCCCGGCCTTGATCACCACGCGCGGCATGCGCATGCAGCGGATGTCCTGCAGCGGATTCCCACGCACGACGACGAGGTCGGCCCACTTGCCGGGCTCGATCGTCCCCAGCCGATCGCCAAGCCCCATCGCGCGCGCGCTGTTGATCGTGGCGATGCGCAGCACGGCGCCGTTGGGAAGCCCCGCGCGCACGAGCGAGAGGAGCTCGCGGTGCACGGAGAAGGGCGTGAGGAACTCTCCCCAGCTCGGATGGTCGGTGCCGAGGGTGATGAGATCTGCGCCGCCGGCATCGTAGAAGGCTTTCACCTCCTTGCGCTTGTTCCAGTAAATGTTCTCGAACTGCTCGATCACCGGACGCGGCGGACGTGACTCCACGATGCGGCGCATGTACGGCGTGAGGAAGCGCTTCTCGTCGGTGAAGTAGGTGAACACATCGGGGTCGCGCTTACCGAAGTAGCCGTACGCGCTGAGCGTCGCGTCGAAATACACATGGTGCTGGATGAACATCGCGGCGATCGCGCGGAACTCCGGGGTATCGAACGACATGTGCTCGTACGAGTCGTACGCGCTCCTGTCCGCGGTGAACGCGTCGCCCCCCATGAAGTGCTCCACGCGGTCGATCCCCATGAGGATCGCGTCGCGCGGGTTGACGGAGTTGCGATAGCCTGAGCCCAGGTGCCCGGTGACGGTGAGTCCGTGCAGGTGCGCCCGCTCGATGAGCGCGTGCAACTCCTCTGGCGTGATCCCCTTCGCCTTGAATCCCTTCACGCCACGCTCGGCCCAGTAGTCCACCTCGGAGTCGATCTGTGCGGTGGTGATGTTACGGTTCCACCGCGGACGCGCGGTGCCGAAGTACGGGCCGGACTCGAGCAAGCGCGGGCCGGGCGTCTCTCCATTCTCGATCCGGACGCGCAGCGCACGCATGTCGTCCGGATTCAGCTCTCCCGCGGGGAAGGTGGCGGTGACGCCGTTCGCCAGGAAGAGCGACGGATACGCCACCGTCTCGTCCTTGCGTCCGGCGTTGAAGAGGTCCATGGCATAGTGCGCGTGCAGGTCGAACAGCCCGGGGACCACCGTCTCGCTGTCGGCGAGTTGAACGTGCTCCGCATCCGGCGCAGCGATGGAGAGATCGCCCCCTACGCGCAGGATCTTCCCCGCGCGGACGAGGATGCCGGGATTGCGCACGCGCTCGTTGCCGGTGGAGGTGAACATCCATCCGCCGGTGACGACGACGTCGCGCTCGTGGGGGGCGGACGGTTGCTGCGCGTGAAGTGGCGCAGCTGTGAGCAGCGCGAGCGCTGAGAGCGCCGAAACAATGAATGCGGCGAGGCGAGTCATGGGGGGGCGGGGTGAGCGGACGGCGCGGACCTCGTCCGGGGTCCAGATGCGCGCGTGGGGAGCGGGCATGGACATAGGCTACGCTCGGCGGAGAGGGAAGAGCAAGGGTACACGCCGGCAGGATAGGGGTGGCCGGCGCGCCTGGCTGCGTCACATGTTTGCGAATCGTGCTATTTTCGCACGTCCGGCCGTTCCCCGCTCACCCCTCGTCTCCGAGCTCCGCATGATCTCCCTCCCCGTTCGCTGCGGCTTTCTCGCCATGGTCGGAGCGCCGCTCCTGCTGGCGCCGGCGCCCGCTGTCCCGTCTCCCACACGTCTCGAATTGCTGACTTCTCGCACGGCCGTCGTGCACACGAAGCGCGCGCAGGCCGATTGGCGCGCGGCGGTGAAGGCATTCGCTGAGGAGCACCTGCAGCACACGGCGTGGGGAACGGCGCACGCGCAGCGTGATTACGAGGTGACGTTGAGGCTCGCGCGTGCCGAGGGGTTGGCGGTGGACGACGACGCGCTGTACGCGGCCGCGTACCTGCACGACATGGGCGGGCTGCCGCCGTACGCCAAACAGGGAGTGGATCACGGCGACCGTTCGGCGCAACTGGTGGACAGCGTGTTGCGCGGGACCGGATTCCCGATGGAGAAGGTGCCGCTGGTGCAGGAGATCGTCTCGCACCATCAGTACTATCGTCCGGCGGACACGTTGCGGGTGGCCGTGCTCTTCCGGGATGCGGACATCCTGGACTTCATGGGTGCGATCGACGTGGCGCGCATCATCTCGCTCACCAAGCGCGAGCGGTTCGTGCCGGATCTTCCGCATGCGATTCAGGTGATCCGGCAGCAGATGACGGACATGCCGAAGCTGTTGCAGTCGGACGCGGCCAAACGCGAGGGGGAGCGTCGCGCGGCGGAGATGAAGTCATTTCTGAATGCGTTGAGCGCGGAGACGGATTCGTTGACGGCGATCTGAGGGGGCGGCGTTGGGTGAGTAATCGGCATAGCGAGGGGACAGTGAGCGACGGTGATCTGGTGATCGAGGAGCGGAGTCGCAGTACGGTGCTCGAGTGGCCCCAATGAGACTTCGTCGTGCATCGGCGGCCGTGATCCTGGCAGCCGTCGTCGCCGGTGCTGCTGCGTGCCACCACGCGCGGCCGGTCCCGTCTCCTACATCGTCCGTACGGGAGCAGCGTGCACCCGAGCGGTTTCGTGTTCGCGTGGAGACGACGAAGGGGCCGTTCGTGCTCGAGCTCACGCGCGCGTGGGCGCCGATCGGCGTCGACCGCTTCTATACGCTCGTGCGCGCTGGCTACTACGACGATTCGCGTTTCTCGCGCGTGGTGCCGGGATTCATCGTGCAGTTCGGGCTCGCCGGCGATCCCGCGGTGACCGCGTTGTGGAAGGACCGGCGCATCGCGGACGATCCGGTGCGAGAGCACAACACGCGTGGGACGATCGCGTACGCGATGACCGGACCGAACACGCGCACCACGCAGCTCTTCATCAGTCTCCGCGACAACACGCGGTTGGACGCGCAGGGATTCGCGCCGATCGGCCGAGTGGTGGACGGGATGGAAGTGGTGGACAGCCTGTACGGCGGCTACGGTGAGACGTCGGGGGGCGGGATGCGCGCGGGGAAGCAGGGAGCGGTGATCGCCGGCGGGAATGCGTATCTCGACCGGGAGTTTCCCAAGCTGGGCCGGTTGCTCAGCGCGCGGGTGGTGGAGGTAGTCGAGGAGCGGTGAGGCTGAAGTGGGGAGGCGCCGCCCGGATGTGCGGGGATCGTGCGAGAACGTAGCCTCTGCATGCAGTGCGACCCCGAGCTGGAAGACGGATGAGGCTGCAGGTTCAACCGGCGTTCACCAGCCACGCACACTTCGACAATGCGCACACATGCAGATCGCGCATGCGGAGTCGGACGAACAGATCGCGGCCACCTTCGACGTAATGAGGCAGCTCCGTCCGGAGCTCATCCAGGAAAAGTACGTGGCCCAGGTGCGGGCCTTGATGGCGAGCGATGGCTACAAGCTGGCGACCCTGAGCGACGGCGGCGAGGTCCGGGCCGTCGCCGGATATCGCTACATGCAGATGCTCTACTGTGGACGTCTGTTGTACCTCGACGACTTCGTCGCTGACGAGCGCGTCCGCTCACACGGCTACGGGGCGCGGCTGCTCGACTGGCTGAAGGCCGAAGCGCGCCGCGCGGGCTGCCGGGAGCTCCACCTGATCTCGCGCGTGACGCGCGAGCGGGCGCATCGCTTCTACTTTCGCGAGGGCTTTGGCGTGGAGTGCTTCCACTTCCGCTACCGGCTCTGAGGGCGTGTGAGGCGACTGCGTTCAGGATAGCGCTTGAGCAGCGGGATGATGGCTAACAGTGGATTCCGTCATCCTGGCGCGCGGAGAACATGACGCCCATCGTCCCGGTTCGCGCTGGACGTCGACCTTATCGGCACGATCGACGACTACACATTGGACATCACGTTCAAGGGCGACGACGCCATCGTTGAGCTGAGCGACCCATGCGGGCTGATGCATCAGACGCTGCGCCTTACGTGTGTAGCGTGGCGTCAGCTCCAACGGGACCCAGGTTCGCCGTAGTCACCGACCCTGTCGCTGGCAATCTTTCACGAGCGTGCCATGTCCCAGTTGCCGCTTGTCGTCCGGCTCGCCGCCGCTGGTGCGGCCCTGCTGCTCCTCGGCCTCTGCGCCGCCACTGCCTACGCAGTGCTGCACGCTGCTGGACGGCGGCGGGTGGCCGGCTGGTCGATGCGTCGCGTCCTCGTCCTCGCAGTCGCCGCGCTCCTGCCGTGGCTCGTGGTCTGGTTCGCACCGCTCCACATCGAGGTGAACATTCACGGACTCGGCCCTCTGCTCGGCTGGCTGCTCCTTGCGCTCGTAGCGTTCGCGCTTCTCGTGCTCCTGCCGCTGGGGGCGCTGCTGAGCGGCGTAGTCTGGTGGGTGGCATGGCGTCGCCGGCGCAGCATCCCATAATGTCCCCTTGCAGCTCAACTTCCGCCCTAGTCCGTGAGCCTGCCGGCGCTTTCGTGCGCAGTCGGATTGAGGAAGGATCGATCTCGGCGCGAGTCGTCAAAGCGGCGAGCACATCGCTGAGGCTGACGGCCGCACTCGGCGCCCGTAGCGTTCCAACCTCGCGTCAAACGACCCTCGAGCATCGATGATTGTCGACCTGCGAAAGGCCACCGTCGCGCAGCTTGCGCGAGCCATCTTTGATCATCCGACTTCGGATGATCTCGACGAGGCGTGGTACTCGGGGGATGTCGCGTTCGCGATCGAGCCGGAGCGGCAGCTCCGACTTATCACAGAGCTGTTTCACGGCGCGCCCGTCGCGTTCTCGGATTACTCCGCGGAGCAGATTGAAGCGGGGCTCTGGTGCATGATGGGCGGGGTGCACCCCGAGTTATTGTGCGGTCTCATCTGGGATCGCCAACTCCCATTCGACGCGCGACGTGAGTTGGTGCAGAGCATCTACCCGCTGTATGATCAGGTGCTGGCGCCATATCCGTACGATGAGATCGACTTTGGGAACCCCGACGATAGCAATCGCCGGTTCCGGACGATCGACTACATGGCCCCCGATCTTCTGCTGGACGCGTCGTCTTTCCGGCATGAGGATGCGGACGACGCTGCGCTGGTGCGAGGAGCGTTCCTCGATCTCTTCACCCGACTCCTCGCGCATGATGCCCCTGTCGCCCAGTACGCGGCGCTACACGGGCTCGGCCATCTGCAGCATGAGCGTCGGGCGGCCGCCATTCAGCAATACCTGGACAGTCATGCGAAGCTCGATCCCGGTCAGCGCGATTACGCGGAGCGGGCCAGCCGCGGCGCCGTACTCTAGGTTGCACACCTTGAATTGTCTGGCACGGATAGGCGGCTGGCACGGCGGCAGCCTCTGTGCCGCGGTGAGTGCACGAATCATGACTCGCGACGCGGGAGCAGTGAGCATAACCGCTCCGCGAGAAGTGCTTGCTTCTGACCGCTCGCCGGTGAGCTCGCCGTCATCCGCCACCACGCATCGACATGAGCACAGTGCACGCGGCTCGCATCCACTGGTCCACAGAGCAGCTCCAGCAGGGCTTGCCGGCAGGTAATCAGACCATCGATCCGGTGTGGCTCGAAGCCGCGCGCCCGCGCATCGATGAGGGGTGGAGTCTCGTCTGCGAGTTCGAGCAGCCGCCCGTACAGCAGGGCAATCCCTCTCTGGCGCACGTGCACTTCGCTCTGAACGACGCACCACAGGACTGGCTGCGTCCCGGCACGTGGCTTTGCATGTTCGAGCGGGCCACGCAGCAGTACGCGCGTCGAGATCCTGGATTGACGATCGCGACCTGCCATCTGTCCAGGCGCTGAAGCGGACGATTGTACACGCGCTGCCAGGTGAGTGGCTGGCGGGCTCGATGTGCAGCGAGCATCTTCTTGCCCGAATAGGAACATTCACCGCGTCGACCTACCTTCGGCGGCGGTGCGACAGAAGCCAGTGCCAGAACTGACTGCGAGAATGTCATCACGTCCTCTCCACCGCCGGCGATGGATACAGTCGGTGGCTGTCGCGGCCCTCGTTCTCTTGATCGGGCCTGCAGTGTGGCAAGCTGTGTGGCGCGTGCAGCATCCCGCGCCGCTGGGGCGCTCGGCCGCGGAGGTCGACAGTGCCCTGGCGCGACTACTGCCGGTGGGGACCTCGCTCGACAGTACCGAGGCACTTCTGCACGTGCTCGGCATCGCGTACTCTGTGATCGAGCCGGATGATCAGAACGCGACTCGGGATACGATCGCCGCTGGTGGGCCGATCGTGATGGCCGGTCTCCAAGAACTTGATACGAAGTTGTTCATCACAGAGGGCGCTGGTATTCGGCTGGCCTTTGATCCGTCGCGACGACTGGCTCGTCGCAAGGTCGAGCCTTGGTTCACAGGCCTGTGATCGCGTTGGCGGCAGTTCGCCGGAGCGTTGTGCCTGCCAGGTGAATGACGGGTGTGCAGGTTTCGCTTGCGAACTCCACCAGTTGTCGTGCAGCTCGTCGCCGAGTTCGGCGCGCAGAAGGTCGTCGCCACAGCACGCAGTCATGCCTCAGATGGTTCGCGAGTACCGCCAGTCCACGCGCCAACGTTTCATCCGCCGAATGGTGCAGGCCGGCGAACGCGCGGTCGAGGTTCTGGGTGCTGCGTTCGCTGTGAAGCCTCTCGGGGCACGGACGAACGCTTTCGCGATGGATGGAATCGGATCGGAAGCGGAGCCTAGCACGGGCACTCAATGGCCCCGGAGATGATGCTATGACAAGGGTTCCGCCGGTAAGATCTGCGCGCTGTGTGTGGTGCGCCCGCGCAGCGTGGAGTGCCGCGCTGCTCTTGTTCGTGCTTGCCTTGTGGATCAGTGGCGGCTGGGTGGGTCCTGGACTTGCCTTTCTCGCGTGGTCGGTGCCGGCCGGGGCGATCTTCCTTCTCACCTGGCGCTGGCTCGCAGCGGTGGACGCGGGACCGTCGATGCTCGGCGGTGTGATGGTGCTCCTGGCGTGGGGACTGCTTGCAGCGGCCGCATGGGATGGGGGAGAGCACTGGGTGCCCGCTTGGTCTTTCCCTGCGCTCATCGTGCTTACCCTCGGCTTCCCGCTCGTGTTGACGGCGTTGATGTGGTGGGTGGCCGGGCATGGTCGGATGGAGCGCCGCGGCGCAAGCGAGTGAGAGACACTGTGCGGTCTCCACGCTCATGACACGTCAACTGCTCTTCGTCCAGGGCGGAGGAGAGCGCGTTCACGACGAGTGGGACGGCAAGCTGGTCCCGAGCTTGAACACCCAGCTCGGGCCGGACTACGATATCCGCTATCCACGCATGCCCAACGAGGCGGATCCGCGCTACGCGACGTGGCGGACGGCGCTCGAGGGCGAGATCGCGACGCTGGATGTGGGCGCGATCCTCGTCGGTCACTCGCTCGGCGGAACGTTCCTCATCCACGCCATCGCCGAGCACCCGCCCGAGCAGTCGCTTGGCGCCATCTTTCTGATCGCGGCGCCGTTCGTGGGTGAAGGGGAATGGCAGACCGACGAGTGGAAACCGCAACGCGGGCTGGGGCGGAGGTTGCGCAACGATGTCCCCATCTATCTGTACCACGGCCTTGCGGACGCCAGCGTGCCGCCATCGCATGCTGAACTCTATGCGCGCGCAATTCCTCAGGCTCGCCTCCGTTACTTGCCGGATCGCGATCATCAGCTCAACAACGATCTGAGCGAGATTGCGGCGGTGATCAGCTCGCTAGCGTCGAAGCCGTAAGGGGACGTGGTACTGCCAGTGGAGCAGTGACCTCTGGGCCCATGGCATGCCACCCCGTGCGTGTCCCACGTTGGGGAGCCTCCGCCGCTTCACGCCCGACGATCACGACCTGCCCCGACGAACACGCTGGCCGACGCTTTCTTGCCGCCCTGATTCGCGCGCGGTAGTTTTGCGCGGAGCGTACAGGACGCCACCGGTCCGCGGAAAGGGCTGCGCCCACCTGGTTTATCGAACTGCCCGATCGTTTCGACCTCTTTCGGGCCGATGCGCGGACGCCGGCCACATCGAAGGAGGCCGTCATGTCGTCCGCACCCCGCCGTACCCTCCCTGCACATCCCGACCTCGAGCAGCAGAAGAAGCTCGCGAAGGAGCTGCTGCGCGCGTTCCGTGCCGGCGACCGCGATGCCATTTCGCGAATCCGCGCGGAGCTGCCGGACAAGGCAGACATCTCGCTCGCTGACGCGCAATTCGTGCTGGCGCGTGAATACGGCGTGTCGAGCTGGCGCGAGCTGAGAGAACGGATTCTCGAGCAGCGGGCGGTGCAGCAGCCGCCCATCGAGCGATTCAAACGCGCCGTGCAGGCCGGCGATGCGAGCACGGTGCGGAGCCTGATCGAGGCGCACGCAGTGGTACGCTCGAGCCTCGATGCGCCGATCTTCAGCTTCGATGCACCTGCGCTCCTCGCCGCAATCCCGGGTGGCCACGTCGATGTGATCGACACGCTGCTCGAGTTCGGTGCGGACCCCAACCGCCGCAGCGACTGGTGGGCAGGAGGCTTTCACCCGCTGCACAGTGCTCGCGGAGACATCGCCGAGCGCCTCATCACCGCGGGCGCAATTCCCGACGCGTGCGCGGCGGCGAACCTCGACCGAGCCGATCTGCTCTCCGCCATCCTCGCCGAGGATCCCGGCCGCGTGCACGAGCGAGGGGGAGACGGTATGACACCGCTGCACTTCGCGCGATCGCGCGACGTGATCGACCTGCTCCTCTCGGCGGGCGCCGATCCCGACGCGCGCGACATCGATCACCGCGCGACGGCGGCGCAACACATGCTGGGCGGCGGCGACGGAGAGTCGCGGATCGCGTTGGCAGGATATCTCGTCGAGCGCGGTGCGTCCGCGGACATCTTTCTCGCGGCCGCGTTGGGGCTCACCGGCCGCGTGCGCGCCATGCTCGAGGCGGATCCGGGGCTGCTCTCGCTCCGCACCAGCCAGGGCGAGTACGGCGAGCAGCCGCCGAGCAGCTTCCACATCTATCTGTGGACGATCGGTCCGAATCTCACGCCGCTCCAGGTCGCGGCGAAGTTCGGCCAGGCTGAGACGCTCGCGGTCATGGAGCGCTTCGCGTCGCCGGAGGAACGACTGCTCCTGGCGTGTCACCGCGGCGACGCCGACGGGGCGCGCGCCATCGCCGCGAGCCATCCGGGAATTGTTGCGCAGCTCCAGCCCGAGAGTCGTCGCGCGCTCACGGACGAAGCGTGGAACGCGAACGCGCCCGCCGTCGAGCTCCTGCTCGAGCTGGGATTCGACCCGGCCATCCCCAGCGCGTCCGGTGCCGCCGGCGCGAGCGCGTTGCACTGTGCCGCGTGGCAAGGCGCGGCCGATTGCGTCGCGGCGATCCTGCGCGTTCCCGCAGGGCGGGCGCTCATCGATGCGCGCGACGCGGCCTACCGAGGCACGCCGCTCAACTGGTGCTGCCATGGGTCGGTCAATTGCGGCAATCGCGACGCGGATCATGCGACGGTTGCCCGGCTGCTGCTTGCTGCCGGCGCGCACGCGACACCCGAGATGGCGGACTGGGAGGGATCGGCGGCGTTTCAGGCGGTCATCGACGAGGCGCTTCGTGGAGGATGACGAGGTCAGCGTTCGCACCAAGGTTTGAGGCACCCGGCAGTACCTCACGGACAGCAGGTACGACTCTGGCGAGTGGCATTGCCTCCTCGCATGTTCCGGCGCGGTCGCTCTCTTCAACTCGAGCATGGGAAGCACAACGGTGAACGCTGAGACGAAGAACGCACATATCGTGGGCATCGCGCCGTTCTTCATCGTCAGAGATGTCCCCGCCGCGCTGTCGTTCTATCGCGACCGCCTCGGCTTCGACATCACGTTTCAGGGACCGGACGCTCACGACGTCTTCTTCGGCATCGTGCGCCGCGGTGGCGCGATGATCATGCTCAAGGCTGTCGGTGTGGATCCCGTCCCGAACTGCACGCGAAACGTCGGCAAGGGGTGGGCGCGCTGGGACGCGTATCTCAACGTACCCGATCCTGACGCATTGGCGGCGGAGTTCTCGACGCGGGGAGTGGAGCTTCTTCAGCCACTCCAGGATGACGACGATGGGTTGCGTGGCTTCGCGATCCAGGATGCGGATGGGTACGTCCTGTTCTTCGGTCGGCCTCGGTGAAGAGCGCCGAGTGGGTGTCGGCCGCGTGAACGGGTGTGTGGTGTCGTGTGAACGTGTTGATTTACGTCAATCGCCGGCGCAGCAGCGGCAGCCGATGACGTGACAAGATTCTTGTGAGGACGACAGCACGCTTGCGCGCGTGTGACTCCAGCAGCTCCGATTTGCATCAACGTGCCGCTGCGTGCTGAAACCCGAGGCCACTCCAACCATCGTCTCTGGCAAAGGACGGTGAAGCATGTCCAAGCCATTGAGCGGACGCGTAGCCGTCGTGGCCGGTGCCACACGAGGCGCCGGACGCGGGATCGCGCGGATGCTGGGAGAGGCGGGAGCCACGGTCTACTGCACCGGGCGAAGTAGCCGCGCGCAGCCCAACGTTTCGAGCCACATCCACGCCGGTCGCCCCGAGACGATCGAGGAAACCGCGGAAATGGTCACCGCGCACGGCGGCACGGGCATCCCGGTGCGTGTCGACCACACGGACGAAGCTCAGGTCGTCTCACTCTTCAAGAGGGTCGCTCGCGAACAGAAACGGCTGGACGTGCTCGCGATCGTCATGACGGGACAGCCGGCGTCGTGGAAGACTTTTCTCGAAGAGCCGCCTGCCGAGGGGCGGACGTTCGTCGAGGGATGGATCTGGCCGCATATCGTCACCGCATGGCATGGCGCAAAGCTGATGAAGCGGAATGCAGCCGGGCTGATCGTGGAGCTCGTGGAGCAGGAGAACGTCGGGTATCATGGCGCGTTCTACTTCGACATGATGGAGACGCTGCTGAAGCGGCTCGTCTTCGCCCTGGCCAGCGAGCTGGGAAAGGCGGGCGTGACGACCGTCGCCGTTGCCCCTGGTTACATGCGGACGGAAGCGATCCTGGAAAAGCTCGGCGTGACGGAGGCAACCTGGCGCGATGCGCTCAGCAATCCACAGGCTGCTGCAATGGGCTGGGGCGGATCGGAAACGCCGTGCTTCACCGGGCGTGCGGTGGCCGCTCTTGCAGCGGACCCTCACGTCGCACGGAAGAATGGCGGCATCTACACGGTGCGGGCATTGTCGAAGGAGTACGCGTTCACGGATGTGGATGGTGAGCGCCCGGACTTCGCCGTGCTCGACGCCGCGGTCGAGAAGGCGAAGAGCACGTTCCTCGCTCCGATGATGGAAGCGGGTCGATTCGTGAACGTGGATTGGAAGCTGGCTCCGAAGACAGAGGTGAGAACGTAAGTACGCCGGAGGCGCGAGGGCTGGACGCCGGCGCACAAGCCAGTGACGCGGACGGTCCCCTGCAATGCCCAGATTGTACTGGCGAGAGCGTCTCGCCACGAGCGCGCGCGCGAGGGCCGATTCCGCATCACGCATGGAGATCGCATGAGTGCCGGTAATGGCAGGGCAAGCGACGAAGCCGCGATCCGTGAGCTGATCGAGCGCTGGGCGAGAGCCGTGCGCGCCAAAGATCTCGACGGCATTCTCGCCCATCACTCGGCCGACATCCTGATGTTCGATGTGCCGCCACCTCTCGTGTCCAGGGGTATCGATGCCTACCGGAATACCTGGGACACGTTCTTCGACTGGGCCGATGATCCGGTGGTGTTCGACATCGACAACATGGAAATCACGGCAGGCGGCGACGTGGCGTTCGTCGTCGCGCTCATGCGGTGTGCGGGAACGGAGAAGAACGGCGAACACATCGGGCTCGAGTTCCGTCTGACAGTCGGCTTGCGCAAGCTGGGCGGCCAGTGGACGGTCGTGCACGAACACCACTCGATCCCTGCCACCTGATTCGGCGTAGTTCCGCGTCGGAGCCCCAGGTTCGCAATTCGGTAAGACACCGCTCGTCGTGTGACGCTCGCGGTGCCGACCGCCTGACAGGAGCCGTGCGATGAGATGCACGTTCGCGCGCTACCGAAGCCTCTGTCTTCACGTTCTGTCGTGCTGTCTCGTGCTCGCGTGCGTTCGTGCCGAACCGGAGCCGCGCACGATGGGACCCGCGGCCGCGCGCGCCGTCGATGCGCCTGGCTTCGAGTGGCGTGTCATCGAGCTGCCGGAGCAGAGCCTCCGTGTGTACGTCCAGCGAGGGACGGCCGCGGACGAGGACGCCCGCGCAATCACGGACTCCGTGCGACGCGCGCAGGCGGACGTACTCTCGCAGCTCGAGGAACCGCCAGCATCGCAACGCCCGCCCGACGGCGAGTCCCGCTCGGAGCAGGCCTTGCTCTTCTTCCTCGGCTCCCGCGCGGACATGCAGCGTCTCAGCGGACGGCCGCTCGCCGGTTTCGTGCCGCCGGGCGAGCCTACCGCGTTCTTCGTGTGGGCGCGAGGCTACCGCGCTCCCCTCCGACATGAGCTCGCGCACCTCTACACGTTCGAGCGCTGGGGACGACCGCCGGCCGGCGCGGCCGCGACGTGGCTGGTCGAGGGAATCGGCGCCTGGGTGGGGGGAGCGTGCCAGGGTCACTCGCCGGATGCGCTTGCCGCTGGTCTCCTGGCGCGCGGCGCGCTTCCGTCGCTTGCGAGTCTCGCTGCGGAGTTCCGCACGTTGCCGGAGGACGTGGCCATGCCGGCGGCGGGGAGTCTCATCCAGTTCCTGCACACGCAGGAAGGCATTGCCGGACTCCGCGCGCGCTGGCAGTCGGCGTCGGGTGACGCGATACCCGATAGCCCGATCGAGGGCGCGTGGCGCGCGCACGTCGCCTCGGTGCCACCGGCCACGCTCGACATCGCGCGCGTAATGCGGGAAGGGTGCTGAGCACGGGGTGGCGAAGGCGAACCGGAACGCACATCTCGACCGCGAGATGCCCAGGCTGCACGAGTATCAGCGTGTAGGTGCCAGGGCGCCGCCAATGACGTGCGCCAGCGTCCGCTGTGCAATCGATCTCCGCGGATTCGTCCCCATTCCGGAGATGGATGGCATCGAGCTGGCTGACCGTTCGACGCGTGCTCGGCACGAGGCGAGTTGCGGTCGCGCTCATGGGTGTGGATCGCGACCTTCCGTGACGTGGCGGCGCGGTCCCCGAACACGTGGAGTCAGAATGCGCGGAATCGTGGTGCTGCTCTGGTTCGCAACGGCCACCGTACTGCAGGCGCAAGGTCAACCTACCCCCAAGGTCTTCATCGTGCGACAGACGTCGTGGTGGGCGGCGGATGGCCTCCCCGCCTGGGACGTGGTGGCGCGGGATTCGACCTTCGTCTTCCGCTTCGATGGAGATCGTGTGTGGCCCGCGACGGGAACGCTCCCCGTGGCGTGGGGCGTTGCGGGGGACGATGAGCCCCGGCCGTCGGAGGGGACGCTCCTCGTGAACCCCGACGGAACCGTGCGTGGGGCGCTCATGAGTTCCGAGTCGGTACGGTGCGAGGAGGGATGGCCGAACGCTGCTGCGTCGTCCCTGGCGGCCATGGGGCTGTCGCTGCTCACGCCTGTACGCGAGTCGGAGGACGCGGAGGCATCGTTGCCCACGCTCACACTCACTGCGTGCGGGGACAGCGTCACGTTGAGCGCATCACGCCATGCTGTCCGCACAGGCCCCATGCAGTTTCTCCAGGACGCGATCACGCTCAAGGCGGCATGGAGCATTGAGCGCCAACTCGTCCAAGGCGGCGTACGCGTCCACGCGGACATGTCGGGGACGGTGTCGGGACCGATACACATCGATTCGGCCGGTGTCCTCCAGTCCGGTGAGCTCGATGTCTTCCTTCGCGGCCTGATGACGTACGATGAACCCGGGGGCGCAACGGACACCATCTACGGGCATTGGCGAGCGCGGCTGCATTTCACGTGGGCGGACGACCCCTCTGTGGAGCACGATCGTATGTTCGCGTACTTCGTGGAGCATGGCCGATATCCGCCGTCGGCCACCCCGGACACGGCGGCTCTCTCGCCCGTCGAGGAGCTCGCACAACGGGGCGACACCAGCGCGGCAGCGCTCGATTCGCTGCTGCGCTGGCGGCTCCGCACGACCGAGCCGGCGGAGCGTATGGAGATCGACCGGGTTCTCCCCATGCTTGGCGCGCCGTTGTCCAGATTGCTCGCGTGGGCGGGACAGAGTGAGGCGCACCGCATCGCGCCAGAGTGGATGCTGTCAGCGCTGCGATACCAACCAGAGCGTACCGGGCCGTACGGACACGATGCGGCTGCTGTCCTGCGAACGGAGCTCGCACCGCGGCTCACGTTACGCCGCCGGCTAACCGACCGGGAGCGCCTTCTTCCGGCGGCAGTCGCCGTGCTGGCGACCGGTCGGGGCTTCGATTCCACTGAAGGCCCGCTCTTCCTATCCTCCGCCATGGTGGCGGGCGATCCGATGGTGCGCGATCTCCTGGTCCTCGCGGCCTACCAGTCCGATCCCGCGCGCTATGCCGCAACGGTCCGTGCGCGTGTCGATTCCGTGCACGGGTACGGCCCGATCGTCCTGTCGTGGCTGGATGGGAACGGCAGCGCCATGTCCGAAGATTGGGGAGTGGATGACGCTGGCACGCTGCACGACAAGGGCTTTCCGGGGATCGATGCGCCAGTCGAAGATCTCGAGCGCTTCCTCAACTCCCAGCCGGGCTGGCGCGTTTCCGCCGCGCTTCATGTGCGGCCACAGGTGGGCGGACTCGCCGCGCTCCAGATGCGGGCACGAGCGGAGGGATGGGATCTCGGCTCGCGATTGCGCGAGCGCTTCCGGCGCCTGAGCGACCCGGCGGGGCGTGTCGTACTCGCAGAGTACCTTACGGAGATCGGGGACTCCATCGCCAACCCATTCTTGCGCTCCCTCCTGGACAGAAGAGACTCTCTCGCCATGCGTGCCTACGAGCTGCTGCCACGGGATACGGTGCAGGATGAAGGGATCGTGGCCGACCTGCAGCGGCGTGCCATCGCCTACATCGCGGGACGAGGCACGTTCACCGACACATCGGGCAACGCCATCCGCCCGCCGTGGGTGCACAACGAACGACCGGACACGCGCATCCTGGTGTCGACGAACGTGCTCCCGTCCGCACAGACGTCCGCGGCATCCGACTTCCAGGTACTGTCCCAGGAGGCGCTCGAGGAGCGCGTGGCGCGCGAGGGTCTCCAGATGGCATGGTACATCGAACCGGTGACCAGAACCGGAAATCGCTTCTACCTGAACTTCGCATTGAGTCCTGTGGGTGCACCTTGTCTCTGCGGTGGCGGCGTGAAACTGGCGCTCGAACGCCGCGGCGAGGAGTGGGTGGTGGTGAGCGTGAGCATGTGGATTTCGTAGCGGCGCGCGCGGGCGCATGCACGCTCGCACGGTCGCTCTCCTGTGGATCCCGCCGTCGCCCGCACCCAACGTCGAAATGACAGGTGACCTGATGTCCAGACTCCGATTCCGCATCTCCATCTCGCTCGACGGCTTCGTCGCCGGGCCGAACCAGAGCCGGCAGGAGCCACTCGGCGCCGGCGGTGAGCGGTTGCACGAGTGGGTGGTCGCGCTGGCGACGTGGCGGCGCGAACATGGTCTGCCGGGTGGCGAGGTGAACGAGAGCACGCCGATAGTCGAAGACGAGGTGGCCAACATCGGCGCGACCATCATGGGGCGGAACATGTTCGGCGGCGGCCCGGGGCCATGGAGCACGACGGATCCGTGGACCGGCTGGTGGGGACGCACTCCGCCATTTCATCATCCGGTGTTCGTGCTGACGCACCACGCGCGCGATCCGCTCATCATGCAAGGTGGCACGAGCTTCACCTTCGTCACCGACGGCATCGAGAGTGCGCTCGCGCAGGCGCAGCACGCTGCGGCGGGGAAGGACATCGCGTTGGGCGGCGGCGCGCAGGCCGCACGGCAATATCTCAGTGCCGGTCTGGTGGACGAGATGCAGCTTCACGTCGTGCCCGTGCTGCTCGGTGGAGGTGAGCGGCTCTTCGACGGCGTCGATGATCTGCACGGGCTTACGCTCATCCAGACGGTTGCAACGCCGAACGTCGTGCATCTGAAATTCGTGAGGACGTAACAGCGTATCGCTGCCCCACTCACCACTCGAGGCCCGCATGACTCCGATCGCGTCGTTGGTGTTGCCGATACTCGTGGCTGCCGTTGCGGTGTTCGTCCTGTCGTTGATCGTTCAGATGGTCGCGCCATGGCACAGGCGCGACTTCGGCAACGTGCCCGACGATGACGCGGTGCTGGGCGCCATACGGCAACTCGGCCTCCGGCCAGGCGACTATTGTGTGCCGAGCCCGCGCCTGCCGAGTGGTGCGCGCAATCCCGAGTTCGTGGACAAGTGGGCGGCAGGACCGAGCGTGACGATGACGGTGATTCCGCCGAGCGCGAACATGGGCCGGTACATGGCACAGTGGTTCGCCTTCACGCTGCTGGTGGCGGCAATCGCCGGAGGAGTGACCGGCACGATCGTCGGACCTGGCGGTGACGATCACGCGATCTTCCACTACGGCGCGATCCTCACCTTCCTCAGCTATTCGCTCGGCGCATGGCCGCTCTCGATCTGGTACCATCGCAAGTGGTCCACCGCGTTCAAGAGCGCGTTCGACGCGATCCTGTACGGCCTGCTGACCGGGCTGGTGTTCACCTGGTTGTGGCCGGCGATGTAGCTGCCGGCAACGCGTGATGGCGCGCCTGCCCGTGCGAGCCGCCGTGAAACCGACTCGATGTCCGCACGTACTGCTCCAGCACTCCCTGGCGAGGCTCCCGAATGCTCTTCATGGTCATCGAGCGGTTCCGCGGCGGCGATCCGCGCCCCGTGTATGAGCGCTTCCAGGCGAAGGGTCGTCTGGCCCCTCCCGGCCTGCAGTATGTGAACAGCTGGGTGACGGACGATCTGGCGCGCTGCTATCAAGTGATGGAGTGTGACGACCGTGAGCTGATCGACCAGTGGACTGCCGCGTGGGCGGACCTGGTGGAGTTCGATGTCATCCCCGTGATCCCATCGGCGGATGCCGCGGCGCGCGTCCTGACGAACCCCGACGCACACTCCTCTACCAGGCACTGAACCCTGAGGCCACATTTCACCATATGACCGACACCGACCGTCCCGGCCCCGGGCGCATCGAGGGGCTCTGGATCAAGCGCGCGCATCGCGGACCGATGGATGCACAGCAGCATCTGCAGCTCGTGGCCGACCAGGGCATCGCCGGCAACGCGGACCAGGGGCGGCGGCGGCAGGTCACCATCCTCGAGCGCGAGATCTGGGACGCGCTCGTGCGGGCGCTCGGGAGCAACGCTGGCCCCGAGACGCGTCGCGCGAACGTGCTCGTCTCCGGGATCGATCTGCGGAAAAGCCGTGGCCGCACGTTGCGACTCGGCACGACGCGCGTGCGCGTGCTGGGCGATGTGAAGCCATGCAACCAGATGGAGGAAGCGGTGCCGGGGCTGCGCGCGCTCATGTACCCCGAGTGGCGTGGCGGTGCGTTCGCCGAAGTGCTCGATGGGGGCGCGATCGCGATCGGTGATGTGGTGGAGTGGGAGCGGGTGCAGGCCGGCGCAGCGGACGGTGCATCGCAGGCGTGATGCTGGAGACGGACGATCTCTTGCTCGTGCCGTATACGCCGGCGCAGCTCGTGGCTCTCATCGACGAGCCCGCCCAGTTCGAGCAGCTATCAGGCTTTTCGGCCGCCGAGGGGCTGCGATCGTTCATCGTGTCGGATGAGGTGTCGCCGCACTTCCTCGAGCGCTTGCGTGCGCTCAGCGCGCCGGATCCCTGGCTTCTGGGATTCGTCGTCGTGCACCGCGAGGCGCGGTGCGCGATCGGAAACGCCGGCTTTACCGGCCCACCCGACCGGAGCGGGTCGGTGGAGATCGGCTACGGGATCGTGCCGGCCTTCGAGGGGCGAGGCTACGCGACACAAGCAGCTCGTGCCCTCACACGCTTTGCCTTCGACGACGCGCGCGTCGATGTCGTGCGCGCCCACACGCTGCCGCAGCTGAACGCGTCCACGCACGTGCTGGCCAAGTGCGGGTACGCGTTCGTGGGCGAGATCGTCCATCCGGAAGACGGCCGGGTGTGGCGCTGGGAGACACGACGGCCGGACGCGAGCGAGACACCAGGGAACAACATCGTGAGCTGGATGAGCAATGGCTCGTAAGCCGGTGATGACGTCGTCCGAATTTCGCGAAGCGCGTACGCAGCTCGGGTTCACGGTGGAGCAGGCGGCCGGGCACTTTCTCGCGTCGCCGGAGCTCGTGAGGGCGTGGGAGAAAGGCAGCGCACGAGTGCCGCGCGACGCTGCGGCGCAGGTGCGGTGGATGGTGGCGGCGGAAGAGCAGCAGCGCGTGCTCGCCGCGCCAGGAGTGCCCGCCTGCGAAACGATGAGCGAGCTCACGCACGCGCTGGAGACAAGTACACGTGATGAGTTCGAGGCGGCACTGGCGGCCGTGGCGGCGCATGCGGAGGGCTGCGGAACGTGCAGAGCGCGCAAGGAATATCTAGCCCACTATGGGCCGTCTTTGCCAGCGCTGTATCTGCCGCTCTGGATGCGCGTGCTCGGGCACATCGGCGGGCTCGTGAATCGACTGCTGGGGAGATCGGGGCCACGACAGGGGACGCCGTGACCTCACCCCCGCACCGCTGCGCCTGGCCGCGGACGGAGCTCGACATCGCCTACCACGATACCGAGTGGGGAGTACCGGTGCACGACGATCGCGTGCTGTTCGAGTTCCTCACGCTGGAGGGTGCGCAGGCAGGGCTCAGTTGGTCGACCATCCTGCGCAAGCGCGAGCACTATCGTGAGGTGTTCGCCGGATTCGACGCCGCGCGCGTGGCGCGCTTCACCCCGGCGCGCGTGGAGCGGCTGCTTGCCGATCCGGGGATCGTGCGGCACCGGGGAAAGATCGAGAGCACGATATCGAACGCGAAGGCATTCCGGGCGGTGCAGCGCGAATACGGAAGCTTCGACCGGTACGTCTGGCAGTTCGTGGGCGGCACACCGCGCGTGAACAGCCCGCGCGCGCTCCGCGACATCCCGTCGCGCACGGCGGAGTCGGACGCGCTGAGCCGCGATCTCAAAGCACGCGGCTTCCGCTTCGTGGGGTCCACCATCTGCTACGCCTTCATGCAAGCGGTCGGGATGGTGAACGACCACGTCACCGGCTGCTTCCGGCACGCGGAGCTCGCCTCGCGCGCGCGCGGGTGAGCAGGGTGGGGGACAGCGGCACGCGTGTCGATTGTCGGGCGCCTCGCTCGACGATGACGTGAAAGCCCCGATCATCGCCGTCACGACACACGACCCTCGAGGAGCACGCCATGCCGACCTTCGCCAAGATCACCCCGTGTCTCTGGTTCGACCGCCAGGCCGAAGAGGCCGCCACGTTCTATACGTCGATCTTCCCCGACTCGCGCATCCTCTCCGTGTCCCGCTACGGCGAGGCGGGGCGCGAGGTCCACGGAATGCCGGCGGGCACGGTCATGACGGTCTCCTACGAGCTCGCCGGGCACGGCTTCACCGCCCTCAACGGCGGCCCGATCTTCAAGTTCAACGAGGCGATCTCCTTGCAGGTCCACTGTGAGGACCAGGCGGAGATCGACTACTACTGGGAGCACTTGACCGCGGGAGCGGACGAGAAGGCGCAGCAGTGCGGATGGCTCAAGGACCGGTTCGGCGTCTCCTGGCAGGTGACCTCCCCGGCCATGACCGCGCTGCTCAATGACCCGGACCGCGCCGGCGCCGCGCGGGCGATGAACGCGATGCTCAGGATGAAGAAGATCGATCTGGACGCGATGCGTCGGGCCGCGCGCGGAGAGTGACCGGCACGGGCGCCCGCCTCACGCGCGATGCGGTGCGCATGACGCCCCGCACGGCGCGATGACCGCTATCGCCCTGCGGGCATGTGCACGTACATCGACTGGATGCCGACGCGCCCCGGGCCGGTAAAGCGGTTCCAGAAGAGCCGGCCGCTCCCGCCGAGGAGACTCGTGGTGAGTCGCTGGTACTGCGTCTCCATCCGCACGGTGCGGTCCTTGTAGATCCATCCGCCGCTCTCCACATCGATGCTCTCGCCGCGGCCGAGCGTCACCTCGAACACGTTGCCGTATCCGTGGAGCCAGAGGATGCCGTCGCCGTGCGGCGCGCCGAAGGTGTCGATGAAGAAGCCGGATCCACCGAGCAGGATGTTGGCGGCGCCCTTCACGCGCTGGAAGGTGAAGTCGACGTTCGACGTTGCCGCCAGGAACTGGTGCTCGCGCACGTCCACGCCTTCCCCGTGCGCGAGGTGGAGCGCCAGGATCTGCCCTGCCCCGTCGCGACTGAAGGCGATGTGCCCGGGAGCCAGTGCCTCCGTCATGAACACCGGCATCCCCGCGATCATCCGCTTGAACGCGCCCGCCATCGGCCTGATCCTGACGGTGACGCCCGGGTGCTTCCAGAGCAGCACGTGATGCTCGAAGTAGACGCCGATGTCCCCCAATTCCACGTGCAGCACGGGGACGATCTCCCCTTCCAGATGGTACGTGACGCCGGCAAAGGACTCATTGCGGACGGTGGTGCTGCAGAGAGTGGGAGTGGCCATGCGACGCTCGCGGAGGGAGGGGGGAGTGGGAGGGGAAGGGATGAGCTGTGAGGCGCCGGTGCGGGGTGCGCCGGTGCGACGAAGAAGATACCGCGTCGTGCGTCAGCGCGCGCTACGGCTTTCCCTCGATCTTGTGCAGCTCCGGCAGCACGACCTGCTCGTAGCAACTGGGACAGATCCCGTGGCTGAAGCGGGTGCCGGTGTGCTGCGCGAGGTACGCCTCGACGGTGTGCCAGTAGTCGTCGTCATCGCGCACC
The DNA here is from genome assembly GCA_035701265.1 of Gemmatimonadaceae bacterium. GTDB lineage: Bacteria > Gemmatimonadota > Gemmatimonadetes > Gemmatimonadales > Gemmatimonadaceae > DASSNU01. Next base: position 132,674 of record DASSNU010000009.1, on the reverse strand, counting down.
TTGCGACAGTACGCACAGGTGGGGAGGATGGCACGCAGCGACTGCACCTCGGCGAGCGCGGCCTGCAGCTCGCGCACGAGCCGCTCCCGCTCTTCGGCGGCGTGCTTTTCCGCCGTGATGTCACGGGCCACGCCGTAGATGCGGTAGCGTCCGGCGTCGGGCGCCGCGTTCCACCGGAACCAGCGATATGATCCGTCGCGGCAGCGATAGCGATTCTCGAAGAACTGCGCCTGTCCGCCAAACCGCACGCTGCGATTCTGCGCGAGCGTCCGCTCGCGGTCGTCTGGATGCACGAACTCGATGAACGGACGCGCCATGAGCTCCGTGCGTGTGAAGCCGAGCGTGCGCTCCCACGCCGGGTTGAGGCGGGCGAAATGTCCATCGAAGCCCAGGACGCACAGCAGGTCGAGGGCAATGTCGAAGAAGCGCTCCTCGAGCTCGCTGAGCGCTGCGGGCGCAAGCTCGGGGACGGGGGTGATGCTCGGGACGGCCATCGGGGAGGAGGCGGGACGCTTGGAGAGGAATGAGGGTTCGCAGCGAACAATTCTTAGCGAACCCGGCGTCAGAAGAGAAGACGCGGCAGCGTGGCCATCGGTTACCGGGCACAGGCAGGCGGTGGCTTCCCGCGCGCAGCGATCCGCCACCGACGGCCGGCCTGAAGATCGGCGCCCTACGATGCCGTCGGCGTCGCCTCCCCCTCCCCCTCCCCCTCCCCCTGCAGCGTCTCCCCGAACAGCTCGAAGAGCGTTCGCCAGTGCCGCTCGGCCGCGGCCGCGTCGTGGACGGGCGTGTCCGCCGGTACCCAGCCGTGCCGCGCGTTGTACGTCTCGATCGTGTGCGCCACGCCGGCGTCGGCGAGCGCGCGCTCCAGACGCGCTTTCTGCGCGTCGTCGAAGTTGGCATCCTCGATGGCGACTCCCACGTACACGCGCGCGGCGATGCGTGGCGCTAGCCGGTGGGGACTCTCGGGCGCGTCGGTGGCCAGCCCTCCCCCGTGATACGATGCCGCGGCCGCGATGCGGTTGCCGAAGTGCCCCGCCGCGTAGAGCGCCAGCCGTCCGCCCAAGCAGTACCCCACGATGCCGATGCGATCGCTCAACGCTTCCGGCTGCGCATCGAGATATGCGAGGAACGCCTGCGTGTCGCGCATCACGTTCGCCGCGCTGGCCGATGGCATCACGCGCGTCATGAGGTCGTGGCGCGCGACCGGGTCGCTGAACACCTTGACCCCCTGCGTGCGATCGAACTCCACCCGGTAGAAGAGATCGGGGAGCAGTACATAGTAGCCGGCATCCGCAATGCGGCGCGCGATGTCGAGCATGGCGGGACGGATGCCGATCGCATCCATGTAGACGATCACCGCCGGCCACGGTCCGCTCCCCTCGGGGAGAAACACCTGTGTCGGACAACGGCCGTCCGGGGTCTCGATCTGCACGAGCGTGTGGGGCATGCTCTCTCCTCGATGTCTCCGTGTGGTGTGTGGAAGCCGGGCGCGCTTCTCGCGGGAACGCAGCGGCACGGCTGCGCGCTTGGGACATCATGGGTGCCGGGCCAACGCGCTGCGCGACGCAACACGTGACCGCGCCACGCGCACGGATACACGCTAACGTATGGAACTTCCAGGAGGAATGCACGTGGACACGCGGACACTTGGACAGGGGTTGACGGTTTCGGCAATGGGGCTCGGCTGCATGGGGATGAGCGAGTTCTACGGGACGGGAGACGAGACGGAATCGATTCGCGTCATTCACAGAGCGATCGAGTTGGGGATCACCTTTCTCGACACCGCGGACATGTACGGTCCCTTCACGAACGAGAAGCTCGTCGGGAAGGCGATCCGCGATCGCCGCGAGCGTGTGGTGCTGGCGACGAAGTTCGGCAACGTGCGTGGGGAGCACCGCGAGTTTCTGGGAATCCGCGGCGATCCCGCGTACGTGCGCGCGGCGTGCGACGCGTCGCTCCAGCGGTTGGGGGTGGACCACATCGATCTCTATTATCAGCACCGGGTAGATCCTTCCGTCCCCATCGAGGAGACGGTCGGCGCGATGGCCGAGCTGGTGCGCGCGGGGAAGGTGCGCTACCTCGGGCTCTCCGAGGCGGCGCCAGAGACGATCCGCCGCGCGCACGCCACGCACCCGGTGGCGGCGCTGCAGACGGAGTATTCGCTGTGGACGCGCGATGTGGAGGAGAACGGCGTGCTGGACACCGTGCGCGAGCTCGGCATCGGCTTCGTGGCGTACAGTCCGCTCGGCCGCGGCTTCCTGACTGGACGTTTCACGCGGTTCGAGGACCTGCCGGAGGACGACTACCGGCGGCGCCACCCGCGCTTTCAGGGAGAGAACTTCCAGCGCAATCTCGACCTGGTGCAGCGCGTGGAGGAGATCGCATCGGAAAAGGGGGTGACGCCCGCGCAGTTGGCGCTGGCGTGGGTGTTGGCGCAGGGAGAGGACATCGTCCCCATCCCCGGCACCAAGCGCGTGACGTACCTGGAGCAGAACGCGCGCGCGGCGGAGATCGAGTTGACGCCGGACGAGATGGAGCGCATTGATGAAGCGTTCCCGGTGGGCGCCACGGCCGGCGCGCGGTACGCGGACATGAGCACGGTGCATCGATAAATAATGATTCCCGAGCTGATCACTCCACGCCTGAAACTGCGCGGCTTCATGCCAGACGACACCGAGCCGTACATCGCGATGATGATGGACGCCGAGGTGTCGCGCTATCTGGGAGACATGAAGCCGCTCTCGCGCATCGATGCCTGGCGGCAGTTGGCGATGATGGCGGGGCACTGGGTGCTGCGCGGCTTCGGCATCTGGGCGGTGGAGGAGCGCGAGAGCGGGCGGTTCATCGGCCGGATCGGATGCTTCGAGCCGGAGGGATGGCCTTCGTTCGAGATCGGCTACACGCTCGCGCGCTCGGCGTGGGGGCGCGGGTACGCGCGCGAGGGTGCGGGGGCCGCGCTGCACTTCGCGCGCACCAAGCTCGGGCGGCGCGGGATCGCGAGTTTCATCCGTCCGGCGAACGCAGCGTCGATCCGCGTGGCCACATCGCTCGGCGCCGTGCACGATGGCGAGGTGGAGCTGCTCGGCGCGCCGAGTCTGGTGTATCGATACCCGGATACGGCGGGTTGACCGACGGGGCGCGGGACGCCGGCGCGCCGCGAGGGCGCGTGGTCATCGCCGGCGGCACGGGCTTCCTGGGACGCAGCCTTGCGCGACATCTCTCGGATGCCGGGTACGAGGTGATCGTGTTGTCGCGGCATGCACCGCGCGAGGGCGGGCCATGCCGTCACGTGTCGTGGGATGCGCGCACGGTGGGAACGTGGGCGGCGGAGCTGGAGGGCGCGCGTGCGGTGGTGAACCTGGCCGGCCGCTCGGTGGATTGTGTGAAGACGCCGGACCACTGCGACGAGATCCTTCGGTCGCGCGTGGAGTCCACCATGGCCATCGGTCGCGCACTCCGCGATCTGTCGCGCCGCCCGCCGGTGTGGGTGCAGATGGCCACGGCGCACCGGTATGGCGATCCACCGGATGTGTGGTGTGACGAGGACTCCGCGTTCGGTTACGGGCTGGCGCCCTTCGTGGGCGCGGCGTGGGAGCGCGCGCACAGCGAGTCGCTGCCGGAGGGGATGCGCAGCGTGGTGCTGCGCACGAGCTTCGTACTCGGCCGTGGCGGTGGGGCATTGCGGCGGCTCGAGCGCGTCGCGCGACTGGGGCTGGGCGGGCGAGTGGGAAGCGGGCGGCAGGGGATCAGTTGGATTCACGAAGTGGACATGAACCGGCTGTTCGTCCGCGCCATCGAAGATGAGCGCATGCACGGTGCGTATCTCGCCACGGCGCCCGCGCCCGTGTCGAACGCCGAGTTCATGCGCGCGCTACGCCGCGTGCTCGGCGTGCCGATGGGGCTGCCGGCGGCGGGGTGGATGGTCCGGCTCGCGGCGCCGTTCCTGCGCACGGATCCCGAGCTCGCGTTGTACGGACGCTACTGCGTGTCGCGGCGCCTTTGCGAGGAGGGATTCGAGTTTCTCTTTCCCGAGGTGGGGAATGCGTTGCGCGACGTGTACGGCCATGAGCGGCGCGCGCCCGGCGAGTGAGCGTGTCGTTCGCGCACGCGCTCGCGGCCGGCGATCGGGCGCGCTCCCGGCGCGTAGTCGCAAGGCCGTCGATTGTCACTTTGTGTCACTGGTGAGGGTGACGGGGGCGCGGCACGCGGCGTCGAGTGATGGGGCGCTGCGGTGACTGCGACCGACACGACCGGGCGTTCACTTCCTCCCGCGCCATGCAGTGACCGCGCGATCGTCGCGCGGAGCGTACCGCGGCTCGCCAGTCCGATCCCTCCACTTGCCGCGCTGCCCTCCGCGGCACAGCGTGTGGCCGGCGAGATCCGGGGCGCCGATCGACACGCGCAGCCATCTGCATCCTACGCGGACGACATGGGCGAGCCACCCTGCACCGAACTCGCAATCCGCCGCGCACAGGTCGTGGAGATCGCCCAGCGCATCCTGGACGGCAGCTGCGGCATTGTGGAGGGTGCCAGGCAGCTCGCGGCCATCCGGCTCGACGTCGATCCCGGAGAGGAGGACGCGGACTTCCGCGCGCTGCTGGGACTGGACGCGCACAGCGAGGATCTGCCCACGGGAGACATCCGCCACTTCTGGAGCCCCACGGTACTCGCGTCGACCGACGCGGAGCTTGCCGAGTACGAGCCCGAATTCCGGGAAGTCGCGATGCGCACCTGCCGCGCGCTGGTCGTGCGGTACAGCCAGAGCGCCTGAGCGCGAGCGCGCAGGCGCGAACGAGACGGAATACATCGTGCGATAGCACGCGTTCGTGCACGCCAATGGAGCGCAGCGCACGTGACGCGATCGTCGGGCCGGAGGCCGCGGCCATGCTGCTCGCTGTCTCGCTCGGCAGCTACCGCGTACTGCGGAGCGTGCTGAAGTGGCTCACGCTCGCTCGGCAAGCATCGGAACGGCTGGATCACGAACGCGCTTCTACTACTGGCGACGCTCATCATGGTGGTTGCGTCGCTCTGGCTGGCCCCCGGGTGGGTGCGCGCGTGTCTGAACGACGACCGCGGCCGCTCCCCATCTCGGATATTGAAGGTGGAAACTCACCGCGTCACACTTACAGTACCGTCAGCCGGTCGTTCCGCACGGGAACGCCGTGCCGAACGCGGTACGGCTCATGCGCCACACGGTCGGCGCGATGAGGCGCTTCTGACAAGACGTGAGAGACGAACGATGCTCGAGATCAGACCCACATGCGAACATTGCAACACGCCGCTGCCGCCCGACTCGCCGGACGCGCGGATCTGTTCGTACGAGTGCACCTTCTGCGCGGCGTGCGTGGATGCGCTGCACAACGTCTGTCCCAATTGCGGCGGGGGATTCGTTCCGCGTCCGGTGCGGCCGTCACGCAACTGGAAGGGGAACAACTTCCTCGGCCGTCATCCAGCCACCACCCGCATCACGCACCGGCCGGTGGATCTCAATGCGCACGAAGCGTTCGCGGCGGCCATCCGGGACATTCCCCCGGAGCGGCGGTAGCGGACATGCGCCTTCAGGGAGCCATACCGTCATGACGTTCGATTTGCAGACCGCTGTCCCCATGCTCGCCAGCACCCCATCCACGCTGCGCGGCATGCTGAGCGACCTTCCTGCCGCGTTGATGGATGCCACCGAGGGACCGGAGACGTGGAGCACGAACGTGATCCTGGGACACCTGGTGCACTGCGAGCGCGCCGACTGGATGCCGCGGGCGCGGATCATCCTGGAGCAGGGAGCCAACCGCCGCTTCACTCCGCTCGATCGCTCCGCACAATTGCGAGAGAGCGATGGGAAGCCGACGGCGGAGCTGCTGGGCGAGTTCGCGCTGCTGCGTGCGGAGAACGTGGAGACGCTGAGCGGGTGGCAGCTCACCGACGAGCAGCTCGCTCTCACGGGGGAGCATCCGGAATTCGGCAGCGTGACACTGCGCCAGCTCCTGGCCACCTGGGTGGCTCACGATCTGGCGCACATCGCGCAGATCGCGCGCGTGCTCGCGAAGCAGTACCGCGACGCGGTCGGTCCCTGGCGCGCGTACCTGCCGATCATGGACCGGTGACGGTGACGGCCAGCGCGGCGCCGTACGGTACGGTTGCGCGCACCACTCACGCGAGGGAGCCATGGCGCGCATCGAGCTGACCACCCGGATCGCGGCGCCGCTGGAGCGGTGCTTCGATCTATCGCGGAGCGTGGAGCTGCACACGCACTCGACGGCGGAAACTGGAGAGCGTGCGGTTGCCGGACGCACGAGCGGGCTCCTGGAGCTCGGCGAACAGGTGACGTGGGAAGCCCGGCACTTCGGCGTGCGCCAGCGCCTCACGTCGTGCATTTCCGCGTACGACCGGCCGTCGCACTTTCGCGACTCGATGGTGCGTGGCGCGTTCCGGCGGATCGACCACGATCACTACTTCACCCCGGACGGCAACGGCGGCACGATCATGCGCGATGTGCTCGAGTACGATGCGCCACTCGGAGTGCTCGGGCGGATCGCCGAGCGACTCGTGCTCACCGCCCACCTGCACCGCCTCCTCGAGCGACGGAACGAGGCCATCAAGTCGATCGCCGAGTCGGATCAATGGAGGAGCTACGGGCTGCCGGAGCACTGATCGCGGCGCCGCGTGCCTCTCGTTCCTCCCCATTTCGCGCGCCTCTGACCCTGCCGCTCGCCCCGTTCGCGCGGACGGTCAACCGCTCCCCACCACGTTCTGTACAGTTTGGTTTCAGTCGACCTGTTGTGAAACGTTACAGTAGTGCCTCGTTTCGATCCACCGCCGTTCGCGTCCGCATCAGCGTAAGTCCCTTCAACACAGGGCGATAGAGCACTTCCGACAGTTGGCGCGTGCCATGCCTTTGCGCCGCGTGCCGCCATTCCCGCGCGGCCCTGTCTGGAGAGCCACTGATGTCGATGTCCCTGCGCGCGCTGGCGAACGAGCCGTCCCAAGTACCGGCCTGGAACCAGCAACATCCGGCGCCGCGCCCGTACCCCAAGGTCCTGCTCTACTCGCACGACACCGTTGGGCTCGGCAACATTCGCCGAACTCTCCTCCTCGCCCAGACACTCACCGAACAGTGGGAGAACGCGGCGATCCTCATCCTGACGGGATCGCCGATGATCCACGCGTTCCGGATTCCGGAGGGGATCGACTACATCAAGCTCCCTTGCGTGGACCGCCTGGGCGCGGACGAGATCGAGCCGCGCTTCCTGGTCGCGTGCGCCAACGAGGTGAAGCGCACACGCGCGGCGATCCTCACGCGCTCGATCATGGGGTTCGCGCCCGACCTGCTGGTCGTCGACAAGCGGCCGGCCGGCGTGGATGGCGAGCTGGTGGATGCGCTCCGCGCACTGCGCCGCTCCGGACGGAGCACGAAGGTCGTGCTCGGCATCCGCGACATTCTGGACGAACCCATCCGCACGCGCAACGCGCTCCGTCGCACGCGCGCCTTCGAGACGATCGCGCGCTACTACGACGAGGTCTGGATCTACGGCGAGCGCGACGTTTTCGATCCGGTCGCCGAGTACGGCTTCCCATCCGCCGTCGCGGCGCGCACGCACTTCTGCGGCTACCTCGAGCGCCGCCTGGCAATGCCGCTGCGCGACGGCGGGCCGCCGCGCGTGCTCGTCACGCCGGGCGGCGGTGGCGACGGGGGCGCGATGATCAGCGCGTACCTCGAGGGACTGGTCGACCTGCCGCGGCGCGTTGCCCTCCGCTCCACGGTGATCTTCGGCCCGCAGATGTCGGCCGCGCACCGCTCCGGAATTCTCGAGCGTTACGGTCACCTGGCCGACGTCACCTTCGTGGACTTCGAGGCCGATCTCACACCGCGCTACGCGGAGTCGGATCTCGTGGTCTCCATGGCCGGCTACAACACGGTGTGCGAGCTGCTCTCCAACGGGCTCCCCGCCGTGCTCGTCCCGCGCGCCGAGCCGGTACGTGAGCAGTTGATGCGCGCGCGACTGCTCGCGGAGCGCGGGTGGTTCGACGTGGTAGAGCCGCAGGATCTCTCGCCGTCGCTGCTGATGGAGAAGGTGATGAGCGCGCTCCAGCGTACACCGCGCGCGGCTCCGCCGCTCGGGATGGACGGACTGGGGCGCGTGCGCGAGCGCGCGTGCCGCCTCCTGGAGGACGCCGCATCGTGAGGCCAGCTCCGATTGCCGTGGTGCTGAGCGGCTATCCCCGCCGCTCGGAGACGTTCGCCGTGGGGGAGCTGCTGGCGCTCGACGCGCGCGGCGTACTGGCGGCGATCTTCGCCACACGTGCCGGGGACGGCTCGCCTCCGCTCAGCGGGAGCGAGCGGCTGACGGACCGCATGGTCCTGCTCGAGCCGGCAAGCGAAGCTGAGCAGGGCGCCGCGATCGCTGCCCATCTCGCCGGCAAGCGCGTGTCGAGCGTGCACGGCTACTTCGCGCACCATCCGGCGGCAGTGGCCGCCGAGGCTGCGCGGCGGATGGGCGTCCCGTTCGGCTTCAGCGTGCACGCGCGCGATGCGCGGAAGATCGACGCCGTCGAGCTGGGACGGCGCGCGCGCGCGGCCGCGTGCGTGGTGGCGTGCAACGCCGACGTGGCCGCCGACGTACGCGCCGCGGGGGGCGACGTAGAGCTCATCCCGCACGGCGTGGACCTCGCGCGATTCCAGCCGCTGCCGTCTCCGCCAGGCGAGCGGCTGCGCATCCTTGCCGTCGGCCGCCTGGTGGAGAAGAAGGGATTCGACGTGCTGATCGCCGCGATGGCACTGCTCCGAATTCCCGCGGAGCTGCGCATCATCGGCGAGGGACCGGAGCGTGCGCGGCTCGAAGCGGAGATCGCTCAACTGGGGCTGCAGCGTCACGTACATCTCTGCGGCAGCCGCGCGCACCATGAGCTGCCGGCCGAGTATGCCGCGGCGCACGTGATCGCCGTGCCGTCGGTGCGCGATGCAAGCGGTGACCGTGACGGCGTGCCCAACGTGCTGCTGGAGGCCATGGCGTGCGGACGTCCCGTGGTGGCGAGCGACGCGGGCGCGATCGTCTCGGCGGTGGTGCCGGGCGTCACGGGAATGCTCGTTCCCGCGGGAGACACCGGCGCGCTGGCGCAGGCGCTCACCGTTCTGGCGGGCAACGGCGAGCTGCGCGCGCGTCTCGCGGCGCGCGCACGCGCGGAGATGGAGCATCGCTTCGATCTGCGCGCGTGTACGGAGCGCTTCTGCGGCGTGCTGGAGGCGGCGTATGCGTGAGGAGCGGCGCACGCACACCGCGCGGGAGATCGGGTATCTCCTCACCGCCTTTCCGCGCATCTCCGAAACGTTCATCGCGAGCGAGATCCACCGGTTGGAGCGCGCCGGCGTACCGCTGCGGCTCTTCACCATCAAGGCGGCGGAGCCGGGGGAGCGCGAGCCGCGGCATCCGGTCGTGGATCGCATCCGCGCGGTGCCGGAGATCCTGCCCGCGCTCACCTCCATCCGGGGCACCTCGCTCCCGCGATGGCTCGTCGCGAATGCGCGCGCCTACCTGCGTCCGCTCGGACGCGTCGCCACGCGTCACCCTGTCCGCCTGCCGGCCGCGGCATGGATGGCGCTCGTGCAGAGCGTGCGGGCGCGCCGCGCAGGACACAAGGTCACCGCACGCAAGTACGCCAAGGAGATGGTGCGGGCCGTCCTGCTGGCCGACGCGCTCGACCGCGCACCGGCCACGCGCCATCTGCATGCGCATTACTGTCACGGCACGGCGACCGTGGCGTGGCTCGCCACGCGCATTCGCGGGATCTCGTTCTCCTTCACTGCGCACGCGCGCGACATCTACTGCGAGCGGCTGAACCCTGCCGGCTTCCTGCGGCGCAAGCTGCACGCGGCGCGCTTTGCCGTCACGTGCACGGATGCGAACCGCCGCCATCTGGAGCAGGTGGCCGGAGCGGGCGCGCCCGCCGTGCACCGGATCTATCACGGACTCACCGCCGACGTCGCCGCGCTCGCGACGGCGTCTGCCGTGCGCATGGTGGCGCCGGACCGGCTGCGCGCGATCGGCGTCGGACGGCTCATCCCGAAGAAGGGCTTCGACACGCTGGTGCGCGCCGTGGCCACGCTCCGCGACAACGGGGTGCATGCCGATGCGATCATCGCCGGCCCGGACGCGGGAGAAGCCGAGACGCTCCGCACGCTCGCGGCGGCGCGCGGAGTGTACGACGCGATCCAGTTTCCCGGCGCGGTGAGCCAAGCCACGCTCGTGGAGCAGTTCCGTCGCGCCACCGTGTTCTGCCTGCCGTGCCGCGTGGCCGCCGATGGCGACCGCGACGGCATTCCGAACGTGCTCGTGGAAGCGATGGCGTGCGGACTGCCGGTGATCGCCACGCCGGTATCCGGCATCCCCGAGCTCATCGAGGACGGCGTGAACGGGTTGCTCGTGCCGAGCGACGATCCAGACGCGCTCGCCGCGGCGATGCTCCGCGTGCACCGCGACCAGGCGCTGGCCGCGCGGCTCGGCGCCGCCGGTCGTGCGACGGTGCGCGAGCGCTTCGATGGCGACGTGCTGACGCGCCAGCTCGCGTCGTTGTTCGCGGAGGTCGCGTGAGCACCGCATCCACGCCATCGCGCGCTGCCGCGCGGAGCGGCATGCGTGCCACGGAGCGTGGTGCGCGACGCCGCGCGCGAGAGGGCGCTCGCACGCGGCACAGCAGTTGGCTCGCCATCATGCGCGCCTTCGCGCCGGAGCTGCGCGCCATCCGGTGGCTCCTCGCTGCCGGATACCTGGGGACATTCATTACCGTGGCTGCGTCCGTGGTGGGACCGTGGCCGCTCAAGATCATCATCGACCAGGTGCTTACCGGCCGCCCGCTGCCGCGCTGGCTCGCTCCGATGGCGGCGCACCTCACGCCGGCAGGGCTCGTGATCGCGCTGTCGGCGGCGTTCGCCGTCATCGCGGCCATCGGCGCGCTGGGCGGCACGCTCGAACGGATGGGCACCGCGCGGGCGCGCGAACGACTCACGCTCATCCTGCGCGATCGGCTGTTCGCGCATCTGCAGACGTTGCCGCCCACCACCATCCGCTCCGCGCATCGCAGCGGCGAGCTGGTGCTGCGGCTCATGGGCGACGTGGACATCTTCGCGCGCCTCCAGACCAAGACGTACCCGCTGCTCGTCCGCTATTTCGCCATCGGCGCGGGCACGCTGGCGGTACTCGCGTGGCTGTCGCCCAGGCTCATGCTGCTCAGCGTGTTGCTGCTGCCGCCGCTCGCCCTGTTGGTGCGCTACTTCGGTCGATCGCTCACCGACTTCACGCACCGGAAGCGGCGGAAGGAAGGCGAAGTGGCGGCGCTCGCGCAGGAGGTGGTGCGCGGTCTCCCCGCCATCCAGGCAATGGGCGCCGAGCGCGAGGCGCGCGAACGGTTCTTCCACCTGAACACGGAACGACAGCACACGGGCGTGGAGGTCACACGCTTTGCGGCGGGCATGGAGCAATGGCTCGGCATCGCGCGCGGCGTGGTGACCGCGATCGTGACCGGCGGCGGTGCGCTGCTCGTCCTCGTCGGCCATCTCACGCTCGGCGATCTCACCGTGATCGTCTCCTACCTGAGCCAGTTGCTGCGGCCGGTGGAGAAGGTGAACGATCTGGCCGACGGCGTCACGCGGGGCGTGGCGGGGGGCGACCGGCTCGTTGCGCTTCTGGCGCTGCGCCCCGTGGTGCAATCCAGGCCGGGTGCGGTGGAGCTGATCCGCGCGCGCGGCGTGGTGGAGATGCGCGACGTGTCGTTCGCGTATCCCGCGGAGGGGCGTGGCGCGCGCGCCGTGCTGCGCGGCGTCAGCATGCGTCTCGAGCCAGGGCAGCTCGCGGTGCTCGTCGGCGAGAGCGGGGCGGGGAAGAGCACGCTGGTGCACCTGCTCGTCCGTCACTTCGATCCCACCGCTGGACAGATCCTGCTCGACGGCTGCCCGCTCAGCGACATCGAGCTCGCATCGCTGCGATCGCAGATCGCGATCATGACGCAGGAAACGCATCTCTTTGCGGGGACGATCCGGCAGGCGCTCTGCCCCGCGCACCTCGCGTGCAGTGAGGCGCAATTGTGGGACGCGCTGCGCCTGGTGGCGCTCGACCGGTTCGTGCGCGGATTGCCCGCAGGGCTCGAGGCGCCGCTCGGCGAGGACGCACTCGATCTCTCCGGCGGTCAGCGGCAGCGGATGTCGCTGGCGCGTGCGTACCTGATGAACCGCCCCATCCTGATCCTCGACGAGCCGCTGGCGAACGTCGACCCCGCGTCGCAGCGGATCATCCTGGACGGGCTCGAGCGGATGCGCGCCGGACGTACGTGTCTGGCCATCACGCACCAGCTCGGCCTGCTCGCACACGCGGACGCCGTCTACCGCATGGAGAACGGCCGGGTGAGCAGGGTACGTCACACGCGCGATGCGACGGCAACGGCGCACGCGGACGCGCTGGAGCGCGTGATCCTCGAGCCTGCTCCGCACGCGGTGGGAGGTGGACGATGAGCGCGACCGCGGCGCTGGCGTCGCTCTCGGTGCACCCGCAGATCGTTCCGCGCGCGATCTACTGTCCCGTGGAGCACGCGCATCGCAGCCGAGCCGTGGCGGACGCGACCCGCGCGGGTCGATTCCGCCATGCGGGAGTGACGGCAGAGCTGGGCGTGGAGCCGGACTGGCTGCATGCCACGCTGCCGGCCGATCCCGAGTGGCGCATCGAGTGGGTGAAGTTCTACTACGGCCTCGACCTCGCATCCGCGTACGCCGCATCCACGGACCGCAGCTACCTGGACGCATGGGAGCGGCTGGTGCGCTCGTGGATCCGCCAGGTGCCGCCCGATCACGATCGCGCGGAGATCACCGCGCGCCGCGTGCAGAACTGGATCTACGCCTGGATGTTGTTCGCCGGTGTGCCGGCGTTCTCGGGACTGGGCGATGGATTGACCGACGCGCTCATCGAGAGCATCGGGGAGCAGCTCGCACACGTGCGCGCCACGCTCACGCCCGAGCGCAATCATCGCACGCTCGAGCTGTACGCGCTATTCGTGGGCGCGCTCGCGCTCCCGATGCTCGACCCGGGCGGCGCGCTGCTGGACTTCGCCGTCGCCGCGCTGCACCGCAATCTGCTCACCGACGTCCATGCCGACGGCGTGCATCGCGAGTGCTCCACGCACTACCACATGGTGGCCCTCCGCTCGTTCGTGGGCGTGCGCGAGAACGCACGTCGATTCGGGATCACGCTCCCACCGTCGTACGACGAGCGGCTGGCCCGCGCGTGCGAGTTCGCGATGCACGTGCATCGCCCTGACGGCGGCATCCCGATGTTGTCGGACAGCGACACCGGCTCCTACCGCGACGTGCTCGCCCTGGCCGCCGAGTTGTTGGAGCGGCCGGACCTGCTGTGGGTAGCCACGGCGGGCAGGGCGGGACGCCCTCCTGCGATGCGCCATGCCGCCTTCCTCACCGGCGGGTACTACGTACAGCGCAGCGGGTGGGGAGAGCGCGCCACGCCGTTCGCGCACGAGCGGTATCTCGTCTTCGATTGCGGTCCGGTGGGCGATGGCGGCCACGGACACTACGACGCGCTCTCCGTCGAGGTCGCCGCCGGCGGCCGGCCGCTGCTCGTGGACCCGGGGCGGTACAGCTACGCCGAGCCGGACGGCGCGGACGCGCACGATTGGGGGCGCTGGTTCAAGGGGACGGCGGCGCACAACACCGTGTGCGTGGATGGCCTCGACCAGACCGCATACGGGCGCGGCAAGCCCTCGGGCCCGCGCGCGCGGGCACGACTGCTCACGCGCGACACGATACCCGGCGCCGATCTGCTGTGGGGCGAAGTGGAGAGCAGCGAGTACGAGGCGCTCCACCGCCGCCACGTGATCTTCGTGCACGATGAGTACTGGGTGATCGTGGACCGCGTGCACGATGTGCGTGCGCGGCGCTACGACCTGCGCTTCCATCTCGCGCCGGAGAGCGCGGGGCGTACCACCGTCGAGCGGCGCGCCGGCGATTGGGTGGTGCACGCCCCGGACGTGACGCTCGTTCTCGCCGGCGCGCGCCTGCCCCGCCTGGAAGAGGGATGGGTCGCGCCGCGCTACGGTGAGAAGGAACGCGCGCCCGTTGTATCGGTGGTCGCTGCCGGGGAGCGCGAGGCGGAGTTCGTGACGCTCGTGGTGCCGGCCCACGCCGCAGTGTCCGCTCCCACCGTGCGCGTGCGTCACGCACCCACGGGTGGGCGCGGGCTGTTGTATCTGGAGTTGGACGGCACCGGTCCGAACGCGCAGGCACGCGACATCATCGCTTGGCGTCCGCCATCCGGAGCCGTGTCGAGCGTAGCGGACGACGCCGCCCAGCGCTTCACCTGCGTCCGCATGACGCAACAGCGACGCGCGCCCCACCGCGGCAGCCAGAATGGAGCGCGCGAGCCATGACTGTGCAAACGTCGAGCGGCGCTGCACCGAGCGGCGCGGAATGGCCGGTCCTGGCAACCCCGATCCTTGCACGGCGCGATGCGGTCGCCGCGGAACAGACGTCTCGTTTCGCTGCCGACGCCGCGCGCCCGCAGCGCGACCTGCTGCTCGATGCGGCGCGCATGCGGCGACGGCTCTCGCGCACGCTCGGCGCCCACGGCGCGGTACCGTTCGACCGGTGCGAGATCGTGCGCACGAAGTACCGCGTCGGCGAGAGCGTGCGTGTGGTATATCGGCTCGCGCACGAGGAGCGCGAGTGGGTGGTGGCCTGCCGCACGGGCGCCGTGGTGGCCGACACCGGCAACGCACCGTCGTGCGATCCGCTCCGCCCTACGGTGTACGATCGCGAGATCGACACGGCATTCTGGGTGTTTCCGCACGACCGATCGCTGCGCGGGCTGGAGCTTCTCTGCGACGCCACCGAACCGCATACGCAGCTCGCCATCGGCGACGCCTGTCGCTGGTGGGTGCGCAGCCGGCTCGTGGCGTTCGCACCGGAGCGGGCCGCGACCGCGCAGTGTCTGGACCGGAGCGGCGCGGTGCGCGCGTACGCCAAAGTACACGCGGCCGGAGATGACCTGTTCGGCGCCGCGGGACATCGCGCGCTCGCTCGGGCGCTGCAGCAGGCCCCCTCGCGCGGCGCACTTCGCGTGTGCGTGCCACGCATCATCGCGCACGACCCCGCATATCGCCTGCTGCTCTTCTCGCCGGCGCCCGGGCGCCGCCTGATCGACATGTCCGCGGATGAGCTCCCGGGAGCGCTCGCGCAGCTGGGTGCCGCGCTGGCGACGCTCCACGCACTCCCCGCCCCTTCCACGGTGGCGCTCCCGCGCTTCACGCGCTTCGATGCGCCACGTCTGCACCAGGCGGCCACGGTGATCGCGCGCGCGCGCCCGGACACGGCGCACGCCGCGCTCGCGTTGGCCGACCGCTTCTCGCACTGCCCGGCGCCCTCGCAACCAGCGGCACTGCTCCACGGCGACGTGAACTCCAAGAACTGGTTCGTGGACGGCCACATGGTGACGCTCATCGATCTCGATCAGCTCGCCATCGGCGCGCCAGCGGCCGAGGTGGGGAGCATGCTCGCCGCCCTCCGCTTCCTGCACAGAACGGGAGCACTGTCGGCCACGGCCGAGGCAGAGTTGGCGCGCGGCTTCCTGGCCGGATACGCGAGCTGCGGCTCGCTGCCGTCGGCGGCGGCGCTGCGCTGGTACATGGCGGCCGCGCTCCTCATGGAGCGTGCGCTGCGTGCGGTCAATCGCGTCCGCGATCAGGCGCTGGCCGTCCTCCCCCAACTGTTGGCAGACGCTCGGGCGCTGCTCGATGAGGTGGTGTATGCGTGATCCCGTCGTCTTCACCATCGCGTCTTCCCGCCCGACGGTGCTCATCTACTGCCAGCACTCCACGGGGATGGGACATCTCGTCCGCACGATGGCCCTCGCCCGCGGACTGACCGCGCACTTTCGCGTGGTCGTGATGAACGGCGGCGAGTGGCCGGAGCTGATGGACGTCCCGGATGGCGTCGAGATCGTCGCGCTCCCTCCCATCGGCACGGCGAGCGATGGCGCCCTCACCAGCCTGGACGGCGCGTACACGCTCGAGGCTGCGCACGCGCGGCGCCGCGATCTCCTGCTCGCCACGTGGGACGCGACGCGCGCGCACGCGATCGTGATCGAGTTGTTCCCGTTCGGGAGACGGAAGTTCTCGTCCGAGTTGCTCCCGTTCCTGGAGCACGCGCGCGCGACCTCCGCGCCCGGGCGGGCGCCGGTGGTGCTGTGCAGCCTGCGCGACATCCTCGTGCGCGGCCGGCACGATCAGCGCGAGTACGACGACCGCGCCGCCACGATCGCCAACCGATACTTCGATGCCGTGCTCGTTCACGCGGACCCTGCGCTCGCGCGACTGGAGGAATCGTTCAAACCAACGATCCCGCTCTCCGTGCCGGTACACTACACCGGCTTCGCCTCGTGCGCCGGTGACGCGCAGATCGCGACCGCGACGCGCCACGCTGCAGCGCATGCCACGCCGGCTGCCGCGTTCCACGCCGCGTGCTCCACGCCGCACGCGCACGCCGCGCACGTGCGGCGGATGATCGTCTCCGCGGGCGGCGGGCGCGTGGGAGAGCCGTTGCTCACGGCGGCGGTGCAGGCACACGCGCTCCTCACACAGCGCCGCTCGCGCACGGGATACGACCGGCTCACGGTGATCGGCGGTCCGTTTCTGCCGGAGGCAGCGTGGCAGCGAGTGCAGCAGCTCGCGCGTGCGGTGCCTGATGTCGAGCTCATTCGCGAGGTGCGCGATCTGCCCGCCATGCTCCGTGCTGCCGCCGGATCGGTGAGCCAGTGCGGGTACAACACGGCGCTCGAGGTGATCCAGAGCGGCGTCCCGGCGCTCGTCGTCCCCTATCACGTAGCAGGCGAGGATGAGCAGATGTACCGCGCGCGGCGCCTGGAAGCGCGTGGCGCCGTGCGCGTCCTCCCTCCCGCGGAGCTGACGGCGGAACGACTGGCCGCCGCCCTGCGCGTGCTCCCCGCGTTCCGCCCACGCCACGCGGTCATCGACCTGAGTGGCGTGGAGCAGACGGCCGCGCTGGTGCTGCGCATGGTGGAAACCGCCGCGCATCCGACACCCGGCCGGTTCGAGCTCACGACGAACCTTCGAGAGGAGTGTGTGTCATGACGAACGGTTCGCACTGGCTCGATCCCGTGCGCCGCGCGCTGGACACGGCGCCGCATCCGGTGCGCGTCTTCTTCCGCGACGACGATGCCGGATGGGACGACGCCGCGCTGTTCCGCCTGCTGGCGCGCTTCCGCGCATACGATGCGCCGATCGATCTGGCGGTCATCCCGTGCGCGCTCACGGCTCCGCTCGCGCGGCGGCTGCGGCGTGCGGCCGAGGCATCGCACGGCCGGATCGGCATGCACCAGCACGGCTACGCGCACGCGAACCATGAAGTCACCGGGCGCAAGTGTGAGTTCGGGGCGAGCCGCTCGGCGCACGTGCAACGCGCGGACATCGCCGCCGGGCGAGCGATCCTCGACGATCTGCTCGGCGCGCACGCGGAACGGATTTTCACGCCGCCGTGGAATCGGTGCACGCACGAGACGGCGGCGTGCCTGACCGATCTCGGATTCCGCGCGCTCTCGCGCGACGTGACGGCGGCGCCGCTCCCGCCGTTCGGCCTGGCCGAGCTGCGCGTCGCGGTGAACTGGCTCACCGGTCCGCGTGGCGTGCGGGTGAGTCACGGGGAACAGGGAGACACCCTGGCCGCCGCCATCGACGCCGCTGCGGCGAGCGGCGACCCGGTGGGGATCATGCTCCACCACGCCGTCATGGACCATGTCGCCTTGGGTGCGATCGGCGAGCTGCTCCGCCTGTTCGCGGCGCACTCCAATGTGCGGTGGTCGCGGATGCAGTTGATACTCGCGCCCGAAGTGCGCCACGCGCCGACGGTGCGCCCGGCGAGTGCGGTGTACGCCAGCGCAGAGACGTGGATGAGCGGGAGGGACGTATGAGCTGGACGGGACGCGCCGCGATGCTGGGGACGGCGCTTGCACTCCTGACGCCGGCCGCGCTCCGCGCGCAGGGCATTCCGCTCGACAGCGCGCGTCCGGAGCCTGCACACGCCACCGGTCCGCTCTGGGCGCTGGACGCGTTCTCGGCCAGCGGCTACGACAGCAACATCGATGGCGACCCTGATGGCGAAGCGCTGGTGAGCGGCGCCGTGGGGCTCCGCGGGTTGTTCCGTTCCGATGCCGACGATCCACTGCTCGAGGTGTCCTACGAGATCGCCCTGAATCGGGCCACGCCGCAGCCGCGGTGGAATCGGGTAAGTCACGCGATGTACGCGGAGCTCAAGCCGCATCTGCACGGCGCGTGGCGCCTGCGCACGCTGGCGGAGGTGTCGCTCCTGGGATCGTCGGAGGATCACGATCTCTCCAACCGCTACGCCATCCGCCAGCGCGTCGAGTACCGCTTTGCCCGATGGCTCGCACTCCGCGCGGAGGGAGAGCTCCGCAAGCAGTACGACGTGGAGGATCCCGAGAGCGACGCGCTCAACCGCAGCCTGCGGCTGAGCACGGTGACGCGCATGGGACACGGACGCCGCCTGACGCTCATGGCCCGCCAGGAGTTCAATCACGCCGTGACCGACGAGAATCACTACACGCGGCGGGGCTACACGGCGGAACTGGAGACCATCGCGTTCGGGAGCGACACCGTCGTCGCGGGATTCGAGGCGCAGTGGAAGCGCTTCCCCAATCGCCTGGTGGAGCTGGACGATGGCGACGTGGAGCGTGTGGACCGGCGGCTCAAGCCCGCCCTCACCTGGCTGCATCCGCTGGGGGACGACATCTGGGTGGGGATCGGATACGAGCTGGAGGAGCGCACCTCGAACAAGCCAGGGAAGCGCTACGTCGCCCACAGCGTGCTGCTGACGCTCACGCGGCGGTGGTGAGACGCGCGTGAGCCGTCCGCGCGGCTCTCGCTATTCGCGCAACGCGCTGGCCGGGTCGATGCGCGCCGCTCGGCGCGCGGGGATGTACGCTGCGAGCGCGGCCACGGCGACGAGCCCGACCGGTACGGCGAGCATCGTCACCGGATCGCCGGGCTGTACGCCGAACAGCAGCGCGCGCAACGCGCGCGTCGTTCCCCACGCCGCCAGCACGCCCACCGCCACCCCCGCCATGGCGAGCACCAGCGACTGCCGGAGCACCATGCCCGCCACCTGCGGCGGCCGCGCGCCCAGCGCGAGCCGCACGCCGATCTCGCCGCGGCGCTGCGCGGTGAGATACGAGAGCACGCCGTAGATCCCCACTGCGCTCAACAGCGTGGCCATGAGTGCGGCGATGAGCAGCAGGACCATCGTGAACGACTGCTTGGCCATCGAGCGCGCGAGCAGCGTTTCCATCGTGGCCACGTTCGCCACGGCGACCTGCGGCTCGAGCTCCTGCGCGATGCGCGTCACGGAACCGGCGAGCGACATCGGGTTCGATGCGCCGGTCCTGAGCACCAGGTGCATGTACGTGGGCGAATGCCAGAGGGGCGCGTCCGGGATCGGCAGCATGGGGAAGTACACGTACTCCTGCGGTGGGGCATCCACGCCCAGGCCGCGGACGTCATCTGCCACACCCACCACGCGGTAGAACGGCGGAGTGGTTCCGTTGAAGCGTATCCCCTTTCCGAGCGGACTCTCGCCGGGCCAGTAGTGTTCGGCGAACGCTCTGCTCACCACGACGGCGCCGTCGTGCCCGTCCATGCCGCTCCACTCCAGCGTGCGTCCATCCACCCGGATGCCCATCGCCTCGAAGTAGCCCGGCGATACCATGGTGGACGGCGGGCAGACGCTCTGCGCCGATTCCGGAGTGGGGCCCTCGAGCGTGATCCCGGTGCACAGGTTGCCGCTCACGAGCGGCATGCGATCGACGAAGCCGACGTCGCGCACGCCGGGGAGCGCGCGCACGCGCTGCGCGAGCTGCTCGTAGAAACTGCTCGCGCGCGCGGCAGCCTCCGCGTAGCCTGACCCGTCACCGCCGTAGCGCTGCTCGGGGAGCGCAATGTCGAGCGTGAGCACGCCGCGCGCGTCAAAGCCGGGATGCACCGCGCGCAGGTTGCGGAAGGTGCGCACCATGAGCATCGCGGCCGCCAGCAGCACAACGGCGAGCGCCATCTGCGATGCGACGAGCAGGCGTCGCACCATCATGCGCCCCTTCGTGGCCGTGAGCCCGTGCCCCATGTCGCGCAGCATGCCGAGATCAATGCGGCTGGAGAGCAGCGGAAGGAGGCCGAACGTCAATCCAGCCAGGAGCGCGAGGCCGGCGGCGAACGCGATGCTGGCGCCGCGCACGTGCACCTCCGCCAGCCGTGGCAGCTCGCTCGGTGCGACGGCGACCATCACGCGCACCGCGACCTGCGCCACGACGACCGCCAGCACCGCGGCACCGGCCGCCAACAGCATGCTCTCGGCCAGCGCATGCCAGACGCGGTGCGCGCGAGCGGCGCCGAGTGCGGCCCGGAGCGCGCTCTCGCGGCGGCGCGCGTCCAGCCGCGCGAGGAACAGGTTGGCCACGTTCGCACCCGCGACGAGCAGCACGAGCGCCACCGCACCGAAGAGCGTCCAGAGCGCGCGCGTCAACAGGGGCCCCACTACGGCATCGCGCAGCGGCTGCACCGCGGTGCGGAAGCCGGTGACCTCGATCCAGCGCGGCCCGTACACCTTCGGGAAGACTTCCGGCAGGCGGTTGGTGAGCGGCGCCAGGTCGCGCTGCGCGGCGGCCGCGGTGACGCCGGGCTTCAAGCGCCCGATCGCACTCCACGTGTGATTGTTCCAGACGGTGGTGGAGTCCACCCACGCCGGAGTCCAGAGATCCACCGCGAGGTCGGGCAAGTCGGCGCCGGCGGGGAGCACGCCGACCACGGTGAGTGGCTGCCCGTCGACGTCGATCACCGAGCCGACGACGCTCTCCGCACCGCCGAAGCGCCGCTGCCAGTAGCCGTGGCCGAGCACGGCCACGGTCGGCGTGGAGTTGTGGTTGTCGTCCGGCACGAACAGGCGGCCGCGCTCCGGCGTGAATCCGAGCACGTCGAACAGACTCGCGCTCACCTGCGCGGCGCGCACGCGCTCCGGGTGATCGCTGGTCCCGCCGCCGAGCACGGTGGCATCACTCATCTGGTAGATGCCGATGTTCCGGAACGTGTGCCCGCGCTCGAGGAAGTAGAACATCTCGTGACGCGCGATTCCCCACACCGTCTGCCCGCGCAGCTTGGGGACGGGGGAGGAGAGCGTCACCAGCCGGTCGGCATCCGGGTACGGCAGCGGGCGAAGCACCACCGCGTCAAGCAAGGTGAAGATCGCGGTGGCCGCGCCGATCCCCAGCGCGAGCGTGAGCAGGGTGACGACGGTGAACGACGGCGTGCGCCGGAGGGCGCGAGCCGCCTGGCGGAGCTCACGTGCGGGGATGTCGGCGATACTCATGTCGGGACCTCTCGCGACGCGTCCAGTTGCTCATTGGATGCGCGCGAGCGCGTCATGGTTGCAGCCGCGCTCACGTTCGAGGTGGCCACCGGCGCTGCCGTCATGCGCGGCCAGCGCCGCCGGTCATTGCTCCGACACGACGCCGATCCGCACACCGGCCGCGCGATTGAACTCCGCCACGTCGCGCGTGAGCACGGTGTGCAGTTCCGCGAGCGCGGCGTCCAGGCGCTTCTTCACGATGTCGTGCACCTCCAACTCGCCCGCGGTGGGCGCGAAGTCCGGATTGCCCGCCACGTCCCCCGCGCCGCTCCCCACCTGTCCCTCCAGAAAGAGCAACTTCTCGTACACCTGCATCGTGCTGGCGAACGTCTTGGGATTGCTCTCCTGGGATTGCGGCTCGACGAGCCGGCTCTCCACCGCCACCAGGGTACTGTCCAGCGCCTTCGCAGCCTTCACCATCGCCTTCCTGGTGGAGTCCTTGCCGTACATGTCGGTCAGGTTCTCGAGCTGGCTCCTCACGCGCTCGATCTCGTTGATCGCGCTGGCCGTGGTGTCCAGCTCATCGCGAATGCGCAGCGCGAGCAGCGCGGCGGCGCGCGCGTCCTCCTCGCTGCCCGTCGAGCTCGGATCCTTGCGGACGTGCACGGTCTGCACGTACTTCGTGCTGTCCTTGCCGAGCGTCATCTCCACGGTGTAGGTCCCGGGCGGGACGAGCGGTCCGCGCAGCGGCTGCTGGATGCCGTAGTGCAGGAGCGGCCGCGTCCGCTTGCCGCGGAACCGCTTCTCCTCCCACACGCGCTCGAATCCCTTGGGGCTCGCGCGCAACTCCACCGCTTGCGGATCCTGCCAGCGGAGATCCCACCAGATGCGCCCCAACCCGGGGTGCGGATGCGGCGTGAGCGTGCGCACCGTGCGCCCATCGGCATCGCGAATCACGATGCGCATCGTGCTGTCCTTCTCCCCGGGGCGGATGTAGAACGGGATGGCCGCGCCGTACGTGGGATTGCGTCCCTCGGCCGCGTCGTTCGGCACGCCGCGCGGGCTGCGGCGCTGGATGAAGCGGTACGTGTCGTGGATGGGCAGGAGCGCCGCGCGCGAGCTGGCGAGGGCGGACGCGTCGAGCCGCTGCAGCGGACCAACGTCGTCCAGAATCCAGAAGCCGCGTCCCTTGGTGCTGAGCACGAGATCGTCGAACCGCTCCTGCACGGTGATCCACGTGATGGGCGCGTGCGGCAGGTTGAGCTGGAGCGGATACCAGTGTGCGCCGTCGTCGTACGTCAGATACAGCCCGTTCTCCGTTCCGGCGTAGAGCATCCCCTTCCGCGTGGGATCTTCCTTCACCATGCCGAGGTAGCTCAGCATGCTCTTGGGGATGCCGCCGCTGATGATCGTCCAGTGCTTTCCGTAGTCCGTCGTCTTGAGGATGTACGGATCGCGGTCGTCTTCCTGATGACGGTCCAACGACACGTAGGCGGTGCCTGCGTCCCACTTCGACGGTTCGATGTTGGAGATGATCCCCGGGCGCGGCACGAGCCTGGCCGGTGGCGTCACGTCCTCCCAGTGCGCGCCGCCATCGCGCGTGAGGTGCACGAGCCCATCGTTCGATCCGGCCCAGATGAGCCCCGCCGTCACCGGGCTCTCGGCGATCGCGAACAACGTGCAGCAGTACTCCACCCCGAGATTGTCCGGGGTGAGCCCGCCGGAGACGTGCATGCGTGCGGTGTCGTTCGTGGTGAGGTCGGGGGAGATGACGCTCCAGTGCATGCCGCCGTCCTTCGTGACGTGCACCACCTGGCTTCCCACGTACACCGTGTTGTGGTCGTGCGGCGAGATGGCCATGGGCGGCGTCCAGTTCCAGCGATAGCGCACGGAATCGGCAGGCGCGTCGCTCGATGCCTCGGGCCACGGATTCACCGAATGTGAGTGGCGATTGCGCAGGTCGTAGCGCTCGATGCCGCCGCCGTAGCAGCCGCCCCACACGATGGTCGTGTCCACGGGATCGGGATACGAGAAGCCGCTCTCGCACCCGGCCGTCTGCAGCCACCATCCGGCGCCGATCGGTCCGGAGAGCGTGTTGCTCGGGCCGCGGTTGGCGGAGTTGTCCTGCTCGTTGCCGTACACGTAGTACGGAATCCGATCGTCCGTCGCGACGTGATACACCTGCGCGATCGGGAGGACCACGGTGCTCCACGATCTGCCGTGCACCGTGGTGATGAGCGTGCCGACATCGCTGCCGATCATCATGCGGTCGGCGTCCAGCGGATCGGCCCACATGTCGTGGTTGTCTCCCGCCCATGGCACCTGGTCGATCGACTCGCCACCGTCTTTCGAGACGTACATGAAGTTCTGCGGGAAGTAGACCTCATCGGCGTCGGTGGGGGAGACGAGCATGCGCGTGTAGTAGTGCGAGCGCTCCATCAACTGATGGCTGCTGCTGACGAGACGCCAGTGGTCGCCCGCATCATCGCTGCGCCAGAGCGCGCCCTTGCCGCCCGTCTCGATGAGCGCGTACATGCGCGAGGGATTGCTCGGCGCGATGGCCACCGCCGTCTTGCCGATGACGCCCTTCGGCAATCCCTGCGTGAGCTTCTCCCACGTGGTGCCGCCGTCGAGCGAGCGATACACGCCGCTCCCCGGACCGCCGGACGACTGTCCCCACGTGTGCAGCTCGAACTGCCACATCCCGGCAAGAAGCACGTGCGGATTGTGCGCGTCCATCGTCAGCTCGGAGCAGCCGGTGCTGTCGTTCGCGAAGAGCACGCGTTCCCACGTCGTGCCGCCGTCTCTCGTGCGGTAGACGCCGCGCTCCTGCTGCGGGCCGTAGCCCGTCCCCTCGGCGCAGGCGAACACCGTGTTGGGATCGTGCGGGTCGACAATGATGCGCCCGATGCGTCCGGTGCGGACCAGTCCCATGTGCTTCCAGTGACGTCCGCCATCCACCGACTTGTAGATGCCGTCGCCCAGGGAGACGTTGCTGCGGATGAACGCCTCGCCCGTGCCCGCCCAGACGATGCTGTGGTCGGACGGCGCCATGGCGAGCGCGCCGATGGACTGCGCTGGCATGTCGTCGAAGATCGGGCGCCAGTTGATGCCGCCGTCGTCGGACTTCCAGATGCCCCCCGACGCGCCGCCCACGTAGTAGACGTTCGGATTTCCCGGCTCTCCCATCACGGCGCTCACCCGATTGCCGGGCGGGCCAATGTAGCGGAACGCGTACGGCCCCGCGTTCACGCGCACGCCTGCGACGGTCGCCGTGTGAGTCGTGTCGATCTGATCGCCGGGGAGCGATCCCTGTGCGGCGAGCGGAGCGGTGATCGCCAACACGGCGAACGTCAGCGCGGTGAACGCGAGGACGGGAAGGTCGATCGCCGTGGAGGCGATCCGCCGAGCACGATCTGTGGTGGGAGAGGACATGGGGACGGGCGGAGAAGTGGGAGAATGCAGGAGCGAGGACAGGCGGGAGTGGTGAGAGATTGTACCGTCGCCGAGCGATGCGCCAGAACCCGGGCCGCGGGGGACGCGCTGCATGCGGTCGCGCCGAAGTGCCTCTCGCCGCCGGGCCTGCGGCGACGTATCCTCCTAGCAACCTGCGGTTGCCGCTCGCACCATCCTCGACCGACCTCCTCCGCGGAGATTCTTCAGTGAGCCGCTCCTCCAGCCACCGCGCGAGCCTGTTCGTCACGCTCATGCTCGCTCTCCCCCTGTGCGCGCCCCCACTCCGCGCACAGATCACCGCCGCCGAGTACGCCGCGCGCCGCGATTCGCTGGCCGCGAGGCTGGACAGCGGGATCGTGATCGCCTTCGGGGGGCGGACGCCGGTCACCGACTTCGGGCCGTTCTACCAACTGCCGGGGTTCCGCTATCTCACCGGCTACGGCGAGCCCGACGCCGCGCTCGTGATCGTCGTGAACGGCGGCCGCGCACAGAGCACGCTCTTCGTGACGCCGGCCAATCCGCGCATGGCCTTCTACTACGGCTTCCGCCCGGACTCGACCACGATCGCGAGCTCGTTACGGCTCACGGCACGTCCGGTCGCGTCGATGACGATGGTGGTGGATTCCATCGTCGCGGCCCAGCCCGCGCTCCCCGTGTACGCGCTCGCGGACATCGAGGACGCCGACTTCACGCGGCAGGACTCGCTCACGCGCGGGCAGGAGTGGATGAAGTCGTTCGCCGCACGGCATTCGGGGGTCGCGATCCACGACGCGCGCGCGGTGGTGGACGAGCTTCGCGCGCGGAAGAGCGCCGCCGAGCTGGCGTTGATCCGTCGTGCGGCGGAGATCAGCGCGCAGGGGCATCGCGCGGTGATGCTCGCTCCCGAGCCACGCAGCGAGTACGAGATCGCGGCCACGCTCGAGTACACCTTCAAGCGGCTGGGCGGTGACCGTCCTGCGTACGGCTCCATCGTGGGCGCGGGGCTCAACAGCACGCAGCTCCACTACATGAAGGACACCGCCGCCGCGCGCCCGGGCGATCTGGTCGTGATGGACGCCGCCACCGAGTATCAGGGGTACGCGGCGGACATCACGCGCACGATCCCGGTGAGCGGCACCTTCACCCCGGCGCAGCGTGCCATCTACCAGCTCGTGCGCGACGCGCAGGCGGCGGCGGAGCGGATGGTGGCGCCCGGGAAGTCTGCGGATGCGGCGCAGGATTCGTCGTTCGCCGTGCGCGCGCGCGGGCTCGCGGCGCTCGGCCTGATCGACAGCGTGAACGCGAGGATCGACCCGCCCTGGCCGGCCAACTGCGAGCGCAACCCCACGCCGTGCACGCAGGCCTATCTGTGGATGATCCACGGCATCAGCCACGGGCTGGGTCTCGCGGTGCACGATCCCGCGCAGTTCTATTCGGACGAAGGGACCTACCAGCCGGGGGACGCGTTCACCATCGAGCCGGGGATCTACATCTCCTCGCGCTCGCTCGACGCGCTCCCGAACACGCCGCGCAACCGTGCCTGGATCGCGCGCGTGCGTCCGGTGGTGGCGAAGTACGAGAACACCGGCGTGCGCATCGAGGACGACTACATCGTGACGCGCACCGGGGTGGAGCGGATCAGCAGCGGCGTACCGCGCGAGATCGACGAGATCGAGGCGCTCATGCGAAAGCGTCCGGCGCGGGTGACGCCGTAGCCCAGTCGCGCCGCCGATGCTGTGGTGAGGGGGAGGGGGGAGCACATCGCGTGTGCCCCCCCCCGCAGCCATGCCTACACGTCCGCGCCGAACTCCTGCGCCACGATGTCGGTCAGCCCCGGCTCGATGATGCCGTCCTGCTCCGTCGCGAAGGCGCGGTCGACGATCTCCGCCTCCGCGATGCTGAGCGTCTGCCCCACCGTCAGGCCGCTCTTCGCCTCCGGCTGGTTCAACAGCACGCCGCTGACCGGGCCTGCTTCCGGCCACGCTTCCACGCGGAGCCACACGAACTCGCGCGCGTCGCCGCCGGCGTTCACGCCGAACTTCACGATGATCGCTTGCCCGGCCTGTAGGCCACGCCGAAAGCGCGCGGCGAACTCCGGCACCGTCGTGCGTGCGCGCGCCATGGCGTGCTCCATCGCGTCCTCGAACTCCGACTCCGTGCGTGGCTCCGGCGCGTCCTGCCCCAGCAACCGGCACGCGCGCCGCAGCCGTGTGTGCGCGTCCGCGGCATCGTCGGGCAAGGGGACGAGCTCCAGCAGTGTGGCGTCGGCCTCTTCGGGGTCGAGCGATTTCCAGGTGAGGCGGACCTGCACATCGCCTCCGGGCTCCTCCACCTCAAAGAACGCATTCCGGAGAAAGGGCTGGGGACGCGGCACGTCCGCGCGCGTCAGGGTGAGCGTACCGCCGCCCGGCTGCTCGGCGCGCTGCTGGAGCTCCAGCGCTTCCGGCGAATCGCCCGCGTAGCGTGTGACGAGCGCATTGGCGGTGGCCAGCATGAGGAATCGTGCCGCGCGCGTGTGGTTCGCGGCCACCCCGCGCATGCCGAGTTCCGGGATGCCATGCAGAAAACACCCGAGCGACGTCACGCGCACGCCGTCGTCGTCACGCGCCATGAGGAACATGAGCCGGAGCGGTTTCCGTTCGCGTGAAGGCGTGGTGTCCGACGCCGGCTGCTCTGCCGTGTCTGCTGCCGTCTCCTCGTCTCCCGGCCACCACTCCGGGTGCGCGAGAATGGCGTCCAGCAGTGGCTGGCCGTTCTCTTCGAAGGTGTCGCCGTACTTCGTGCGGAGAATCGGCTCGAAGAGCGCCAGCCCCTGTTGCATCCGATACGCTGCAGTCTGGCGATGCGCGCTCTGGCGGGCACGCACGATCTGGTCCATGTCGCGCAACCGCACCGCGGGCGCGCCGTGAGCGGCCACTCGTTCGCGATGTTCCTCGACCAGCGAACGCACATCGCGGTCGGCATCGGCGCGAACCCTGACGTGCTCCGGTGCGGAAGGGACGCGAAGCCCTTCGGGCCCCTGCCCGGTCTCGAGGCTGGTCCCATCCTCGAACCACGATTGGAGCGAGACGTAGCGAGGCGTCGTTCCATCCGGGCGTGGAAGCTCGAACCATTGTGCCACGATCGCCTCGTCTGGGCCCAGCGCGAACGACTGGAAGGTGCGCGCATCGATCGGGCGGTCCTGCCACGATGATTCCTCATAGTCGCCCAGCGTGCGAAAGCCGAGCGTATGCAGCACGCCCTCCGTGTTCTCGTACCACGCCACGTCGCGCGTTCGGAAGGCCGTGCGATCGGTGGGCACGAGCTGCTCCCCGTCCCGGTTCTCCGCCATGCGGCGCACGCCGTCTACCAACCGATGTGCGGTCCGCTCGAGTGCTTGCTGCGCTTCGAGGAGCTGGCCGAAGAGGCTGCTGAAGGTGTCGCGCGTGCCGCTCGTGTCGTTCGTCACGTTTCGTGAGCGCTGGGATGTGGCCGCAGCGTGGCGCTGGCTCGTGCTTCCCCGACGAGCGCACTCCGGAGCGCGCAACATCCGCCGATGCACATGCCGTGCGCGCGAGCGTCGTGTTTCGGCGTTGCCTGCGGTGGGATGCGCGCGTTATGCTCCCGATGCCGCCGGTGCGCCGCCGGCCTCCTGACCACCCGCTCCACATACGCATTGCCCTCCGCCGTCTCCCATGCCGTGGTCGCGCTCGCCGTCGGCACGGCATTCCGCCGCCCCGGCCCCCCCGCGCGCTTCTGGGTGCTGGCCGCCGCATGTGCCGTCGCACCCGACCTCGACATCGTCGGCCTCTGGGCCGGCGTGCCGTACACGAGCATGCTCGGCCACCGCGGACTGTCGCACTCGTTGTTCGGCGCCGCCGTGCTCGCCACGCTCGCGTTGCTGGCCTTTCGCGGCGAGCGATGGCGCGCCGAGCGCGGCACGTTCTGGCTCTGTTTCTTCGTCGGCACGGCATTGCATGGCGTGCTCGATGCCATGACGTACGGCGGCGGGCTGGGGGTCGCGTTCTTCGCGCCATTCGACACGCATCGGTTCTTCCTCCCCTGGCGCCCGATCCTCGTGTCGCCGGTACACCTGCGCCGGTTCTTCACCGTGCTCGGGATCACGATCTTCCGCAGCGAGGCGCGATGGGTGTGGCTCCCATCGGCGGTGTTCGTGCTCGCTGTGATGCTGATCCGCGCGATGGCGCGCTCGCGCGGCGGAGCCCGCCGCGGACCGGCCAGGTAGGAGCCGCACCGCCCGAGCCGTGCGACCGTCGCGATCGTCGCGAGCGTCGCGAGCGTCGCGCGTGCCGCGCTACTCCACGTTCTTCCTGGGCACGATGGTGATCCCACCGCTGCGCTCGACGACGGCGTAGGCGATCTGGTCCAGCCGGGCAAGTCCTTGCCGCTCCCGCGCGGCGGCGAGGATGTCGGCCTCATCCACGCGCTCCTTCGCCATGCGGTCGCGGTGCAGCATGCCGTCCTCGACGATCACCACCGGGGCGCCTTCCATCAGGCGCTCGAGGCGCGGCACGCGTTGCTTCACGAGAGAGAGCAGGATGTCCAGCCCGACGAGCGTGAGCACGAGCATCACCGCATTGGTAAGCGAGTTGTCCGTGGCGATGAGCGATTGCTGCACCGCTTCGCTGATGATGAGCAGGAGAACGAAGTCGAAGGTGGTGATCTGCGTCAGCGTGCGCTTCCCGGCCACGCGAAAGACGATGAGGAGGAAGACGTAGATCGCGGCACCGCGGAGCATGGTGTCCATGGGAAGCGAGCCTCCGGAGAGCGAGAGTCGGGAGCGTCAGGGGAAGACGAATACGGTGAACGCAACGGCCGGGCGTCCCACGAGCCGCACGCTCGCATGGTGCGACCAGTACGCTTGCGGCTGGACATCGAAGGCGATCGTCGCGTCGCGCGCCGGGTCCGCCACGCGGAAGGCGTAGATGTCCCCGTCCGGGCCCGCGGCCGTGGCGGCCGGTGTGGGGAGGATGTCGCTCACCTCCGCCGCCTGGAGCAAGCGCCGTCCGATCCAGACGCGCACCGTGCTGTCGCGCGCGGCCACGTTCGGCGCTACGTGCAGCACGAGGCGGAGCGGAGAGCCATGGCGCGCGAAGCGCTGGTACTCGATGCGCAGCGCTGCGTCGCCCCCGCCCGCAGTGGCGGTCGCCAACGGTCCTCGACCGGCAAGCCCCAACAGCCCGGCGAGCACTATGAGCAGCATGAGCACCCACCCCACGCGCTGCGCACGCCACCCTCGACCCTGCCCCTCGAGGGCCTGATCCACGTCGATCGCCCCTATACGTTGCATGCGGAGGGGGAGTGCAATCCGGGTGCCGCGTTCGAGGGGCTGTCGGCCGTTCGCGGCCGGGCTATTATAGCCGCATGACGGCGGTCACGGCCGGCAGGACGATGCGCGCGCGACGTACCGCTCGGCGTACGATCTGGCTACTGCGCACAATCCGTCGGCGGCATTCGTTCGGCCGTCGGTGCGCAAGACGCTCGGCCTGGACGAGGCGGGCGGGTGAACGGACAGACGTCAACGCGCCACACGGACGGGTGGCGCACCGACTGACAGTCGTTCGGCTGGTGCGCGCGACGGCGGAATGTCTGCGCGCGGAGATGGCGTAGCGCTGTGCGGTAGCGGAATTCTTACCCCAGGGAGGCGACCATCATGTGGCAGAGCTTCAAGGCGTTCGTCATGCGCGGCAACGTGATGGATCTCGCCGTGGGCGTGATCATCGGCGCAGCGTTCGGATCGGTGGTGACGTCGCTGGTGAACGATGTGATCATGCCGCCGATCGGTCTGCTCACGAGCGGCGTGGACATGAGCAAGCTGTACGTGCTGCTCAAGGCGGGCGCCGCCGCGCCGCCGCCGTACAGCTCGCTCGCCGCGGCGCACGAGGCGGGTGCGGTCACGCTCAACTACGGCGTCTTCATCAACACGATCATCACCTTCCTGATCGTGGCGTTCGCCGTCTTCCTGCTCGTGCGCGCGGTGAACCGGCTGTATACGCAACCGGCGCCTCCTACGCCGAACACCCGCTCGTGTCCGTTCTGCACGATGACCGTGTCGAAGACCGCGTCGCGCTGCCCGCACTGCACGTCGCAGTTGGAGGTGGCGGCGGGGTGACGATGGCGCGCGCCGCACTGCGCCGCCCAGCGCGCGATCACCGCGCCATCAACAGCTCCAGCACATCCGACCGGGTGACGATCCCGCTCACGCCGTTGCCGTTCTCGCCGCGCACGAGCACCGCAGGGTTCGCCTTGGAGAGCAGCTTGGCGACGCTCTCCAATGGCTGGCTCCGGTCCACGATCGGGAAGGGCGCATCCATGAGCTCGCTCACCGGCGCGTCCAGCAGCTTGGTGTCTTCCAAACTGCGCTGCGACAGCGACCAGTCGCTCACCGAGCCCACGCAGCTCGCGCCGTCCATGACCGGCAACTGCGACACGTCGTGCAGGCTCATGAGCCGCAGCGCCTGTCGCACGCTCGCACCCGGCGCCACGCTCACCACGCCCGAGGGCGCGCGGTGCTTCCCCGCCAGCACGCTGCCGATGGCGATGCGGTCGCTCTCCATGAGCTGGTTCTCCCGCATCCACTCGTCGTTGTACAGCTTGGACAGATAGCGCTCGCCGGTGTCGCAGAGGAACGCCACCACCAGCGCGTCGGGATCGTTCACCTCACGCGCCACCTGCAGCGCGACGTGCGCGATGAGCCCCGACGAGCCGCCCACGAACAATCCTTCCTCGCGCGTGATGCGGCGCGCCATCGCGAACGCGTCGCGGTCGGACACGCTGCGGTAGTCGTCGATCACGCTCAGGTCGAGCGTGCCGGGGAGCTTGTCCTGTCCCACTCCCTCCACCTTGTACGGCACTCCCTCCACGGTGCTCTGCCCGCCGTTGCGCCAGAGGTCCGAGAGGATCGATCCCACGGGGTCGCCGGCGATGATGCGGATCTTTGGATTCCGCTCCTTGAGGTAGCGACCCGCCCCGGTGATGGTGCCGCCGGTGCCCGCCGACGCCACGAAGTGCGTGATGCGCCCCTCCGTCTGCTCCCACAGCTCGGGGCCGGTGGTGGCGTAGTGCGCGTCCGGATTGGCCTGGTTGTAGAACTGATTCGCCAGGATGGCGTTCGGCGTTTCGTGCGCGATCCGCTTGGCCACCATGACGTAGTTGTCCGGATGGTCCGGCGGCACGGCGGTGGGGGTGATGATCACCTCCGCGCCGAACGCCTTGAGCAGCCGCACCTTCTCCTGCGACATCTTGTCGGGCATGGTGAAGATGCAGCGATAGCCGCGCAGCGCCGCGGCGATGGCGAGACCGATGCCCGTGTTCCCGCTCGTCCCTTCCACGATCGTCCCGCCGGGCTTCAACGCGCCGGAGCGCTCCGCCGCCTCGACGATCGGAAGCCCGATGCGATCCTTTACCGATCCACCGGGATTGAAAAAATCGGCCTTCCCGTAGACGGGCGTGCGCACACCGCGCGTGACCGCGTTGAGCCGGATGAGCGGTGTCCAGCCGATGGTCTGGAGAACGTCATCGTACGGGCTGCGGTTGCGCGAATGGTCGGCCATGGGGGGAGGCAACTAGTCGTGAGACGTCAAGGTGTCGGCGTGGAGCGCGGTGTCTCCCGGAAGGGGCGGCGCCCCCGGATGCCGGAAGTACACGGGGAAGAAGACGATCGTGCCGACAGGCTTCCCCTTGAGCTGCGCCGGCGCGAAGCGGAGCTGCGCCGCCCCGCGAAGGGCGGCCGAGTCGAGCGCGGGGTACCCGGACGATTGATCCACGCTCGTGCTGTCGTGGACCACGGCGCCGGTGGAGTCCACGTAGAGCCGGAGCGTCACGTTCCCCTGAACCTTTCGATCCCACAACGCCGTGGGGACGCGGAAGGGAGGCTCCGCGTTCAGCATGCGCGGCATCACGTCCGGCTTGGGCGGTCCCCCCTGCACGGCCTCGATGGCCTTCTGCGCGGTGTCCTTGTCGATGCAGCCGGCGGCCAGAATGACCAGCGCGGCCAGCATGGCCATCCCGGCGGACCGGGCGCGATCGGGGGCAGGCGCGCGGAGCATACCCGCAATGTACCGGTGGAGTGCGGGAGCGGGCCAGGGTAGCGCGCCGCTCCCTCCCACGCGCGCATCGCTGGCATTTCCCGTGCGCGATGCGCATCGTAGGCGAACGATGCTCATCACGGTTCTCATGGGCGGCACATCCGCCGAGCGCGACGTGTCGCTGGCGTCCGGACTGCGGATCGCGGCGGCGCTGCGGTCGCGCGGGCACGAGGTCACCTCGCTCGATCCCGCACGCGGCATCATCGACGCCGAGGAGGAGCGCGCGATGCTCGCCTCAGGGGTGGTGAAGACGGCACCGCCGGCGCTCGACGAGCTCGCGCACCTCACGCAGACGTCGTTTTCTCCCACGCTCGGCACACTCCCCGCAGTGCGCGGAGCGGATGTCGTCTTCCTCGCCCTGCACGGCGGACACGGCGAAGATGGCACGGTGCAGGCGCTCCTCGACCTCGTGGGCGTGCGCTACACCGGCAGCGGTCACCTGGCGAGCGCGCTGGCGATGGACAAGGATCTCTCGAAGACGATCTTCCGCGCCAACGGCGTTCCCACCGCGGACTGGATCATGGTCTCCGGCGGCGCGCCGATCGAAGGAGAGATCGTGCGACGCTCGCTCGGATTTCCGGTGATCGTGAAGCCATCCAAGCAGGGCTCCACAGTCGGACTGTCGGTGGTTCGCGACGAAGGCGCACTCGGTGCAGCGGTGGCCGAGGCGTACCGATATGACGACGAGGTGATGATCGAGCGGTTCATCCCCGGACGCGAGCTGACGGTGGCCGTGCTCGGCGACGAAGTGTTCCCCGTGGGGGAGATCAAGCCCAAGCACGAGATCTACGACTACGAGTGCAAGTACACGAAGGGGATGGCGGAGGAGGAATTCCCCGCGGCGCTTTCCGCAAAGGAGACGGAGACGGTACAGCAGCTCGCGCTGGCGGCGTATCGCGCGCTCAAGCTCGGCGGGTGCGCGCGGATCGACTTCCGGCTGAGCAGTGAGGACGGCGTGTTCTACTGTCTGGAGGCGAATACGCTCCCCGGAATGACGGAGCTGAGCCTGGTGCCGCAGGCGGCTGCCGCCGGTGGGGTGAGCTTTGCCGAGTTGTGCGACCGCATCGCCCGTTCGGCGCTCGGGCGGCGCGACGGCGCGAGCGCGGAGAGTGCCTCGCGCGGGGCTCGAGGCGGCGGTGCCTGACTGGGCACGCGTGACCGAGCCGACCGGCGCGCTGGCCGGCGTGGCGCCCGGCGTCCAGGCGCAGGGCGTGTGGGCCGGCCGCCGCCAGCTGTTCATCCGCTTTGCCGGCGAAGCGGAGACGGCGGTGCTCTACACCGCCTCCAAGCTGGGGCGCGAAATCGACCGCACCGTCCGGCAACTGCCGCTGCACTCGATCGCGCTCTCCGGGCTCGACCCGCTGGGCAACGCGGATCTGTTGATCGCGGCCTTCGGGGGGAACGCGCCCGCGCTCCCGGTCATGGCGGACTGCCGCGGGGAGCGCCCCGAAGA
This sequence comes from Gemmatimonadaceae bacterium, assembly GCA_035701265.1. Lineage (GTDB taxonomy): Bacteria > Gemmatimonadota > Gemmatimonadetes > Gemmatimonadales > Gemmatimonadaceae > DASSNU01. The sequence goes on along the minus strand of DASSNU010000009.1, from coordinate 98,287 downwards.
CGTCCCGCGCATGGCGCCGCTGCTCTCGCTCGTCCAGGTGACCCTCGACCTGAGCGAGCCGGCGGGACACACGGAGCGTGCGTTGGCAACCGTGGCCGAAGCGGCCCGGGTGGGTTGCGCACATGCTGTAGTGCTGGCACCGCGGAACGGGATGACGGACGCACAGCTCCTCCGTCTGATCGAGCAGGTTCACGCGGCGAGTGCCGGCACGAAGATTGTTGTTCATCCCCCTACGGAGGGGGAGTCCGCCGGAATCGAGCGCTACGGGACGCTGCTCGAGGAGGGGATGGCCATCCATCGAGACGTGCGCATCGCGTTCCGGATCCCCCCGCCGTTGGGAACCCGCTGATCGGGTCCGCGCGTGCGCGACGGCTGTTCCGGCGCTGCGGTGCGACGCGGAACCCGTCTTGCCGGCCGTCGTATTAGAATACAACCCCCGTCGCAGTCGCCGAGCTGGCCGCATGTCGTACTCGTTCACCGACAGTCAGGACACCCCGCGGATCACCCCCGCGGTCCAGTGGCTGATCGCGCTCAACGTCGTCGTCTTCTTCCTGGAGCTCACTCTCCCCGGGGCGGCGGACATTCAGAGCGCGCTCGCGTTCCAGACGCGCGATCTGACGACGCAGCCGTGGACGATCGTCACGTACATGTTCGTGCACGCCGGGTTCATGCACATCGCATTGAACCTGTACATGCTCTGGCTGTTCGGGCGGCGGGTGGAGCAGGCGTGGGGGACGGGTGCGTTCGCGCGGTTCTACGTGTGGTGCGGTCTGGGTGGTCTCCTCTTCCACGTGATGCTGGTGAGCGGCGACGCGCCCCTCATGGGCGCCTCGGCGGCGATCTTCGGCGTCATGCTCGCCTACGCCATGCAGTGGCCGGACGAGGAGATGATCCTCTTCCCGCTCGTGTTCGTGTCGCTGCGCGTGAAGTGGATCGTGTTCGGGCTGGCCGCGCTGAATCTCATTGCCGGGATCGCGACACTGGGCGCGGGGAGCGGCGTCGCCTACTTCGCGCACCTGGGGGGCTTCGCCTTCGCGTGGCTCTATCTGTGGTGGCGCGCTGCTCCGCGCGTGGAGCGCCTGCGGCAGCGCATCTCGCAGATTCCCGACATCCCCGACGAGCCGCCGCGCGCGATCCCGCGGACGCAGCCGCGCCCGCGCGAGCGGATGAACGAGATCGACGAGATCGTCGCGCGGAGCAACGCAATGGCCACGCGGCACCCGCCCGTGCGCAGTGCATCGCTCTCCAGCCGGGTGGGGAAGGAAAAGGCGGACGAGCTGAACTTGGTGCTCGACAAGATCTCGGAGCGCGGGCTGGAGAGCCTTACCCGCGACGAGCGCCGCCTGCTGGACGAGATGTCGCGCAAGCTGCGCGGCTCGTAAACTCGCGGCATCTCGCGCGCCGCCTCGCGCGGCATCGCGACACGCGCCACTCGGCGCACGCCGTCCAGTAATCATCTGTTTCCCTGCGGCGATGCCCGCCTCCTTCGCATCGAACGCGCGTTCCACCGCACGGACGCTGGACATTGCTCTGGCGTGAATGAGCCAGCCCTTTTAAGGTAGTGCCGCGCCGCCGCCGCCTTGGCGGCGGCAGGCGTCCCTCCGGCACGTACTCCTCCGGGCGCGAGCCCGCATCCCCTTCGGCACCACCCTACTTCGAACGATCCCACAACCTCCCTCTCTGGCGCGGCGCACGCCGCCCAGGCGGGACGAGCATCCCCGCCGTCGCTCGCCGAGCAGTGAATCGGGCGGGGGCGCTCGATCGTCAACCGATGATGCCTCACTGCTGAAGTACCGCCGTCCGGTGTGGGCGCGGCAGCCCGAACGGGTGCCGCCGCGCTACCGGACCACCTTCCTTCTGACGCCGCCGGCCGCGTCACGCGGCCCCGCGCCGCCAGTGTACTCTCCGGAGGAGTGATGATGACGAAGCGCTCGTTGCTGGTCGTGGCCGCGCTCTCCCTTCTTGCCGCCTCGCCGCTCCTCGCGCAGAAGAACAAGGAGCCCAAGCGTCCGAAGCTGGATGCCGCGGCCGACACGAACGACTGGAACGCCTACTACGCGTACGGCCTGTCCAAGCTGGACGACCGCCCGGATGAGGCGGAGCGTGCGTTCTACTGGGCGTCGCGCCTCAATCCGTTGGTCCCCGATCCGCTGTTCGCGGAGTGGGTGGCGCACTGGATGAACGACCGGCACATGTACGATTACCTGTTGGGCGACGAGCGCACGGCCACGTCGAAGGACGCCATCCGCAACGACAGCCTCGTCTACCGTGCTACGCTCAAGAACCCGTTCGTCATGCGCGCGCTCGAGCGGCGCATGTGGGACAAGCTCGACGAGGAAATCCGGGTCGAAACCGGAGGTCGTGAATCGCTCTTCCGCAACGCGGCCGCCAATCCGTGGGTTGCCGGATGGATGGCGTACACGCGCGGGCAGATGGGCGCGGCGGTGGACAAGTTCCGCGAGGCGGCGGAGAAGAATCCCAAGGAGCTGTCGTACCACCTGGATCTCGCCGACGCGCTCTTCCACATGGGACGCGCGGACAGCGCCGTGGCGCAGTTGAACTACGTGATCGGCGAGATGAAGCAGCGCGACCTCAAGCGGCTGGTCGTGTGGTACAACTCCAAGGCACAGCTCGAGTACCGCGTGGGCATGGTGCTCATGGCGGCGCAGCGGCTGGATGACGCCAAGGCCGCCTTCGGGCGCGCGCTCGCCGAGGACCTGAGCTACTACATGGCGCACGCGCGTCTGGGAGACATCGCCCTCGCGCAGCACGACACCACGGCGGCGCTCAACGAATACGGCGCGGCCGCGGAGATCAACACGGATGACGCCACGCTTCGCGTCGGCTACGGCGCTGCGCTGCTCGCGGCGCGCCGTGCGGCCGAAGCGGCGGATCAATTCCGCAAGGCCGTCGAGATCGATCCGTACTACGCGGCGGCGCGGTACAACCTGGCCATCGCGCTCGATGCCGACGGCAAGCTGGTGGAGGCGTTCAAGGCCTACAAGGACTACCTGCCGTATGCATCGCGGCAGGACCAGCGGCAGGTCGCGTTCGCCAATGAGCGCATCAATCAGTTGACCATTGTCGTGAAGAACGGCGGGAGCGGCCAGTGATGCGAGCACGGCTTCGCGCCGCGCTCGTCGCGGCGGCGTTCGTGGCACTCAGCACGGTCGCCGCCGCGGGAGCGCGCGCGCAGGGGAGCACCCCCGCGTCGCGCAGCGGCATTCGTCCGCGCACCATGTACGAGGACCTGCAGCTCCTGAGCGGCGTGCTGAACCAGTTGCGCGTGAACCACCCCGACTCTCTGGACACGCACCGGCTCATGATGGCGGCCATCCGCGGCATGCTGAGCGCGGCGGACCCGCACTCCTACATCATCGAGGCCATCCACCTGGATCCGGAGAAGGAGAAGGAGATGCGGGAAGGGAAGCTGTATCCCGTTCCCGTGAGCTTCTCCTTCTACGGGGGATCACCGGTGGTCATGAGCGTCGCGCCGGGATCGTCCGCCGCCAAGGCCGACATTCTCCCCGGCGATGACCTCATCGCCATCGACGGTCAGCCGGTGGTGGCGGAGAGCGAGGAGGAGCTGGATCTCACGCTCTACGGGCGCAAGAACTCCACCGTCAAGCTCACGGTGGAGCGGCGCCGCGTCGATGGCTCCTACGTGACGCTCGAGCGCGAGGTGAAGCGCGAGAAAGTGGGAGAGCAGACCGCCGTCCCCGTGGCCGTGATGCTCGACGGTCAGACGGGCTACGTGCGGATCACCACGTTCGAGAACGACAAGGTGGCCGAGGATCTGAACAAGGCGCTCGGCAGACTCGAGGACGCCGGGATGCAGCGGCTGGTCCTGGACATTCGCGACAACGGCGGCGGGCTGGTGCACGAAGCGGCCGACGTCGCGGGGGTGTTCCTGCCGGGCGGTACCATCGTGTACACATCGGAAGGACGGAAGGCCGACGTGGCCGACACCGGGCGCGTGAAGAACTCGTTCTTCTCGACGCACAAGGGAAAGAAGTATCCCATCGTGCTGCTGGTGAACGCGGGCACGGCGAGCGCGTCGGAGCTGCTGGCGGGCGCGCTGCAGGATCACGACCGCGCGACCATCGTCGGGCAGCCCACGTTCGGAAAGTCGCTCATGATGCAGGGCTTCCCGCTTCCCGATGGCTCGGTAGTGGTGATGGTGATCGGGCTGGTGCGCACGCCATGCGGGCGCATCGTCCAGCGCGAGTATCGCGGCGTCACGCGACGCGATTACTACCGCCTCGCGCGCGCCGACCGCGACACGGTGGGACGCCCGTCGTGCAAGACCGATGCGGGACGCACCGTGTACGGCGGCGGAGGGATCTATCCGGATGTCCGGCTCCCCACGCCGCCGGGCGATCCGCTCTGGCTCGCGCGCGTGCACGAGCAGTCGCTCCTGCTGCGCTGGACGGGAGGATATCTCACCGCGCACGCCACCGCCTTCCCGTCGCTCGACTCGCTGGTAGCGCACCCCGCGCTCCCGGCGGACGCCATCCCGAATCTGCGCGCCTTCGCCAGCTCGGAGCGTGTGACCATTCCCGACGGCGCGGACGCCGACGAGCAGTTGCGCCGCGAGATCCTGGAGTGGGTGGCGGAAACCAAGTGGGGCGAGGAAGGGTGGTACCGCGTGTCCGCCATGTTCGACGACGAGGTCAAGAAAGCCATCGCAGCCTTCTCCACCCCGCTCGCCGCCGGTTCCTGAGCCGGCCACGCGCGCGACACCACGCGCCGGAGCGCCGCGTACATGGCGCTCCGGCGCGTCGCGTTTCGCGCGTCGCGTTTCGGATGTTCGCTACGTGCGCGCTTCCGTGGTCTTCGCCGTACCGGCGCGCGCACGCTGACCCTCGTGCCGCCCCTCGGCGAACTCCTCGATCATCTTCCGGTTGAACGCCGGAATGTCGTCCGGCTTGCGGCTCGTGACCAATCCCTCGTCGGTCACCACCTCGCGGTCCACCCAGTCGGCTCCGGCGTTGCGCAGATCGGTCTGCAGCGACGGCCATGACGTGACCGTGCGCCCCCGCACCACGTTCGCTTCCACCAGCATCCACGGGGCGTGGCAGATGGCGGCCACCGGCTTCCCGGCGGAGAAGAAGTCGCGCACGAACTGTACGGCCTTCTCGTTCATGCGCAGGTGATCGGGATTCATCACTCCGCCGGGGAGCATGAGGGCGTCGAAGTCGTCGGCGCTCGCCTGCTCGAGCGGCACGTCCACAGGGATCTCGTCTCCCCAGTGATCGTGCTGCCACGCGGAGATCTTCCCCGACGTGGGAGACACGACCGCGGTGCGCGCGCCCGCCTCATCGAGCGCGCGTTTGGGCTCGACGAGCTCCTCCTGCTCCACGCCGTTGGTGGCGAGGATCGCCACGCGCGTGCCCTGCAGCGTTCTGTTCGTGGCCATGGGTCCTCCTGTAGCTCGAGTGTCCTGTCGCTGGGGATGCGCGCTCGCCGCAAGGGGCGGACCGGAGGGCGCGGGCCATGCGAGATGGGTCCCTTCCGCGCACACGCTGCGGCACGGTGCGCGCCTTGCGTGCTGTGACGCCGACCGTCACAACCCACACACTCGCGAGGTGTGCCATGAAAGCGCAGGAGCTCATGACCCCATCGCCGGCGTGCTGCACGCCGGAGGACACCGTGCAGGATGCAGCGCGTCTCATGCAGGAATGCGACTGCGGGCTCATCCCGGTGGTGGAAGACAGGGAGAGCCATCGCATCGTCGGGACGATCACCGACCGCGACATCGCCGTGCGCGCAGCGGCCCGGGGGATGGGCCCCGACACGCGCGTCAGAGACGTCATGTCCACCAACCCCAGCTACACCTCGGTCGATGCCGAGGTGAGCGAGGTCGAGCGCATCATGAGCGACCGGCAGGTGCGCCGCGTGCCGGTGGTGGACGGCGATCGCCGCGTGGTGGGGATCATCGCGCAGGCGGACCTGGCGCGCGCGGTGTCGCGCTCTCCGCAGGTCAGCGAGCGCGAAGTGCACCGCGTGGTGGAACGCATCTCCCAGCCGTCGGAGTCGTCGGGTTCGCGCGGTGCCGGGCGGAGCGCCGAACGGAGCACGGAGCGCGGGAGCGAGCGCGACCAGCCGCGCCTCTGACGCACGACTGACGGCGCGCAGCGCACGCTGCACGCTCGGTACAGCGGATGCACTCTGTACGCGCGGCGAGGCAGTCCCAGCGGCTGTCGGCGTAACGTGCGCGGAGTGAGACGGACGGCCGGTGACGCGATGGTTGGCGCACCGGCCGCCGGTGCTGTACAATCTCCGGGCGTGCGCTCCGCTCTCCCGTCCCACTCCCATGCCCAACCCCGAGCTGCTCGAGACCTTTCCCAATCCCCACCCGGCGCGCGAGTACGAGGTGCGCCTGGAGTGCCCCGAGTTCACGTCGCTCTGCCCGGTGGGAGGGATCGAATCGGACGCCGCCGAGCTCGCGCTGCTCAAGGGGGGCGCCCCCGACTTCGGCACCATCCGGATCGCCTACGCGCCCGCGGCGCAGTGCGTGGAGCTCAAGAGTCTCAAGCTCTACCTCTGGAGCTTCCGCAACGACGGCATCTTCTACGAGCGCGCGGTGAACCGGATCCTGGACGACCTGGTTGCCGCCGTGGCGCCGCGGTGGATGGAGGTAGTGGGGGACTTCAACGTGCGCGGCGGAATCAAGTCGGTGGTCGTCGCGCGTCATGGGACGCGCGGGGACGTGCAGCACGGCAGCGGGTGACGCCGACATGACGTGACGCACGACCGCTGCGCGATCCACCGTCGTCCTTGCCATCACGCCGCCACTCTCCACGCGATTCCCGGATGCTCATCGTGCGCTTCGCCTTCCCATCCTCCGCCATCGCCCTCATCACGCTCGCCGCGTGCACGCCGACTCCAGTGCGCGCGCCGGCGTCCGCGTCTCCCGCCGCGACGACGACGCGTGCGGCGAGCTCCTCGTCGGGTAACTTCCCCGGCCTGAGCGCGATCGACAGCGCCACGCTCCGCAGCGATCTCTACACGATGGCCAGCGACTCGATGCGCGGACGCGAGGCAGGCACGATGGACGAGCTGCGCGCCGCGGCATGGGTGGCCATGCGCGCGCGCGATGCGGGGCTCGAGCCGGCGGGCGACGACGGCACGTACTTCCAGTTCTGGCCGATGCGGCACACGTACCTCGACATGTCGGCCAGCGACGTGCTGCTGGACGGATCGCCGCTCGTGCTGCAGGGATCGCCGAACGCGGTGGTCGTCACCCTCACCGACACGGCCGTGGACCTTCCGCTCATCTACGTGGGGAGCGACACCGGGAGCGCGCTCGCCGCGCGGGATGTGCGCGGGAAGGCCGTGGCCGCGCTGCTTCTTCCCCCTGCGCGGCTCCCCGCTCCCGACGTGAGCCTGCGCAGCTTTCGCTACACAGTCGCCGCCATCCGCGAACGCACGGAGGCACTCACCCGCGCCGGCGCGTCCGCGATCGTGCTCGTCTCCGACGCGGTGGCCGAGCCGGAGCTGCGGGGCTACTTCGGGACGTCGCTGCGCCGCGGGCGATACACCATCGACGTACCCGGCAGTGGGAGCATCCCCGCGCAGCCGCCGGTCATTTGGGTGAGCCGCTCGCAGCTCGATCGCGTTCGCGCGGCACACCAGCTCGTGGCGCGGCTGCGCATGACGGACATCGTCTACCCGTCGGTGAACATCGTGGCGCGCGTCCCCGGAACGGATCCCGCGCGCCGCAACGAATACGTCCTCTTCAGCAGCCACCTGGACCACGACGGCGTGCGCTACGCGGTGGATGGCGATTCCATCTGGAATGGCGCGGACGACAACGCGAGCACGAGCGTCGCACTGCTCGCGATCGGCCGCGCGTTCGTCGCGCACCCCGCGCCGCGCTCGGCGCTCTTCGTCTGGCACGGCGCCGAGGAGCGGGGACTGCTGGGGTCGCGCTGGTTCGCGCAGCGTCCTACCGTGCCGCGGTCGTCCATTACCGCCGTGCTCAATGCCGACATGATCGGGCGCAATGCTCCCGACACCGCCGGCCTGCTCGGCGTCCAGCCACCCAACCGCAACTCGGCCGCGCTCGCGCGCATGGTGCTCGCCGCGAACGACAGCGTCACGCACTTCGCGATCGACAGCTCGTGGGACCGCCCCACGCATCCGGAGCGCTGGTACTTCCGGAGCGACCACCTGCCGTACGCCAGGGCGGGCATTCCCGCCGTGGAGTTCTCCACGCTGCTGCACCCCGACTATCACACGCCCCGTGATGAGCCGGACCTCATCGACTACGCGAAGCTCACGCGCATGACCCGGTGGATGTACGCGGCGGGATGGCTGGTAGCCACCGCGCCCGAGCGTCCCGCGCTCGACAGCGCGCGAGCGTCCGCGCCATAGCGCACGCGAGCCGCGCGAGGCGGCGAGGCGGCCGCGCGACCGCGACACACGTCGACATACTCGCACCGGGTGCGACGATCGTGAAGTGGGCGGATGCAACGAGCCGGCAGAGTCGTAGCGATTCTGCCGGCTCGTGTCCTCGCTGCACCGCGCGCGGCGCGGTCAGCTCACGTGGATCTCCTTCATCATCCCGTGCATTGCGTGCGGCTTGCCGTCCTTGCCATCGGGGATGAAGCACATGAGCGCGTAGTCGCCCGGTGCGAGGTCCGCCGCGAATGACTGGTGCATTCCCGGCTCGATGGCCACGATGCCGCCGAGCGGCACCCCCGGGGGTGGCCCGTTCTGGTTGAAGACCCAGGTGAGGACATCGTTCGGGGTTTTTCCCGCATCGAGACGGACGAGCACCACCTCGTGTGGCTGCGTGCCGGCGTTGGAGACGTCGAACACGTGGTGCCCGGCAGTGAGCGAATCGGAGAGCGTGAACGCGTAGTCCGACAGCGAGATCGACATGTCCGTCGTCGGCTCGGCCGCTGGCGCGGAACCGGCGGGCGCGGCCACGACGGTGAGCGGGTGCGCCATCCCCTTGGCCACGTGCAGCTCATGGTCCGCGGCCGGAATGACGCAGATCGCGGCGTAGTTCCCCGGCTCGAGCGTGAGCGTGGCGGTGGTGCTGTCGTTCGGCGCGACCGCGTTGGGACCGCCTGCGAAGTGCGCCCACGCGGGGGGCGGCCCTTCGCGCGCCATCGCCGCGCCCAGGTCCTGGACGGTCTTGGCGCTGTCGAGCCGCACGAGCTGCATGTGATGGATCGTGGTACCGTGGTTCACGAGCTTGATCGTCGTCACCCCCGCCGTTGCCTGCGACGGCATGTCGAACGCGTAGTCGGTAGTGGTGACGGTGAGCGCCTGCGGCGCCGCGGCGGTGGTGGCGGCGGAATCGTCGGTAGCCGGATTGTCGCGCGCGGCGCAGCCTGCGGCGGCGAGAGCAAGGGAGAGTGCAGCGACTCCTATCGCGCCCCGGGCGAGCGTGCGATCGAGTGTGGGATACACGGTGCAGCTCCTGCGAGTGAGGGTGAACGCCACATGGACGCAGCTCCTGGAGGGAGTTGCGTCCGTCGAGTGTCCGTTGGGGTTGTCAGTGTGTCGCCGGCACTTCGGCGGCAGCAGCGTCCATCATCGGGCGCGGGAGACATTAGTTTCTCCCTGTGCGGAGGGTTCGGCAAGGGGGCGGGGGACGCGTGAGGGCGGGGTCGGTTCGTGACGCGGTGCGCGCGGCTGAAGGGGCGCGAAGCGCGGTGCTCGGCGCGAGCGAGGTGCGGGGGACGACTCGGTGCAGCGGGACGTGGCGCAGCGCGGTAGGTGGCGCGTGTCGTCAGCTTGTACGCCCCCAACGGGGCGACTAATTTGACTGATTCTGGACGTTCGGCCAGGTAGCTCAGTTGGTAGAGCAGCGGACTGAAAATCCGCGTGTCGGCGGTTCGATTCCGTCCCTGGCCACTGCCCCAATCCGGACACGCCGCTCGATGAGCAGCGAACGCCCCGCCGATGAGCGGGGCGTTTGCGTTAGCGGGCCGGATTGCGAGTGCCGCCTCGTCGCCCCGAAGTGCGGCGAGGAGTGACGGCGGAGCGCACCGCTCCCAGAGGCGACCCGCGAGCATCGCTACGCCCATGGGTCGAGCGTCGACGCCAGCGCGCGTCGGCTTACGGAAGGCCGATCACGGCGCGCAGCAGATGGTACGCGAAGATCCCCGACTGGCGAACGTCGTTGAACAGCACGGCCACTTGGTACGTCGCCAGGAAGAAGATGCCGTAGAACATCCCGGGATGACGCTCGAGAAAGCGCAGCGCGGGATTCGCGATCCGCTCGCGCACGGCCGGCCGGCAGGCGAACGATGTCAGCGCGGCGCCGAGCGCCGCGCCCACCAGGATGTCGGTGGGATAGTGCAGGCCAAGGTAGACACGCGGAAAGCAGATGACGACGAGCGAGTACGCGAGCGCGACGGCACCGATCCGGCGCGAGATGAAGAAGAACCCGGTGGCGATGCCGATGAAGAGGGCCGCGTGGTCGCTCGGGAAGGAGCTCCAGCTGAGCAGCCCTGCCGGGTTCATGGTGTAGGCCGTTTGCAGGTGCAGCGAGGGGACGAAGATCGGCCGCGTGCGAAAGGGGAGCGCGAAGGCGAGTGCGCGAGCGACGGCGACCGACGCCAGTGCACCCGCGATGGTCGCCAGGAGTATCTCGCGGTCGCGCCGCTTGTCCGCGGAGCGGCGGAACCAGCCCCACCAGAGCACGGCGAGCACGACGCCGCCCTTGAAGAGATCCGACTTCTGCACGAACGCCATGACGGCGTCGAACGTCCACGAGCGTTGCACGAAGCCATTCACGAACCAGATGATGCGGGCGTCGAACGGGTTCACGATCGTCTCCCCGTGCACCAGGTGACGAATCGGCTGGTCGCGCGGCGTGTGTCCAGGTGGCGTACCATGTGGTGAACCGCGGAGAGCGTGGGTCGGTTGGAGCGTCGGAGAGTGACACGAGCGCGTGAAGCACACGTACGCGCTGGAGAGCGACGCGGTGACGAGCCGGAAGGCGCCCGAGCCGTGAGGATGGCGAGCCACCTCGGTCAGGGGCGCGCGACTCGTGGAGATGTCCAGCGTACGAAAAAATGACGATCGAGTCCAGCGACCGGGCACGCACGGCGCGCGACGCGATCGAGTAGCGCGCATGCTCGACCCGGTAGCGCGTTCCGGCTCCCGGCCGACCCAGTACTCGCTGACCCCCGCCATTGACAGCCCGCCGGGAGTAGCGTACCATACTCCCATAAGCGGCTTATGGGGAGCCCATGCCGAACTCGCTCGACCTCCTGCAAGGCACGCTCGATCTCCTCGTCCTCCGCACGCTCGCCCGCGAGGCGATGCACGGCTACACCATCGCGCGGCTGATCAAAGAGCGTTCGAGCGGCGTCTTCCTCGTGGAGGAAGGCGCGCTCTACCCGGCCCTCCACCGCCTGGAGCGGAAGGGATGGGTCGAGAGCGAGTGGGGGATCTCCGAGAACAACCGCAAGGCGCGCTACTACCAGCTCACCGCCGCCGGCCGCGCCGCGCTGCGCGCGCAGATGACGGAATGGAACCGGTACACCAGAGCGGTGGCCGGCGTCCTCCAACCTGCCTGAGCACAGGCGAGCGATCTCGTGCCACGCATCCCGGGCATCCGCCGCGTCTTTCGCATCGCGCTACGCTCCGGCCAACCGTCGGCGGAGATCGAAGACGAGCTGCGCTTCCACCTCGCGTGCCGCGTGGACGAGCTCGTGGCGTCGGGAACGGGCGAGACGGAGGCGCGCCGCATCGCGCAGCGCGAGTTCGGCGATTTCCACCGGTACCGCGAGCACGTGCTGGCGATCGACAGACAATCCGCACGGGAGCGAGAGATGCGCCTCACCTTCGAATCGGTCCGGGACGATCTCCGCCACGCGGCGCGCGTCATGATCGCTCGCCCGGGCTTCACGCTCGTGGCCGTGAGCACGCTCGCGCTCGGCATCGGCGCGACGACGGCGATGTTCAGCGCGGTGAGCGGCGTGCTGCTGCGCCCACTCCCGTACGCCGACGTGGATCGCATCGTGCACCTGGGCGAGCGCGAGCTGCAGCAGCCGGGACGAGGCGGCACCACTTCGTGGGACAACTTCCGCGATTGGCGGCAGATGTCGCGCAGCTTCGCGGCGATGGGACTCTACAATACCTGGGCGTCGACGCTCACCGGTCACGGCGAGCCGCAGCGCGTGCAGATCGCCGGTGTGACCGCGGGGATGCTCGACGTCTTCCACGTTCGCCCGATGCTCGGCCGCGCCTTCACCGACGCGGACAACGTGGATGGGGCACCGGCCGTCGCCGTCGTGAGCTGGGCGTTCTGGAAATCGAAACTCGGCGGCGACTCCGGCGTCATCGGCCGCACGCTCATGCTCAACTTCACGCCGATCGAGATCGTGGGCGTGCTCCCCGAGCGGTTCACGCCGCCGGCGTCGCTCGACCGGCCGATCTGGGTGAACTTCTCCGACGATACGGACGGGCGCGGCGGCCGGTCGAAGAACGTCTACGCGCTGCTGCGCCCCGGCGTCACGGTGGAGCAGGCGCAGGCGGAGATGGCGGCCATCGCCGAGCGACTTGCCGTGCAGTATCCGCGCGAGAACGCGGGCTCTACGGTGGTCGTCGATCTGCTCGCCGACCGCATCGTGGGCGACGTGCGCCGGCCGCTCTACCTCCTGCTCGGCGCGTCCGCGCTCGTGCTCCTCATCGCGTGCGCGAATCTGTCGAACATCCTGCTGGCGCGCGGCGTCGTGCGGCGGCAGGAACTCGCCGTGCGCACCGCGCTCGGCGCGGCGCGCCGTCGCATCGTGCGGCAACTGCTCACGGAGAGTTTCCTCCTGGCGCTCGTCGGCAGCGCCTGCGGCGTGCTGCTCGCCCGGCTTGCGGTGACGGCGCTCGCCGCGATGGGACCCGACGTGTTCCGCGCGCGACCGCCGTCGATCGATCCCGCGGTGCTCGGTGTCGCGCTCGGGACATCGGTCGCCACGACGCTCCTCTTCGGGCTCCTCCCCGCGCTCCGGTCGGTGCCGCGAGACCCGCACGCGGTGCTGCGCGGAACGTCGGTGCGCGGCGGCGGAGGGCGCACGTCGTGGACGCGCGCGAGCCTCGCCGTGCTCCAACTCTCGCTCGCTGCCACGCTGCTCTTCGCGAGCACGCTCGTCATCGCGAGCTTCGCGCGCGTGCTCCGCGTGGATCCGGGGATTCGCGGCGATCACCTGCTCACGATGACGGTGAGCCTTCCGCGCGCGCGGTACGACAGCACGCGGAGCACCGCGTTCTACCAGGAGCTGGAGGAGCGCATCGACGCGACGCCGGGCGTGCGCGGCGTGGCGTTCGCGAGCCTCGTTCCCTTCGGCGGCGACTTCGATCGCATCGGGATCAGCCGCATAGCGGGCGAGCCGGAGCGACAGGGGAGCGACATGCCGGAGGCCGACCGCTATATCGTCACGCCGAGCTGGTTCGCGACCATGGGCGTGCGCCTGCTGCGCGGGCGACTGCTCTCCAGCAGCGACCGGATCGACAGCACGCCCGCCTGCCTCGTGGATGAGGTGTTCGCGCGGCGCGTGTGGGGGGACCGCGACCCGATCGGACAGGCGATGAAGCTCCCGGGGCGCGACGACTACGCGACGATCGTCGGCGTCGTGTCACACGTGAAGACGTACGGGCTCGACATCGACTCGCCCGGGCAGATTTACATGTCGAACGCGCAATATCCGTGGCGCTGGATGTCGATGGTCATCCGCACCGCGGGCGACCCCGCGAGCTTCACCAGCACCGCCACACGGATCGTACACTCGCTCGACGCCGACGAGCCGGTGTCCGACGTGCGCACGATGGACGAGCTCATGGCCAACCTGCTGCGCGCTCGCCGCTTCACGCTCACGCTGCTCGGCGCCTTCGCCGGCGTGGCGATCGCGCTTGCCATCATCGGACTGTACGGCGTGATCGCCTACGGCGTGGCGCAGCGCGATCGGGAGTTCGGGATCCGACTCGCGCTCGGCGCGCGCCCGCGCCAGATCGCAAGACTCGTGTTGGGCGAGGGAGCGCGGATCGCTGTCGCGGGAGCGGTGCTCGGCACCCTCGGCGCGTTGGCGATGGGACGCGTGGAGTCGTCGCTCCTGTTCGAGGTGAGCCCACACGCGCCGAGTGCGCTGGCCGGGGTGATGGCCGGGCTGGTCGGCGTTGCGCTCGTCGCGTGCCTCGTGCCGGCGCGGAAGGCAATGGCGGCGGATCCGTCGGACGTGTTGCGGCGCGACTAGGCAGGGCCCGCGCTGCGGGAATGGCGCGTGCGCAGGAGTGCGTAGCCCAGCCAGATCTGCGCGATGCCGGCGAGGTCACCTCCGACGCCGACGATCCGCACGGACAGCCCGGTCGCATACGCGATCGGCACGATCACCGTTCCGATAACGAGCAGAATGCCCGCGCCTTGCGGGAACACCTTCGCACGCACGATCGATATTCCGAGCAACACGCTGCCCAATACCCAGGCCAACACGCTCGCGAGGCCGATCACGATGTGGCGCGTGTCGTAGATCCGCCGGAACAACGCGGGCGCATCCGCAGCGATGGCCGGTACGAACGTCACGTCGCTGCTGAAAATCCATGACGCGAGGCTTGTCCCGAGCAGGAGCACGACGATCGCCACCACGCCGAGCCGGCCGGCCTCGGCCGCCTGCTCCACGTATACCGCTACCCACCCCACGAGAGCGACGGTAAACGCAATCCAGAGCATGGCGTGCGCCGGCACCCAGCGCGGGTCGGTCCCGAAGGTGGCGTCCTCGCCGGCGGGATGCAGCGCAAACCCTGCGATCAGCAACACACCTGCCGCGATACTCGCCACCGCGCCCGTGCGCAACAGTTCGCGTGGGATCTCACGCGTCTCGCGTTCCATGGTTCGCTCCTTCGTCTCGCCTGGCCGAGCGCATGCTGGCGATGAGGGGTACGCTGAACAGCGCGAGCACGGCTGCATCCGCGCCGACGTTGAACCACACTCGGAAGCGCGCCGAGAACACGGCTTCGATCGCCAGCCACACCGCGATCCCGAGAAGCAGGGACTTCAGCAGCTCCACGTCCTGACGCCGAATGGCCACGCGCCCGACACGGAAGAGCGTCGTGCCCCAGCCGATCATGATGGCGCCGTAGAGTGCGCTCTCCCACGGGAGAAGCACCCGGCGGTCCACGGGAAGGACGCGCAGGCCAAATGTCGTGAAGGCGACACCCCACACAATCAGGATCGCCGAGACGACGCCGAACCACCACTGCCATCTTTTCGGTCGCACAGCGCACCTCGCCTGGGTTCACGATGCCTGGCGACGCCCAACGGCGCCCGGCTCGTGACGGAATCTTACGTCGTGCTGCGCCTGGATGAGCAGCGTCGGATGGTCGAACCGGCGGAGCCCGTCACCCCGACAGCGCACGCGGACCGTGGCACATCCTCTGCTGCCGCACGACCATCCCTGTCACCTCACGACGGCCGCGCCCTCGCGCGCATTGGAAGGGAGGTCCCCATGGTCACCACCGAACAGACCACCGAGCAACGGAACATGGAGCTCATGCAGACGCTCGACGATGCATGGAACGCGCAGGATCTGGACACCTTTGCCAAGCGGCACCGCAAGGATGTCGTGGTGCGATGGCCGGGACAGCCGCCCACCCGAGGCATCGAGGCGCACACGCAGGAAGCCCGCGACTTCTTCAAGACGTTCCCCAACCAGCGGATCACCAACCGCCCGTATCGCGTCTTCTTCGCGAGCGGCGAGTGGACGTGCTCGATCGCGCACTTCACCGGCACCATGACCGGTCCCATGAAAGGGCCGGACGGCAAGGACATCCCGCCCACCGGCAAGTCGTTCGACGTCGAGTTCTGCACCATCGCGCGGTGGGACGACGACGGGCAGATCATCGAGGAGAACCTCTTCTACGATCTCGTCACCTTCATGAAGCAGATCGGGCTCGGCTGAGCCGACGCGTCCGGCCCACGCGGAGATCGCGCCTACCCCTCCGTCCCCGTCATCCACGGCGCCGCGAACAGCTCGCGCACCTCGATCACGAGCGGCGTCGTGCATCCCGCCGGCTGCCAGACGAGTTGCTCGCGCACCACTTCCGGGCGCTCGTCGCCCGGCGTCCACCGCTCCACCAGCCGCGAGTCGAGATCCACGATCCAGTACTCGTCCACCCCGGCGCGCTGGTAGAGCTCGCGCTTGGGACCACGATCGTGCCAGGCGGAGGCCGGCGAGAGCACTTCCACCGCGAGCGAGAGCCGGGTGACGTCAGACCACTCGCGTGCGTGCGCAGCCACCTCGCGCGGGATGAGGAAGATGTCCGGCTGGACGATCGTCCCCGGCTCGAGCTCGATGTCGGCAGGGCTGCGCAGAAGGCGACCCAGTCGCGCGCGCTGGACGTATGGCCTGAGGCGATCCGAGAGCCATTCGAGAGCGTCCTGGTGCGCCATGCGTGGTGCAGGCGTCACGAGGAGCTTGCCATCCACCAGCTCGTAGCGCGGCCAGTGTCGCGACTCGTCGATGAGCTCGCGGCGGACCTGATCCGCTGTCCAGTGGGGACGCGCTTCAGCGGGCATGCCCATAATCTGCTCGGCCCTCGGCGTGGGAAGCAACGGAACATGGCGTCCACGTTGGGCGTCGCGCTTCATACCGGCGTCACCGGATCGCTGCGCACGACAGCGGAGCTGTGCTGGATGGCTCGGCGCACGACCGGCACGCGCTCCGAACAACCCTCTCCGCTACTGACACTGTCCAAGCAGGACCCGCGTAGTGGTGAAGCGCCGCGCGCGCCACACTCCGCGTGCTACGCCATCGCAAGCCGCTCCATTCCCGTTGCGCCGAGGCCGCCATGGATACGCTGGTGAACGAGGTGCGGTACGCCGTCCGCCGTCTCCGCACGAACCCCGGCTTCACCGCCACCGTGCTCCTCACCCTGTCGCTCGGCATCGGAGCGAACAGCGCGATCTTCAGCGTGGTGAACGCCGTCCTCTTGCAGCCGCTCCCGTACCGGCAGCCCGCGCGGCTCGTCACGATCTTCCACCACTATCCCTCGCTCAACAACCTCGACGCTCCGGTGTCGGCGCCGGGCTTCAAGGACTATCGCGACAACACGCGGCTCTTCGACGGCGTGGCGGTGGAGACCGGGTGGCCGGTGAATCTCACCGGCATCGGCGAGCCGCAGCGGCTGCGCGGATCGCAGGTGAGCGCGCAGTACTTCTCCACGCTGGGCGTTCCCGCGGCGCACGGGCGCGCGTTGCTTCCCGAGGAGGATGCAGTGGGACGCAATCACGTCGTGGTGTTGAGCGACGGATTGTGGCGACGGCTGTTCGCTGCCCAGCCGTCGGCCGTGGGGAGCACCATGCAACTGAACGGGGAGCCGTACCGCATCGTCGGCATCATGCCCCCTGACTTTCGTGACGTGTGGGGGCAGGATGTGGAGCTGTGGACCCCGCTCGCGCTCGCTCCGGAACGGTACTCTGGTGGGTACACGAACGAGTGGCTCAACCTCGTGGCGCGCGTGAAGCCCGGAATCACGGTGGAGCAGGCGGCGCGCGACATGCGCGGCTTCGCCGAGCAGCTCAAGCGCGACCGCCCCGACCAGTTCCCGCCCGACTGGACGCTCAAGGTGCAGTCGATGATGGACGTGAAGACCGGCGCCATCCGGCCGGCGTTGCTGGTGCTGCTCGGCGCGGTGGGATTCGTGCTCCTCATCGCCTGCGCGAACGTGGCCAACCTCCTTCTGGCGCGCGCGGCCGGGCGCAGCAAGGAGATCGCCATTCGCACCGCGCTCGGCGCGCGCTCGCGCGACCTCATCCGGCAACTGCTCACCGAGAGCGTGCTGCTCTCGCTCGTGGGGGGCGTGATCGGCCTCGTCCTCGCCTATGGCGCGGTGCGCTTCCTGGTGGCGCTCAACCCGGGGAACCTGCCGCGCGTGGAGTCGATCGCGGTGGATGGACGCGTGGCGCTCTTCACGCTCGGCATCGCGCTCCTCACGGGATTGGCGTTCGGGCTCGCGCCCGCGCTGCAGGGGATCGCCGGCGATCTGCACGGCGTGCTCAAGACGGAATCGCGTGGCGGAACGACCGATCGCTCCGGACGGCTGGTGCGTCGCACGCTCGTGGTGGCGGAGGTGGCGCTCGCCCTCACGCTGCTCACCGGCGCCGGGCTCCTCATCCGGAGCTTCGCGCGGCTGCAGGGTGTGGACCCCGGCTTCGATCCCCGAAACGTGCTCACCTTCGATCTCTCCCTGCCCGCCTCCAGGTATCCATCGGACACGGCGCGCCAGGCGTTCTTCGATGCCGTGCTTCCGCGCATCGCGCAGGTGCCCGGCGTGCGGTCGGTCGGTGCCACCTCGGTGATGCCGTTCAGCGGCGGATGGTCCACCGGGAGCTTCAACGTGGAGGGGTACACCCCGCCTCCCAACGGGAACGGCCCGTGGGGCGACATCCGCGTGGTGTCTCCCGGATTCCTGGAGACGCTCCGTGTCCCGTTGTTACGGGGACGCACGTTCGAGCAGCGCGACCAGGGCTCCAAGCTGCCGATGGTGGTGGTGGATGAGGAGTTCGTCCGGCGCTTCTACAAGCCGGGCGTCGATCCCATCGGGAAACGGATCTGGTTCGGGAACTCCACGCCGAACGACAGCACGCGCTACATCACGATCATCGGTGTGGTGGGACACACCAAGCATGAAGGGCTCGACGCCGACGCGCGCGTGCAGTTGTACTTCACCTACTGGATGGCGGGCGACGTGAACGCGCTCACCGTGGCGGCACGCACGGCGAGCGACCCGATGCGCACGGTGGGCGCCATCCGCGCCGCCATTCGCTCCGTGGATGCCGACCAGCCGATGGCGCGCATCCGGTCGTTGGAGGACATGGTGCAGAGCTCCATGGGGCAGCGCCGGCTCTCGATGCTCCTGCTCGGGCTGTTCGCCGGACTCGCGATGCTCCTCGCGTCGGTGGGGATCTACGGCGTGATGTCCTACTCCGTGGCGCAGCGCACGCGCGAGCTGGGGGTGCGCATGGCACTCGGCGCCGCGCGCGGGCGTGTGCTCGCGCTCGTGCTTCGCCAGGGGATGGTGCTCGCGCTCCTGGGCGTGGCGATCGGTCTGGCCGGCGCGTTCTGGCTCACGCGGTTGGTGTCGAGCCAGTTGTACGCCGTGCGCGCCACCGATCCCGCCACGTTCGTCACGGTGGCGCTCCTGCTCATCGCCGTGGCTGCGCTCGCCTCGTTCCTCCCTGCGCTGCGCGCCACGCGGGTGGATCCGGTGGTGGCGTTGCGCGAGGAGTAAGTCGCGCGCGGAGTACGTGGCGCGAGGAGCACGCCGTCGGTTGGGGCAGGGCGGAGTGACGGATCGTGCAGCGCGGATACACGCCGGCCGGGTAGGCACGTCCTGGCGCGGGCGTGATTCGGCGACGGAAAGAATGAGAGCCGTTC
Organism: Gemmatimonadaceae bacterium; assembly: GCA_035701265.1. GTDB lineage: Bacteria > Gemmatimonadota > Gemmatimonadetes > Gemmatimonadales > Gemmatimonadaceae > DASSNU01. The sequence goes on along the minus strand of DASSNU010000009.1, from coordinate 78,896 downwards.
GACTGGGTGGCGTCTCGTGCCCGTCCTACCGGTCGCCCTCCACGGGGCACGGCGCGTCGAACAGCTCTCGCAGATCGAGGAAGAGCGGCGCCGCGGCTCCGGCCGAGTGCCATGTGAGGCGCTCTCTTACGATCTCCGGGCGCTCGTCGCTCGGCGTCCATCGTTCCACCAGCCGCGAGTCCAGATCCACGATCCAGTACTCGTCCACCCCGGCGCGCTGGTAGAGCTCGCGTTTGGGCCCTCGATCCTGTCTCGCCGAGCCAGGCGAGAGCACCTCGATGACGAGCGAGAGATGGGTGACGTCGGACCACTCGCGCGCGTGAGTGGCCACCTCGCGCGGAATGAGGAAGAGGTCCGGCTGCACGATCGTCCCTGGCTCGAGCTCGAGATCGGCGGGGCTGCGTGCCAGCTCGCCCAATTGCTCGCGCAGCACGTACGGCTTGAGCCGATCCGCCAACCACTCCAGCGCGCGATGATGCGCCATGCGCGGGGAGGGCGTCACCAGCAGCTCGCCGTCCACGAGCTCGTAGCGCGGCCAGTGTCGCGCCTCGTCCATGAGCTCGCGGCGGACTTCGTCGGCCGTCCAGCGGGGGCGCGCTTCGGCGGGCATGCCCATAATCTGCTCGGCGCTCGAGGAACGGGGCAACGGGCCATGGGGCGTGAAAGCTGCCGCGCAGCCCGGACGCGGCGGCATCGCCTCGTTGCGCCCCGGTGCAATATGTGGTGGGCGGCACCACGGAGTGTGGGGCGACCGTACCGTATGTCGATCCCGCGACGCGCTCGTCACCCGCCCGGGCGCACGGGCACATGCTGTCAATACGTACGTATTGACAGCATGACAGGCGGATCGTAGCTTGCAGGGACGATGCCCAAGACCGCCCAGCTCCAGATCCGCGTCTCGGCACGCCAGAAAGCAGCGCTCAAACGCCTGGCTGCTGCTGCCGGGCAGGACGTGTCCGCCTACGTCCTGGGCCGGGTGCTGCCTCCCGCCAGGCTCCGATTTCAGGAGATCCTCCGCGTGCTGGCGCGCGGAGACGATTACCGATTCGCACTCGCGGAGTTACATGATCTGCTCGCGACGCTTGCCCCTGCGGAGCTGGCGGATGCGGTGCAGGCGGACGACACGGAAAGGCTCTCGCCCTTTCTCCGGAACTATGTCGCGGCCATGGTCGAAGAGTGCGCGGTCGCGAAAGCGGTCGATCCGCCATCGTGGACGGCGTCCATCCCTCCGCTCGATGTCCCGTACTTCGCCACGGACCTGCCGGGGCTTCGCCTGCACCTGCTCCGCGCGTCGCCCGTGACGTTCAGGCGCCGGAATCTCTTCGTGGACTCGACCATCGGGGCACGCGTGTGAGCGCCCCCGTACGCGCGATCCCGATGGCCGAGCGTACGCCGATGCCACCGGCTGCACCATGAGGCCTCGTCCCGTCCTCCTCTCCCGCGCAGACATTCGGCACCTGTTCACGCTCCTCGACGAGGAGCTTGCAGCGGCAGGCGTCGAAGGCGAGCTGTACGTGGTCGGTGGCGCGGTCATGTGCCTGGCCCTGGACGCACGCCCCGCAACGCGAGACGTCGACGCATTCTTCAAGCCGGCGACGCTCGTCCGCCAGGCAGCCGCGCGCGTCGCGGCCCGCGCCAATGTTCCCGATACGTGGCTCAACGACGCGGTGAAGGGCTTCCTCGGTGCACGCGGGGACTTCGGCCCCTTCCTGGAGCTTCCCCATCTTCGCGTCTTCGTGGCCCGTCCCGAATACCTGCTCGCCATGAAGTGCGCGGCGCTGCGCCTGGGCGAGGAGTTCCACGACCTGGACGACGTGCGCTATCTGCTTCGCTCTCTGAACGTCACGAGCGCCGATGAAGCGTTCGCCATCGTCACACGCTACTTCGACGCATCACAGCTCCTCCCCAAGACACGGCTCGTGCTCGAGGACCTGCTCGGCGGGTGACCCCTGCGCCAATCGCTTGCCGTCGGCCCCGGCCGCGCACAGGTTCTCCGAACGCCGCGCCCTCCGCGTGCGTATTCCATCGAACGCCACCTCCATCCCGGTGCTCTCCGCACCGCTCGACCCCCGCTCGAGAGGAGACAGGATGTCCCACTCCATCCGCATCCGCCCTGCGCTGTGCGCCATTGCCGCAGCGGCCGCGGTCACGATCCCCACCATCGCCCGCGCGCAGCAGGCGATCGACTCGGCGTACACGGCGCAGATCAAGCAAGACCTCCAGGATCCGCGCATCTCCACGGAGCTCGTGGACTACCTGCCGGCCTCGGCCACCGTCCCGACGCCGCTCAAGGTGCTCGGACACATCATCGGCGCCCCCGGCATCCTCGATCGCACCGCCGACATCTATCGCTACTTCGATGCGCTCGACGCGGCATCGCCGCGGGTGAAGGTCTGGCGCATCGGAAAGACCGAGGAAGGGCGCGACATGATCCTCGCGGCGGTGGCCGATGAACAGACCATCGAGCAACTCGACACGTATCGCGACATGCTCGCCGCGTTGGGCGATCCGCGGAAGACCACGCCCGAGCACGCGCAGCAGCTCATGCACACCGCCAAGCCCATCTACTACATGACGAGCGGCATCCACTCCCCCGAATTCGGCGGGCCGGAGATGCTCATGGAGCTCGCCTACCGGCTGGCGGTGGACTCGTCGCAATTCATCACGAACATCCGGAACAACGTCATCGTCCTCATCACGCCGGTGATCGAGCCGGACGGGCGCGACAAGGCGGTGGACACGTACTACTTCAACAAGAAGCTTCCCAAGGGCGCCACGCGGCTGCCGCTCATGTACTGGGGGAAGTACGTGCAGCACGACAACAACCGCGATGGGATGGGGCAGTTCCTCAAGCTCACGCAGAACACCACGAAGGCCGTGCTGCAGTGGCATCCCACGATCCTGCACGACCTGCACGAGGCGCAGACGTATCTCTACGCCTCCACCGGCACCGGTCCGTACAACGAATCCATCGATCCGATCACGATCGACGAGTGGTGGATGCTGGCCGAGAACGACGTGATGGAGATGACGAAGCGTGGAGTGCCGGGGGTGTGGACGTACGGATTCTACGATGGGTGGACGCCCAACTACCTCTTTTTCATCGCGCACACGCACAACGAGATGGGGCGGTTCTACGAGGTGCAGAGCTACGGCCCGGACAACTACGTGGTGAAGCCGCGCCCCACCACGACGAGCCGCGAGTGGTTCCGTCCCAACCCGCCGCTCGACAGCATCAACTGGGGACCGCGCAACAACACCAACATCCAGGAGTCGGCCATCCTGTTCGCGCTCTCGCACGTGGCGAAGAACAAGGAACTCTACCTGGACAACTTCTGGCGCAAGAACGTCCGTGCGGTGGACAAGGGGAAGACGGGCCCGGTGTTCGGGTGGGTGATTCCGGCCAGGCAGCGGCGGAAGGCGAACGCGGCCGACGCGGTGAACGATCTCCGCGCGCAGGGGCTGGAGGTGCACGTCGCGACGAAGGCGTTCACGGCGGGCAACGTGTCCGTCGAGCCGGGGGACTACATCATCCGCGGCGACCAGCCGTACCGCACGCTGGCGGACATGTACTTTTCGCTCCAGCACTTCTCCCCCAAGAACCCGTCGCCGTACGACGACACGGGGTGGACGTTCCCGCTCATGCGTGACGTGACGATCACCGCGGTGAACGACAGGAGCCTGCTCGAGCAACCGATGACGCCGCTCGACACGAACGCCGTCGCGCCCGGGGGAATCACCGGCACGGGGAGCGTGCTGGTGGTGGACAACGCGGCGGACAACAACGTGGCCGCGTTCCGCTTCCGCTTCGCGAAGGTGAAGATGCAGGCGGCCGAGGAGGACTTCGACGCCGCGGGACACCACTTCCGCGCGGGAGCGATCATCATCCCGAGCGCCGACCGTGGCGTGCTGGAGCCGGCGCTCACGCAGCTCGGGCTCTCGGCGTACGCGATGGACGCCGCGCCGAGCGTGAAGACGCACGCGCTGGACGTGCCGCGCATCGGCTACGTGCACAGCTGGACGCGCACGCAGGACGAAGGGTGGGTGCGCGCCGCGCTCGACAACTACGGCATTCCGTACACCTACTTCGGCGGCAACACGCTGCGCCAGGGGAAGCTGCGGCAGAAGTACGACGTGATCGTCCTCCCGCACATCAGCGGCAGCGTGCAGAGCATGGTGAACGGGATCGCGAAGGATGGTCCCACGCCGTTGCCGTATCGCAAGACATCGGAGTTCCAGAGCCTGGGCACGCCCGACGCGTCGGATGACATCCGCGGCGGGATCGGGCTGGATGGGATCCAGGCGCTGTACGAGTTCGTGCAGCAGGGCGGGACGCTGATCGTGGAAGGCGGCACGTCCACCATCTTCCCGAGCTACAACCTGACGCCGGGTGTGACGATCGAGGAGCCGGACAGCCTGTTCGCGCGCGGGAGCGTGATGCGCGGCGTGATCGCCGACATGACGAGTCCCATCGTGTACGGCTATGGTCGCGACGAGCTGCCGGTGTACTTCAATCAGGGTCCGGTGATGCGCGTGCAGGGTGCGGGTGGCGGGTTCGGCGGCTTTGGCCGGCGCGGCTCGTCCGTTGGGCAGGACGTGACGCCGATGGCCACGCCCATGCCGCTCTCACCGTGGAATCCGGACGGCGCGCGTGCCGGCGGCGACAGCGCGCGCCGGCGTGGCGCGGGTGCACGAGGCGCGCGCGCAGCGGCGGAGAGTGCGAGCGCCGAGCGTGGCGGAGCGGGCGCGCGTGGCGGCGCAGGGGGCGCGAGTGCACAGACTACGGTGTCTCGCGGCGGTGCGCGCGGTGGTGCGGCGGCTGAGAGCGACACGGCATCGGACGGTCCGCGTCTCATCATGCGCTTCCCGCAGCGGCCGGCGGACATGCTCCTCTCCGGAACGCTGCTCGGCGGGGAAGCGCTCTCGAACCGCGCGCAGGTGGTGGACGAGCGCGTGGGGAAGGGGCACATCGTGATGTTCGCCATCCGTCCCTTCTGGCGGTGGCAGACGCAGGGGACGTACATGCTCGGCTTCAACGCGATCATGAACTGGAACGATCTGGACGCCGGGCGGAGCACCGGCGCGGTGGCGCAGACGGGGGCGGTGGGGGGGGGACGGTAAGGCCGCAGAGCGCTGGTGTCTCCGCAACGCGGTACTCTTCGCGACGGAGTGCTCGGCGCACGGCTTGATTTCGCGCACACCTGCGGCTAGTCATTCACGCAGGGAGTCGCGTCCCGATGTTCACGAACGATCCGGTCCGGCGGCCACGTGTGCCGCGGCGACATGGTCCTCGCGCCGAGTGAAGCACCGCCCGGCGCCGTGATCTCGAGGCGCGACTTTTGTGCTTCTGGCGGGTATGAGAGGAAGGAGCCCGACGCTCGGGCGCCGCAATCGTAGCCAGCAGGGGAGTATGGTGATGTCCATCGCCGCAACCGTCGACCGACACAGTACTGCCACCGGCACCGGCCGATTCATGGCCTGCCGGCCGGTGGGATTGTGTCCGCCGGAGCGGCTGCATCGTGGGTGGGACGCCAATCGGGGGGCGCGTGGCACGCGTGTCTCCGAGATGCGCCTCATCACGAGCGGCAACGTCGCGCACCCCCGGACGCCCCGGGCGGCTGGCGACGCGTTGCCGACAACGATTCGTACGCGCAGGGGAGCTGATCGGGTGCGCCGCGGAAGCGGTTGACCCGACATTCAGCCACAGGCGAAGCACTCCACGCCCCACCTGCGCGTCCGAGCCGGGTGGGGCGTCGTGCATCTGCCGCGCCGCATCCGGTCGCGCACAGGAGAGAGACGTCACCCCGCGCGCGCAGCATGGGGAGAAGCGCGCCGGCGACGTGCACCGGAACGGCATCGGACACGCGACTCCCAATGCCACCATGCACGGAGCCGGCCGCTTCCTCCCATGGCTCGCACGGCGATCACGCGGGACCAGGATGGTTCCACGACCGGAGGTTCAACATGGCAAGCACTCTGACACGCGCACCTGGACTGACGCGAGCGCAGCGCCGCGAGCTCGAGGCCGAGCTGCGCCTGGAGCTTGCGCGCTTCGAGCGATCGATGACCCGAGCGGCCAGCAGAGCGGAAGACACACCAGCCGATGGCGCCGACGCACGCGTGCACGACGGCGGCATGGAAGAGCGCACGGAAGTGACCGCGGCGCTGGCCGGACGCGCGGCGCTGCGCCACGCGGCGATCATCGAGGCGCTGGAGCGCATGAACAACGGCAGCTACGGCCGATGCGTGAGCTGCCAGCAACCGATTCCGTACGGACGGTTGATGGTGATGCCCGAAGCGGCCTACTGCATGGCGTGCGGCGGGCGTGCGTAGCCATGCCGCATCTGCACGCAGGATGTGAGCGGAGGTTCCGGTTCGCAAACATGATGTCGGCGCCGTCAGCCGGCGCCGACTGACCAGATGTCCGGAGGTCGACATGCTGACGCCCGTGCAATTGCGAGAGCTGGTGCGCGAGCTCGCCAGCACCAAGGTGCTTTCCGTCTACCACGACGCGAGAGTGACGAACCCCGCCATGCGCGGCGCATGGCGCCCCGCGCTCGGCAGCGCGTTGCGCGCGGTGCGCGCCGGCCTGACGAACGCCGCGGAGCGGATCGAGTTCGACCGCGCGATGGGGTTCCTGAACCAGCCCCTCCCGCCGCTCGATCGCGTGTGGGGTGCGCCCGGATGGGTGGCGTTCCTCACCGCGGACGGCGCGCGATACGCCGCCGAGCTGCCGGTGCGCGTTCCCACGCTCACCGTCTGGCGCGATGGACCGTTCGTGTCGCCGTACGTGCGCTCGCTCAAACAGCACCGATCGGCGATCGTCGTGCTCGTCGATTCACGCTCGGCGCGCTTCTACCACTACGCGTGGGGCAGGCTCACCGCGCTGCCGGAGGCGACGCTGTTCGCAGGGCAGGAGGGAGCGGCCGATGTCGCGATCTCGGATGACCGGCGCGGCCACTCGTATCCCGCTCCGCGCGCCGCGGTATCGACGGAGGAGGCACAGCGGCGGCGGACGGCGGCGTTCGACCGATTGCTCATCTCGCTCTGCGACACGCTCATGGAGCTGGCGGGACGCGACAGCTGGATCGTGATCGGCGGAACGCGCACGTGGGCGCATCGTGCCGGCGAAGCGCTGCCGCCGCAGCTCGCGCGGCGCGCGGTCACGTGGGACCCGCTCGACCACGACGCCCGGGAGGCGGACATCGTGCGCTCCGCGGAAGACGCCGTGCGCACGCTGAGGGCACGGCACGCCGGTCTCCTGCTCGACCGTCTGCTCGAGTACGCGGGCGCATCGGGGCGCGGCGCGGCCGGCATACGCTCCACCGTGCGTGCACTGCATGCTCGCGCGGTGGACCAGCTGCTCCTCTCGCCGGAGTTCCTGCGCCTGCACCCGGAGGACGCGGAACAGGCGGTGCGTGCCGCGCTCATCCAGGGCGCGGAAGTGGAGGTGCTCTCCGGCGAAGCGGCGGAGCGGTTGGACGACACGTCCGATGGAATTGCCGCCCGACTGCGATTCCGTCTGGGTGGAGCGGCAACGATGGACCACGTAATGCAGGAGCAGGGGACGGTATCGACCTACGGCACCCAGGAGGCCTGACCCATGACGACACGTCCTGAGGTATCGGATCTCATTGCCGGGCTGAACGAGGACCTGTCGAACGAGTACAGCTCGGTCATCCAGTATCGCACCTTCGCCAGCGTGGTGCGGGGGAGCTCGCGGCTCACGCTCCGCGCGTTCTTCAGCGGCGAGATTGCCGACGAGCTCTCGCACGCGGAGCTGTTGGCCGATGCGATCGCCGCGCTGGGGGGCACCCCCACGGTGAGCGCGGCGAGTTTCACCGTGCCCAGCGATCCGGAAGGGATGTTGCGCGCCGCGCTCGCGGCGGAGGAGGCGGCCATCGAGCGGTACGTCACGCGCCGCGCGCAGGCGGATGCGGTCGGCGAGCACGGACTGGCGGTGGCCATCGATGCGGTGATCGAGGATGAGACGCGCCACCGGAACGAGCTGCGTCTGGTGCTGGCCGATACCGCGCGCGGCAGCAGGGAGAGCGAGCGCCCGCGGAACGTGGCGCGCGAGGGCGGGGTGGCGCGCGGGACATCCAGCTCGCGGCGGCAACCGGCGCTCGACGACATGGCGGCGAGCGGACGCCACGGCGAGCCGCCGTCGGTGGCGTAGCGGCGGCACTCGAGCGCAAACTACTGACGCGAGCGCTGAGGTGTGGCAGCGCCGGCGCGCTGCTGCGGGTTCCCCCGCGCCGCCGGCGCTGCCGCCGCCGGTGCAGTGTCGACTACAGTGGCAGGCGTGAAGGAGGACATCGTGCGAGAAGCTATGGACGTTCCGGAGCGCCGCCCGGCGCCACGCGGCGCCGCGGGTGGCACGTCGGAGCGCAGTGAGAGCGCTGCGGATGAGGTCGAGCGCGGGAAGGGGAGCACGGCCGAATCCGCCGCGGCGCGCGAGGCGCGCCGTGTCGACGAGTGCGTGGACGATGCATCGCGCAACAGCTTTCCGGCCAGCGACCCTCCGGCGTGGAGTGGAATCACCATCGGCCCTCCGTGAGCGCGACGCGCCCGGCGTATGTGGACGAGGCGGCCGCGCCCCCTTCCACCGCGCGCCGATCGCACTCACTATTGTGGGCACACGCCCTCTCGCCGGAGGCCGCAGCATGAGCGCCATCACCCTCACCGTGAACGGCAAGCGCCACACGGTGGATGTCTCCCCGGACACCCCGCTCCTCTGGGTGCTCCGCGACACGCTGAACATGACCGGCACCAAGTTCGGGTGCGGCGCCGCGCTGTGCGGCGCGTGCACGGTGCACCTGGGCGGACGTCCCATTCGCTCCTGCATCACGCCGGTCGCAGCGGCAGCGAACGCGCCGGTCACGACCATCGAGGCGCTGGCCGAGCAGGATGTCGGGCGGCGGCTGCAGGAGGCGTGGATCGCGGAGGAGGTGCCGCAGTGCGGCTACTGCCAGTCCGGACAGCTCATGTCGGCCGCCGCGCTCCTCGCGCGCACGCCGCATCCGAGCGACGCGGACATCGAGAGCGCCATGCAGGGCAACATCTGCCGGTGCGGCACGTACCAGCGGATCCGCCGCGCCATTCACCGCGCATCCGGCTCGGAGGTGTCACATGGGAGCTGACACCTTGATCTCGCGCCGCGGATTCCTCAAGACGGGCGCCACCGCGGGCGCCGGGTTGGCGATCGCGTTCTACCTGCCGTCGCGCGTGTTCCAGCGTCTGGGCCAGGACGCGGGAGCGGCGCTCGAGCCCAACGCCTGGCTCCACATCGGAAGCGACGGCGTCGTCACCATGATGGTGGACAAGTCGGAGATGGGGCAGGGCGTCTACACGTCGCTCCCCATGATCCTGGCGGAAGAGCTCGAGGTCGACTGGAAATCTGTGCGCGTGGAAGCGCCCACGAATCCGGCCGGCTGGCAGCGCCGCATGGGGACGGGAGGGAGCAGCAGCATCCGTGGCTCGTACGAGATGCTCCGGCAGACGGGCGCGGCCGCGCGCGCGATGCTCGTGCAGGCGGCCGCACTGGAGTGGAACGTGGACGCGTCGACCTGCCGCGCCGAGCACGGGATGGTCGTGCACGTTCCTACGGGACGAAAGCTCCCCTATGGAAAGCTGGCCGACCGCGCGGGCACGCTCCCGGTGCCGGCCGATCCGCCGCTCAAGGATCCGAAGGACTTCCGCCTGCTGGGAACGCGCGTGGCGCGGATCGACACGCCGTCCAAGGTGAACGGAAGCGCGCGCTTTGGCATCGACGTACGCGTGCCGGGGATGCTCTACGCGTCCATCGAACGCAGCCCGGTGATCGGTGGGCGAGTGAAGCGCGTGGACGATGCGCGCGCGCGGTCCATGCCCGGCGTCAAGCGCATCGTGCAGCTCCCCGGTTCGCCGGAGGAGCAGCAGATGGCGCGCACGGCGAGCGGCGTGGCCGTCGTCGCGGACAGCTACTGGCACGCGTACTCGGCGCGGCGCGCGCTCGCGATCGCGTGGGATGAAGGGGAGAACGCGACGCTCGACAGCGCGCGCATCAGCGCGCGTCTGGCGGAGTTGGCGGCGAAGCCCGGCGTGGAAGCGCGCAAGGAAGGGCGCGGCAGCGCGGCGCTGGCCGGTGCGGCGCGCACGATAGAAGCCACGTACGAGGTTCCCTTCCTCGCGCACGCGACCATGGAGCCGATGAACTGCACCGCGCACGTGCGCGCGGACGGGTGCGATGTGTGGGCGCCCACGCAGGGACAGTCGGGCGCGCAACAGGTGGCGATGGCGATCACCGGCTTGCCGCCGGAGAAGGTGCGCGTGCACACGACGTATCTGGGCGGCGGCTTCGGCCGCCGCAGCGAGACGGACTTCGTGGCCGAGGCGGTGCGGCTGTCGAAGGAAGTCGGTGCGCCGGTGCAGGTGATCTGGACGCGGGAGGACGACGTGCGCCACGACTTCTACCGTCCCACCACGTACAACAAATTCGCCGCCGCGCTGGATGCGAACGGAAATCCGATTGCGTGGACGCATCGCATTGTCGGACCGTCGATATCCGTCTCCAAGGGACGTCCGCCGCGCGACGGGATCGATGGCTCGCTGGTGGAGGGTGCCGCCAACGTGCCGTACGAGATCCCGAACATTCTCGTCGAGCAGACGATCGCGGACATCCCCGTCCCGCTCGGCTACTGGCGTTCGGTGGGGAGCTCGCACAACGCGGTGGTGACGGAAGCGTTCTTCGATGAGGTGGCGCGCGCGGCGGGGAAGGATCCGTACGAGCTGCGACGCGCGTTGCTGGCGAACCACCCGCGGCATCTCCTTGTGCTCGATCTGGCGGCGGAGAAGGCCGGGTGGAAGACGCCACTTCCGACCGGGCGCTATCGAGGCATCGCGGTGGCGGAGGCGTTCGGGTCGTACGTGGCGGAGGTGGCGGAGATCTCGCTGGCGGACGATGGGACGCCGCGCGTGCATCGCGTGGTGTGCGCGGTGGACTGTGGTCCCGTGGTGAACCCCGACACGATCGAAGCGCAGATGGAAGGCGGGATCGTGTACGGACTGGCGGCGGCGTTGACGGGGGAGATCACGCTGGAGCACGGGCGCGTGCAGCAGGGGAACTTCGACGCGTACCCCGTGCTGCGCATGCGCGAGATGCCGGCGATCGAGGTGTACATCGTGCCGAGCACGGAGAAGCAGGGTGGGATCGGCGAGCCGGGTGTGCCGCCTATCGCGCCGGCCGTGTGCAACGCGATCTTCGCGGCGACGGGAAAGCCGGTGCGGTCGTTGCCCATCATCCGGAACGGAAAGTCGCGCATCGCGATGGGGTAGGCGGCTCGCATCGCGGCGCGGCGGGTGGTGCCGCGTCGCGGCAGGGTGGTGTAACGGTGCTCCGACGGCGCGTGCTGCGAACGGCACGCGCCGTTTCTTTCTGGTCGGTGCCTTCCCGCCCGGATGTCACGCGCCGCGCGCGCGCGTACGCACCGCCGTCTCATCCGCAGCTGGTGGACGATGTGCATCGAACGCTGGCGCGCGCTCTACACCGCGCTCGTGACGCGCACTGCGGCCCAGCCAACGAGCTCCCATCTCCGGCAGGACGGCTCTACCTGGTAGAGCGCACGATCCACGTGTCCCCAGCCGGCGCATCGGTGCGTGTACGTAAGCGGCGATAGGACAGACGTTTCCGACGCGGGACGTGTGGGCACAGGCGTTGCCTTCGGCGTGCGCCGACCGAGCAGCACACACCCACCCGTGAAGGAGAGAAGCGCATGTCTGACCGCGAACCGCAACGCGACGACGAGACTCGCGTGGACCCGAGCGAGAGCGAGGAGCTGAACGACGAGGCGTTGGAGTCCGTCGCCGGCGGATGTGAAGTCGGGTGCAGCAATCAGGACAGCTGCATGACCTACATCAGCCGCGAGATCAAGATCGACATCGGCGGGCCTATCCTGTGACGTCGCGGGTGCGGCGCGCGCCGGTGGAGTCGTTGTTGGCGCGCGCTGCACCGCTCGCCGAGCGTTTGCGCGCCGCGCCCGTGGCCGATGCGTCGGCTGCGGCCGAGGCGCGACTGCGCGCGTGGCGGCGGCTGGTGGCGCGCGACGACGATGCGTGCTGGTCGCGCCGGCTGGCATTCGATGCGCTCGAGCCGGAGCGCGTGCGCGCCGCCCTCGGCCCGGTGCGGCTGCGCGAGCACGCGACGCCGCCCTGGTTGCGCATCCACGTTGCCGCGTGCACGGAAGCGCGGCAGGAAGAGAAACGACTCGCCGCAGTTGGTCCCGCCACGGAAGGCCGCGTGTCCCTCGTACCATTCGGAGACGCGCTGCTTCCGTTCGTGGCCGTCGCGCGCGAGGAGTTGGCGCGCCGCGCGGGAGCGTGGCGGCGTGAAATCGCGGACACCGCCATGGCGCAGCTCGAGCACGCGTTGCTGCGGCAGCTCTCGGAGCTCGCGGTGCCCACGCTCTACGCCGGATTCGCCGCGTGCGGCGGCGGCCGCGGACCGCTGCACCCGCCGGAGAGCGGCGCGAGCCCCAGGCGCATCTATACGGCATTCGTGCAGTCGATCCTCGATGGCGGCTACGACACGCTGTGCACGCAGTCGGCGGCACTCATGCGACTGCTCGCGACGCGAACCGCGTTCTGGGTGGATGCGACCGCGGATCTCCTCCGCCATCTCTCCGCCGACCGGGCAGCCATCAGCCACGCCTTCGCGCCGAACGAGGAGCTCGGCCCGGTAGCGGCCATCGACCCCGATCTCTCGGACTCGCACGCCGGGGGACGGATGGTGGCGGTGCTTCACTTCGCCTCGGGGCTGTCGCTGGTCTACAAACCGCGGCCGCTCGGTCCCGAGCGGTGCTGCGCCGCGCTGGTGGAGTGGGCAAATGCGCGCGGGGCGCGGCCGGCGCTCCGGACGCTGCGCGTGCTCGACCGTGGCACGTACGGTTGGATGGAGTACGGCGCTGCCGCCCCCGACGCGGATCCCGCTTCGGTGACGCGCTACGCCAGACGCGCGGGGATGCTCGCGTGCGCGATGTATCTCGTGGGGGCCACCGACCTGCACAGCGGCAACGTGCTCGCGGCTGGCGAGCATCCACTGCTCGTCGATCTCGAGATGGTCATGCAGCCGACGCTCGAGTTCGAGGGGATCGGCGACGACAGCGCGCTGGGGTCGTGGCGACAGCTGCGCGACTCCGTGCTCGCCACCAACCTCTTCCCCTTGTTGCATCGCGACGCGTCGGGTGCCACGTACAGCGATGGCGGCTTCATCTCGCCACAACTTCCGCATGGTGCACGCACGACGCGATGGGAAGCGGTGAACACCGACGCGATGGCGCTCATCGCGCGCCGAGCGTCGCGAGCGACGCCGCCGCTCAACGCGCCACCGGACGTGACCGCTCCCACCGCGTGTGCAGCGCTCATCCGCGGTTTCCGGCACATGTACGGCGTGTTCGTGCGGCATCGAGACGAGCTCCTCCATGCGCGTGGCCCGCTCGCGCCGTTTCGCTCGCTGCGCGTGCGGCTCATCCTCCGTCCCACGTCCGTGTACGGTGCCGCGCTGCGGCGCGCGTTGCGTCCGGCGAGCCTCGCATCCGGGGCCGACCGGAGCATCGAGCTCGACGTGCTCAAGCGTCCGTTCGTCCACCGTCCGCAGCGACACCGGCTGTGGCCAGCGCTCCGTCGCGAAGAAGAGGAGCTGGAGCGCGGCGACGTTCCGCTGTTCTACGGGTACGCGGACGGCAACGGGCTCCACTCGGGGCCGGATGGTGCCGCGCTCGTGCCCGGCTACACGGAGCGCACGGGGTGGCAGAACGCCGTCGCGCGCGTGAACCGTCTGGGGCCGGCGGACCTGCGGCGACAGACACACCTCATTCGCGTGTCCTGCGTGATGGACCGCGTCCGTGCGGAGCGGCGGCTGTCGACAGCGGACATGCCACCGCTGTCAGATGACGTGCCGCTTTCCGCGACTGCGGCGCTGGCGGAAGCGCAAACCGTTGCCGGCACGCTCGACCGGCTCGCCGTCCCCGCACGCGATGGCGGAGTGACGTGGGCGGCGCTGGACGACAGGGGCCTCTCGATGCTCCAGCTCGGGCTGGCGCATGGACGAAGCGGTGTGGCGTTCTTCCTGGGTGCGCTCGACCACGTGACCGGCGACACGCTGCATCGCGCCACGGCGCGCGCGGCCATTGCGCCGCTCCTGGCCGTGCGCGGCGATGATGCGGCCGCGCGCGTGCGCGCCATGCGCCGCAGTCACGGCCTGGGTGGCGCGCGCGGAATCGGCGGCATCGTGTACGCACTCACCCGCCTCGCGCGCTGGCTGGATGAGCCGGCAGCGCTCGATGCCGCGTTGTGCGTGGCGCGCGGCGTGAGCGACGACGCCATCCGCCGAGACCGGGCGCTCGATGTCTTCTCCGGCGCTGCGGGCGCATTGCTGGGATTGCTCGCGCTGTTCGACGCCACGGGCGAGGAGTGGGTACTGGCTCGCGCCATCCGGTGCGGGCGGCACCTGCTTGCCAGACGGAGCGCCGATGCATCGACGGGTCTGGATGTGTGGGCGACCATCGATGGCGAATCAGGCGGCGGCTTTGCCCACGGGGCGGCGGGGATCGCCTACGCACTGGCGCGGCTGCATGCCTACACCGGCGACGCGGCGACGGCCGGTGCGGTGCGCGACGCGCACGCGTTCGAGTGCACACTCTATGTCCCGCAACGCGGCACATGGGTGAGCACGGCATCGCGGCGCGACCAGGCAGTTGGCGGCGCGCCGCTGCTCTGCGGCTGGTGCCACGGAGCACCCGGCATTGGACTCTCGCGCCTGGGTACCCGTCATCTCCTCGGTGCCGAGGCCGACATCGACGTTCAACGCGCGCTCTCGACACTTGCAGCGCTCGATGGCGCGCTGCCACCGCAGGATCATCTCTGCTGTGGCAACAGCAGCCGCATCACGATGCTCCAGGAAGCCGGCATCCAGCTCGAGAGCGGCGCACTCCGCGCGCGAGCCGGGCAGCTCGCCGCGCGCGTCGTGGTGCGCGCGCGACGGCGCGCGACGTACGGCGCCGGCAGCACGGACGAAGGGTTCGCCCCGTCGCTCTTCTTCGGAACGAGCGGAATCGGCTACACGCTGCTCCGGCTCCATCACCACGAGAGACTGCCGGCCGTGCTGCTGTGGGCGTGAGGGCCGGCCGCAGCGCTGCACCGCACCGTGTTCGCGCGGACGGCCGCGCGCCTTGCACGTAGCGCGCGCCGGCTGTTCGACATCGCGTACCGCGATGACGTCCCGCCGTACGACGACCGTCAGGGTTGGACGCTGGCGGTGTCCGCGCTCGCGGTGCCCTGCTGGCCGGCGTGATACGCCGACCGCACGCTGTAGATGATGGCGGGGATGGCGATGGCGAGTACGACCACGGCGATGATGATCGTGGCGAGTCGCCGCCGTCCCTGCGGTTGAGCGTGGTCCTCTGGCATGAGCTCTCCTGTGCTCGGGTGCTCCACTGCGTGCACGCGCGCTCCACGCGTAGTGCGGAGCGCGGCGCGTGCACACGGCCTCGGTGCCGGTGTCCTTCCACAGCATACAGCACGAACGCGCCGCGTGCCACCATGGACGGCGTGCTCCACGCCGGAGCGCGCGCGAGCGTCAGCGCGGCGCCACGTCGCACCATGGGACACTCTGGCAGTGAGCGTCTACGCGATAGAGCATGGCGTCCACCGCGCGCGCGGCGAGATGTCGCCGTCGGAACGCAAGTGGTGTCGCGACAGCGTGTTGAGACACGGACGCCGTGTGGTATGTCGGTTGCCAATGTGCGCCGCCGTTCATGTCCGGCAGCACGTACACGGACGCACACCGCGGAGTCCGCATCGGTGATCGACTCCGCACCACACACGGAGGTCATCATGGATCGCGCGCTCAATTCGAATCCGCAGGCCGCATCTGCAGAGGCACAGCAGATCCTGCAGGCCGTTCTGGGCCGTTCCGCCACGGACGCCGCATTCCGTCAGCAGCTGAAGGACAACCCGCGGAAGGCGTTCGCGTCGCATCTGAACCGCCCGGTCGACTCGATCCCCGAGAGCTTCAACCTGGTGTTCGTCGAGAACGAAGCGGACGTGACGATCGTGCTTCCCGATCCGGTGAATGCGGCCAGCGAGCTGTCGGAGCAGGAGCTGGAGACGGTCGCCGGTGGATCGACCGTCGTGCTGGCGACGATCGAGATCGCGAAGAGCACGGTGGAAATCGTCAGCACGATCACGGAAGCGTACGAGCTCGGGAAGGAGCGCGCCTGAGGCTGCGCTGCTGCCGCGCGCAACACTGATGCGCGGTGTCGTCACAGAATTCGATCTGCCATCACGACGTCTTCATCCCTTCACCATCGAGGTGTGCCATGCCCGCGATTGCCCGCGCCGACCTTGCCGAAGCTCAGGCTGGTGCGCAGAAGCTCGATCTCCTGCTGCAGCGGTCCAGCACCGATCCGGAGTTCCGTCAGCTCCTGCTGACCTCTCCCCACCAGGCGCTGGAAGCGTTCAGCGGGAAGTCCATTCCGCAGGATCACCGTGTGGTGTTCATCGAGAACAAGGGTGGCCCGACGGTCGTGCTGCCGCCGTTCATCGAGTCCGGCCTGGAGCTGTCCGAGCAGGAGCTCGAGGCGGTGGCCGGTGGATCGGAGCCGGTGTCGACCACGCTGCTGGTCATCGCGGCCGCGGTCGGTTCCGCGGCAGTGAGCGCCGCCGGCGCGCTGTGGGTGCTGAAGAACATCTAGAGACTGACCGCCGGCGGGCGCGGTCGGATGTGCGACCCGCCGGCACGTCGTCACCATCCTCTCCTGGAGATCGATCATGGACTTCTCAACGGCAGTCGAAGCGCTGCGGGCGGACCCCACGCTCGCAGAGAAAGGGCGGGAGCGCTATCAGGCGCTGCTCGCACGGTCGGCAACCGACATGGCGTTCCGGCAGCAGCTCCTCAGCGATCCGCGTGCGGCGCTGGCGGAGTTCAGCGGCGCGAACGCGTCGGACATGACGCCGATGAACATCGTGTTCATCGAGAACAAGGCAGACGTGACGATCGTGCTCCCGGATCCGGTCGATCCGGCGCAGGAGCTGTCCGAGCAGGAGCTGGAAGCCGTAGCGGGTGGGACGATCCTGCTGACGATCACCGCCGCCGTGGGTGGCGCGCTGCTCAGCGCGGGCGCCGTGACGGTCGCCTACGAGCTGGGAAAGCACTCGAGTTGACGTCCACCCTGTCGAGTACGAGGGGCGCACCATGCGCGACGTTCGGCCACCCGATGCGGAGGTGCACGTGAGAGACTCCACGCGCTGGATTCTTCCGGTCATCGTCGCGCTCGGTGCGCTCCTCGCATTCGCCAATGCGTACACGGATTCCCGGCAGCATCATCGCACCAGTTGGTGGTGGATCGTGGCGGGGGTGATCGGCATCGGCTGGGCCGTGGCGTACCTGTTCATGACGCGCCCCAAGTGACGGCCGTCGTCCCCTCACAGTACACGCGGCACCGCGCGCGCACGTCGCGGAGCGCGCGTCCGGAGGCGGACCGTGCCGGTCTCCTCCGCGAGATCGTCCGGCGGGCATGCACGCTTCACGAGCGTCTGGCATCTGTGGCGGACTCGTCGGTGCAACGCGGTTCGGCGCCGGCACGCACCGATCCCGACATCACCGCACGCACGACGATGTGGTGCAGCACGGTGGCACGGGGCGACGAAGACGCCTTCGCGCGCCGTCTGGCGTGGGACGGATTGACCGTCGATCAGGTGCACCGCGCGCTTGCCGATGACAGCGATGTCCGCGGGTCCTGGCCGACATGGGCAGAGACGTTCGACCAGGCATACGGCCAGACCGCGGACGCGCTGCGCTCCGCGTTCGCGCGTGCGAGGCACGTGCCATCGGATGTCCACTCCGCGGACGCGCACCTGGCGTTCGAGGAGCTGTTCGCACCGCTGCTCCGCGTTGCGGCGGAGCGTGTGCGCACGGCGAGCGGTGCGGCGTACGCGTGCTTCGAGCGTCCGGCACATGCAGCGCTCGAGCGGGCGCTGCTCATTTCGCTCGCTCGGATCGGACAGCGCACGCTCTGGGCGAGCTACCAGACGTTCCGCGCGAGCCGGCCGGCCGACGCGCTGGCGACGCTCTTCGCTCCCGCGCCAGCCGGCCAGGTGCCGGCCGTGTACGACGCGTTCCTCGAGCAGCAGCGAAACGGCGGCCTGCTACGCACCTTTGCGGAGTACCCGGTGCTGGCGCGACTCGCGGCCAGCGCCGTCGACCGCTGGGTGCAGGGGACGGTGGAGCTGTTGGAACGCGCCGCCATGGACGCGCCGCGGCTCCAGGATGTCTTCGGTGGCGGAACTCCACTCGGCACTGTGGTCGCCGCGCAGACCGGACTGTCCGATCCGCACAATGGCGGACGCAGCGTCGTCATACTCACCTGGGCGTCGGGAACGCGCGTGGTGTACAAGCCGCGCGCGGTGGATCTCGACGCGTGCTACGCCGAGTTGCTCGAGTGGCTCAACGCGCACGGGGCATGCGGGGCACCGCGACTGCGTCCGATGCGCATCCTGCCCGGCGCGGGATACGGCTGGCTGGAGTTCATCGCGAGTGAGCCGTGCGCGGACGCAGACGGCATCGAGCGCTTCTACGAACGGTGTGGCAGTCTGCTCTGTCTGGTGTACGCGCTGAACGGCACCGACTTCCACTTCGAGAATCTCCTGGCGTCGGGGGAGTACCCGATGCTGCTCGACCTGGAGATGCTGCTCGCGCATCGGTTCGAGCTGGTGGGAAAGATCCCCGACTCCAGCCAGGCCGCGCACGCAGCGCGGCGTGCATGGTCCGCCTCGGTGCTCAACGTCGGGATGCTCCCGACGCTGAAGCCGGCGCCGGACGGCGCGATGTTCGAGGTCGGTGGACTCGTCACGACCATCGCCACCGATGACACGACCGGTGCCGCCCGGTCCGCGATGGCGGGCTCCGCACAGCCGCGCGCATCGGGGGAGGCACCATCCAACAACGCGCGCAACGTGCCGTGGCTGGGCGGACAGCGCGTCGGCGCCGGCGCGTACGTGGAGGCGGTGACCAGGGGATTCGGCGCGATGTACGACACGCTCGTCTCCGCGCGCGACGAGCTCCTGGCGGAGGGCGGTGTGCTGGATCGCATGCGGCGCCACCCGGTGCGCTTCATTCTGCGCAACACCAGCCTCTATACCGCGCTCCTCCAGCGGTGCACGCACCCGCAGTATCTGCGCGACGGCATCGAACGGAGCATCCAGCTGGACGTCCTCGCCAAGACGTTCCTCGTCCTCGACGATCGGCCGACCGTCTGGCCGACGATCGCCGAGGAGTGCCGCGCACTGGAGGAGATGGACGTGCCGTTCTTCGCCGCTCCGGCGGAGAGCCGGCGGCTCCCCCTCAGTGCGGGCGCGATCGAGCAGTGCTTCCAGGCGTCGGCGTATGAGGAGATGCTCCTGCGCATGCGGCACCTGGGCGACGCCGATCGATCCCGCCAGATCGGGCTGATCCGCGGCGCGTTCCTCGCCATGGCGCAGCGTGACGTTCGTGTGTGTACCCGCACGCATGAGGACGCGTGCGTGGGGAGCGTGGAGACGACGGATAGGATGTCCGAGCCGCTGAACGCGGGCGAGGCGCTCGAGGAAGCGCTGGCGATCGCGCACCGTCTCCACCGTCGCGCCATCGAGACGGGTGTGGATGCGGCGTCGTGGATCGGGATGAGCTACGTGGCGCCGGCGCGGCGCTACGTGCTGTCGCCAATGTCGTATTGCTACTTCGACGGCTATAGCGGATTGGCGCTCTTTCTGGCCGCGGTGGAGCGCGCCTCCGGTGGCGCCGGATTACGTGACTTCGCTCTCTCGGCAGTGGCGCCACTGGCGGACAAGCTCGATGACTTCGAGCGGGTGCTGCGCCTGAGGCGCCGCACCGAGGTGGGTGCGGGGAGCGGGATCGCCGCGGGAGCGTACGGATTGGCCGCGGTGTCGCGGTTGCTGAGCGCGCCGACGCTGATGGATGCCGCCATGCGGATCGCGTCGTGCATGGAGCCGCGGCCGGATCGTGACACCGTGCGAACGGACCTGCACGATGTGTTGAGCGGGAGCGCGGGCGCGGTGCTGGTGCTCCTCGCGCTCTACGATGCGACGGGCGCACCGATGCTCCGCGATCGGGCTGTCGCGTTCGGAGAGCAACTACTCGCCGCACGCGTGGCCGACGACACGACGGGATGCCGCGTGTGGGCGAGCGCGCACGGCGTCGTCGAGACCGGATTCGCGCACGGCCAGGCGGGCATCGCCTATGCGCTCGAGCGACTGGCCGCGGCCACACACGACAGCGCGTTTCACGACGCAGCAGTAGAGGCCATCATCTACGAGCGGCACGTGCTGGGCGCTGATCTGTCCGGCGCCGCCGCCGAGGAGCGTGTTGCGGCGTGGAGCCGGGGGGCGACCGGCATCGGGCTGGCGCGCCTGGGCGGATCTCGGACGAGCGATGATGCGGCCGCGCGCGCCGACATCACCGCCGCACTCGCGGTGAGCCGTGGCGCGATGCTCGATGGCGTGGACTCGCTCTGCTGCGGCACTGCCGCGCGCATCGACCTGTTCGTCACCGCGGCGGAGCTGCTGTCGGACCCCGGCCTGGCGCTCGAGGCGCGACGCGCCGCGGCGCAGCTCGTCGAGCGCGCACGCTATCGTGGCTCGTACGAGCTCGGCTGGCGCGAGAGCGATAGCTGGCAGGCAGGGCTCTTCCACGGCGTCGCGGGGGTGGGATACACGCTCCTCCGCGCCACCATGCCCGCACTGCTCCCGTCACCCCTGCTCTGGCGCTGAGCGCGCGCCGAGCCGATCCGAGGGAGGAACACGTTGATGCATACGCTCGCCATCTTCGGCACCCAGGGTGATCCGGTGCCTCCACGGAGCAACGCGTCGATGGTCGTGGTCGACGGAGTCCGCGTCCGATGCGGGCTCGTGGATACCCCCTGTCCCGACTTCGACGCCGCCGATTCCGCGAACGCCGGCAAGGTGCTCGTGCGCGTGACGGCGGTCTCGTGCAACTACCGCGACAAGGCCTTCTTCTATGCCATGCAGCGGGTGCCGTATCCGCGATTCACGGGCGTCGGCTCGGAGTTCGCCGGGGTCGTCGTGGCGGTCGGCCCGGACGTGCATCGCCTCCGCGTGGGCGATCGCGTGGTGTGCGACCAGCACTACGATGGACAGTTGTTCCACCCGAACGGGGTTCGCCAGGGCGTCGTGGCGAACCAGGCGTCACGGGCGTACCATGTGCTGCCGGAGCGAAAGCTGCAGCGCATCCCCCCAACGATGTCCGACGCCGCCGCGGCAGCCTTCACCCTGGGCGCGCAGACGGCGTACAGCATGGTCCGTCGTGCGGGCGTCGATTCCAGCAGCCGCGTGCTGGTCACCGCCGGCGGGTCGAACACATCGCTCTTCCTGCTCGGCGCCGTGCGTGGCACCGGCGCTTCCGTGACGGCGTCTACCACGTCGGTGCGAACCGCCGAGCGATTGGCGGCACTGGGGATCCACGACGTGGTGCTCGCCGAGCGGACGCCCGGCGGACGAGCGGGCGCGGAGGCGATCGTCGCCGCCGCACAGGAGCGGGATGGCTTCGACGTGGTGTTCGATCCGTTCTTCGATCTGCACCTTCTCCCCGCCATCCAGGCGCTGCGGCCCGGTGGGCGCTACGTCACCTGCGGCTTTGCGGGACAGAATCCGAACTCGGCGGCCGCGGCGGGAGCGGAGGGCACCGTGCCGCTCGTGCCGATGCTTGCGGCCGTGATGCAGAAGAACCTGTCGATCATCGGCAACTGCATCGGTCTCACATCGGACCTCGAGCGCGCTCTGCACGACTTCACCGCAGGTCGCATCGCTCCGGTGATCGATTCGGTATTCACCGAAGCCGCGGCCGCGCAGTTCTTCGACCGGACCTACAACGATCCTGACCGGTTCGGCAAGGTCGTCTACCGCTACGACGCATAGTCCACCGTGCGCTGCGCGTGAGCGCGACACGCGCACGGCGCCATGATCACGCAGCACCACGGGCACCACGGCACACGTACGGCGGAGGAGCAGCAGAATGTCACTGAGCCCCGGCGCGTACGCAACTCGCGCACGCCGGGGCTCTCCGTGCTCCGTGATGGTCCGGTCTATTCAGGCTTCAGCTGCTGGTGACGCAGGAAGTCCATGAACTTGAGATAGTCCGCCTGTTCGATTCCGAACAGGGTCACCAGCTTCTTGTAGCTGCCACGAGTGCGGTACAACCCCTGCGCCACCACCTCGCGCACTTCGGCGCGGCTGAGATCGCGCGACATGAACGGGCGATAGACCGCGTCCCAGAACGTCTGGCCCCCCGAGGTCATCCGCGAGAGCAGCGTCTCCGGCTCGCGATACAGAGGAATCTTTCGGAGCTCCTCTTCGCGGGTCATCTCCTCCAGCAACTCGGCCAGTGCCAGCCGCTCGATGACGGGACCGTCGCTCAGGTGAAATGCCGCATCGACCACGCCGAGCAGCTCCCGCACGTTGCCCGGCCATGGGTACTCCGCCAGCGCTGTCCGGGCCTCCTCGGAGAAGCACTTCATCGTGGTGGCGCGCGTGCCGAGCTGCTGCAGCTGGTAGTCGGCGATCAGCTCCCAGTCGCTGCCACGTTCGCGGATGGCGGGCACGTGCACGCGGAGCTGGCGCAGGCGGAAATACAGATCGGAGCGGAACGTTCCTGCGGCGACCAGCGCCTTGAGATCGCGGTTGGTGGCGGCGATCACTCGTACGTTCACGCGCTTGGCTCGACTGACGCCGAGCGATCGGACTTCATGCTCGCTCAACACGCGGAGCAGCATGGCCTGGGCGCTGAGCGTGAGCTCGCCCACTTCATCGAGAAAGACGACGCCCCCTTCCGCTTCCTCGAACACGCCATGATGGTCGGCCACCGCGCCCGTGAAGCTCCCCCGCTTGTGCCCGAACAACTCGCTCACGATCAACTGGGACTCGGCAAAGCGCCCGCAGTTCACGGAAAAGAAGGGACCGCGCCAGCGTGGACTCAACAGGTGCAGCGCGCGCGCGAAGAGCTCCTTGCCCGTGCCGGTCTCGCCGGTGATCAGCACGGTGCTCTCGGACGCCGCAAAGTGAGCGAGTTTCTCGAGCGCCCCGGTGAGGCTGTGATGTCGCCCGATCAGCACGGTGGGCTGTGTGCTCCCCCACCGCTCGAAGGAGCGCCGTTCGATGTCACGCGACAGGGCGGTCTGGTATCCGCCGTTCGCTGGTGGGTGCGGCGTGGTGATGTGGTTGGAGAGCGATGTCGAGCTGGCCTGCGACAGCGATTGCGCCAACATGAGACGTTCTCTGCGCCGGGACGATCCTTGCCGGCGGCCACTGCGGGGTGAACGAGTGCACTAGCCGACGAATGCGGGTGACGCTCCGAGTCGCTCCTCCATGTGATGTGTGATCTCTTCCAGGAGCGGTACGCCGCACTCCGACGCCACCCCCTCCAGCCCCAGTTGGCACAACGCGGTCACGACGGCGGCTCGCTGGGCAGGCGTCCAGTCAACCACCAAGTGTTCCGCGTCGAACAGTTGCAGATTGTCTGCCGCGCTGCACACCACGCTCTGCAGCACGGCGAACGCGCCGTCGGAGAGGGGAGGCTCCCCGCGGTAGTTCTCAAGCCGTCCACCCACCCGGTACTCCGGGTACGACTCGAGCCCCACGAACCGGAGAAACCAGTCCGCGCGGTAGCGCCCCGTCGCAAGGACGATGCCCATGTAGTCGGCCACCAGCTCGTCGAGCAGCACGTTCTGCATCCGGCCAAAGGCGCGGCGCGTGAAGTAGTGCGTGCACTCGTGCTCCAACCGGATGGCGAGCGACGTCGCGAGCCACTCATCGCGAGGCAGCCCCAGCGCGTCGGCCGGGGTGGCGCTGTACGGGCCCGCGCTGAGGAGGATGAAGCGATCCTGGTAGAGCTCCTTCTTCGGGATCAAGTCCTGGAACGCGCGCGACCAGGCAGCGGGCGAACGATCGGCGGGGTGCTCCGCCTCCCATGCGGTGCGCAGGCGGGTGACGCGCTCCCAGTTGTTGTAACCGGCAACGATGCAGGCGCCCATCGCCTCGGGAACGGGCGCCGGCTCGTTGCGTCGCGTGAGCGCGCGGACCAGCGTCACGAAGTCCTCGCGCGCCGTGGCGATCACCACCGGTACGCGACCCGCCGCCGTGGGATGGAGCAGCAGACGGATCCCGCCCGGGTCGCGGAAGCACGCGCCCCCGCCGGGGGCCCCGTCCACCACCACTCCGCGCCGCGTGGCGGCGCGATAGCTCGCGCTCTCGCTCACCCCGGGAGCGATGGGGAACCGGAGCTGCACGAGCACCCGGCGCAGGCATGCGGCCACCCCCGTCGTCTCCGCCTCGCGCGCGTACTCCTCCCACGCGGCGACGAACGGCTCGTCGGGGAGCGGGTATCGCGGGGCACGGATCGCGCCGGGCTCGGTGACCGGGGAGGGCGGCTGCTCCGGCTCGCACTGGCACTCGCACTTTGCGCGGCCGGCGTCCGGCAAGCCGAACGGAAGGTCGAACTCGTTGCGCGTGTAGTGGAGCAATTCCGCCAGCTCGCTCTCGCGTGCGCCATGCGCGCGCAGCACCGCGCTCCGGAACGCCTCCGAGCGATAGTCCATCTCGGCGGTCAGCGCGCCCATGTCGTGCTCACTCATGATCGGCGTTCTCCGCGACCATTGGCACCGACGTCGAATCGCCAAGGTACGCGAATCGATCATCGCGGACGATCATGGTGGTGATCTGCGGCTGCACCAGGTTGCCAAGCTCATCGAACGAGAACGTCCCCGTCACGCCCCGCCAGTCATGCAGATGATGGAGCGCGGATGCAACCTCGGTGGGGACGGTGGAGTGCGCCTGCATGATGGCAGTGGCCAGCAGGCGAACGGCATCGTACCCGAGCGCTGAGCCGGCGTCCGGCGCCACGCCGTAGCGCTTCTCGAACGCGGCGGTGAAGCGCCGGGATCCGGGCTCGGGCTCGTCCGGATGGAAGGGCGTCGGGACCACCACCCCTTCCGCCGCCGCGCCAGCTACCGAGATGAGCTCCTGCGAGGCCATGGCATCGCTGCCGAGGATGGGCACGTCCAACCCCGCCGCTCGTGCGGCGACGATCGCGCGCGCGGCGGACGGAACTTCTCCGGCCACGAATATGGCGTCCAGATCCAGCCCCTTCCATTGCTCGAACGTGAGCGCGAAGGAGCGGACGGAAGCCATGTCGTTCGGGTCATACGACTGGCGAACGGGGACGGACAGGCCCATAACGTTGGCGCCTTCCTCGAATGCGTTCGCCAGGTTGCGGCCGTAGTCGCTGCGGATGTAGTAGATGCCGATGCGCCGATAGCCGTGCGCGGCGGCGAAGGAGGCCATCGCGCGCCCCACGGCGTGGTCGGTGAACGTGGTCCGGAACACCAGGGGATAGTGGTGCGCGGTGAGGTCCGGATCCGTGGCCGTCGGGGCCACGAGGAGGACCCCGGCGTAGTCGTAGATGGCCGCGGCGGGAACGGTGACATACGACTGGAGATGCCCGATCACCGCGACCACCTCCGGGTTGTCGGCCAGTTGCTGCGCCACGAGCTCGCCATCCTCCACCGATTCCTTGTCATCCACCTTGAGGAGGCGGAGCTTGCGTCCCAGCACACCGCCGGCGCCGTTGATGGAGTCGACGGCCATCTGCAGCCCCTCGCCAAAGCGGACTTCCTTGCGCGCCGCCCACGGCCAGGCCACGCCGATCACCACGTCACCCGTACCGTCCTTGGCGTGCGCGATGCGCTCCTCGGCCGGCGTTCGTGTCGATCGGCACGCGCCGATGAGCGCGATGGTGAGCAAGAGCGCTGCGGCCCGTATCACGCGCAGCGTGGCATTCGTGGGTTGCGACATGGTGTTCTCCGCGTCGTGCGACAGGGTACGCATACCCGGCTCACATGAGCTGCCGTTGCGCCAGCTTGGCGAACAGCCCCTTCTGCCGCATCAGCTCATCGTATGTCCCGCTCTGCTGGATCTGACCGGCCTGCACGACGCAGATCCGGTCGGCATGCTCGATCGTGCTCAATCGATGGGCGATGACCACGCGCGTCGCATGCAGCCGCTCGAGGCTCTCGCTCACGATGGACTGCGTGCGGTTGTCCAGCGCGCTCGTCGCTTCGTCGAAGAGGAGGATGCGCGGGCGATGCACGATCGCGCGCGTGATCATGAGCAGTTGGCGCTGTCCCCCCGAGAGCGTCCCGCCACCTTCGCTGATGACGGTGTGCATCCCCATCGGCATCGCGGTGATGTCGTCCGCGAAGCCGGCCATCCGCGCCGCTTCCCATGCGTCGTCCATGGTGATGGATGACGAGCCGGCGATGTTGGTGAAGATGTCGCCGCTCATGAGGCGACTTCCCTGCAGAACGACGCCGATCTGACGCCGCACCGCGCGGATGTCGAGCCCTCCGATGTCGCGCCCGTCGTAGTAGATGGACCCGGTCTCCAGGTGCTCGAAGCCCAGGAGCAGCCGGAGGATGGTGGACTTTCCGGAGCCGGAGGGGCCGACGATGGCCAGGAACTCCCCCGGGGTGATGTGGACGGTGAGATCGCGGAGCACGGGTGGACCGTCCGCCTGATAGCGGAAGGTGGCGTGCTGGATCTCGATGTCGCCCGACAGATCGCCAGGGTCTTCCTTGGCGCCGTCCACCTCGGGGGGCGTGATGAGAATCGGCTTGGCCTGCTCGTACAGCGGCACCGTGAGCAACATGGAGAGCAGCGCCGTGGAGACGGAGACCACACCGGTGAGGCTGGTGGCGAACGCCGAGATGAACGCCAGGAAATCCCCGGTCCGCATGGTGTGGTCGACCATGACCAGCGGGACCGCGGCCCAGTAGATGAGGATGTACGCGGCGGTAGGGATGCCGGCGTTCGCGGCGGCTACCCAGTTGCCGATGGCGCGCGCGCGGAATTGCAGGCGCCGCTGCGCGCTGAAGCGGGCGGCCCAACTGTCGAACGCGTGTGCCTCCACCCCCGCCACGCGGAGCTTGGTGATCCCCGACAGCAGTTGCAGCACGAGCCCCGACGTCTTGGACCGCACGGCGTAGACGCCGCGTTGATGCGAGAGCTGCAGATACGCGCCGAGCACCGAGATCGCGAGCGCGATCGCGATGATGAGCGAGGCCCACAGCGCCAGGTGGGTGCTGTAGTGGAAGAGGAGCAGAAAGTTGCCGATCGACGTGATCCCCGACACCACGGCCGTGACGGTCGAGCCGGAGATCACCTGGCGGATGGCATCGATCCCCATGGCGCGCACCGCCAGCTCGCCGGCGGTGAACGGGCGGAAGAAGGACATGGGGAGACTCAACAGCCGGTCCCACACGGCCGATTGCACCGCGTTCCCCATCACGCCTTCGATGCGGAGCAGCGCCACGCTGCGCGTGATCTCGAACAGCGCCACGGACACCGCGCAGACGATGAGCACCAGGGTCAACTGCAACAGTTGCGATCGCTCCGCCCCGGGGATCACGTCGTTGAAGATCGCCCCCGTGGCGATCGGCGGCAGCATGCCGAGCAGCGCGGCGCCGATGGTCATGAGCACGATCGTCGCCACGTCGCGGGCGCGCCCCTGAAGGCCGAAGATCACGACGTCCATGATCGAGAGCGCCTTTTCGGGGAAGGAGCGGTAGAACGTGTAGGCGAAGGGAGAGAGCGTGTGGGCCAGCTCCGGCGTGACGCGCTGTCCCCTGTCCGTCGCCTCCGCCGTGTCGTGCATGGTGTATCCGCGCCCCGGCGTGACCAGCAGCGCCACCGGGCGCCTGTCCTCGGTGCGGACAGCGAGCAGCGGTCCGTTGTCCTCCGCCCACCATCCATCGCGCAGCATCACTTGGCGCAACCGGATGCGCGACGCGCGCGCGATGGCGGCGAGCGGGTCGCTCGGCGCGGGGGCTCCAAGGCGAACGCGGTAGGGATGGATGTCGATCGCCAGCGCACGTCCCACCAGCCGGCAGGCATCGAGCAGCGGATCGCGCGTGCGCGCGTCCGCGCCCTCTGTGCTCTCCGATGCCTGCGGCGCCCCACGTGCGATGGCGCGCGTGTCGATCGTGTCGGCCAGCCGGCGGCAGGATGTGCGCAGCGCAGTCCGCAGCATCTCCGTCCGGCGGCGCAGCCGGAGCTGCTCGGCGGCCGCTGCGTGCTCCACGCGCATCGCGGCGCACTGCAGCACGATCGCGTGGAGCCGATCCAGGCCGAGCCACACGTCATCCGTGCGAAGCAGCGACGTCGTCTCCACCAACAGCAGCCGGCTCTGCTCGCGGGACTCCATCCAGGCGTCTTTCGAGAGCGGCAGGAATCCCTGTCCGTTCACGCGAAGGGCTTCGTTGCCGAAGAGCAGGGAGTGCCCCTCGAGATGCTTGAACCAGCACACGCGATGATGCGACCGCAGGGTCGTCGGCTTGCGGACCGCCACCTCGCCCGGGTCCAGCTCGGCGCAGTGCACGGGCGCGGCGCCGCGCGCGATCCCGGTGCACAGCGCCTCCACCCAACTCTCGATCAGTGCGGACACCACGGCCGCGTGCTCAGGCTGCCGGGCGAGCTCGCGGACCTCGTCGCGCGCGATGCGACGCAACCGCGTGCCGCTCGTTCCCACGGCGAGCAGCGCGCGCGAATGTCCGGAGTGGGCCTGCCCCACGCCGAAGAGCGCCTGGCCGCCGGTGATGCGGAAGAGATATGCCCGGCTGCCGGCCGGCTGACCGTCGGTCACCGGAACGGAGAACACGTTGACGTGCCCGGCATCCACCAGCCAGAGCGCGTCGCCGTCCAGCAGGAACGGCCTGTCGCTCCCCACGTCGTGAGCCGCGCCGACGCCAGGGAGCAGGGCGGCGGTTGCGGGCGATGGTGTGAGGAGGGAACCGTCTACCGTCATGATCGGCTACTCCGACGCGATGAGGTCGCGGTACGCTCCCGGAACCGCGCTCAGCTCGGCGTGCGTTCCGCGTTGCGCGATGTGTCCATGATCGAGCACGATGATCTCGTCGCAGTCGCGAATGGTGCTCAGCCGGTGCGCGATGATGAGGCACGTGCACCCGCGGCGGCGGAGATGCTCATCGATGATCTGTTCCGTGGCCGGGTCGAGCGCGCTCGTGGCTTCGTCCAGCACGACGATGGACGGATTGCCGGCGAGTGCACGGGCAATCTCGAGGCGCTGCCGTTGTCCCCCACTGAAGTTGCTCCCCCCCTCGCCGATGCGGCTCGCGTACCCGCCGGAGCGCGCGGTCACATCCTCGTGAATCGACGCGTCGCGCGCCGCCTGGAGCAGATCGGCTTCCGGCACCGTGGCGTCCCACAGCGTGACGTTCTCGCGGATGGTCCCCTCGAAGAGGAAGATGTCCTGGTCCACGAGCGCCAGAGAGTTCGTCATGACACTGCGCGAGATCTCGCGGCGCGGGCGTCCATCGAACAAGATCTCTCCCTGCCACGGCTCGTACAGGCCGGCTACCAGCTTGGCCACGGTCGTCTTCCCGCAGCCGGAGCGCCCGACGAGCGCCACGCGGTTCCCCGGCTTCAGCGTGAGATCGAATCCTTCTATGAGCGGCGCTTCCAGCCGGCTGTACCCGAAGGTCACGTCGCGCAGCTCGAGGTAGCCCGAGAGCTTGACGGCCGGCGCACCAGCCTCGCTCTCCACCGCGACGGGGCCCGGCAACTCGTCTGCGGAAGCGGGCTCCGGCTCGGCGATCACCGCGGTTTCATCCGCCTCGGCGCGCAGCACGTCGTCCAGCCGTCCCATGTCTCCCTTCACTTCCTGCAGCGTGCTGCCCAACCCGACCATGCGGTTGATGGGCGTGAGGAAGAGCAGCATGAGCGACTGGAAGGCGACGAGCATTCCCATGCTCAGGCGTCCATCCATCACCCGCAATCCGCCCACGCCCAGAATGAGCGCGGTGTTCAGCGAGAGGAGAACGGGCGGGACGGCGGACAGCAGTTGCGTGGTGAGCTCGAGGCGCTGGTACGCGTTCACGACTTTCGCTTGCTGTCCAGCCCAGCGCGAGAAGAAATCCGATTCCGTGCCGGTGGCCTTGAGCGTCTCGATGGTCTGCAGCCCGCCCATGGCGGTGCCCATCGCTTTCCCACGGTCCTGCAGCAGCCGGCGGTTGAGATCGGTCCGCCGGCGCGACACGTACTGCAGCGCCGCCATGTTGAGCAGCGCCGTCGCGACGCCAATGACGGTGAGCACGACATCGTACTGGAGCATGAGCACCGCGTAGAACGCGATGACCATGATGTTGAGCACCGTCGTCGCGAGATCGCCGGCAAGGAGCCGCGCGATGCGATCGTTCAGCCCCACACGGTTGCCGATCTCACCGGCGTAGCGCTGCGTGAAGAACGCCACCGGCAGCCGGAGCACGTGCCAGAAGAATCGCCCCGAGCTCTCCAGGGCGAGCTTCGTCTCGAAGCGCAACAGGTAGTGCTGCTGGATCCAGACGAGCGCCGAATGCACCAGCACGGTGGCGCCCATGATGAGGAGGAGCGGCGTGAGCCAGTCGCGCAGTCCGCGCACCAGGACGTTGTCCACGAACACCTTGCTGAAGGTGGGCGTGATGAGTCCCGGGATGAGCAGCGCGAGCCCCGCCAGAATCATGTAGGTAAGCGCGAGCTTCGATCCGGCGACGCGCCGCTGCAAGCCGCGCAGCAGGCTGGGCTCCTCGCCGCCCTGTACGAAGTCCGGGCCGCGCTGGAAGACGAGCGCCACGCCGGTGAACGCCTCGTCGAACTCCGCTTCGGACACCACCGTGGGTCCCGATGCGGGATCGTTCAGGTAGGCGCGCCCATTCCGGAACCCCTCCAGCACCAGGAAGTGGTTGAAGTTCCAGTGGACGATCATCGGCATCGGCATGTCGCGCAGCTGGGCCGGCTCGCGCTTGTATCCCTTGGCCACGAGGCCGTACGTCCGCGCGGCGCGCAGCACGTTGCTCGCCTTGCTCCCATCGCGGGAGACGCCGCAGGCCACGCGCAACTCCTCGAGCGGCACGATGCGCTTGAAGTAGCCCAGAATGATGGCGAGCGCGGCGGCGCCGCACTCCACCGCCTCCATCTGCAGCACGGTGGGCGTCTTCGCGCGCGGCGTGCCGCGCGTGCGCCGTGGGCCGCGCCCCCCGGACGTGAAGCGCGAGGCCACGCGCGGCGCGAAGCGCATGGCGCTCCGGACCGCCCGCCAGTGAGCGGCGTTCAGCGTGACCATGTGAGCGGGTGCGCAGGGGAGAAGGACACGAGAGCGATCGCGAGATGGTGGCGCATCAGAGGCCGGTGTACCGGCGCAGCAGCGGGATGACCATGCCAAGCGGGCGCTCCTCGCGCACCTGGATCTTGGCGACGGCCAGCGTCCCGCTCCTGATCCGGATCGGCGGTCCCTTGGATGAGGACCAGCGGTAGCGGCTGGCGGTGTTCGGGTCGACGACGAGATCCGCGTGCACCTCGTACGGCGCGCCGTTCCCCGAGAGCACGGTCACCAGCTGCTCGTTCTTGAGCACGCGCGCCATCCCCTTGGGCGTCGCCGGGAAATCGGAGACGTAGGTCACCTTCCCCAGCATCATGCCGTACTCCTCCGGTTTGACCGTGGTCGGCGCGATCTGGATGGGCATCCCCACGCGGATCTGCTTTCCACTGAGCGCGGGCACGTAGATCACCGCCACGAGGTCCTTCACGCTGCGCCCGGTCAGATCCAGACTCATCACCGGCTCGCCCCGCGCCACGATGGTCCCCTGTTGCGTCATGATCTCCAGGATGCGCCCGGTGTACGGACTCACCACCTCCGAGCTCTCCTTCAACTCCTGCTCGAGCTGCGCGACGTGTCGGGTGGCGTCGTCGATCCGGAACTCGCTGTCCGCCAGCTTCTGCTGGTGATCGTTATGCAGCGCGAGCAGCTGGACCTTGATCTGCGCGAGCGTGTTCTCCCCCTGATCGATCTTCTGTGTGGCGGCGTTGTACTGCTCGCGCGTGGTGAGCAGCGTGGAGCGCGTGATGAGCCCCTGTTGCACCAGTTGCTCCTGCGCCTCCATGCGATCGGCCAGCCAGCGCGCGCTCTGCCGCGCGGCGTCGATCGCCTGCTCGGTGCCTTCGCGCTGCTGTTCCAGCGATCGCGTCTGCAGCGCGAGGTCTCGCTTGCCGAACTCCACGAGGTCCTCATACGCCGCGCGGAGATCGGCCAGATCGGAGCGCGCCTGCTGGAGCTGCGCCACGAGGTCCGGCTGCGCGATGCGCGCCACCACTTGCCCCGCGTGCACGACGTCGCCCACGCTCACCGACACGTCGTTCACGCGCCCGCCTGCCGAGGGGACGATGTCGAGCACGCCGCCGCTCTTGAGCAGCACGCCCTGTCCGGAGACTTGCTCCGGGATGCTCCCCACCACACCCCAGACGATGGCCGTCGCGAGGAGCGCGGCCAGGGCGAGCAGCGCGACCCACCCCTTCGGCGTCGTGACCTGCATCAGTTGATCGAGCTGCTCCGGCGACGCGAGTCGATCCAGCGACGCCTTGCGGAAGAGATTCTGCTCGTTCACGGCTCCCTCACGAGTTCGTCGCCACGGACGTCGACGTGCAGACCGTCCACGTGTACCAGCGTGCCCGTCGCGAAGCGCAGTCGCGCGATCGCGGCGGCGTAGCTCTGCTCGCTGGTGATCTCACTCAGCCTGGCGTTCGTCAGCCCATCCTCCGCCAGGATCACGTCGAACAGGGTGGACATGCCAAGGCGGAACTTCTGCTTCTCGTTCTCCACCGACTGCTCCGACAGCGTCACGGCCTGGCGCGACGCGAGCAGTCCGGCCTTGCTGTGCTGAAGCGCCTGCGTGGTGACCAGCACGTCCGTGCTGATGCGGCGCACCAGGTCTTCGCGCGTGATGCGCTGCTGCGCGTAGGCGGAGGCGTTCTGCAGCTCCTGGCCGAGCGCGCGGCGATTGTTCAGCGGATAGTCGTAGCGGAGCTGGACGGAGAGATTGAGCCCCGAGACGTTGCGATAGAGCGGGCTGAAGAGCTGATCGACGCCGCGCCCCAGCTCCAACCCCTGGTACCCGACGCTGATCGCCAGGTCGAGCCCCGGCTTGAGGCTGTTGCGCGCCGCGTCGCGCAGCACGCGCGCTTCGTCTTCACGCTCCCTGGCAGCGGCGACATCGGCGCGGCTCTGCACGGCGGCGGCAATGCGGAGCGCGATCGACGTCGTGTCGCTCGATGCCACCTCGCTGTCCGGAAGCGTGGGGAAGGGCGTGGCGGGGAGCGACAACGTGGCGATCGCGTCCGGATCCAACCCGAGCGCCAGCCCCACCTGCTGTCGCGCTTCGATCAGACTCTGCTCGGCAGCGATGCGCGCCGCGCGCTTGGCCGCCAGATTGGCGCGCAGCTGCTTCATGTCCCCCGCAGGACGTTCGTCGGCAGCCACCAACCGCTCGGTCTCGTCCACCAACTGCTGTGCACGCGATTCCGACGAGCGGAACACGTCCAACCGCCGGTCGGCCGCGAGATATCCCCAGTACGCCACCGCTGCGTTGAGCACGCTCGACGCGGCCGTCTGATGCAGGTCCGAGATGGTGGCGTCGTACTCCCGCGACGCCGCGTCTTCCGTGGCGCTCACCACCGCTCCGCGCCAGTTCTCGAGCAGGGGCACCAGGAGCGTGAGCCCGACGCTGGCGCTGTTCGTCGACGGTCCGGCCGGAGTCACGGTCGCCACCTGCGACAGCCCAACCTCCGGAGTGACGGTGAGCCCGGATCGGAATTCCTTCGTCAACCCCAGCTTGTACGTCAGGCTGTTCGTCAGCGCCGAGGTGACCCCCGTTGCGCCGAGCTGGGGATCTTCGGAGCGGTCTCTGCTGATCGATGTCTCCACCTGCGGGTCGAACTCTCCCTGCGCGGCGAGCACCGCGCCGCGGCCAACGTCCACCTGGCGCCGGCCGATCTGCAGGGTGGGGTTGCGCGCGAGCGCGATCGCGATCGCGTCCTGCAGCGTGAGCGGATGGGGAGACGGTGCCGTCTGCGCCGTGGAGCGCGCGGGCGTGATGCAGAGCAGAATGCCGAGCGCCAGGCCAGCGCCCGCCCCGCCGATCGGTGCACGCATGGTGACGCGGCTCCCCTAGAGGACGATCGGCTGTGCCGTCCACGCCGGCTCATCGAGCGCCGGCATCCCACGCGCGTGCTCCGACCAGGCCCGCGCCAACCCACCGACGACGTGCTCGAGGTCGTCCTCGGAGAGCTCCGTCGCGTCAGCCAGCGCCTTCGGTGGCGATCCCTCGATGGACCGCGGATGCGGATCGCTCATGTGCCCCCCTCCCTCGCGTACTCGTTGGTGTATCCAGTGCCGCGCTGCCGTTTCTCGTGGGACGATGGCCGGACGTGCTGCTCCGGCAACTCACTCGTGCCCGTGGTGCCCTCCCCCCTCGCTGTGTCCATGCGAATCGTGCGGGGCGCGATGCGCCCGAGTGCCATCCGCGACTCCATGCGTTCCCCCGCCCGCATCGGACCAGGCGGCGTGGTGCGCCACGTGTCCGCCCAGCACCGCTTCCAACTCCGTGTCCGAGAGCTCGTCGTTTTCCGCACGGAAGTCCGGAAGGACCACGAGCGCATCGAGGTCCGGATCCCGCTCGATGAACCGGATGCGGAACTCGGGAGGGATCACGAGCCCGAACGCCTGCTGGATCGCTCGGCGCGGATCGGTGATCAGTTGCTGGCGGAAGGAACGATCGACCGTGGCGCGAGCGATGATGGCTTCCAGCGCTTGCCGGTCGGTCGGGTTGTGCTGTGTCATGCGCGCTCCCACAGTGGCGGTTCACGTCCGGGTGTCTCTTCGCTCCAGCGCAAAGGCAAGCGGTGTTCCCTCGAGCGTCATTGCTCTACCCGGTTCTGCGACAACGCATTACCCGCTTGTGCACCGCAGCTCACCGACCGCGAACGCGAACCAGCGGTCTACTGGATAGAGCCTTCCGTCGTGTGGAGAGGATCGGCGTGCGCACGCGGTGCTCCATGGAATGCGTGCGTGAGGCAGAGGTACGCCTTGGCTTCGGCTCGCCCGGAGCCGCTGGTGGTGATCTTCAGATGGTTCACGCGACGCACCACCAGGCTGCTCCACAGCTCGTGCGGCATGATCTCCCGCGACCAGCCGCACCATTCGGGAAGCGCGGCGCGCTTGTGCGACGTGCACATCCCGCGAGCCACGAGCGCGTCGAGCAGGTCGTCCTCGAGAATGCGCCCGCCGAGTTGACTCCGCCGGTCGAGGAGATGCTCCACACCCATGCGCGGTGCGACGTCCGCTCCGGCATCCACGTTGAGTACGCCCACCGGCGCTGCGGGGAGCGCCCCTCCCGCGGCCGATCCGAGCACGGTGGACAACGCATCGGTCTCCCCGCTCCAACCGATGGCGTGCAGGTAGGCCGCGACGTTGGACGTGCGGAGCCCCGTCACGCAGATGCGCGTGGCGGCCGCGGCCGACGGCTGGAGCGTTCCGGCGAAGGGGATGCACGCGCCCGGAGGCAACTGCTCGACGCAGCGGCGAACGGTCCGGGCAGTGGACGGGCGCATGCGCTCCCCCGTGAGCAGCTCCATGGCTGCCACGATCGCTTCCGTCCGCAACGCCACGGAGCGTGAGCAGTAGAGCTCCGGCGCAAACTCCACGAACACGCGCGGCACCGGCGGAGCGGCGGAGTCCACGGTGGTGGCATCGATGTCGAACTCGAGCCAGAGGCGCCCGATGGCGCGCTGCAGTCCCGCGTGCGCTCCGGCCCACGCACGCGCGAGCGACCGGATGCGCGTCCAGATGGGCGTCGACACGAGCGGCTCACCCAGTGCGCGGCCGTCGGCGTCTCCGGTAAGACGCGAGCGTCCGCGTTCGTCCACCCGCACGATGAGATCCACGCGCGACGACTCATCGAATGCGCTGTCCGGCCCGCAGTCGGGGCACGTGCTCCCCGCGAGCCGGCACTCGAGATAGATCCAGTTGGTCAGCGCTGCCGGAAGCTGCAGCGCCACCGAGCGCGCGCGGCCGAGCGCGGCGGATGAGACGAGGTGGCGCGGAACGTAGCGCGCAGCCCGGTCGAGCGTTCCGGCCACGGTGTACACGGAGTCCTCACCCGTTTCTCGTTGGGCACCACCGCGCCGGCCGTGAGGCGGCGAGAGGAGTGCCGCGCGGCCGGAAGGCAAGCGGCGTACCGGCGCAGGGGAGGGCGAAACGCACGGCGGCGCGCGGAGTTGGACCGCGCATCGACCGCGGCGGCGCACGGGCGGTGAAGGCTGCGTCTATTTCGTGGAGCGGGGGCTCTATGCGGGGCGGAGCGCGGTTCGCGAGGGGGGGCGGGAAGTCGCCATCACGGCGGCCCCCGGCTGTCCCCAGGCGTCCACCACAACCTGCCACGCTCCGAGCGCCAGAAGTGTCAATGTCGTTGACTAACAAAAATGAGTCATTTATACTCATACACATGAGTACACGCCTTCAGGTGCTCCTCGACGAGCGCGAATTCGCCGACATCCGGCGCGCGGCACGGCTCAACCGGATGACGGTGGCCGAGTGGGTGCGGCAGGCGCTGCGGAAGGCGCGGCGGGAGGAGCCTGCCTCCGATGCGCGCCGGAAGCTCTCGGCGGTGCGGGAGGCGGCGCAGGGGAGCTACCCGACCGCCGACATCGCGCAGATGCTTTCCGAAATCGAGAAGGGGTATCTCACCGGATCGGAGTCGTGATCTTCATCGACTCCAACATTCCGATGTACCTCGTGGGCGCGCCGCACCCGAACAAGGATGCGGCGCGACGCGTCCTGGAGAGCTGGATCGAGCGTGAGGAGCGGCTGGTGACCGACGCCGAGGTGCTTCAGGAGATCCTGCACCGGTACGCGGCCATCCGTCGCGCCGATGCCATCCAGCCTGCGTTCAATGCGCTGCTGGGTGTGGTGGACGAGGTCTACGCCGTCGAGCGCGAGGATGTGTTGCGTGCAAAGGACGTGATGCTCGGCCTGAGCGGCGAATGCTCGGCGCGCGATGCGCTCCACATCGCGGTCATGGAGCGCAACGACATCTCGCGCATCATGACCTTCGATCCGGGCTTCGACCGCTTCGGTTGGGTGGAGCGCCTGGGCGGATAGGGGTGGGGGTGGGAGAGCTGAAGCGAGTCTCCCCTCTGTCCCGTCCCCATCCTCTCTCAGAACCCGCCCCCACCTCCGCCGCCTCCACCGCCGCCGGAGAAGCCGCCTCCGCCGAACCCCGATCCGCCGGAGCTGCGCGGCGAGGAGGAGAGCGCGGCGCTGGTGCGCGTGGAGAAGTTGGACAGGCTGGAGGAGAGCCGCCCCACGGAGAAGTGCGCCACGCTCGGCCCCGAGTACCAGGTGGGCGGCTGCGTGTAGATCCCCTCGAAGGCGTGCGACCATTTCTTCTCCACGCCGAACGCCATGGCGTAGGGGAGATACCTGTCGAACAGCTCCGGGTGTCCGACGATGGCGTGGCGGTACTTCTCGCTCTCGACGCGGTTCAGGAACTCCTCGAATCCCAGTGTGGCTTCGAGCGCTCGAGCGCCGCTCTCCGTGCGAGCGGGCATGATGAGACCGAAGCCAACCATGATGATGCCGGTGAGAATCCCCGCGATCACGAAGGGCACCGGGGAGAGCAGCAGCTTCGCACCGAGGGTCGGACCGGCGACCGCCAGTCCGAGGCCGACCACCATTCCCAGCGCTACCCACTTGCCCTGCACCGTGTCCGGCCGCGCGCGGTAGTACCTGCGCTCGAGGAGCTTGTCGAAGAGCGCCTTGTCGATGTCGGGGATGGCCTTGTAGAACTCGTTCTCGAGCGTGGAGAGGCTCACCATGTCGCCGCGTCCCTCGAAGACGCCGTCGAGCACGCGCCGCTCGTGGCCGGCGAGCGGCGCTGCATCTGCTGGCGGCGTCTGCTTCACCAGGACGTACTCGGTCTTGTGCATGAGGCCGAAGAGTCTCGGTTTCTCTTCCTCCACGAACTTGAGGTGGCCGCGGACGGCGAGATCGACGAGCGTCGCGGTGATGTCGCGGATGTCGACCTTGTTGTCCATCAGGGTGCCGGCCTCGCCCGGGGTGAGCCCCGCGGGGGGCTCGTAGCGCACGGTGATGGGACGGAGGCGCGGATCGCGCCCGCGGCGCCGCCAGATCGCGAACATCACGACGAGCGCGATGGGCGGGATGAGCAGCGGCCAGTTGATCGCCAGTCCATGTGCGACGCGCCCGACGACGCCTGGCTGTGCCACCACCCCCTTGTCCCACCCCACCACCGCGGTCAGCCCCTCGTGAAAGCCAAGGGGGGTGGGAAGGACGACATCCACCGTGGTCGCCAGGATGTTCACCTTTGCATCCTGGGCCGTGGAGTGATACGCGCCGTTGAAGGCGATGGCGCGGATGCCGGTGGCGCCGGGCGGGAGCTCGATGTGCGCCGACGCTCTGCCGACGGGCACGTCCCACTCATCGCCGGTCACGTTCCAGTAGAGCTCGTCGTGATCGTCGAAGAAGCGGAGCGCGTTCGTCGCGCGGTAATGGAGCGCGACGGTATGTGTGGCGTTCACCGCGCCGGGGACCCAGATCTTGAGCTTGGCGTACTTGCCCTCTCGTTTCCGCTCGACCTTGAGGGTGTGTCCCGCCTCGTCGGTGGCGCGGATGTCGTCCAGATCGATCGTCCAGTTCAACCGCTGCGGGTTGTGGTAGACGACGGGGATGGTGCGATAGATCCCGTTCCACGCGCCGCTGAACGTTACGGTGATCGCTTCGTTCACGTCGATCGTGGCGTCGCGATTCACGCGAATGGCGGCGTCGAAGCGGTCGATCTGCAACGAACGCTGCGCGTGCGCGGACAGGGCGGACGCCGCGAGCAGCAGCAGCGCCGCGACGCACGCAGCGACGATTCGGCGAGGACGCGTGGTAGTCATTGGCCAGTCTCTACTCTGGGAACGGCGCGCTCGGCATCGTCATCGATGCCGAAGAACTCCATGGGGCGGAATCCGAAGGGTGCCGCGATGAGATTGGTGGGGAACTGCGCGATAGCGGTGTCGTAGTCGCGCACGACGGCGTTGTAGTACCGCCGCGCGTTCTGCAGCGTGTCTTCCACCTCCACCAGCGTGCGTTGCAGCGCGGCGAAGCTCGCCGCGGCCTTGAGATCCGGATACGCCTCGGCCACGGCGAAGATGCGCTGCAGCTCCTTGCCCAACGGGTTCTCCTCGCGAAAGCGCTCGGCGGGACTCTGCGCCTGCAGCGCGCGCGCACGGGCGGCGGTGAGCGCCTCGAGCGTGGAGCGCTCGTAGCCCGCGTGTCCCTGCACCACGGCGACGACGTTGGGGATGAGGTCGTGCCGCCGCTTGAGCTGCACATCGATGTCGGACCACGCGTTGGCGCCGAGTTGGCGGAGACGCGTGAGCCGGTTGAAGGCGATCACGATCCACGCGAGGAGAACGGCCGCGACGATGATGAGGATGGCCATGGGGATCGCACGGGGGAGAGGGAAGGGTGCGACGGCGACGGGGAGAATATATGGCATCCGGTGCGGTGGAGGTGAGCGCCCGGCACCACCGCGCTCGGGGGCGCGGCGTCGGCGCGCTGGGCGGCCGCCCGGTAAGCGAGAGCGGACGGAGCCATCGCGCGGGACGGCCGTGATTCGCGCGAGGCGTCCGGCGGATGGTGCGATGCGTGGCTCCTCGCCGCGCGGCATGGATGAGAGGAAATCCGAGGTCGCGTCCATGTTGCGGAATGCCGAGTGGACACCTCACATGGACCGAGCGTATCCTATGGCCATGGCCATCTCTGTACCGCGGTACACCATCGAGGAGCTCCAGCACTTCCCCGACGACGGGAACCGGTACGAGCTGCTCGATGGGCTCTTGCTCGTGACACCATCGCCAGGCGTGTCGCACGAGGTCGTGGTCGCGCGTCTCGCCGCTACGCTCGCGGCGGTCGTGCAGGCCACCGGCGACGCGTGTGTGGTGTGCCATGGCGCTGTGGTGCAGGCGCGCGACACGCAGCTCGAGCCCGATCTGCTCGTGTTTCCTTCGCGATTCGCGGGGGCGGCGAAGTGGCAGGAGATCACCGAACGCTGGCTCGCGGTGGAGGTGGTGAGCCGCTCTTCGCGCATCTATGATCGCGAGTTCAAGCGAGACGCCTATCTCGCGCTCGGCGTGCAGGAGGTGTGGCTCGTGGACCGGCATGCGCAGACGGTGGAGGTCTCTCGCGCGCGCGGAGTGCACGTGATGGTGGACGACGTGCTGCGATGGTGGCCGCCGGGGGTCGGCCGCGTGGTGGAGATCCCGCTCGCCGAGTTGTTCGCGGGGACGGCGTTGGAGTAGGGGCATGCTGCATGGGGCGCTGCCCGCATGCGGATGGCGGCGCGCATTCGTCTGCGACGATTTGATACCGCCGGCCACACTTCGATGATGCACCCGCCGGACGTCGCTGCAGATTGGCGTGACGCGCGCAGCGCCTGGTAGAGCAGCGTTGCCGAAGGTCAATCGAGAGTCTCCGTCATCCGAAGCACATGGCACCATCCCACAGTTCTCTGCGGAGCGTACCCGTCGCACTCCTCGTCGTATGCGCCACGATCGCGTGCGCTACGGCCAGGCCGCTCTCCGTTGGAAGCGTGCCGGCAGGGGTGCAGCTCTCCACGCGGCTCATCGAGCGACCCGTCGGCGCCACGAGACTCGACAGCGTTCACACGGAAATGGTACGCGACGGGCCGGCGGCTGCCGTGGGGCAGTACCCGGGAACCACCATCTGGCGGGTGAACTGGTCGTACGAGTACGACCGGCAGCCTGGGCGGTGCGCACTACGCCAGGTGGGCGCGCGCGTGGATGCGGAAGTGCACGTCCCACGCTGGGATCCCAAGGGTGCGACAGATTCAGCAGCGCGCGCGTGGTGGAACGACTATCTGGCGCGGTTGCTGGAGCACGAGCGTGGTCACGTGCGACTGGCCGCCGACGCGGGAGGAGAGATCGTGCGCGCGCTCCGTCCTATCGAGGCGCCGAGCTGCGCGGCGGCGTCGGCCCAGGCGAACCAGGAGGGAGAGCGCATCCTGCGAGATCTCGCCACGCGGCAGAGCGCCTACGACCGCGACACGCATCACGGCATGGTGGTCCCGGGACCACGACCTGGACCTGGCGGACGCGTCCCCTTCCACGGGCGCCGGGATAGCACGGAGGTACCGCGATAGCACGGGGGCGTGACGGGCGCCGGCGCTGGCTCGCGCGGCGGTCACGCCCTATGTTGGCGCCAGGGCACCGCCGCCCGATGAGGACGCTCTCTCCCGCCGCCATCAGCGCCCATGCGCCCATCCCTCCGCCTCTCAGCCGCCACAACCACCGGCGCGACACGCTCGGCTGCAACACAATGGTACGAGCTCCGAGCCGCGTCGCACGCGCTCCGAGCCGCACCGTACGCGCTCAGCGCATTGCTTCCGGCATTGCTGCTACAAACGTTCGGCGCGCCCGCGCGGCTCCACGCGCAACGCGCACCACGATACGCCTCCGCTCCCGATACACTCCGATACCTGAGCGCCAACCCGTACTGGATGTACTGGATCGATGGCAAGGACACCGTCGACGTCCTGAGCCCGGAGCATCGCGTAGAAGAGCACGTGTGGGGCGGAACGGACGCACAGCCGACGGTCACCATCACACAGATCACCCTCGACGCGGCCCGGCGCTCCAAGCACGACACGTACCTGATCGCGCCCACTGGTCACGTCCAGGAGATCGATCACGAACAACCGTCACCCACGCAGCGCGTCGACCTGTTGCTGCTCCTCCCCGACACGGCGCTCGTCGTCGGCACGGAGTGGACGGATTCGGTGATTTCGCGAGGACATGATGCGGACGGAACGGAATGGTATTCCGCGATCCGCACGTACCGCGTGACGCGCGTGTTCGACACGCTGGGCGTGCACGAGGTGGCGCAGATCGATGCGGCCGGAGCCGTCCAGATGCGCCTCAACATTCTCCCGAAGCTCTCCCGGGCGAAAGCGGCGTGGATGGAGGTGAGCGGCGCGGTGTCCGAGCGCGATCTGTTCGACGTGCAGGGCGGACGGCTGCTCTACCGGAGCTGGTCGATGGACCTGCACGGCAGCGGCGTGTCGCCCTTCGGACACAAGAAAGTGCCGGCAGGAATACAGTCGAGGTTCGAGATGACACCGGCGGACTCGGCAACCGCGCGCTTTCTCATGGCGCAGTTGCCTGGCGCGGACTCGGCGGGCACGAGCGACGCATCGCAGACCACGATCGAGCGACACACGGTGCAGCGTGAGCCGGGACGCATCACGTCGGCGCTCGCGCGGAACGACGGGCTCCTGCAGATCGCCACGGTCACCTTCGCCGGCGCGCGTCTCCGCTCGTACGAATCGACGGTGGCGAATGCGGCCGGCACGATTGTGCACCAAGGGATCACGCCACGCGGCGACTCCGTGCTGTTGGAGCGAGAGGGCGCCGCAGACACAATCCTGGCCATCCCCCCCGAGCCGTGGGCGGCTGCCGACCGCGGCATGGAGGAGCTGCTCGTTCCGATGCTGCTCGCGCTGCCGCGCGATCTCGTTCCCCATCACGTGGCGATCCTCCACCCCGCCACGGCGCAGTGGGAGCGCACGCGCGTGATCGTCTTCGACAGCGTGGGGTCAGTATTTGCCGTGTTCGACTCTCCCGATCCCGAGCATCCGCGGTGGATGCTGCTCACGCCGGATGGCGACTTTATCAAGGGAATCAGCGGCGGGGCGCGCGGCGACACGCGCATGCCCGCTGACTCGGTTCGGCTGCAACGCTACCTGGACGGGGTGTACGAGGGACGCGACGACGACCATGGTGACGGCGGGTGACGGCCGACGCACGCGACTCGCTGCGTCTCACCGCCCGCCTGGCGGACATCACGACGCTCACGGTGGACGCGATCGTCAACGCCGCCAACGCGCAACTCCTGCCGGGCGGCGGCGTGTGCGGCGCGATCCATAGAGCGGCGGGGCCCGAGCTCGCGCGCGAGTGCATGACCATGGGCGGGTGCCCCACGGGCGAGGCGCGCATCACGCCGGGGTTCGACCTGCCGGCGCGCTACGTGATCCACGCCGTGGGCCCGGTGTGGCAGGGCGGACACCACGGCGAAGCGGAGCTCCTGGCGTCGTGCTACCGCGCCGCGCTCGATCTCGCGGCGGAGCATCGCTGCGGCAGCGTTGCGTTCCCTGCCATCAGCACGGGCATCTACGGCTTCCCGTTGCGCGACGCGACCGACATCGCCACGCGAACGGTGCGTGTATGGGGAGCGGAACACGCGGGCGCGATCGACCGCGTCATCTTCGCCTGCTTCAGCCGCGAGGCGCTGGACGCGTACCGCGCGTGCGGTGTTCCGGTCGAAGCGATGTGAGCTCCGGGGGGGGGGAACGGGGTCCCACGCGCCGGCGTTGCTCATCGGACCTCTCTCGGAGCTCGCATGACCGTTCCCGCACTGCTCATTCTGTACAAGTACGCTCAGGGAGCGCTGGCGCTCAACCTCGAGGGATTCTCCGACGAAGAAGCGCTCGTCGCGCCACCGCGCGGCGGCAACTGCGCCAACTGGATCGCGGGGCACGTGCTGGTGTACCGCGACCGCATCCACGCGCTATTGGAGCGCGCGCCGGCGTGGCCGCAGTCGCTCGGGAGCAACGCGCAGTATCTGCGCGGCAGCACCGGGTTCGAACCGCAACGCGCGATCCCTCTCAGCCAATTGCGCGAGGCGCTCGACCTGTCGGCGCCGGTGGTGATCGAGGCGCTGTGCGCGGCCACCGAGGAACTACTCGCGCGGCAGGCGACGGAGAGCGCG
Organism: Gemmatimonadaceae bacterium; assembly: GCA_035701265.1. GTDB lineage: Bacteria > Gemmatimonadota > Gemmatimonadetes > Gemmatimonadales > Gemmatimonadaceae > DASSNU01. Next base: position 35,122 of record DASSNU010000009.1, on the reverse strand, counting down.
ACGGTGGCCGAGCGTCTGGCGTTCGGCGGATTTCACGAGGGCTATCACGCCGGACAGTTGGGGCTCCTGCGCCGTGTGAGCGGCAAGGCCGGCCAGATTCCCTAGCGCGCACGCGCTTCGGCGCGCGCTCTCATGGCGCGGGCACAGCGCGGCGATCGTTCCGCGCGTCGGCATCCACCCAGATGCCGCCGTCCAACTGGAGCTCCCCCACGGTTTTCGTCCCGGGAATCATGACCGTGGTGCGCTGCGCGTTCTGCTCCCACACGGCCGGCGTCTGGTGCAGCGAGTCGGCCGAGCCGTCGGTGTACGTGACGACGAGCGTGAATGGCGCGGGCATCCCTCCCACGTTGTCGATCGCGACCTCGTACCCTCGACTCGACCTGCGCACGTCGCCGATGGCGAGGTCGATGTGGCTACTCGAGAAATACCAGCCGCGCCAGAACCAGTCGAGGTTCTTTCCGGACACGTCGTTGAACGTGTTGAAGAAATCCCACGGCGTGGGATGCTTGCCGTGCCACCGGTCGATGTACGCGTGCAGGCACTTCCGGAACATCGCGTCGCCCAGGAGCTCTCTCAGGGCCAGATAGCCGAGCGACGGCTTGCCGTACGCGTTGTCGCCGTAGGCGGCGTCCTTGAGGACGTCTTCCGGCGTGATGATCGGGATGTCGGCGAGCGGCGATGGATCGTGGATCCAGCCGTTCACGCGGAACTGCTTGTAGAACTCCGATTCGCGCGCGAGCCCCATGTGGTCCACGCTGATGAGGTACTCGAAGGTGGTGGCCCACCCTTCATCCATGAAGCCGTAGCGCGTCTCGTTGATCCCCATGTAGAAGGGGAAGTACGTGTGCGCGATCTCGTGCTCCACGACGAAGCGGGAGAAGGTGGTGTCGGCGTTGGAGCCGTCGTTCACCATCATCGGGTACTCCATGTCCGCGCCCCCCTGCACGACGGTGCTCTTCTCGTACGGATAGGGGACGCCGGGCCACTGGTGCGAGAAGTAGTCGAGCGCGTCGTGCGCGAAGCGCACCATGTGGTGGAAGTCCTGCGCCGTGTCGTTGAACGCGGCCTGCACGCTCGCACGGCGGTGCGCGGCGTCGTCCACCGGCACGCTCGCTGCGTCCCACACATAGTGGTCGCTCACGGCGAACGCCACGTCGGGAACGTTGCGCGCGGTGAAGTGCCAGGCGTTCACCGAGTCCTGGCGCGTGACGCGGTGCGACGTGACATCGCTCAGCGTGGCCACGTGGATGGTCGTGTCGGCGGTGAACGACGCGCGGTAGCGCTGGAGCGCGGATGGTTGCAGCAGCTGGTCGGCGTTGGCGAGCGTCCCCGTTCCCCAGACGATGAAGTTGGCGGGCGCGCGCACGGTGACGTCGTAGTCGTTGAAGTCGCTGTAGAACTCCTGCTGATCGGTGAAGTCCATCGTGTCCCAGCCGTTGTAGTCGTCGTAGACGGCCACGCGCGGATAGAAGTAGGCCAGGTAGTACGTCGTGGAGTCGAGCATTCCCTCGCGCCCGGCCTCCTTCGAGATCTCGTAATGCCAGTCGAAGGCGAGGCGCACGGAGTCGTGCGGCGCGAGCGGCGCGGGGAGGCGCACCGGCTGCCAGGTGAAGATGCGTGGATTGTCCTGCCACGCCGTCCGCTGCCCGTTCACTGAATACGCGTCGATGTGCACGCCGCTCGTGAGATAGTCCGGCGACGCGCCGCCGGCGCGCGGCGCGCCAGGCTTGTGAATGTTGAGGAACAGCTTGATCACCACGCCGCGCAGCGTGTCGGGGCTCTCGTTCCAGTAGGTGATCGTCTCCGATCCCGACACCGTGCGATCGGGGGGCGCGACGGTGAGGGTGATGGCGTAGCGGCCGTGGTTCTGCCAGTAGTTGGGACCCGGGCGCCCATCGGGGGAGCGCGTGCCGGCGACGTACGTGCGCGCGACGGCGCGCGGCATGGGGAGCGTGTCGGCGGCGGGAACGCGCACGGCAGCCACGATGCCGACGGCGAGAAGCGCGGGCAGGACGGCCGCGGAGAGGCGCGAGCGGCGTGATGGACGTGTGGTCATGTCGAGATCCGTGTCGTGATGGGAACACCCTGTCGGGAACATGTCACGGTGCATGGCTCACCGCGAGGGGCGGCACGTGCAACCGACGGGCGCCGTACCGGCGCGGGCCGCGCGCATCGCCGCTGGAGCGTGGACGCCGCGTATCGACGCGCCGCCGACAGTGTGGCAGCGGCGGTGTGGCACGGTTGTGGCACTTTCCACGGCCGGCGCGCGACCGCCCGGCGCGCGGCGGCACGCACGCGCGAGGCGCCAGGCGCGCACCTCAAGAACGCGGCGGCGACCACGGAGTGTTCCTCGCTCATGAGCATCCCATCGATCAGGGTTCGTCCGGAGATCGTGTACGCCTGGCGCGGCGAGTCGGTGCTCATCGTCAACCTGCACGGCGAGTGCGGTGACGACCAGCGTCTGTCCGGCTACTACTTCCGTGAAACGCGCTACCTGCGGACACTGCGATTCGCGATCAATGGGGAGCGCCCGTGGGTGTGCGATGTCGCCACCATCGCGCCGGACGTGATCGAGCTGACGCTGATCTACCCGGAAATACAGGGCGGCGACGGCGGCGGGAGCGGGACGGCGGACGGAAGTCTTCCCAGAAACAAGGATGGCATCGAGAGCCGGTCGATCGATCTCCGGCTCCGGTATCGCGTCGGCATCGCCGCGCTCGATCTCTCGTTGCGCATGGCCAACCGCTCGTTGAACGCCGCCACGCTGGACGTCGCCTGGAGCACCGGCGCCGACTACGCCGGTCTCGAGGAAGCACAATCGGGAAAGAGGGAGCAGCACGCGGCGGTGCACGCCGATGGTGCTGGCCACGCGGTGCGGTACCGGTACGCCTGCACGGACCTTCCCCTGGAAACGCACATTCATTCCTGCGGCGCCGGCCGGTGGCACGCATCTGAACACGGGATCGGCGCGCGAGTGCAGCTCGCGCCGAATGAGGAGGTGGAGCTCGCGCTCCGCGTGGAGCCGAAGGACTGCGAGCCGCAGCCGGACGGCGATGGCGTCGCCCGGCGCGATGCGCTGCTGCGCCGCTGGACGGCCAGCTTTGCGCGCATCGCGATTCCGTCCGATCGCACGGCCGAACGGACGGTGCACCGGGCCATCGACGACCTTGCGTCGTTCCCACTCCTCCGCGGCGCAGAGGATGAATGGCTCGCCGTCCAGGCGGGCGTGCCGCTCTATCCCGCGCTCTTCGGACGCGACTCCACCACGACGGCGTGGCAGGCGGCGATGCTCGACCGCGGAGAGGCGCTGGATCACGTGCTCACGCGATTGGAACGGCTGCAGGGCGCTCGCGTGGATCCGTGGCGGGACGAACAGCCGGGACGCATGGTCCACTCGGTGCGCCAGGGGCCGGCCGATCGCGTGGGCACGACACCGTTCGCACGATACTACGGCGATTTCGCCAGCCCGCTCATGTACGTCATTGCGATCGCTCACCTCTACGCATGGACGGGGGACAGGGCCTGCATCACCAGGCATCGCGATGCGGCCCGGCGTGCGCTCGACTGGGCACGCGAGTACGGCGACGCGGACGGCGATGGATACCTGGAGTACGACACCCGCTCGGCCGTCGGTCCCAAGAATCAAGGGTGGAAGGACAGCGGCAATGGGATCGTGTACGAAGATGGACGCGTCGTATCCGATCCGATCGAGACGTGCGAGCTGCAGGGCTACTGGTTCGCCGCGCAGCAACTCTGGGCGGTACTGAGCTGGATCCTGGGCGAGCATGACGAAGCGAAAGCGCTCTGGCGCGCGGCCATGGCGCTCAAGGCACGGTTCAATCGCGAGTGGTGGGTGCCGGCGCAGCGCTGCTTCGCGCTCGCGCGGGATGCCGACGAACGTCTGGTCACGACCGTCTCATCGAACGCGGGGCAGTGCATTGCCACCGGGATCGTGGATGAGGAGCATCTCCCCGCGCTGGTGGGGCGGCTGTTCGCGCCCGACATGTTCAGCGGATGGGGAATCCGCACGCTCTCGTCGGAGCACGTGTCGTACAATCCGCTCAAGTATCACCTGGGCAGCGTGTGGCCCGTGGAGAACGCGACCATCGCGCTGGGGCTGCGGCGGTACGGCTTCGATGAGCGGGCGCTGGAGATCGCCGAGGGGACGTTCGCTCTCGCGGAGTTGTACGGGGATCATCGCGTGCCCGAATGCGTGGGCGGGTACGCGCGGTGGGAGCACGCGACACCGGGCACGTACCCGCAGGCCAATTCGCCACAAGCATGGAATCAGAGCGCCGTCATCCTGCTGCTGCACACGATGCTCGGCCTCCAGCCGATTGCCGCTCTCGACGTGCTGGTGACGGATCCCGTGCTTCCCGAGTGGATGCGCGACGTGGTCGTGCGCGATCTGCGTGTGGGTGGTGCGACGGTGACGCTCCGTTTCCGTCGCGACGCGGACGCCACGACGCACGTGGATGTGCTGGAGCGGCGGGGGACGCTGCACGTCGTGCGGCAGCCCCCGCCGGAATCGCTCACGGCGGGCGTCGGCGACAGGCTCGCCGTGCTGGCGACCGGACTCCTGCCACACTGGCGACATGCGCGCGCGCACGCGCCGGCGTACGCGCACAGCGGAGGGTGATCCATGCGAGTTGCACTCAAGCCGATCGGCGAGCAGGTGATCGTCATCACGGGAGCTTCGAGCGGGATCGGGCTCGTGACCGCACGGATGGCGGCGGAGCGCGGCGCGCGCGTCGTGCTCGCAGCGCGGAACGAGCGTGATCTGGCCGGCGCCGTGCAGGCGATTCGCGACGCTGGCGGACGCGCTGTGGCCCAGGTGGCCGATGTGGCCGACCCGGAGCAGGTGGAGGCGATCGCGAACACCGCCGTTCGCAGCTTTGGACGCATCGACACGTGGGTGAACAATGCCGGCGTGGCGTTGTACGGCCGCTCCACGGACATCACGCTCGCGGACATGCGACGGCAGTTCGATGTGCTGTACTGGGGCGGAGTGCACGGGACGCGCACGGCGGTGGCCCACCTGCGAGCGCACGGCGGCGCGATCATCACCGTGGCGAGCGCGCTGGCGGATCGCGCCGTCCCGCTGCAGGGGAGCTACTGTGCCGCGAAGCACGCGCTCAAGGCGTTCACCGACACGGTGCGCATGGAGCTCGAGGCGGATGGGGCACCCATTTCCGTCACGCTCGTGAAGCCCGCGTCGGTCGACACGCCGTTGTTCGACAAAGCGCGGACGTACATGGACGTCGCGCCGCGCCCCATTCCGCCGGTCTACGTACCCGATGTCGTAGCGCGTACGATCTTGCGGGCTGCGGAGCGGCCGATCCGTGAGATCAGTGCCGGAGGCGCCGGGGCCATGCTCCCGGCGGCCGCCGCCGTAGCACCCGCGCTCACCGACCGCTACATGGTGAAGCGGTTCTTCACGAAACAGCGAGGCCAAGCGCCGGCGGACGACCGTCCCGACAATCTGTACGCCGTCGTCCCGCAGGATGGCGGCGCGCGAGGCGACCGCTGGCGCCGCCATGTGCGGCGCTCGAGCGTCTACACGGGCGCGCGACTGCATCCGGCACGGGCCGCACTCGCGAGCGCCGCGTTGGGGCTGGCGGTGCTGGCCGGTTGGCGAACGCTGACGCGGCGCGCGTAGGCGGCGCGCGGAGGCGGCGCGCGGAGGTGGGTGTCCTCCGCGCGCCGCGGTCGGTGCCGATGCGTGCCGCCGGCCGGTGCTACTTGTCGGCCGACGCGTTCATTGCGACGCGCTGCTCAACTGCTCCACGACCGTCACCTGGAACGGTCCCATGCCGTGCAACTGGATGACGGTCGGTCCCTCCACGCGACCAAAGTGCACGTGGTGCGCGGGGAAGTAGAGGAAGTCTCCCGCGTGATACGTCCGCAGTCGAGACGGCTCCGTCCTCTCTCCCATCGCGACGAGGAAGGTGCCGGAGACGACGGTGAGGTTCTCCGCGTTCGGATGCCAGTGGGCGGGGAAGGCGTATCCCGCGGGAAATTTCAGCCGCACCGTGTACATGCCCGGCTGCGACGGATCTCCCTGCAGCACGGCCATCGTGAGCCCCGGCGCGAATCCGGGGAGCTCGAGCGGTGCCCACTGCAGCGACGTCGCCGTCCGGGGCACCATCGAATCGACCGCGGCCGATGTGGCCTGCTGCTGCGCGGCTGCCGACGCGACGGGGAGTACGAGCGCAGCGCAGATCGAGGCGAGGAAAGCTGGACGGAACATGCGGCCTCCTGATGAGAAAGAGTCAGGGGATGCGGGCGCCAGGAACGCCCCCCGGCGCCGCTTGATACAGCCGGAGCCCGGCGCCGGACCAGCGCCGTCGTGAACACATCGACAAGCGGTGAACCGGCGCGCCAGGGCTCACGGTCCAGCACCAGGGACGCCGGCGCATGTCCCCGAGATCGCCCGAGCTCGTGCCGCTGTTCCTACCGAAGCCTTGACAATCTAGGTAACACGCGGTATCGTCGGGCAAGATTGGCGCTTCTCCCCGTCACCGCCCCGGAGCATCCGATGCCGCAGAACACCGAACAGCTTCACGGCACGCTCGACGCGTTGATCCTCAAGACGCTGACCTGGGGACCGCGACACGGTTACGCGATCGCGCAGTGGCTGGAGCAGGCCACGGTCAATGCGCTCACCATCGAGGAAGGTTCGCTGTACCCGGCGCTCTATCGTCTCGAGAAGCGCGGGTTGGTCCGTGCCGAATGGGGGACGTCCGAGCTGGGGCGGCGCGCGAAGTTCTACTCGCTCACCACGCAGGGACGTGCCGAGCTGAAGCGCCGCACCGACGAATGGGCGCGATTCTCCAAGGCCGTCTCGAGCGTGCTCCTCCCGGCCCGATGACAGGCTGTTCCCGCACGACCAGATGCACGATCGCGCGCCCTGCGCGTGCCATGTACCACGGAGCGCGATCATGAGCGACGAGCAGAAGCGCGACGCCGAGCGTGCCTTGTTCCGCCCATCCGTGCGTCGTGAAGTGAACGACGAGCTGGAGTTCCACATCGCCATGCGGGTGCGCGAGCTCGTGGCGGCGGGGATGGATGAAGCCACCGCGCGCGCGGAGGCGCGCAAGCGCTTCGGCGACATGGGGCGTGTGGCCGCGGAATGCCAGCGGCTCGGGCAGGAGCGCGAGCGGGAGACACGCCGCGCCGAGTATCTCTCCGAGCTCGTGCAGGACATCCGCTACGGTGCGCGACAGCTCCGGCGCGCGCCGGGCTTCGCGCTGGTGGCGATCCTCACGCTGGCGCTCGGGATCGGCGCCACCACGTCGATCTTCAGCGTCGTGCGCGGCGTGCTCCTGCGCGCGATGCCCTATCCCGACGCGGACCGGGTGGTCGTTCCGCAGTCGCGCAATCTGGAGGACGGCAGCGAATGGAGCCTGACGTACGCCGACTATCAGGATTGGCGGCGCGCGCACGTGTTCGCCCACGTTGCGGTCTTCCAGGAAGTGAACTTCAACATCGCGGGGGATGGTCCCGCCGAGCGCATCCCGTCAGCGCAGGTGTCGGATGAGTTCTTCGACGTGCTCGGCGTCACGCCGGTGCTGGGGCGTGTGCTCCGTCCCGACGAGTTCGCGTTGGGCACGCCGCCGCGGGCGGTGATCTCGTACGGGCTCTGGCAGCGCCGCTACGGCGGCGCGCGCGACGTGGTGGGGCGCATCATGCACGTGACCGGCGTTCCCGTCGAGATCGTGGGCGTGCTGCCGCGCGGAACGGAGTACCCGGCGGGCGCGGAGATGTGGCTGCCGTCCAGGCGCAGTCCGAGGAGTGCGGTAGACGATGCGCGGCGCGACAATTTCGTATGGAATGGCGTGGCGCGCCTCGCGCCGGGACGCACGCTCCAGGACACGCGCAATCGACTGGCGGCGCTCGCCGCGATCGTCGCGCGTGAGGAGCCGGCCATCCGCTCGAAGGTCACCGTCACCGCCGTGCCGCTCAACGAATACGTGGTGGGACAGACGACGACGCGGACGCTGTGGGTCTTTCTGGCCGCGGTGGGGCTCGTGCTGCTCGTCGCCTGCGTGAACGTGGCGAATCTGCTCATGGCACGCTCGGCGGCGCGCGGGCGCGAGCTGGCGGTGCGCGCATCGGTGGGCGCGTCACGCGCGCGGCTCGCGCGGCAGTTGCTCACCGAGAGTCTCGTGCTCGCGCTCGTTGGCGGCGCGGCGGGCGTCGCGCTGGCGTACGGCGGCGTTCGCGCGCTGGTGGCGTTCGCGCCGCCGGGGCTGCCGCGCGTGGAGGAGATCGCGCTCGATCCCGTGGTGCTCGCCTTCGCGCTCGGTGTATCGGTGGCATCGGCGCTCATCTTCGGGCTCGTGCCGGCGCTCCGCGCGGCGCGGCGTGGGCAGGCGGCCACGCTCCACGAATCGGACCGGCGGAGCACGGGTGGGGTGCGCGGACGGCGTGCCCGCGATCTGCTGGTGGCGGCGGAGCTCGCGCTGTCCCTCGTGCTGCTCGTCGGCGCGGGGCTTCTGGTGCGCAGCTTCGACCGCTTGCGCGCCACCGATCCCGGGTTCCGCACCGATCATCTCCTGACCTTTTCGCTGTCGTTGCAGGGACAGCGGTACAACAGCGACGCGGCGGTGGTGACGACATTCGCCACGTTGCGCGAGCGGCTGCGCGCCATGCCCGGAGTGTCGGACGCGGCCACGGCGTCCACGCTGCCGTTGGGCGGCGGCGGGTTCTACCTGGGGCGTGTCTTTCTTCCCGAAGGACGCCCCGAGCCGCCCGCGGGGGAAGACGTGGCCGCGGAGTGGGTAGTGTCGTCGCCGGACTTCTTCCGCACGCTCAACATCCCGCTCGTCCGCGGGCGCGCCTTCACAGCGCGCGACGACTCGGCGTCGACGCCGGTCATGATCGTGAACCGCGAATTCGCGGCGCGCATGTTCGGGCGAGAAGACCCGCTTGGAAAGCGCGTGCGGTCGTGGCGCGACGAGAACGTCTACCGCAAGATCGTAGGGGTGGTGGACAACGTGCGCTACTTCGCCGCCGGGGATTCCATTCGCCCGGTGATGTACGTGCCGCACGCGCAATCCGCATGGGGGAGCGAGGTCATCGCGGTGCGCACGACCGTGCCGCCGGCGTCACTCGCGTCGCAGGTACGCCGCCTCGTGAGCGACATCGACCCGACCCTGGCGGTGGCCGACGTGCGCACCATGGGGGAGATCTTCGACACGTCGGTGGCATCGTCGCGCTTCGCCGCATCGCTCCTCGCGCTCTTCGCCGCCATCGCGCTCGCGCTCGCGGTGGTGGGCACGTACGGCGTGCTCTCCTACGCCGTCTCGCAGCGCACGCGCGAGATCGGGATCCGCATGGCGCTCGGCGCCCGGCGCGCGGCCGTGGTGCGGATGATCCTGCGCGAGGCCGCGCTCGTGATCGTCGTGGGGTTGGGCGCCGGAGTGATCGCGGCGCTCGGCGCCACGCGGCTCATGCGCGCGCTACTCTACGAGGTGAGCGCCACCGACCCGGCGGTGTACGTCGCCGTCGCCGCGGCGCTCACCGCGGCCGCGCTGGCGGCCAGCCTGGTGCCGGCGCGGCGGGCGTCGTCGCTCGATCCGGTGACTGCGATCCGGTTGGACGGGTAGTCCGGACCGCAGCGGTCACCTCGCAAGTCGAACTCGGTACTCCCTGCGCGAAGCAGTCAGTTCGCGCAGGGAATACCTCGCCTCTCCAAAATGACGCGTCGCTGACGCACGCGGGGACGTGCCGCTTGCGGCGGCTGGTACCCGGCAGCAGGATTGGGCTCATCTCTCGGGGTGTGTACCACCTCCCGCACGGGAGTAGCCCATGCACGTGCTGGCCTATCTGCCAATGGCAGCAGTAGAGGTCCTCCGGTGTGCGCTCGGCCAGCATGACCGGCTGCAGGCGGTGGGGTCGTGGCAGGAGCTTATGGACTGGCTGCGGCGCCAGTGGCCAGAGCCCGTCAACGTGTTGGTCTGCGATCCACTGATCGACCCCGACGGTGAGTCAGACGAACGGCCCGCTGCCTCTTGGGAGGTGGCACTGGCTACGGCCGTCAGGCGCAGACCCGCACTCCCGGTAGTGCTGTATGCGCAGCTCGACGGCCGACTCCCCAAGGTTCTGCTCGCCTCCGGGCGCTACGGAGTGGACGAGATTGTGATCAGATATCACAACGATGCCCCCGCTCAACTGCGTCGCGTACTGGAGCAGGTGACTGCTAGCATGGTGGGAGCGCGTCTCTGGGGCGGGATGTCGCATCGGCTGCTCGGCGGTCGCGCTCCGCGCGTAGGCACTATCCGGCGTGTCCTGCTACGACCGTACGAGTTTCCGACACTCGGAGTCTTGGTGCGCGCGGCGGCCGCGCTGGCTGAGCACGACACAATATCTGTGTACCGGGCGCGCCATGCACTGGATCGATGGCTAGAGAGACACGGGATTGCTTCAGCCAGAACGGTGCTGATCTGTGCCCGAGTTGGTTGGGCATACGCGGCACTGCGCCGCCCAGGTACTAACGTGAAACAGGTCGCGGCTCGCTTGGGCTATGCGAAGGTACGCACGCTCACCAGGCACATAGGGCAGGTCGCTGGATGCCGTCCCTCGGAACTCGCAAAGACTGTGCTTGAGGAGGCGTTGGTCGCGCATCTGGGGTGCCTAGTGATGCCCGGACGAGACGGCCGGGGGGTGGCGGACCGCGCGCGTTAGACGGGTACGCTGTAGTTGCCTATGTGCCCTGGGTGGACCACGGTGTACCCAGTGAGGCATTGATGGGGCTGTCAACGTACACTAACCTAGCCTTCCCGTAGCCAGCAGAGTTCGTAGCGCAATTCATCCTGCGCAGCGGCCGAATCCGTAACATTGTGCGGTAATTCTACGGTCTGCACCGGCGACCCTGAACGAACGTAGAGAACACGCGTGAAGAGACAATCCACCTTAGCAGCGGTGTCGATACGCTGCCTCGCGGTCGTCACAGTCGGCTCGCTCGCCCTAGGTCTCACTGCTCCCATTCTCTTCTCGGGCAACGGCGCGTTGCAGTGGCAGACTGCGTTCGTTGAGCGTTGGTTGATTGCGTCGCTTTCCCTCTTTCTGGTTGCTCTGCCGTTTTGGTGTCTTTGGATGGGATTGGCTGCTGCACGCCGTGGGCAACCGCTGGGGCTCGTGCTTGCGGTGGGAGTGTTCGCGGCGGCACTGGAATACGGAGGTCTATTCGGGTTCGCTGGTGAGGTAGTGGGTACTCCTACCCAAATTCAGAACATCCCGGCGCGGCAGCTGGCACTATCCCAATGGACACCCGTTGCGCTCGGAGCACTCCCAGCCGTCCTCGCCATACTCGGATGGTTGATTCCCCAATCGCGCCTGGGGTCTGATCGAACGATGCAGCGACGGACTTCCATTGTCACATTTGTGACTGGTGTCGTGGTTGCATTCACCCTGCTCTTCGCGAATCTTGCCTCGAGGCGGGTTCCGAGTATTCCGCCTACGCTCCTGGCCTGGTTACCGGTGCTTGTTGCGGTCGCAGCAGTTGCGGCAGCAGCCACCTTACCACGACGGAGTGAAGGGGGGTCGCACCATGCCTGACCACGGGCCAGCACAGGAGCATCTCATAGGCCGTTTGATAAACGGGGCGAAGCGACTCGCGAAGAGAATTGCCGGTGTCAAGACAGCGTTCATGAAATTGCCCACGCCGCTCTTTCTGGCGGCCGTCGCTGCGGGACTCGCGGCTGCAGGGTTCGTGATGGCACGCGGGTTGAGCGGGATTGCGGATGTGCGAGATGCTGCCGCCGAACGAAGCGCCAACGCGCGTGCGTCATCTCCGTGGCCGTACGGAGTGCGGGTGGATCTGGCGACTAGCGATAGCATTCTCCCGACAGCATCCGCCGGCAACACGTTCTGGGTGTTCCTACGGGAGGATTCGCTAGACGTGGGTCGTTCACGCGGCGAGTCCTGCGCGTCGCTGAGCGCCATTCGAGACGCCGTGTCTGCGGTGAGTGGTATTCGCGTGCGCTATGTGATGTTGAGCGACGCGACTGGCCAATGCGCTGACGCGGTCTACACCGCGAAGGCGGTTGCATTGGTCAACCACGACACGCTGCTCGCACCAACGACGAGCGCGGGTGCACCACCCATGCGCTGGGCGCTCATGGGCCCGGGGTATCACGTCCTCTATTCTGGCTCCCAGCTTCCCACCCCGAACGCTATCCTGCGAATCGTCGACGTGTTTCGATCTTCCTCTGCGCGCGCATCGCTGCCATGACTGTGGTAGGGAGGTGGGGTCACCGACGTGGCTGCGGCAGGTCATGTGGGGCGTTCGCGCTGGTCCTGTCCAGTCTCGCGTGTGGTAGTTCGGGTACTGCAGCAGTGGTTAGTGATCTATTTACGGCGCCGGTGGTCTCCCCTGTGCGACATGTTCGATTGGTACGGCTTCCGGCATCGGAGATCGTGCGTGTCAACGCGGCGAACCCCATTCTCGAGTTCGGCAAGGCCGACGGGGAGGACGCGTATCTGTTTGAAGACATCGTCGCAATGGTTGTGAATCGCGAGCGAGGCGAGCTGTACGTTGCGGATGCTGGACGCCGCGAGGTCCTCGTCTATGGCATCAATGATGGACGATTCCGACGCGGTCTGGGGCGCCGCGGCAGTGGGCCTGGAGAGTTCGAGGGCATAGCGAATCTCTTTATTGTAGACGGATCGGCTATCGGAGTATGGGATCCAGATCTTCAGCGCGTTACGCTGTTTGCGCCAAGCGGCAACGTGCTTCGAACTATCACCCTACCGAACGCCGGGCCTCTGGGTTCACCAGTCGGTGGAGTACTCGGACAAACAGCGCGACACATCGGGTGGACTGGCGCTGGCTACGTTTTGGAAGCACGGCCGAATCCGCTGAGAGTCGCGCGAGCAGATCAGTTTGCCAGTCTCGTTCGGCTCGATTCGATGTTGACGACGCGGGACACACTGCTGCGACTGCGTGTGCCTACCATCGCAGCCTCCCAGCGGACGAATGGTGGTGGAACTGTCACGAGCTATGAAGCCCCGCCACTCTTGGGACCGGAGCCCGTCTTGTCAGTTGGCCCTGACGGCACGATCGCCATCGCTCCCGGTGGACCCTACCAGATCGTGGTTCTGGAGGCGCGCACAACGGAGCAACCTCGGAGCTTCGAAGCTGAGGAACGCGTCCAAGCCATTACCGTCGCGGATCGCATGGCACTCTTGGAGTTTGCCGCCAGGAGGCCAGAGAACGGCTTCCCGTCGAATAGGTCAGTGGCCGAATTCGAGAGGACTGTGCGTGACCGCTTCTCGCTATACCGGCCTGCCATTACGGGGCTGCTTTGGGATAGCTCCGCTCGACTGTGGGTACGTCGTTTCGACACTGCCTTCAGCCCGGACGGTCGGGGAGGCGATTGGGACGTTGTGAATCTGCCAGGTCGTAGGATCGAGAGGTCCGTTCGCTTCTCCACGGGAATTGTACCGATGCTGGTAGACGAGCGCCGTGTCTATTGCACACGAACAGACTCGCTCGGAGTAAAGCACGTTCTTGTCCTCCCATACCCCTCTATTGGTAGCACACCGTGAGAGTCGGCTATGTCGTTGCTGCAGCGAGCATTGGGCTTCTCGTGTGGTCCTCAGTCCGCGTTGTCCGCACAGCGGTTCGATTGCTGAATCCGGCAGTATCCCCGATTGGTACGGTGCAATTGGGCCGCTCATGGAAGGGCGTCACAGTGCATCGAGCAGCGGACGGAAGCGCCATGGACATGGGGACTGCGCGCCACACGCTCGTACTCGTCTTCGATGCCCACTGCAGAACGTGTGATCTTAACATGGCGAACTGGATAGACCTGCTTACGGACCCTCGCAGTAAGGCACTGGATGTCGTGGCACTTGGCAAAGCGGACAACCCAGGTCTCGCGCGGTATTGGGGCCCGTTGGGTCACCGCGTACCTCTAGTGTTTGCTGATTCCAGCGCACTTGTTCGGGCCGCACTCCACGGAACGCCTACTACTATCCTTCTGACGGCCGGTCATGTGGAAGCCGAGTACGTTGGCATCCTCAACTTGCGGAAACGCGAGGAGTTGCTCGCTGCCGTCGAGCGTAGCACCGGTCCAGCTGCGGCTGACCAATAATTCACTCGCACGAGGGAGGTCACATGCAGATACGAGCGCGACGTAGATCGCTGTGGGCGTTATTGGGATCGATGGTCTTGGCGGTGATCGCACTCGTCGGCCAGGGCGCGGCGGCGCGGCTGTACGCAGCCGAAGTACCGTGCAGTTGCAGCGCGAACTGCCTTACCGGGTCGTGTAGCTGCAGCGGTAAGATGTTCTGTAACTGTTCGTGTCTCTTCTTCAAAGGACACTGCTTCTGTGACGAGATCCCGGTGTTGGAAATCCCCACTCCTGGATAGTGCGAGTCTCCTTCTCACCACCCTACCACATAGCGCTGGAGTTGATCTATGAGTATCGCGGCTCGAGTACGCGCGTGGCGTCTCATGAAGTGGACGGCCGTTCTATCGATCGGAGTATTCACTTCGTCGATTGTTGCTCCGAAGCTACACGCGGCTGATCGGGAGTACGCCCTTGTATGCTGCACGGCCGATTGTCTGTTCGGCACATGCGGCGCCGACGGCTACTGCAGTTGTGATTGCTTCGCGGGCTTCCCGACATGTGACTGCGCGCAGCCGCCACAACCGTGATCGCCGGGGGCGCAATGCCGCAGGACCATATTAGTGAGCGCGAGGCATGGCGCCCCCCGCTCGTCGCGCGCCGAGGTGAGGCCGGAAGAGGGGCAGCGCTGCCAGACCGCTGCGACCATGATCGTGATCTATCCGCCGAGCGTGCGATTGTTGGATAGCTGTGAACACGGTGCAAGTGCACGGCGGACGTTACTATGTTGACCCCATACCCTACTCCTGCTCCCCCGGATGATTGCACCAGTCGCGCCGATCTGTGTACCATCCTGCCGGAGGCGAGTGACGTCGCCATCGCTCACACCGCCGAGGCGGCTCGGACGGCACGGGCAAGTTCTGGCGGCCGTGTGCTGTAGCCCGTCCTCGATGTGCGACTGACGAAGATCCAGCGCGTGGGGGACCTGTCGGCCATGCTGGCGTGCGAGCCCGAGCTCATCCGGCGCCCCGCAGGCTCGTCGGTGCCGCTCGACGCCGTGGTCGATCCGAGCGGCCGGGCGTCGGCAGTACGCCTTGTGCCGAGCGATGTTCCGCAGCGGATCGTGGGGCGCGTCCATCGACATCGCCACGCCGGGTCTTCCACGTCGCGAATGACGCTGTGCAGCAGGACGAATGGACCGTTTCCGTGTGCGTCGAGTTCGACGGCCAGAGCGTCCGGCTCCACATGGGTGGGAGTTCGGTGGGGCTGGCCTCCGGCACCGGACTCGTGATACGCACGTACAGATGACGTTGTAATTCGCACGATTGATTGGAAAGAGCCACCGCTTGGACGCTCCATGTGGCGGCTCTTTGCTCAAGCCGGATCCGATCGCCTGCCGGTCTGTCAGTACCTCTATCTGGTGGCTCTGCGTAGCAGGCGAGAAGCCTTCGCGTAACCGCGCATCGCCCCCCGGCCGCTCGGCCCGCGCGCTGATCGACGCGCGCTACTCGTTCCCGCCACCCTCCAACTGCCGCAGCCGCGCCTGTGCCGCGCGGTTGTTCGGCTGCTTGGTGAGCGCGGCCCGATACTCGGCGATGGCCTTGTCGCGATTTCCCTGCTGCTGGTAGATCGCGCCCATCAACACGTCGATGTTCGCCGAGTTGGGGCTGAACTCCTGATTGAGCTGCAGCATGCGGATGGCGTCGTCGGGCTTGCCGCTCCGCGCCAGCGACTGGGCGAGCTCGTCGAGCGAGATCTCGCTGAAGTCATAGCGTCCTGACACCATGTCGGCGCGCAGGGCGCGGTACTGCGCAATGGCCGAGTCCACGCCGGCGCGGTCGATCGTCTCGGCGAGCACCGCGGGAAGCGTCCGCGGCAGCTCCGAGCCGCGGTGGCAGGTGATGCACGTCACCGTCACCGGCGGGTCGTGCCGCGCGGGAAGGCTGGCCAGGAAGACGCTGTTGATACTGTCCACCATCCGCAGCATCACGCGCGCCTTCCGCTTGGTCTCCTTCGCGTCGGACGCGAAGTCCAGCCGCACGCGTCCGCCCGGGCCCGCCTGTCTGGCCGTGGTGTCCTCGGCGTGACAGAACTCACACCGGACGCCCAGTCCGGCGGCGAAGCCGCGCATGATCTGCACGACCGAATCGCGCGTGAGGTCCTTGGGGAGGACCTTGAGGTTCTTGGGCGCCTCGGGCTCCTGCGCACGCGCTGGCGCGGCGAGTGCGGCCATCACGACGAAGGCGGCCGCCCATATAGTGAATGCAAGGGGCGTGGCGATTCGGTGAACGAGGGAACGCGCGGACGAGGATGGCGTGGTCACGGCGTGGATCTCCGGTGCAGGGAAGTGCGGACGAACGGGCGGGAAGATGTCGCGCGGTACAGGGTGACGCCAGATGGCTGTAGACGGCGACGGCATGCGGCGGTACAGGGCGTCGCCTGGGGGGCTGCACGCGGTGACACCGGATGACGGTACGGGTCATCCGTTCGGCCGTCCACACGTTGCGCTGCGGGCGGCACGCCGATAGCATCCGACGCCGCGTGCGGTGCGCCTGCATCGCGCCGCCCGATCACGCCCGTCCCACATGTCCAGCGGAAGCCACGCTGTCCCACCCGTTCCGTCTCCTGCTCCTCCGCAGCGACACGACGCCTACGCATCGTTCCAGCTTCCTGACTTTCGCTGGTACATCCTCTGCGTGCTCACCGCGACGATCGCGGCGCAGGCGCAGGTATTGGTGGTGTCGTGGCAGGTGTACAGCATCACGCACGACCCGCTCTCGCTCGGCATCATCGGACTGTCCGAGGCGATCCCGTTCATCGGGTTCTCCCCGCTCGCCGGCCACGCCGCCGACCGGCGGAGCCGGCGCAGCGTCACGCGCGGCGCGCTCGCCGTCCTCTTTCTCTGCTCGGTCGCGCTGCTCGCGCTGTCGCTCGATGTGTCGCTGATCCGGCGCGCGGGGGCGTGGCCGTTCTACATCGTCATCTTCGTCAACGGAAGCGCGCGCAGCTTCTACCAGCCGGCGCGCAGCGCGCTGGGCGTGGACATCGTTCCGCGCTCGCTCTACGCCAATGCGGTGGCGTGGCGCAGCTCCACCTGGCAGGGCGCTGCCGTCCTCGGCCCCGCCATTGGCGGGCTGGTGTACGGCTTCGGCTCGGCACCGCTCGCCTACGTGATGGATGCGCTGCTGCTGGTGATCGCGATTTTCAGCGTCTGGCGCATCCGCGACATCCCCCCCGACGCATCGGCAGCCAGCTCCACCGGCTCGGTGGTGGAGGGTTTCCTCTCGAGCCTGCGCTTTCTCGCCGGCCAGCGCGTGCTCCTTGGCGCCATGCTGCTCGATGTGCTCTCGGTGCTGATGGGAGGCGCGGAGGCGCTGCTCCCCGTGTTCGCGGCCGACATCCTGCACGTCGGCCCGGAAGGGCTGGGCGTGCTGCGTGCCGCGCCGGCGGTGGGCGCGGTGATCATGTCGCTCTATCTGGCGCATCGCGCGCCGTTCGCGCGCGCCGGGCGCTCGCTGCTCACCGCGGTGGCCGTGTTCGGCACGTGCATCATCGGCTTCGGGCTGTCGCGCAGCATGGGTCTCTCGCTCGTGCTGCTCGGCGTGAGCGGCATGGCGGACAACGTGAGCGTGCAGATCCGCTCGCTCCTCCTGCAGACGCTCGTTCCCCGGCACCTGCTCGGGCGCATGATGTCCATCAACTCGATCTTCGTCGGATCGTCCAACGAGCTGGGCGCGTTCGAGTCCGGGGTGACGGCACGTCTCCTGGGCGCGGTGCCGGCGGTGATCATCGGCGGCATTGCCGCGTTGGGCGTGGTGGGCGCGACGAGCGCGAGCGTCCCGCAACTGCGGGAGCTCGCGCGCATCGAGTGACGTAACCCGGTCGCAGGACGCGCAATCGTCACGCGACGTGAGATGGTCACGCAGCTGCAATCGTCGCGCGACGTGAGATCGTCACGCAGCTGCAATCGTCACGCGACGTGAGGCGGTCACGCGGCGCGCTGGCGCCGCGCCACCGCCCTCACTCCGAGCGGAGCGCGACCATGGGGTCCACGCGCGTGGCGCGGCGTGCCGGCGCCCACGATGCCACCAGCGAGACGAGCGCCAGAAGTGCCACGATCGCGCCGAAGGTGGGCACGTCGGTGGGACTCACGCCGTAGACGAGCCCGCGCAGCGCGCGCGTGCCCACCGCGGCGCCCGCCACGCCGACCACCGTGCCGATGGCCACGAGCGCGCCGCTCTGCGACAGCACCAGCCGCATCACGTCGCCGCGCTGCGCGCCGAGTGCCATCCGGATCCCCATCTCATGCGTGCGCTGCGCCACCACGAAGGAGATCACGCCGTAGAGTCCGGTGGCGGCGAGGACGAGCGCGAGCGCGCCGAAGATGCCGAACGCGAGCGTCCCCATCTGCCATGGACGGAGCTGCGGGCGCACGAGGTTCGTCATCGGCTCGACGGTGATGTACGGCAGGTTGGGATCGAGCGCGAGCATCTCGCGCCGGATGGCGGGGGCGAGCTGCTCCGGCGCGCCGCGCGCGCGGACGTGGAGCTGCAGGCTTGCGAATCTCGTCGGCTCCGCCTGGCCGAGCGCCACGTAGAAGAACGGCTCCGGATCGGTCATGAGACCCGCGGTGCGCGTGTCGGCCACGACGCCCACTACGGTGATGCACGTGCCATCGCGTCCGGCAATGCACTTGCCGATCGCGCTCTCCTCGGGCCAGTAGCGGCGCGCGAACGTCTCGCTCACGACGGCCACCTCCGGCGTGCCGATCCGATCCTGGTCGGTGAACACACGGCCGGCGCGGAGCGGAATGCCCAACGTCTCGAAGTAGTGCTCGTCCACCACGTTCGTGAGCGCGCGCACCGGCTCGTCCGCCGCCGCGGTGCCGGGGATGCGCACCATGCGCATCATGATCATCCGGAAGGGCACCGCCTGGGCGAGCGACACCTGCGCCACGCCGGGAATGGCGCGCAGGCGATCGGCGGCGCGATCGAAGAAGGCGCGGATGTCGGGGGGCGCCATCCCGCGCGAGCGGAGGTCCACCGACGCGGTGGCCACCCGGTCGAGATCCATCCCCACGTTGATGGCGCGGACGTTGTGCAGGCTCCGCACGAGCAGCGCAGCGCCCACGAGCAGCACGAGGGAGAGCGCGAGCTGCACGACCATGAGCGCGTTGCGCGTGAGGGAGCGCGCCGCGCGCCCGCGGCCGGCGGTGTCCTTGAGCGCCACGGTGAGGTCGGGACGCGAGGCGCGCAGCGCGGGGACGAGCCCGAAGGCGAGCGTGGACACCACGGCCACGCCGAAGGTGAACGCCAGCACGCGAGCGCTCACCAGATGATCCAGGGGCGGGAGCGGCAGTGCGTTCACCAGCCGCGCCGTGAGGAGCGTGAGCACGACCGCTACTGCCGCGCCCGCCAGCGCGAGTACGAGACTCTCCGTCAGGAACTGCCGCGTGATGCGCGCACGCGGCGCGCCGAGCGAGAGGCGCACGGCCACCTCCTGCCGGCGCTGCGTGGCACGCGCGAGGAGCAGGTTCGCCACGTTCGCGCACGCGATGAGGAGCACCACCCCGCTCACCACGAGCAGCCAGAGTGAGACGGGGAGCGGCTGGCCTCCCGCGCCGCGCCCGAGCGTCGCGCGCGACTGCGAGACGAGATCATCGAGCGAGACGGTGAGCGTGGGCGCGGCGCGCTCTACCGCGGCAGGCGCTCCCGCGCGCGCGTCCGGCGCGCCGGTTTGTGGTGCAACGCGCTGCGGCGCGGCGGCCGCGGGAGCTCCGCCAGCCGGAGCACCGCCAGGCGGGGCTGCGTTCGTGCGCATGGTGATCTGAACCTGACGCCCGCCTCCCGGGCCACCGCCGCCGATGGGCGTGATGACACCCAGTTGCTCCTGCACCGCGCGCAGCGCCGATGTCGCGGCGGCGCGCGCCTGCTCGCGCCGCACGGTCGGAGCGAGCCGCCCTACGACGGTGAGCCAGTACATGGTGGGCGACGTCACCCCCTCCGGGGGGAGCCCCAAGTCCCCCGCCGCGGCGAGCGGCGCCCACAGATCCGGTTGGTCGAGGTCCACGCCGACGAAGTGCTGCGGAGCCACCCCCACCACGGTGTAGCTCTTTCCGTTCAACTCGAGCGGCTTGCCGAGCACCGTCGGGTCCGATCCCATCCGGTTGGCCCAATACCGGTGACTGAGCACGACCACCGGCACACCATGCGGCTGCACGTCGTCGTCCCGCGTGAGGAACCGGCCGATCTCGGGACGCACACCGAGGGTGGAGAAGTAGTCGCCCGACGCGAGGATCACCTGCACGTCGCGCGATGTGGCGCCGTGTCCGAGCGTGGCGCTGGTGCTGGAGAACGCCGCCAGGCCGGAGAACTGGTGCACGCCATCGTGGAGCGCGGTGAACTGCGAATACGAGAGCGACATGGTCGGCATGGGGCCGCGTGTCGGATCGGTCATCGCGACGCTCAGGCGCACTACCTGATCCGGATCGCTCACGCGTGCGGGGGGACGGAAGAGCAGCGCGTCGATCAGACTGAACATCGCCGAGTTGGCGCCGATCCCCAGACCGAGGCAGAGCACGGCGACGATCGCGAACGCCGGCGCGCGACGCAGCGAGCGGAAGGCGTAGCGGAGATCCTGCAGAAGGGTGAACATGCGGCAGTGGACTCCGTGCGTGGGTGGAGCGATCGCGATGCACGAAACGCGCGGCATGCGCGACATGCCCTGGCCACGCGCGACATACGCTGGCGGAGAGGGGCGCGCGGCGCGTGTTCGTGAAACGCCGGCCGAGCCGGACGCGTACATGTTTAGCGCATTGGACCCCTGTCTGGCGATGGGGGTTGCTCGCGCTGGCCGCCAGCCCTGGCACGGCCCCCCGCACGGAAGGTATAGTCCTGCTACCGGAAGCTGGTGGCTCCCGCCGCGATCGCGGCACGTGCGGTCCACGGTCGCCGCGCTCCGTGCTCCGTCATCGGAGCGCTCGCGCCGTTCGTGGCCACCACATCCTGTCCCCCTGCGGAGGTGGAATCGTCCCATGACCAGGTCCCGTGTTCCTGTCCTCGGCGCGCTCACGGCAGCGCTGGCCTTCGTGCTGGCGGCCCCGACGGTCACCGCGCAGAACTTCGCCAGCGCGGTGGCGTCCGGCGACCACGAGCTGTACGTGGGAGAGCCGCTCAACGAGTACGCACCCGGCGCGGTGTACGTCTATCGCGCCACGGGGGGAACGTGGAAGCTCGCAGCCACATTGCACGCGGGTGACGCGAGCAACAACGACCACTTCGGGCGCGCGATCGCGGTGGATGGCGCCACCATGCTGGTGGGCGCGACCACGGTGGACGGCGAGCGTGGCGCCGCGTACGTGTTCACGCGCGATGCCTCCGGCGCGTGGAAGCAGACGGCCAAGCTCGTGCCGTCGGACATCGCGGCGGGGGACGCCGTCGGTCGCGCGGTGGCGCTGTCCGGAGACCTCGCGCTGGTGTCCTCGCTGGCCAAGGACAGCACCGCCGGCGTGGTGTACGTCTTCCGGCGCGGTGCGTCCGGGTGGAAGGAAGAGGGGACGCTCCGCGCGGACGACCGGGCGGCGGGCGATTTCTTCGGCGTCGCGGTGGCCGTGGTGAACGGCAACGCGGGTGCGGAGCGTGTGGTGGTCGGTGCGGTGCAGAAGGACTCTGCCGCGGGCGCGGCGTACGTGTTCGTGCGCGACGCGTCCGGCCAGTGGAAGCAGGAGGCGCGGCTGTTGGCGCGCGGTGTGGACGCGCGTGCCGGGTTCGGCGACGTGGTCGCCGCGCGCGACGGCGAGATCTTCGTCTCGGCGCCGGGAGCGTTCGCCGGCACGGGCGCCGTGTTCGTGTATCGGCATAACGACGCGACCGGGCGGTGGACCGAGTCCGCGCGCTTGCTCCCGGTGAATGGGACGTCCGCTGTCTTCGGGTCGGCGATCGCGTTCGATGGCGATGCCGTGCTCGTGAGCGCGCCGCGCGCGAACGACGGTGCAGGACGCATCTATCGTATCGAGCGCGATGCATCGGGCAGTTGGTCGCGCGCTGCCGCGCTCCCCACGCCGGATTCGACCACCGGATTCGGCGGGTCGATTGCCGTCGGCGGGAACGTGGTGCTCGTCGGGATGCCGAATGCGGACTACGGAGAAGGGCAGGCGCTGATCATGCGCACGGCGAACAACTCGTGGTCCGTGGCCAGCGCGGTGCACGGCGACAGCAAGGGGTTGACGTCCATCACCGGGAAGAAGGTGAGCTGCGCCTCGGGCAAGGCCAACATCTTCGATTGCAGCAACGTCGACCTGCTCTCCTTCCTGCCGATCTCCGAGATTGGCGGCGCGCGCGGCGTGGCGCTCAACGATATGTGGGGGTGGACCGACCCGCAGACCGGGCACGAGTACGCGCTCATCGGGCGCATGGATGGCACCGCGTTCGTGGACATCACCGACGCCATGCATCCGCGGTACCTCGGCTCCCTCCCCAAGACGCCGAACTCCCAGTCGGCGCCCTGGCGCGACATCAAGGTCTACAAGAACCACGCGTACGTGGTGGCCGATGGCGCTGGGCCGCACGGGATGCAGGTGTTCGATCTCACCCGGCTGCGCGACGTGAAGGGCGTACCCGTCACCTTCACCGAGGATGCGCACTACGACCGGATCGCGAGCGCGCACAACATCGTCATCGACACCGCCACCGGGTTCGCCTACACGGTGGGGAACGGGCAGGGGGGAGAGACGTGCGGCGGCGGGCTGCACATGATCGACATCCGCTCGCCGGAGCAGCCCACCTTTGCCGGATGCTTCGCCGATCCGGCCACCGGGCGCGCGGGCACGGGCTACATCCACGACGCACAGTGCGTGGTGTATCACGGACCGGCCGCGAAGTTCCGCGGGCGCGAGCTGTGCTTCAACTCCAGCGAGACGGCGCTCGGCATTGCCGATGTCACCGACAAGAAGCATCCGGTGGCACTCGCGCACGTGGGGTATCCGAACGTGGGCTACACGCACCAGGGGTGGCTCACCGACGATCAGAAGTACTTCTTCATGGACGACGAGCTCGACGAGCTGGAAGGGCAGGTGCAGGGGACGCGCACGATGGTGTGGGACGTGAGCGATCCCACGGACCCGATCCTCGTCACGCAGTACGTGTCGAAGAACCGCGCCACCGACCACAACCTGTACATCGTGGGGAACACGATGTACGAGTCGAACTACGTGAGCGGGTTGCGCGTGCTCGACATCAGCGACCCGACGCATCCCACCGAGATCGGATTCTTCGACACGCATCCGGTGGGACCGGACGAGCCCGGCTTCGCCGGCTCGTGGAGCAACTATCCCTTCTTCAAGAGCGGCACGGTGGTCGTCACCAGCATCGGGGAAGGGGTCTTCATGCTCAAGCCGCGTCCTCGCCAACTCGTCCCGTGACCAGCGTCGGCACGCGGCTGCGGGGCATCGCGATGCGCCGCCGCCGCGCGCGGGAGGCGTTCCATGCGTAGTAACGCGATGATGTTCGACCGTGCGTGCACGCGCGCGACGGCAGGTGCAGAGGTCGCGCGCGGCGGGCGCCGGTGGTGCGGCAGGGCGTGGGCGGTGACGGTGCTGGCGGCCCTCGTCGCTGCGTGCGCGCAGCCTGTGCCGCACACGACGGCGGCGTTACCCACGCCGAGCGTACGCGCGGCGCGCGGCGCGGCACCGGGCGCAGCGCCCGCGTCGGCCACGCATGCTCGCGCGCAGGCGGCCGAGGCCAGGATCTACGTGGCCAATCAGACCGCGGCCACGATCTCGGTCATCGATCCGCTCACCGATTCGCTCATCACCACCGTCGACCTGCAGAAGCTGGGCTTTCCCGCCACCGCCAAGCCGCACGACACGGCGGTGGAGCCGGACGGCTCGTACTGGTACGCGAGCCTCATCGGCGCGAACGCGGTGGTGAAGTTCGACCGGAACAATCACGTGGTGGCGAAGGCGACCATGGAAATTCCCGGGCTGCTCGCGCTCGATCCCAAGAGCGATCTCCTGTACGCCACGCGCACGATGTCGGCGGTGAATCCGCCGCAGCGGGTGGGGATCATCCACCGCTCCACCATGACGGTGGATGAGGTGGACGTCTTCATTCCGCGCCCGCACGCGGTGGCGGTGGATCCGCGCGGCGGCTACGCGTACGTCGGGAGCCTGGCGGAGAACCAGATCGCCACCATCAACGGCAACAGCGAGCAGGTGACGCTCAGCAAGATCCCCGGCGATTCGATGCGCATGATCGTCGAGCTGGCAGTGTCTCCCGACGGCACGCGCATGGTGGGGACGGACCAGATGGGGAGCGCCGTGCTGGTATTCGATGCCACCACGCCGACCGCGCTGCGGCAGCTCGACGTGATCCCGGTGGACCCGTGGCCGTGGCACGTCTCCTTCACTCCCGACGGCAAGCAGGTGTGGCTCGGCAGTCAGCGCGGGAACAGCGTCACCGCGATCGACGCGGGCACGTGGAAGGTGGACGCGGTGGTGAAGGGGAACGGATTGGCCGAGCCGCACGGCATCGTGATCTCTCCCGACGGGCGCACCGTGTTCGTGTCCAATCACAACCAGCAGGGCGCGTACACGCCCGCGCATCCGCGGCCGAAGGGCACGGGCACGGTGGTGGCGATCGACCGTGCGCGACACACCATCTCGCGCGTGATCGAGACCGATGGCGACGCGGTGGGGATGAGCCTCACCGGCCGTCCATGACGCTCGGCAGTTCGCGCAGGGCCGCCGCGGCGATCGTCGGCGCGGCGGCCCTGTCGTGCGTGGTGGCGTGCGCGGCCGCGCAGCGCGTGTCTCCCGCATCGGCGCGCACGGAGACCTCCGCGCAGCGGTTCACCCTGCGTGTGGCGCCGTTCCCCGCCTTCGACAGCGCGGGCGCGCGCTACGACGTTCCCTTCCTGGGCGGGCTGGATCATCCACGCCCGCAACTGGTGGACATCGATGGGGACGGCGACCTGGATCTCTTCGCGCAGGAATACACCGGCCGGATGATGTTCTTCGAGAACACCGGCACGCGCACCGCGCCGCGCTTCGTCTGGCGCACGGATCGCTACCAGGATCTCGACGTGGGCGAGTGGAGCCGGTTCGTGGACGTGGATGGCGACGGCGACCTGGACCTCTTTGCCGAATCGCCGTTCAGCTATCTGCGCGTGTTCCGGAACACCGGTTCGGCGCGCGATGCGCGCTTCGTGCTGGCCGTCGATACGCTCCGCGACGCGGCGGACACGGCGATCTTCAGCGACCGGCAGAACATCCCGCAGATCGTCGACATCGATTGCGACGGCAAGCTCGATCTGCTCCTCGGCCGCGCCACCGGAATGGTGACGCGCTACGAGGCCACGCAGTCCACCGTGCCGGCCGGCATGGGAGCGGTGAGCCGCGACGCGACGCCGGACGCGCGCGCGGCGCGGGAAGCGCAGCCCGCGCGCGCGTCACGTTCGTCCGATGCGCTGCCGCCGTTCGCGTTCGTCACCGACTCGTTCCAGCACATCCGGATCATCGGCCAGACGTTCGGCAGCGCGCACGGCGCGAACACGATGGTCGTCTCCGACATCGATCAGGATGGCGATCCTGACCTGCTCTGGGGGGACTTCTTCGAGCCGGGGCTGCTCTGGCTGGTGAACACGGGGAGCTGCGCCGCGCCGGTGATCGGGCGCGACACGGTGGTGTTTCCCGCCAACCAGCCGCTCAGGACGAGCGGGTACAACGCGCCCGCGGTGGCCGACCTGGATGGCGATGGCGATCTGGATGTGCTCGTGGGCGCGCTCGGCGGCGCGTTCGCGCCCGACCGCACGTCGCGCGGCAATCTGTACTATCTGGAGCAGACCGGCCGGATGGCGTTCGCGGTGCGCACGACGACGTTCCTCTCGTCCATCGACGTGGGGAGCGAGAGCAGTCCGGCGCTCGTCGATCTGGATGGCGACGGCGATCTGGATCTCGTGATCGGCAACAAGATCGAACCGACGAATCCGGGGACGGCGGCCATGTTCGTCTACGAGAACCGCGGCACCGCGCGCGCGCCGGAGTACCACGCCGCAGCACGGTTGCCCGGCGTGTCGGGGGAGTTCCACTACGTTCCCGCGTTCGCCGACCTGGATGGGGACGGCGACCCCGATCTCGTGGCGGGGAGCTGGCGCGACGCGGTGCAGTACTACCGCAACGAGGGAACGCGGACGCAGCCGCGCTTCGTGCTGGCCGACAGCGCGCTGCTCCGTCTCACGCGCGGCAGCTACGCCACCCCGGCGCTCGGCGATCTCACGGGCGACGGACTGCTGGATGCGATCGTCGGCGAATCCTCCGGCACGCTCAACTACTATCGGAACGATGGCACACGAACGGCGCCGCACTTCGCGCTGGTGAGCGACAGCCTGGATGGCATCCGCGTCGGGCGGCGAAGCGCGCCGGCGCTCGTGGACCTGGATGGCGACGGGTTGCTCGATCTGGTGGTCGGCACGGAAGCGGGGCCGCCGCTCGTCTATCGCAACGTGGGCACGCGGCAGGAGCCGCGCTTCGAGAGCGACAGCGCGCTCACGCGGTCGCTTCCGTGGATCCCACCGCTCTCCGCGCCCACCTTCGGTGACGTGAACGGCGACGGCACCACGGACATGATGAGCGGGACGGCGAGCGGCGGCGTGGTGTACCTGGAGGGGCGGCGCCCCTAGTCGACGCGCAGCGCCTGCGCGCTGGAGACGCGAGTACGTCGGCCGGTGCTTCCGCTTTCCTCGCAGGATGGTGGCGAAACGCCGACTCGAAGTCGTCGGACCACGCTGCTCTCCCGCCGACGGCAGCCAGTCTGCCAGGAGCAGACTCAATCCGCGAGGAAGCGCTCCGTCAGATCCACAATTCCGAGCGCGACGGACCACCGTTTCAGGTGCTCCAGGTCCAGCGCTCCCCGATTCAGCGCGATGATCCCCCGGATGTCGCGCTGCTGTACCTCTGATGCCTCGCCGCCCAGTCGATACCAGCGCAGTTTGGCGAGGAGGATGTCTTCCACGGTCGCGACTCGCAGCGCGCGCGTACCGCCGGGAGGCACGATGGACTCGGCGCGCTGCTGAGCCTGTCGCTCGAACTCCGTGGTAGACGGGAATACATCGACTTCGAGGAAAGTTCCTCGGTCGATCAGGTTGAAGCTCGTGCCCGAGGCCACCGCGGTGCGCGCTTGCTCCGCATCGGCAACGAAGGTCCCCTGCAATTCGGCAAGGAGCGACCCGACATTCGCAGGAGAGAGATTCGCGACGATATCGACATCGTTTGTCGCCCGATACTCACCGTGCACGCTGCTGGCTACGGAACCGGTGATGAAATATGGAATGCGGTGCTCGTCCAGGGCGCGCACCACACGTTCGATGGCGGCAAGGAGCTCGGACCCGTCGCTCACAGTCGCGCGGTCAGACGTCGCAGGGCAGCCGAGGCGTCATGGCCGTATAGCTGCTCGAGAAACCGCTCACGCACTGCGTGGGGGCCGCGCCCGGCGGCGTGTCGCATCGCCCCAGCCCATGCCAGGTCCCGCACGAACGCGGACAGCGCGAACGTGCGCGCCAGGCGTTCCGCCTTCGTAAGATCGGCGCCCGCGATACCCACGCGAGCGATCGGACTCCCGCCGCTGCCGTGAGCGACCGGCGTGCTGTCGGAACGAACACGATGTGTCATGACTCCAACGCTACACTGTACTTGGCCGTGCCGCCATGAGACGCTACGCTGGCGCGTGGCCGAGCCTCGCCAGCTCCTCGCTCACCCGCCACAACCGCGCGCGGAGCTCTGCATCGTGCGAGCGCGCCGACGATGCGCGTTCCACTCCGTCGCGCTCGAAGTAGCACCCGGTCACGCCCTCCAGCTCCGCGGCGCAGGCGAGATGCACCACGCCGCGCGCGCCCTCCTCGGGCGTGGCGATGAACGGCTCGTAGAGCCGGCGCACCCAGCGCGGCAGGTCGCGCATGAGCTCGGTGGCCACGAAGCCAGGGTGGATGCAGTTGACCGTGACGCCCGTGCCGCGCAGCCGGTCGGCCAGCTCGTACGTGAAGAGCACGTTCGCCAGCTTGGACTGATTGTACGCCCGCGTGCGGCTGTACCGGCGCTCGCACTGCAGGTCGTCGAAGTGAATCCGGCCGGCGCGCTCGAGTCGGGAGGTCACGTTCACGATGCGCGCGGGTGGAGCGGCAAGCAGTTGCGGCAGGAGCAGCTGCGTGAGCAGGAAGGGCGCCAGATGGTTGACGGCGAGCGTCATCTCGAAGCCGTCCACGCTCACCGCGCGGCGGGCGAGACTCACGCCGGCGTTGTTGATGAGCACGTGGATGGCCGGCCACCGCCGCGCGATCTCGGCGGCACCCTGGCGCACCGCGTCGAGCGATGCGAGGTCGGCGATCACGAGCTCCGGCGCGTGCTGCGCCTCCGCGGCGACATCGCGCCGCGCGCGTTCGCCGCGCTCCGCGTCGCGACAGAGCATCACCACGCGCATGCCGCGCCGCGCCAGCTCCACCGATGCGGCTTTCCCGATCCCCGCGCTCGCGCCCGTCACCAGACACACGCGGGGCTGTTGCCCGGCCGACGGTGTGCGCGCAGCTTTCGTGACCGACGGGTTCAGGAGCTCCCCCATGACATCCCTCTCGCGTGTGCTCGCCATCGTGCTGCTCGCCGGCATGGCGCTCCTCGGCGCAGGTGCCGTGCTGCACCCCATGCTGACGGGCGATGCCGCCACCGACCTGCGGCTCATCGCCGCCACCGGATCGTGGCGCGCCATCCACCTCGCGATGCTCGCCGGCACCGCGCTCGTGATGATGGGAGTGGGAGTGCGACTCTTCCAGGGGTGCGGCATCTCGCCGTCGCTCGCACTGGCGATGCTGCTCCTGGTCGTGGGGCTCGGCATCAACGGGCTCGATGCGGGATACATGGTGTCCGCCGGCTGGCACGCGGCGTCGCGCTTTGCCGGCGGCGACGGCGCCATGCTCGCCATCTACGACATCACGCATCCCATCGGCACCGTGGCCGCCCGATTCGGGAATCTCATCGTCGCCCTCGGCGCGGCCATGCTCGGCGCCGCCGAATGGCGCGACCGCACGCGCTCGCGATGGTACGCGCTGCTCGCGTGGCTGGCTGCCGCGGGTGGGCTGGTGGGCGCGGTGGCGTTCGACGAAGGGAGCCGGATGAATCTCGGCGCGGTGGCGCTCCTCTCCGGGTGGCAGCTCGTCACCGCCGTGGCCGCGCTCCGTGCGCGCGAGCCGGAAGCGGCACCTGCGCCACCCCCGGCTCGCGAGCTGGTCTCCTGAGCTATCCCTGCTGAGTCAGGGGCTCGCCACGCTCACTGGACGCACTGGCCGTTGGGATCGGGCTTGGGCTTGTCCACCACCGGACGGTGATCGAGGTTGGCGACGGTGAGCGCCACGTCGCGCACGAAGTTCGCCACGCGCGCCATGTGCTCGTAGTCGATGTACTGCGGCTCGTCCGTCACCTGGTGATAGTCGGCGTGCAAGCCGGTGGTGAAGAAGACGATCGGGATCCCGTAGCGCGCGTACATGTAGTGATCGCTGCGGCAGTAGATGCGCTCCGGGTGGCCGTTCGCGTCGAAGCGGTAGTCGAAGGTGAGCGGCATGGGCTGCCGCTTGTTCACCTCCTCCACGATGTCGCCCAGCTCGGTGGAGAGCCGGCGCGATCCCACCAGCTCCAGGTACCCCGGGCCGCCGCCCGCGAGGTCGGTCGAATCGCCGCGTCCCACCATGTCCATGTTGAGCTGCGCGACGATCGAGTCGCGCGGTACGGTGGGATGATCGGTGTACCAGCGCGAGCCGAGCAGCCCCAGCTCCTCGCCGGTGTGCCAGACGAAAAGGATCGACCGCTTGGGGCGCTGCCTGGATGCCGCCAGATTCTGCGCGATCTCGAGCACCGTCACCGAGCCGGAGCCGTCATCGTCGGCGCCATTGTTGATGGAATCCAGGTGCGCCGGTCCGATCTGCCGGAGGCTGTCCATGTTCACGCGGATCTGTGCGGTCTCGCTGCGCGGCGGGGCGGGCTTGTTCGGGTCGCTGTCGCGCATCACCCACGCCGCCTGGTTGAACGCGCGCAGCGAATCGGCGTCCACCGCCGGGTGGCGAATGCCGATGTGGTCGTTGTGCGCGCCGATGGCCACGTACTCGCCCTTGAGCTTGGGATCGCTGCCCGGAAGGATGGCGACGACGTTGCGCGCGGGCGCGGCGGTGGCGCGCACGACGATCGCCCCCTGCACCGTGCCGCCGGTCGTCCCCACGCTCACGCTGTCGATCGGCTTGCCGAAGAGCACCTCGGCCACGTGGTTGCTCACGAACGCCGGTGCCGGCGCGCGCCGTGTGGATGTGGCGGGATCCTCGAGCCGCACGCTGGGGCGCGCAAGGAAACCGCGAGCCTGCGGCGGCAGCCGGTCGAGCGCGACCACCAGGATTCCGGCCGCGTCGCTCCACTCCGGGCCCACCTGGATGCGAAACCCGCGGCCGAGCGCGAAGACCACCACTTTCCCCGCTCCCTGCTCGGCGGGGAGCATGTCATCGCTGCCCATGACGCCGCCGAAGATGGCCGGCACGTTGTCGAGCGTGGCGGATTCGCCGTTGGCGAGCACGATGAAATCGCTGCCGTAGGCGAAGGTCGTCCCGTTCGCCGCCAGGTGCGACGCCGCGGAATCGGCAGCGCGCTCCACAAGCGGCACGTTCTGGAAGTACGTCCCGCTGTCGCCGGCCGGCTGCAGCCCGATCCGGCGCAGCTCGTTGGCGATGTACGCGGTTCCCTTGAGATTGCCTTCCTCGCCGGCGCGGCGGCCGAGCATCGAGTCGTCGGCAAAGATGTAGAGCCGCGTCATGAGGTCGGCGGCGGTGATCCCCGCCGTGGTGGGACGGGGCGCGTGCTTGAGCGGCAGGGTGGTGGTCTGGGCGGCGAGCGGCGCCGCGCACAGCACGAGCGCCGCGAGCACTGCGGCCGCGCGGCCAATCGTACGGTGGTGTCTCACGAAGTCTCCGCTGCTGGAGAGGTGTCAGCGCAGGATGGGGCGGACGCCCTTCCCGCGCGCACATCGGCGTGTCAGAGAAACATACGCCGCCATGGCGGAAAGTGCTGGCGCGCCGGATGCGCGCCGCGTGCTCACACGCGCGCGACCGCCGGTTGTCCCGATTCGGGGGGCGCCATGAACTCCGGCCCCACCGGATCGCGCACGCAACGCTCGACGATCTCCACCACTGCTCGGCGCGCATCGTCGTCCAGCGACCACCCCATCACGCCTTCCACGGGATCGAGCTGCTCGGGACGCCGCGCGCCCCAGAGCGCGCTCCCCACCCCCGGCTGGTCGAGCACCCACCGCACCGCGAGCTGCAGCACGCCATGCCCGAACCGCTCCCGCGCCAGACGGTCGAGCTCCTCCACCGCGGCGACGTACTGCGCGTAGCGCGGCGCGCGGAACCTGGGATCGGTGGCGCGCAGGTCGTCCTTGGGGAAGGTCGTGTCGCGGCGCATGCGCCCGCTCAGGAGCCCGCGACAGAGCGCGCCGTAGGTGAGCGTCGTGATCCCGTGCTGCGCGCAGTAGGGGAGCACGTCGCGCTCGGCCGCGCGCTCGAACACGTTGTACGGCGGCTGCGCCGTGTGCAGCGGCGCCGCCGCGCGGAACGCATCCATCTGCGCGGGGGAAAAGTTGCTCACCCCGATCGCGCGGATCTTCCCCGCGCGATGGAGCGCGAGCAGCGTGTCGGCCGTCTCGTCCACCGGCGTGCGCGCGTCGGGCCAGTGGAGCTGGTAGATGTCGATCCGATCGGTGCGCAGGCGGCGGAGCGAGTCGTCCACCTCGCGCACGAGCGCCGCGCGCGAGGAGTCGCGCGTGACACCTCGCCGCGACCAGCGGAGCCCCGCCTTGGTCGCCACGATCGCGCGCTGCCGGTGGCCGCCCGCGAGCGCGGCGCCCACCACCTGCTCGGCGTGGCCGAAGCCGTAGACCGGCGCCGTGTCGATGAGCGTGATCCCCCGATCGAGCGCCGCGTGAATGGTGCGGACGGCCTGCGCATCATCGCTCCCCCCTCCCCACCAGTACCCACCGATCGCCCACGTCCCCAGCCCGATGCGGCTCATCGTGATGCCGGTTCCCGTCACCTCCACCTGCTCCATCGTCCTCCTCCGGTGCCATCGCCGAACTGATCGCCGAGTCGTCGCGCGCCAGGGCGAATGGTGTTATACTGTGTCGCTCGCATCACCGCGAGGCCGGTCTCGCTCTTCCGGCCTGCTCCGCTCCCCGCGGAGCCACGCGTCCAGATCCTGATCGCTCTCCACGCTCACTCCCCGCCAGGCCACAGGCGCGCCGCCGTGCGCTCCTGACCCTCCACCCCGCTCGCTCGTCTACCAGAAGATGCTCTCCCTCGCCACGCCCGGCAGGGCCCCGGCGCGCCGTAGCGCCACATGCCATGCTTCACCCGAGCGGCGCTCGCTCTACGCGCGCGCTCTCGTGCTCACGTCCATGATCGCCGTTGCCGCGCTGTTCCCGCTCCGCGGCGCGCGAGCGCAGGACGCCGGTCCCGCGCCCGTCAGGGCGGACAGCACGTCCATCGCCGCGGACACCGCCGTGGTCGAGCGTCCGGCGCCGGACGTGGCGCGCCCGGGCGGAGGATGGGTGCGCTTTTCCCTGGGCGTCGCCACCAGTCTGCTCGCGCACGAAGGGGGACACCTGCTCTCCTCGGTGGCGGTGGGCGCCCACCCGCGGATCGGCTTCGACAAGTCGCGCCCCACCGTGTACTCCGGCATCAACGGCACGCTCGATCCGGGCAAGCAGCTCGTCTTCTCGAGCAGCGGGATGATCGTGCAGTTGCTACTGAACGAGGCGATCCTGGACATTCCGCACGCGCGTGGCAGCGCGTTCGAGCGCGGCGTTCTGGCCGGAGGGATCGGCACCGTCCTCTTCTACGCCACGCTCGGCCGCAACGACGAAGTGAGCGACGTCACGTGGATCGCGCGCACGTCGTCGCTCAACCGCACGCAGGTCGCGCTGCTCTTCGGATCGCTGGCCGCCATCCAGACCGTGCGCATCCATCTGGATGACCACTACGCGCACTTCTTCGCCTTCCCCACCGCGACCGGAGGCGCCGCGCTGGGTGTGAGGGTGACCGCCGAGCCCTGATGGCGTAACCGCGCTCCTCCGCGCCGGTGCGCCGCGCACCGCGGGGGGAGCACGCACGACGCGCGAGCGCCGAACCGCGCGCCCGAAGCGGGTAGTGGGTCAGTTTGCGCCGTGACAAATGGAGATCTGCTATTGCCAGTTATGGGCGCGTGCCGTACCGTCGTTGCGTCGCTCCTATCCAGTAGAGCCAACTGGTGCCTTCGGTTAGTTTTCGGTGAGTCATGCCACACCACTTGACAGGAACAGAGGATGTGCGGTTCACCGTAACCTACGCTGGGCCAGCAGTCGAATCCGGGCGGATGAACGCACAAACGCTCGGCGCTGCCATGCTGTCTATGGCACAGCTAGTTGAGACAAGCGCGGCAGTCACGTTCGGAGCGACGGCCGTTGTGGAGGTCGATGTCATCGCTGACTTTCGGCAGGGCTCTTTCTCTTACGATGTAGTCGCTGCCGCACATGATCTCGGACAACAGCTCATTGGCACGCTCGACCTCAAGGACCTGTTTATCCTCCTGGGGATTTCTGGTTCTGGTGGTCTCTTTGGCTTATACAGGTGGCTGCGGAAGCGACCCGTCAAAGCCATTGAGCACGCTGGTCGTAACGAAACGAGAATTACCACCGTGGATGGTGATTCGATCACCGTCAACGCGAAGACAGCCCAGCTATACCAAAACAGCACCATTCACGTGCATGTACATGGCGTCGTTCAACCACTTGAGCGCGAGGGAATTGACGAATTCAGAACCGGCGTCGGAGGGGTTCCGTCGCAGGTGGTGAGGCGAGGCGAACTGGAATACTTCGAAGCGCCACCACCGGGCGATGAAGTTCTCCAGGATAAGATTACAGACGAGATCGTGCAGCTTGCGGTGGTCGCGCTAATAGGTGAGACGAAGTGGCAATTTCGACTACCAGACGGCACCAAGTTCAGGTCTACCGTTGATCCAGAATTCATGAAGCAGGTGGCTAGACGCGAAGTCGAGTTCGGTGCGGGCGACGCACTTGAGGTAAAGTTGCATACGGTCGTCACTCGCGATTCGGACGGAGTCTTGCGTGCCACGCGCGAGATTACCCGTGTCGTGCGCACGATCCCAGCTCCCAAGCAGCTAGACATGGGGCTCCGACCGAACGAAGGCTTATAGACACGGCGGCATCCGCTCATGTCAGAGAAACCCGCCCGACAAAAGCCATCCGCCAAGCTCCGGCCAGATGTGGCCGAGACGGCCTTCCGCGTCATGCAGGAAGCCATCGGCGAGCGGCCCAAGACCCTCCCGCCATCCGAGCGCAAGGAGAAGAACCCGGAAGCCGTCAAGCGCGGGCGGAAGGGGGGGAAGAAGGGCGGCAGGTCCAGGGCGAGGAAGCTGTCTCTGCGAGAACGACAGGAGATTGCCCGTTTGGCCGCTAATGCCCGATGGTCGAAGCAGGACGAACCCGCATAGACGGCACGCAGACTACCGATTCGTTTGCAGGGAAACCTGCTGCTTCACGAAGGCCGCACCCAGATGGTTCTCAATGATCTTGAATGCGGGGGTGTTGGACAATGCGTGTGTATAGCAGTGATGTACCGTCAGTACCAGGTCTTGCAGGTCGTCATTGTCTTCCAGACGCTCAATCTTAAGCCCCATCTGACTGCACGCTTCGGCATGAATATGGTTCGTGTGCGTTCGGTTTGCTGAGTAGTTCGATAGCTTGCGCACTATCGCGCTTGCCTTCCTCGCTGCGTCAGATTCTCCCTCGAACATGACTGAGGCGAGTTGTTGGCGCACAAAGTCATTGGACCAGTGCTCTGCGCCCCGATTCGTGAGACAGATTGGGCTAACTCATTAGACCAGGTCCAGCACTTCGCTGCGGTACTGCCACGGCGAGCGGTAGCCGAGTGCCGAATGCGGCGCGATGGCGTTGTAGTCGCCGATCCAGTGCGCG
>DASSNU010000008.1:0-172655 GCA_035701265.1 Gemmatimonadaceae bacterium | reverse complement strand
GGAGATGGTGATGCCGGGGGACAACGTGCAGATGGAGATCGAGCTCATCACGCCCATTGCGATGGACGAGGGGCTGCGCTTCGCCATCCGCGAGGGCGGCCGCACCGTCGGCGCCGGCGTCGTTACCAAAATCCTCAAGTAGTCATGCAGCGCTTCCGCGCCTGGCGCCGGGCTCTGCCCGGCCACGCGCGACGGACTCTCTGACCCCTGGTGGGCTATGGCAGGCCGGATCCGAATTCGACTGAAGGCATTCGATCACGCGGTGATCGATCAGGCGTCGTCCGACATCGTGCGGACGGCGGAGAAGACCGGTGCGCAGGTGTCGGGCCCGATTCCGCTGCCGACCAAGACGCAGCGGTGGACCGTGCTGCGCTCGCCGCACGTCGACAAGAAGTCGCGGGACCAGTTCGAGCTGAAGACGCACAAGCGCGTGATCGACATCCTGGACAGTCGCGCGCAGACGGTGGACGCGCTCACCAAGCTCGATCTGCCCGCCGGCGTCGACGTCGAGATCAAGGTGGAGTAACGAGGCGGCCATGATCGGGATCATTGGCAGAAAGCTGGGGATGACCCAGATCTTCACCGACGACGGCGAGCAGGTGCCGTGCACGGTGATCGCGGCGGAGCCGAACACGGTGGTGCAGGTGCCGGAGCCCGCGGCCGCGGGGGGGCACGCCACGGTGCAGCTCGGCTTCGAAATGCAGCGCGTGCGTCGCGCGGCGGGCGAGGCGGACGGCGGAAAGAAGGGCGCCGGCCGCAAGGCCCGCGCGAAGGAGCGCACGCCGCGTGGCCGCCGCGCCTCGTTGGCTGAAACGGGTCACGCCGCCAAGGCGGGACTCGATGGCCCGCCCGCCGTGCTGCGCAGCTTCCGCCTGGACGACGCACCGGGGAAGAACGCCGAGGTGCCGTCGTACACGGTGGGCGACAAGATCACCGTGGAGATCTTCACTCCCGGCGACCAGGTGAAGGTGACGGGCACGAGCAAGGGTCGCGGCTTTCAGGGCGTGGTGAAGCGTCACGGCTTTGGCGGCGGTCCCAACACGCACGGCAACACCAAGCACCGCCGCCCCGGCTCGATCGGTCCCGGCACGGACCCGTCGCGGGTCATCAAGGGGAAGCGAATGCCCGGGCACTACGGGGCCGAGCGGCATACGCAGATCAATCTTCGGGTGGTGAAGGTCGATTCCGAGCGCAACCTGCTCTACGTGCGCGGCGCCGTGGCTGGCGCGCGCAACGGGATCGTCCTCGTCCGCAAGCAAGGGTAGCGCGATGGCCGAATCGACGACGATGGACGCGGCGGCGTACACGGTGAACGGCACGGCGCGGGAGCGGGTACCGCTCCCCGCGGAGCTGTTCGACGGTACGGTGAACATGCCGGTGATGCACCAGGCGGTGAAGGCGTATCTGGCTAACCAGCGGCAGGGGAACGCGGCCACCAAGACGCGCGGCCTGGTGACCGGCGGCAATCAGAAGCCGTGGAAGCAGAAGGGGACCGGGCGTGCGCGGCAGGGCTCCATTCGCGCGCCGAACTGGCGTGGGGGGGGCACGGTGTTCGGGCCCATCCCGCGGAGCTACGCGCAGTATGTGCCGCGCCGCGTGCGCTTCCTGGCGCGCAAGAGCGCGTTCAACGCGCGCGCGAGAGAAGGCGCGGTGCTGGTGGTGGACCGCTTCGAGTTCGACAAGCCGCGCACGGCTCGGCTCGCCGCACTGGTCGACCGGCTGGGACTCACCGGACAGAAGGTGCTCGTCCTCACCGACGGCGTGAAGCCGCACGTGTTCCTGAGCGGGCGGAACCTGCCGACGGTGCACGTGATGCCGTTCAGCGACGCGTCCACCTATCACATCCTGTGGTCGGATGCGGTGGTGGTGGAGAGCGCCGCGCTGGGGAACGGGCTCGAGCCCATCGAGACGCCGCGCGACATCGGCGCGCGCGAGGAACGTGGCAGCGCGCCCAAGCGGCCATCGTCCAAGACGCGCGCGCGGAAAAAGTCCGCGGCGGAGGAAGAGGGAGACGAGGCGGCGAGCGCGAAAGCGGGTGGAGCGAAGTCGTCGCGCAAGGCGGCCGGGAAGCGGAGCGCAGGGCCCGCGCGCAAGCGTGCGGCGGGTGGCGGCGCGAAGAAGACGGCGGCGCGCAAGAGCGCAGCCACCAAGTCGGCGCGGAAGAGCACGTCCAAGAGCACGCCCAAGCGCGCGGCCAGGAAGGCCACCGGCAAGTCGGGCGGCAAGCCGAAGAAGAAGGGGAGCTGATCCATGCCGACGCTCTATCGCACGATCGTGCGCCCTGTCGTCACCGAGCAGACCTCGGCCGCGTTCCAGGAGCGGGGCGAGTACACGTTCGAGGTGCACCCGGACGCCACGAAGCCGCAGATCCGGCAGGCCATCGAGTCGCTCTGGTCGGTGCACGTCACGCGCGTGTGGACCTCGAACCAGCGCGGGAAGGTGCGCCGCATGGGGCAGAACGTGGGACGCCGGCCGCACTGGAAGAAGGCGATCGTCACGCTCGCCGAGGGTGACCAGATTCCGATCTTCGAGGGCTGATCATGGGAGTCCGTCAGTTCAGGCCGATCACCAAGGGGACGCGCTTCCGGAGCGTCGCCGATTTTTCCGAGATCACGCGCAGCCACCCGGAGAAGTCGCTCACCGAGCCGCTCACCAAGAGCGGCGGGCGCGACAACCACGGGCACATCGCCATGCGGCGGCGCGGGGGCGGACACAAGCGGAAGTACCGCCGGATCGACTTCAAGCGGAACCGCTTCGGCACGCCCGCGGTGGTGCGCGAGATCGAGTACGACCCCAATCGGTCGGCGCGGATCGCGCTGGTGGAGTACGCGGACGGCGAGCGGCGCTACATCCTGCACCCCAAGGGGCTCTCGGTGGGTGACACCGTGGTGTCCGGCCCCGGCTCCGACGTGCGTGTGGGGAACGCGCTCCCACTGCGCGAGGTGCCGCTGGGGACGGCGGTGCACAACGTGGAGCTCCGCATCGGGCGCGGCGGGCAGCTCGCGCGCTCGGCGGGAGGATCGGCGCAGGTCGTGGCGCGCGAGGGCGATTACGTCACGCTGCGGCTGGCGTCCACCGAAATGCGCATGGTGCACGGCAACTGCCTGGCGACCATCGGCGAGGTGGGGAACGCGGAGCACGAGCTACTCTCGTGGGGGAAGGCGGGGAAGACGCGCTGGATGGGACGTCGTCCCAAGGTGCGCGGCGAGGTGATGAACCCCGTGGATCATCCGCACGGCGGGCGCACGCGAGGCGGGCGGAACGTGGTGAGCCCGTGGGGCAAGAAGGAAGGGGTGAAGACGCGGAACAAGAAGAAGCCCTCGCAGCGGCTCATCGTGCGCGGGCGCAAGCGCGGCAAGGCGACGCAGTAACCGCAGGGGGCGAGCGCCCTCTCCGATCACCGGAACCGAGCTATGTCGAGAAGCATCAAGAAGGGGCCGTTCGTGGCCGAGTCGCTGCAGACGAAAGTGCGGCAGCTCAACCAGCGCAACGAGAAGCGGGTGGTGAAGACGTGGTCGCGCGCGAGCACGATCACCCCCGAATTCGTGGGGCACACCTTTGCCGTTCACAACGGGAACAAGTTCATCCCCGTGTACGTGACGGAGAACATGGTGGGGCACAAGCTGGGGGAGTTCGCGCCGACGCGCCTCTTCCGCGGCCACAGCGGCAATCGCGCGGTGGACAAGAAGGTCTCGAGCGCGCCGGCGCCAGCGGCGCCGCGGGGAGGGAAGTAAGCGATGAGCACGAACCAGCGGGAGCGCGCCAAGCGCCGCAAGGCAGCGCGCCAGGCAGCCTCGCCGCAGGCCGTCCAGCGCATGACGCGGCAGTCGCCGTACAAGATGCGCCTGGTGATCGATCAGATTCGCGGGCAGGACGTGAACGCGGCGCTGGGACTGCTCATGTTCTCGAAGAAGCACGCGGCCAAGCAGATCGAGAAGGTGCTCAAGTCGGCGGTGGCCAACGCGGAGCAGCGCGCGCGCGAGCGCGGCGAGCCGCTGGACACGGACCGGTTGTACGTGAAGCGCGCGGTGATCAACGAAGGCTCGCGGCTGCGGCGGTTCATGCCGGCGGCCATGGGCCGAGCGACCCCCATTCTGAAGCGGACGAGCCACGTGGAGATCGTGGTCGCCGAGAGGGACGAGCGCTAATGGGACAGAAGGTCAATCCGATCGGGTTCCGGCTCGGCGTGAGCCGGGAGCATCGCTCCCGCTGGTACGCGAGCCGCGACTTCCCCGCGCTGCTCAAGGAAGACGAGCTGATGCGGAAGTATCTCAAGGCGCGGTTGGGGCACGCGGCCATTGCCGACATCACCATCGAGCGCAAGCCGGGAAAGGTGGTGGTCACCGTGCACACCGGACGCCCGGGGGTGGTGATCGGGAAGAAAGGCGCGGAGGTGGACAAGCTCCGCGACGAGCTGGCGCATCTCACCGGCAAGGAAGTGGGGATCAACGTCGAGGAGATCAAGCGCCCGGAGCTGGACGCGCAGCTCGTGGCCGACCAGATCGCGCACCAGTTGGCGCAGCGCATCTCGTTCCGGCGCGCGATGAAGCGCGCGGTGCAGAGCGCCATGCGCATGGGGGCGCAGGGGATCAAGATCAAGTGCGGCGGACGGCTGGGGGGCGCGGAGATCGCGCGCGTGGAAGGCTACCACGAGGGGCGCGTGCCGCTGCACACGCTGCGCGCGGATGTGGACTACGCCACCGCCACCGCCAAGACGACCTTCGGCACCATCGGCGTGAAGGTGTGGATATTCAAGGGCGAGAAGGTGGAGGATCGTCGCGGGACCACCTACTCGTCGGGGATGTGAGGAGCGAGCGATGCTGAGTCCAAAGCGCGTCAAGTTCCGCAAGCGCTTCAAGGGGCGCACGAAGGGGATCGCCACGCGTGGAAGCGTGGTGTCGTTCGGGCACTACGGGCTGCAGGCCGTGGAGCCGGGCTGGGTCTCCAACCGGCAGATCGAGGCGGCGCGCGTGGCGCTCACGCGGCACATCAAGCGCGGCGGCAAGGTGTGGATCCGGATCTTCCCCGACAAGCCGATCACCAAGAAGCCGGCGGAGACGCGGATGGGAAAGGGGAAGGGATCGCCCGAGGGATGGGTGGCCGTGGTGAAGCCGGGGCGGGTGATGTTCGAGCTGGAAGGCGTGGACCGCAAGACGGCGGAGAAGGCGATGGCGCTGGCGGCGGCCAAGTTGAGCGTGAAGAGCAAGTTCGTGGTCCGCGAGGAGGCACACACCGATGCGAGCTGACGAGATTCGCGACATGGATACGAGCGACATCGAGAGCCGCATCCGGGAATTGGAGGAGGAGCGGTTCCGTTTGCGGTTCCGGAGCGCCACCGAGGCGCTCGAGGAGCCGCTCCGGTTCCGGGCACTGCGCAAGGACATCGCGCGGCTCAAGACGGTGCTGCGGGAGCGGCAGCTGGCCGGCGCATCGGGCGCGAACCGCTAGCGAGGAGCGACACAGCACATGGCCGAGAGCGTGAACACGGAACGGCAGTCGGCACGGCGGACGCGCAAGACGCGCGTCGGAATGGTCGTGAGCGACAAGATGCAGAAGACGGTGGTCGTCGCCATCGAGCGGCGTTTCCCGCATCCGTTGTATGGCAAGATGGTGACGCGGACCACGCGTCTGAAGGCGCACGATGAGGAGAACTCGGCGAAGACCGGGGATCGCGTGC
Source organism: Gemmatimonadaceae bacterium (assembly GCA_035701265.1). Lineage (GTDB taxonomy): Bacteria > Gemmatimonadota > Gemmatimonadetes > Gemmatimonadales > Gemmatimonadaceae > DASSNU01. The sequence continues at coordinate 166,978 of DASSNU010000008.1, read as the reverse complement.
GTATCATGGAGACCCGCCCGCTGTCGAAGGACAAGCGGTGGCGCCTGGTCGAGATCATCGAACGTGCCCGCTGACGGAGGGGGCGACGCATGATTCAGCAGGAGTCGATGGTCAAGGTGGCGGACAACTCGGGCGCCAAGCGGGCGCTCGTCATCCGCGTGCTGGGCGGCACGAGACGCCGCTACGCCGGGTTGGGCGACACGGTGATCGTGGCGGTGAAGGACGCGCTGCCCAACGGGACGGTGAAGAAGTCCGACGTGGCGCGCGCCGTGGTAGTGCGCACGGCCAAGGAGACGCGCCGCAAGGATGGCAGCTACATCCGCTTCGACGAGAACGCGGTGGTGATCATCAACGAGGCCGGAGAGCCGCGCGCCACGCGCATCTTCGGTCCGGTGGCGCGCGAGCTTCGCGAGAAGCGGTTCATGAAGATCGTCTCGCTCGCGCCGGAGGTGCTCTGAGATGCGCAAGCTGGTCTACCGGGCGGGGGAGCGGCGCAAGAACGCGGTGCGCCACGCGGTCAACGTGGAGCGCACGCCGCTCCACATCCGCGTGGGCGACACGGTGCGTGTGATGCGCGGCAAGGACGCCAGGAAGGAAGGGAAGGTGCTCCGCATCTACCCCAAGACGGGGCGGGTCGTGGTCGAAGGGGCGAACGTGGTGAAGCGGCACCGGCGCGCCCAGCGCCCGGATGAGCAGAGCGAGATCATCGAGATGCCCGCACCCATTCACGCGTCGAACGTCATGCTGCTCGATCCCAAGACGGGGGAGCCCGTGCGCATCCGGCGGCGAACGCCCGAGGCGAAGGGCACGGACCGCGCTGCGCGCGTGGACGCGCGGCGCACGAAGGAGCGGATCAGCGTGAAGAGCGGGGACGTGATTCCGGTCCCCACATCGCGCTGAGCGAGGATAGAAGATCATGGCGACCAAAGAGAAGAAGGATCGCAAGGCCGGCGCCTCGGCGGGCGGAAGCCCGCACCCGGGCGCGGACCAGCCCGTGCCGCCACCGCGGCTCAAGCAGACGTACGAGGAGAACGTGCGCCCGCGTCTGCGCGACCAGTTCGGCTTCACGAACGCGCACGAGATTCCGCAGCTGTCCAAGATCGTGCTGAACGTGGGGGTGGGCGAGGCGATCAAGCAGCCCAAGCTGCTGGACAGCTTCGTGGAGGAGCTGGCGCTCATCACCGGGCAGCGTCCGGTGCGGACGCGCGCGAAGAAGTCGATCTCGAACTTCGGGCTGCGTGCCGGGCAGGAGATCGGTGCCACGGTCACCTTGCGCGGCGCGCGCATGTGGGAGTTCCTGGATCGCTTCATCAACGTGGCGATCCCGCGCATTCGCGACTTCCGCGGCATCAGCACGCGCTCGTTCGACGGACGCGGGAACTATTCGTTGGGGCTCAAGGAGCAGGTGATCTTCCCGGAGATCAACTACGACACCGTGGAGCAGGTCCACGGGATGGACATCACCTTCGTCACGACCGCCGAGCGGGACGACCATGCGCTGGCCCTGCTCCGCGAGTTGGGAATGCCCTTCCGCGGCGTCGAGCGCAACGCCTGAACCTGGGGACAGACGGAGACACGAGACGATGGCGCGCAAGGCCATGATCGAGAAGAGCAAACGGCGGCCGAAGTTCGGCGTCCGGCAGCACAACCGCTGCCAGCGCTGCGGCCGCTCGCGCGCGTACCTGCGCAAGTTCGGGCTGTGCCGGCTCTGCTTCCGCGAGCTGTCGCTCTCCGGGATGATCCCCGGGGTGCGCAAGTCGAGCTGGTGAGCTTCGGCGCGCGCCACACACCGGCGCGCGCCCCACGTTCCTACACGTCCGCCATCGACGGATACGATAGGAGTTCGAGACGACCATGAGCATGACCGACCCGATTGCCGACATGTTGACGCGCATCCGCAACGCGTGCGGCTCCAAGCACCGTCGCGTCGACATCCCGGCGTCGAAGATGAAAATCGAGATCGCCCGGATTCTGAAGGAGAACAGCTACATCCGGGACTACACGGTGGCCGCCGACAGCGGGCGGCCGGTGCTCCGGCTGTACCTCAAGTACGCCGCCGGCGAGCAGCCGGTGATCCGCACGCTGGAGCGCGTCTCCACGCCGGGGCTCCGGCGCTACGTGGGTGTGCGGGAGATCCCGCGCGTCCGCAACGGACTGGGGATGGCCATCCTGAGCACGTCGAAGGGACTCATGACCGACGAGCAGGCGCGTCGCGCGAACACCGGCGGCGAGCTGCTGGCGGTCATCTGGTAAGGAGTCGACATGTCGCGAATCGGGAAACGGCCGGTCCCGCTCCCCAGCAACGTCACCGCGACGCTGCAGGGGCAGACGATCACGGTGAAGGGACCGCGTGGAGAGCTCAAGCGCACGCTGCCGCGGGAGATGCAGATCGCGGTGGAGAACGGCACGGTGGTGGTGCGCCGTCCGTCGGACGAGGGCCAGCACAAGGCGCTGCACGGTCTCACGCGCACGCTCGTGGCCAACATGGTCCAGGGCGTGACGGCGGGCTATCGCAAGCAGCTCGAGATCGTCGGGGTGGGATATCGTGCCGAGCCGCGCCCGTACGGGCTGCAGCTTGCCCTTGGCTTCTCGCATCCGGTGGAGTACCGCGCGCCGGCGGGGATCAAGCTCACCGCACCGCAGCCCACGCAGGTCGTGGTCGAGGGCGCGGACAAGGAGTTGGTCGGGCAGGTGGCCGCGGAGATCCGCTCGCTGCGTCCGCCGGAGCCGTACAAGGGGAAGGGGATCAAGTACGCTGACGAGGTCGTCCGCCGGAAGGCCGGCAAGGCGGGAGGCAAGTAAGATGAAGACGATTCACAAGCCGCGGTCGCGCTGGGAGAAGCGGTACCGCCGTCATCTTCGGGTGCGGAAGCGGGTGGTGGGGACGCCGGAGCGTCCGCGCCTCGTGGTGTTCCGCTCGCTCAAGCACACGTACGCGCAGCTGGTGGATGACACCGCGGCCCGTACGATCGCCGCGGCCAGCGACATTGGCAGCGCGAGCGCCGAAGGTGAAGGGAAGGGTGAAGGGAGCGGTGGGCGCAAGTTGGAGCGTGCGCGCGATGTGGGGCGCCGGCTCGCCGCGCGCGCAAAGGAGGCTGGCATTTCCGCCGTCGTGTTCGATCGGGCGGGGTACAGATACCATGGCCGCGTGAAAGCGGTGGCCGACGGAGCCCGCGAAGGCGGGTTGGAGTTCTGACATGTCCGAGAATCAGCAGCCGGAGACGACGACGACGCAGGCGCCGGAGCGGCGCGGCCGTGGTGGCGCGCGTGGCGGCCGGGGCGGCGGTGGTGGTGGTGGACGCGGCGGCCGTGGCGGGCGCGGGGGCGGACGCGAGGGTGGCGGCCGCGGCGGAGACCGCCAACCGCGCGGTGACGCGGGCGGTGGCCGCGAGGGGAGCGATCTCGTCGAGAACGTGATCGCGATCAATCGCGTGGCCAAGGTCGTGAAGGGCGGCCGGCGCTTCTCCTTCAACGCGCTCGTGGCGGTGGGCGATGGGCAGGGACGCGTGGGCGTCGCCACCGGGAAGGCCAACGAGGTGTCGGAGGCCGTCCGCAAGGCGGTGGACGGCGCCCGGCGTGGGATGCGTTCCGTCCCCCTCACAGGCGGGACCATCCCGCACGAGGTGGTGGGACGGCATGGCGCGGGGCGCGTGCTCATGAAGCCGGCCGCACCCGGCGCCGGCGTCATTGCCGGCGGACCGGTGCGCGCGGTGCTCGAGTGCGCGGGTGTGGCCGACATCCTGACCAAGTCGCTCGGCTCCACCAATCCGCACAACATGGTGCGTGCGGCCATGAATGGGCTGGCGAATTTGACGACCGTCGAGCAGGTTGCACGGGAGCGTGGAGTGGAGGCGGAAACGGTGCCCTACCGGTCGCGCGCGCGCGGGAAGGAGACGGCGCATGGCTAGGACGTTCGTCTGGCACCCGGGTCGCGGTCCCAAGCGTACCGCGCCGAACACGCTGACCACGGGGCTCGTGCGCATCACCCAGGTACGCAGCGGGATCGGCCATCCGGAGCGGATGCGCCGCACGCTCCGCGCGATCGGGCTCCGGCATCATCAGGACTCGGTCGTGCGGCAGGATTCCGAATCGCTGCGCGGACAGCTCAAGCAGGTGCGTCACCTGGTGCAGGTGACGCCCGCCGAGGAATAGGATCGTGTCGAGCACTGACGAGAAGATCGGCCTGCACAACCTGGTGCCGGCGCCGGGCTCCCATCGCAATCGCAAGCGGTTGGGGCGCGGTATCGGCTCGGGGAAGGGGAAGACCGCAGGCAAGGGACACAAGGGCATCAAGGCGCGCGCGGGGCACCATGGCCCGGGGGGCGGGAAGCCGGGGTTCGAGGGTGGACAGATGCCCCTCACGCGGCGCGTCCCCAAGCGCGGCTTCACCAATCCCTTCCGCGTGGAGCATCAGATCGTGCGGCTCGACCAGCTCGGCAAGCTGCCCGCTGACGCGGAAGTGACGCCGGAGACGCTGGCCGCGGCCGGGTTGATCCGTGCCGGAAAGGGACCGGCCAAGCTCCTGGCCAACGGGGAGCTTCCGCGCGCCGTCGTGGTGCGCGGCGTGAAGGCGAGCGCGACGGTACGGGAGAAGATCGTGGCGGCCGGAGGCCGCATCGAGGAGTAACATGGCGCAATCGAATCCCGCAGCCGCTCTGGCGAGCTATTTCAAGACGCCCGAGCTCAAGTCCAAGATCGGATTTACGCTCCTCTGCCTGCTGCTCTACCGGGTGGGAGCGCACATCACCGCCCCGGGGATCGACGTGGCGGCGCTCAAGGACTTCTTCGCCAATCAGGGTGGGGGGCTGCTGGGGCTGTACGATCTGTTCGTCGGAGGCGGGCTGTCGCGCGCCACCGTGTTCGCGCTCGGCATCATGCCGTACATCTCCGCGAGCATCGTGATGCAGCTCGCCGGCGCGGTCATCCCGAGCATCGAGAAGCTGAATAAGGAGGAAGAGGGGCGGAAGAAAGTCGAGCAGTGGACGCGCTACATGACCGTGGGGCTGGCGATCATCCAGGCGTGGGGATTCGCCCTCTTCGTGGAAGGTCTCCCCAACGGCGTGTTCAACCCCGGCTTCTGGTTCCGCATCCAGATGACCGTCGTGCTCACCACGGGCGCGGTGTTCGTCATGTGGCTCGGTGAGCAGATCACCGAGCGTGGCGTGGGGAACGGCGCCAGCCTCCTCATCTTCTTCTCCATCGTCGAGCGCATGTGGCCGGGGATGGTGCAGACGTACAACTACGTGGAGAGCGGCGCGATCACCGTGTTCGCGCTGGTGGCGCTGGCCGTGCTGATGGTGGCGGTGGTGGCCGCCACGGTGGCGGTGACGGTCGCTGCGCGGCGCGTGCAGATCCAGATACCGCAGCGCACCATGGCGCGCGGCCGGCAGCGCGAGGCGTCCAAGCACTTCATTCCGCTGCGCATGAACGCGGCGAACGTGATGCCGATCATCTTCGCGCAATCGGTGATCGTGGTGCCGGCCACGGTAGCGCAGTTCATGAGAATCGGGTGGATGCAGCGCGTGGCGGACCTGCTCCAGCCGGGCACCGTGTGGTACTACATCCTGTCGGCGGTCCTCATCATCTTCTTCACGTACTTCTACACGTCCATCATCTTCAACCCGGTGGACATCGCGGAGAACCTGAAGAAGCAGGGCGGGTTCATTCCTGGCGTGAAGCCGGGGCACCGGACGGCCGACTACATCGATCGCGTGATGTCGCGCATCACGCTGCCAGGCTCGATCTTCCTGGCCATCATCGCGCTCCTGCCGGTCTTCATCTCGAAGCGGCTGAACGTGCCCTTCGCCTTCGGCGGCACCTCGCTACTGATCGTCGTGGGCGTGGGGCTGGACACCATCCAGCAGCTGCAACAGCATCTGCTGCTGCGGAAGTACGACGGCTTCATGAAGAAGGGACGCGTACGCTTCCGCGGACGCCAGACCATCTGAGCATTTCCGCCGCCCTCGGCACGGATCGGGGATGGCGGGCGAGGGCCGGGCGATGAACGTTCTGCTACTGGGCCCCCCCGGAGCGGGGAAGGGCACGCAGGGGACGGTACTGGCGGAGCAGCTGGGCGTTCCCAAGCTGGCGACCGGGGACGTGCTCCGCGACGCCGTGCGCGCGGGCACCACACTGGGGCGCGAGGCCGCGGCATTCATGAATCGCGGCGATCTGGTGCCCGACTCGGTCATCCTCGGGATCGTGAAGGAGGAGCTGGCCAAGGCACCCTACGCACGCGGCGTGGTGCTGGACGGCGTGGTCCGCACCGTGCCGCAAGCTGAAGGGCTCGCACGCGCGCTCGGCGATCTGGGGCGGACGCTCGACGCCGTGGTGGTCTTCGAGGTGGGCGAGGAAGAGCTGGTACGGCGCCTGAGCGGGCGTACGGTGTGCGAAGGGTGTCAGACGCCCTATACCGGCCGCGAGCCGGGCACGACGTGCGAGCAGTGCGGCGGCCGGCTGGTGCGCCGCACGGACGACGATCCGGAAGCGGTGCGCCGGAGATTCCAGGTGTACGCGCGGCAGACCGAGCCGGTGATCGCCTGGTACGAGGCGGACGGCAACGGCGGCTCGGGGATCGGAACGTGCGTGGTGCGCGTTAACGCCGTAGGAGCGATCGACGACGTCACGTCGCGCGTCCAGTCTGGTCTGGCGCGATGCCGTGGAAGCGAGTGAGGCCTCACACAATGATTCAGTTGAAGTCGGCGCGGGAAATCGAGGCGATGGCCGAAGGGGGACGCATCCTCGCGACGGCGCTGGACGTCGTGGCGGAGCGCGCGCTCCCGGGCGTGAGCACCGCCGAGCTGGACGAGATCGCCGAGGAGGTCATCCGGTCGCACGCGGGGGCCGAGCCGGCGTTCAAGGGGCTGTACGGCTTCCCGTGCGCGCTCTGCACGTCAATCAACGATGAGATCGTGCACGGCATCCCGTCACGCACGCGCGTGCTCCGGGCCGGCGATCTCCTCTCCATCGATCTGGGCGTTCGCTTCCAGGGATTGTTCACCGACGCCGCGCGCACGGTGCCGATCGGCGCGGTGGACGCCACCTCGCAGCGGCTGCTCGAGGTGACGGAGCGCGCGCTCGAGGTGGGGATCGCGGCGGCGCGCCTGGGGAACCACGTGGGGGACATCGGCGCAGCGGTGCAGGCGGTGGTGGAGCAGGCGGGGTTCACCGTGGTGCGCGACCTCGTGGGGCACGGCATCGGCACCGACCCGCACGAGGAGCCGCAGGTCCCCAACTACGGAAAGCCCAAGCGCGGCACCAAGCTGGTGCCCGGTCTCGTGATCGCCATCGAGCCGATGGTGAACGTGGGCTCCCCGAAGACGCGCACCAGGCGCGATGGCTGGACCATCGCGACGTGGGATGGCGAGCGCTCCGCGCACTTCGAGCACACGGTGGCGATCACCGATGAGGGGCCGCGCATCCTGACGCATCCCGGCACGGTGGGAGCTGGCGTGGCCGCCTGAGCGCGGTCCCCACTTCCACGCCCGCGCCGCCGCGCGCGGCGCGGCGACTCCACGCGAGAACACGACGCCCGGCGGCCAACTACGGCCCGCCGGGCGTCGTGTTTTGCTCCGGACATGGTGCCAGTTCCTGCCGCGGCGCACGCGGAGATGTTCGAGCGTCCGCGCACGCCGTGAGCACGGGTGTTTACGGGTCGAGCTCCTCCTCGCCGAAGTGCAGCCCGTCGCCGGCGCTCTCGTCCAGCACGCCCACGCGCTCCACGCGCAGCAGTTGATGGAGCGAGGTGTTTCCGGCCGTGAGCGTGACGAGATAATCACCGGTCTCGACGAGCGGAGCGCCGCCGCGGCCAAAGAACCCGCCGCGCGAGACCCCCGCGGCGCGGATGGCATCGAACACGTCGCCCAGCAGATCGCGATCGATCTGCTGCTCGCCTCCGCCACGCTCCGCACCGGCCGCGGTGTCCGCGCCCGCACGTCGCGGCGTGGCTGCCGGCAGCGGTGATTCCCCGGGGCGCTCGGCGAACTGGCCGGGCTGCGCGCCCTGTCGTCCCCCGAACAACCCGCCGAACCCGCCGCCGCTCAGGAGCATCGTCTTGATCCGCTCCAACTGGGCGCGGGGCGCGGTGCCCTCACGCTCGAGGGAGTCGATGATTGCGGTGATCTTGTGCGCGCGCTGCACGCTGTCGCGCAGCCCGGCGGGGGACAGCTTGGGACGCGGCGGCTCCTTGCCGCGGAAATTCCACGTCACGTGATGGAGCCCCGGCGTGCCGGGCCCGGTGAGGGTTTGGAGCGTGTCGCCCTTGGCATTCGTGATGGCGATGTGCACCGTCGCGCGGGCACCGCGCCCACGCCGCCCGTTTCGCCCGCGTGCGCCCTGGCGTCCGGCGTTCGCACCGGAATCCGATGCGTTGGCCGAGGCGGGTGCCTGCATGCCGGCGGTACTGTCACCGTCCTGTGCCGCGCCGTTCGTGCTCCCTGCCGCCGCGATCGCGCCGTTGGGCGCCACCCAGTACGCGATGTCCGCGCCGTACGGTGCGCTGGCCGCCTCGAAGAGCTGGTGTCCGTCGGACGCGTCGGGCTCGTTGTGCTGCCCGAACTGATACGCGGTGCGCGGCGAGAAGAGGAACGCCACCTGCCGCGTCACGCTGTCGCTCCACTGCTCGAGCGGGTTGATGTCCACGATCCAGATGCCGCGCCCGTGCGTGGCGGCGATCAGCTCGCCGTCGCGCGGGTGAATCTGCAGGTCGTACACCGGCACCGTCGGCATCCCCTCGCTGAAGCGCTGCCAGGAGCTGCCGCGATCGCGCGAGACGAAGGCGGCCACGTCCGTCCCCACGAAGAGCAGGTCGCGGTTGTGCGGGTCCTCGCGCACCACGTGCACGAACGCCGGCCCATCCGAAGGAAGATTTCCGACGATGGAGCGGAACGACCGGCCGAAGTCCGTGGATGCGTAGACGTACGGCGTGAAGTCGTTCACGCGGTGATTGTCGAACGCCACGTAGACGGTGGCCGTGTCGAAGTGCGACGGCTCGATGCGCGACACGTACGTGTGCGCCGGCAGCCCGGGGAAGTGCGTGGTGAGGTTCTCCCACGTGGCGCCATCGTTGCGCGTGAGCCAGACGTTGCCATCGTCGGTGCCCGCGTACAGCACGCCGGGACTCACCGGCGACTCGGCCAGCGCCGTGACCGTGCCGTACGTCTCGGCGCCGGTGGCATCGTTGGTGATTCCGCCCGTGGTGTCCATGCTGAACAGGATCTTCGGCATGTCGCGCGTGGACAGGTCGGGGGAGATGGGATACAGGCTGTCGCCGCGATTCACCGACTTGAGCACGCGGTTCCCGCCCACGTACAGCACGCGCGGATTGTGCGGAGAGATGAGATACGGCGTGTTCCAGTTGAAGCGCAGGTCGAGCGCGACCGAGTCGGCCCGCTGCTGCTGGCGGAACTGCTCCAGCCGCTTGCGCACCGCGGCGGGCGCCGGCTTGGTGGTATCGCCGCGCACGACGATGATCGAGTCCTCGTACTGCTGGTAGACGGGACGCCAGGAGGGCTTCACCACCGGGAAGCGCTCGCCGGTGGCGATGTCGAGCCGCCCGATGTTCCCGCCCTGCGACTCGCTGTAGACGATGGCCGTGTCGGTGGGATCCTGCTGCGCGAAGAATCCGTCGCCGCCGCCCACGGTGTACCAGTCGCGGTTGGTGATCGACCCGCTCCGCTTCCGGCTGGGGCCGCACCAGCTCCCGTTGTCCTGCAGCCCGCCGCACACGCGGTACGGCACGGCCATGTTGTAGCTCACCTCGTAGAACTGCGCGATCGGCAGCACGTTCAGGAACTCGTAATTGCCGCCGCGATCCCACGTCTGCGACACGCCGCCGTCGTCGCCCACCACGAAGTGCTGGCCATCCTTGGGATCGATCCACATGGCGTGATGATCCACGTGGATGCCCTGCGTGGCGTTGCGCACCGTCTTGCCGCCATCATCGGAGAAGTTGACGGGCGTGGACGACCAGTACACGCGGTCCGGGCGCTCCGGGTCGACGCGCACCTGCGAGTAGTAGAAGGGACGCACGTCGCGGTCGTTCATCCAGCGCCACGTCGCGCCGCCATCCTCGGAGCGGTACAGGCCGGAGAGGAGACGCTGCTTGCGCGGCTCCTTGGGACGCGCGCCCGCCGAATCGCTGGCCGGCGCGAGCACCGCGTGGTTGGCGCCGCGCATCGAGTCGGCCTCCACCAGCGCGTACATGATCTTCGGATTGCTGGGAGAGATGGCGAGGCCGATGCGTCCCTTGGTGGTGCTCGGGAATCCGCCGCCCTTCACCTCGCTCCACGTGGTGCCGCCGTCGGTGCTCTTCCACAGCCCGGAGCCCGGGCCGCCGGAGAGGAGGAACCAAGGGCCGCGCACGCGCTGGTAGCTGGCCGCCCAGACGATGTTCGGATTCGACGGATCGAGCGCGACGTCCACGAAGCCGGTGCGCTCGTCGATGTACTTGGCCAGTTGCCAGCTCTTGCCGCCGTCCGTGGTCTTGTACAGCCCGCGCTCCTTGTTCGGCCCCCACAGGTGGCCGAGCGCGGCGACGTACACGATGTTCGGATTGGTGGGGTGCACCACGATGCGCGCGATCTGCTGCGTCTCGTGCAGCCCCATGTCCTGCCACGTCATCCCGCCGTCGGTGGACTTGTAGATCCCGCCGCCGGGCGTGACCGAGTTCCGCGAGTTCTGCTCTCCCGTACCCGCCCACACGATGTTCGTGTCCGACGGCGCGATGGCCAGCGCGCCCATCGACACCACGCGCTCGTGATCGAAGATCGGACGGAACGTGGTGCCGGCGTTCGTGGTCTTCCAGATGCCGCCGCCCGCGGCGGCCACGTAGAACGTCTTCGACGGGCTGGGAATCCCGACGATGTCGGCGACGCGTCCCCCCACGTTGGCCGGACCCACCGTTCGCCAGCGGAAGCCGGCCAGGGTGGCAGAGTCGAGCGGAGGGGCTGCGGTCTGCCCGGCGGCAACGCAGGGCAGGAGCGCGCCCGCCAGGAGGGGAAGGATGCGCGTGAGTCGCATGGCCCGTGTCGTGTGGAGGTGAGTGGGGGAGTTGGGAGATGCAGATGATGCTGCTCGCCCGAAGTACGCGCCAGGGTGCGCGAACGCTGTGCGCTGGACGCGGCGCGAACGAGCTACTGCGCAGCGAAGCCGCGCGCCGGGGATGCGTGCGGAGGACGCACACCGGGGACGCTCATCGGGGACGCTCATCGGGGACGCGCGCCGGGGCACGCGCCGGGGGAGAGATGCACAACGCCCCGCCCGTGTCGAACCGGGCGGGGCGTTCTCCCTGCCGAAGCGCCGCGGCCGCGCTACGCCAGGAAGGGCGCCATCACCAGCATGATGGTCGCCAGGAGCTTGATCAGCACGTGAATGGACGGACCGGCGGTGTCCTTGAACGGATCGCCCACCGTGTCGCCGATCACCGCCGCCTTGTGCGCGTCGGAGCCCTTGCCGCCGTGCGCGCCCAGCTCGACGTACTTCTTGGCGTTGTCCCACGCGCCGCCGCCGTTGTTGAGCAGCGTGGCCACGAGAATGCCGGCGATCGTTCCCACCATGAGAAACGCGGCCACGCCCTCCGCACCGACGGCGAAGGGACGGAAGAGAATGGCCGTCGCGATTGGCACGCCCACCGCCACCATGCCGGGCACCACCATCCTGCGCAGCGCGCCGCGCGTCACGATGTCGACGCACCGCGCGTAGTCGGGACGCTCCGTGCCGGCCAGAATTCCGGGACGCTCGCGGAACTGCCGGCGCACCTCGTCGATCACGTACGCCGCCGCCTGACCTACCGCGCGGATGGCCGTCGACGCGAAGAGGAACACCAGCGCTGCGCCGAGCAATCCGCCCACGAACACCGCGGGCTTGGCCAGGTCCACTCCCTCCAGCGGCGCGCCGTACGAGCGCACGGCATCCATGTACGCGGAGAAGAGCAGGAAGGCGGCGAGCCCGGCGGAGCCCAGCGCGTATCCCTTGGTGAGCGCCTTGGTGGTGTTCCCCGCTGCGTCCAGGCGGTCGGTGCGCTCGCGCACCGCGTTCGGTTGGCGGCTCATCTCCGCAATGCCGCCGGCGTTGTCGGTGATGGGACCGAAGTTGTCCATCGCCAGGATGTAGCCCGCGCCGGAGAGCATGCCGATGGTCGCCACGGCGGTGCCGAAGAGCCCCGCCGAAGGAAGCCCCGTGCTCGCGCCCACGGCGTACGATGCGATCACCGCCGCCGAGATGAGGAGGACGGGAATGCTGGTGGACTCGAGTCCCACGGCCAGTCCGGCGATCACGTTCGTAGCGGCGCCGGTCACCGACTGGTCGGCGATGTTCCGCACGGGGCGGTAGCGATGCTCCGTGTAGTACTCCGTGACGATCACGAAGCCGAACGAGGTCGCCACGCCGATGAGCGCGCACCAGAAGTACGAGAGCCACGCGTGCGGCGCCTCCGGCGAGCGCAGCAGCCACCAGCACGCGCCCAGCAGGCCGAGCACCGCGATGACGGTGGTGACGTAGAAGCCGCGATTGAGCGCGGACATGGGGTCCTCGTCCTCGCGCATGCGCACGCTCAACACGCCCACGATCGACGCGAGCAGCCCCGCACCGGCGGCCACCAGCGGGAAGAGCACGCTTCCCGTGTGGAACGCCGTAAGCAGCGCCATGCCGAGGATCATCGCGCCGATGTTCTCGGCGGCAATGGACTCGAACAGGTCCGCGCCGCGCCCGGCGCAGTCGCCCACGTTGTCTCCCACCAGATCGGCCACCACGGCGGGATTGCGTGGATCGTCTTCCGGAATGCCCGCTTCAACTTTGCCCACGAGATCCGCGCCAACGTCGGCAGCCTTGGTGTAGATCCCGCCGCCAAGCTGGGCGAAGAGCGCCACGAACGACGCGCCGAATCCGTAGCCGATCACCATGAGCGGCGCGGCGCCGGCGGCGACGCCCATGGCGCGGTAGACGGTGAAGAGTACGGCCACGCCGGCGAGCGACATGGCCGGCACCACCAGACCCGCCACCGCTCCGCCGCGCAGCGCGGTACGGAGCGCGGCGCCCGCCGAGTCGCGCGCGGCTGCGGCCACGCGCACGTTCGTGCGCACGGCCATCCACATGCCGAGCACACCTGCCACACCGGAGCACGTTGCGCCGAAGGCGAACGCCGCCGCCGTCGCGAGGGCGAGCACGCCAGCCGTGGCGGGATCGTCGGGGGACGGCGTGCGCACCACCGCGTACAGGATGATGACGAGCACCGCCGTTGCCGTGGCGATGATCGCGATCGTGCGGTACTGCCGCCTGACGAACGCCTCCGCGCCTTCGCGGATGGCCTGATACACCTGCTGCATGGCCGGGCCGCCCGTGTCGCCGCGCAGGAGCGCGCGCGCCAGGAGTCCAGCCGCCGCGAAGGTCACCGCGCAGGCACCGAGCACGAGCGCGAGCGGAAGGCGCTCATCGTTCGGCAGCCCGCCGAACAGCAGCGCCCCGGCGCCCACGCCGAGGATGACGAGCAGTATCAGCGCGAAGGCGACGCCCCCGCGATTGGATTCCTGTAGCGTGGCGTCGTGATTGCCAGCGCGTCCGGGTGCCGCAGCCGTGCTGACGGGCGCGGGCGTCTGGAGCGGCGACGTCAATCGTCCTCCTGGAAGGTATCGCGTATTGGGGTACGGGGAGCGAGCAGAGGTAAAGTGCTCGCGCACTGGAACCTACGTTGCCGCGGGCGGGAATTCCACTGCTCCGCCGAGCATTTGTTCCACCCTGGCCACCACCTCGGCGGCGTGCGCGGTCGTCTGGCGGCGGAAGGACTCGGCCGCCTCGAGCATGGCGTCCGCGCCGCGGCGCTCCCCCAGCGCGGCCACGTTGCTGCGGACGGTGAGCACTGCCCCGCGGCAGGCCGCATCGGCCAGCAGGACCGCCACCCCCAGGTCGCTGGCCGCCGAGCGTGAGACCGTGGCGAGCAGGTCGCGCGCGGCCCCGGCCACCTCCGCGCACGCGCGAGCGGACTCGAGGGGTACCTCGGTGGCGGCGAGGAGGGAGGCGACGATCGCCGCGTCGCGACTGCCCGGCTCCCCCGCCGTGTCGCGCGGGAGCCGGTAGGCCGCGGCCACCGCTTCGTAGGCGCGTGCGTCCAGCTCCACCAGCGAGGCAAGCCGTTGCTGCGCGGCCAGCGCGCGCTCGGCAGCGGAGCGCAGCGCGGCGGCAGCGTCGCCCGCGTCGCCACGACGCGCCGCGCGGTCGCCGGCGATGGCGCCCAGCATGTGCGCGAGCGCCGCCGCCAGCGCGCCGGTGAACGCCACCGCGCTTCCCCCGCCGGGGGTGGGCGTGGATGCGGAGACGGCATCCAGGAACGCAGCGCCTGCGGGGCGGCCGCTTTCCGTCATGGCCGCGCGCAGGCGGCGCTCCAGCAGTTGCGCGGTGTCGAAGCCGCGCAGTTGCAGCGACTCCACCGCCGATGCCAGCAGCGCGCGCTCGGGCACGAGCCCCACGATCTCGCTCCACGTCACGTCGGCGCCGCGCGCACGCGCTTCGCGGCGCACCGCCTCGAATGCCGTGGCGATGGAGGTGCGACCGAGATCCACCAGGTTCATCGACACCTGTGCCTGGCCGTCCACCCCGAGTCCCAGCGCGCGCACGCCCGGAAGACCGCCCGACGACTCGCGCACCGCGCGCGCCACCTCCACGGCGATCGGCAGGCGGGACGCGTCGCCGATGTAGACGTTGTACGCCACCAGCAGCGCGCGCGCCCCCACCGCGACGGCACCGGCGCTCGGGTGCACGCGCGCGGGTCCTGCGTCGGGCTGCAACGTCGGATCAGTGGCGATGCGCTCCGACAGCCGCTCGAAGCCGCCGCGGCGAATGGGCGCCACCAGGCGGTGCTCCTCGCGCGTGGCCGCGTGTCCGTACAGATACACCGGGATCTCCAGCTCTCGCGCGATGGCATCGCCCAGCGCGCGCGCGAGCCGGATGCAGTCGTCCATGGTGGTCCCGACGAGCGGAACGAAGGGGACCACATCGGCCGCGCCGATGCGTGGATGGACGCCGCGATGCTCGCGCAGGTCGATGCGGCGCGCCGCCTCGCGCACGCCCGCGAGCGCGGCGGCCACAGCCTGCTCCGGCGGCGCGGCGAAGGTGACAACCGTGCGGTTGTGCGATGCGTCGGAGGAGACGCCCAGGATGAGCGTGCCGGGCACCGCCGCGATTGCCGCGCGGATCGCGTCGATCACGTCCGCGCGCCGTCCCTCGGAGAAGTTGGGGACGCACTCCACCAGGCGCACGTCAGCGCTCCTCGCCCCGGGCGGCGTCGCGCAACGTGTCGCGCAGCCACGCGTGCATCGTGGGATTCCCCGCCAACACCGACGAAGTGGCCACGGGGAGCGCGTCCCCCGCGGCATCCGTCACCACGCCGCCCGCCTCGCGCACGATCATCGTGCCCGCAGCAAAGTCCCACGGAGAGAGCACCAGCTCCCAGAAGGCGTCGAAGCGTCCGGAGGCCACGTCGCACAGGTCGAGCGCGGCGGAGCCGGCGCGCCGGATGCCGGCGGTGGTGCGCATCACGGCGTCGAACTGTCGCAGATAGCGCGGCAGCAATTCGTGCTGCTTGAAGGGGAACCCGGTGCCGATGAGCGCGCGCGCGGGGTCGGCGATGGCCGACACGTGTACGCGCTCGCCGTTGCGGAACGCGCCGCCCCCCGCGACGGCGGTGAACCATTCATCCGCGGGGACGTTGACGACCACGGCGGCGGCCGGTTCGGCATCGAGCAGCGCGGCCACCGACACCGCGTACTCGGGATAGCCGTGCAGGAAGTTCGTGGTGCCGTCGAGCGGGTCCACCACGAACGCCACGCCGTGCGCGATGCCCGCCTCGGGACTCAGCTCCTCGCCGAGCACGGTGGCCGACGGCTCCTCGCGCGCGATCACATCGCGAATGGCGTGCTCGGCCGCGGTGTCCACCTCGCTCACGAAGTCCATGGGGCGCTTCACCTGCCACACGATGTGCGACACCGACGGGGCGCGTTCGCGAATGATCGCGGCGGCCGCGCGCGCGGCGGACCGTGCGACGTGCAGCAGGCGCGTGTGCTCGCGCACCGTTCCTTGCGACGCGTCATGCGGGCCCATATTGTCCACGAATGCCCTCCCCATCCCCCCGGGTGTTCAGCGGAATTCAACCATCCGGAGAGCTGCACATCGGCAACTACCTGGGCGCGGTGAAGAACTGGGTCGCGCTGCAGGATCGGTACGAGTGCTTCTTCTCCATTGTCGACTACCACGCGATCACCGTTCCGTACGAGCCGGCGGAGCTGCGCCGCCGCACGATGGACATGGCGGTTTCGCTGTTGGCCGCCGGCGTCGACCCGGAGAAATGTACGCTGTTCCTGCAGTCGATGGTGCCCGAGCACACGGAGCTGTCGTGGCTGCTGAACTCGGTGGCGCCGCTCGGGGAGCTCGAGCGGCAGACGCAGTTCAAGGAGAAGGCGCAGCGGCAGGAGAGCGTGGTTGCCGGATTGCTCAACTACCCGGTGCTGCAAGCGGCGGACATCCTGGCGTATCGCGCCGACCTGGTGCCGGTGGGCGAGGACCAGGTGCAGCACCTGGAGCTGTCGCGCGAGATCGCGCGCCGGTGGAACGCGCGCTTTGGCGACGCGTTCTTTCCGGAGCCGCAACCGTTGCTCACGCCGGCGCGGCGCATCATGGGGTTGGACGGCAAGGCGAAGATGTCCAAGTCGCTGGGGAACACGGTGGGCTTGCTCGAGGAGCCGGACGCGGTGTGGGCCAAGCTGCGCCCCGCCGTCACCGACCCCAAGCGTGTGCATCGCACCGACCCCGGAACGCCGGAGGTGTGCAACATCTACCACCTGCACCGCGGCTTCAGCCCGCCCGACGTGGTGGAGCACGTGGCCGTGCAGTGTCGCGCGGCGGGGTGGGGGTGCATCGAGTGCAAGCGTGTGCTCTTCGAGCACATGATGAAGGAGCTGGATCCCATCCGGGAGCGCGCGCGCGAGCTGGCGGCGAATCCGAGCACCGTACACGCAATTCTCCAGCGCGGCGCGGAGCGCGCGCGAGCGGAAGCGCGCCGGACCATCCGCGAGGTGAAGGAGCGCATGGGACTTGCGGAAGTGTGCGCCGGAGGGCGTGGTGAATGAGCGGCTCGCTGGAGTGCCACGCCCCATCTCGCAACGGGGGAGCGTCT
This sequence comes from Gemmatimonadaceae bacterium, assembly GCA_035701265.1. Taxonomy (GTDB): domain Bacteria; phylum Gemmatimonadota; class Gemmatimonadetes; order Gemmatimonadales; family Gemmatimonadaceae; genus DASSNU01. The sequence continues at coordinate 149,817 of DASSNU010000008.1, read as the reverse complement.
CATGGCCAGCGCGGATCGCGATCGGGATGACGGACTGCTCACGCTGGTGTGTGTCACCTGCGGGCAGGAAACGACGTACGCCGCCGCGGCGCCGGATCACCCGGTGTGCGAGCGGTGCGGCAGCACGGTCTTTCGCACGTACTTCACGCCGGCGCCGGACGACGCCGTGGCAGCCCACTACCTGGAGACGACGCGCCGGGAGATCGACTTCGGCACCGAGTCGCCCGACGTCACGCCGGGGGACGTCCAGGATCTGAACAACCCGTAACCGCGCGCGATGGCCGCGACGCGGCGGCGCGCCTCACCCTTCGGAGGTTCCCTCGCTCGCTCCATCCCTTGCGCCGGGCGCGAACGCCCTGGCCGCCGCGCAGTCCTTCTGGGCCAGCGCGCCCGCGTGGTTGCATCTCGATCTGCTCGCCAAGCTCGTCGTCGCCGTGGTGCTGGGCGGCGTGGTCGGGCTGGAGCGCGAGCTGTCCGGAAAGCCGGCAGGGCTGCGCACGAACATCCTGATCTGCCTGGGCGCCGCGCTGTTCATGCACCTCTCGATCAGCGTGGCCGAGGCCGGCTTCTCCAGTACCGGGCAGCCGTACGGCGACACCACGCGCATTGCCGCGCAGATCGTCTCCGGCATCGGCTTCCTGGGTGCGGGGGCGATCCTGCATTCGCGTGGTGCGGTGGTGGGGCTCACGACGGCGGCCACCATCTGGGTGGTGGCCGCGATCGGCGCGGCGGTCGGCGCCGGCGGCTACGTGGAGGCGGTGGGGACCACGGTGCTCGTCGCGCTCGTGCTCGTCGGGCTGCGCCCGGTGGAGCGGCTGGTCCTCAGCAAACGGCGCACGGTGTCGGGCACGCTCCGCACGCCGCCGGGAACGGAGTTCCGCGAGTTCGAGGAAGCGTTCCGGAGCGCGGGTGTGCACGTGGTCTCGCGCGTGACGTTCGATCACCCGGAGGACCGCACCTTCGAGATCACGCTGGTGGGGGCCACCAAACAGCTCGATTCGCTGCTCGACATCCTGCACCGGCGCGAGGACGTCATCAGCATCCAGCTCGACTGACGTGTCGCGCCGCCTGGTGGTCGATCTGCAAGCGCGGGCGCCGGTGTGGCGCCTGCCGCCGTGGGGAGAGGACGCGATCCGCGCGTCGGCGCCGCCCGGGTGGGAGACGCACGTGGTGCGCGCTCCCACCGTGTCGGATGGGGACGGCGGCGCTCCCCCCGCGGAGGAGGCTCTGGCCGCCATTGCGGGCGCGGAAGCGTACTTCGGCTTCGGGATGTCCACCGCGCTCCTCGAGCGCGCGGACGCGCTCCGATGGGTGCACTCCGCGGCGGCGGGAGTGGGCTCGCTCCTCGTGCCGGCCGTGCGCGAGCGCGAGCTCCTCATCACCAACTCGGCCGGCATCCACGCCGTTCCGATCGCGGAGTACGTGGTGGCTGGCGTGCTGTACCTGCTGCGCGGACTCGATCTGGCCGCGGCCGCGCAGCGCGCGCACATGTGGGGACGCCAGGCGTTCGTGGGGGCGGACAGCCCCGTGCGCGAGATGGGGGAATGCGCAGCGCTCATCGTGGGCGCCGGCGGAATCGGGAGCGCGGTGGCGGAGCGGCTCGCCGCGCTCGGCGCGCGATGCACCGGTGTGCGGCGGCGTCCCGCGCTCGGCGTGCCGCCCGGATTCGCGCGCGTGGTGGGCCCCGACGCGTGGCGCGATCTGCTCGGTGATTACAACATTCTCGTCATTGCCGCGCCCGCGACGAACGCAACGCGCGCGCTCGTGACGGGCGCCGAGCTCGACCGTCTTCCTGTGGGCGCGATCGTGGTCAACGTCTCGCGCGGAAGTTTGCTCGACGCCGCCGCTCTGGTGGAGCGTCTGCACGACCGCCGCCTCCGCGGGGCGGTCCTGGATGTCTTCGAGCGCGAGCCGCTGCCCCCGTCCAGCCCGCTGTGGGACGTTCCCTCGGTGCTCGTGACACCGCACGTATCCGGTGTATCGCCGAACGGCTTCTGGCGACGCGAGCTCGACCTCTTTACCGACAACTGGACCCGCTACGCGTCGGGCGCTCCGTTGCGGAACGTCGTCGACCAGCGGGCAGGCTACTGACCGCATGGAGCGCATCATACGGGCGGCCGTCGAGCGCGGCGCCTCCGATCTGCACATCAAGGCTGGCGACGTTTTCCGGGCGCGCATCAACGGACGGCTGGTCCCCCTCACCAAGCAGGCGCTCACCCCCGATCAGACGCGCGCCATCGCGCTGCAGCTCATCGCGAACGAGTCGGACCGCGCGCGGATCGACTCGCTCACCGACTACGACTGCTCGTGGGGGCTGACCGACGTGGGGCGCTTCCGCGTCAACATCCTGCGCCAGCGCTCCAGCTTCATGATCGTGATGCGCGTCATCCCCATGCGCATCCCTACCTTCGAGCAGCTCGCGCTCCCCGCCGTGCTGTCGCGCATCGCGCAGACCGAGCGCGGCATGGTGCTCGTCACCGGCGTGACCGGCTCGGGGAAGTCGAGTACCATCGCGGCCATGGTCGACGCCATGAACCGGACGATGCACAAGCACATCGTCACGCTCGAGAACCCGATCGAGTTCCTGCACCGCGACAACAACTGCTCCATCACGCAGCGCGAAGTGGGGATCGACACCGACAGCTTCAAGATCGGGCTGCGCGCGGCCTTGCGGCAGGACCCGGATGTGATCATGATCGGGGAGATGCGCGACGCCGAAACGGTGGACGTCGCGATGAAGGCGGCGGAAACGGGGCACCTGGTCATCTCCACGCTGCACACGGCCGACGCGCAGAGCACCGTCAACCGCATCATCGCCATGTTCCCGCCGGAGGAGCAGGGGACGGCGCGCATCCGGCTGGCCGAATCGCTGGCCGCGTGCGTCTCGCAGCGCCTCTTGCCGCGTGCGGATGGCAAGGGACGCGTGGTGGCGGTGGAGGTCATGGTCGTCACGCCGCTCATTCAGGATCTCATCCTCGATGAAGCGCGCACCAGCGAGATCCGCGACGTCATTGCCGATGGGAAGGATCAGTACGGAATGCAGACCTTCGACCAACATCTGATGGAGCTCGTCGTGGGCGGGACGCTGGCGTTCGACGTCGCGCACGCCGCGGCCACGCGTCCGTCGGACTTCGACCTGCAGCTTCGCACGCTGGGCGGGCAGGACCGCCGGACGAGCGCGGTGGACGCATCGCGCGGCGTGACCGAGAGCGATGGCAACGGGACGGGCGCCGGTGCGCCGGCCGGCACCAGCGACGGTGCACCCGCGAGCAACGGCATGGATGGTCTGCAAACCGGCCCGCTCAGCGGGTTCTTCCCGTCGTGAGCCATCGCGCCCCAGTGGCCGCATGACGCGCCGTCTGTCGGGGGTGCTCGGCCCGGTGGTGACGCCGTTCGATGCCGCCGGCGAGGTGGACGCGAGCGCGTTTCGCGCCAACGTGCGGGCGCACCTGGCGCAGGGACTCTCAGGCATCGTGGTGGCCGGCTCCACCGGCGAGGCGCCGCTCCTGGACGAGGACGAGCGCCGCGCGCTGGTGGCATGCGCGCGCGAGGAGACGGCGGACGACCGTTGGGTCGTGGTCGGCATCGGCGGCGAGTCCACGCGCATTACCATCCGCCGCGCGAGCGACGCCGCCGAGCGTGGCGCCGACGCGGTGCTCGTCGTCTCGCCGCACTACTACGGGAGCGCAATGACCACCGCCGCGCTGCGCGCGCACTTTCTGGCGGTGGCCGATGCGAGCCCCATTCCGGTAGTGCTGTACAACATTCCCAAGTACACGCACGCGGCCATCGACCCCGTGCTGGTGGGGGAGCTGGCCACGCACCAGAACGTGATCGGCATCAAGGACAGCTCCGGCGATCTCGAGATGCTGCGCGGGTATCTGCGCAGCAGCGCGCCGGACTTCGCGGTGCTCACGGGACATGCCGGCACCTACGGCGACGCGCGCGCCCTCGGCGCCGCTGGCGGAATCCTCGCCATCGCGCTCTTCGCGGCGCACCTGGTACACGATCTCGATCGCGCCGTGGAAGAGGGAGACGCCGCGCGGCGCGCGCCGTTGCAGGAACACGCGCGCACGCTCGGCCGCGAGATCGTCGCGCAGCGTGGCGTGGCGGGAGTGAAGGCGGCGCTCGATCAGGTGGGAATGACGGGCGGCGCCGTCCGCCCGCCCCTCATGGATCTCGACGACGCGGGGCGGGAGCAGGTGCGTGCGGCGCTCGCCGCGGCCGGGCAGGCGAGCGTGGCCTGACGTGTCGGCGGAGCGTGCGCGGCGCCACCTTCAGGCGATCGCGGCCGCTCCGCGTCCTGCCGGAAGCGATGCCGAGCGACGCGCGCGCGAGCACTGCGCCGCGGTGCTGCGCGAGAGCGGCTACGTCGTGCGCGAGGAGCCATTCACCTACTCCACGCTTCCCGGGAAGTGGGGGACCCCCGCCGCCGGCGTCCTCTCCGCGCTCGTGCTCGCCGGCGCATCACTCGCCGGTGCGCACGGCCACGCGCGCGCCGCACTCGGTACGGTGGCTGCGGGCGCGGTGCTGCTCGCTGCGCTCGGCCACTGGCTCGCGCACCACGCCGTCCTCGCGATCCCCGTCGCACGCGCTCACGGGGTGAATCTTGTGGCGACGCGATCCGTACCATCGGTATGGCTCGTCGCGCACCTCGACTCCAAGTCACAGCCCGTTCCGATCGCTGTTCGGGCGTTCGGCGTCATGGCCAGCATCGCAGTATGGCTCCTGGCGATCGCGCTCGCCGCGTCGGGGAGCGCCGGCTGGATCGGCGCACCCGCGCTCTGGCCGTGGATCGGTGTGGCGGGAGCGGTGGCGGCGCTTCCCGTGATCGCGAGCGTGGTGAGCGCTCGCTCCCCCGGCGCGCTGGACGATGCCTCGGGTGTCGCGACCGTGCTCCTGGCCGCGGCGGAGGTGGACGACGAGCGCGTGGGCGTGCTCCTCACCAGTGCGGAGGAGCTGGGGCTGGCAGGCGCGCGGGCGTGGGTGCGCGCACGCGCGTCGCGCGGAGGGTGTGGCGTGAACGTTGATGGGGTGGACGACACCGGACACGTGCGCGTGACCGTTCCGCTATCGCGCGGCGCACGCGTGGCGCGTGCACTGGCGCACGCTGCGGAGCAGGAGGGCGTACACGTCGATGTGCGCCCGCTCGTGCCCGGGGTGCTGCTCGATGCCGTGGCCCTCTCGGACGCGGGGTGGGAGGTCGCGACGGTGAGTCGCGGCCGGCTCGCGACGGTGCTCCGCATCCACACACCGCGCGATGTGGTGGGAACCATGTCCGGCCAGGGCATTGCGGAGACGGCGCGCGTCGTCGCCGGCGCGGTCACCCTGATGCTGCGGGAGGGATGACGATGTCGCTCGTGCTGCTCATCGCCGCGTTGGTGCTCAGCCTGCTGCTCGTGCCGCTCGGTCTGCCGGGGCTCTGGGTGATGGTGGCGGCGGCGCTCGCCTACAGCTACGCCGTGCCGGGGGGAGGGATCGGGCTCGGGTCGGTGGTGGTCGCATTCGCGATCGCGCTCGTGGCGGAGCTGCTGGAGTTCGCCCTCGCGGGGCGCTACGCGCGGCGCTATGGCGGCTCGCGGCGTGCCGGGTGGGGTGCGGTGCTCGGCGGCATCGTCGGCGCCATCGTGGGCGTCCCGATCCCCGTGATCGGATCGATGATCGGCGCGTTCGCCGGCGCCTTTCTCGGTGCGCTGCTCTTCGAGCTCACGCTGGGCACGCGTGCCGGCGCGGCGACGCGCGTGGCCACGGGCGCGCTGCTGGGGCGCATCACGGCCGTGGTGCTCAAGGTCGCCCTCGGCATGGTGATCGCGGTCTGGCTGGTATTCGCCGCCATGTAACGAGCGGTGCAGCACCCAGGAGCCGCGCCCCGGAGCCGCGCCCCGGAACGCGGTGCATGTCGGCTGCACGTTGATCGCACGTCGGCTGCACGCTTGCCGCACGTCGGCCGCGCGTTGGTTGACTCTCGGTGCTGCTGCTCTAGATTGCCGATCGGGCGGGGAAGCGCCCTGCCAGACGGTTCGGTACCGACTCTGAGCCCCGCGCACGCGCGGGGCCTTCGCGTTTCCGGCAGCCGCGCCCGCCGTGGGTCTGCCGGTCACCGCTCGCACCGCGCAGGAGCCGCATGTTCGACGACAGCACGCGTACCGTGGTGGTAGTCGGCGCCCAGTGGGGCGACGAGGGGAAGGGGAAGCTCGTCGACGTCATCGCCGAGCGCGCCGACTGGGTGGTTCGCTACCAGGGCGGCGCCAACGCTGGTCACACCGTGCAGATCGGCGGCCAAGCGTTCGTGCTGCATCAGATTCCGAGCGGCATCCTGCACCCCGGTGTGCGGTGCGCGATCGGGAGCGGCGTGGTGCTCGACCCGGACACGCTCTTCACCGAGATCGACGCGCTGGTGCGCGACGGCGTGGACGTGGCGGGCCGGCTCTACGTGAGCGATCGCGCGCACCTCGTGCTCCCGTACCACAAGCTGCTCGATGCGGAAAGCGCCGCGAGCCGCGCCATCGGGACCACCGGGCGCGGCATCGGCCCCGCGTATGAGGACAAGGTGGCGCGTCGCGGAATTCGCGTCGTCGACCTCCGGCATCCGGACCGGCTGCGCGAATTGCTGGAGGGTGCCATCGCGCACGCCAACGCGCAGCTCACCGCATTCGGCTCAGCGCAGCGCGCGGACGTGGAGAGCGTGCTCGAGCTGCTCGGACGGCTCACGCCGCGCCTTCTCCCCCTGTCCGACGACGTGGGCCTGGCGGTGCACCGTGCGCGCCGTGCCGGCGCTGCCATCCTCTTCGAGGGGGCGCAGGGCTCGTTGCTCGATGTGGATCACGGCACGTATCCGTTCGTCACGTCCAGCAACACCACTGCAGGAGGCGCGGCCACCGGGGTGGGGGTCGGTCCTGGCGCGGTGGATGCGGTACTCGGCGTGGTGAAAGCGTACACGACGCGCGTGGGGAACGGGCCGCTGCCCACGGAATTCGACGAGCCGCTGGCTACGCGCGTGCGCGAGCTGGGCGCGGAGTTCGGCGCCACCACCGGACGGCCGCGACGGTGCGGGTGGTTCGACGCCGTGGTGGTGCGCTACGCGGCGCGCGTGAACGGGCTCACCGGACTGGGCGTCACCAAGCTCGACGTGCTCGATACGCTGGAGCGCGTGGCCATCTGTACCGGCTACGAGCGCGATGGCCAGGTGTACAGCGAATTTCCGGCCGACCTGGTCGCGCTGGAGGGGATCGTGCCGCGCTACGAGTGGTTCGATGGCTGGCAGCGCTCCACGGCAGCGGCGCGCCGGCTGACCGATCTCCCCGCCGAAGCGCGGCGCTACCTGGACCGCGTGGAGGAACTGGCCGAGACGCCCGTCGCGTACGTGAGCGTGGGGACGCGCCGCGATCAGATCATCGCGGTGCAGGGAGTGCCGGCGTTGGCGACATGATGCAGCAGACGATGGACGAACTCGAAACGGATGACGCCGCGGCGGACGAGGCGGTGGAGCGCGTGGACGTGGTAGTGGTGGGCGCCGGTCCGAACGGGCTCGCGGCGGCGATCGCCACGCAGCAGGCGGGATATCGCACGGTGGTCGTGGACAGCGGATGCATCGTGAACGCGATCGCGGGGTACCCGACGCACATGACCTTCTTCTCGACATCGGAGAAGATCGCCATCGGCGGACTTCCGTTTCCGCACGCGGGGGAGAAGCCCACCCGCGACGATGCCATGGCCTACTATCGTACCGTGGTGGAGTACTTCCGGCTCACAGTGCGCCAGTACGAGACGGTGGAGCGCGTCGCGCGGCAGGCGGAACGCTTTCGCGTGGACACGCGCACGCGCGCGGGGGTGCGCCGCACGCTCGATGCCGGCGCGGTGGTGCTCGCCACCGGGTACTTCGGGCATCCCAATCTGCTCGGCATTCCCGGCGAGGACCTGCCGCACGTGACGCACATCTTCAAGGAAGGACATTGCGCCTTCCAGCAGAACGCGGTGGTCGTGGGCGGCGGAAACTCGGCCGTCGATGCGGCGCTCGAGTTGTACCGCGTCCATGCCCGCGTCACGCTCGTGCACTTCGCCGACACGCTCGATCCCGGAGTGAAGCCGTGGGTGCTTCCCGACATCACCAATCGGATCAAGGAAGGAAGCATCGCCGTGCGCTGGGGTGCGCGTGTCACCGCCATCACGCCGAGCGCGGTGGAGCTGAGCACACCGCAGGGGGCGGCGCGTCTTCCGGCCGACCACGTCTTCCTCATGACGGGGTTCGCGCCGAACACCCGCATCCTCGAGTCGCTCGGCGTTCCGGTGGATGCGGACACCGGCATCCCGGCGCACGACCCCGAGACGATGGAGACGTCCGTGCTGCGGCTGTTCATCGCCGGCGTGGTCGCGTCGGGGAAGAACGCCAACCGCATCTTCATCGAGAATGGCCGCGAGCACGGGCCGCGCATTGCCCGGCAGTTGGCCGCGAGCGGCTTCACGCCTCACGCGCTTCCGTAGCGCTGCCTCCCTCAACGCGCTTTCCATGTCGACAGCCAGCACGTACCCCGATGTGATGGACAAGCTCGTGTCGCTCGCCAAGCGGCGCGGCTTCGTCTTTCAATCCTCCGAGATCTACGGTGGCACCGGCTCCGTCTGGGACTACGGCCCGTTGGGTGTGGAGCTCAAGCGCAACCTGCAGGATCGGTGGTGGCACGCGATGGTGCGCTCGCGCGAGAACATCGAGGGGCTCGACTCCGCCATCCTCATGCACCCGCGCGTGTGGGAGGCGAGCGGGCACGTGAGCGGTTTCGTGGATCCGCTGGTGGAGTGCCGCAACTGTCGCCGCCGCTTCCGCGCCGACGACCCGGCCATCCGCGGCACGCCTGGCGCGCCGGATGCGCAGTGCCCGGTGTGCGGCGCGCGCGGCACGCTGGCCGAGCCGCGTCAGTTCAACCTGATGTTCAAGACGTTCATGGGGCCGGTGGAAGAGACGGCGGCCATCGTCTACCTGCGTCCCGAGACGGCACAGGGCACGTACGTCAACTTCCAGAACGTGCTGCAGTCCACGCGGCAGAAAATCCCATTCGGCATCGCGCAGATCGGCAAGGCGTTCCGCAACGAGATCACCCCGGGCAACTTCATCTTCCGCACGCGCGAGTTCGAGCAGATGGAGATGCAGTTCTTCGTGCAACCGGGGACGGACATGGAGTGGTTCGAGTACTGGCGCGCCGAGCGGATGGCGTGGCATCGCGCGCTCGGCCTGGCCGAGGACCGGCTGCGCTTTCACCAGCACACCGCCGACGAGCTGGCGCACTATGCCCGCGCGGCGTACGACGTCCAGTTCGACTTCGGCGGATCGCTCGGCTTCCAGGAGATCGAAGGGGTGCACAACCGCGGTGACTACGACCTCGGTCGCCACCAGGAATTTTCCGGCAAGAAGCTCGAGTACTTCGACCAGCCGAACAACACGCGCTATCTCCCGTACGTGGTGGAGACGGCGTGCGGACCGAATCGCACGCTGCTGGCGGTGCTCGTGAACGCGTATCAGGAGGAATCGGTGCCGGGAGAGGAGGAAGGGCGCACCGTGCTGCGCTTCATCCCCGCGCTTGCGCCGATCAAGGCGGGCATCTTTCCGCTCGTGAAGAAGGACGGCATGCCCGAGATGGCCCGGCGCATTGCGGATGAGCTCCGCGCGCGCATGCCGGTGTTCTACGACGAGGGGGGGGCCATTGGCCGGCGCTACCGGCGCCAGGACGAGATCGGCACGCCGTTCTGCGTCACCGTGGACGGCCAGTCGGTTGAGGATGGTACGGTGACGGTGCGCGATCGCGACACGCTGGCACAGGAGCGCGTCGACGCCGGCCAGCTCGCCGCGTTCCTGGCGGCGCGGATCGGCGCATGAGCGCGCGCGGCGGACGCACGGCGGAGCGCGGAGCATCGCGTGAGGAGCGCGGCGCATCGGGTGTGCCCACGGCCGTGGTCACCGGCGCGTCGCGCGGCATCGGGCGCGCCATCGCGCTGCGGCTGGCTCCGCGCTACCACGTCGTAGCGGTCGCGCGCACGGTGGACGCGCTCGACGCGCTGGCCGCGGAGATCACGGCGCGCGGCGGCGCGTGCACGCCCTGCCCGCTCGACATCACCGACGCCGCCGCCGTGGAGCGCGCACTGCAGCGCGTGAGCGCCGACGTTCTCGTGAACAACGCGGGCGTCATGGTCCGCGCGCCGCTGCTCGATCTCACCCCCGATGCGTGGCGCCGCATGATGGCGGTGAACCTCGACGCGGTGTACACCGTCACGCGCGTGCTCCTCCCCGGCATGGTGGAGCGACGGCGCGGGCACATCGTGAACATCGGCTCGCTCGCCGGCCGCAACCCGTTCGTCGGCGGCACGGGGTATACGGCCACCAAGTACGCGCTGGTGGGCTTCACCGAGTCGCTCATGCTCGAGGTGCGCGCGGCCGGCGTCCGCGTCTCGCTCGTGATGCCAGGCTCCGTGGACACCGACCTCATGCAGCGCAGTGGCGATCGGAGCTGGATGCTCACGGCCGACGACGTGGCTGCCGCGGTGGCGCACGTGCTCGAGGCACCCGCCAACGCGCTCGTCTCGCGCGTGGAGCTGCGCCCTGCCGTGCCGCCATCGTCGTGACCCGTTAGATTGTTCACCGTGCCGGAGATGCGCACGGAACCCACCGCCCCCGTCCCCCCGCCCCCGGCGGATCTCGCCATGCGGGAGCTCATGGCGGTCCGCGAGATCGTGCACGCCTTTCTCACCGCGGACCGTCCCGAAGAGGTCTACCAGTTCGCGCTGGAGCGCGTGCGTCCGCTGCTCGGCGCCACCTTCGCCTGCGTCTACCTGCTCGACGGGTCGGACGATGTCATGCGTCTCGCCGCCGCCTGCAACTGGCCCGAGCGCTACCGTCCCTTTCTCGGCCAGATGCGCGTGCGGCTGGGAGCCGGGCCGAGCGGGTTGGCGGCCAGCACGCGCGCACCGGTGGTGGTCCCCGACGTCTTTGCGGACGCCTCGCTCGCCGAGTGGCAGGAGGTAGCCACCGAGTTGGGATTCCGCTCCCTGGTGGCGCTCCCGCTGCAGACGCCCACGCGCGTGCTGGGGACGGCGACCTTCTACTTTGCCCAGGGCGACCCGCTGCGCGGCGAGGAGGACGGGCTGCTCCGCATCGTGGCCGACCAGATGGCCGCCACCGCGGAGAAGGCGCTGCTCATCCACGAGCTGCGTCGCGCGAACGCGGCGCTCAGCGACACGAACGCCGAGCTGGAGCGCCAGATCGCCGCGGTGAACGAAGCGCGCCGCCTCAAGGACGAGTTCCTCTCCAACATCTCGCACGAGCTCCGCACGCCGCTCACGGCGGTGCTCGGGTACGCAGCCGTGCTGGAGGAAGGAGCGTGGGGGCCGCTCACCGATGAGCAGCGCGCCACGCTTCGTGCGGTCACCGCCGCGAGCGAGCGGCTGCTGGGACTCATCGAGGATCTCCTCGAGCTGAGCACGCTGCGCCGCGGCGAGCTGCGCGTGCAGGTGGACACGTTCGACATGTGCGATGTGGTGCGCGAGGTCGTGTCGGACGCCGCGCCGCCGGCAGGCGATGTCGCGCTGCGGATGGAGCTTCCCGCGGGCACGCTTCCGCTCATGCGCAGCGACCGGCGCAAGGTGACCAAGATTCTCGGCAACCTGGTGAGCAACGCGCTCAAGTTCACGCCGCGCGGCGAGGTGGCCGTCTCCCTTGCCGCCACCTCCGATGGCTTCGCGCGCTTCGGCGTGCGCGACACGGGAATCGGCATCGATGCCGCCGCACAGCAGCTCGTCTTCGATGAGTTCCGGCAGGTGGATGGATCGAGGACGCGCGAGCATGGCGGCTCGGGGTTGGGTCTTGCCCTCTCGCGCCAGCTCGCGCGGCTGCTCGGCGGAGACATCGAGGTGTCGTCCACACCGGGCGAGGGCTCCGCGTTCATCGTGGAGCTGCCGCTCGAGTACGCTCCCGATCTGTCGCACGTCGCGGCGGTGCGCGAGCCGCTGTCACTCCCGCTCTGATTTCACCGGATCCCGCACGCATGCTCATCGACCACGTCACCACGCTCTCTCCGCCCGAAGTGCTCGACGCAGCGAAGACGTTCTTCGCGCGCCGCAATCCCATCTACGCCGCCTTCCTCGAGAAGGAGGGCCCGACGTTCGCCGCGTTCCGCGGACAGGGCGGAGAGGAGATCATCATCGGCGTTCAACCGGGCCCGAACGGGCAGGGCACCGCCGTGCGCGGCTCCACCTATCTGTTCACGTCGCAGGTGGCGCGCTTCTTCGCCACGCTGCCGCCGGCCGACGGCACCGCGGCTCCCGCGCTCCCCGTGCCGGAGAGCGCAGCGTGAGCGCCCCCGTCGTCCAGGACCTGCGCGCGCGCCCTGGCGTCATCCGTCTCGCACCTCCCGATGCGCAGGCGATGGCGATCCGCGTGGAAGTGCCCGAGCGGTGGGACGTGGTGCGCATCGACGCGCTGCCGTCCACCACGGTGCTGTCGGTGAAGGTGGCCGCGCTCGAAGCGCTCGCGCCGCGCGCCGACGCCGCGCTCTGGGTGATCAAGCTGCGCGGCTACGAGGTGCTGGACGAGGAGCGCTCGCTCGCCGATGTGGGCGCCACCAGCGGAACCACCTTCCTCCTCACGCACCGCCGGCGTCGTCCCGTCCGGTGAGCACCACCGCGTTCATCTCGCACGCGGACTGTGGGCGGCACGACACCGGATGGCAGCACCCCGAGCACGTGGGGCGGCTGCGCGCGATCACCCGCGCGCTGCGCAACCGCCCGGAGCTGTTCGGCGCGGTAGAGCACGTGGAAGGGCGACACGCCACCGACGATGAGCTGGCGCTGGCGCACACGTCCGACTACGTACGCGCGGTGCGGCAGATGGCCGAGAGCGGCGGCGGGCTGCTCGATCCTGACACGGTGGTGAGCGCGGGGAGCATGGACGCTGCGCGCGCCGCGGCGGGGTGTCTGCTCGACGCGGTGGATCGCGCGGTGGACGGCCGCTCGCTGCGCAGCTTCTCCGCCGTCCGTCCTCCCGGACACCATGCGCTCCCCGATCGCGGGATGGGGTTCTGTCTCTTCGGCAACGTGGCGCTCGGCGCGCTGTACGCGCGCCGCACGCACGCGCTGGATCGCGTGCTGATCGTCGACTGGGACGTGCACCACGGTAACGGTACGCAGGCCATCGTCGAGCGCGATGCGGGAATCCACTTCGTCTCCATGCACCAGTGGCCGTGGTATCCCGGCACCGGCGCGGCGTCCGACCGCGGGGAAGGGAACGTGTGGAACGTCCCCATGGCGCCCGGGCTCCCGCCGCACGAGTACGTGGAGGCGCTGCAGCGTGCCGTCGACCAGGCCACCGCCGGCTTCGTGCCGCAGCTCGTCATGATCTCGGCGGGCTTCGACTCCCTGCGCGGCGACCCGCTGGGCGGATTCACCTTCGAGATGGAGCACGTGGATCTGCTCACGCGCTGGCTGGTGGAGCGCGCCACGGCGTGGTGCGGGGGACGCGTGGTGAGCGCGCTCGAGGGCGGATACGCGCCGGAACGAGTGGCCGAGGCGGTGGTGACGCACCTCGCCGCGCTCTGTTGAGCGGCGCTGGTCCCCGCCCCGGCCCGAACGCTATACTACAGGTCTCATGAGCGCCTCACCGCACGTGCCGCCCGTGCCGGCCGTTCTCCGGCTCGTGCAGCTGGCGGTGCTCGGCCGATGGCGCGCCACGAGCGACGATCTCTACCGCGCCGTGGTGCGCGCGGCCGAAGTCCAACCGCGGCAGGAAGTACTGGTGTCGGGGTGCGGCGACGGCGCCGTGGCCGAGTGGCTTGCGGTCAGGACGGAGGCATCGGTCACCGGCGTCGATCCCGACGACAGCCGCATCGAGGCGGCAGAGGAGCGTGCGCGCACGGCGGAGACCGTCATGCCCCTCCACTTTCAGCAGGCCCCGCTGGACGATCTGCCGCACGAGAGCGCGGTGTTCGACGTCGCCATCGGCGAGCCGCCGCTCTCCGCGGCGGGGGATCCGGCGCGCGCGGTCGCCGAGCTGGCGCGCGTGACCAAGCCGATGGGCGTCGTCGTCCTGCTGCAACCGACGTGGACGTCGGACATTGCCGAGGCATCGCGCGAGGCCACGGTCGAGCGGCTCGGCCTGCGCCCGCATCTGCTCGTGGAGTGGAAGCAGATGCTACGCGACGCGGGGATCGTGGAGCTGCAGGTGCAGGACTGGACGGATGGTCCGCCGGCGGGGAGCCGGACCGCGGAGGTCCCCGCCGTGCGGCAACAGCGGCTCACGCTCGGTCACAAGGTGCAGATTGCCGGGCGCGCGATCCGTCGCGCGCGCGGGTTGCGCGGTGCGCGATCGGCCGTCGAGAAGGAGAAGGCGCTGCTGCGCGAGCTCTCGCGCGAGCGCGCCATCGGCTTCCAGCTCATCAAGGGTGTCAAATGGCCTCATCCGGTCGCGAGCTGAGCAGCGCGCAGGACGGACCCGACGGGAGCACCGCGGGCGCGGCCGCACCCGCGCGCAGCCCGTATCCGGCGAGCTTCTACCGCGACCCCGCCGGCACCGCACGCTCGGACCTCGCCCCGCGCGAGCTGGCCGAGATCGTCCGCTCGGGTGTGGGGGAAGTGTGGGTGGACATCGACTGCCGGGACCGCCACCAGCATGCGCTCCTGGAGAAGGTCTTCGGCTTCCACCCGCTGGCCGTCGAGGACACGCTCAATCCACTCAGCCGCGTCAAGATCGAGGAGTACGACGGCTATCTCTTCGTGATCATCCGCGGTGTGCGGCTCGATGAGCACACCGACGATCCGTACGACCTGGAAACCGTCAACCTGAACTTCTTTCTCGGCGCCAACTACCTGGTCACGGTGCACGACGGACCGTCCCGCGTCATCGCCGCGGTCACCGAGCAGATGCGCCGCGCCCCCGAGCTGCTCTCCCGCGGCGCCGAGCGGCTCATGCACGCCATCATGGACACCACCATCGACATGTTCTTCCCGGTGGTGGAGCAGGTGGACGAGTTCACGCAGGCCATCGAGGAGCGCGTCTTCGTGCACGCCGACAGCAACGCGCTGCACGACATCTTCAGCGTGAAGCGCCTGGTGCTGCAGATGCGGCGATATCTCGGACCGCAGCGCGAGATCTTCAACATCCTGAGCAACCGCCCCACGCCCCTCTTGCGGCTGGAGTCGCAGATCTACTTCCGCGACATCTACGATCACGTCCTCCGCATCAACGAAGCGCTCGAGACGTACCGCGATCTTCTCACCAGCGTACTGGATGCGTACCTCACGCAGGTGTCCAACCGGTTGAACGTGGCCACCAAGGGGCTCACCGTGGTGGCCACGCTCAGCATACCGTTCGTGGTGGTGAGCGGCATGTGGGGGATGAACTTCGCGCGCATACCGCTTGCCAGCGCGCCGTACGGTTTCTGGTGGATGGTGGGTGCGCAACTGGTCATCGGCCTCGTCCTGCTGGGCGTGCTCCGGTGGCGGCGATGGGTGTGACGGGTAACGGCGTGCGCGTGTACGGCGTGGAGTTGGTGCGCGGGGATGCCGCGCACGGGAACGGCGATCCGCAGCTCGTGCCGTTCCGCGATCTCGCCGCGGTGGTGCGCCAGGCGCCGTACGCCGCGGTGCAGCCGACGCCGGAGGAGCTGGCCGACTACCGCGCCACGGTGGACGGCGTGTTCCGGCGCGGCACGATCGTCCCGGCGCCCTTCGGCACGGTGATGCGCTCGCGCGAGCAGGTGCTCCGCTGGCTGGAGATGAACTACATCGCGCTCGCCGAAGGCTTGCAGTTCGTGCACGGACGTTGCCAGGCGCGGCTGCACATCGGCGAGAGCCCGGACGTGCTCCCGGAGGAACGGCGCGCCGATGTTGCCGCGGTGGCGGAGGAATCGTTCCGCGCGCTGCGCCGCCAGGTGGCAGCGGCCATCCCCATGCGCGCCGACCGTGCGGACGGCACGTCCCCCGGCTACGGCGGCGCCTTCCTGGTGCGCCGCTCAGCGTGGGCCGACCTGGCCGAAGCGGTGGCCGAGCAGGCGCGCCGCCACGAGTCGCTCTGCTTCGAGCTCACCGGGCCCTGGCCGCCGTACGACTTCGTGCGCGTGGACTTCGGCGGAGGACACTGACGTGTTCTGCCCCGAATGCGGCACCTGGAACCGCACGGCCGCGGTGCACTGCGTGCGGTGCACCGTTGCGCTCCCCGAGCTGCCGGACGTGCCCGAGGAGCGCCCGGATGACGACATGGTGCAGTTACGGCGCGCCACCGGCGGGCGCTACCGCGTGCACCGGCGGCTCGCCACCGGCGGCATGGCGCACGTGTACGCCGCAACGCACGGCACGCTCGGCCGCCCGCTCGTCATCAAGTCGCTCCTCCCGCACCTGGCCAGAGACGAGGAGATGCGCGAGCGCTTCCGCCGTGAAGCCGAGGCGGCCGCGCAGCTCGCCCACCCGCTCATCTGCCCCATCCTCGACTACGGCGATGTGGACGGCGTGGTGTACCTTGTCATGCCGTACCAGGAAGGCGGATCGCTGGCCGACCAGCTCGTGCGCGAACGCACCGTGGCCCCCGCGCGCGCGGCGGCGATCGCCGCGCAGGTTGCCGTCGCGCTCGACTACGCGCATCGCCGCGGCGTGGTGCATCGCGACGTGAAGCCCGACAACGTGCTGTTCGACGACGACGGCAACGTGCTCCTCACCGACTTCGGCATCGCCACCGCGCGCTTCCACAACCGGCTCACCCTCACCGGGCGCGCCATGGGGACGCCGCACTACATGTCCCCCGAGCAGGCGATGGGGAAGCTCGTGGACGGGCGCAGCGATCTGTACGCCGTGGGCGTGCTGCTCTACGAGATGCTCGTCGGCATCCCGCCGTTCGACGGCGCCGACGCGTACTCCATTGGCTACAAGCACGTGCACGAGGCGCCCACGCCACCCAACATCGTGGACTCGAACGTCCCCGAGGCGCTCACCGCCATCACCATGCGCTGCCTGGCCAAGCAGCCGGCCGAGCGCTATCAGCGCGGGCATCATCTGGCCGACGCGCTCATCGCCTGCGTCACCCCGCAGTCGGACGCCGACGCCTCGCGCGCCGCGTGGCTCGCGCGCCGCCTGGGGATCACGCCGGCCGGGTCGTGACCGCGCCCGGCGCGCGGCGGACGGTCGAGGTCGCGCTCCCCCTGCCGCTCTTCCGCACCTTCACGTACGCGCTCGAGAATACGCCACAGTACCCCGTGGTGCCGGGCACGCGCGTGGTGGTACCGGTGCGCACGCGCAGCGAGATCGGCGTGTGCGTGGCGGTGGATCGTCGTGCCGACGATGCACGCTTGCGCCCGGTGCTCGACGTTCCCGATGCGGAGCCCGCGTTCACGCGCGGCACACTCGAGCTCTGCCGCTGGGCGGCGTCGTACTACGTGGTGCCGCTGGGTGTGGTGCTCCGCGCCGCGCTCCCCGCGCTCCTCACCGGCGTGCGCGCGCCGCGGCCGGTACAGCGCACGCGCCGCGTGGCCGTGCTCGTGCGCGAGGTACCCTCGCTCGCCGCGCGTGATGCGCTCTTCGGGCGCGCCGCGCGGCAACGCGAGCTGTTCGAGCTGCTCGAGAGCGCGGGCGGGCGGCTGGATGTCGCTCACATCACGCGACAGCTGGGCTTTTCCGCGTCCGTGCTCGACGGCCTCGTGACGCGCGGGCTCGTGACCATCGAAGGGGAGATCGCTCCGCGCGATCCGTTCGCCGGGCGCGTGGCAGCGCACGCGCGGCAGGCGCACGTTCCCACCGCAGCGCAACGCAACGCCATCGACGCGCTGCTCGCCGCGGAGCCGGGGCACGCGTTTCTCCTCCACGGCATCACGGGGAGCGGCAAAACGCTCGTCTACCTGGAGTTCCTGCGCGAGGTGGTGGAGCGGCGCGGCAAGGGGGCCATTCTCCTGGTGCCCGAGATCGCGCTCACGCCGCAGACGGTGGACCGCGTGCGCGCGGTGTTCGGCGACGCGGTGGCGGTGCTCCACTCGGGGTTGAGCGACGGCGAGCGCTACGATGCGTGGCTCGCGCTCCGTCGCGGCACCAAGCGCATTGCCGTCGGCGCGCGCTCCGCGGTGTTCGCCCCGATCGCGGACCTCGGTGCCATCGTGGTGGACGAGGAGCACGAGTCCACGTACAAGAACGGCGAGACGCCGCGCTATCACGCGCGCGAGATGGCGATCGTGCGCGCGCGCGCGGAGGGCGCGGTGGCCGTGCTCGGCAGCGCCACCCCCAGTCTGGAGAGCTGGTGGAACGCGGAGCGCGGAAAGTACCGGCTGCTCACGTTGCCCGAGCGCGCCGGCGCGGGACGCCTCCCCCGCGTGCAGGTGGTGGACCTGCGCGCGCGCCACGACCGCGGGGAAGGGGACGATGCCGCCCGCCGCGGCGGCGCACCGATCGGCAGGCGTGCCGGCGCCCACGCGGGCGCACGCACGACGGCCGATGGCGCGGATGGCGGAGCGGCGTTCGCGCTGCAGCGCGTGCTGAGCCCGGAGCTGGAGCAGGCGCTCGAGACGCGGCTCGGCCGCGGCGAGCAGAGCATTCTGCTCCTCAACCGGCGCGGCTACGCGTCGTTCGTGCAGTGCGAGTCGTGCGGCACGGTGCAGGTGTGTCCCGACTGCAGCATCAGCCTCACGTATCATCGCGCGCCGGAGCGGCTGGTCTGTCACTACTGCCTGCACGAGGAGCTTCCCTCGCGCACGTGCCTGCGGTGCGGAGGCACGGCGGTGCGCCATCGCGGGCTGGGCACGCAGCAGGTGGAGCGGCTCGTGGCCGAGCGGTTCCCCGCCGCACGCATCGCGCGCATGGACGTGGACACCACCAGCGGCAAGTGGGCGCACGCCGACATCCTCGACCGCGTCGCGCGCGGCGACGTGGAGATCCTCCTCGGCACGCAGATGATCGCCAAGGGGCTCGACTTTCCGAACGTCACCCTGGTGGGGATCATCGATGCGGACGTCGGGATGAATCTCCCGGACTTTCGCGCCGCGGAGCGGAGCTTCCAGCTCATGCATCAGGTGGCCGGGCGCGCCGGGCGCGGGCCCAAGGGCGGGTTGGTGGTGATCCAGACGCGCATGCCGTCGCACTACGCCGTCACCTGCGCGCTGGCGCACGACTACGCCGGCTTCGTGCGGCAGGAGCTCTCCGGCCGGCGCGACCCGCGCTATCCACCGCTCACGCGTCTCATCAACGTCGTCGTGAGCGGCACCATCGAGGAGGAGACGGCCGATCTGGCGCTGCACGCGGGGGACTGGTTGACGCGCCTCCTGGCCGCGCGCCCCGACGAGCGCGTGAGCGTGGTGGGGCCCGCGCCCTGCCCGATCGAGCGCATCCAGCGGCGCTGGCGCTGGCACCTGCTCCTCAAGGGGGAGCGCGCGGAGGCGATGACGCGCGTGGCGCGCTACTTCAGCCGGCGCTTCGAAGTGCCCACGCGTGCCGGGCTGCGCGTGGTGCTGGACCGCGATCCGGTCTCGCTCCTGTAGCCGGCGCTGGCCCGCGCGCGGCGCCGCGCGCATCTTTCATGGGTGACGACACTGCCCCTTCCTGACTTCGACACGCCCTCGCTCCGCTCGGCCCCCGACGCACGGTTCGTCCCGGTGCCGGCCGATGGCGTGCTGCCGGAGAACTTCTTCTCCACTACGAACCTGCCCACGTGGGTCAAGGTGCGCGGGCGGTGGCTCCTGCCGCGCGAGCCGCGCATGGACGCCGCGCTCCTCCTGGACAGCGAAGGCACGGTGTGGGTGCGCGAGATGCGGCGCGTGAAGCGCGGCGACCTGGTGGCCGTGGGGCTCGCCGAGGATGGGAGCGAAGGGATCTACGTGCAGCCCCCCGGCGGTGGCGCGGAGAGCGGTGACTTCCGCTTCATGACCAGCGAGGTGTCGCGCGAGAAGCCCATCGACTACGCGCTCATGGCGCGCCTGCTGGTCGATGAGCGCGAGCGTGGCGGGTACGTGGTGTGGGTCACCGGACCGGCGCTCGTCCACTCGCGTGCGCGCGCGGACATGGCCTGGTTCATCGATTCCGGCTTCGTGCACGCACTGCTCGCCGGCAACGCCGTCGCGGTGCACGACATCGAGGCCTCCATCTTCGGCACCACGCTCGGCATGACCGGCACCGGCGAGGCCACCACCGGCGGACACGGGCTGCACATGCGCGCCATCAATCGCGTCCGCGCGGCCGGCTCCATCCAGGCGGCGGTGGAGCAGGGGATCGTGCGCGATGGGATCATGCACGCCTGCGTGAAGAACGGCGTGCCGTTCGTCCTCTCCGGCTCCATCCGCGACGACGGGCCGCTCCCCGGCGTGTACACCGACGTGCTGGACGCGCAGGACGCCATGAAGCAGCACACCACGCGTGCCACCATGGCCGTGCTCATCGCCACCGCGCTGCACGCGATCGCCACCGGCAACATGCTTCCGGCGTTCGTGCAGGAGGCGGACGGCACGCTGCGCGAGCTGCCAACCATCTGCGTGGACTCATCGGAGTTCGTCGTGAGCAAGCTCAAGGATCGCGGCACGCACCAGGCATTCGGTGTCGTGACCAACGCACAGGACTTCATGCACATCCTGCGTCTGTACGTGGAGCGCGAGCTGAGCGCGCGCGAGGCGGCACGCGCCGCCACGGCGGTGCCGGCATGACGCTCGAGCTCCAGCGACGCCAGCGCGAGGAAACCCGCCAGCGCTTTTTCGAGGCGATTGCCGCCCAGCTCCCTGTGGAACGCGTGGTGGAGATGCACCTCTTCGCGCCCCTCCGTCAGGGAGGGGTGGAGAGCGGCGTGGCCGTCCTCGCCCTCGCCGCGGACGCGCACGCGGCGGCGAACGACGATGCGTGCGCTGTGGAACAGGACGCGGAGGTGTTGGCGACCGACAGCCCCGACGCGCCGGAGAATGCCGGCGCCAGCGTCGGCGCGGATGACGCTGCGTCCACCGCCGCTGACGACGATGCCTCCGCTCCGGCGCCTGCCGGGAGCGCTCCGCCGCACCAGCCGGCGCGGCTCACGATCTACACCGCGCGCTACCGCCTCGTGTTGAAGGGCGCCGACCGCGGAACGTGGGATGCCGAGGTGGTGCTCGAGGCGCACGCCCCGCTGGCGGTGGTGGACGACGTCGTGCTCGGCGTGCAGCGGCGTGCCGGCGACGCCACTCCGGCTGAACGGCTGAGCGGGGTCGATCTGCGCGCTGCCCTCCACCACGCCGACGCTGCAGGGGACGCGTGGACGCCGACACCGTAGTCGACGCGTTCTGCGTCTTCCTGCGCGAGCACAACCTGCCGGTCACCTCGCAGCGCCGCGCCGTGGCCGAGGTGGTGCTGCACAGCGATCGCCATCTCTCCGCCGAGGACGTGGAGCGCGAGCTCGCGGCGCGCGGCCTGCGCGTGGGGACGGCCACCGTCTATCGCACCCTCGATGTGCTCGTGCGGAGCGGGCTGGCGGTGGAGCGCGACTTCGGTGAGGGCTTTCGCCGCTACGAGCCGGCGCGCGGCATCCCGCAGCACGAGCATCTCCTGTGTACCGTGTGCGGACGCGTCACCGAGTTCCAGGACGAGCGCCTGGAGCGGATGACCGTGCTCGTGGCCGAAGCGCACGGCTTCACGCGCAGCAGTCATCGTCTCGTCATCTCCGGCGTGTGCGCCGACTGCCGGCGCGGTCACTCCTTGGGCGACGGCTCCGCGGGGCGCGCGTAGCGCCGCATGATCGCGCGATGGATGTCGCGCGCATCCTCCAGCCGCTCCCCCGCCACGTCCAGCGTGGGGGGCGTGATGAGAAAGGGGTACATCTGGTCGCCCCCCGCCGAGCCGTGCGCCCCTACCTGATCATCGAACGAGACGATCTCCCGGCCGTCGTACGCGCCGAAGAGCACGAGATCCCCGGCGTTGGGCTGCAGGATGAGATCGCGCACCGCGCGCACCACGTACGGCTCGGTGCCGTACGGCGCCAGCGGGTTGTCTCCCGACTCCACCTGCAGCGCGTCCCCCACGATGCGCGCGCGTCCCAAGCGACTCTCCAGGAACACCTGCGATCCGTTCCGCGTTCCTACGAGCCCGATGCCGGGGTGAGCCAGGAGCTCCGCGTAGAGATGGGCGCGCCGCGGCACGCGCGCGATCTCCTCCACGCCGAGCTGCGCCGGCGTGTCCGCGAAGTACACGAGCGCCAGGCAGGAGCTGTACGTCACCACCACGTCCTGCGCCCGATTGACGTGATACTTTTCCGGGAGTACGATCTCGCGCAGCCCGTAGCGACTCCGCATCCAGTCGCGCACACGCTCCAGCGCGCGGTGCAGCGACGGCTGGCGGTGCGATGCCTGTGCGACCGTGTCCACCACCAGCGCGCCCATGCCGCCGTACTCCGAGCTCTCGGCAAAGCTCGTCAGCACCGTGGGCGTGGGCGTCCCCCCGCGTCGCGGACCGGCGGCGAGCAGGCGAGCGACGGTCGTCCCCAACGACTCGCCAAAGCGCACGCGGTAGCTCACGGCCGGCGTCATCCCGTGGTCGGAGAGAATGACCAGGTCGTAGTCGCGCGACGGCGTGCGCCGCACCATGCGCCAGATCTCGGCGATCCGCGCGTCCGTGCGCGTCAGATCGCCCAGCGCCTGCCGGCTGGACGGACCGAAGTGGTGGGCCAGCTCGTCGTACTGCATGTACGTGCTGTAGATCACCGGCACGCCCAGATAGACGTCGAGCACGATGGCCATGGTCTGCAGCTCGCGCACGATCACGTTGCTCAGGATCCGCACGAAACCGAAGATCCCCTCCGCGTGCGTCACCCGCCCGGCCAGCTCGCCGGCGGCGCGGTCCCACTCCTCGCGCAGCCACTCCCACACCGACTGCAGCGCCATGCGCGCCACGCGCACCGGATGCAGCGCGACCACGAGCGCCATTCGTCCCCCGCCCAACCGCCGCGCGATCGACGTGCGCTCGCGCGTGGCCACCGTGAACGCCACCGTGGCCGCGTCGCCGTCCAGCAGGTTCACGTAGCTCGACCCGCCGGCCAGGGCGCCCGGCGCGTGGATCCGGTCGCGGATGTACTGTACCCCCTCCGGCGCATTGCACGTGACGACGCGCCGCTCGATCTTGTCGTAGAAGCGGAACGCCGGAATGCCGCCATTCTCGCCGTGAAAGATCCCCGCCTGGCAGTACGGGGTGGCGGAGGGAAGACCGGAGAACCAGCGCCGCATCCGGAAACCCTGCGCGCCGAGCAGGCGTTCGATGGTGGGACAGCGTCCCTGCTCGAGCGCGCGCAGCAGGTCGGCGTGCGCCAGGGCGTCGATCTGCAGCACGATCAGCCCGCGGCGTCCATCGTGGCGCCGCTCCCGCTCGAACGCCGCGTACTTGACGCGGTAATACCAGCGGAGCAGCCGCCCCGTGCGGTCTGGCTTCGCGCGCCCCGGTGAAGGAGCCGACATGGATTCAGGCGCGACGCTCGGCGTCGTGATCGCGTTCACGGCGGGACTGCTCAGCGTGCTCTCTCCGTGCGTGCTGCCGCTCATTCCGAGTTACATCACGTTCGTGACGGGGATGCGGCTGGACGAGCTGCACTCCGCGCGCCGCACCGCGCTCGTGCACGCCGTCCTGTTCGTGAGCGGCTTCACGCTCATCTTCCTGGCGCTCGGCGCCACGGCCACCGTGCTTGGCCGCGTGCTGCTCGTGTATCGCGACTGGATCAGCCGGGTGGGCGGGGTGGTCATCATCCTGTTCGGACTCTACCTGCTGGGAGTGTTCACGCCCGCCGCGCTGCAGCGCGAGCGTCGCGTGCACCTGGCGCACAAACCCGTCGGCTACCTGGGGAGCGTGCTCGTCGGGATCGCCTTCGGCGCGGGATGGACGCCATGCATCGGCCCCATCCTGGGCTCCATCCTGATCTACACCTCCAGCACCGCCAGCCTGGGGCGGGGCCTGCTGCTCCTGTTTATGTACTCGCTGGGACTCGCGATCCCCTTCCTGGTGGCGGCGCTGGCCATCGACAAGTTCCTCGGCCTCTTCCAGCGGTATCGCGCCGCCATGGTGTGGGCGTCGCGCGCGGGCGGCGTGCTCCTCATCGTGATCGGCGTCCTGCTCGTGACCAACTACTTCACGATCATCGCGTCGTACCTGCAGGCACTCACGCCCGCCGCGCTCCGCGGACGACTGTAGCGACCGCGCGGCGCGCTCGCCCGCGCGATCGCTTGGCCAGCGAACGATTCCCACCTATCCGGCGTCGGTCGCGGAGTCCGTGTCGCGCGCGCGCGCACCATGCGTGCGCTCCGCCAGCCACCCGGTAATCTGCGCCGGCAGCTCCATGGCGCGGATCGGCTTCACCAGCACGTCGCGGCACCCCGCGCGCAGACATCGCTCCCGCGTGTCGGGCTCATCGTCCCCCGTCACCGCCACCGTCACCGGCAGCGTCTCCCCCGCGCCGCGCACGTCCGCCAGCACGCGCAGACCGTCGCCGTCGCGGAGGCCGAGGTCGAGCAGTACGAGGTCCGGATGCTCGCGGCGGATGGCGTCCACCGCCGCCGACACGGTTCCCGCATCGCTCACCCGGAAGCCGGACTCCACCAGGAGCAGGCGCAACGCTCCCACCACCAGCGCGCTGTCTTCTACGATGAGCACGTGCGCGGTCACGCGTCTCGCCGTGCGCGCAGCGGGATGGTGAAGAAGAAGCGACTGCCACGGCCGGGCTCGCTCTCCACCCAGAGACGCCCGTCGTGCAGCTCCACGAACTTGCGCGCGATCGCGAGCCCCAGCCCGGTGCCATGGTGCCGCCGCGACGCGGACGCGTCCACCTGGGCGAACTCGCGGAAGATGAGCTCGTGATGCTCTCGCGCGATGCCGATCCCCGTGTCGCCCACCTCGATCCGCAATGCCGGCCGCCCGCGCTCGTCCTCGCTCATCCCCACGTGCACCCAGATGCGCCCGCCGGGGGGCGTGAAATCCATCGCGTTGCCGAGCAGGTTCGCCAGCACGTGCGCGATCTTCTCGCGATCGGCGTAGAGGACCGGCAGCTCCTGCTCGATGCGGAAATCCCACTCGTGCGTGCGGCGCGCGATGAGCGGTTCGCTGAGCGCGCGCACCTGATCGATCACTTCCTGCACGGTGAACTCCGAACGGACGCAGGCCAACTGGCCGGCGGCGCCGCGCGCGTAGGTGAGGATTTCCCCCACCATGGCCAGCAACTGGCGCCCGCCGCCGATGATCCCCTCCACGCTCTCGTGCTGCCGGTCGGTGAGCGGCCCCAGAATGCCATCGCGCAGGATCTCGGCGTGCGTGATCATCGCCGTGAGCGGCGTGCGGAGGTCGTGCGAGATGTTCGCCAGGAACTGGGTCTTGAGCGCGTCCTGATTGCGCAGCTCGGCGATCGTCCGGGCGGCATCGAGGTTGGCCTCTTCCAGCTCGGCGATCCGTTGCTCCAGATCCACGACTTGGGCATCCATGGCTGATATCTTAGCGTTCGGCCCCGCAGGGCGGCAGTACGCGCGGGACGCTGCGCCGTCGGGGCGATTGGTGATCTGGGGCACGGACGGGAGCGCGTACGCGCAGGCGCGCAGCGCCGTCCGGCCGCCCTCGGGCGTACGCACGTGTGCGATGAACTCTCACCTCCATGCGAGGTACTACAGACGGCGTACCGCGCCCTGTTTCTCAGGGGCCGTACAGGGCGTCCATAGGCGGGGAGGGTGGCATACCGATTGCCCGTCCTGTAGGGGCTGAGGTATGGGCGTCCGGTGTGTCACGAATGTAATTTCTTGGTCGAACGACGAGTTGAACGTCTCCATCCTTCTGGGAGGCCTCCATGTTGAAAGTGTCCCGGTTTCTGGCCATGCCGCTCGCGCTCACCATCGCGTTGAGCGTCGGCGCCTGTAGGGACCGCAACGACAACGCGCTCGGCGAGGATACCACGCTGTCGCGCGACCTGCAGATGGCCAACGCGGGTGATACCGCGGCCCAGCCGCAACTGCAGGACGTTCCGCCCGCGTCGCAACCTGCGCCGGCGGCACCGCGTCCCAAGCCCAGCAGCACCAAGCCGACCTCCAAGCCGTCCAACCCGGCGCCGTCCACGCCCAAGCCGACGACGACCGCCTCGGGGAACACCGAGACGCACGCCGCGAGCGGGAGCGAGGCGCGCGTGGGCACCATCGCGGCCGGTACGAACATCCAGCTCGCTTCCGGCGCGCGCGTGTGTACCAACACGCACAAGGCCGGTGATCGCTTCACGGCCACGGTGTCGCAGGCCGTCACGGGTTCCAACGGTGTCGTCATTCCGGCCGGTGCAAAGGCCGTCGTGCAGGTGACATCGGTGGACAACAGCGACAATGCGAACGAGCCCATCAAGATGGGATTCGTGGTGCAGTCGGTGACCTTCGACGGCAAGACGTATCCGATCGATGGCGCGATCACCGATGTGCAGGTGGAGCGCGTGCGCACCACCACCAAGGGGAGTGACGCCAAGAAGGTGATCGGCGGCGCGGTCGCGGGCGCCATTCTTGGCCGGATCATCGGCAAGGACACCAAGTCCACCGTCATCGGTGCCGCCACCGGCGCCGCGGCGGGGACGGCGGTCGCGATGGGCACGGGCGACTACGCCGGCTGTCTCCCCGAGGGCGGCAACATCACCGTCAAGCTGAACACGCCCGCGCAGATCCAGGTGGCCGACTGACGCGCGCGCTGCACGCGCAGCCGAGAAACACGCGGGCGGTGGCGCACGAGCGTCGCCGCCCGCTCGCATTCCGTGCTCGCATTCGGTGTGTGATGTCCGTCACACGATGCGTCGATCACTTGCCAGCGCTCTCGAGGCAGGTCTAAGTTTGCGCGGGCGCGGCGTGCGCCCCCATCGAGAGCGCTGTGGCGTTCCCCACCAACTCCGCATCGTGTCGACATTGCACCTCGACCCGCGGCTCACGGAGCGCCGCAATCCGCGCACGGCAGACATCGACCTCGCGTCCGCGCTCGAGATCGTCGATCTCCTGGCCGCCGAGGACCGCACCGTCCCGGATGCCGTGGCCACGCAGCGCGAGGCGATCGCGCGCGTGATCGATCTCGTGGCGGATGCGTTCCGCGCCGGCGGTCGGCTCTTCTACGTCGGCGCGGGAACCTCGGGACGGCTCGGCGTGCTCGATGCCAGCGAGTGCCCCCCGACGTTCGGGAGCGATCCGGAGATGGTGCAGGGCATCATCGCCGGCGGCCCGGATGCGCTGGTGCGCTCGCAGGAGGGAGCGGAGGACGACCCGAACGCTGCCGCGCGGGAGATCGACGCACGCGCGGTGCGCGCTCCCGACGTGGTGGTGGGCATCGCCGCATCCGGGACAACGCCGTACGTGCGCGGTGCGCTCGAGCGCGCACGCTCGCGCGGCGCGCGGACGGTGATCGTGGCGTGCTCGCCCCCCGCCTCGGACGTTCTTGCGCAGGTGGACGAGGCCATCCTGCCGATCACCGGCCCCGAGGCGGTGACCGGCTCCACGCGCCTCAAGGCGGGCACCGCCACCAAGCTCGTGCTCAACGCCATCTCTACCGGAGCCATGATCCGCATCGGAAAGACGTACGGCAATCTCATGGTGGACCTGCAAGCGATGAGCGCCAAGCTGGTGGATCGTGGCGAGCGGATCGTGATGGAGGTGTGCGGCATCTCGCGCGACAAGGCGCGCGCGCTCATCGACGACGCCGGAGGGAGCGTGAAGGTGGCGATCGTCATGCACGAGCTGGACGCCACGCGCGACGCGGCCGAGCGTGCGCTCGCACACGCGGGAGGCGTGGTGCGCCGGGTGGTGGCTGCTCCCCCCCCGCCACCGCCGGTGGCGTGATGGGTTCGTCGTGACCGGCGCGCGCACCTCGACCTTCATCGGGCTCATGTCCGGCACCTCGCTCGACGGGATCTCCGCGGCGGCGGTGGAGTTTCGCGAGGCGCACCCCCGCATCTGCGCGCGGCTCATCGCACACGAGCTCCTGCCGTACGACGACGCACGGCGCGACCGCCTGCTGCACGCCATGGATGGCGGAACGGCGCGCGAGTACTGCCGGTTGGCGGCCGACGTCGGCGAGTGGATGGCGGACGCGGCGCTCGCCGTCATGCGCGCCGGTGGTCTCGCCCCGCGCGATGTCGAGGCGATCGGCAGCCACGGCCAGACGCTCTGGCACGAGCCGGGACACTCCACCTGGCAGATCGGGTCGCCGGCGGTGATCGCCGAGCGGACGGGCGTGGGCGTGGTGAGCGACTTCCGTACGCGCGACGTGGCGGCGGCAGGGCAGGGAGCGCCGCTCGTGCCGATCGCCGACGCCATGCTCTTTGCCGACGCGCACGAGTGGCGCGCGCTGCAGAACCTGGGCGGAATGGCCAACGTCACCGTCGTTCCGCCCGGCGGGATGTCGCGCGCATCGGTTCCAGATGGCAACGAGCTTGCTGCCGCGGACGTTCGCGCCTTCGACACCGGCCCCGCGTGCGCGGTGATCGATGCGGTCACACAGCTCGTCGCGCCCGGCACGCGCTTCGATCACGATGGCGCGCTGGCCGAGCGCGGCACGCCGGTGGAGAGCGTGGTGGACGCGGCGCTCGCCGAAGCGTATTTCACCGCGCCCCCGCCCAAGAGCACCGGGCGTGAACAGTTCGGTCCGTCGTACGCGCGCGCGTTGCTCGAGCGCGTGCGTGCCGCACGGCCGAACGCCACGCCGGCCGATGCGGTGGCCACCGCGGTGGCGCTCGTGGCCGGCAGCATCGCGCACGCGTACCGCGACTTCGTGCCGCACGCGGTGCGACAGGTCATCCTCTCCGGCGGCGGCGCGCGCAATCCGGCACTCGTGCGCGCCATCACGCAGGCGCTCGCGCCGCGCACGGTATGTCGCTTCGACGAGCTGTTCTTCGATGGCGACGCCAAGGAGGCCGTCGCGTTCGCGCTCCTCGCGCTGCTGCACCGTCGCGGCGTGCCGGGCAACGTGCCGGCGGCCACCGGCGCGCGCGGCGCGCGCATCCTTGGCACCTGGTGCCCCGCATGAGCGCGGGAGCGGCTCCGTGAAGGAT
The DNA here is from genome assembly GCA_035701265.1 of Gemmatimonadaceae bacterium. Lineage (GTDB taxonomy): Bacteria > Gemmatimonadota > Gemmatimonadetes > Gemmatimonadales > Gemmatimonadaceae > DASSNU01. The sequence continues at coordinate 120,836 of DASSNU010000008.1, read as the reverse complement.
CTGGCACAGCTCCTCATCCCCGCCATCCGCTGGAGCGACGAGCGCGGCTACGACGGTGAGCGCCAGGCGATCGAGTCCGCGCTCCGGCTCGGCGTTGGTGGTTTCATCCTGTTCGGCGGAACGCAGGACGCCGTGCGCGCGCTCACGCGCGAGCTGCGCCAGCGCAGCCGCGTCCCGCTGCTCATCGCCGCCGACATGGAGCGCGGCGTGGGGCAGCAGTTCGCCGGCGCCACCGGGCTTCCCCCGCTCGCCGCCATCGCCTCGCTCGACGATCCCGAGGCGATCCGCCGCGCCGCGCGGCACACCGCACGCGAGGCGCGCACGCTCGGCGTCAACTGGGACTTCGCCCCGGTGTGCGATCTGGATGTCGAGCTGGAGAATCCCATCGTCGGCACGCGCTCCCTCGGCGCCGATCCGCGGCGCGTGAGCGATCTGGCAGCGGAGTGGATCACCGCCTGCCAGGCGGAGGGCGTGCTCGCCTGCGCCAAGCACTTCCCCGGACACGGGCGCACGCGCGTGGACTCGCACATCAAGCTCCCCGTCGTGCGCGCGTCGCGGCAGGAACTGGTGGATGAGGACATCGCTCCCTTCCGCGCTGCGATCAGCGCCGGCGTCGTCTCCATCATGACGGCGCACGTGGCGTACCCCGCGCTCGACCCATCGGGCGTGGCCGCGACCTTCTCCAGCGACATGCTGCGCTTCTTCCTGCGCATGCAGCTCGGGTTCGACGGGCTCATCGTCACCGACGCGCTCACCATGGGGGGCGCGCTCAAGGGGCGCACGGAAGAGGAGGCGGGGGTGGCCGCGCTTCGCGCCGGCTGCGACGTGCTGCTGCATCCGTCCGACGCGGAAGCCATGACGCGCGCCGTGGAGCGCGCGCGCGATGGCGGACTGCTCGACGCCGGCGCGCTCGCGCAGTCGATCCGCCGCCGCCTCAAGTGGGCGCAGTGGGCGTCGCCCCCGAACGAGTACCGCCGGCCGAGCGCCGCCGACGTGGCGTGGTGCGCGCAGTTGGCGGATCGCGTGGTGCACGTGGTGCGCGGTCCCATGCCATCGCTGGGCGAGAAGCTGCACGTGGTGATCGTGGACGACGACGCCGGTGGTCCGCACCCGCCCCCCTCGCGCGAGCCGTTCCTGCAGGCGCTGCGCGACGCAGGGCGTACCGTGCTGACGGACGACACGCCGCCGCGCGGAGCACCCGTGGTGATCGCGCTCTTCGGCGACGTGCGCTCGTGGAAGGGGCGCGCGCGCTACTCCGCCGCGTCGCTCCGCGCGGTGCAGCGTGCCGCGCGCGCCGGCGCGAGCGCGCTGGTCGTGCAGTTCGGACATCCGCGGCTCGCCGCCGCGCTCCCCGCCGAGCTTCCGGTGGTGAGCGCCTGGGGCGGCGAGGAGGCCATGCAGCAGGCGGCCGCCCGGTTCCTCGCTCGCGCGGACTAGGTGCGCGCACTCGACTGGGGCGTCGTCGCCCTCTACATGGCGCTCACCCTCGCGGTGGGGCTCTGGCTCTCCCGCCGCGCCTCGCGCTCGCTCGAGGAGTTCTTCGTCGGCGGACGCTCCATCCCCTGGTGGCTCGCGGGCTCGTCGATGGCGGCCACCACCTTCAACGTCGACACGCCGCTCTACGTGGCCGGCCTCGTGGCCACGCGCGGGATCGCCGGCAACTGGGAGTGGTGGTCGTTCGCCGTCGCGCACGTCGCGATGATCTACCTGTTCGCGCGGCTCTGGCGGCGCGCCGGCATTCTCACCGACGTCGAGCTCATCGAGATGCGCTACGGCGGGCGCGCCGCCGCGTGGCTGCGCGGCGTGCGCGCCTTCACCTTCGCGCTCCCCATCAACGCCGTCGCCATCTCGTACGGCATGCTCGCCATGCGCAAGGTGGTGGACGCCCTCGGCCTCTGGGAACAGTTCGGGCTCCCGTCGGAAGCGCAGAAGTTGTGGACGGTGGTGCTCATCGCTGGCGTCGTGCTGCTCTACGCCGCGTTCAGCGGGTTGTGGGGAGTGGTGGCCACCGACTTCTTCCAGCTCGTCCTCGCGCTCTTCGGCGCCATCGTGGTGGCCGTGTACGCACTGGGAGAAGTCGGCGGGCTCGCGGCGCTCCCCGCGCGACTCGCCGCCACGGGGCACGCGGCCAACACGCGCTTCTTCCCCGGCGGCGACGCGCTCCTCGCGCTCCCCACGTTCTTCGCGTACGTAGGAATCCAGTGGTGGGCGTTCCGCAACGCCGATGGCGGCGGCCAGTTCGTGCAGCGCCTGGTGTCCGTGCCGTCGGAGCGCGACGCCGAGCGCTCGGCATGGCTCTTCAACATCCTGAATTACGTGGTGCGCGCGTGGCCGTGGATCATCGTCGGCCTCGTCGCGTTGATCGTCCTCCCGCAGCTCTCCGATCCGGAGACGGCGTATCCCGTGCTGATGCGCCGCTATCTCCCCGCCGGCATTCTGGGGCTCGTCTTCGCGTCGCTGCTCGCGGCGTTCATGTCCACCGTGTCATCGCAGGTGAACTGGGGGGCGAGCTACCTGGTGAACGACGTCTATCGCCGCTTCCTCGACCCGCACGCCTCCGAGCGGCGCCTCGTGTGGGCGGGACGACTGGCGTCAGTGCTCATCACCGCCGGTGCGGCGTACGTGGCATTCCACCAGGAGAGCATCCGGAGCGTCTTCCGTTTTCTCATCCTGCTCGGCACCGGCGCGGGGGCGGTGCTCATCCTCCGCTGGTTCTGGTGGCGCATCAACGCGTGGGCGGAGATCGCTGCGCTGGCCGGCGGCGTGGTGGCGGGATTCCTGTCGTACTTGCCCGGCTATCGCGATCTGGACTTCGGCGTGCGCGAGACGGTGGCCGCCCTCACCGTGACGGTGCTGTGGATCGTCACCATGTATCTCACTCCGCCCGAGCGACCGGAGACGCTCGATCGTTTCTACGAGCGCGCGCGTCCGGGCGGTGCGTGGGGTCCCGTGCGTGCACGCACCGGCATCGGTCCGCGCCAGCATCTGGGGGACGACGTGCGCCGCACCGTCGCCGGCGTGGCTGCCGTGCTCGGTGCCAACGTCCTCATCGGCGCGCTGCTCATGCAGCGATGGGTCATGGGCGCCATCGCCGCGCTGTTCATGGCGGCCGGCATCGCCGTCCTCGCCACCCGGCGTCGCACCGCGCAGGCGTGACGCACGTGGCCGCAGATTACACCGGGGCGTGATGACGAACTCGCGCACCGCTCGGCGCGTGACACGCACCGCGCACCACGCGACGAGCGCGCTACCGCTACTGAACCACTAGGGCTGTTGCGCGCGCGGAGGGGGCGTGGGAGTGTCCGCGCCATGCGCCGCGGCCGGCGCGCGGGCGGAATCCGCGGTGTGGGCAGGCGCAGCCGCGCTGGGCGCGTGCGCCGCCTCGCCGGAGCCACGCACGCGGCGCACGACGAAGACGATCGTCGCCGCGAGCAACGACGTCACGAGCAGCGCGAGCAACAGGCAGCTCATGAGGTCAGGGCGGTGCGCGTCGGTGGCGTCGCCCGAGCGTGCGCCGCGTCGCGCTCCACCTGCGGCCCCGTCGCGCTTCTCGCGATCGCGCTCCGCGCGGCGCTGCGCCAACAGCTCCGCGCTCCCGGGCTCATCGCCAGGAAGGCGCAGGACGTGGTGTCCCACCGCGTCGCCGTTCCCGGCCGGAGCGAGCCCCGGGCCATCGACGCGCGCGGCCACCACGGTGATGTTGTCCGGCCCGCCGCGCGCGTTCGCTTCGTCCACCAGGGCGTCGCACAACGCGTCGAGATCGCTGTGCATCGACACCAGCTCGGCAATGCGCTCCGGCGAGAGCAGTCCCGACAGTCCGTCGGTGCACAGGATGAGCGTGTCGCCGCGGTTGAGCTGCTGGTGCGTGAGGTCGATCTTGACCAGCGGCTCGGGCCCCAGCGCCTGCAGGATGATGTTGCGCCGCTCGCTGCGCTCCGCTTCTTCGGGGGTGAGCTCCCCCACGTCCACCAGCCGCTGCGTGAGACTCTGATCCTTGGTGATCTGACGCGCCACGCCGTTGCGCACGAGGTACGCGCGGCTGTCCCCCACCTGCGCCACGTACACGTGGTCGCCCAGGATGCCGGCGATGGTGGCCGTGGTGCCGAGCCCGCGATGCTCCGGGTTGTCGTGCGCGTACGCATGGATGCGCGCGTTCGCCTGCTCCGCGGCCAGCCGTAATCCGCGCGCGAACCGCTCCGCCTCCATCACCGACACCCCCGCAGTGTGCGCGCGCAGCGTGTCCAGCACCGTGTCCACCGCAAGGCGGCTGGCCACCTCCCCCGCCGCCGCGCCTCCCAGACCGTCGGCCACCATGAGCACGGTGCCCCGGCCACCCACCGCGTGCGTGGCCAGCTCCGACGTGAGCGTCGAGAGCCCCGTCGTGAGATCGGCAACGAGATACGCATCCTCGTTGTGCTCGCGCGAGCGCCCCACGTCCGTGCGCGCGTGCACGCGGACGAGCACCGTGTCGGGCATCGAATCGGGAGGAATGCGGCCGGGTATGGTCACGAAGACGCCGTCAGGGTTGGTGCGTGCAGAACGTCTCGTAATTGCTCCGCGCGGTTCGGAGCGTCAAGCCGGGAATGTCCTTCAACCGGGTCAGGATGCGGCAGCCCTCGGCGCGGTTGCCTCTGGCAATGAGCGCTTCGCTGATGTGCAAGAACGCCTGCGCGCTGTCAGCGGCGCCCGGCAAGTGCGGGAGCGCCGCTTCCAGCTCGCGGAGCGCGATCGAGAGCTGCTGCGGGTGGCCGGCCGCGACCCCATCACGGATACGACGCGCGGCATCCTGCACCCGTGCACGCGCCCGGCGGGCCTCGTCACGTCCACCCTCTCCCACCGTACGGATTCCCCCCCCGGGCGGTTCCACCCCCGCTGCCTGCGGCTGCGCCTGAGGACCGTTTGCCGCTGCCCCGTCGAGGCGGGTGCCGGCGCGCTCCCCCCCGCTCGTCCGCTGCTGCGTCGCCTGGCGTACCGGAGCGGTGGCGGCGGGGGGGACGCTGGCCGGCTGGTCACCTTCGGCGTTCCGTGCATCCGTGCCCCCGCGTTGTGCCGCATCGGAGGTCTGGACGACGGATGAGGGAGCACGCGCGGCCGACTCGCGCGCGCCCGCCGCGCTGTCGGTCACCGTCTCGCCGTTGCCAGGCTGTGCGCCCTCTGCCAGCAGCGTCGCGCTGTCGCGCGCCGACGCGTGCGGCGCTGCACCATCGCGCGATCCGCGCACCCTCGCCACCCAGACGGCCAGTCCGATCACCGCCACCGCCACGGCGAAGCCCACGAGCCGCCCGCGCCGTGCGGGTCCCGCGTGAGCCGGAGCCGCATGCGCCGCTGCCGCATGCGCGGCGATCGTGTTGGCGCGCGCCGCGTTCGCGCCTGTCGCGTGCGCGCGTGTCGCGGGCGCAGATGCCGCGGCCGCCGATGTCACCTCCGCCGCCTCCGGCGTGTGCGCGGCGATGAGCGCATCGGCGAACTCCCCCGCGCGAGCGAAGCGGGCCCCCGGCGTGCGCGAGAGCGCGCGGTCCAGCGCCGCCTGCACACCCTCCGGCCATGTCACGTCCGGACGCACCTGGGCGAGCGTGCGCGGCGGCTGCGTGAGGCGCGCGAGCATCGTCTCCTGCGCCGTCGTGCCGGCGAACGGGAGCGTGCCGGTGAGCATGTGGTACGTCACGAGTCCCAGCGCGTACACGTCGCTCCGTGCATCCACCTCGTCGCCGGCCAACTGTTCCGGGCTCATGTACTCCGGCGTCCCCACCACCATGCCGGTGCGCGTCACGCGCTGTGCGCCTTCGCCGTCGCGCGCCTTGGCGATCCCGAAGTCCACCACCTTGGCGACGTCGGCATCGTTGCGGTCGCGTGCGATCATGATGTTGTCGGGCTTGAGATCGCGGTGGATGATCCCCAGCTCGTGCGCGGCATCCAGCGCGCTCGCCACCTGCCGCGCGATCTCCACCGCGCGCGCGAGCGGGAGCGCGCCATGGCGCTCGAGCAGCGCGGTGAGCGGCTCGCCGTCCACGTACTCCATGGCGAGATAGACCAGCCCGTCGGGCGTCTCGCCGAAGTCGTAGATCGCCGCCACGTGCGGATGGCTGATCCGGCTGGCGTTCGCCGCCTCGCGATTGAAGCGCCCCAGCGCGGCGTCGTCGTTCGCCAGCGTGGGGTTCATCACCTTGATCGCGCACTGGCGCCCCATCTTCACGTGCTCGGCCAGGTACACGCGTCCCATCCCCCCTTCACCCAGGACGCGCACTACGCGGTATCGCTCGGCGAGCACGTCGCCCACCAACCCGGCGCCCGCCACCGCGCGCAGCGCCGTCCCGTCGCGCGGGCAGAACATCACCGCCGGGGCGTACTGCGTGCCGCACTGCGGGCATCGCTTCACGTCGTTCGACGTCGGAGGGGTCATGCGCTCGGGTGAGGACGGAACCGGAGGTAGATGCGCATGTTCGGCGCGCGTGCCGGGCAACGGGAATGCTGGGGACGACGGCGTACGGCGAACCAGGCGGTCGAGCAGTGTGCGGTGTCGAGCGACGGTGACGACGGGCTGAATGGACGGTGCTGCGCCGGCTGCCGATCGCTGCTTTTCCCTTCGGGGCGAGCCCCACGAATGACGCGTGAGACGGGAGCGAGGTCAACCCCACGCGCCTCGCCGGAGCGCTCCGGGGCCGTTACCTTCCTGCATGCGCCGACCGGTCGCCGCGCTCGCCGCGATGCTCCTCTCCGCCTGCGCCTCCGCCCACCGCCCGGCAGGGCCCGCCGCCACGCCGGCCGCCGCGCCTCCCCAACTCCCTCCCGTCCCGCTCGTGGAAGGCCCGCTCGCCATCCACGTCGTCTACCCGGCGAGCGGCGCGCTCATCGCCGCGCGCGATTCCAACTTCATCTTCGGATCGGTGGGGAACGGACACGCCGCGCTCACCATCAACGGCGCCGCCGTGACCGTGCGCCCCAACGGGAGCTTTCTCGCCTGGCTCCCCGTTCCGCCCTCCGACGCGCCGCGCTACGAGCTGGTGGCAGCGCTCGGTGCCGACACGGCGCGCACCACGCACGAGGTGCGGCTCCTCCCGCCGCGCCCCGTGCTCGCGCTCGACGGCACGCTGGTGGTGGACAGCGCGAGCGTCACGCCGCACGCGGGGAGCGTGCTGGCACTCCGCGACGATGAGCCTGTGCGCGTGAGCGTGCGCGCGCCGTCCAACGCGAGCGCATGGGTGCTCCTGGACAGCACCACGCGCCGAGCGCTGGTGAACGATGCGGCCGCGCGCGCCGCCGCGGACAGCACCGGCTCCGCGCGCGGCGACTCCACGCTCTGGAGCACCGACGTCTCCGCGCGGCTCATGCGGGGAGAGACACGGCTCGTGGTGGCGCGTGGCGCCGACACGGTGCGGCTTCCGCTCGCCGCCGTCGCCGCTCCGGCCGTGGACGGCGCCATGCCCGTGGCCGTGCTCGGCGCCGAGCGTGACATCGCCGCGGACACCGACATCGTGATCACGGCGCGCCCCGTGCCGGAGGGGACGTACAAGTGGTTCCTGCTTCCGGGCACGCGCGTGCAGGTGACCGGACGCTCCGGCGCGTTCGTGCGCGTGCAACTGGACGACGCGCTCGAGGCGTGGGTGAACGCGGCGGACGCGCGGCTTCTGCCCGCAGGCACCGGCGCGCCGCGCCGCGTGGCCGCGAATGCGCGCGTGGTGCCGGACAGCGCGTGGGTGGACCTCGTCATCCCCGTCACCGAGCGGCCGCCGTATCTGGTGGAAGAGCGCGACCACGCGATCGACCTCACGATCTACGGCGTGCGCACGAACACCGACATCGTGCACTACGGGCACAACGATCCCTTGGTGCGCGAGGTGACGTGGACGCCGGAGCGCACCGAACGCGCGCGCTTCACCGTGCGTCTCTCCACGGCGCCGTACGGCTATCTCGTCTTCTACGATCACGGCGCGCTCGTGCTGCGCATTCGCCGTCCGCCGCGCATCGATCGCCGCGCTCCACTGCGCGGGCGGACGATCGTGGTGGATCCCGGCCATCCCCCCGCGGGCGCCACCGGGCCCACGGGACTCTACGAGGGGGTGGCCGTGCTCGAGATCGGGAAGAAGCTCGCGGCCATGCTCGAGCAGCGCGGCGCGCACGTGATCATGACGCGCACCACGAACGATCCCGTCGCCCTGGGCGACCGGCCGATCTTGGCGCGGCGCGCCAACGCGGACGTGCTCGTCTCCGTCCACCTCAACGCGCTCCCCGACGGCGTGAACCCGTTCACCGCGCACGGCACGGGGACGTACTTCTTTCGCAGCCACTCGGCGCCGCTGGCGCGCGCCATCCAGGAGCGACTCGTCGCTCGGATGGGGTTGCGCAACATCGGGATCTTCTACGACAACCTGGCGCTCACCCGCCCCACGTGGATGCCGGCGGTGCTCACCGAAGGGGCGTTCATCATGATCCCGGAGCAGGAAGCCGCGCTGCGCACGCCGGAGTTCCAGACGGCGTACGCGCGCGGGATCGCCGAAGGGCTGGAGCGCTACTTCCGCGAGCGCGCGGAAGACGATCGCGCGGAAGGGCGGTGAGAGCGGCTGCCGATCGAGCGCCGCGCACACTCGCGTGCGCGGCGCGGATGTCCAACCTCGGATGCAGGGTGACATGACGATGCAGATCGATCCCACCGCGTACGTTCATCCGCGAGCCACGGTGATCGGGAACGTCACCCTGGGTGCGCGCGCGTCGGTGTGGCCCGGCGCGGTGCTCCGCGCCGACAACGCGCCGATCGCGGTCGGCGCGGACAGCAACGTGCAGGACGGTGTCATCGTGCACGTGGACGAAGGGGTGCCGGTGAGCGTTGGCGCGCGCGTCACGATCGGCCACGGCGCCATCGTGCACGGGGCCACGGTGGAGGATGACTGTCTCATCGGAATGGGTGCCATCCTGCTCAACGGTGTGCACGTGGGCACCGGCTCCGTGGTGGCGGCCGGCGCGGTGTGCACCGAAGGGTTCGCCATTCCCCCGGACTCCGTGGTGGCCGGCGTCCCAGCGCGCGTGGTGAAGCAGACCGACGCCGCCATTCGCGCGCGCATCCGGCTGGGCGCGGAGCACTACGTGGCCGCCGTGGAGGACTACCGCGCGGGGAAGCACGAGGAATTCGACGGACCCGAGCCCGCGGCGAACGCGTGAGCGTCGTGCGTGGCTCACGCTCCCCGAGCAGTCAGGCGCTGGACGGCCGGCGCGGGCGCGGGCACGGGCGATGCGGTCCACGTGAGTCCAGGCAAGGCATTCGGCCTGGCGCGGCAGCTCGGAGCAAAATACCGCCTTCGAGTGGAGCTCGACCAGGAAGGGCAGAGCAGAGGGAGCTTCTCGCGTGGTTTGGTGTAAAACATTGTGCTGTAGAACGTTGAGCGGCAGACGAGCCGCCAGACGGGCGGCGCGGAAGGGGTCGCGGAGCTCCTCGCGGCGGGATGGCTCGGTACGCCGCGCGGAACTTCGATGCGCCGCGTGGAAAGATCGCCCGTCGTGCGGAATTGTGATGTTGATAACGCAACTGATTGACGTAAAGGCACTTTGCGGCAGACTTGCGCGGTTTCACGAGCCCCGGCATTTTCCCGGCCCGCAGTTGCCCGCCGGCACGATCAGTAGGACGGCCGTTCCCGCCATCGTGCACCCTTGACACCGCTACACGTCCCGGGAGAGTTGTCGACATGTCCCACGCGTCCAGGATCCCCGCCAGTCCCATCGCGCTGAGCAAGAACGCGATCACTGTTCTCGAGAAGCGCTATCTGGTGCGAGACGAGACAGGGACTCCGGTGGAGCGACCCGAGGACCTGTTCTGGCGCGTCGCCACCACGGTGGCCGAGGCGGATCGCACGTACGGCGCGAGCGACGGGGCGGTGGAGGCGGTGGCCGAGGAGTTCTACCGCCTCATGACCGAGCGCCGGTTCGAGCCCAACTCTCCCACGCTCATGAACGCGGGGCGGCCGCTGGGACAGCTCTCCGCGTGCTTCGTGCTCCCGGTGGCCGACGCGCTGTCGAACGGCAAGGACGGGATCTACGACACGCTCCGCTCCATGGCGCTCATCCATCAGTCTGGGGGCGGCACGGGATTCGGCTTCTCGCGTCTCCGCCCCAAGGGCTCCATGGTGCGGAGCACCACGGGCGTGGCGTCCGGTCCCGTCTCCTTCATGAAGCTCTACGACGCGTCCACCGATGCGGTGAAGCAGGGGGGGACGCGCCGCGGCGCGAACATGGGGATCCTGCGCGTCGACCATCCGGACATCCTCGATTTCATCACCTGCAAGGAGGACCTCACGCAGGTGGTGAACTTCAACATCTCCGTGGCGGTGACGGCGAAGTTCATGGACGCGGTGCACGCCGGCACCACGTACGATCTCGTGAATCCGGCCACCGGTCAGGTGGCGGGGCAGCTCGACGCGCGCATGGTCTGGGAGAAGATGATCCTGGGCGCGTGGCGCACCGGCGAGCCCGGCTGCTTCTTCATCGACGAGGCCAACCGCTACAACCCGGTGCCGCACCTGGGAGAGTACGAGGCCACCAACCCGTGCGGTGAGCAGCCGCTCCTGGCGTACGACGTCTGCAACCTCGGCTCGATCAACGTCGGCTTCTACGTCAAGGACGGCGTGATGGATTGGGACGCGTTCCGCCGCGACATCCATCTCTCCACGCACTTCCTCGACAACATCATCGACGTCAACAGGTATCCGCTCCCGGAAATCGACGCGCTGGCCAAGCGCATCCGCCGGATCGGGCTCGGCATCATGGGCTTTGCCGATCTCCTCATCCGGCTGGGCATTCCGTACGACTCCCCCGAGGGAGTCGACATGGGGCGGAAGGTGATGGAGTTCCTGGACACCGAGGGAAAGCGCGAGAGCGAGCGGCTGGCGCGCGCGCGCGGAGCGTTCCCCGAGTGGGCGCGCTCCATCTGGGGGCCGGACGAGACGTGCGCGCGCGACGCCCAGGGACAGCGCATCCGTCCCATGATGCTGCTCCGCAACTGCAACGTCACCACCGTCGCGCCCACCGGCACCATCTCCATCATCGCCGGCTGCTCCTCGGGGATCGAGCCCATCTTCGCCGTCGCGTTCATGCGCAATCAGGCGGGGGTGCTCATGCCCGACGTGAACGAGGATTTCGTGGCCGTGGCGCGGCGCGAGGGGTGGTACAGCGACGAGCTGATGGAGCGCATCGCCACCGAGGGGAACATCCACTTCGACGAGGTGCCGGAGCGGTGGCAGCGCGTGTTCGTCACCGCGCACGACATTCCCCCCGAGTGGCACATGCGCATGCAGGGCAGCTTCCAGGAGCACTGCGACTCGGCCATCTCCAAGACCACCAACTTCCCGCACGCCGCCACGGTGGAGGACGTGCGCGCCATCTACGAGCTGGCGTACGAGCTGCGGTGCAAGGGCGTCACCGTCTACCGCGACGGCTCGCGCGACAACCAGGTGCTCTCCACCGGCGCCACGGAGAAAGCCAAGGCGGCGCGTGACGGCGGCGCGACCGACAAGCGCGCCATGGGCGAGCTGCAGGGGACGATCACCGAGCTGAACGCGGAGGTGGAGCGTCTCAAGAAAGCGCTCTTCGACGCCGAAGCGGAGAACCTGCAGCGGCGCGCCAAGCGGTCGCGCCCCGACAAGCTGCGCGGCACCACCATCCGCAAGGAGACCCCGCTCGGCACGATGTTCGTGAACATCACCGAGGATGATCGCGGGCAGCCGTTCGAGGTGTTCATCACGCTCGGCAAGGCGGGCGGATCGGCCATGGCCGACGCCGAAGCGATGGGGCGGCTCATCTCGCTCGCGCTTCGCTCGGGGATCCCGATGCAGGAGATCCACCGGCAGCTCCGCGGGATCAGCTCCGACCGCGCGGTGGGCCTGGGGCCCAACAAGGTGCTCTCCGTTCCCGACGCGATCGGCATCGCGCTCGAGGAGTGGTGGCGCGACAAGCAGGGAGTGCAGCAGGAGCTCATTGCCGATGCATCGCCGCGCGCCGGCGCACCCCCCGCGCGCGAGACCGTCGTGGCGAACACTCCGACGTCTGGCGCCGCGCAGGCGCAGATGGCGTTCGACGAGAATTCCTACGGCGAGTCGTTCATCGGCACCTGCCCCGACTGCGGCTCACAGCTCGAGTACGCGGAAGGGTGCGTGAAGTGCCACGTGTGCGGATTTTCGGAGTGCGGGTGAGACTTCGAGTGCGGGTGAGAAGCAGAGTCGGGGCGCCCTTAGCGGCGCCCCGATTTTTTGTAGTACTCCACCTGCTCCAACCCCTCGAAGTCCTCGTCCTGCGTCCACACCACGCCGCCCACGCGCCGCGCGGTGGCGTACACGATGCTGTCCGCGAGCGGGAGCTTGTGCGCCAGGCCAAGGCTCGCCGCGGCAAGTGCGAGCGACGCGTCGAGCTCCATCACCCTCCCCTGCTGCATCGCCGCGATGGCCTGGAGCGCGTCTCCTTCGCCGCGCTCTCGGAGCACCACCTTGAACACCTCGAGCAGGCAGATGGTGGGGACCACCAGCCGGTCCACCGCCTCCACGGCGGGGGCGAAGTGCGTTGCCGCGGGCCCGTTCGCGAAGTACTCCAGCCACGCGGAGGAATCCACGATGTTGGGCGCGGAGCGCTTGCCGTGGGCAGTCACAGCCGGTCGCGCTCGCGTTCCACGGTGGTGTCGATTCCGCGGAGAAAGCCGCGCAGCTTCTTCAACGGTTGCACCGGGATGAGCTCGATCCGGTTCTCGTACGCCAGCGCCTGCACCTTCTGCCCCGGCTCGAGCCCCAGCCGCTCCCGCACGGCGCGCGGGATCACCACCTGGAACTTGGGAGAGATCGTGACGGTGTCCACCGTAGCCTCCATCGATGGGCTAGTCGTATGACGATACGCAATCTATACTCGTCACGTCGTACGTGCACCCCATCGATACCGCGACGTGGGACGCTGCTCGTGGGTCGAGGAGAGCCAGCCCGGCCCGTCCCCAGGCCGGCGTATAGATTGCTCCAGTGCGGTCGCGCCACGGCGCCGCATTCATCGCACTTCGTTCCTGCCGAGAGCAGTCATGCAAGCTGAAGTCGCCGAGCCGCTGTTCGCGTGGCGCGACGTGATTCTGGAGTACGTCGGGTTCCTGGGGACGTTCGCCATGTTCGGCGCTGCGGGGTTCTGGGCGGCGGTGGCGCGCCCCTTCCTGCGGCGGGAAGGCGCCGGTGGCGCCATGCACCGTGCCGCGCCCACCGCGGCGCGGATCGGGCTCGCGGGGACGCTCGTGCTCCTCGTGCGCACCGTCGTGGCCATCGCCATGCGCGCCGCGGAGCGCGGCACGCCCCTCATGACCGCGCTCTTCGGAGCGAACGCGGTCACCACGGTGGGGCTCGTGCTGCTGGCGATCATCCTCGTGCTCTACGCCCTGCTCACCGGGGGAAAGCGGCGGTGGGCGTGGCCGCTGGCCACGGTCGCCGTTCTCGCCTTCGCGCTCCGCAACGTGCTGCGCTTGCAGTGGACGGCGATGGTGAACCCGGTGCACGTGCTGGCGGCCGGGAGCTGGCTCGGCACGCTGGGCGTTTTCGTGGCGGCGGTGCTCCCGCTCGCGCGGCGCGGCATGCTCTCTCCGCGCGGCAGCGGGCCGAGCGTCTCCACGCTCCTCGCGCGCTTCTCAAACCTGGCCATCGCGTCGGCGCTCGTGCTGGTGGCGAGCGGCGTCACCACCGCATGGCGGCACCTGCACCGACTGGACGCGCTCTGGACCACGCCGTACGGCTACACGCTCCTCGCCAAGCTCACCCTGGTGGCGGTCGTGATCATTCTCGGCGCGCACAACTGGCGGCGCGTGGGGCCGCGCGTCACGCAGGACGAGCAGGCGAACGAGCTCCGCAAGACCGCGCGCGCCGAGCTGGCCGCGGCGCTCGGCGTGCTCGCGCTCACCGCGTTGCTGGTGAGCATCCCCTCGCCACGCGCGGAACGCCCACCGGCGGCGCCGACGACAGCGGGCGCGCCGACGGCTCTTGTTCCGGCGGTCAGCACGCCCGGCGACTCCCAGACCAGCGCGCAGCCGGCACCGTAGTTGGCACGCGGCGCAGCAGCCCGTCCCGTCCACGCGAGGGGCTCCGCGCAGCCTCGCGGCACGCGGATTGAAGCCCTGATCGGGAACTGCCGCGCGTGGTGATGTCTTGACCTCCAGAGATCACCAACGGGCGGTGTCCGCATCGCCCGCAAACGTACGGAGGAAGACATGGCTGCAGCTCAGACCGCCACCGAAGCCGGCGTCACCACGTGGAAGCTCGATCCCGCGCACACGCTCGTCGAGTTCTCCGCCAAGCACATGATGATCACCACGGTGAAGGGGCGCTTCACCGAGGTGGAGGGGACCATTCACGCCGACGAGGACGACATCTCGCGCTCCTCGGTGGAAGCGCGCATGAAGGCGGCGTCCATCGACACGCGCGTGGAGCAGCGCGACAATCACCTGCGCTCGGCGGATTTTCTTGATGCCGAGAAGTTCCCCGACATTACCTTCCGCAGCACCAAGGTGGAGGGGACCAAGGAGAAATTCCGCATCACCGGCGACCTCACCATTCGCGGGACCACGCGTCCCGTGACGCTCGAGGCCACCTTCGAGGGGCGCGGGAAGGATCCGTGGGGTGGAGAGCGCGCCGGCTTCAGCGCGCGCGGCAAGATCGACCGGCGCGAGTTCGGCCTCACCTGGAACCAGGCGCTCGAGACCGGCGGCGTGCTGGTGGGGCACGACATCAAGATCGAGATCGACGCGCAGGCCGTGCGCGCGCAGTAAGACAACCGCGGGGAACGGCGCAAAGGGGTCGGGTGCATGGCGCGCCCGACCCCTCGTACGTTCTGCCCCGTGCGCGCGGCCGGAGCCGTGCGTGAGCGCGCTTTACGCTCGCTACGGTGTGAGCGATGACGCCGCCGGCGCCGAGCCGCGGAGCTCAGCCGCCACGCGCTCGGCGTCACGGAAGACGCGCAGCAGGTTCTGTCCCGCCAGCTTCTTCAGGTCCGCGTCCGACCATCCGCGGCGGATCAACTCGGCAAAGAGGGCAGGGAATTTGGAGACGTCTTCCAGCCCCTGCACGGTGAGCGTGATTCCGTCGAAGTCGCTGCCGATCCCCACGTGCTCGACGCCGGCCACATCGCGCACGTGCTCGATGTGGTCCGCCACCTCCGCGATGGTCGCGTGCGGCTTGGCGTGCGCCGTCACCCACGCGGCGATCTCACGCGTGGCCGCCGCGCTGTCGGCCGCGTGGCGGGCGTGCGCGCTGTCCGCCGTGGCCGACGAGTCCTGCTCCCACCTGTACAGCGCTGCCGAGACGAATTCGGGGACGAAGGGCACCATGACAATGCCGCCGTTCGTGCGCACGCGGCGGAGAATGGAATCGGGGACGTTGCGCGGATGATCCACGAGCGCACGTGCTCCCGAGTGCGAGAAGATGACCGGCGCGCGCGAGGCGGTGAGCGCATCGCTCATCGTGCCGGGGGCGGTGTGGGAGAGATCCACGAGCATCCCCAGCCGGTTCATCTCGTGCACGACCTGGACTCCGAACGGCGTGAGCCCGCCGCGCTTGGCGCTGTCGAGCGCCGCGTCCGCCCAGTCGAGCGTGACGTTGTGCGTGAGCGTCATGTAGCGCGCGCCGAGCGCGTAGTACATGCGCAGCGCGGCAAGGGAGTTCTCGATCGCGTGCCCCCCTTCCATGCCGATGAGCGAAGCGATCTTCCCCTCTTTCGTGATGCGCACGATGTCGTCCGCGCTCAAGGCGAGCGCGAGCTGGTCAGGGTAGCGCGCGATCACGCGGCGGGCGATGTCGATCTGCTCGAGCTGTGCGCGCGCGTAGCCCGGCGCGCTGCTCACGCTCGCGGAGTCGTGCCGGTACGTGGGGTCCTCCGGCTCGCCGGGGATGTAGACCGACCAGAATTGCGCGCCCACGCCTCCCTGGCGCAGGCGCTCGAGGTCCGTCATCCCCGGCGTGTGCTGGCGCAGGTCGTAGGCGTCCACGTCCATCGGATGGACGGAGTCCTCGCGGATGCGCCAGGGGAGATCGTTGTGTCCGTCGATGAGCGGCGCGGCGCGGAGGATCGCTCGCGCGTGGGCGATGCGGGCGAGGGAGTCCTGGTGTTGGGCGTGGGCGGGGTGTGGGGTGGCGGTGAGGGCGAGGAGGGCCGCGAGTGGGATGGCGAGCACGGTGCGGCTAGTACGCGCGAGGCGCCAGCTATCGGCGCGGTTATCGCAGGCGGCCGTGCGAGCGTCGCGACGTGGTGTAGTTGTCAGAGTGGTGGGGGACATTGTCAGGGGCCGATGGGTGGCGGGGGGTCGGTCGCGCGATCGGTCGAACGGCAATATATGCGTGGAGCGATGTGCGGATAGGATGACTCGCGGTGCGGAGCGGCGACAATGGCCTGTGATCGGCGGGAGTGCTCTTGCCGGGCGCGCCGCGTGGTCGCAGTGTGGGCAGCGTGCCAGCGGCCGAGCGACATCGTCGCGTCCCGAACCCCGCACAGTGCGTCACGCCCGGGCGTACCACACCAGGGTGCCCTTAGCTTCCGCTCAGCCAGGCGGGCGAGGTCTTTCATGATTTCTCGAGGGCAGGCTGTTCAGCTGGCGCTCGATCATCTCCGCAGCGACGCGAATGTCCTGGGGACTATCGAGCCGGCCGGACCTGGGTCGCGATGGAAGACAGCGATCAGCGAGGTGTGCGGAGTGGAAGACCTGCGTTGGCGGCTCCCCAACATCTACGGCTTGCCGGTTCCCATCGAGTCGTGCTGGATCGCGTACGTCACGGGTTGGTGGGATGGCCTCTATTCATCGCGCGTGATCCTGATCGAGCGTGATTCCGGAAGCGTCGTCTACGATGGATCGGCACATGACGAGGGGTGACGCTGTGGCGGTGAAGACCCTCCTGTTCGATCAGTCTCTGCGCGCGCACCGTAGCGCCGGGGATCTGATCACACGCGGGGAGTCGAGAGCGTTCGTATCCGGGTCCACGCTGCGGTGGAATGTGAAGGAGCCAGGCCACGCCATTGTTGACAAGGGAGGCGTATTTATGCTAATATGCCGATATGCGCACCACCGTTGACCTCCCCGACGATCTCTACCGGCAACTCAAGGCCCGCGCCGCTCTGGGCGGGTTGAAGGTGCGCGAGCTGATCACCACGTACCTCGAGCGGGGGCTCCAGACCCTCCCCGAGAACACTCCTTCCCGGCCGCGCAGTGACCCGCCGATCGCCATCGCACCCACTGGCGCGCCCATCCCGGCGCGGTCGCGCAGCGAGCTCCAGGAGCTCGAGCGGCGCGACGAGACTGCGCGGCGCCCCCGATCTACTCGACGCTAGCGTCTGGCTCCCGCTCTCGGTGCCCGACCACGTGCATCACGCACGGGCGCTCCGGTACTGGCACGGCGAGGCGGCGGATCGCGTGGCGTTCTGCCGCGTGACGGCGCTGGCGCTGCTACGCCATCTGTCGGATCGCCGCGTAGTGGGTGCGGCTGCGCTCGATGGTCACGCGGCGTGGAGAGCACTGGAGCGCTGGCTGGCGCTCCCGGAAACGGTGCTCCTCCCCGAGCCTCCTGGCATCGATGAGCTTCTCGCGGCGTGGAGCGCTGCTCTAGCACTGCGCGCCGGCGATTGGACGGATGCCTATCTCGCCGCGTTCGCTCGTGCGGCTGGCTGCCGCTTCGTCACCTTCGATGGAGACTTCGAGCGATTCCCGGGCGTGCGGCTGATGAGACTGGAGGGTTAGTCAATACGACGGCGATCGCGACACCGTCGTCATCTCCGCCGCCGTCGCTGGCACGATCGACATCCGAGCCACTGCGGTGCCCACCCCCCACCAGAGCTCATCCCCGGGCTCCCCAGCGCACCAGCCGACTACCCCAACCAGGGACCTCGTTCAAGTTTGGCGGCTGATCTGTTAACGGCACTCGTGGCTATTCAGTCTTCCTGAATAGCCACCCACTCTCACCACTATGAAGCGCGGAACCACCGGCAGATCCGAGGTAACCATCGCCTAGGGGAGCCTGTCCGCGCCTTCATCCGCCAATGCCCGCGTGCCTCCACGATGATCGTGGAGACACGCGGCACACGCGCTCAGAACTTCGTGCTCGCCGTGAGCGGCACCCCGAAAGGTTGCACGTACCTGATGGTGATGGTCTCGCCCGGGGCGACCTCCAGCGCGTCGTCATCCAGGCGCACGGGTGGCGGATTCAGCCCGATGGCGCCCCGGAGCCCCTGCTCGAACGCGAGACGCTCCGCAGCGGCGCCCCCCTCGATCGGAATCCCGGAGGCGCCAGTCGCGATGCGATTGAAATCGACAGACCTGACACCCTCGGTGGATGCGATGAGATCGAGCTGTGCGCCATCGCTGCCCCGCAACGATCGAGCGACGATGATGTCCCCCCCGATGACAACGTCCTCCGTCCGAATACCGGAGAGCGCCAGCTCCTGCTCGATCTCCGAGCCTGCCCGCGTGCCGTCGAGGCCGTACAGCATGCTATGACAGGCATACAGCAGCCCTTGTCGATCGACGCAGAGCGGATTGTCCAGTTGCGCCTCCACGCGGTCGCCGCCGCTCGTGGTGACCACGATCGGGACATACCTGTTCGCTGGAACGAAGGTGGAGCCGCCAATGGACGCCTCGATCAAGAGCAACTGTCGCGACGGCGCTACCGAGGGAATGAGCTTGG
The DNA here is from genome assembly GCA_035701265.1 of Gemmatimonadaceae bacterium. Lineage (GTDB taxonomy): Bacteria > Gemmatimonadota > Gemmatimonadetes > Gemmatimonadales > Gemmatimonadaceae > DASSNU01. The sequence goes on along the minus strand of DASSNU010000008.1, from coordinate 102,177 downwards.
ACAGCGTGACCCGGACGCTGTCCCCCGGCACTCCGTCGACGGAGATCCCCGGGGCGACGGGGTCCGCGTCGCAGCTCAGCATGCCTGCCGCGGATGCCAGGCCGACGAAGACGCACAAGGACAACGTCATCCGACGCCACATGCGCATGACTCCTCCTTCGCTCTCGACGAGCGGTGTTCAGGTTCAAGGAGTGCTGCCGTGATACTGCGGGTCTGTCACACACTGTGATGAGGTACAGGGGCACGCAAGAGCGAGTGGGGTAGCCGCGTCCGCAGGGGGGAGAAGGCGCGCTACTCGCCGGAATGGAGTCCCGTTCGCCGAAGGGGAAGAGGCGCGTGCATCACGCTGACCGCTTCTAACCCGCGGAAGATTGCCGAGCGAGGCGCCCGCACACATCGTTGTCGACGCTGTCGTGCGCTCCGGGAGTCCCACTCACGTCCCTTCACCGGACTCACCCCATGGCTTCCACGCGCAGGAAACGCGGTCCACTCACCGTCACCGCCTACCAGGGCGATGCCAAGACGCTCCTGGCGTTCGATCTCGCCAAGAGCGCCACGAAGAACCTCGCTGGGTTCACCATCTGCGTGCAGCCGGACGGCCAAAAGGCGTACTACCTGTACAACCAACTCCGCTTCAAGACTCCAGAGCATCACGCGCAGGATCCGGAGGAGCCAGCCAGCTCGAGCGTGAACGCACCGCTCCACATCTTCCGCTGGGTGCACATCCCCGGCATGGCGCATCAGGGCACGAAGCCCTTCCTCGGCCGCTACAAGTACACGGTGACGCCGCGCTACTTCGACGGACACGGCGCCATGCTCCCCATCGACACGTCACTCGGCTGCACGGTGGAGACGGACGTCGTCCCCTTCGAGAAGGGGAAGCTCGCCCTCGGCTTCGCGCGCGGCTTCACGCAGTCGCAGGCGTTCGTGAACCACTACGGCAAGAAGGCGCGCATCCGCCCGGCGGGGCGCGAGCTGCTGTTCGACACGGAGCAGGAATCTGGCGTGAACGACGACGGCGAGCACTACACGTACGCGGACCAGTACGCCTGGCTCGGCTTCACGGCGCGCGAGCGGATCTTCGAGCTGCTGCACGAGGTCGCGTCACGCAAGACGCTCCGGCTCGACATGTTCGCCTACGATCTCAACGAGCCTGACCTGTTGAAGATCGTGCTGCAGCTCGCCAGGGAAGGGCGCGTGCGCGTGATCCTGGACAACGCGGGGCTGCACCACAGCAAGACCAAGCCCAAGCCGGAAGATGAAGTGGAGACCGCGTTCGCCGACGCGGCGCGCGGCGCGGCGGCGCTCAAGCGTGGCAAGTTCGGCCGGTACGCGCACGACAAGGTGCTCATCGTGGCGGGAAAGACGGGACCGCTCCGCGTGCTCACCGGCTCCACCAACTTCTCCGTCACCGGACTGTACGTGAACTCGAACCACGTGATCGTCTATCGCGACACCCGAGTCGCCGGGATCTACGCGCAGGCGTTCGAGGAGGCGTGGAACGACGATGTGAAGCTCGCGGCGTTCCGCGATTCGGCGTTCTCCGATGCGGTGCACACCTTCGACGGCACCGTCCCGAAGACGGAGATCACCTTCTCGCCGCATCAGGAGGTGCGTGCGGGGGAGATCCTGGACGCGGTCGCGGCGCGGATCGGGAAGGAAGAGAGCAAGGGCGACAAGGGGAACGTGCTCTTTGCCGTGATGCAGGTGGACAACGGCACGAGCCCCGTGTGGGATGCGCTCCGGAAGCTCCACGCGAACGAGTCGATCTTCAGCTTCGGCATCTCCGACACCACGAGCGGGATCGCGCTGTACAAGCCCGGGCGGAAGACGGGCCTGCTGGTGACGGGGAAGCCGGCGTCCACCGTGCTCCCGTCCCCCTTCAGCCAGGTGCCCGGCGTGGGGCTCGGCCATCAGGTGCACCACAAGTTCGTGGTGTGCGGCTTCAATCGCGCCGATGCGGTGGTGTATTGCGGCTCGTCGAACCTCGCGCTCGGCGGCGAGGAGCTGAACGGCGACAATCTCATCGCCATTCACGATCGCGACGTGGCCACCGCGTTCGCCATCGAGGCGGTGACGCTCGTGGATCACTTCAACTTTCTGGATCGCTACAGCACGAAAGGGAAGACGACCAAGCCCGCGGCCGCGCCCGCGGACGCCGCGGCGAACGCCGGATGGTTTCTCTCCACCACGGACGCGTGGGCACGGCGGTACTACGATCCCGACGATCTCAAGTGCGCGGACCGGGTGCTGTTCTCAGGTTGAGCCCCACCGCCGGAGCTCCACGCGACGCTCATTCGCACGCAGTGTTGTGCGAATGACCGGGACCACGCGCTCCGAACACACAGGCGGGGCCACGTCCAGGTGGACCGTGGCCCCGTCGCGCTGTGTCCTCCTCCCGGCGCGCACTACTACCCGCGCGGTCTCCCTCACGACCCGGCGTTCGGCGCCCGCTCGTAAAAGCCCACGAACGACACCTGCCAGGTGGCGCCTCCATCCTTGGACGTGGTCCACCGCTGGCGCACGTGGCCGTCGGCCATGGGTGTCCACTCGATGCGGTCCTGCACCGGCCCCTGCGGCGTGACGCGATCACCGGTGAGCACCATGCTCGAGCCAACCAGTCCACCGGCGAGCCGGAGAATCCCGCCCTGGCTTCCCACCCAGAGCTGCCGCCAGCCGCTGCTGTCGGCGTAGTTGACGCTCACCCCGGTGCCCCCGTTCCCTGATCGCCAGTGTTCTACCAGGGCGCACCCCGATGCTTCGGTCGTGACCTCGCTCGTTCCGATTTCCGCGCCGCTCGTGTCGCGCACCACCCAACGTCCGACCCAGAAACCGAACTGCTGATGCATGCCGGAGGCGCACGGTGCAGGAGATGCGGCGATTGCCTGCGCACCCGCGTCGGCGACAGCAGAGAACACGACGGCGACCGCGAGCGTGATCGTCGCAAGGAACGGTCGAACGTGGGAGAATCGCATGACTCCTCCGTGGCGCGGGAGAGACCTGTGCGGTGGTAGAGAGTGCCGCCGCTGTGGCACCGTACAGGGTGTGAGACAGTCGAACGGTGCAGGACGTGTGACGCACCGCATTGCCTGGGACCATCTCGCGTCAGCGTCGGTTGGCACCCGTCTCGGTCGTTTGGCGGCGGTGCCGTGCCCGGAAAGCACAATGGGCCGCCACCCGCACGGGGCAGCGGCCCACCATGATGTCACGCCGCGAGCGCTGCTCGCGGAGAGCTACGCGCGGAGAGCTACTCGTCGCTCACGACGTCGTGAACCGAGCAGGTGGCCGCACCCACGACATCGACGCGCCCGCGGCTGTACAACGGATCGTTCCCGCGCCCGGTGATGCGATCCGCTCCCTTGATGATGCAGTGCGCCGGCTCCTGCCCCTGGCTGAGCGCCACCGCCGCGGCGCCGGCGGTGAGCGGGGAGGAGAAGCTCGTCCCGGACGCAAGGACGTAGAAATTGCCGCCGGTGGGCGACACGCCGCACACGAAGCGGCTGCACGCCGAGATGATGAGGTCCTGCTGCACGCCGCCGGCCACCAGATCGCCGCCAGGAGCCATCACGTCTGTCCCCTGCTTGCCGAAGTTCGTGTAGGTGGCCAGCTGGTCGAAGTTCTGCTGATTGACCGGCGCGGTGGCGCCCACGCTCAGCACGTTCTTCAGCATGCCGGGGATGTCCATGATCTTGGCGTCGGCCAGATCCTTGGGCAGGTGATCGAAGTCGATGGCGTCGTTCCCTGCTGCGGCGACGACCGTGACGCCGTGCGCGGTGGCGAAGTCCACGGCTGCCTGCAGCGCGTCGATGAGCGGCCCGCTGCTCCGGCGCGAGACGATGGCGCCGAGGCTCATGTTGATCACGTTCGCGCCGGCGTTGGTGGCGGCGATGATGCCGTTGATCACATCCAGGAAGGAGCCGCGCCCGCTGCAGTTGAGCACCTTGAACGCCACGAGCTGCGCGTCAGGAGCAACCGAGCCCATCCCGATCCCGTTCGACGTCACGAGCGCGCTCACGAACGTGCCGTGGAAGTTGAGATCGAAGATGGTGGTCTCGTCCACGCTCCCGCACGGTGACGAACCGGGGGTGAGCATGCTGGCCGAGCTGGTGAGGTCCACTCGTCCGTTGAGATCCAGATGGCCGGGGTCGATGCCCGTGTCGAGGATGGCGACGCGCGCACCCGCGCCCTGATTGGTGGTGAGCCACGCGTCGTCGGCGTTGATCTGTCGCAGATACCACTGGAAGGGGAGGAAGAACGCGGCGCCACTCTGGTCGGTGGCTACGGTCACGTCTCCCGCGGTGGCGCGAACGGCTTCGGTGCCGGGGACCCAGGTGAGCACGACATCGCGCGCGACTCCGGTCACGCCGGTCACCGTGCGCAGCGAGTCGGCGTCGGCATCACTGATGCCGCGCACGACGCCGAAGCCCGTGCCCGCGATCGGTGTGTAGCTGCCTCCCGCTTGTGCGACGATGCGATAGACGTCCTGCGGAGGAGTGGCCGCCGTGAACCCCATGATGAAGTGATCCGCGGGCGTCGACGCACCCTCGGCAGCCAGCGCATCGAGCGCCGCACCGGAAGGCGCGGTCTGTGTGGATGGCGCGGTCACTGCCGTCGGAGCCACCTGATCGCTGCACCCTGCCAGTACTGCGAACACACCGAGTACCACGAGCTTCGTGCGCATCGTGTCACCTCCGAGCGAGGGAGACGCGGAGCGTCCGCAGGGCGTGCGGGCGCTCCATGGATGAGATGGCCGGAAGCATGTTCGCGCGTGGACGCTCGCGCAACGTACTCCCGCATGGTGCGGGCGCGGCTGTGCAAGGTGCGGGCCGGATGTGTGACGGCGAATTGTCGCGAGCGTAATGATGACTGACCGTAGCAGTGATGGTACGCGGCCGCAGGCGTGATGGCGCGCGAGGTTCGCACTCCTTGCACCGTGCAGATGCACGCGGGGCCGGCTCCGCGAGGAACCGGCCCCGTGCTACTGCTGTGTCAGTGTGTCGGCGTCAGCCGGTCACGACGATGAGGAACTTCGACGGCGCCCAGAACTGGTCGGGTGACGTGATGTGCAGCGAGCCCGACTGCGCACTGTCGTTCTCCTGCTGGATCTCGACCAGCGACGGATCCTGCCGCGACACGATGCGATACTTCCCATTGGCCGGCGGGAGCGGGATGTCGAGGCTGGTGGTCTTGTCGATGGACGTGAACGCCGAGGGATCGAGCGTGCGCGCCGGCACGAGCGCCTTGTGGCCGAAGAAGAGGAACTTGGAGCCCTCTTCCACCACGATGCCGCGCTCCATGAGGTCCTTCTTGGAGCCCACCACGTAGTAGACCGTGTTGTTCGCGCGGCGCAGCGTGTTCACCGTGTCGTGCGTGGCGGCGTTGGCCGCGGCGAGCTGCGTGTTGGCTTGCGAGAGGCTGTCGATCTGCGCGGAGAGCGCTTCGATCTGCACCTTCTGGTTCGCCACCAGTCCTTCGAGCGACGCGATGGTCTGCTCGTACTCCGCGATCTTCCCGCCCTGCGTCTTGTTCTCGGCGGCGAGCTGGTTGACGCGGCGCCGGTTGGCGGCGAGCAGGCGGGTGACCTCTTCGAGCTTCTTGAGGAGCGTGGCGCGATACGCCGCGCGCGGATCGGCGGTGGAGTCGCGTCCGGTCACGGAGAGCGGCACGGTCGTCTTGAGCCCGCGCACCTTCGAGAGGACGGAGTCGATCTGCCCCACCAGCTCGGTGGTGGCCTTGAACTCGGTGAGCAGCGAATCCTGCTGGGCCGTGGTGGCCTGGGCCTGCTGGAGCTGCGTGTTGAGCGAGGCGATCGAGTCGGCCGCGGAGCGGCCGCCAACGCCGCCCACTTCGCACGCGGCGAGCACGAGCGCCAGCAGGACGGCGGAAGCGCGTTTCATGGGTGGAGCTCCTGGTGGGTGTGGTTCACGCAAGTTGGCCGCGAAGCTGCACCTCGGCGGGATGGGGCGCCGTGCTCGCGGTCACAATTGCCACGCGAAGTGCATCACCGGTTGCCACGCTACGGGGCGTGGGGCGCTGCACCGAAGGCGGTCGAGAGCACGGAGCCCTGGCGCGCGCCCCGGCGCCCTTCTTGCTTTCATCATATGAGATGGCGGCGCGTCGCTCCCCCTCCCCCGGTCTGGAGATGGCGCGCCGTTGCAGGGCGGCACCCGCCGCCGTGCTCATGTGGACCGGATGCGTGCGTCCGGCATCGAACGCGATCGGAGGAGAGCCCATGCAGCTCGTTCGTGCGCTGATGGTGCATCTGGTTGGCGTCGTACTCCTGGCAGCATGCGCCAGCTCGCCGCGCGCCGTTCCTGGCGGAGCGAGCGCAGCCACCCCGGCCGCCGCGCCTGAGATCGAGCGCGGCAGCTTCACCATCCTGCGCGGCAGCGACACGGTGGCAGTGGAGCACTTCACGCGCGCGCCCGATTCGCTCGGCGCCGCGCTCGAAATTCCGCGCACCGGACGCGTGCGCTACGACGCGTCGCTCGCGCCGGACGGCACGGTGCATCGCATTGTGGTCGACGTCACGCTGGCCGACAGCACGGGGCCGTCGCAGCACTCGGAGGCCGACTTCGAGGGAGACTCCGTGTTCATCCACCGCAACACCGGCACCGATACCACCGAGCGGCGCGCCGTGGATGCGGGAACGCTCCCGTACATCAACCCGAGTCCGTCGCTCATGGAGCAGATCGTCCGGCGATCACGCGTGCTTGGCGGCGATTCGGTCGACGTCCCCCTGCTCTCCGCGGGGACGCAGTCGCGGAACGTGATCGCCACCGTCACGCGTCCCACCCCCGACTCGGCCGTTCTCTCCCTCGGTCCGGTGGAGGTGCGGTTGGCGGTGGACTCCGCCGGCCGCGTGCGCGGCGGGAGCGTCCCCGCGCAGGGGATCACGATCGTGCGGCAGGAGGCGGGCGGCGCCACGCCCTGACTTCCGCGCCGTTGACACGCTCCGCCCCGCTCCGCCAATTAGCAGTGTGCGACTGAAGGAGCGGTTGGAGCTCGTGGGAGCGTGCGTGGTCGTGCCGCTGGCGCTGGAGCTCATGAGCGCCGCGCGCGTGCTCGACCGAATCGCCCGCGTGCGCGATGCGCGCGGGCCACGCGTTCCGCCGCACACGCTCGCCGGGCGCGTGGACCGGACGCTCGACCGCCTTCCCGGGTTGTGGCACCGCACCTGTCTCCGGCGCGCGGCGGTGCTCGCCGTGCTCCTCCGGCGGCACGGGCATCGCGCGCAGGTGGTGATCGGCGTGCGGCGTGACGAGACGGGTGAGCTCCAGGCGCACGCGTGGCTCCGCTGCGATGGCCAGGAGCCGTACCTGGAGCCGGAAGACACCGCCGGTTTCGTCCCGCTCCGCCCGGCCGCGCACGGCTCGACCTGACGTTCGCCCGTACTCCACCCTGACCTCCACCCCGGATACACGCTCCCATGGCTTCTTCGCGACTGCATGCGCTGCACGACGCCGGACAATCCATCTGGCTGGACTTCATCGACCGCCGTCTCCTCACGTCGGGAGAACTGGACCGCCGCATCCGCGATGAAGCCATCACGGGGATGACGTCCAATCCGACGATCTTCGAGAAGGCGCTGGCCGAGGGGAGCGACTACGACGAGCAGTTGCAGGGCGCACCGGCGGAAATGGACGCGCGCGAGCGGTTCGAGCTGGTGGCGACGACCGATGTGGCCGATGCGTGCGACCACTTCCGCAGCGTGTACGATGCCACGCACGGTGAGGACGGGTACGTCTCCATCGAGGTGGCCCCCGATCTCGCGCACGACGAAGAGGGGACGGTGGTCGAGGCGCGCCGGTTGTGGGCGCGCGTGTCGCGCCCCAACGTGATGATCAAGGTGCCGGGCACGGCGGCGGGCGCACGCGCCACGCGCCGGCTGATCGCCGAGGGCGTGAACGTCAACATCACGCTTCTCTTCTCGGTGGAAGCGTACCGGTCGGTGATCCACGCGTATCTGGATGGACTGGAGGCGCGTCACGCGGCCGGCGAGTCGCTGGAGCGCATGGCGTCGGTGGCGAGCTTCTTCGTGAGCCGCGTGGACACCGAAGTGGATGCGCGCCTGGAGAAGCTGGCCGCCGCCGCGGACGCCGATCGCGCGCGTGCGCTGCGCGCGTTGCAGGGGCGCGCCGCGGTGGCGAATGCGCGGATGGCGTACGCCCTCTTCCAGGAGATGTTCGCCGGCGCGCGGTGGGAGGCGCTCGCCGCCGCCGGCGCGCGCGTGCAGCGGCCGCTCTGGGCGAGTACGAGTACCAAGAACCCTGCCTACCGCGACGTGATCTACGTGGAGGAGCTGATCGGGCCGCACACCGTGAACACCATGCCCCCCGCGACGATCACCGCGTTCGCCGACCACGGTGTGGTGGAGCGCACGGTGGACCGTGACGTGAACGGCGCACGCGCCGTGCTGGGCGAGCTGGCCGCGGCGGGGATCGACATGAACGACGTCACCGCGCTCCTCCTCGAGAACGGGCTCAAGAGCTTCCAGAAGTCGTTCGACACGCTGCTCGCGCAGGTGGAACGGAAGACGCGCGCGCTCTCGACGGTGGGGGGAGAGGAATAGGCGCCCGAGGACGGGTCACGATGCGCGACGGGCCGGAGCCTCATCACGAGACTCCGGCCCGCTTTCGTGCGACGCGGCAGCGGCGGCGCGGTGTGTTCCGCGGAGCGAGTCGCTGCCGCATCCGCTGCTCACGCCGCCGGCGTCACCTCACCCGTCGCCAGGTCGAGCGTGAACTGCCGGCTCCCCACCTGCAGCGGGACGAACTGCGTTCCGTTGAAGGTCACCGTCACCACACGCTGGAACTGGCGCAGCCGGTCCGCCGCGCCCTCGATGGTCTGGCGCGCCGACACGGTCACGGTGATCGTTCCAGACGCGGGCCAGGGGTTCTCGCTGCGCGGCAGATTCACCACCACGTGCTCGATCGCCACGCTGTGCGACGCATCGTACGTGCGCGTTGCCTGATCTCCTTCGTGGACGCTGTGCACGGTGGTGTTCCCGGTGCCGTTCCACTCGCGCGCGCTCTCCTCGCCGGCGAGTCCGCTCAACGTGACGCTCTGCTGGCGATCGATCGACGCGGACCAATCATCGCGCCGGACGTCGCCGGTCAGCGTCAGGAGAAAGTTCGCCGACGCGGTCTCCACTCCGTCGAAGTGATCCATCGGCTGTCCGAGCGCATCGGCCAGCCCGAAGCTCCGCTCGATCGTGAGCGGGCCACGCTCGGCGGTGGGGCAGACGAAGCGGCCAAGCGAGGAGTCGTAGTCACACCGGTCGATGAAGCGCCAGAGCACCGCCGACGTGGTGGAGGAGATCGACGGCGACACGGACGTCATGTCGTCGAGCGTCCCCTCGTTGCCGGCAAAGAGATTGACCGTTTCGGTCACCCCATCGGCCGTGGTGGCCGCAATGTCGGCATCGGCCTGTGCGTCGGCGCCGCCGTTCATCGGCGCGGTGGAGTCGGAGCAGGCAGCCAATCCCAGAAAGAGGGCGGCGCCAAGCGTGCCGAGGAGGAACTTGCGTGACATGGGAACACCTCATGGAGAAGGGTGAGCAGCGTCGCACATTCCCGAACTGCTGGCGGGTGAGACGCCGCACCGCCCCGTCGCGTTAATACGGGAGGTCTTCGGGGCCTGTCCGCACCGCCGATCCTTCGCGTAAGCCGTTGCGCCGCTTGCCGCGCGCCGGTATCTCTCGCCACAGACCTTCACCCTGACCCGACTCGTGCCATCCACCCAGCGCCACCGCGCAAAGATCGTCTGCACCATCGGTCCGGCCTCGGCGTCGGCCGAAACGCTCCGGTCGCTCATCGATGCCGGGATGAACGTGGCCCGGATCAACTTTTCCCACGGCACGCAGGACGAGCACGCGCGCGTGGTCTCGTGCATCCGCGAGCTCTCGCGCGAGCGTGGGCGCCCGATCGCGCTCCTGGGCGACCTCCAGGGACCGCGCATCCGCGTGGGCGAGCTCCCCGGCCCGGTCATGCTCACCGCCGGCGCCGACGTGGTGTTCGCCGCCGAGGCGATCGCGAGCGCGGGGGAGATTCCGGTCACCTACGACGCGCTCCCCGATGACGTGGCGGTGGGCGATCGCATCCTGGTGGACGACGGATTGCTCGATCTGGTGGTGCTCGATGTCGACGGCCCGCGCGTGACCGCGCGCGTGGTGCACGGCGGCCCGCTCAAGAGTCACAAGGGGATCAACCTGCCCGGCGTGCAGGTGTCCGCGCCGAGCATCACCGAGAAGGACGAGGCGGACATCCGCTTCGCGGTGGAGCAGGGGTTCCACTATCTGGCGCTCAGCTTCGTGCGCCGCGCGGACGACGTGGCGTCGCTGCGTGCGCGCATCCCGAAGAACATCCTGGTGGTCGCCAAGATCGAGAAGGACACCGCGCTCGTGAACATCGATGAGATCGTCCGCGCCGCGGACGCGATCATGGTGGCACGCGGCGACCTGGGGGTGGAGCTGCCGTTCGAGGAAGTGCCGATCGCGCAGAAGCGGATCATCGCGCTGTGCAATCAGCTCGGGCGTCCGGTGATCACCGCCACGCAGATGCTCGAGTCCATGGTGGAGCATCCGCGCCCCACGCGCGCGGAGGCGAGCGACGTGGCCAACGCGATCCTCGACGGCTCGGATGCGGTGATGCTCTCCGCCGAGACGGCGGCCGGGTCGTACCCGACGATGGCGGTGAACGCCATGGCGCGGATCATCGGCGAGGTGGAGCGGCAGGCGATCACCACGCGGAGCGCGCCGATGGTCGAGCGGCGCCGCGAGAAGCCGCTCGCCACGGAAGACGCGATCGCCGCCGCCACGGTGGCGGCGTCGCGCATGCTCGACACGCCGGTCGTCATCGTCTTCACGAAGAGCGGATTCACCGCGCGCGTGGTGGCCTCGCACCGCCCGCACGTGCCGATCCTCGCGCTCACCGACGAGGAGCGCACGTACCAGCAGCTCGCGCTCGTGTGGGGCGTGCTCCCCGAGCTGGTGCCGCTCTGTCACACGTACGATGCGATGTTCTCCCACGCCACCGACGCCGTGGTGCGGCGCGGGCTGGCCTCGCGCGGGGAACAGGTGCTCGTCACCGCCGGCGTGCCGTTCGATGTGCCCGGGACGACGAACCTGCTCAAGGTGGAGGTGGTGTGATCGCGCGTGGCGCCGCAGGTGAATCGCCATGAAGCTCACCTTCCTGGGCACGGGGACGAGCTTCGGCGTCCCGCAGATCGGGTGCAACTGCGCCGTCTGCCGCTCCCCCGATCCGCGCGACCACCGCACGCGCACCGGGGCGCTGGTGGAGACCGACGCGGGCGCGCGGCTGCTCATCGACACGCCGCCGGAGCTGCGGCTGCAGCTCACCGCGGCGGACATCGATCGCGTGGACGCGGTGCTGTACACGCACGACCACGCCGACCACGTGCATGGGATCGACGACCTGCGTGCGGTGTCGGTGCGGCGCGGCGCGGGGCTGCCGATCTACGGGGCGGAGGACACGCTGGAGCGGCTGGCGCGACGGTTCCGCTACATCTTCGACGAAGCGTGCGAGGTGGCCCCCGGCACGACGCGCCCCGAAGGGCACGCGCGTCCGCTGCGCGCAGGCGTACCGGTGCAGATCGCCGACGTGACAGTCACGCCCGCCGCGGTGCCGCACGGCCTCATCACCGTCTTCGCCTACCGCATTGGCCCGCTCGCGTACGTGACCGATGCGAAGTCCATCCCGCCGGAGGCGCTCGCCATCCTGCACGGCGCACGCGTGCTGGTGGTGAACGCGCTCTTCCGCACGGAGCATCCCACGCACCTGAGCATTCCGGAGGCGGTGGCGGTCTCGCGCGCGGTGGGGGCGGAGCGCACGTTCCTCACGCATCTCACGCACGACAACCGGCACGCCGATCTGGAAGCGGAGCTCCCGCCGGGGATCAGTCCCGCCTTCGACGGGCTCACGGTGCGGATCGATTGACGCCGCGGCATCGCCTTTGCGGACGGAACGCGGTGGGCGCGCGGCGCCCGGCGGCGGCCAGGTGAGCCCCGACGCTCGCGCGCCCCGCGATGCGCGGCATGCTGCCGACGCCCCGGGCGCCGGCCAGGCGCGCGCGGCCGGCGTGGTGGGAGGAGCCCCGCCCGCGGGAACGGAGGGGGGCGAGGCCGCGCTGCTCTGGCTCGAGATGCTCGCGCGTCTCGCGGCGCTCGGGGGGCACGCGGTGCGCAATCCGCTGAACGCGGCTGCGGTGAATCTGGAGGTGGTGCGCACTCGGCTGGCCAGGGGAGGGGGTCGGGAGCGTGGAACGGGGGGCGGTGGCGCGCTGCTGCCGTTCGCCGGGCGCGCGGCGGAGGAGCTGGAGCGGGCGACGGCGTTGCTCAACGCGTTGCTCGACTTGGCGCGTCCGCCGCAGCCGCCGTTAGATTTGGAACGTGTCGCGCGACCGCTCGTGACGGTGTACGCTGCGATGGCCGCGTCGGGAGCGAGCGACGCGACAGAGGGCGCGGGGACGGTGACGCTGGTGAGCGGGAGCACTCCGCTGCTCATCGATGTGCCGTCCACGGTTGCTCGGCTGGCGGTGGCGGGGGGGCTCGACGCGGTGTGTGTGGTGGGCGCGCGTGTGGAGTGCGTGCTCGAGGCGGATGACGGGACGGAGGCGAGTGGGGGGGGAGATGTACGCGGTCCGCTCGCGCGCGCGACGATACGCCGGGTCGCACCGGACGACGCGGTACCGGCGCAGGGTGGTGTCGCGCTCGCGAAGGAGATCGTGACGGCGGCGCGGGGTGCGGGGATCGAGATCCGGGACGTTCCCGGTGGATGCGTGATGGACTTTCCGCGCGTGCGTTCACGCGTGCGCGGAGGCTGAACAGGAGCTCATGACCACAGACGCGAAGATCCTCATCGCCGACGACGAGCGTGCGATCACCGATGGCCTGAGCGCGATCCTGGCCGACGAGGGGTACGCGGTGGATGTGGCGGTGGACGGACAGAAGGCGCTCGATCACCTCACGAAGAACGTGTACGGCGTGGTGCTGGCCGATCTCAAGATGCCCAAGCTGGACGGCATCGCCCTGCTGAAGGAGATGCAGGAGAAGGACATTCCCACCGAATGCATCATCATCACGGGGCAGGCGACCGTGGATTCGGCGGTGCAGGCCATGCGGCAGGGCGCGTACGACTACATCGAGAAGCCGCTCACGGCGGAGAAGCTGAGTCGTCTCAAGGCGCTCATTCCCAAGGCGATCGACAAGTTCAACGTGAAGCAGGCCAACCGGCAGCTCACGTCGCAGCTCGAGACGCTCACGCACTACGGCGAGCTCACGGGGCAGTCGGACGCCATGCGCGGCGTCTACCAGATCATCGATGCGGTGGCGCCATCCACGGCGAGCGTGCTCATTCTTGGCGAATCGGGCACGGGGAAGGAGCTGGTGGCGCGCGCGCTGCACACCAAGAGCGAGCGTGCCAAGGGGCCGTTCTTCGCGCTCAACTGCGCGGCGCTCCCCAAGGACATTCTGGAGAACGAGCTGTTCGGCCACGAGAAGGGCGCCTTCACCGGCTCGACGAACGAGAAGCCGGGCGCATTCGAGATGGCGGACGGCGGCACGCTCTTCCTGGATGAAGTGGCGGAGATGCCCACCGACATCCAGGTGAAGCTGCTGCGCGCGCTCGAGTCGCGCGCGGTGCGGCGCCTCGGGGGGAAGCGCGAGATCGAGGTGGACATCCGCGTGGTGGCCGCCACCAACAAGGATCTCCAGGCCGCGCTGGCCGACAACGAGCTCCGCGAGGATCTCTATTACCGGCTGGCGGTGGTCGAGATTCAGCTCCCGCCGCTGCGCGAGCGGATGTCCGACCTGCAGCTCCTGGCGTCGGAGTTTCTGGCGCGCTTCGCCCGGCAGAACAACAAGGCGATCACGGAATTCGACGATCGCGCGATGGACTGGATTCTGTCGTACCACTGGCCGGGGAACGTGCGCGAGTTGAAGAACGCCGTGGAGCGCGCGGTGATTCTCGCGCGGGGCGAGACGATCGCGCTGGAGGACATCGTGCCGCGACATCTGCGCGCAGGCGCGGACGTGGCGGCGAGCGTGACGATCCCCGCGGGAACGTCGATGGCCGACGCGCAGAAGCAGTTGCTCCTGCGCACCTTCGCGATGACCGGCGGCAGCCAGGAGCAAACCGCGCGCATCCTCGGCCTCGATCGCGGCGTGGTGAGCGCGGAGCTGCGCCGGTTGCTCTCCGATGCGTCGGCGGGCGGCGCAGGAAATGGCGCGGCGGCTGCCGCGAGCAACGGTGCGGGCTCGACGGCTTCCGCCGCGCGGGGGAGCGCCGAGTCGGCAGGGGGAGGGAGCGGAGCGGCGCGCGGAAGCGGCGCGGCGCGCAAGCACGAGAAGCGCGCGGCCGCCAGCGCGACGTCGTCCCGCGGCAAGAGCGGTGGCGCGGGAGCCAGGGGTGGGGGAAGCGGATCACGGAAGCGTTGAGACGCGAGGAGACCAGCATGGCCCGGCACAGGGACTACGAAGACTTCGTGGACGAGGGGCCCATCGTCGTCGTGGAGGAGCGCAAGACGAGCGTGGCCGCGTTCTTCTGGGGCGCGCTCCTGGGCGCCGGCGCGGCGCTCCTGCTTGCACCGCAATCGGGCGCCGAGACGCGCGATGGGCTGGTGCGTGGCGCGCGCAAGATGTCGAGCGCCGCGCGCGACATGGCGGAGGAGCTCGGCGACACCGTGGTGGACAAGTACGACCACGCGCGGCATTCGCTCGAGAACCGCTTTCACACCGTGCGCCGCGCGGTGGAGGTGAAGCGCCATCAGGCTGCCGAGGCAGTGCGCGCCGGACGCGCCGCGGCGGAGGCGGCGCGCAACGACCTGGAGCGGCGCATTGCCGAGAGCGGGAACTCCGACGGCGCGCTCACGGACGCGACGCGCACAGCGCGGCGCCCGCGGCGCGCCCGCGGCGGCACGACGCGCTCTCCGCGCGGTAGCACGCGCGCACACACCGAGGAGGAGCCGGAGGAGTAGCCCGGCCGGGTGGCGCGTCCCCTCATGGCCAGACGCTCCATTCCGCTCTGGACGCGCGCGGGACACACCATCCGCGACTACGCCAAGCGCGTGTGGGACAACGCCGGCGAAGACAACGTCCCGTTCCTCGCCGGCGGGATCGCGTTCAACATTCTCCTCGCCGCGGTCCCCTTCCTGTTGTTGCTGCTCGCCGGGCTCGGCTATCTCCTCCGGCAGACCACGGCGCAGTCGTCCATAGCGGTCTGGACGTTCATCGAGCGGCTCCTCCCGCCGAACGCGCAGGGGGAGCCGTCTCCGCTGCGCGGACTCGTGGGCGGGATCATCGCGCAGCGCGGCGCGATCGGCCTGGCGGCGCTCATCGGCTTCATCTGGTTGAGCACGCGGCTCTTCGGATCGCTGCGTACCGTGCTGGCCGAAGTGTTCGACATCGAGCACGACCGCGGGATCATCGAAGGCAAGATCTTCGACATCAAGATCACGATCATCGCCACGCTGCTGTTCGTGGCGTACACCGTGCTGACCACCTACCTGAACGTGGCCACCACACGCGGCGTGGCGTTCCTCAGCGCACTGGGGCTCCGCGACGAGATCATGGGACGGCTGGAGTACGTGATCGGCACGTCCATCGCGGCGCTGTTCGTGCTGCTCATGTTCTTCGCTCTGTACAAGTTCCTCCCCAACCGGCGGATTCGCTGGCGCTCGGCGCTGCTCGCGTCGCTCTTTACCACGGTCTTCTTCGAGCTGGCGCGCTTCGCGTTCACGTCGTACCTCACCTCGTTCAATCCCGGCTCGCTCTACACGGGCACGCTGTACACGCTGGTGATCGTCGTCTTCTGGGTGTACTACTCGGCGTTCATCTTCATCATCGGGGGAGAGGTAGGCCAGGTGTACGAGCTGCGCCGCGTACGCCGGCTGCAGCGGGAGACGCTCGAGTAGCGCCGCGCACTGTGCACTTGGCGCACCGGCGCGCGCGGCGCATCTTGTGCCGCATGACGATCGATCTCAGAAGCGACACGGTCACGCGCCCGACCGCGGCGATGCGCCGCGCGATGGCCGAGGCGGAGGTGGGGGACGATGTGCTGGACGGCGATCCGACCGTCCGCCGGCTGGAGTCGCGCGTGGCCGAGCTGCTCGGCAAGGAGCGCGCGCTGTTCTTTCCCAGTGGGACGATGGCCAACCAGGCGGCGGTGTGGCTGCACACCCAGCCGGGGACGGAGATCCTGCTCGACGCCGACGCGCACATCGTGCACTACGAGATGGCCGGTGCGGCGGCGCTGAGCGGCGTGCAGGTGCGCCCCGTGCGCGGCGACGGACCGGTAATGGATGCGGCCGCGCTGCGAGCGGCCATGCGCCCCGCGTCGCCGCACCTTCCGGCGGCCAGCCTGGTCTGTCTCGAGAACACGCACAACGCCGCCGGAGGGAAGGTGACGCCCGAGGCCGAGCTGCGCGCGCTGCACGACGTGGCGCGCGAGGCCGGGCTGCCGGTGCACCTGGACGGCGCGCGGCTGTGGAACGCGTCGGTGGCGTTGCGCACGCCGCTCGACGAGCTGGCTGCCTGCGCCGACACGGTGATGGTGTCGTTCTCCAAGGGGCTCGGCGCGCCGGTGGGCGCGGCGCTCGCCGGGTCCGAGCGCGATGTGGAGCGCGCGCACGTGATCCGCAAGCGGCTGGGCGGCGGGATGCGGCAGTCCGGCATTCTCGCGGCCGCGGCATTGCACGGCATCGAGGCGCATCGCCCGCGGCTGGCGGACGACCATGCCCGCGCGCGCGCGTTCGCGGCGTGCATCGACGGCGCCGGCGGCGCGCGCGTCGTTCCGCCGGAGACGAACATCGTGATGATCGACCTGCCTCCCACGGTGGAGTCGTCCACGGTGGCCGCCGCCGCGGCGCACGACGGCGTGCTCGTGACGGCGTGGCTCAAGCACCGCATTCGCGTCGTGCTGCACCTCGACATCTCCGACGCCATGGTGGAGGAGGCGGGGCGCCTGTTGCGCGATCTCCTGGCGAGGACGTGAGGCGTGCAGCGCGCTTCTTCGCGGGGCGCGTGCGTCGTTGCCGCGCCATCGGGCGCGGGGTATATTTCACGGTGTCCCAGGTCCCGGAGGGCGTAAGCCCGCCAACTCCGTCAGGACCCCGCAGGTAGCAGCGGTACGCGACGCGAGCGTTGCTCCGTCAGACCTGGGGCATCGCGCGGGAGGTGGCCGGCGGCAGGATCGCGTGCCCGATATCCGCCGGCACGCTCGCGCGATCGATCATGCTCGGCTGCGGCACGGTGCAACAGTGCCGGCGGCCGGAATCCACGAAGCCTGGTGCCCCTCGAGCGCGCCAGGCTTCCGCGTCTGGGGCGCGCTCGCGCCCACGAGAGCTCCGCATGTACATCTCCCTCGCCCGCAAGTACCGTCCGCGCACCTTCGCCTCGGTGGCCGTGCAGTCGCACGTGTCGGCCACGCTGCGCGGCGCGATCGCGCGCGGGCGCGTGGCGCACGGCTACCTGCTCTGCGGCCCGCGCGGGGTGGGGAAGACCACGCTCGCGCGCGTGCTGGCCATGGCGCTCAACTGCGAGCGCCGCGATGCGGCGGGGGAACCGTGCGGCGAGTGCGCGTCGTGCCAGCGCATCTGGAGCGGCGCGGCCAGTCTGGATGTCGTGGAGATCGATGCCGCATCCAACCGCGGGGTGGACGACGCCCGCGAGCTGCGCGAGCGCGCCATGTACGCGCCCTCCGGGGAGGATCGCTACAAGGTCTACATCGTGGACGAGGCGCACATGCTCACGCGCGAAGCGTGGAACGCGCTCCTCAAGATCCTGGAGGAGCCGCCGCCGCGCGTGGTGTTCGTCTTCGCCACCACGGAGCCGCACAAGATCGCGCAGGCGGCCGCGCCGGTGCTGAGCCGTCTCCAGCGCTTCGACTTCCGGCGCATCGGTCCGGCCGACGTGCGCGAGCGGCTCAAGACGATTCTCGCCGCGGAAGAGATCGAGGCGGAGCCCGAAGCACTGGCCATGCTCGCCCGTGCCGCCGACGGCTCCATGCGCGACGCGCTGAGCCTCACCGATCAGGTGCTCTCCGTGGGCGAAGGGGCGGTGACGGCGGCGCGTGTGCGCGATGCGTTGGGACTCGTGGCCGAAGACGAGTATCTGGGGATGCTCGACATCCTCGCCGCCGGGCGGGTGGCCGACGTGCTCCCCGCGGTGCGCCGGCTGGCGGACGCCGGCGTGGACCTCGGGCTCTTTCTGGCCGGATTGGGCGACGCACTGCGCGCGCAGCTTGCCGTCACGCTGGGCGGCGAGCCGGAAGAGCTCTCCGAGAGCGCGCGCGAGCGGCTGCACGCGCTGCGCGATGCCTTTTCCGCCGCGGACCTGGTGCGGATGCTCTCCCTGCTGGCGGAAATGGAGCCGCACTTCCGGCGCTCGGGGCAGCAGCGTCTCCTGCTCGAGGTGCTGCTCGTCCGTCTCGCGCTCATGGATCGCACCGTGGCCATCGAGGAGGTGCTGCGCCAGATGGGCACGAGCGACGCCGGCGTGCCGGCGCGTGGAGCGGACGCGCGCGGGCGCGGCGGCGCGACCAGCGCGAGCGACGCGAGTGACAAGGGCAGCGCGAGCGGCGGCGGACAGCGCGCCGCCGAGGAGCGGCCGCGCGCACGGCGCACATCGGCGGCGGGAGAGGCTCCCGCTGCGACGCCCGCGGACGCGCCCGTGCATTCGGCAGCGGGGAAGGGCGAGGGAGAGCCGCTCGAGCTCAACCGGCTCGTGGAGCGGTGGGGCGAGGTGATCGACCGCCTGCGCACCGACGGGCGGGCGATTCTCGCCAGCGCGCTGGAGCAGACCATGCCGGCCTCCGTCACCGCGCGCGGCGTGATCGAGGTGGAGCTCGACGCGGAGAACGAGCTGGCGCGCGAGGGGATCGCTCATGGCGAGAAGGACGTGCTGGCGGCGGTGCGCGCATTCTTTCCCGGCGCCACCGCGCTCCGCGTGCGCGGCAGCGCACCGGCGGCGGACGCGCCCCCGGCCGCGCCCAAGCGGCTGACCGAAGAAGCCGTGCGCGAGGAGCGTGTCGCGATGCTGCGCACGCGCAATCCGGTGCTCGACGCGGCGGTGGACGCGCTGGACCTGGAGCTCCTGGACTGAGCCGCTCCGCGCGGCGTGTCGCCCCGCGCAGGTGAAGGACGTCCCGTCCACACGCGTCCTCCACACGCGCCCTCTGCTCGCGCGTCACGTGCGTGCGCGGCGCGCGACATGCGTGCGACGCATGTACGCCGCTCACCGCGCGCGCTTGCCAGAGCGCCGCTGCGGCGGGTAGTATTTGATGACGCACGCGCATCGTCGTGCGTGGTCGTGACGTGGAAGGCGGCGCATCGACGGCGCGCCGGCGTCACCCCGCGCGCTGGTCGATGCCGTCTCCCAACACGTTTTCTCGCCGCGGAACCGGGGCATCATGGCTGATCTGTCGAAGATCCTGCAGCAAGCGGAGCTCATGCAGGGGCGCCTGCAGCGCATGCAGGAGGAGCTGGCCGGGCTGACCGTGTCCGCCTCGAGCGGCGGCGGGATGGTGACCGCCACCGCGGACGGCAAGGGTCAGGTCCGCTCCGTGAAGATCGACCCCACCGTGGTGGATCCCAAGGACGTGGAGATGCTGGAAGACCTCGTCCTGGCCGCGGTGAGCGAGGCGCAGAAGCGGGCCGCCGAGCTGGCTGAGCGGGAGATGCAGAAGCTCACCAGCGGACTTCCTCTCCCGTTCACGCCGCCGTCGTTCTGATCGGATGTCGGCCATCGACGAGCTGGCCGCGGAGCTCGCCAGGCTTCCCGGCATCGGACGCAAGACGGCGCTTCGTCTCACCTACCATCTGCTGCAGCAGCCGCCGGAGCAGTCGCAGCGGCTCGCCGCCGCGCTGCAGACGCTCACGCAGCGCGTGCGCCGCTGCTCCATCTGCTTCAACCTCACCGAGGACGATCCGTGCGCCATCTGCCGCGATCCGCGGCGCGACCGTGCGCTGTTGTGCGTGGTGGAGGAGGCGGCGGACATCGGGGCGATCGAGCGGACGGGGGAGTATCGCGGCGTCTACCACGTGCTCGGCGGGCGGATCTCCCCGCTGGACGGCGTGGGGCCGGAGGACCTGACCGTGGCGGAGCTGGTCATGCGCGCCACGGCGAGCGGGGCAGTGGGAGGAAGCACGAACGGACATGCGGAATCGAGTATCGCCGCCGCGAGCGGCGAGGGGGCAATCGAGGAGGGGAGGGTACGCGAAGTGATCATCGCCACCAATCCGAGCCTGGAGGGGGAAGCCACCGCGCTCTACGTGCAGCGGCGCCTCACCCCCCCTCCCGGGGAGACCGGCCCGCTGGTCTCCCGCATCGCCCGCGGCCTCCCGGTAGGGGGGGACCTGGAATACGCCGACGGGGTGACCATCGCGCAGGCGCTGAGCGCCAGGCGGGCCATGTGACGCGGCGCAGCCACGTGACCATCGGCGCGGCCGGCTTCGTTGGTGGCCTTCTGGCGGGGCTGATCGTCTGGAGTCAGCAGACGCGGCGCTCCCGCCGCAACCTGTTCAGCGACCGGACCTGGCGTCGCATGGCGGCGCTGGGCTACCTGCGCGGACAGACGAGCGGCCACACTATCCGGCTGCTGCGGGACTACGTCGGATGGGAGCAGCATCCCGGATTGCGCCGCCGGGGCCGGAAGATCCTGCGGCGCATGGAACACTCCCTCGAATAGGCAGGAACCCTGATGCCGGTTGGTGCAGCGAGCTGGTCGTTCACCGAGGACGACTACGGGGCGATTACGCAGTCGCTCCAGCGTTTTCTCTACGACAGCAACTCGCGGTGCGCGCTCCTGGTCGACCGGTCCGGGCAGCTCGTGGCCACGGTGGGCGAGCAGCCACGCTTCGACCCCACCGCCTTCGCCACGCTCACCGCCGCCGACTTCAGCGCCAACGATCAGCTCGCGCGCCTGGTGGGGGAAACCGAGTTCAACTCGCTCTTTCACCAGGGCGATCAGGAGTCGATGTACCTCGTGGACATCGCCCGTCGCGTCATCCTGGTCATTCTCTTCGATAACCGCACGACACTGGGTCTGGTCCGATTGAAGGTCAAAGGAACGGTGGACGAGCTCACCCGATTGTTCAACGCGATGTTCGAGCGCCGCCCGGAGGATCCGGCCGCCCAGCCGCACCTGCTGGCCGGCGCGGATGACGAAATCGACAAGCTGTTCCAGTAGGAGGGGAACAGCATGTCGATGATCAACTACGCCTCGCGCGAGATCAACTGCAAGATCGTGTACTACGGGCCGGGGCTGGGCGGCAAGACGACCAACCTGGAGCACGTGTACGGCAAGGTCCAGCCGAGCACGCGCGGCAAGCTCATCTCCCTCGCCACGGAGACGGAGCGCACGCTCTTCTTCGATTTCCTTCCGGTGGACCTCGGCACCATCCGCGGCTTCAAGACGCGCTTCCACCTCTACACCGTGCCGGGGCAGGTGTACTACAACGCCAGCCGGAAGCTCATCCTCAAGAGCGTGGACGGAATCGTGTTCGTGGCCGACTCGCAGATCGAGCGGATGGAAGCGAACATCGAGTCGATGCAGAACCTGTACGACAACATGGCGGAGTACGGCTACGATCTCACGCGCATGCCGTTCGTCGTGCAGTACAACAAGCGCGATCTCCCCAACGCGGCCACACTCCCCGAGCTGCAGGCGGCCATCAATCCGGGGTGGGAGGTGGCCGATGCCGCGCTGCACCGCCCCACGCCGGATCCCTACCACGCGGGGGAGCAGCTCGTCCAGCAGCTTCCCACCGGCGAGTGGGTGCAGCGGGCGCCCTACTTCGAGGCGGTGGCGGTGACCGGCGAGGGCGTATTCGACACGCTGAAGGCGGTGAGTAAATTGGTGTTGAAGACGCTGGCGTAGCGCGCCCGGACGTCTCCCCCGTGCGGGGAGCCACCCGGGCGCGACAGGCCGGCCGACCGTGCACCGTGCCCCCCGCGCAGCACCCGCGCCGCCCGTGATCGCGTGAATCTTCCGAACACCATCACCGTCTCCCGTATCGTGGCCGCGCCCGCGGTCGCGATGCTCCCCTTCGCGCCATCGTGGTCGGTGCGCCTGGGCGGCTTCGTGCTGTTCATCGCCGTCGCCGTGAGCGACTACTACGACGGCAAGCTCGCGCGCTCGCGCAATCTGGTCACCGACCTGGGGCGGCTGCTCGATCCGCTCGCCGACAAGCTGCTCCTCCTGGCCACCTTCGTTCCGATGTACCTGCTGGCGGGCGCGAGCACGCACTGGTCCCCCATGAGCGTGGCGGGAGCGGAAGCGGTGCGCGGCGTGGCGGCGCCGCTCCTGGCGTCCGACGGACGGCTGCTCTTTCCCTTCGCCACCCCCTTCGGCGCGGTGGGGCTCCCCCTCTGGGTGCTGGTCGTGGTGCTCGGCCGCGAGCTGTTCATGACCATCTTCCGCCAGATGGCCGCGCGGCGCGGAGTGATCATCTCCGCCATCGGACCGGCCAAGTGGAAGACCGGCTTCCAGTGGACGTGGGTCGGCTCGGCGTTCTTCTGGTTCGCCGCCGGAACGGCGGCCATCCACTACGGGTGGTCGGGAGTGTGGTGGCGCGCCTTCGCCTGGTTCAACGGCATCGTGGGCGTGGTGACGATGATCGCGGCCGTGCTCCTCACGCTCTACTCGCTCGCGCTGTACATGCGGCGCTACGCGGGACGCACGTCGCCGCCCGCTGTCACCACCCGCTGAGCGCGGCGTGCGCGTCGAGCTTCTCACCGTGGGCGACGAGCTGCTGCTCGGCTTCACCGTCGACACCAACGCCGCCTTCCTCGCGCGCACCCTCGCCGCGGAAGGGATCGCGATCACGCGTCGCTCCACGGTGGGAGATGACGCCGAGTCGATCGCGGCGGCCGTGGAGGAAGCGCTCTCTCGCACCGGCGCGGTGATCACCACCGGGGGACTGGGTCCCACGAGCGACGACGCCACCAAGCCGGCCATCGCGCGGCTCTTCGGTCGCGAGCTCACGCTCGACGAGGAGATCCTCCGCGACATCCAGGAGAAGTTCCGCCGCTTCGGCTACCGCGGAGAGATGCCCCCCGGCAATCGCCAGCAGGCGCTCATCCCGGAGCACGCACGCATCCTGTACAACAAGCATGGCACCGCCCCGGGCATCTGGCTGGAGGACGAGCGGGGCCGCTGGGTGGCGATGCTCCCCGGCGTGCCGCGCGAGATGCGCGGCATGACGGAAGACACGCTCGTCCCGCTGCTTCGCGAGCGGCTGCGCGCGATCAACAACGGCGTGCCGCGCGTGGTGCTCTCGCGCACCATCCGCACCACCGGGATCGGCGAGTCGGCGCTGGCACAGGCGCTGGGCGATGATGAGCGCGAGATCG
Organism: Gemmatimonadaceae bacterium; assembly: GCA_035701265.1. GTDB lineage: Bacteria > Gemmatimonadota > Gemmatimonadetes > Gemmatimonadales > Gemmatimonadaceae > DASSNU01. Next base: position 78,809 of record DASSNU010000008.1, on the reverse strand, counting down.
ACGGCATTCCCGTCGCGTACCTTCCCGGGTGGGAAGGCGTGGATCTCCGCCTCACCGTGCGCGACCGCACTCGCGAGGACGCCGAGCGTACGCTCGACGCGGCCGCCGCGCACGTGTACGCTCGCGTGGCGCGCCACGTTTACGGCGAAGACGGCACCGACCTGGCGGCGGTCGTGCTCGATCTCGCGCGCGCGCGTGGGCTCCGCATCGCCACTGCGGAAAGCTGCACCGGCGGAATGCTCGGCGCGCGCATCACCGCGGTGCCCGGCTCGAGCGACGTGTACGCCGGCGGCGTGGTGGCGTACGAGAACGCGGTCAAGGAACAGCTCCTCGGCGTCTCTCCGAACACCCTCGCCGCGCACGGCGCGGTGAGCGAGGAGGTGGTGCGCGAGATGGCGCAGGGTGTTCGCGCCGCGCTCGGCACGGCGATCGGCGTGGGGATCACAGGCATCGCCGGCCCCGGCGGGGGGACGGCGGACAAGCCGGTGGGGACGGTGTGGCTTGGCGCGGCGGTGGAGAACGAGGTGCGCGCCGCCCGCCGCCAGTTCGTGGGAGATCGCGAGGAGATACGTCGGCGAGCCTGCCAGAGCGCGCTCGAGATGGTGCGGCAGATGCTTTCCGGCGCGTCGGGACGGTAGCACGAGCGCGTTCGGCGCCGTCCACTCTGCCGATACGGCAGCTTCATGGGGCATGACGGTTGCACCTCGCCTTCTGGTCCGACCAGATTTCATGACGACGGAGCGGCCCGCGTGAATGGCGCAGCCGCGCCGCTCATTCTTTGGCTGTCGAGGCAGATCGTGCGAGATCAGGGAGCAGGAGACCGGCGCACCGCGCGCGGCCAGCTCGAGCGGAACGAGGAAGTGGCTGCGAGCGCCACGCCGCAGGGCGACGGGACGCCGGACGAGGGAGAGGTGACGACGCGCTCCGCCGACGCGACGCGCGATGCGCGTGGCACGGGGCACGCGGATCCGCGCGCGCGCGGAGCACAGGGAGCGGCCGGCAACGCGGGCACCGCGGCGGAGGACGTCGATCCCGATGCGGACGCGCTTTCCGCGGAGGGTGCTGAAGACGCCGCCGAGCGTGAGCTCGCCGAGCAGCGCGACAAGTATCTGCGACTGGCCGCGGAGTTCGACAACTATCGCAAGCGTGTGGCGCGCGAGCGCGAGGAGACGGCCGCGCGCGCGCAGGGCGAGATCGTCCGCCGCATCATGGACTCGCTCGATGACCTGAGCCGCGTGCTGGCCGTGGACGCGAGCACCGCCACAGTGGAGAGCGTGGTGCACGGCGTGCACCTGGTGGAGAACAAGCTGCGCAAAGCGCTCACCGCCGCCGGTCTCGAGGTGATCGATCCCATCGACCAGCCGTTCAACCCCGAGCTGCACGAGGCGGTGTCCACCGAGCCCGCGCTCTCGCCGGAGGACGATCACACGGTGGGGCGCGTGTACCAGGTGGGGTATCAGTTCGGCGGGCAACTGCTGCGCCCCGCGCGCGTGGTGGTGAAGCAGTGGAACGGTTGACGAGCTGACCTTCGCCCATGGCGCAAACCAAGGACTACTACGGCGTGCTGGGTGTGGCGGCGACGGCAACCCAGGACGAGATCAAGAAGCAGTATCGCCGCCTCGCCAAGCAGTACCACCCCGACCGCAATCCCAACGACGCCAAGGCCGCCGAGCGCTTCAAGGAGATTTCCGAAGCGTACAACGTCGTCGGGGACGCCGAGAAGCGGAAACAGTACGACGAGATGCGCCGGCTGGGCGCGTTCGGCGGCTTTGGCGGTGGGCGACGTCCGGGCGCTGGGGGCGCGCGTCCGGGCGCGGGCGCGCCAGGGGGTGCGGGTCCGGGCGGTGGGTTCCACTTCGAGGACTTCGACATCGGCGGGCTGGGCGGGTTGGGTGATCTCTTCTCGTCGATGTTCGGCGGGCGCGGTGGGCGCGCGCGGCAGCCGGAGCGCGGCGAGACGGTGGAGGTGAGCGTCGACGTCCCGTTCCGCGTGGCTGCGCTGGGCGGCAAGGTGCCCGTGCAGATCGAGGTCACCGAAGAGTGCCCCACGTGCGCGGGCACGGGCGCAGCGCCGGGCGCCACGCTCAAGACCTGCCCCGAGTGCAACGGCCGCGGGACGATCTCCTTCGGGCAGGGCGGGTTCGCCGTGCAGCGTCCCTGTCCGATGTGCATGGGACGCGGTCAGATCCCGTCGGAGCGATGCCCCACGTGCACCGGCACCGGCGAGGTGCGCGCCACCAAGAAGGTCGTCATCACCGTCCCCGAAGGGACGGACACGGGCTCGCGCGTGCGACTGAGCGGACAGGGGGGGAAGGGCGCCAACGGCGGCCCGCCGGGCGATCTGCTCATCACCTTCCGCGTGCTGGCCGACCGCTTCTTCCGCCGCGAGGGGCTGGACCTCATCGCGCAGGTGCCGATCAACATCGCGCAGGCCACGCTCGGCTCCAAGGTGAGCGTGCGCACGCTCGCCGGAAAGAAGGTGACGCTCCGCATCCCGCCCGGCACTCCCGGCGGCAAGCGCTTCCGCGTGCGCGGCCAGGGGATCAAGAAGGGCACGCAGCAGGGGGACATGATCGTCGAGGTGGCGATCACCGTGCCGGAGCAGCTCACGCCGGAGCAGGAAGAGATGATGCGCGAGTTCGCCGCGTCGGGAGGGATGAAGTACTGAGCGCACCTTGCGTGCGACGTGTCCTGGCGCCGCACGGCGCAGGGCGCGCCGCAGAGGAACGCGCCGCGCGTCCCTACCGCAGTCCGATCGCGATCCCCACCAGCATCGCGACGACACCGATTCCGAAGAGCATCGCGTACGCCGGCAAGAGGAAGCGCAGCCAGCGCCCGTAGCGCACCTCGGCCGCCGCGAGGATCGCCATGAGCGCGCCGTTCGTGGGGGTCCACATGTCGCACAGCCCCGCGCCCCCCTGATACGCGAGCACCGACACCTGTCGTGAGAGACCGAGCAGATCGGAGAGCGGCGTCACCACCGGCATGGTGAGCGCGGCCTGACCGCTCACGCTCGGTACCGGGACGTGCACGGCGGTCTGGACGACCATCATCACCACCGCGGAAACGGCCACCGGCAGCCCGGCGAGCGGCGCGAACAGCCCGTGCACGATGGTGTCGATGATGTGCCCCTCCTGCAGCACCACGAAGATCGCGCGCGCGAAGCCGATGAGCAGTCCCGCGTACGCCATGGAGCGGAAGCCATCGACGAATGCCTCCGCGGTGCCGGTGACGCCGAGTCCCGCCACGAGCCCCGCCAGCACGCCCATGGCGAAGAAGAGCGCCGACATCTGATCGAAGTCCCACCCCAATCGCAGGATGCCGTAGATGAAGATGGCGAACGCCACGAGCACGAGCGCGAGGACGATGGCCGACCGCGCGCCGCGCGCGGAGGATTCGCGCGTGCCGGCGGTCGCGGCAGCATCTGTAGTCGCGTCCGCGCTCTCACGCGCGCTCGTCGCATCCGCCGTGTTCGCCGTGTTAGCCGCGTTCGCCGTCTCCGCGACGAGCGAACGGCGGGCGTGGCGCATGGTCCACCAGATCCACGCTGCGAGTGCCACGCCGAGCACCACCAGACGGAACGCGGCGCCGGAGAGCGCCGGCAGACCGGCGAGCTTCTGCGCGATCACCGCCTGGAACGGGTTCACCGGACTGAATGCCGCGCCGACCGCCGCGGCGCCGAGGCTCATCGCCACCGCGGTCAGGGCATCGTAGCCCATCCGCCGCGTGAGGAGGAGCAGCACGGGGATGAGCGCGATGATCTCCTCCTGCATGTTCTCGAGCGCGCCCGCGGTGGCGAAGGCCACGCACGCGATGGGGATGGCGAGAATGCGCCGGTCGCCCAGCAGGCGCACCAGCGCGTCCACGCCATGTCGCAGCGCGCCGGTGCGATCCACCACCGTGAACGCGCCGCCGATGAGGAAGACGAGAAAGATCACCGACGCGGCATCGGCCATTCCCTTCGGCACGGCGACGATCGCCTGAAAGGCTCCCACCGGTGTGCGCGCCACGTGGTGATAGGTGCCAGAGACCACCACGGTGCGTCCCGTCGCTTCATCCTGACGGCGGTCGTATTCCCCCGCGGGAAGGATCCAGCTCAGTGCGGCGGCAACGAGCACGGCTCCCACCAGGAGAGCGAGCGGATGCGGGAATCGCATTGCGGTCACGAGGTTCGTGTGTGATGGACGTGGTCAGCGCGTGCGCGCGATGAAGTCGGCTACGACGCGGGCCAGCTCGGGGCCGGCGTCTTCCTGCAAGAAATGCCCGGCCTCGCGGATGGTGACGTGCGGCTGATCGCGCGCACCAGGAACGGTGCGCTGGAAGATGCGGTCTGCGCCGCGAAACACGGGATCGCCATCGCTGAAGGCGGTGAGAAACGGCTTCCGCCACTGGCGGAGATGCTCCCACGCCGCGCGGTTCGCGGCGCTGGCAGGATCATCCGGCCTGGTGGGGACGAGCTGCGGCAGCGCGCGCGCACCCTGCCGGTACGCGTCGCCGGGAAAGGGCGCGCGGTAGCCGGCGATCACGTCATCGTCCAACCAGGTGCGGCACCCCAGGCGAACGATGAGGCCGATGGGAAACCATGGTGTGGCTCGCGCGAACGCTTGCCACGCGCGAAAGACCGGACGCGGAGCGCGGTCGCCGGTGGGGAGCGCGCCGTTGGCCACCACCACGCGCGCGACGCGCTCGTCGCACTCCGCCGCGAGGCGAAGCCCGATGAGCGCACCCCAATCCTGGCAGACGAGCGTGATGTCGCGGAGCGCGTTCGCGTCGAGCCACGCGCGCATCCACGCGACCATGCGCGCGTAGCTGTAGTCCTCGCGCGCCGCCGGCTTGTCCGACCGCCCGAAGCCCGGCAGGTCGGGCGCCACCGCGCGCAGGCCACGCGCCGCCAGCACGGGGATCATGTGCCGGTACAGGTACGACCACGTGGGCTCGCCGTGCAACAGGAGCACTACCGGCGCGTCACGCGCGCCCTCGTCCACGTGGTGGATGCGCACGCCCTCCACGTCCGTGTACCGCGGCGCGAAGGGGTAGCCGCTCAATCCGGCAAAGCGATGGTCGGGCGTGCGCAGCACCCGCATGGGTCAGCGCGATGCCCCACCGAGCGCCACGATCACCGCGTGGCGCACGACGCGCACGCGACGGCCGAGCGCGCCCGCGTCACTGCGCTCCGGCGCTCGTCGCGGTGGCGCGCTTTCCGCCCCATCGCTGGAACCAGCTCATCATGTACAACTGCGTGCGCATGAAGTTGGATGGGCGCGAGCCGGTGCCGTGATACTCCCCCTCGAACATGAGCAGCTCCGCCGGCACGCCGCGCACCTTGAGCGCGGCGAAGTATTCCTCCGTCTGCGGCATGGGGGTGCGCATGTCCAACTGCCCGGTCATGAGCAGCGTGGGCGTGGTGACGTTCCCCACGTACATGAGCGACGACTGCTTGAGCCACTGCTCCGGCTTTTCCCAGAAGGGCGCGTCGAAGAAGTTGTACGTGAAGAACGGGATGTCCGTGTGTCCGGCGAAGCTGATCCAGTCGATCACCGGGCAGCGCACCGCGGCCGCCGCGAAGCGCGTGGTGTGCCCGATCACCCAGCTCGAGAGCACGCCGCCACCGCTGCACCCGGAGACGAACATGCGCGTGGTGTCCACCATCCCGCGTCCGACCAGCGTGTCCACCGCGGCCATCAGGTCGTCGTAGTCCACGCTCGGATAGGCGTGCTGGATGGCGTTGGCGAACGACGTCCCGTACCCCGTGCTCCCCCGCGGATTGGTGTACAGCACCACGTATCCGTTGGCGGCGAAGTTCTGCATCATGTAATTGAAGCTCGCCAGGTAGAGCGAGTGCGGGCCGCCATGGATCTCCAGAATGAGCGGATACTTCTTGGCCGCGTCGTAGTTGGGCGGCGTCACGAACCAGCCTTCCACGCGCGCGCCGCCGCTCGAGGTCACCCACAACTCGTGTACGTCTCCCAGCCGGATGTGGTCGAGCAGGTCGTCGTTCACGTGCGTGAGCTGCGTGACGGCGGTGGGACGCCGGAGGTCCAGCCGGACGACGTCCGTGGGCGCCGTGGGCGTGCTCCGGATGCCGACGGCCACGCCCCCCGTCGAGAGATCGGTGAGCGAGAGTGCGTGCTGGCCGGTGGTGATGGGGCGCACGGCACCCCCGTTCACCGACGCGAAGAAGATGTTGCTCGCGCCGCGGTCGGCGGCGCTGAAGTAGACGCCGCTCCCGTCCTGGCTCCAGTGCAGTTCCCCCGCCTCGCGATCGAAGCCGCCGGTGATCTTCCGGATCCCGGAGCCGTCGGCGTTCATCACGTAGACGTCCCCCGCCTCATAGCTCGCCGTACTGTACGGGTAGCCGCTGTAAGCGATGCGCTTGCCATCCGGGGAGATGACCGGCCCCGCCCACGTGCCCCGCTCCGGTGTGAGCCGGTGCAGCGCGCCGGTGGCGACGGTCACCGCGTACAGGTTGGCGTCGCGGTAGTTCAGGTCGCCGGTATCCTCGGCGTAGCCCTCCACCACGATGGTCTTTCCGTCGGGCATCCAGTCCCACGCCACCCCGCCGCTCAGCCCGTCGAAGCGCGCACCCACGTTCCAGTCGCCGTGCGTGATCTGCCGCGGCGTGCCGCCGTCCGCGGGGACCACGAAGAGATGCACGAACCCCGGCTGCGTGAAGCCGCGCCGATCCTGGCGGAAGTGCAGCCGGTCCACATCGCGCGGAGGCTTGGTCCACTTGGCGCCCTCGGGCGCGCTGGGCATGTCGATCTTCCAGCTCTTGGGCTGCGGGACGAACATGCTGAAGCCGAGCTGCGTGCCGTCCGGCGACCACCGCACGTTCCCCGGCGACTCCTCCACGCGCGTCACCTGCGTGCCGGGGCCCTCGGCATCCACCCAGCGCACGAAGATCTGCGTCCCCGCCGGCTCGCCATCGGCCAGGTACGCCACGCGCTTGCCATCCGGAGACCACGCCGCGCTGCTCCCCTTGGCGAAGAAGCGGTTGCGCGAGCCGTCGGCCGACATGATCCAGAGCGCCGACTCCATGCGGTCTTCCATGGCGTTCACCCAGCGCCGCGTGTAGATGATCTGCCCTCCGTCGGGGGAGATGTGCGGATCGCTCACGCTTTCGAAGTCCAGGTAGTGCTTGACGACGAGGAACGAATCGGGAGCCGTTTCCTGAGCGCGCGCCGGAAGGGCGGGGAGCAGCGTGGCGGCGAGCGCGAAGAGCATCGAGCGGTGGAGGCGCGACATACACACTCCTTGCCGGATGGGAGGAACGCGATCAGGGCGACGTTACGCCGCTCGCTGTCCGCTGTCCAGTGCGGCACGCAGCGTGCGCGGTCAGTTCCCGAGTCCCACAGGGAGACACGATGCCGGACAGGAAACGGACGGGCTCGAAGCAGACGTCCAGAGCGAAGGGGCGCGGGCCGCATCGCGGTGAGGCGGTCACCACCAAAGTCTCAAGGACGGACAAGAAGGATCAGGAGACGAAGTCCGCGCGCGGCGCGGCGCACCACGCGCGAGAGGCACAGGGCAGCCGCGGCAGCCGCGGCAGCCGCGGCACGAGCGCGCGGACGCGCGGGAGCTCCACGCGTGACGACGAGGGGGTGCGGCGCGCGGCGGCGCGCAAGGCGCGCGGCAAGGCACGCGATGACACGACGCACGACGATCGCGACACGGAGCCCAATCCGCGTACCACGACCACGGGGTGGCTGACGGCGCCCAAGTTCGGCGCTGCGGGAAGCGGCGGTGCGGAGCTCGAGCCGGGGCCGCGGCGTCCGTAGCGCGTCGCCATGCCTTCGGTAGGGCGGCGCGAACCGCGGCGCCCGATCGCCATCTACGGTGCGATGACGGCCAACCTCGTCATCGCGGTCAGCAAGTTCGTCGCTGCCGCGGTGACGGGGAGCTCGGCCATGCTCTCGGAGGGGATCCACTCCGTGGTCGACACGGGGAACCAGGCGCTCCTCCTCCTCGGCCTGCACCGCAGCCGGCGTCCCCCGGACCGCACGCACCCGTTCGGACACGGCAAGGAGCTGTACTTCGCCGCCCTCGTCGTCGCGATGCTGCTCTTCAGCCTGGGGGGCGGCATGTCGGTATACGAGGGGATCACGCACCTCCGGCACGGTACGCTCGTGCGCGACGCGGCATGGAGCTACGCCGTGCTCGGCGTCGCCTTTCTGGCGGAGGGGACGTCGTGGCTCATCGCGCTGCGCGAGCTGCGACGCGCCGAGGGACGCCGCCACCGTGGATGGTGGAAGGCGTTCCGGATGAGCAAGGATCCCACCGTCTTCACCGCCATCGGCGAGGACACCGCCGCGCTCCTCGGCATCCTGGTCGCCGCGACGGGGATCTTTCTGTCGGAGCGGACCGGGCAGACGATGTACGACGGTCTGAGCTCCATCGTCATCGGCGTCATCCTTGCCGCTATGTCGGTGATCCTCGCCTTCGAGAGCCGCAACCTGCTGCTCGGAGAGAGCGCCGACCCGGAGCTGCTGCGCAGCGTGCGCGCCATCGCGGCGCGCCAGCCGCGCGTGCGTGCGGTGGGGCGCGTGCTCACCATGCAGTTGGGACCGCATCGGGTGCTGCTCGCGCTCGAGGTGCAGTTCGACGAGCATCTGAGCGCGCGCGCGCTCGCCGAGGCGGTGGATGCGCTCGAGGCGGCCATCCGCGAACAGAACCCCGACGTCTCCCACATTTTCGTCGAGGCGGAGCGCACCATCGAAGAGCTCGGGGCGGGGGAGACGACCGTCGAAGCGGCGCACACGCCCGGGTGACCGCACGCGCAACGCACGTCGACGTGTGCGGGCGGCGTTCGCTTGCCGCGCGCGCGGCGGCGCCGTAGGTTGGCCGTGCGCCGGCTCGCACCGGGTCATCTCCCCAAGCCCAGCGACGCGCCGCGTGCATCGCCTCTCCCTCCTCTCCATCCGAGCGCTGCGTGCGCGCCGGACGTCCCCACTCCCACGAGCCTGTGCCCGAACTCACTCACGACGCGGACGCGCGCGGAGCAGATGACGCGCCGGAGCCCCACGCCTCGCGCCGCACGACGCGCGGGGGGCAGCGCGGAGTACGTGTCATCGCCGTGGTCATCGCGCTCGCCGTGGCCGGCGAGGTGCTCCTGCGCATCGCGCCGGGATTGAGCCCCGAAGCCCGCGCGCGCGAACGGCTCAACCGGCTGCACCCCACGTGGACGCCCGTGATCAACGTCATCAAGGCGCAGGAGGTGGCGGCCCCTACGACGTACAAGCCCGTCCCGCCGATCGGTGCCGTGATGTCACCCTTGCAGCACGACACGGTCCGCACGCCGGACTACACATTCGTGCGCGAGACGGACCACGCCGGCTTCACGAATCACGATCCGTGGCCCGCTCGCGTGGACGTGGCCGTGCTGGGCAGTTCGCTCGTCACCGGCCCCGGAGTGGGAGTGGACGGGCAGTTCTCCACGCTCCTCGAGCGCCGCTTTCCGGGACATGCGGTGCTCAACCTGGGAATCCCCGGTGGCGGAAGCGAGCTGGAGGTGCGCGCCGAGTCACTCTATGCGGAGGCGTATCATCCCGCGGTGGTGCTCCTCGCCATCTGGGTCGCCAGCGACGTGGACAACAGCCGGACCTTCGCGCACTGGGAGGGCGAGAAATCGCCGCAGGGGTTCTCCGAGTATCGCTTCGACTTCTACCGCACGCACCCGGACACGGTGGTGCACGGCGCGGTGTCGCGGTTGCTCAATGCGTCCGCGCTCTGGCGTGCGGCGTGGACCACCACGCGCGCGGTGCTCGCTCGCGCGCCGATGCGCGAGCGCGTGGCGTTCGACAATGGGGACACGATCTATCTCTCCGTGCGACTGCAGCACCGACTGGCGGAAGGGATGCACCGCGCGGACACCCCGGATCTGCGCGACGTCATGCTGGACCCCCTGCAGCGGCTGCAGCACCGGGTGGAGGCGCGCGGCGGGCACTTCGCGGTGGTCCTCCTGCCGAGCAAGGAGGAGATCTACGGTGCGCAGGCGTTTCCCCCGGTCCTGCGCACCGCGCGAGAGGTGCGCGCCGCGCTGCACGCGCGCCGCATCCCCGTCGTGGATCTGTACGATGATTTCCGCCGCCTCGACCGGCGCGAGCCGGCGTTCTACCCCACCGACATCCACTACACCGCGCTGGGGAACCAGGTCATCGCCGACGCCATCGCGCGGTGGATGGAGAGCGTCTGGCCCGAGGGCGCGCGGTAGCGACCACGCATGTCGCGCGGCGCTCCGGCGCGGCGCTCCGGCGCGCCCCTCCAACCGTCAGCTCGAGTGATCGTGCACGATGTACCAGCGCCCGTTCACGCGCTGCATCACGAGCGTGGTGGGTCCGCGCGCGGTGATCGAGTCGCCACGCTGGAGCACGTAATAGGCGCCAAGATAGGCCAGGTCGGGGGCGAGCGAGTCGATCTCCAGTCGCTCGAAGGAGAGGGAATCGCCCGGCGCGCCGGCGGCGAAGCGGGGCGCGTAGTGCGCGGCGATGGTCTGCTTGCCGTGAATGATGCTGTCGCGGGTCACGAAGCTCGTGCGTGCGGCATCCAGGTAGATCGCCATGAAGGTGTCCAGCTTCCCCGCGTTCCATCCGGCCGCCGAGCTGTCCATGGCGGCCAGAATGCCGTCGCGCTGGCTTCCCGCGTCGGTCATCGCCTGCGGGGATGTCGTGGTGCAGCCGGCCGCGATGGCGAGGATGGGCAGCGCGCGGGCGGCGCGCCGCACAGCGGATGATCTCATCGGCGTCTCCAGGGCTGGGGTGAAACCGTGCTCGCGCGGAACATACGCGCCGCGAGCGCCATGACGCGAGGGGAGGCCATTGCACGGCGGCCGCACCGGTTGCAGGTTGTGCCCCACGACCCATGCTGACCCTCCTCAAGCTCATCCAGTCGCTCGCGAGCACGCTGCACTCCGAGGGGACACCGACTCAGGTGGCCCTCGGCATCGCGCTCGGCGCCGCGCTCGGCCTCACGCCGCTCATGAGCGCGCACAACCTGCTGGTCGTCGCGATCGTCTGCGTCTTCAACGTGTCGGTGGGGGGCGCGATGCTCGGCTGGCTGATCTTCACGCCGGTCGGGTTCCTGCTCGATCCGCTCTTCGACGCGCTGGGCCGCTTGCTCCTGGTGGACACGCCGTCGCTGCAGGGACTGTGGACGTCGATGTACAATGCGCCGCTCGTGCCCTTCACCAACTTCAACAACACGGTCGTGCTGGGGAGCTTCGTTTCCTGGGTCGTGCTCTTCGTGCCGATCTTCCTGCTCGCGCGTGTGGGGGTGGAGCGCTACCGCGCCACGTGGGGGGAGCGCGTGCGGCAGAGCGCGGCGTACCGCGCGATCTCGGCGTCGCGCGCATACAACCTGTACAAGCTCTTCCGCCCGTGAACGACAGCGCCATGGTCCCCGGCGCGCCACCGCCGGAGCGCCCCGGTGACGCAGCATCGCGCGGTGCCGGCGCGGCTGCCGGCGCACCGGCGCGCGTGCGGATCATCCGGTGGAGCGGCGTGGTCCCTCTGCTCCTCGTGATCCTGCTGCTCGTCGTCGGCTGGCTCCTCTTCGGCGACCGCGTGGTCACCGACACCGCCGAAGAGGTGGGCACGGAGACGCTGGGCACGTCGCTGCAGATCGATGGGCTGCACATTCATGAGGCAGACGCGTCCGTCACCATCGACCGGCTGCAGCTCGCCGATCCGTTCGATCGGATGCGCAACCTGGTGGAAGGGCGCGGCCTCGAGCTGGCGGTGGACCCGGAGCCGCTCCTCGAGAAGAAGCTCGTGGTGCGACGCCTCGTGCTGGGCGATGTGCGCTTCGGCACCCATCGCGATCGCCCGGCACCGCCCGCGCCACCCAACGGCTTTGCCGCGCAGACCATCGGCGCGCTCCGCGAGTGGCGGCAGCAGTTCGCGCAGCCGCTCCTGTCGTTCACGCCGGTGGACACCATCCGTGCGATCGTACTCGACCCGGCGCAATTGCGCACGGTGCAGTCGGCCAGCGCGCTCGTCTCCGGTGCCGACTCGCTGCGCACCACCGTGGAGACGCGCCTGCACGATCTCCGCGCGCGGGAAACGCTCGACACGGCGCGCGCGCTCGCCGAGCGGCTGCAGGGCGCGAATCTGAAGTCGTTGGGCGTGACGGGCGTGCGCCAGGCGGTGACCGACGTCCGCCGCACGCTGTCCGACATCCAGGCGCTGCGCGCGCGCGTGGACACGCTGCGCGCCACGGCGCAGCAGGGTGCGGCGCGGCTCGATTCGGGAGTGCACCAACTGGATGCCGCGCGCCGCGAGGACTACGCCTTCGCGCGAAGCCTGCTGCATCTCCCCACGCTCGAGGGGCCGCAGCTCGGCCAGGCGATGTTCGGCGACGTGAGCCTGGATCGCATGCAGCAGGTGATGTACTGGGCGGAGCTCGCGCGAAAGTACATGCCGCCCGGGCTGCTTCCGCGCGCCAGCGCCGCGCCGACGCGGCTGCGGCGTGCCGGAGAGACCGTGCGCTTCCCGGGACGGCAGTCGTATCCCGCATTTCTCCTGGAGCGCGGCACGGCGCACTTCGCCATCACGCGCGGAGGCGACACCGCCTCGTACGCCGCGGCAGTGGCCGACCTCACCTCGGCGCCCACGCTCGTCGGACGACCCATGCGCGTGGTCGCGCGGCAGACGGGAGGACGGCTGGGAGTCTCGTCGCTCAGCGTGGACGCGCTCCTGGATCACACGCGGGCGGTGCCACTCGACTCGGTGGTGGCGTCGGTCGGCGGCATCGCCGTGCCGGGGTTCGCGATTCCGAAGCTCCCCGTGCGCGTGGAGCCGGGGAACGGCAGCACCTCGCTCGTCGCCGGGCTGCGCGGCGACAACATTGCCGCGCGCTGGACGCTGCGCGCGCCGTCGGTCACCTGGCACACCGACAGCACCGCGCGCGCGCTCACTCCCGTGGAGTCCGTCATCCTGCGCGTGCTCTCGGGCGTGCGCACGCTCGAGGTGTCGGCCGAGCTGAGCGGACCGATCCGCCATCCGCAATTCTCCGTGAGCTCCAACGTGGATCAGGCGCTCGCGGCGAGCCTTCGCGATGCGGCCGGCCAGGCGTTCGCGCGGGCCGAGGCGCGCGCGCGGGCGGCGGTGGACAGCATCGTGGCGGCGCGCGTGGCGCCACTCCGCGCGCGCGCCGAGAGTGCACGCGACCAGGCGCTCGCACAAGTCACGCAGGCACAGCAGGAGGTGGAGGCGCGGCGGCAGGAGCTGGAAGAGCGGCTCCGTTCGCTCACCGGAGGGCTGGGCGGCATCCGGATCCCAGGAGTGTCGCCGTAGGCGCGGATCAGCGCTCGATCAGTCCACGGGCACCAGATCGCGATAGACGAACCGCTCGTCGCGCACGACGGTGTCGCCCAGGCGCACCGCGATGTCGCGTGTGAAGAGCGGGCTGGCGTGCACGAAGGTGTGGAACTCGCCACGCTCGCCGCATGGATCGACGCCGGCGGGGAGGTCGGCCAGGAGCGCGGGATCGTACTCGCGCCCGGCGAACGAGGCGTCGAGCGCTTGCAGGTCCACGCACACGAGCGTGGCGCGATGCCCCTGCGCGATGAACTCGCACGAGAGCTCCCCCGTGTTGCGCCCCCACACGGGGAAGATGGGCGCGAGCCCGCTCCCCGCCATCCGCTCCTCGCGGTATGCGCGCACGTCCTGGAGGAAGAGGTCGCCGAACGCCACGCTGTCCGCGTGCGGCCAGCGCTCGCGAATCTCCTCCAGCGCGCGGCGCATGGCGTCGTCGTACACCGCGTTGGTGCACGCCGCCGGGATCTCCGCCTCCACCAGCGGGAGCGCCAGCGCCGCGGCTTGCGCGCGGAGCAGTGAGCGCCGCACACCGTGCACGCTCACGCGGTCATAGTCCGCGGTGATGGTCGTGAGCAGTGCCACGATGTCCGTGTCACCGCGCGCGCGCAGCTCGGCGAGCGCCAGCGTGCTGTCCTTCCCCCCGCTCCACGCGAGCACGGTGTGACGGTCGGCGCTCATCCGCCGCGCGTCACGACGACCATGGGTTCACGCGCTGTGCCGCGTCACTTCGCGTGTACCGGGACCGAGAGCTCCATGTCTCCCCACCGCATGGCGAGCACCCCGGCGTCCCCGCGCGGTTCTACGGCGATCGTGAACACCTCGACCGGAGCATCGAGCCGCGACGTGGTCATCGGAATCCGCACCAGGTCCTGCTTGGGATCGTACTCGGTGCCCCACTGCCCGGTCTGCTTGTTCACGATGAGCTGCGTGCCCGACTCCGATGGCAGCGTCCACAACGTGTACGTGCCGGCCGGCACCGTGACGCCGTTCACGTCCAGGTCCACGCTCGTGCGAAACTGCGTGGCCGCGTTGGCGCCGGTGCGCCACACCTGACCCCACGGTACCACGCCGCCGAAGATCGTGCGGCCGCGCCGCTGCGGGCGTCCGTAGTCCACCCACAGACGCGCCGTGCCGACGGACGCCACCACGGTGTCGCGGCTGGAGAGCTGGCCAAGATTTCCACCGTTGGGCTCGGTGGCAATGCGTGCGGCCACCGCCTTCATGTCCACGCGCGGCACGCGCGCCACGTCGACCTTCACCGTCGTCTCCTGTCCGTTCACGCTCTGGATGCGTCCGTTGGCGTCCACCCGCAAGCGCGTGGGATAGTCGAACAGCCACCAGGTGGCGCTGTCGCCGTGCAGCACGAGTGAGGCGGGGAAGGTCCGCGGCGACCCGAAGAAGAGCATGTTGACGTTCACGCTGTCCGTCCCGCTGCGGCGCATCCGCGCGAACACCGGCTCGAGCAGCGCGTACGACGTGTTGGTCGGGAGCGCGACCGTAGCGCTCGGCACGGCGAAGCTGTTCGTACTCGTGCTGTCGGGCCAGGTGATCACCTGCGTGGCGGAATCGCCGTGGAAGGTGATGGTGAGCGCGCGCGGCTGACTGGGACGCGGCGCACCGTTGAGACCGCCGAGCGTGACGTCCACGCGCGTGGGGTTCCCCTGGGCATCGAGCCGCACATCGTAGTGTGACAACCGTGCCACCGGGGAGCGGAGGAGGATGTCTCCGGTGACGCGCTGCGCCGTGGAGGTGAACTGCTCCACGCCGATGGTGTCCCGTCCGAGCCGGATGATGAATGCGCCGGACGTGCCGCCCTGCTGTGCGGCGAGCGTGCTCGGCAGGGCGAGCGCCAGCGCGGCAGCAACCCTGGTCAGGGCAGTGGATGTCGAACGGAAGGACATGATCGGCTCCCCGTGAATCGTGGCGTGTACTGGAACCCATGACACTGTCGCTGTGTTCCGCCGCGCACAAGGGCGCCGCTCCGTCCGGCGAAACCCGCGCCTGGAGCGCTCCGTAGGGATGGACGCGCGGCCACGGATGCGGCCACCCACTCGGGCCGACACCGCGGCCGGCGCACCTGGAGGAGAGATGAAAACACCGTGGAGGGCTGGCGACACCGCCGCCAATCATTGCCGTCGTTGCCGCACCGTCGTACGGACGCGTTTCGAGTACCGCACGGTCCAGATGCGCCGCACCCGGCTCCGTGTGCCCGATGTGCTGGTGGACATCTGCACGCAGTGCGGCCACATGATCTCCATTCCCCCGCAGTCGGTCCCGCAGTTGCGCGAGACGTCGGCCTGGAAGTGACGCCGGCGTGCGGGGTGGAGGGACGAGCGCCGTCCGCGCGCTGACGCGCCCGGGCGCCGCGCCACGCCGCCTGCGCCACGCCGCCTGCGCCACGCGTGGCGTAGCGCGTGATGCGCAGGGCCTGACGTGAGCGGCGCGCACGTGCCGCGCCGCTCGCAACCGACCGGCGCATCCGCTATCCTTCGCGCCATGCCTGGACGACGCGCATGAGCACGGAGGGAGCCACCGACAATCCGGACGTGTGCGTGATCGGGGCGGGGCCCAGTGGCCTCGCCACGGCACGCGCGCTCCTGCAGGAAGGCATCCCGTTCGAGGTGCTCGAACGCCACCACGACGTGGGCGGCATCTGGGACCTCGCGCGCGCGGACACGCCGATGTACGACAGCGCGCACTTCATCTCGTCGCGGACGCAATCGGCGTTCACCGGCTTCCCCATGCCGGATCGCTATCCGGACTACCCCTCCAACGCGCAGATCCTGATGTATCTGCGCGCGTTCGCCGATCACTACCGGCTCCGCCCGCACATCCGATTCGGCACCAGCGTGCGTGCCGTGCGTCAGGTGGATGGCGCGTGGGAGGTGACCACGGACGACGGTGTGACGCGACGCTACGCCGCCGTGGTCCTGGCCGTTGGGCACAACTGGGATCCGGTGCTTCCGGCGTATCCCGGCGCGTTCACCGGGCGCATCTCTCATGCAGCGGCGTACCGCTCGCCGCGCGAGCTCGAAGGCAAACGCGTGCTGGTGGTGGGCGCGGGGAACAGCGGGTGCGACATTGCCTGCGATGCCGCGCGCGTGGCGGAGCGTGCGGTCCTCTCCCTGCGGCGCGGCTATCACTTTCTCCCCAAGCACGTCTTCGGCCAGCCCACGGACGCATTCTTCCGTACAGGACCGCACCTCCCCATGTGGATCGCGCAGCCCGCGCTCACGTTCCTGCTGCGCATCCTGGTGGGCGACGTCACGCGCTACGGGCTGCCGCGCCCCGACCATCGCGTGCTGGAGACGCACCCGATCATGAACACGCAGCTCCTGCATCACCTGGCGCACGGCGACGTCGTGCCGCGACCGGACGTGGCGGAGCTGCGCGGCGACACGGTGCGCTTCGTGGACGGCGCCGAGGAACAGGTGGACACGATCATCTACGCCACCGGCTATCGCGCGTCGCTCCCCTGTCTGGGCGCGCTGCAGGATGACGTGCTCCGCCCTGGTGCGCTGCGCCTCAACATGTTCCCGCGCGGGCACCCGGCGCTGTTCGTGGTGGGCCACTTCGAGACCGACGGCGCGGCGTATCCGGTGGTGAGCCGGCAGGGCGCGCTCGTCGCGCGTCTGCTCGGCTCTACGCGGGCTGGCGGAAGCGATCGGGTCCGCGCCACCCGCGACCTCGAGGCGCACATCGAGCGGCTCGTGCGCGCATCCACCCGCGATCTGCGCGGCGGCGTGCGGCACGTCCCCACCGAGCGGCACGCGTTCTACGTGCAGTTCGACATCTACGTGCGCGCGCTCGACCGCCTGCTCCGCCGGCTGGAACGCCGCCGCAGCTAGCGCACGCTGCCTCGGGCGGTTGCGCGCGGGGCTGCGGCGTGGCAGCGTATGCGCGTCCGCCGTCACCCTCCTCTCGCACGACCCACAGGCAATGTCCTCCACCATCCGCTCGCCCCGCTGCTCGCGCCGGTTCCTCCTGTCGCGCGCGGCCTCGATGCTCGCCGCGACCGGCGCGTCGCTCGCCATCGGCATCCCCACCGCTGCCGCGCAGCGTCCATCTCGCGCGCCGGCTGACGACAGCGTGTTCCTGCTCCGTCCGGCGCGTGTGTTCGACGGTGTGCGCGACGCTCCGCACGACGGGTGGGTGGTGCTCGTGCGCGGCTCGCACATTGCCGCGGTGGGGCCGGCCAATCAGGTGAACGCTCCCGCCGGCGCCACGGTGGTCGAGCTCCCGGGGATGACGCTCCTCCCCGGGCTCATCGAGGCGCACTCGCACATGATGCTCCACCCGTACAACGAGACGTCGTGGAACGATCAGGTGCTCCACGAGTCGCTGCCGCTGCGCGTGGCGCGCGCCACCAATCACCTGCGCAACACGCTCCTTGCCGGCTTCACCACCGTGCGCGACCTGGGCACCGAGGGCGCCGGCTACGCCGACGTGGGGCTCAAGCACGCGGTGGAGCAGGGGATCATCCCCGGCCCGCGGATGCTCGTCAGCACGCGCGCCATCGTCGCGCGCGGGAGTTACGGCCCCCGTGGCTTCGATCCGCGATACGACATCCCGCAGGGCGGGGAAGAAGCCGGGAGCGCCGACGAGCTCGCGCGCATCGTGCGCGACCAGATCGGCCGCGGTGCGGACTGGATCAAGATCTACGTCGACTACCGCTGGGGTCCGCACGGGGAGGCGCGTCCCACCTTCACGCTGGATGAGCTCAAGATGGCGGTGGAGATCGCGCACAGCAGCGGTCGACCGGTTGCCGTGCACAGCTCGACCACCGAGGGGATGCGCCGGGCGATCCTGGCCGGCGTGGAGACCATTGAGCACGGAGATGGAGGAACGCCGGAGCTCTTCCGCATGATGGCCGAGCGTGGCATCGCCCTCTGTCCCACCCTCGCCGCGGGGGACGCGATCCTGCAGTACCGTGGATGGCGCAAGGGCGTGGATCCCGAGCCGGCATCCATCACGCGGAAGCGCGAGAGCTTTCGCGCCGCGCTGGCTGCCGGCGTCACGATCGCGAGCGGCAGCGACGTGGGCGTCTACACGCACGGCGAGAACGCGCGGGAGATCGAGATGATGGTCGATTACGGGATGAGCCCCGTGCAGGCGCTCAAGGCGGCGACGTCGGTGGACGCGAAGGTGCTGCAGCTCAGCGACAGCCTGGGGAGCGTGGCGCCAGGGCTGCTCGCCGATCTCGTCGCGGTGGAGGGAGATCCCACGCACGACATCTCGCGCATACGCCAGGTCCGCTTCGTGATGAAGGACGGACGGATCTACCGCCGCCCCTGACCGGTCGCATCGCAGACGACATGTCTCCCATGCGCGATCCCACTCCTGCTGATCTTCCGCCGCTGCTCATCCTTGGCCGCGCGGATGTGGAGCGGCTTCTCCCGATGGCCGATTGCATGGCGGTCATGGAAGACGCGTTGCGCGCGCTCGCGCGCGGAGAGGGCGTGGTGCCGTTGCGTCCCGTGATGCGCATTCCCGACGGCCGCGGCTTGCTCGGCCTCATGCCCGCCTTTCTTACCGACGCCGAGCCCCGCGGGAACGACGGTTCAGGCGATGCCGCCGGCGCGCACCGCCACACGCCGGACGCCCACACTGACGGCGCCGGGGGCCTGCAGCCGCCCTCTCGTGATGCGCTCGGCGTGAAGGTGGTGGGGATTTTCCCCGGGAATCACGGCACGGGGCGCGACTCGCATCAGGGTGTAGTGATGTTGTTCGACGGTCACGACGGAGCGCCCCTGGCGATCGTGGATGCGCGCTCGGTCACCGCCATTCGCACCGCCGCCGTATCCGGCGTGGCCACGCGCGTACTGGCGCGCGACGATGCGGGCGACCTGGCGCTTCTCGGCGCCGGCGTGCAGGCCGTGACGCATCTCGAGGCGATGCGTGCGGTGCGGCGCGTGCGGCGCGTGCGCGTGTGGAGCCGCACTCCGGCGCATGCGCGCGCGTTCGCGGCGCGCGAGAGCGTGCGGCAGGGGATCTCGATCGACGTCGTCGATCGTCCGCGCGACGCCGTACGCGATGCCGACATCATCTGCACCGTCACCGCGTCGGCGGAGCCGGTGCTCGAGGGAGCGTGGGTGAGCGCGGGGGCACACATCAACGCGGTGGGATCGAGCGTCCCCAGGGCGCGCGAGCTGGACAGCGCCGCCGTCGCCATGAGCCGCCTGATCGTGGACAGCCGCGAGTCCGCGCTCCACGAGGCGGGGGACATCCTCACGCCGATCGCCGAAGGAGCGATCACCGCGGCGCACATCGCGGCCGAGTTGGGGGAAGTACTGCAGGGCACGGCGCCCGCTCGCACGTCGCCGCAGGAGGTGACGCTCTTCAAGTCCCTCGGCCTGGGCGCGGAAGACGTGGCCGCCGCTCGCACGCTGTACGCACGCGCATACGCGGCGGGAGTGGGGACACGGGCCAGCCTGGACTAGGAGCCCGTGCCGGTGCGACGCGGCGCGCCGCGATCGGGCGAGAGGTGAGCGTGTGGAGCGGGCGAGGTCGTCGAGCGCGCGTGGCGCTCACGCGTCCCTCACCCCTCCGGCTCAGAGCGACATGATGCTGCCCGGGTCCGGCACCGGGTGCACGAAGCCCATGAAGATCGAGAGGAGCACCAGCGCGATGCCGAGGATGGCGATCGCCGACGGCCAGAGACGGGAGCGCAGCCATCCGAGCCGCGCCGCCACACCAAAGGTGAGCAGGGAGGCGCCGAGGGCCCACACGAAGACCAGTGACCGCATTGACTCTCCTGTGTGTCGAGTTGCCGATCTCCAAAACTACACAGGGGGGCAAGCGCTCGCGGCGCGGGCCCCCCTGGCAGATCGCATCGCGGGCCGTCGCGCCCGCCACGCACGCCGTGCCTATCCGCGCGCGATGACCTCGTCTTCCACGCGCGCGCCGTGCCCCGCGGCGATGGCGACGCGCAGGCTCAGGTCGTACCGCTCGGCATCGATCGCCAGCCTGCGGATCTTCTCCGTCAGCGAGCGCAGGTTGCTGTCGAAGTTTCGGACCTCCTGGCTGGCGCGCGCGTGGTCGTGTGCCGCCGTGCGGCTCACCCGCCCGCGCTCCTCACGCTGCGTCCGCATGTCCTGCTCCGCCAGCCGCTCGATCAGCGCGCGCCGCTCATGCCGCCGCGTGAGGAGCTCGGTCTGCAGGTCCACGATGCGTGTGCGCAGTGTGGCGAGCTCCTGTGCCGCGCGCAGTTGCTTTGCCGGGTTCGTCAGGAAGTCGGGATCGTCAATGGGCATGTCGCACCTCCGGATGCCGGGGCGTCGCCCGCCGCCGCTCGCCGGTGGACGCGTCCGCACGCGCGGTCCACTGCACAAGGCGAGCCGCAGTGAGGCGTCCAGGCCAACCGTGCGCGTTGCGCAGAGCGGGGAAGGGGAGCGTGGCTGACGTGACCGGGCGCACGCGGCACACGCCCTGCCTTGGGTGTGCAGTCCATTCCTCAACGGAGGAGTCAGGATGGCCAGGAAACACGGGCGAGACGAACGCGCGCGCTCCCGGGGTCGTGACAGCGAGCTCGACCGCGAGCTGCAGCGCGAGGGGCGCGAAGGAGGCGGGCTCGTGGGCGACACCGCGGAGGATCGCAATCTGAGCGGGTCGAGCACGTACGAGACGCTCCCCGATGAGGACGACGCGGAGAACGCATCGGGCGGCGGGTCGGACCGCACGCCGCCGCGGCGCAAGTAACTGACCGGCAAGTCACTTACCAACGCACGACGGGCCGCCAGAGAGATGGCGGCCCGTCGTCGCGGATGTGCGATGCCTAGCGGTTCCCCTCAGGCTCCGTGGAGCTCTGGCCGTTTCCCTGGCTGTCGCGCCCGGCACGCACCCACCCGGCAAAGCGCGCACTGGCACGGCCGCGCTGCGCGCCGTTCACCAGCAGATACTCGAAGTCTCTCCCACGCCGGATCGGAGCCTGGCGCACCTGCACGAAGTCCCCGGCCTGCCACATCACCGCGCCGGGGCGGTCCTCCGGGAAGATCTCCCACATCGTGCCGTCGGCCAGCAGGATGAACGACGACCCCTCGGCCGCGCGCAGGATGCGCGCGCCATTCCCGATCGCGCGCGGGGGACGGTTCCCGAACTCGAGGTGGCGGTGCGCCGTACCACTCGCGGGACGGAGCGTGTCCCCCTGGAACCCGCTCGCCATGCCGGGCGATGCGGCGGGGAAGCTCCGCGCGGCCGACGCGGCCGGAGCACGTTCCGCGGTGGCCGCATAGCTCGCCCCCGCGGCCACCGTGGCCGTGTAGCGCGTGAGCCATGCGTCGAGCGCGGCGCGCTGCGCCGGGCTGAGGTTGTCCAGTCCCGCCGCATGCTGCTCCGCAGCCGACATGACGTCGGCGAGCCGAGTGGTCGGGGCTGCCTGTGCCTGCACCGCGAGGGGGGATACCAGCATCACGCCCGCCGCCACGGCCGCCAGTGCTCGGATCATTGCTCTTCCTCCGTGAGGGGTCCGCACATCCTTCTGCAACTTGGAGTCCGGCGCGGGAAGTGGCAAATGCCGTGGCAATTGCCGTGGCCGGTGCGTGCGGAGCGGAGGAGAGACCACGAGGCGGGCGAGCTGGGGCGGCAGGATTCGAACCTGCAACTTCCCGGTTAACAGCCGGGCGGTCTGCCAGTTGACCTACACCCCAAAACACACCGCCCACCGAATGATAACCGGTGGGCGGTGGTTTCCAATCGAGGCGCTGCAGGCGAGCGGCGCTGCAGGCGAGCGGCGCTGGAGGCGAGCGCGGGTGGGCCCAGCGCCAGGTCCTGGGTGAGTGCGAGCGATAGAGCGTGTCAGTGTACGCGTCAGGTCGCGTGTCAGAGCGAGAGACGCACGCGCACGTCCACGAGCACCTTGGGCGGCGCATCCTCGAAGAGCACCGTTTCAGTGGATGGACGGATGACCATCCGCTCCACCGGACCCTTGCCGCGGCCGTTCCCCATGTTGCCGCGACGGTAGTAGACGATCTTGACCCCCTTCTTCTCCTCCACGCGCACCACCTCGTAGCCGTGCTTCACGAGCACTTCGCGCGTGACCACCACGGCCTGATCCACGGTCACCACCTTCTTGGCGTGCCCAGGCGGCACCGCGTGCGCCTCCGCGCCGTGATGCGAGTTTCCCTGCGCGGCGAGCGGTCGCGCGCTTGCGACACACAGCGCAGCGCCGGCGATGATCGGAACTAGGAGTAGACGGATGGGATTGGGCATGATCGCCTCTCGGTCCGGGAGTTGGCAGGGCGTGCCCCCGTCGCAGGCGAGGCGCGCTCCCGTCGATAGAGACGGCATCCCGATGGGCGAGGCAACGTGAGCGGCATCACGGCGTGACGGGCCGCACACGCCGGGTGCGCGTGGAGGGGGGCAACGCCGTGGGCGCTGCCGGAAACGGTCGCCCTACGCGGCCTGCACGGGGAGACGGCGGCGCGTGCCGAGCGCGGCATCGATCACCGCGCCGCCGATCACGCGGTCGGACTCGTACATGACGAGCGACTGCCCGGGCGTGATCGCCGCGAGCGGCTCGTCGAGCGCGAGCTCCACCTCGTGCGCGCTCGCCCGCAGCACCTCTGCGCGTGCGGCGCGCGAGCGATGCCGCACCTGCGCGTGTACGATCGTGCCCGGCGCGGGAGGCGACGGCGTGTGCCAGTTCGCTTCGCCGGCGATCACTCCACGGCCGAGCAGCTCATCGCGCGTGCCAATGACCACGGTGCGCTCGGCGGGGCGAATGGCTACCACGTACATCGGGTGCGAGAACCCGCCGGGCAGACCGCGCCGCTGTCCCACCGTGTAGCGCGCGAAACCGCGATGCTCGCCCACCACGCGGCCGCCGGTGTCGACGATCGGGCCAGGCGAGAGGGCGGGGGCGTCCGCATCGAGATGGCGCTCGAGCACCGCGACGTGATCGCCGCCGGGGACGAAACAGATGTCCTGGCTCTCGCGCTTCTCGGCCACCACCTCCAGACCGATCTCGTGCGCGCGGCGGCGCGTCTCGGCCTTGGTGAGCGTCCCCACGGGGAAGAGGAGCCGCGGCAGCACGTCGCGCTGGATCCCCCACAGGAAATAGCTCTGATCCTTGCGCGGATCGCGCGCGCGGTGCAGCGCGCCATCGACCATGCGCGCGTAGTGGCCGGTGGCGATCCACCGCGCATCGATCGCATCGGCCTTGCGCACCAGATCGCGGAACTTGGTGAACGTATTGCAGCGGACGCAGGGAATGGGCGTCCTGCCACGCGCGTATTCGTGCACGAAGTCCTGCACCACGTCGTGGCCGAACGGCTGCTCCAGGTTGAGCACGTAGTGCGGCACGCCCAGCCACTGGCACACGCGGCGCGCGTCGTCGATCGCATCGAGCGAGCAGCAGGGCCGGTCCGGCACGGTGTCGCCGTAGCAGAAGAGCTTCATGGTGACGCCCACCACGTCGTAGCCGCGGGCCGCCAGCTCGGCCGCGGCCACCGACGAATCCACGCCGCCGCTCATCGCGACCACCACGCGCTCGGCGCGTCGCGTCATGATGCCCCTCCGATTACCCGGTCGCGCCGGAGAGCCGGCGCGCCTTGGCGACGAGCGCGGGGAAGAGCTCGCCCACGCGCTGCACGCACGCCTCGGTGGTGAGGACGCCGAGGCTCATGCGAATGGCCGCCGTCGCCAGCTCGCGCGGCACGCCCATGGCGCTCAACACGTGCGACGGATCCACGCTCCCGCTCTGGCACGCCGAGCCGGAGGAACAGGCGACCCCCGCGAGATCGAGCGCCATGAGGAGCGACTCGCTGTCCGTGCCGGGGACGGAGAGGTTGAGGATGTGCGGCGCGCGGGGCGCGTTCCGCCCGTGCACCACGGCATCGGGAATGCGCTCCAGCAGCGTGCGCTCCAGCACATCGCGCAACGCGCGCAGCCGCGCGGTCTCGCGCTCGCGCTCCTGCACGGTCAACTCGGCGGCACGCGCGAGCCCCACGGCGAACGGGACGTTCTCGGTGCCGGGGCGCCGCCCGCGATTCTGCCCGCCTCCGTGCAGCAGCGGCTCGACCGTCGCGTCGCGGCGGAGGAAGAGCGCGCCGATTCCCTTTGGCGCGCCGATCTTGTGACCCGAGATGGTGAGCACATCCACCGCCAGCCGCCGGACGTCGATCTCCGCCTTGCCGAACGCCTGCACCGCATCTGTGTGCACGAGAATGCCGTGCGCACGCGCCATCTCGACGATCGACTCCACCGGCTGCAGGGTGCCGACCTCGTTGTTCACCCACATCACCGAGCAGACGGCCACGTCATCGGTGAGTGCCGCGGCCGCAGCGTCCATGTCGATCACCCCGTCCGGAGTGACGGGGAGGAGCCGCTCCTCCGCGCCCTCGTGCGCCGCCTGGTGCACGGCGCCGAGCACGGCCTTGTGCTCGATGACGGAGGTGACGACCGCACGCCGGCGCGGCGCGGTCGCACGCGTGGCGCGCCAGGCGCCCAGAACGGCGAAGTTGTCACCCTCGGTACCGCCGGAGGTGAAGCAGATCTCATCGGGGTGCGCGCCGAGGCATGCGGCCAGTCGCTCGCGCGCCTCGTCCAGCGCCACGCGCGCCTCGCGCCCCCATCGGTGCGTGCTGGAGGGGTTCCCGAAGCGCGGGCCGAAGAACGGCTCCATGGCGGCCACCACGTCTGCGTGCACCGGCGTCGTGGCGGCGTGGTCCAGATACACGGGCTGAGGCATGTCTCCAATCTAGTGGCCGCCCGGCGCGCTCGCATCCTCCAGCGCGTGGGCGATGCTGCTCAGCAGGGCGGACGGCGTGAACGGCTTCTGAACGAAGCGCGTGTTGGCGGGAAGATCGCCGCGGCGCAGGACGTCATCGTCGGTGTAGCCGGACATGAAGAGCACGCGGCAGTGCGGGTGCAGCGCGAGCACGTGCTCGGCAAGCTCGCGTCCCGCCATCCCCGGCAGCACGACGTCGGTGAGCAGGAGGAGCAGCCCCGGCGCGACGGCGCGAGCGCGCTCGAGCGCTTCGTCACCGCGCGCCGCATCCACCACGTGGTAGCCGGCGCGCTCGAGAATGCGGCGTGCGAGCACGCGGACGATGTCGTCGTCCTCGGCCACGAGCACCGTCCCCGTGCGGCGTGGCGGAAGTGCGGTGGGGGGCGCGGGAGGCTCGCTCGCCTCGCCTTCGACGCGCGGCAGGTAGACCGTGAACGTGGTCCCTTTCCCCGGCTCGCTCTGCACTCCCACGTCGCCACCCGACTGCCGCACGATCCCGTACGCGGTGGACAGCCCGAGCCCGGTGCCGCGCCCCGGTTCCTTGGTGGTGAAGAACGGCTCGAAGAGGCGGGACTTCGTGGCCTCATCCATCCCGATCCCGGTGTCGCGCACGGCGATGAGGACGTAGGAGCCCGGTTCGCCTCCCGTGCGCCCGTGCGCCGTGTCCGCCGTCAGCTCTCCATTCGCGGTCTGTATCGTCAGGCGTCCACCATCCGGCATGGCGTCGCACGCATTCACGGCCAGGTTGAGAATCACCTGATCGAGCTGGACCGGATCGATGAACACGCGTCCCACGTTGCCGGGAATCAACTGGAGCTCGATCTCCGCACCGATGAGCCGGCTGAGCATCCGGTGGAGCTGCTGTATGCGCAGATTCACGTCCAACACCACCGGGTGCATCACCTGCTTCCGGCTGAAGGCCAGCAACTGCCCGGTGAGCCCTGCCGCGCGCGATGCCGCGTTCGCGATCTCCTCCAGCTCGGACCGGCAGCTCTCCCCGCCGCCGAGCTTGTCCGCCGCCATCACGCAGTAGCACATGATCGCGGTGAGCAGGTTGTTGAAGTCATGCGCCACGCCGCCGGCCAGCCGTCCCACGGCTTCCATCTTCTGCGCCTGATGGAATTGCGCCTTGAGCCGCGTGTGCTCGGAGACGTCGAGCACCATGGCACCGACGCCGATCGTCTCGTTCGCCGCGCTCCGGACGGGGAAGTAGCTGGCCAGCCAGTACCGCTGCTCCGATGATGCGGCGGTGGATCCCGTCAGCTCCATGTCGACGATCGGCTCGCCAGTGGCGAGCACGCGCTCCAGCACGGGCTCGACGATCGGCGCGATGGTCGGGACCACGTCGCGCATCGTGTGGCCGATGTGGTCGGCAATGGGCACGCCGTTGATCTCGGCGAGCACGCGATTGATCCGCAGGTAGCGCAGATCGCGGTTGTGCAGAGCGAAACCCATCGGCGCGCTCGCCAGCAACGCATCGAGCAGGGCGAGCGCGTGCTCACGTTCGCGCACGGCCGCCATCGCGCCGGACCGCACGTGGTCGGTGCGCTGCGTCAACTCTTCCATCTCGCGGTTGGCCTGCTCCAGCTCGCTGGCCAGGGTCTGCGCCTGCTCGATCTGCTCCTCCAGCTCCACGCTCTGGTCGGCCAACTGCTGCGAGAGGAGCGCCAGTTCGTCCGCGTGGTCCTGCGCGCGCCGCTGCGCGACGCGCAGGGACGTACACCCCCAGGTGATGAGCAGCGCGGCCAGGACGTACATGACCAGCCGCAGCACATCCACGTGCCCGGCCCCCGGCACGCCGGGCGTGGTGAGCAGAAAGACCACGAACGCTGCACCGAGTGCCACCGTGGCGAGGAGTCCGCCGGCGCGCTCGCCGAACCACGCGGAGACGACCACCGCAGCGAGGAAGAGCGACGCCACGTTGGTCCCGAGCGCATCACGCAGCGCGAAGGCGAGCACGGCGGCGATGAGCGTGGCGGCGATGGCCACCCGCATGCCGTGGCGGGGACGGGGCGTGCGCGACGCCTCCCGTGTTGCCGCGGCCACGCGCGAGAGCAACGCCGTGCGGTCGTCGTCGCGCTGCTGGGCGGAGGGCGCCATCGTGTTCACGATCGGAGGGACGGGACGTTCACTCACGCACCGGCGGCGTGCGGACGGCAGTGCGGTCCCACGAATAACCGTCCCGCGCGCGGGAGATGCAAGCCCCCGCGCGGCATCCGCGGCCGCGTGCGCACCCCCGGGTCCATCGGCGCGGCGTCCATCGGTGCGCCGCCGTCACGTGCGGTCACGGGCGTCAGCGCCGCTCGAGCACGGCGCGCACCGGCGCCGCGTCCACCCCGGCGAGACGGAGCGGATACGCGGTGAGCAGATAGTCGCCGTCCTCCACCGCGCGCAGATCGAGATTCTCCAGAATGTACGCGCCGGCGGCGAACAGGACATGATGCACGCGCAGATCGCTGCTCTCGCGCGGATCGACGCTCGGCGCGTCCACGCCGAGCAGGCGGAGACCGCGCGCCGCGAGCGCGGCGGCGGTATCGGGGTGCAGCGCCGGCCACCGCTCGGGAAAGCCGCCCTGCGCGATGCTGCGCGCGGTGCGCAGGAGCAGTCGCTCCGGCGTGCGATCCGCACTCCACGGCGGCAGCCCATCGAGGGAGAGGAGATCGGCCTCCGGATCGATGCTCGCCACGGTGCACGGCCCGGCGAACGCGTCGAGTGGCAGCGCGTCGGCGCCCGGCCATCCGTCGCGCACGTGCAGCGGCGCATCGGCGTGCGTGCCGACGTGAGGACTCGTGGTGATCGACGAGACGTTCACGTTGTCCCCGCCGGCGATCGACCAGCTCCACCCGCAGGTGAACGGCGTGTCGCCCGGCCATTCGGGCGTTCCGATGCCGGTGAGCACGCTGATGTCGATCAGGCGCGCCGGCCCGGTGTTCACGGTGCGCCGGCGCCGAAGACGCGCGAGCGCGCTTCCCAGAGGCGCGGGAAGAAGCGCTGCGACACGGTGCGCGCCAGGAAGCTCGCCCCCTGTGTGCCGCCGGTGCCCGGGGTGGACGGACCGAGAATCCGCTCCACGAGCTGCGTGTGCAGAAAGCGCCAGCGCCCGAACCCCTGCTCGTAGGCGAGCAGCTCATCGCCCAGCATGGTGAGGACCGACGGCTCGCGTGCGGCGAACAGAGCGTCGAGCGACACACCCTGCTCATCGAGCAGGCGCACGAACAACTCCTGTACCGTCGCGCGCTCGAGCCAGCGTTGCACGACGGGGTCCACGGGCGCGCTCTCGCGCACCGCCTGCAGGAACACCGGATCGCGCAATCCGGAGGCGGCCTCGATGGCGCGGAACTGGACGCTCTGCGAGCCGCTGGAGCTGCCGAGTAACCCGCGAAACTCCGCGAACCGCTGCGGGGGGAGCGTGTCGAGTGCCGCGAGCTGCGCGGTGACGACCTGGACCAGGCTGTTCACCCGCCGCAGCACGAACAACGCGCCCGCGGCGTCGCGCTGCTCCAACCGCTCCACCAGCCGCGCGAGCTCGTGCAGGATGACCTTGAACCAGAGCTCGCTGGCTTGATGGACCACGATGAACAGCAGCTCGTCCGGGTGCTCGGGCTGCGACCGCGGCTGCTGCAGCGCGAGCAATGCGTCGAGCTGGAGATACGAGCCGTAGGTCAGCTCGTCGTGCGCGCCACCGCCACTCATCGTCAGAAGGTGCTGACGTCGAGCGCGAGCACGTCGTCCACGCGCATGGTTTCGCGCGTCCAGAACGGCTCGCCGTAGCGTGTGCGGATCAGCGAGCCGTAGTGCGCGGCCTGATGCAGAATGAGCTCCTCCAGCGGCTCGCCGTTCGGAAACACCTCGCCCGCCTGTGTGACCCCCTCGAACTGCGACGCGTAGCAGCGGATGGCCTGCAGTTTCTGCTCCATCACCGGCGTGATGTCCACCACGAACGTCGGCTTGGCGAAGTGCTCCTGGTAGGTGATGCAGTGCACCACCTTGCGCGGGCGGTGCGGCGACACGCCCGGCGCCACCTTGGCGAGCCCCGCCACGAAGCAGGCGTCGCGCACGAGCTCGGCGGCGACGCGATGGTCCGGGTGCCGCCCCTGCGGCGACGGCGCGAGCACCACCTGCGGCGCGAAGCGTCGGATGAGCGTGGCCAGCTCTGCGCGCACCTCGGGCGTGTTCACGATCCCACCGTCGGGAAGGCCGAGGTTCACGCGCGCGGTCACGCCCAGGATGGCCGCGGCGCGGCTCGCTTCCTCCGCGCGCAGCTCCGCGCTCCCGCGCGTTCCCAGCTCTCCCTGCGTGAGGTCCACGATCGCCGTGGCGTGCCCCTGCGCCACCGCTTGCAGCAGGGTCCCACCGCACGTGAGCTCGACGTCATCGCGGTGGGCCGCGATGGCCAGCACGTCCACGCGTTGCATGATGGCTCAAGATGGCGGTGCGGGTGGCGTCGCGTCCAGCGCGACGCTCACTCGTAGCGCAGCGCGTCCACCGGGTCGAGGCGAGAGGCGCGGATGGCGGGGAGCAGTCCGAAGACGACGCCGCTCAACGCGCTCCCCGCCAGGGCGGCGACGATGGCCAGCGCCGGAATCGACGCATCGATGGACGTGAGTGCCCGCACGAGCCAGGTGAGCAGCCCGCCGATGACGAGGCCGGCCATCGCGCCGATGGTGGTGAGCGTGGCCGCTTCCACCAGGAACTGCCAGAGAATGGTCGCCCGTGTGGCCCCCAGCGCCTTCCGCACGCCGATCTCGCGCGTACGCTCGGTGACGGAGATCATCATGATCGCCACCACCCCGACGCCTCCCACCATGAGGCCGATCGAGCCGAGCACGAGCATCACGATGAAGAACACGCCCACGATGCTGTTGTACAGATCGAGGATGCGCTCCTGCGTGGTCACGAAGAAGGTGTTCTCCGCGCTCGGCGCGAGCCCGCGCTCCGTGCGCAGGGCGGCGATCACGTCATCGATCGCCACGTCCTGCGCCACGCCGTCGCGCGGCTTCACCGTGATGTCCATCCACCGGGTGCTCGCGTTGAGTCGCCGCCGTGCCGTCTCGAAGGGAACGATGGCGCGCGAGTTGTTGCCGCTATCGAAGAAATTCCCGGTGGCCTTGTAGATCCCGATCACGCGGAACGGCCTGCCCTCGAGGCTGACCATCTTGCCGAGCGCCGACGCATTGTCGAACAGGCGCTCGGCGGCCTTGTCGTTCAGGATGACCACCGCGGCCGCGCTCGCGTTCTCCCCCGACGTGAACGTGCGCCCTTCGGCAATGGTCCCGCCGTCCACCATCGTCCACTCCGGCGTGTAGCCGTCCACCTGGACGCCGGGGAGATCGCGGTCGCGGTACTTGAGCGGCGCCGATGTCCCCACGTGTGCGCTCACCGCGCGCACCGACGGGAGACGATCGATGATGTGCGCCTCGTCCACGGTGAGCGGGTCGTTGTGTCGCCACGGACAACTGTCCGCCGCCCCCGTACAGTTGTTGATCTGCGCCGGCCAGCGCGTGAGATAGAACGTGGTGGGTCCGGCAGCGGCCAGGCTCTCCTCCACGCCGGCGTTGATCCCGTGCACCGCGGCCGACATGACCGTGACGACGAAGACGCCGACGGCGATCCCCAGGATCGTGAGCGCCGCACGCACCTTGTTGGAGCGGATGGAGTCGAAGGCGATCAGTACCCCCTCGCCCAGTGCTTGGAGACGGTCGAGGATTCCCATCACTCGGCCCTCAGCGCCACGACGGGGTCGAGCTTGGACGCCCGGCTGGCGGGATAGATTCCGGCCACGATCCCCACTCCCGCGCCGAGGGCGATGGCGAGCAGCACCGACCAGAGCGCCACGCTGCTGGGGAGCGGGGAGACCGCAGCGATGGCGTGCGCGAGTCCCACGCCGAGTGCGATCCCCACGATCGCGCCGAGCACGCTCAGCGTGGCTGCCTCCACCAGGAACTGCCGGAGGATGTCGCGGCGCCGCGCGCCGAGCGCCTTCCGGATGCCGATCTCGCGCGTGCGCTGCGCGACGGCCATGAGCATGATGTTCATGATGACAATCGCGCCCACTACGAGCCCAATGGCCGGGAGGACCATGCCGGCGATGACCAGGATGCGTTGGATTTTGGCCCACGCGCTCAGTGCCGATTCGGATGACTCCAGAGCGAAATCATCCTCCACACCTGGCCGGAGCTGGTGTCGCGACCGCATCGTCTCGCGGACGATCTCCTGTGCTTCCTGAACGCCGGCGGGCGTGGGCGACTGTACGATGACTCCGTCCACATCGCCGCGCGGGTTGGTAAGCCGCGCGAGCGGGGAGAGATCGGGGGCGAACACCTGCCGGTCGAGTGGGAGCCCGAAAACCGTCCCCTGCTTTTCCAGCACGCCCACCACCCGATACGGCAGCCCGTCGAAGCGCAGCTCGCGGCCGATGGGATTGAGACCGGGGAAGTAGTAGTCGGCAACCTCCTGGCCGATCACCACCACGGGTTTGCCGAACTTCGCTTCCTGCTCGGAGTAGGCGCGCCCCGAGGCGATGTCCAGATGCTTGATGGCGAAAATGGATGCGCTCGCCGCGTGGGCCAGTACCTGCGGGGAGCGGGCGAAGCGCGACTGCGCGTCCACCCAGTCACTGTTGTCCACCGCCCACGCGTCTTCCGCCGGCAGCACTGCGGCCACCGCCTCCACGTCCTCACGCATGATGCGCGGGCGCCGCGACCATTCGCGCCAGGTCGCCTCGGTCACGTTGCCGGCGGTGAAGTCGGGGCGCCGACGCAGCGTGAAGGTGTTCACGCCCAGCAGCTTTCCACCGACGCCTTCCTGCACGTAACGCCCCATCCCCTCCACGATCGACACGACGCCGATGAGGAACATGACGCCGATCATCACGCCAATGAGCGTGAAGAAGCTCTTCAGCTTCTGCACGCGGAGCTGGCTGAGCGCCAGGACGATCGCGTCGCGGAGGGGCATGCGTCAGGTCGTGACGCGCGCGGCGAACTGCTCGCGGCGCTCGTCGGAGGAGATGCGCCCGTCGCGCAGCACCACCACGCGGCGCGCGTGGGCGGCGATGTCCGCTTCGTGCGTCACCATGATCACCGTCTGCCCCTGATCGGCGAGCTGCTCGAAGATGCGCATGATCTCATCGGAGGTCTGCGAATCCAGGTTGCCCGTTGGCTCGTCGGCAAGGAGGATGGCGGGGTCGTTGACCAGTGCGCGCGCAATGGCGACGCGCTGCCGCTGGCCGCCGGAGAGCTCGTTGGGGCGATGCTCCATTCGGTCGCCAAGCTGCACGCGCGCGAGCGCGTCGGCAGCACGGCGGCGCCGTTCGGCGGCAGCGACTCCCGCGTAGACGAGCGGCAGCTCCACGTTGTGGAGCGCGGAGGCGCGCGGCAGCAGGTTGAACGTCTGGAAGACGAACCCGATCTCGCGGTTCCGCACGCGCGCCAGCTCGTCGTCCGACATGCTCGAGACGAGCGAGCCGTTCAGCCAGTACTCCCCGGCAGTGGGCGTGTCCAGGCAGCCGATCAGATTCATCAGGGTGGACTTCCCCGACCCCGACGGTCCCATGATGGCGACGTACTCGTTGCGCCGGACGGCCAGATCGACGCCGCGCAGCGCGTGCACCACCTCGCCGCCCATGTCGTAGTCGCGACGCAGCCCGCGCGTGACGATCACCCAGTCCTTGCCGGGGGTGACGCCGGCCGAGCTGATGACGGCGTGCCGTTCGTCCGTGCTGCTGAGCGCTGCATCCATCCGTTGATAGCTCACGACCCCGCTCCCTTCGTCGCTGGCGTTGCGGTTGGTTCCGACGCGCGCACGAGCGCGCCGTCGTGGAGCGTGCGGATGGCCTGGTAGCTGCCGGTCACGATCCGCTCTCCTTCCTTGAGCCCATCTACCACCTCGAAGTAATCGTCCCCCGTGATGCCCACCGTGACCGGGCGGAAGGTGACGTGACTGTCCGTGCCTACCACGTACACGCCCTCGATGTCGCGCTTGCCCACTTCCTTGGCCGGCGGCGTCCGCCCGCCCATCGCGACCATGGCGGCCGTGTCTCCCCCTGGAGTCGCTGGGGCGTTCTCCTTGACGGTGAGCGCGATGATCGGAATGGCGAGCGCCTTCTCCCGCGTGGCGGTCACGATGCGCGCGGTGGCCGAGTAGTCGGGGCGCGTCTGGGGCGGCGCGTCGAGCAGGAGCACCTTGACCTCGTAGTCGACCGCCTGGTCGCTGTTCGCGACCGCGGCCGCCGAGCCGGCGATGGAGCTGTTGGAGATCTCCACCACGCGCCCGCGGAACGTGCGGTTGGGCAACGCGTCGATCTCCACCGTGGCCGAGTCGCCCACGGAAATCCGCGACACATCCGTCTCGTCCACCTGCACGATGGTCTCGAGCGCGCTCATGTCGCTGATCGTGAGCAGCGTGGCCGCGTCCTTGTTCAGCGTGCCCATGATCGCCGTTTCGCCCTGCTCCACGTTGAGGCGCGTCACCTTGCCGCTCATCGGCGCCGTGATCACCGTCTTGGAGAGCTGCGACTGGGCGTCCTTGAGGCCCGCTTCGGCCTGCGCGATGGAGAAGTGCGCCGCCTCGAGCAGGCTCTTGTTCACGTCCATCGTGGTGCGCAGCTGCTCGAGCTGCTCATCCGAGATGAGCGATGGATTCTGCTGCTTGATGGCGGCCGAGCGCTTGTAGCTGCTCTCCGCCTGGTCGTAGTTCGCCTGCGCGCGTGCCAGATCGGCGCGCGCGGCGGCGAGCGCCGCCTGCTGCCGCTGCACGGCCGCCTCGTACTGCGACGGATCGATCTCGAGCAGGAACTGCCCCTTCGTCACCATGTCTCCCTCGTGCACGGCGAGGCGCACGATCTTGCCCGTGATGTCGGAGCTCAGGTCCACCTTGGTGCGCGGCTGCACCTGGCCGCTGGCGGTGACCGAGGCCACCAGATCGTGTCGCTGCACGGGCTCGATCCGCACGGCGGTCGCACGGTTCCCACGCCGCGTGGCGGCCAGCACGAACACCGCCGCCACCAGCACGAGCAGCGTGATTCCCACCGACCATTTTCCGCGTCGGCTCATGATTCGTCCTCGCTATCGAAGGGGACGTCCCACCGCGCTCTCGAGCGCGGCGAACGCCTTGTGGTATTCGTAGATCGCGTTGATCCGGGCGCGCTCCGCGGTCTCATAGTCCGCGCGCGCCTGGGCCAGCTCGACCGAGTTCGCCGCGCCCACGCGATAGCGCTCCTCTTGCAAGCGCAGGGCCTCGCGCGCGGTGGCGGCATTCTTCTCTTCCAACTCCACCGAGCGCGCGTCGGTCTGCAGCGTGAGGTACGCCGCCGTGACGTCGGCCTGGAGCTGCAGCCGCTGCGCGCGGACGCGATATCGCGCGTCGGCGGCGTTGGCCTGCGCCTGCTCCAGCCGTTGCTCGCGCGAGAATCCATCGAAGATCGGCAGGCTGAGCGACGCGCTGATCTGGAATGGGTTCTTGTTGAAGCCGAACGGGAACTGATTGTTCTGGGCGCGAATCTGCGCGGCATCGGCGGGGGTGAAGACGATGGCGTCGCAGCCGCCGATGGGCGAGAGCCCCGCGCCGGAACGGATGGAATCGTTCAGGAAGCACGACGCGCGGCTCGCCTGCGCCTGGAGCATCCCCTGCTGCACGGCGAAATCCGAGTTGGTCAACTCCTGTGCGAATCCCGACCACCCCGTGGAGATGGACAGCGTGGGGAGGTAGGACGTCTTCTGCTGCTTCACCTGAAGGTTGGCCACCCGTTCGCGCGCCACCACCGCCTCGAGGGCGGGATTCCGCTGCTCGGCGGTGCCGAGCACGCTCTCCAGCGTGAACGTCGGCGGGGTGACCTGGAATTCGGTGGTGAGCTGCACGTGCGCCGGCGGCGTGACGCCCATCTGCTGGAAGAGGCGGAGCTTGTCGATCTCCACCTGATTGTGTGCCTGCAGCGCGGTCACCTGCGCGCGGCCGAGCTGCACCTCCGCCTGCGAGACATCGAGTTGTGTTCCCGCACCCACCGACAGGCGGGCGCGCGCCAGCTCGAGCTGCGTCTCTGCGGAGGCGACCAGGGTGTCCTCCAGGGCGGCCTGCGCCTGCGATTGCAGCACGGTCATGTACGCCTGCGTCACGGTGCTTCGTACCAGCGCCTGGGAGCCGTTGATGTCGGCCTCCGCCGCATCCAGGCTGGCGGCCTGCACGCGCGGATTGATCAGCGTGGTGCCGTTCACCGACATGGACACGTCAATGCCGTAGTTCGAGGTGAGGACGTCGGACCCCACCGTGCCCAGGTTGACGCCCGCGGCCACGGGCGTGACGCCCTGCTTGGTGAAGCTGCCACCCAGGCGCGCGTTCACCTGTGGAAGGAAGTCCCCGTACGCGGCGCGCTTGGCGGCGCTGGCCACGTTGCGCGCCTGGAGTGTCTGCAGGTGCTGCGGATTGTTCTGGAGCGCGATGTTGATGGCTTCCTGGAGCGACAGCACGGCGTCGACGCTCGTGGAGTCGCCCTGCTGCGCCAGGGCCGTCGTGGGCGTGACGACGCTCAGGCCGCCGGTGGCACAGATCGCCAGCGCGGCGAGCGCGGTGAACATGGTGCGGTGCATGACAGGTCCTCGGATTGGCTCAGCCGACCCTACGCGGTGCCGGACGGTGCGGTTTCAGCCATGAAACGTAAACGCCCCGCACGGGCGGGGCGGTGGGGGAGCCGCCGTCACCTCACTGTGGCGGCTCGTCGCGCGTGGCGACGATCCCGCGTCCTTCCAGGGCGACCTTGAGCACGCGGCCGGCGTCGTCCACCCAGATGCGCCGTACGTCACCCCCCGGGGCGGTGAGCACGATGACGCGTGCTTGCAGCGCGCTACCGCCGATCACCACCCGCTCCGTCCCCCCCGATGCTACGCGCATGGTGACCTGAGTGTTGCGCCGTGGGATGACGACGGGAATGCTGCTGTTCTCCGGGCGCTGCGCCACGAAGTAGTACTGGTGGAAGACGTCGTCATCCAGGATGAGCGCGCCGTCGGCCACCATGTACTCACGTGCCGACTCCCCGTCGGGCGTGCGGAGCCGCGCGCTGAAGCGGCCACGCCCGGCGTCGAGGCGCAGACGCTCGGCGACATCCAGCCCGCTCCGCACCTCGATTTCGTACGCATCCGGCTCACCGGCGGCGCTGGCGCGCAGCGCGGGTGTGAGGCGCTTGCCGTCGAGCGTCACCCGTGCCCGCGCGATGATCGCCGGCCCGCCGCCGGGCGCGGGCTGCCGGCGGATGGTGAACTCCTCGCGCCCCACGCGCGCACCGTCGTGCGTGATGGTGAAGCTCCCCTGATCGATGACCGCCTGTGCGAGCGCGAGCGTGGGAGCCGCGAGCAGCGCTACCGGGAAGAGAGCCGCGTATCGCATAGCCTGGAATGATACCCCCGCCCGCCGTCGAGGGTCCTGGACTGCGGGTCAGTCGTCCTCGCGTGGTGCCACGAATACGCGAGCGGCGATGCGCGAACGGATGCGCTCGTAGATGGCCGCTCCCTTTGCGGCCGTGGCGAGAGTGGGGCACCCGATCGAGCCGGCGCCTTCTTTCGGGACGCGCAGCATTCCGCGCCGGTAACGCCGGAGCATCTCCGCCGACAGCATATAATCCTGTGCCAGCTCCATCCGCACAAGGTGCGGGGCGAGATGGAGCAGCAGCGAGGTGTCCGCCTCGCCACCGTGCATGTGCTCCGTCTGTCCCTCGAGCAGGTCGCCGATGGGGACGGCGAAGACGTCCACCACGCGCACGCGTGCGTGCGCGGTGATCACCGTCGCGACCGCCTCCTGATGCGCATCGTGGTCGTGCGCGGTGAGCAGGATGAACTCACGCACGCCGGTGCACTCCCAGGAGTTGAGCAGATCGTTCAGCATCCGGTGCAGCGTCTTGCGGCGCACGGACGCGTTGCCGGGGAACTCGCGTTCGGAGCCCACGTTCACGCCGTATTCCACCGTGGGCGCGCGCAGCACGCGGAATTCCGCGGAAAGATCGTCGGCCAGCGCGTCGGCAATGATGGTCGCGCACCCCATCGGCAGGTGGGGGCCGTGCTGCTCGGTGGTGCCGAGCGGTATAATGAGGCGTGGGTCGCGCTCCATCGCCGCCGCGACCTCCGCGGGCGAGAGCATCTTGAGCAGGAGCGGCGAGGGACGCTCGCTCGAGGAGGGTGCAGTCATTCCGAGCCCGGAAGAGATGCCACACGCGCGCGCAGCCACACGCAGCGCGCTCCACCGCCACGCCGGCGCGGCCGAACACCTGTGGACGGTGCTCGGCTCAGGCGTCGTGCTGGCGGCGGCATACTGGCTGAGCACACTCTCGGAACGCTACCTCGCGCTGGCGATCGCCGCCACCGTGCTCGCGCTGCTCGCCGCGCTCCGCGGGAGCGACCGGGGGTGGGCACTGCTGGCGGTGGCGTTCGCGGCCATCTTCTGTCTCACCGCGGTGCGCTCCGCGCAGCACGTGCGTGCCATCGCATCGGCGTGGCCGGCGCACCGTGATGCGGAGGTGGCCACCGCGGTGCGGCGCGCCTCCACGGCGCTGGACGGCGCGATCGCCGAGCTCTCGGCGCTCGCCGAGCGCTCGCTCTCGGCTCCCACGCGCCCGGCCGATGCCTTCGAGCACCTCGCTCGGCTCGGCGGCATGACCGAGTCGCGCGGCGTGGTGCTCTATCGAGCGCGCGAGCCGGTCGCCTGGGCGGGAACGACCTACGTCGCCAGCGACACGCTGACGCGTGCGAGCGGCGTGGTGTTCGACCGCTACTACGTGACGCTCTACGCGGTCGCGCGGCGCGGCAGCGCGCGCGCGGTGGCCACGGAGGTGGTGGCCGCCGAGCCCCCGGGGGACAGCATCGTCAGCACGCTGGCCGCACGCGTCGCGCGGCACGCAGGACTCGATGCCTTGCGCTTCATGCCCACCGGCAGCGTGCCGCCGGCGGGCGGTGCGGCGCTCTATCGGCACGATGGGCATCAGCTATTCACGATCGTCGCCATCCCCCGCTCGCGCGGCGAGGCGGAGCTTGGCGCGCGCTCCGATGCGCGCATCACCGGCGCGACGCTGCTCGCCGCCACCTTCGTGCTCGTTCTCATCGCGGTGTGGCGGCGCGAGGAAGGGTTGGCGTGGAGGCTGGTACCGGTGGCGGCCGGGCTCGTGGCGCTGGCGCGCGTGCCGCTCAGCGCGTTCTCGTCCACGCATCCGATCTTCGACCCGTCCGCCTACTACACGGGATTCGGCGGCGCATTCACGGCGAGCGCAGGGGCGCTCGCGCTCGCCGGCACCCTGCTCGCCCTTGGGGCTCTGCTCGTCCTGCGTTCCGGCTGGCGCATCCGTCCTGCGTGGTTGGGGGACATTGCCGCGGCGGCGCTGGTGGCCGCCTCGCCGTTCGTGATGGGCGAGCTCACGCGCGGCGTCACCGTGCCGCCCTCCGGCGTGACGGCCACGCTCTGGCTCACGTGGGAGACGGCGTTCTTCCTGGCCGCGGGCGTGATGCTGCTCCTCGTGCTCATCGCGCGCGGCCGGAGCCGCCGCGGCATCGCGCCGGGCATCGCTCCCGTGCTTGCCGCCCTCGCGGCGGTGATCTCGGCGCGCGCGGTGGAGATCCCCGAGCGGTGGCCCGTGTGGTACGTGGCGATCTGGGTGGGCGTGGCTGCGGCGGTGGCCCTCTCGCGCGGCCACCGCCGGCGTGTGCTGAGCGCCGGCGTGGTCGCGGCGCTGGCAGCGGCGACGCTCACGTGGAGCGCGGTGATGCGCGGACGCATGGGACTGGCGTTGGCCGACGTGGCGGGGCTGGCGCGCGTGGAGCCTGACGTGGGCGCCGCGCTCGCGCGATTCGCGGAGCAGACGCTTGCGCGGCCGGCGCCGGCGACGGAAGCGGAGCTGTTGCAGCGCTACGTGCGCTCCGATCTGGCCGGGGCCGATCTCCCGGTGCGCCTGGCCACCTGGTCGCCCGGGGACAGCGTCCCGGTGACGCTCGCGCTCTCCACCTTCAGCACGCCCGCCGGCGAGGTGCGAATGATGGTGGAGCGCGCGCGGGGCACCGGTGAGACGCAATCGGGCACCTTGCTCGGCGCGTTCGGCGTGGTGGCTGCGGTGGCGATTCCGTTTCCATCAGGGGCGGTCACCACCGCGCTCGTCGCCCCGCGCACGCGCCTCATCGCCGACGCGCCGTTCAACGCGCTGCTCGGGCTTCCCTCGCGCGAGCGCGGGGAGCCGCCCTACTCGCTGTCGCTCGTGAGTCGCGCCCCCGGCACCGTGGGACCGGCGGCGAGCGACACGACCTGGCAGCGACGCGGCGACGAGCTGCACGGCGACCGCGCGGTGCAGACGGCACGCGGCCCGCAGCGCGCGCACATCGAGATCGATCTGCGATCGCCGGATGTGCTCGTGGAGCGCGGCACGCTCGTGGTGCTGCTCGACCTGCTGCTGCTGCTCGCGCTCTGGCTCGCGAGCACGCTGCCGCAGGGAGGGATCGTGCGGTGGACGCGCGCACGCCTGCGCCGGTGGCGGCGGAGCTACCGCGCGCGGCTCACGCTCGCCCTCTTCGGCTTCTTCGTCCTTCCCGCGCTGGCGTTCGCCGCGTGGAGCTACGGGCGGCTGCGCACGGAGGACCGCCAGTCGCGGGAGCTGCTGGTGCGCGAGGCGCTGCGCAGCGTGACGGTGGCCGGCGGTGGCGCGCTGGGTGACGAGGGGACGGACGACGAGCTGGCCGGCGCGACCGCGTCTCGCGCACCGGCGCGTGAGGACGCGACGCCGCTCTTCCTGTATCACAACGGCGCGCTCGTCCGGACGAGCACGCCGCTCTACGCGGAGCTGGTGCCGATCGGACGGTTCGTCCCGCCAACCGTTGCGCTGTCGCTCGGCGAGACGCGTGAGCTGTACACGAGTCGCATCGTGCCGGTGGGAGAGCGCTCCGCGCTGGTGGGGTATCGCGCGCTGCCATCCACCGACGGCGAGCCGCGCGTGGTGGCCGCGCCCGCACGCGGGAACGAGGAGCTGCTCGACCAACGCCGCCGCGATCTGGGTGTGCTGGTGCTCTTCGCCACCGTGCTGGGCGGCATGGCGGCGCTCTGGCTGAGCGGGATCGCCGCCCGGTCGCTGGCCGAGCCGATCGGACGGTTGCGGAGCGCGGCGCTCGCCATTGCCGCCGGGGAGCGTGAGCCTCCCCTGGCCGGAGAGCCGCCGGCCGAATTCGCCCCCGTGTTCTCCGCGTTCCGGCGCATGGCCTCCGATCTGGGAGAGAGTCGCGCCGCGCTCGAGGCGGCGCAGCGCCGAACCGCGGCGGTGCTGCGCAACGTGGCGAGCGGCGTGGTGGCGCTGGATCCGGAAGGACGCGTCACGATCGCCAATCCGTCGGCGGAGACGCTGCTGGGACAGCCGCTCGAGCGAGGCACCGCGCTCGACCGGCTCCCCGGCGCGGGGCGCACGCTCGCCGCGCGCGTGCGCGCCTTCGTGCAGGGCGGGCGCGGGGGTGGGGGACGCGCCGACGATGAGGATTTCGAGCTGCACCTCGCGTCGCGACAACTGCAAGCGCGGCTCACGCGCGTGGGCGACGGCTCGGCCACCGTGCTCACGCTCGACGACGTCACCGCGCTCGCCCGGGCGCAGCGCGTGCTGGCGTGGGGGGAGATGGCGCGCCAGGTGGCGCACGAGATCAAGAATCCGCTCACGCCCATTCGCCTGGGGGTGCAGCACCTGCGCCGCGTGCGCGCGGCGTCGCCGGCCGACTTCGATCGCGTGCTCGACCAGAACGTCGACCAGATCCTGCGCGAGATCGACCGGCTCGATCAGATCGCGCGCGCCTTCAGCCGCTACGGCATGGCGCCGGCCGACCGCGCGCCGGGCGAGCCCACCGACATCCACGCCGTGGTGCGTGACGTGGTGGAGCTGGAGCGGCTCGGCGCGGGGAGTGTGCGATGGACGGTGGCCGACGGCACCGGCCCGGTGTGGGCGCTCGCGCGTCCCGAGGAGCTGCGCGAGGTACTGCTGAACATCCTGGAGAACGCACGGCTTGCTGATGCACGCGCGGTGGACGTGGCCGTCCGCACCGCAGGCGCGCGCGTGGAGGTGGAAGTGCGCGACGACGGACGCGGCATTCCACCCGCGGTCATGCCGCGCATCTTCGAGCCGCACTTCTCCACCCGTACCAGCGGCAGCGGACTCGGTCTGGCCGTGAGCCGGCAGCTCGTGGAGGGGTGGGGAGGCACCATCGACATCCACAGCGTGCCGGGTGAGGGGACGACCGTGCGGGTGGCGCTGGTCACCGCGTCCGGAGCGGCGCCGGGTGCTCGCGGCGCATCGCGACAGGCGGACCGCCACGGCTAGCGGGGCGGGCGAAACCGCAGCGGTTGCCGCACGTAGTGTGTTCGCGCACATTCGGCCGTGATGCCGGCGCGCCCACATCGCGCGCGCCCGACGGCGTTGCGTCCGTCACGCGTTCCCGCGCTCCACACTGCCGCGCGCCGCCGGTGCGGCTCATCCAGCCAGGGAGGGCTCCCCATGTCTCTGTCTCTGCGCACGACGCTCGTCCTCACGCTCGCTGCCGTCGCCTGTGCTCCGCATTCCACTCAGCCATCCACCACGCCGCAGCCGCAGCAGGCTCCCGCAGGGATGGCCGCCGCGGGAGCGCAGAGCTCGGGCGGCCCGCAGCGTGGCGGGCTCAAGAGCTTCAAGGAGCTGACGGCGGGCGCGGTGGCGCACACCGGGTTTCTCGACACGTACGAGAAGCCTGACGGTCATCTCTACATGGCCGTCCGTCCCGAGCAGTTGGGACGCGACTTCCTCATGAACTTCGAGATCGCCCAGGGGATCGGCGCGCGCGGGATCTACGGCGGCACGATGCTCAACATCTTCGAGGGGAGCCTGGTTGCGCTCGAGCGCCACGGCGACCGGATCTTCCTCGTGCAACGCCCGCACCGCTTCACTGCCGACCCGGGTTCGCCCATGGAGAAGGCGGTGGAGCTCTCGTTCGGCTCCTCCATTCTGGAGTCGGCCAAGATCGAAGCCATGCGCGACGACTCGGCGGCCGTGATCGACGTGCAGGATTGGTTCGTGTCCGATCTGTCGGACATCGGATCCGTCGTGCGCGGCGCGGTGGCCAGTCGCCCCGGCCAGCCGGGACGCGCCACGCTCGACAAGACGCGCAGCTATCTCGCCTCGGTGAAGGCGTTCCCCGACAACGTGGATCTCCAGGCGCAGCTCACGTTCACGCCGGGTGAGCCGGTGAACATCAACTCGGTGGCCGACAGCCGCTTCATCCCGGTGGCCATCCACTACAACCTGGTGCGGTTGCCCGAGCAGCCGATGACGCCGCGGGTGGCGGATGATCGGATGGGGTACTTCCTCACCGTGCGGAAGGACTTTTCGGGAGACGACGACGAGTTCTTCGCACGCTACATCAACCGCTGGCGCCTGGAGCCCGGGCGGAAGGTCGGGTCATTGTACGAGCCGGTGCATCCGATCGTCTACTATCTCGATCCCAACATCCCGGTGGAGTACCGCCCGTACGTGAAGGCCGGCGTGGAGGCGTGGAACCGCGCCTTCGAGGCGGCGGGCTTCACGAACGCCATCCGTGCCGAGATGCTCCCGGACAGCGCGGATCCGGAAGACATCCGCTACCACACGCTCCGCTGGAACACCTCGGACCAGGCAGGCTACGGCGCGATCGGGCCGTCGGTAGTGGATCCACGCACCGGCGAGATTCTGGACGCGGACATCCTGTTCGAGGAGAGCTTCATCCGCGGCTTCGAGCAGAGCTGGCGTACCATGGTGAGTCCAGCCACCGCGGTGGAGATGGCGCTCGGCACGGCGGACGTGGACAGCGCGTCGCTCGTGCGCGCGGGTGAGTCTCCGGAATTGGCGAGCGTGCTGGGAGGGCAGGGGGTGCTGTTGCGCACCATGCTCGCGGCGCGCGGCGAGATCAAGCCGGGCGCACCCGTCCCGATCGAATTCGTGGGGCAGGGGCTCAAGTGGGCGACGATGCACGAAGTGGGGCACACGCTCGGCCTGCGCCACAACTTCCGCGCGTCCTCCGACACGCCTCTGGATCGACTGCATGATGCGCAGTGGACCACGGAGAATGGACTGTACAGCTCCGTGATGGACTACCCGAGCATCAATCTCGCCGCCGACGGGAAACCCAACGGCCTGTACTACAATGCCGGTGTGGGCTCGTCGGACCTGTGGGCGATCTCGTACGGCTACACGCCGGACGCCGCACGCGCGGCCGAGCTCGCGCGCCAGGCGGCGCAACCCGGGCACGCGCTGGGCACCGATGAGGATGCGCGCGGCCCGGGTGCGCTCGATCCCACAGTGAACGTGTACGATCTGGGTGCGGATCCGCTGGAATGGGGACGCAACCGCGCGCAGCTCATCCGGTCGCTCCTCCCCTCGCTCCCCAAGCGCGTGCTCACCGACAATGCGCGCTACGCGGAGCTCACCGACGCGCTGCAGTCGCTCATGAATCAGTATGCGCTCGCCGTCATCACCGGTGTGAAGTACATCGGCGGGCAGTACCAACATCGGGACCACGTGGGCGATCCCGGTGCCCGGCCGCCATTCGTCCCCGTGCCGCGCGCCAAGCAGGAAGAGGCGCTCGCCTTCCTGCGCGAGTACGCCTTCAGCGAAGGCGCGTTCCAGGTGCCGCAGGCGGTGCTCGCCCAGCTCGGCGCAAACCGGTGGGCTCACTGGGGAGAGGACAACACCTTCAACGGCCGCATCGACTATCCGGTGCACGAGCAGATCCTGGGGGTGCAGCGCGCCATTCTCTCCCAGGTAATGCAGCCGTTCGTCTTTGCCCGTATCCGGGATGCCGAGACGAAGTTCGGCCGCGACAGCGTACTTACGATCCCGGACCTGCTGGATGGGCTGACGGCGTCGATCTTCAGCGAGGTGCTGTCGGGGCGGACGCGCGCGATCTCTGCCACGCGCCGCGACCTGCAGCGCGCGTATGTGGATCGTCTGTCGCAGATGGCGATCGGGAACGAGCCGCGGCTGCCGGCGGATGCGCGCTCGGTGGCCCGCTACCAGTTGGCGACACTCGAGCGGCGCATCGATGCGCGTCGCAATGCCGCAGGAATGGACGAGTATTCGCGCGCGCATTTGCTCGAGCTC
Organism: Gemmatimonadaceae bacterium; assembly: GCA_035701265.1. Lineage (GTDB taxonomy): Bacteria > Gemmatimonadota > Gemmatimonadetes > Gemmatimonadales > Gemmatimonadaceae > DASSNU01. Next base: position 34,675 of record DASSNU010000008.1, on the reverse strand, counting down.
TCGGCGCGGATCGATCACGTCCTCAACGCCACGGTCTCCGCCGCCGGCGTGAACGACCGGCCGCAACAGCAGCCGCAGGAATGAGCCGGGTATTCACCTCCCACGTGCCCGGATAGGTCGGGCGCGTAGGAGGGTAGAATTCTGAAGTGCATACGGTGTCGCCCCCTGTCCCGATGATCGGGACAGGGGGCGACGCGCATCTGCAGGCATGGGCGGCAAGGCTGGACATGCGGGCGGTGCAGGGCGCCACGCTGCACGCACGCAACGGTTGTGCTGCACGGATGCGTGCTCGTGTGGCGCAACGCCCTGCCAGCGCCTGGCGCGCCGGCAGATCCGGCGAGAGAAAGCTGGCTCGAAACCACAGCATGTGATGTGATTCAAACATCAGTAATAGCGTTCTTTAGGGCGTTGGTCTCGCTCAGTACATGAGGTAGAGGTCCCGTGTGCATGCCCGAGTCCGACCGCGCGCGCGGGGTTTGCCACAGTCGGGGCGCGCCGCCCGTCAGGGCGACGACCCCCGCGCCCCTCGATGCCGGCGAAGGACGCGGTGCGGCTGTGCGTTGGTGAACCGGCCACGCCCTGTCCACACGGGGGCACCCCCCTAGTGCGCATCCTGCTCCTCAACTACGAGTATCCGCCGTTGGGCGGTGGCGGCGGCATTGCCAGCGCCGCGCTGGTGCGCGACCTCGTGGAGCGCGGACACGCGGTGGACGTGGTGACGTCGCGCGCCACGCCCGTCGGCGGATCCACTCCGGGCGGCGTGCTGCCGGCGGTGGAACAGCCGGCCAGCATGCCGGGGCTCACGCTCTATCGTGTGGACACACGCCGCCGCGGAATTCACGATTGCGGCGCGCGTGGCGCGCTCCGGTACGTGCTCGCCGCGGCTCCCGTCGCGCGGCGCCTGCTGCGCGCGAACCGGTACGACCTCGTGCACGTGTTCTTCTCCCTGCCCACCGGCGCGCTGCTCCCCATGCTCCCGCTCAAGGGAACGCCGGTGGTCACGTCGCTCCGCGGCTCCGACGTGCCGTGGTACAACGACGGGGAGAAGCAGGGACTGGAGCTCGCGCACCAGCTTCTGCGTCCCCTCACCCGTTGGATCTGGCGGCGCTCCGACCGCGTGGTGGCGCTCTCGCATGCGTTGGGCGAGCTGGCGCGGCGCACCCTGCCGACGCTGGAATTCGACGTGGTGCACAACGGCGTGGACGTCGCGCGCTTTGCCCCGCCGTTGCCCGATCGCCGGTTCCGCTTCGAGCACGTGCGATGTCTGGCTGTGGCGCGGCTCATCGAGCGCAAGGGACTGCGCGAGCTGCTCGATGCACTCGCACTGCTGGATGACGCCCGGTACTCGCTCGAGATCGTCGGCGCCGGCCCGGAGCTCGAGTCGCTGAGCGCGCACGCGGAGCGGTTGGGCATCGCATCGCGCGTGAGCTTCAGCGGACCGCTGGACCGGGACGCGCTGGCCGAGCGCTACCGCGCGGCCGATCTCTTCGTCCTGGCGCCCTCCAGCGAGGCGTTCGGGAACGTGTTCGCCGAGGCGATGGCGAGTGGTCTTCCGGTGATCGCCAGTAACACCGGCGGCATCCCGGAGTTCGTGCGCCACGAGGAGCACGGCCTGCTCGTCCCCCACGGCGACGTGCTCGCGCTCGCGCGCGCCATCCAGATGCTCGGCGATCATCCGGACCGCCGGGCGCGCATCAGCGCACGGAATCGGGCGGTGGCGCAGGCGGAGATGACGTGGGCCACGGCCACGGACCGGTATCTTGGCGTGTACGCGTCCGTCCTGGGGGACCGCCTCCCGAGCAACGCTGAGGTGCGCGCACCCGCGTGGAGCGGCGAGCCGGTCGCGGCAGGTGCCGTGCGCGTGGAGCGAACGCGATGAGCGCAGGCACTCGCGCGGCGCCGGGCGTGGGGGACGGCCGCGGAGCGCTGCCCGGCGCGATCGTCGTGGGCGGCGGCGAGAACGGTCTCGCTGCGGTACGCGCTCTCGCCACCGAAGGGGTGCGCGTGGCGCTCGTCTGCACGCGCCCGTCCGACCTGGCGCAGCACTCCCGGTACGTGAGCGCGGTGCACCGGCTGCACGGCTTCCAGGAGGAGCCGCGCTTACTCATCGACCTCCTGGAGTCACACGCGAACAGCTATGCCGGCTGGGCGGTGATCCCGACCAACGATTACGCGCTGGCCGTGCTGGCGCAGGAACAGGATCGCCTGGCGCGCTGGTACCCGCCCACCGTGCCGTCGTGGCCGGTCACGCAACAGGTCGTCGACAAGGCGATCACCTGCCGGTTGGCACGCGAGCTGGGAATCGACCTTCCCCAGTCGTACGGACCGGCGGCCACGTTCACCGAGTACGAGAGCGTGCGCTATCCGGTGATCGTGAAGCCGGTGCAGGGGCATCTCTTCTGGGACGTGTTCGGGCGGAAGCTCTTCGTGGCGCACACCGAAGCCGAGCTGCGTACGGCGGTGGAGGCCGTGCGCGCCGCCGCGCTGGAGGCCGAGCTGTTCGACCTCGTGCCCGGGCCGGATGACCACGTCTTCGAGTATTCCACGTACGTGGACCTGACCGGCGAACCGATGGCGGAGTTCGCGGCGCGCAAGCTTCGCCAGGGGCCGCCCTTCTACGGCGTGGCGCGCGCGGCCACGATGGTGGACCCGGCACCGCTGCGCGAGCCGAGCCTCGCCATGGCGCGCCGGTTGGGGTGGAGAGGGCTCCTCAACATCGAGTACAAGCTCGACCCGCGCGACGGCCGTTATCGCTTGCTCGAGGTGAACGGTCGATGCTTCCTGTCGCACGGGCTCGCCTGGCGCGCGGGAATGAACTATCCGCTGCTCATGTGGCGCGAGCGCGCGCTCGGCCAGGCCGTGCAGTGCACGCCTAACGGATGGCGCGGCACGTGGATCCATCTGCACGCCGACCTGCTGTACACGGCGATGTGTCTGGGGCGCGAGCAGTGGCGGTGGCGCGACTTCGTGCGGAGCTACACCGGGCCCAGGACGTTCGCCGTGCTCTCGGCGCGCGATCCCAAGCCATCGGTGGTGCAGTGGGCACGCACCGTGAAGAAGGCAGCGCGCGTGCTCGCCAACGCGGGCGAGCGGTCCGCGGTGCGCGCGCGCGTGCAGCGCATGCCGGCCGCGGAGGCGCGCGCGTGAGCGCGCACGGTCCCTCGCTGCGCCGCGTCGCGCACACGCTGCGTCCCATGCGGTGGAGCCGGGAGCGACTGGACGCGTACCAGGCGGAACGGCTGCGCGCGTTGGTGCGACATGCCTGCGAGCGCGTGCCGTACTACCGCCGCCTCTACGACGCGCATGGCGTGCGTCCCGAGCACATCCGCTCCGTGGCCGACGTGGCGCGCCTGCCCATCGCGCGCAAGGAGGACATGCGCCTCCTCGATCCCGGCGAGCTGCTCGCGCGCGGCGCGCGCGGCGACCGGCTCACGTCATCGTGGACCAGCGGGTCGAGCGGCGTCCCCTTCAGCGTGCGCAGACACTGGGTGGAGCAGGATGTCCTGCACCTTTTCCGGTATCGCGCGCTGCGTTCCTTCGGGCTGCGTGCCACCGATCGCGTGGCGAGCGTCGGACTGGTGCGCACGGACGTGGGGCGCGGATCGCCCAACAAGAAGATCGTCGGACGGACGCTGCGCGCGTTCGGGCTGCACCGGCGCACGACGGTGGACGCCACCGCGAGCGCGCGCGAGATCGCCGAGCGCATCTGCGCGTTCGCGCCGCACGTGATTACCGGCTATCCCGGCGCGCTGGCGATGGCCGCCGCCACCATGACGGAGAATGACAGGCGCTCGCTCCCGGCGCGGTTCGTCTCCGTGGGCGCGGAGGTCCTCACGCCTTCGCTGCGGGCGCGCATTGCTGAAGGCTTCGGCGTCCCCGTCTTCGAGACGTACGGCTCCCTCGAGATGAACCTGATCGCGTGGGAGTGCGCGGCCACCGGCGCGCTGCACGTCGCGGATGACAGCGTGCTCCTGGAGGTGCTGGTGGACGGCCGCCCCGCCGAGCCCGGCGAACGCGGAGAGGTGGTGGCGACCAACCTGCACGCGTACGCCATGCCCTTCATTCGCTACCGTCTGGCCGACGTGGTCACGCGTGGCGACCGACGCTGCGCGTGCGGACTGCCGTTCTCGGTCATTCAGGGCGTGGAAGGGCGCATGATCGACCACCTCGTCCTCCCGGACGGCCGGCGCATGCTGCCGTACGAGGTGTCGCACTGCCTGGTGCGGATGGACGCGACGTGGGTGGGGCAGTATCAGCTCGTGCAGGAACGGCTCGACCGTGTGGTGATGCGTGTGGTGCCGTCCGCGGAGCCATCGCCGCGGCAGGTGGCCGAGCTGCGTGACGACGCGTCGACCGTCCTGGGGCGTGACGTGACGCTGGTGCTCGAGTTGGTGCGCGAGCTCCCGCGCGACCCGAGCGGCAAGGTGCGCCTGGTGCGCTCGATGGTGCAGTCCAACTACGATGGCCCGCTCTCCTTCGCCGGCGCGCCAGCGCCGCCTTCCCCAGCGGATGGCGCGATGTCACCCGCGATCTCCTCGCTCGCCGCGCCGCCAGCCGACCACGCGCATGCCGGCGGCGGTTACGGCGCCCGCGTGCCGTGAGCGTTCGCCGCGTGCCGAATTCCACATCCGGAGACTCCCCCGTGCCTCCAACCGTGCCGTCATCATCATCGAGCGGTGATGCACCGCAGCGCCTGTCGCGCCTGGCGAAGTACTGGCGCGACATCGCGAGCTTCCCGCGGGACGCGGGGCTGATGCGGGCGCGAGAGGGGTGGAGCGGCGTGGCCAAGCTGATCGTGGGTCGCACCATGCACCGGGTGTACTACCGCAAGGAGTTCCTGTTCATCGAGCAGCAGCTCGCCGATCTCGCACCGCGCGTTCCCATTCCGGCGGACGTGCGCGTGGGGCTCCTGGACGAGCATCAGCTCGAGCAGTTCCAGCGCATGCTCACCGAGCGGCAGATGGCGATCTTCCGCCGGCGGCTCGCCACTCCCCGCCGCTGTCACGTGGTGTGGGTCGCGAACGAGCCGGCCGGGTACGTCTGGGCCTCTGCGCAGATCGAGCCGCTGTTCGAGGGATTCGCGATCGACCTGCCTCCGCGATCGTACTACGGATGGGATCTGTACATCGCGCCGCGCTGGCGGCGGCGCGGGCTGGCGTCGCTGCTCACGCTGGAGGCACAGCACCGATCGCGTGAGAAGGGGTGGGTCTCCAACTTTCGGCTCATCGCGCCGGAGAACATCGGCTCGCTCCGCACGCTCGAGCGGACCAGCGGAGGGTATCGCATCCACGCGGTCGTGCGCCGCACGAAGATGCTCCACCGCGAGAGCTACAGCGTTCGTCCGTACGTGCCGAGCGCGGAGGCGCGCGGCACGGAGGCGGTCGACGACGTGCAGCTGTCCCTCGTGCCAACCGCTGCACCGGCTGACGCGCCGGTCGTGCGGACGGACGCCGATGCATTGGTTGCACGCACGCCGGGCGCGCGGGAGGTGACGGCATGAGAGCGGTCGTGGTGCTTGCCGAGCGCGCGTGGGTGGCGGTGCGCCAGACGCGCGGGCGGATCACGTTGCCGTGGGTGCTGCGGTTCGCGCGGCGCCGTCGGCGCCTGCTCTCGAGCACGCGCTTCGTGGCGGTCACGGGGAGCTGCGCGAAGACCACCACCAAGGAGCTCGTGACGGCCGTACTGCGCGCGCGCCATCCGGGCGTGGCGAATCCCGGAACGGCGAACAGTCTGCGCTGGGTGGCCAACACCATCCTGGCGTGTCGGCGGACAGACCGCTTCGTGGCGATGGAGCTCGGCAGCTCCGGGCCGGGGACGCTGGCGCCGCAGGCCGCGCTCCTCCAGCCGGACATTGCCGTCATCACGAACGTCGGCACCGACCACCACAAGGCGTTCGGCTCGTTGGAAGCGACCGCGCGCGAGAAGAGTACCGTCGTGCGCGCACTGCGACCTGGCGGAATGGCCGTCCTCAACGCCGACGATCCGAACGTCCTGGCCATGCGCGAGCTGGCCCCCGGACCGGTCCTCCTCGTCGGCCGGAGCGAGAGCGCTGATCTCCGCGCGGAAGACGTATCGTCGGCGTGGCCCGACCCGCTGTCGTTCACCGCGGTCTACAAGGGCGAGCGCGTGCGCATCGAGACTCGGCTGCACGGGGAACACTGGGTCACCGCGGTGCTCTCAGCGCTCGCCGTCGGGGTCCTGCTGGACGTTCCGCTCGAGGAGGGGGCGCGTGCGCTCGCGGCCGTGGACCCGTGGACGGGGCGCATGCAGCCGGTGACCACACCGGCCGGCGTGACGTTCATGTGCGACGATGGGAAGGCGCCCTTCTGGTCATTCCCGGCGACGTTCGATTTCTTGCGCCAGGCGCGTGGCGCACGGAAGGTGATGGTGATCGGCACGGTGTCCGATTATCCGGGGGACGCCAAGCGGCGCTACAAGCAGCTTGCTCGTCAGGCGCTGGAGGTCGCCGACGAGGTCGTATTCGCCGGCCCCATGTCGCACAACGCGCGCGGCGCGGCGAAGCAGGCGGGGGAAGAACGCCTGCACGTCTTCGACACGCTCCAGGAGGCGGCGCGACACCTGGACGACACGCTCAGGGCGGGCGACCTGGTTCTCCTCAAGGGCTCGAATGGCGCCGACCATCTGCGACGACTCGCGCTCACCCGCACGCATCGCGTCCGCTGTTGGCGGACTCACTGCGACCGACTCAAGTTCTGCGACGTGTGTCCGCTCCTCTCCGTGCCGATCGCTCCACGGCGCGCCCCACGCCGCGCCGCGCATGGCGCTGCGCATGGAGACGGCTCCCGCGGCGGGGCGGAGCATGGGCGCTCCTCGCACGGCGACGTTGGCGCGGCTGCCGCTCCGTCGCACGCACGTGCCGGACGCGCGACAGCGGCGGAGCGTGGCGTCGGCACGCCGGCGGGATGATCCGGTGAGGGAGCCGGCCGCGCTCGCTCTCTGGCTGGCGCGGGAATGGACGCCGGTACTGCGCGCGCCGACGCTCCCCCCCGAAGCGCTCGATGACGTGATCCGCCGCCGCGCGGCCCGTGTGGTGCGCTCGGCGCTCGCAGCGCCGTTCTGGCGCGAGCGGCTCCTCCAATCGGGCGCGGGTCGGTCGCTGGTCGGGCGTGCCGCGCGCGACGGTGCACGATTCGACGCGGGCGTCAATGCTGTACGACCGGCCCCGTTGAATGGCGCGGAGCAGGATGTGTTGGCGCTGCTCGCCCAGTTGCCACCGACGGGGAAAGGCGAGCTGCGCGACGCGGCTCACGGCGCGCTTGCCGGCGGGCGTGTGAATGCACACTGGCGCCGCTCGCGCTCCTCGGGCTCCACCGGCGAACCGTTCGAGACGTACTTCGACGCGCGCGCCTGGGCGGTGCTCAAGTACCTCGTCAAGCTGCGCACCCGCATGCGTTGCGGACTGCGGCTGACCGATCGCGTGGCCGTGCTCGACGCCGTGCCCGTGCACCGGCGTGCGGCGTCGCCGCTCGAGCGGATGGGGCGGCTGCGCGTGGTGAGCGTGCTGCAGCCGGCCGAGTGCATTGCGCAGGAGCTGCTCGCGTTCCGGCCACGTGTGCTCTACGGTTTGCCTTCCGTGTTGGCCGAGCTCGCCCCGCTCGTGGACGCGGCGCCGCGCCCGCTGGCTGTGCATGCGGTGTTCACGGGCGGTGAGCTCCTTTCTCCCGCGGTCCGGGAGCGCATCGGCGCGGCGCTCGCCGCGCGCGTGCACGACGTGTACGGCACCTCGGAAACCAAGGAGATCGCGTGGGAGTGTGCCGCCGGCTCCATGCACGTGAACGCGGATGTCGTCGTGGCGGAGGTGCTCGACGAGAACGGTTCGCGTGTCAAAGAAGGCGAGGTGGGCGCATTGGTGGTGACGTCGCTCATGAACGCCGCCATGCCGCTCCTGCGCTACCGCACGGGCGACCGCGGCTCGCTGCGTAACGACCCGTGTGCGTGCGGATGCGTCTTCCCGCGGCTGGGGATCGTGAGCGGTCGCGAGGTGGAGACGATCACCCTGCCGAGTGGCCGGCGCGTGTCGCCGTATGAGCTCACCTGCGCGATGGAAGCGGTGGCGGGTGTCCGCGCGTACCGGATCCGGCAGACCGCGATCGGCGAGTTCGAGGCTGCCATCGTGCCGGAGGGCGGCGTGGACACGGATGCGCTTCGTGCCGCGGCGGTGGCCGCTCTGCGACGAGTGCTCGAAGGTGCGGAGGTGGAGGCGTGCCTCGTGGACGAGCTCCCGCGTGGCGCACGAGGCAAACGCGTGGTGGTGGCTGCGCTCGCGTGGGCTCACAGCTCTTGACGGGCGCATGGGGGATGGACGTATTCTGAACCTGCGCCGCGTCGCGCATGCGCCTCCAGGCGCCCGCGCCGTGCGCGACCGCCGCGTCTCCCCGTAGTCCTCCACTCCGACTCTGCGCCCATGTCCCGCATCATCCCTTCGCTCACTCGCGCCGCGCGCGTGGCGTTCACCTCCACGCTCCTCGCCGCCGCGCCGCTCGCGGCACAGAGCGTCAACACTCTCCCGTCCGATCTCTCCGCCAGAATCGACTCGGCCATCGACAGCGTCATGCGCCGGTCACAGGTGCCCAGCGCGTCGGTGGGGATCGTGCGCGATGGCCAGGTGGTGTACGTGCGCGCGTTCGGCAAGGCGCGTCTGTCACCGCCCGTTGCAGCGTCGCCGGAGATGCACTACGCCATCGGGTCCATCAGCAAGCAGTTCACGGTCGCGGCGGCCATGCTCCTCGTGCAGGAGGGGAAGCTCTCGCTGGACGACCCGGTCTCGAAGTGGCTGCCCGAGCTCACGCGCTCGAACGAGGTCACGCTGCGGAACCTCATGTCCCACACGTCGGGCTACCAGGACTACGCGCCTCAGGACTACACGATTCCGGCGTGGACCAAGCCCACCACGCCGCAAGCGATCATCCACGAGTGGGCCACCAAGCCGCTCGACTTCGATCCAGGCACGCAGTACCAGTACAGCAACACCAACTTCAACATCGTCGGGCTGATCGTGGAGAAGGCGAGCGGGCAGCCGTTCTGGTCATTTCTCAAGTCGCGCGTCCTCGATCCTGTCGGACTCGCACACACGATCGACCTCGACACGCAGCACGACCAGGTCGAACCCATCGGCTACTTTCGCAACGCGCTCGGTCCGCTCCGGCCGGCGGTGCTCGAGGCGCCAGGCTGGTACTTTGCCGACGGCGAGCTGGCCATGCCGGTGAGCGACCTCTTGCGCTGGGACATCTCGGTGATGAACGAGACGCTGCTGCAGCACGCGTCGTACGCGGCCATGGAAGCGCCGATGAAGCTCAAGGACGGGAAGGAGATCGGCTACGGGCTGGGACTGAGCGTCGGTGCGCTGGGCGGGCACCGCATGGTGTCGCACGGCGGCGAGGTGGGGGGCTTCGTGTCGTTCAACGCGGTCTTTCCCGAGGACAAGATGGCCGTGGCCGTGCTCACCAATCAGGAAGCGAGCCCGGCGGCCGGCGCGATCGGTCGGAGCATCGCGACGCTCCTCCTCTCCTCGAGCACGACCGCCTCTGCGGATGACGCTGCGCCCGCCGAGGCGCTCGCGCGCCGCGTGTTGTCGGAATTGCAGCACGGGCAGATCGACCGCGCGCTCTTCACGTCCAACGGCAACTTCTACTTCGATCGCCAGGCGATCAGCGATTTCGCGTCGAGCCTCTCGCCGCTGGGGGAGATTCGTTCTCTGCGGCAGACATCGACCAACCTGCGCGGCGGCATGCGCTACCGCGCGTTCGCGGTGGAATTCGCCAACGGCACGCGCGTGAACCTGTCGACCTACACGACGCCGGACGGAAAGATCGAGCAGTTCCTGGTGCAGCCGGTGACCTGACGCGACGTCGCGGAGGCGTCATGGCGCAGCCGGCTCCTCAGGGGCCCCGCTCGCGAGGAAGCTCGGCATCGCTCCGCGCAGCCGCGTGCCGACATCACCGAGGACGTCATCCGCGCTCGCGCTCCCACCGGGCTTCGTGGACGTGAAGGTGTGCGCGGTAGACGACGTGTGGTCCGGACTCAAGCTCGTGGTGCGGAAGGAGCTTCGCTGAGCGCACGCCGCGGTCAGTCGTCCACCGTCAGCACCACCTTGCCGACCGTCTCGTTCCCCTCCAGGCGGACGTGCGCGGCGGCGACATCGGCGAGCGGGAATACGCGGTCCACGACCGGACGCACGACACCGCGCGCGAGGAGCGGCACCACCTCCCGCGCGAATGCGCGCGTGGCGAGGATCTTCTCCTCCAGTGAGCGCGCGCGCAGCACGGTCCCGCGGATGGTGAGCCGCTTGCGCAGCACCTGCGCGAGGTCGAGCACCCCCTCGCGCCCGGCCACGGTGCCGACCTCGATCATGCGCCCGCGCATGCCCAGCGCCGAGACGCTCGCCGCCACGTACGGGCCGCCCACCAGATCGATAACGACATCCACGCCGGCGCCGTCGGTCCACTCTCGCGCGCGCTGCACGAGAGGCGCGAGCTCCGCGCTCACCGTCAGACCATCCTCCAGTCCCAGCGCGCGTGCGCGATCCAGCTTGGACTCCGTGCGCGTGGAGCCGTACGGCACGGCGCCGAGAGCGCGCGCGAGCTGCACGACGGCCAGCCCCACGCCGCTTCCCACCGCATGGACGAGCACACGCTCCTCCGGGCGGAGCGCGGCGCCGGCCACGAGCGCGTCGTGCGCGGTGATGTACGCTTCGGGGACGGCGGCCGCCTGCACCCAGTCGAGCGTGTCGGGCACGCGCGCCACCGCCCGCTCATGCACCACCACGTACGCCGCGTGCGCTCCGCCCGCGACGATCCCGAACACACGATCGCCCGCCGTCCACGCGGACACGCGCGCGCCGAGCTCGACCACCTCGCCGGCGAACTCCAGCCCGGGAATGTCCTGCGGTGCGCCGGGGGGAGCAGGATAGCGCCCCTGCCGCTGGAGGAGATCCGCGCGATTGAGCGACGTGGCGCGAACGCGAACGAGGATCTCGTCCTCCCCCGGGCGAGGGCGTGGGACCTCGCGCAGCGCCAGCACCTCAGGTCCCCCCGCCGCCGTCAGCACCACCGCGCGCATGAGCGGCGCACGCGTCGCATGCTGCTGTCCCATTGCGAGCTCCCCCGTCATCCGCGCTCCTGTATCACCGCTCCGGCCGGCGTGCCGCGCCCGATCTCCGTCTCCGCACTCCGCGGGTGCGGTCCCCGCGGCCATTGCAAGAGGTAACGAGCAGCGGACCCCTGGCATGTGTGATTCGTCGTGGACCGCTCCCGCATCGCGGCCGTGACGGGCATATTACTCGGCGGTGCGCGCGCGCGCACGCTCGATGCATCGCGCCCCCCCCGGGGACGCCGTCCACCGGCCACCGCGCAGCCGTTCAGTGGGGCACGCGGTCTGCCCCTCGCGCGGCCGGGGCCTTGCCCGCACATGTCCGTGCCTCACCGTTCGTAGGAGCACCAACCGATGCTCGACCTGCCGTCGTCGCCAACCACCTTTGCGGACGCTCGCTGGGAGGACCTGGCCCCGTACTACGAGTGCCTCGCCACCGCTCCGCTCACGCGCGACACTGCCGACGAATGGCTCGCCACCTGGTCGCGGCTGCAGGAGCTCGTGGTGGAGGCCGGCACGATGGCCATGGTCGCCTACACCGGCAACACGGCCGATCAGCGCGCGGAAGACGCATACCTGCGTTTCTCGGCGGACATCTTTCCGCGTGTGGACGAGCAGGAAGTGCGGCTCGCGCGCCGGCTGCTCGATCTCGGCTACGATCGCGCGGACATGCTCGTCACCGTGCGCGAGTTCCGCACCGATGCCGCGATCTTCCGTCCGGAGAACGTGCCGCTGCTCTCACAGGTGGAGGAGCTGGCGGCCGCGTATCAGAAGGTGACCGGGGGGATGACGGTCGAGTGGGACGGCGAGCGCAAAACGCTCCCCCAACTCCAGCCGTATCTGCAGAGCCCCGACCGCGACGAGCGCGAACGCGCGTTTCGTCTTGGCGCGCGCGCGTACCTGGATGCACGCGACACGCTGGCCGATCAGTTCGACCGGATGTACGCGCTGCGCACGGAGGTGGCACGCAATGCCGGCTTCCCCGACTTCCAGGCCTACTGCTTCGCGGCCAAGCATCGCTTCGATTACTCGCGTGACGATGTGGGGCGCTTTCACCGCGCGGTGGAGGAGTGCGTGGTGCCGGCGGTGGAGCGCGTGCTCGCGATTCGGCGCAACCGCCTGGGGCTCAGTACCGTGCGGCCGTGGGACCTGCAGGTGGATCCGGAAGGCGCGCCGCCGTTGCGCCCGTTCGACGACGTCGAGACGTTCGTGCTGGTGGCCGAGCGGGTGTTCGGGGCGGTGGACCCGGAGCTGGGCGAGTATTTCCGGACGATGGCGCGCGAGGAGCTCCTCGACCTGGAAAGTCGCGAAGGGAAGGCGCCCGGCGGCTACTGTACGCGGCTCCCCTTCCGGCGCCGTCCGTTCATCTTCATGAACGCCGTCGGCGTCGCGGACGATGTCAACACGCTCGTGCACGAGGCGGGACACTGCTTCCACGCGTTCCTCGCTTCCGCGCTGCCCTTTCTCTGGCAGCGCGGCACAGGCTCGGAGGCATCGGAGCTGGCCTCCATGGGCATGGAGCTCCTCGCCGCGCCGCATCTCGGCGCACCGGAGGGCTACTACACGGCGGACGAGCTGCGTCGCGCGCAGGCGGAGCATCTGGAGGACATTCTGTTCAGCCTGGCGCACATTGCCAGCGTGGATGCGTTCCAGCGGTGGATCTACACGAGCGGCGACGGCGGAGATCGCGACGCGCGCGATCGCGCGTGGCTCGAGATCCGCGCGCGCTTCGAGCCAGGGGTGGACTGGACGGGACTGGACGCCGAGCGCGTGGCGCGCTGGTACCGGCAGCTCCACATCTTCGAGCTGCCGTTCTACTACATCGAGTACGGCATCGCGCAGCTCGGCGCGCTCCAGATCTGGCGGCGGAGCCTGGCCGATCCCGCGGATGCGGTGGCCCGCTACAAGGCGGCGCTTGCGCTGGGAAACACGCGTCCGCTGCCGGACATCTATGCCGCCGCGGGCGCCTCGCTCGTGTTCGACACGGCGGAGATGGCGGAGCTCGTCTCGCTCGTGGAGCAGCGCATCGAGGTGTTGCGCGGCGTGCGCGCCGTGCCGTGAGCGCGGTTGCGCACGTGACGCTCTCGGCCGGGGCGGCACCGAGTGTGCAACCGCCTTCCGGGGCGTGAACATCCAGCAGGGGAGTGGTCGATGAGCGGCACGAAGGACGAACTGTCGGGGCGCGAACCGAAGCCGCAGGAAGAGCGGTCACATCCACCGGAGTGGGAGCGTGATCTCCACCCCGATCACATGGCGGGGCAGAACATCGGCCCCACCTCGCAGGAATCCTCCCGCCACCCGCGCACGGCGTACGAGCTGAAGGGTCTGCACCGCGCCCTGCACGGTCTTGCGGATGACGATCTCATGCGCATCCCCGTGCTTCCCGTGGGCGCACGCCTGCAGGAGGGCGGCACCTACACCGATCTGTCGCGCGATCCGCCGCGCGAGTTCACCGCCGAGGGCCGCGTCTCCGCGCAGCCGGGGCAATACATCGTGCCGAAGGACCGCGTCCCGTACACGATCTGGAATCGGTTGCTCGGCACCGAGCCGCGCGAATAGTCGCGCGAGCAGCGGCGAGTGCGATGCGCGAGACGCCGCGCGTGCGGCGCCTCGCACACTCGGAGCGGTCGCCCGGTGCGCAGGGCACGCACGCAGGCGATGCGCGTTTCACTGATACGTGATGAACAGCGGCTCGGGGTCGAGCGCCACCACGTCGCGCGGCGTGAAGAGCGGACGATCGTTGCGGTAGAAGAGCTTGATGCCAGCGAACTGCACCGGCTCCGCCGCAATGTAGCGCCGGTACGAGTCGCGTTTGCGGTATTGCGTGCCGAAGCCATCCATGGTCATCACGACCTGCACCTCGGGCGTGGGGCGAATGCGGGACGCGTGGCGCACCATGGCCTGCGTGAAGCGGTGCACGATGAGCACCTTGGGGGGGAGCCCCTCGCGCTGCACGAACGCCGTGAGCGTGTCGATCACCGCGTTGATGTCCTCCGCGTCCAGCGAGCCGATGCGCGTTCCCGGGGCGCCTCCGGTGCGTCGCATGGCGAACTCCGGATCGAGTGCCAGGTGCACGCGCGGCTCGCGCAGGAAGGGGAGCAGCGAGCGCACCTCGTCCAGAATCGGGCTCTTGCCCGGTTGCACGTCGAGGATGAGCAGGTCGCCGCGGCGGTCGGCCCACGAGCCCACGCGCTGGATCACGCTGTCCGGCATGCGCGCGCGGTAGAGCCCGCGCGGACCGGGAGAGGCCTGCGCCACGATCGCCACCAGCTCGAGCGCGCGCATGACCGGCGTCGTGCTGTCGGCGCGGGCGAACGAGTCAGCCACTGCCGCCAGACGCGCCAGCATGGAGTCGGGCGGGATGGCACCCAGAATCCCCATTCGGCGCGACAGCGGATTGCCGTAGTAGGCGACGATGCGGTGCGCGGGGAGGATGGCGCCGGGCAGTACGGGAATGGGCGGGCGCGCGCGAGCCGCGCTGTCGGCCGCGCGTGCGGCCGCGATGGGATCTCCCGGCGCGGGACGCACGCTGTCGCGCAGGGAATCTGGATGGCCCGTCGCACCGGCGCGTACGGTATCCGGCGGCGGCGTATCCAGCGGCACGCGGGTGGCGAGCGGCACGTGCGTCGCACGCCCGACGTGCGGTGGCGCGACGACCGGGAGAGCGAGCATCGCGCCGCAGAGCGCGCTCCGGGGCAGCGACCGCGCGAGAATCAGAATCCGAGTTCGCATGCGCAGGAAGCTAGCCGGCGCGGTGGCGTGCCGCAGCGGCCATCTTCAGATTTCCGCGGCCGCGCCAGGTCCGGAGGCGCGCGCTCGTCGCACCGTACGTCATCACCACGCGCTGCGCTGTCGCTGGCCACATTATGGATCGTACTCCACCCGCCGTGTCGCGCGCATTCACGTACGTGCTCGCGCTCCTCTTCACCGAGGACCGCGCGCGAGTGGTCCTCATGCACAAGACACGCCCGGCGTGGCAGGCGGGGCGCGTCAACGCACCCGGCGGCAAGGTGATGCCCGGGGAGACCGTCGTGCAGGCCGCGCGCCGTGAGGTGCTGGAGGAGACGGGAGTCGCGATCGACGCGTGGGAGGAATTTCTCGTCTGGGACGATCCCGTCTACCGGATGCACGCGGTGCGCGCATTCCACGCCGATGCCACCGCCGTCCGCACGGCGGAAGATCAACAGGTCTTCCTCACAGGGGTGGACGCCTTGCCGCCGAACGTGATCGACAACCTGCGCTGGCTCATCCCCCTCGCGCTCGACGCCGACGTCGCGACGCCGATCGCCGTGCGGAGCGCATCGGCGACCGGATCGGGGCTCACCGAGCGGCCGCCTACTTCCCCAGAAACTCCCCGATCGGCGCCAACACACGCACGTGGTCGCAGACAATCTTGAATGTGGCCACGAGCGGCACGGCGATGAACGCTCCCGGAATTCCCCACAGCCAGAACCACAGGGCGAGCCCGACGAACACCGCCACCGGATTGAGCGTCAGCCGGTGGCCGAGCACCATGGGGACGACGAGGTTCGCCTGGACGATGTTGATCGCGAGGAAGATGGCCGGGTAGAGGAGCGCGTGTCCCACGCTCCCCGCGGTGGCCAGCCCGGCCAGCGTGAGCACGAGCACGACGGTCGCGGCGCCCAGATACGGGATGAACTCGAGCGCGGCCACGAGCACGCCCCACAGTGGCGCGTTCGCCAGCCCGGCCAGAGCCAGCGCCGACGCCACCACGATCCCTTCTCCCACGTTGAGCAGCGCGAGCGTGCCGAGATAGGTCGAGATGGACGCCTCGGCCTCTCGCGCGATCTGCACGGCTTTTTTCTTGTCGTGCAGGTGCGGGAGCATCCGGATCCACTTCTGCAGGAAGCGGTCGCCAGCCGCGAGCAGGAAGTAGAGCAGAACGATCACCTCGATGGCGGCGACGACGATGATACGCGTGGTGCCGAACACGCGGGAGCTGAGGCTCGGGCCCCGCACCACCACTTCCGGCGTGGTGGGTGGACCGGCGACGTTGGCCGAGCGCTCCACCTGCTCCGCCGTGCGCGTGACCTGCTGCACGGGCGCGATGAGCGAGCGCAGCTTGGCCCGCGCGGCGGTGAGCGTGTGCGGCGTGCGCGCGATCCATCGCTGCGCCGGGTCGGCGAGCTCGTAGATCCCCAGCGTGAGCACGCCGACCAGCGACAGCACGATCAGCGCGGCACCCAGCGACGTGGGCACGTGCGCGCGGCGCATGGCGCGCACCGCCGGGCTGAGGAGAAAGTTGAGCATGATCGCGTACGCGATCGGGAGAAAGAACGCGCGCGCGAGAAAGAACGTGTACAGCAGCGCGAGGACGAACAGCCCGAGGAGCGCCACGGAGCGGAGGAGCGGTCCGTTCCGCAGCGCCTCGGTCAGGACGGTGGCATCGGGCGCTGGCGCCTCCCCGGCACCGTCGTCGTGCCGGCGCGCCCGTGGTTCCGCTCCCGCGTGGTCTGTCGCCGCGGCATCGTCGGCGGCGTCGTGCGTCCGTGCGCGCGTGTCCATGCGTCTCCCGCCCTCGGGTACTCCGGCGGCACGCACCGTGGGCGCCGGCTCCGCCCTCGCCGCGAGTCGTCGGCAAGGAAGTCCGGTGCCCTCTCATGCATGGCCCACGCCGTGGCGTCAGAAGCGCTCGCGCAGCTCCAGGTGCGCGTCCACCTCGTCGCGCGTCCGCCAGACCGGACGGAGCTCCTTCCGCGCATACAGCGGAAGCTGGTCCACCCGGTGCGGGGAGCCCGCCCGTGACGCATTGCCGTACCCCACCAGTGCGCGAGCGCGCACCGGCGACGTGAACTCCACCGCGGCCACGAACGAGTCGCCCCCCGCACCCGCTGCGTACCGATGGCCGCCGATCGGGACGTAGTTCTGCACGCGGAACACTCCGTACTCTCCCGAGGCGCCATTCGACGGGAGGTTGACCGTGTCGCGCACCAGCCGGTAGACGTCTCCCCACGGCACGTCCAGCGCGCCGTACCACGCGCGCACGCTGTCGGCCGCTTCCCCCAGCGCCTCCACCGCGATGGCGGAATCGGCCAGCCCGGTGGGCGTCGTGTGCGGCGCCGATGCGCTCCACCCCGTGCGCCACGGACTCCTCGCACGGCCGAGCCGTGTGCTGTACACGTCCCACCACGTCGTGAAGAGTACGGCTCCGCGGCTCTCTGCGTCCGCGGCGCGATCCCATTCCGCGAGAACGTGCGCCGCGTCCGCCACGCCGGTGTCGTGCGCCGCGCGCACCGCGGAGAGCAACGGTCCGAGCACACGGTCGGCGAGCTCCATGTGCGTGGAGTGCTTGTATGCGAGCAGCTCGTCGTAGCTCACCTTGGGATCGTCGAGTAGCATCTCCACCGACCGCTGCGGACGGAGCGGCATCTCGCGACTCGCGATGTAGCTCGGGAACTGCGAGGGGCGGATGACCACCGGAAACGTGGCCCACCACGGCGGGTCGTTCGCGTTCTGTACCCAGCCACTCGGCGGATCGGTCACCCGGGGCATGCGCTCGAAGGGGATGAGCGTCGTCCAGAGCGTCGTGGAGTCGAGCCCGGGCACGATCCCCTCCCAGTAGGCGCGGTCGCCCTGCGCGCGCACGGGCGTGTTGCCGCCGTAGAACATCATGATGTGACCGTCGCGGTCCGCGTACGTGATGTTCTGGCCGGAGATCTGGTTGGGACGGATGGCCGCCAGGAACTCCCGCAGATCGTGCGCCGTGCCCATCGCCCACCACTGCGCCAGCGCGCCGGGAGTAGGTGGCCCGTCCAGCCCGACCGCGCGCATCGCAAGCGCGTGCCCCGGCTTGTCCCCGATTACCGGTCCGTGCACCGACCACCGCGTGCGCATGGTGTCGTCGCGCATCGACCCGTCGGGTTGCCGCACGCGCATCACGTGCGTGCGCTCCTCGAACGGATGCGCGCTTCCGTTCCAGCGATAGCCATTCCCGTCGACGGCGAGATCGTAGAAGTCCACGCCGTCCTGCGTGTTCACCGTGTGCGTCCAGCCCAGGTCATCGTTGAACCCGATCTGGATGACGGGAGACAGGATGAGCGCCGCGCCGTACACGTCCACGCCGGGCGCCACGTACTGCACCTCCATCCAGGTGAAGACGTCGGTCCAGGGGAGATGCGGATTCGCGAGGAGCAGCGCGTGTCCGTCCGCCGAGTGGCCCGGCGCGATCGCCCACGCGTTGGAGCCAACGTCGGCCACAGTGATGCCGTCCGGCGTCGACGTGGGCAACTGTCCCGTAGCGTCGTTCGCGCGGCGCCACTGCGACGTGATGCCTGCCGCCAGGCGCGGATTCATGAGGAAGAAGCCGTACTGCACGCGCAGGAAGTGCGCGAGCACGTCCACCGGCTGCACGGGGAGGACGGCACGCACCGAGTCGCCCACCATCTCCGGATGCGCGTCGGCGAATGCGTTGATCCCCTCGGCAAAGGCGTCGAGATGCGCGCGCATCTCCGGCGGTTGCGCCTCGAGCATTCGCTCCGCCACGTCGGGGAGGTCGAGCGTCCACACCCACCGGTCGTCGCGACGGTACTCCGCGCTCAGGTACTCCGCCGCGCGGCCGCGGGCCTGTGCCACCAGCCGGAGGACGAGATCGCCGTGATTGCGCATCTCCGCCCAGCCCAGCGCGTACGCAATGCCGCGACGGTCCTGCGCGAAGATGTGCGGCACGCCGTAGCTGTCCCACAGAATCTCGGCGCCGAGCGAATCCTGCGTGGCGGCGCGCGCAGGGGTGTGCGCGGCATGCGTCGCGGACGCAGGGTGAGCGGCCAGCTCCTCGAGCGCCACCGTCGCGAGCGCGGCGAGCAGCAGAGCGATGCAGACGAGAATGGACCGGCGCGTGAAGGGAGCGATGCGCATGGTGGTGATCGGACGCGAGAGGTGAGAACGAGTGCGTGTGGAGGTTAGCCGGGCGTCAGCGCACCGGCAAGCGAGCGCCGAGCACTGCGCAACGCGATGCTCCGCGTGGCGCGCAACCGATGCGGCGCCGGCGTGCATGCCGTGCACATTGCGGCATGCTCTCCGCCGTGATGTCCGCCGCCGTCCTGGGCGTGGATGCCTACGAGATCACCGTCGAGGTGGACTGCGCGCTCGGCCTGCCGCAGTGGACCATCGTCGGGCTGCCCGCCGGTGCCGTGAAGGAAAGCCGCGAGCGCGTGGGTGCCGCGCTGGTGAATTCCGGCTTCACCGTCCCGCCGCGGCGCGTTACCGTGAATCTCGCGCCAGCTGATGTGCGAAAAGAAGGCTCCGCGTTCGACCTGCCCATCGCGCTCGGCATCCTCGTCGCCACACGGCAGCTCGAGCCAGGCGCACTGGCCGGCATCACCGTCGTGGGAGAGCTCGGTCTGGAAGGTGCCGTGCGGCCGGTGCGCGGTGCGCTTCCCATCGCGCGGCTCGTGGCTCGGAAGGGCGGCGCGCTCGTCCTTCCGGCAGCGAACGTGGCAGAAGCATCGCTCGTGCGCGGCGTGTCGCTCGTGGCGCCGGCGACGCTGGCCGAGCTGGTCGCGCAGCTCCGCGCGGGATCACTGGTCGCCGCCGCGGCGCCGCAGCCCGCGCCCGTCGTACCCGCGTCGCCGGACTTCGCCGATGTCGTGGGACAGACGTACGCCAAGCGCGCGCTCGAGATCGCGGCCGCGGGAGAGCACGGTGTGTTGCTCGTGGGACCGCCCGGGGCGGGGAAGACCATGCTCGCGCGATGTCTTCCCTCCGTGCTGCCACCGCTCACGGAGGAGGAGGCACTCGAGGTAATCGCCGTGCATTCCGTGGCAGGGCTCCTCGCGGCTGCTCCGTCCATCGGCTTGGCTCGCCCCTTTCGCGCGCCGCATCACTCCATCTCGGCGGCCGGACTGGTGGGCGGAGGGAGCGTGCCGCGCCCCGGCGAGGTGAGCCTCGCGCACCATGGCGTGCTCTTCCTGGACGAGATGCTCGAGTTTCCGCGGTCGGTGCTCGAGGTGCTGCGACAGCCCATCGAGGATGGCCGCGTGGTACTCTCGCGTGCGGCCACCTCGGTCACCTTTCCCGCGCGCTTCTCCCTCGTGGGTGCCACGAATCCGTGCCCGTGCGGACACGCTGGCCCCGGAGCACGGCAGCCGTGTACGTGCACGGCTGCGGACATCGCACGGTACCGTGCACGACTCTCCGGCCCGCTCTCCGACCGGATCGATCTGCACGTGCACGTCGGGGCCATGCCGCTCCAGGCCCTCGGCGCACCCGCGGGCGGCGAACCGTCGGCGGCGATCCGTGCGCGCATCGAAGTGGCGCGTCTGCGGCAGCGCCATCGCTACCGGGCCCTCGGCGGAGTCGGCTCGAACGCGCGCGTGCCGGGACGTTGGCTCGACACGCAGTCCGCCGTCGCGCCCGACGCGCGCGCCATGCTCGTACGCGCCGCGGAGCGGCTTCGACTGTCCGCGCGCGGCTACCACCGCGTGCTACGCGTGGCGCGCACCATCGCCGACCTGGATGGCGCGGAGGGCATCGAGGCATCGCACGTGGCCGAGGCGTTGCGCTACCGGCCGATCGCGGAAGGGCACGCCACCGCGCCTGTCGCGGACGGACTTCGTGCGCACGCGCCTCCCGCGCGCGCAGGCGCTGCCGGGGTGGAGCGTGCGCAAGCGTCCGTGCCGGACGGAGCGTCCCCGCGCGCGGCCGCTACGCCCGCGGCCGCTACGGCGTCGCCCCCACCTGCAGTCCCATGTTCCACGCCGTGAACGCCCACTCGTCCGCCAACTCGTCGATCCGCTTGTCGGTGGGACGGTAGCCGTGGCTCCCCTCCGTCTCCACGCGAATGAGCACCGGCTTGTCGCACCCCTGCGCTGCCTGCAGCGTGGCGGTGAACTTGAACGAATGGCTCGGCACCACGCGGTCGTCGTGGTCGGCGGTCGTCACGAAGGTGGCCGGATAGCAGGTGCCCGCATGGATGTTGTGCAGCGGCGAGTACTTCACAAGATAGGCGAACTGTTCCGGATTACTCGACGTGCCGTACTCCGGCACCCATGCGCGCCCGCCGGTGAACCGGTCGTAGCGCAGCATGTCCATCACGCCCACCGCGGGGAGCGCCACGGCGAACAGGTCGGGACGTTGCTCCAGCACCGCGCCCACCAGCAGCCCGCCGTTGGAGCCGCCGCTGATCGCGAGCTTCGATGGTGACGTATACCCCTCCTTCACCAGGAACTCGGCGGCGGCAATGAAATCGTCGAAGACGTTCTGTTTCTTGTCGAGCATGCCGGCATGGTGCCACGCCTCGCCGTACTCGCCGCCGCCGCGCATGCTCGCCGTGACCCAGATGCCGCCCAGCTCCAGCCACATCGGGACATCGGTGCGATACGTGGGCGTCGTGCTGATGTCGAACCCGCCGTACCCGTACAGCATGGCGGGATGCGAGCCGTCGAGCTTCATCCCCTTCCGCATGGTGATGAACACGGGGACGCGCGTGCCGTCCTTGGACGTGGCGAACGCCTCCTTCGTCTCGTACTGGCTCGGGTCGAAGGGGGGACGCGCGTCGTCCACGCTCGTGCTCTTTCCTGTGCGCAGGTCGTAGCGGAAGGAGACGGTGGCGTAGAGCGGCGACGTGAAGCCGTAGAACAGCTCGGGGGTGTCCTGCCGCGCGCTCATCCCGGCCAGCGTGCCCACGCCCGGCAGGGGGAGCGTGCCCATCGGCTTCCCATCGAGGGAGACGAAGCGCACGTCGCTCTTCACGTCCACCAGGTACTCGATCACGAAGCGGTCCGGCAGCAGCGCCACGCCCTCGATGGCGTTCTTCCCTTCGGGCACCACGGTGCGCCACTGCGGCGCGCCGCCCGCCGAGAGATCCGTGGAAACGATGCGCCGGTTGGGCGCGGCGAGATCGGTGAGCACGTAGAGGGTGTTCCCCACAGTGCCCAGCGGGCTGAAGCTGGCGGTATCGCGATCCACAAGCGCGCGGAGCGGCGCGCCCACGTTCGGGTGCATCGGGTCGCCCAGGTCGGCCACCAGCAGCCGGTTGCTCGGATCGGAGCCGCGCGACATGATCACCAACAGCCAGCGTCCGTCCTCCGTCACACCGCCGTTGATGAAGTACGCCGGCAGGTCCGGACGCTCGTAGATGAGCCGGTCCTGCGACTGCGGTGTGCCCAGGCGGTGATAGTAGAACTTCATGTCGGACAGCGCGGCGCTCAGCTTCTCCGAATCCGGGCGCGCGGGAAAGCGCGAGTAGAAGAACCCCTGTCCATCGTGCGTCCACGAGATGCCGGAGAAGCGCACCCACTCCAGCGTGTCGGGCAGGTCGCGCCCGGTGCGCAGGTCCTTCACGTGCACCTGCTGCCAGTCGGCGCCGCCCTCGGAGAGCGAGTACGCCAGGTAGCGCGCGTCCGGCGACGGCGAGGTGCCGGAGAGGGAGATCGATCCGTCGGGAGAGAGCGTGTTCGGATCCAGCACCTCGCGCGCCGGGCCGTTCAGGCTGTCACGCACGTACAGCACCGACTGCCGCTGCAGTCCGCTGTTCTTGCGGAAGAACAGCTTTCCCCCTTCGCGCTGCGGGAGCGAGACCTTGGGGTAGTTCCACAACTCGGTGATGCGTTTCTTGATCGCGTCGCGATACGGAATGCGTGCCATGTACGACTTCGTGAGCGCGTTCTCTGCGGCCACCCACTGCGCCACGTCCGGCGCATTGAGGTCTTCCATCCACCGGTACGGGTCGGCGATGCGCGTGCCGTGATAGTCATCCACCACGTCGCCCTTGCGTGCCGCGGGGTAGTCGAGCCGTTGCGCGTCCCCGTGTGACGGACGACCGATGAGGACGCCGAGCGCAGAGAGCGCGAGCGCGAATCCCACACGGCGGCGCAGAAAGCGCTCGGCGACACGGGCCGGGTTGCGGCGGCGAGAGGTCGCGGTGCGGGCGGGAGCGTGATCGGGTCGCATGCGTGAGTCCTCCAGGCAGGTGCGATGTCCACGCGGGCAGGTGCGATGCCGGCCAAGCTACGGAGCGTGCACGTCACTCGCCAGCCAGTCGTGGGCGGCGCGCCCCACTTTCGCCCGCCCCGCGGCGCGGGCTACGTTTGACACATGAGTGATGTGAGCGAGCACGACGCGACACCGCCGTCCGGTGCGCAGGAGCCCGGCGGGTCGCGCGGCGCGCCGGCGAGCGCCGCGGCCGCGGGCGATGAGCCGGTAGACGTGCCCGATGCGGTGCGCGCCAAGGAAGCGCTTCTTGCCGAATGGCTGCGCGCGCACGCGCACCCCGCGCTCGCCATCGGCTTCAGCGGCGGGGTGGACTCCACGTATCTGGCCGCGGTCGCCGCGGACGCGGCCGGGCCCGCGCGCGTGGTCGCGGTGATCGGTACGTCGGCATCGCTCGCCGACGATCAGCACGCCGATGCGCGCGCACTGGCGGCGCGGCTGGGCGTGCGCGTGGTGGACCTCGCGACGCACGAGATGGCGGATCCGCGCTACGTGGCCAATCCCTCCAACCGGTGCTACTTCTGCAAGTCGGAGCTCTGGACGCGCGTCCGCGCGTGGGCGGCGGAGCAGGGGGTCGAGACCATCGCCGACGGCACCAACGCCGACGACGTTCGCGGACATCGTCCGGGAGCCGTTGCCGGTCGTGAGCGTGGTGTGCACTCGCCGCTCGCCCACGTGGGGCTCGGGAAGGACGAGATCCGCATCCTGTCGCGCGCGCGCGGCTTGCCCACGTGGGACGCGCCATCATCCCCGTGTCTGGCGTCGCGTCTGCCCTACGGCACGCCGGTCACGCACGCGCGGCTGCGGCAGGTGGAGGGTGCCGAGCGTGCCCTGCGCGCGCTCGGGCTCGCGGGGGACTTGCGCGTTCGCCATCATGGAGAGTTGGCGCGGGTAGAGCTCTCGCGCGCGGAGCTGGGGCGCTGGCTCTCGCCCGCAGGGATGCGCGCGATCCGTTCCGCCGTGCGGCAGGCGGGGTTCGCGCGCGTGGCGGTGGATCTGCGCGGTTTCCGCTCCGGGTCGCTCAACGTACTCGAGGGGGTGACGGCGGCATGACTGTCCAACGGCTGGAACGGGCGCTCGCGGCCATCGGGCTGCCGGGTACCGTCGAGATCCGTGGGTCGCTGGCGGTGCTCACGCTCCAGGGCGAGGTGAGCCTCGAGGACGAGACGCTGCGCGCGGATGCCGTGCGCATCGCGTCGGCACACGGCTACACGCACTTCGCCGTGGAGCTCCCCGACATCGGCGAGGGCGGTGCGTCTCTTCATCGCGGTTAACTTCCCGCCACCCGTACGGGACGCCTTGTACGCGGCCACCGCTCCGCTGCGGAGCAGCGTGACTCCCGGAGCGGTCACGTGGGTGCGCGGAGACGCGCTGCACCTCACCCTCAAGTTTCTGGGCGCGCCCACATCGCGCGGGCTGGACGAGCTGCAGCGCACGGTGGCCGATGTGGCCGCGCGCGGCCGCCCGCTCACCTTGCACTTCGCCGGGGTGGGCGCCTTTCCCAACCTGCGCAGACCTCGCTCCGTGTGGGCGGGACTCTCGCACGACGGCAAGCTCGAGCTGCTGCAGCATGACATCGAGAGTGCATGCGCGATGCTCGGCTACGACGTGGAGGGGCGCCCGTTCCGGCCGCACGTCACGCTCGGACGCATCAAGCGCCCGCTCTCGCGCGAGGACAGCTTCGCGCTCACGCGCGCCGCACAACGCGTGGAGCACAGCGCGTCGGTGGACGTGGCGAGCGTGGATCTCGTCTCCAGCGTGCTCACTCCTGCCGGCCCGCGCTACGCCATCCTGTACGCGGCCCCGCTCGGCGCGCCCGCGCGCGCGCTCGGCTGACCATGCGATTCATTCGCGGAGTGCTCATCGTGATCGTCGTCGGCGCCGTGGCGCTCGCCGCGGGGTGGTACCTGCGCGATCGCCAGGCGCGGGAGGAGCGCGCCGAAGTGAGCGCGGCGGGGGGCGCACCCGCCTGGAAGCCGCTCACGCGCGCCGGCGCCGTCCGCGCGCGCAACGCCATCGAGCGCCTGGGTACGCGCGACGCGCCGGAGCGCGTCTCCATCACGCCCGCCGATCTCGCGGCGTTCGTGTTCTCCGAGATCTCGCGCCAGTTCCCCGCCTCCACCAAGGGCACCGAGGCCGCGGTGATGGGCGACCGGATCCTCCTGCGCGGCACCATCTCGCCGCGCGACCTGGGCGGCAGCGCCGTGCGCGGGCCGCTGGCGGGCGTGCTCGGCGACCAGGAACCGATCGAGCTGGGAGGCACGCTCCACATGGTGCAGCCGTCGCTCGCCGAGTTCCGCGTGGAATCGCTCGCCGTGCACGACGTCACCGTTCCCCCGTCGGCGGTGCCGCGGCTGCTCGATCGCCTGATCGGGAAGACACGTCCCGACGGCGTGAGCCGCGAGGGGATCCCGCTTCCCGTGCCCCCCTACGTCGCCGACATCCGCACGACGCCGAGCGGCGTGACGCTGTACCGGACAGGACAATGATGCGTCGCGTACTGGTCGCCGATGATGAGCAGGGGATCCGCAGCGCGCTCGGACAGCTGCTCGAGTTCGAGGGCTACGAGGTGCGCACCGTCGGTACGGCGGTGGATGCGCTGGCCGAGTACGAGCGCTGGCGCCCGCACCTGGTCTTTCTGGATGTGAAGATGGCGGGGATCGACGGACTGGAGGCGCTCAAGCGCATCCGCCAGCTCGATCCGGCAGCGATCGTCGTCATGATCAGCGGCCACGGGACGGTGCAGACCGCGGTGGAAGCAACGCAGTTGGGCGCGTACGACTTTCTCGAGAAGCCGCTCGACACCGACCGCATCCTCGTCACGCTGCGCAATGCGCTGCAGCACGTCGATCTCCACGAGGAGAACGCGCGGCTGCGCGAGAGCATCGAGTCGCGTTACGAGCTGGTGGGGCGCAGCTTCGCCATCCGCTCGCTGGTCGAGAAGATCGAGCGCGTGGCGCCCACCCCGGCGCGCGTGCTGATCACCGGCGAGAACGGTACGGGAAAGGAGCTCGTCGCGCGTGCGCTGCACCGGCTGAGTCCGCGCGCCGCGCAGCCGTTCGTGGAGGTGAACTGCGCCGCCATTCCGGGCGAGCTGATCGAGAGCGAGCTGTTCGGTCACATGAAGGGCTCGTTCACCGGCGCCATTGCCGATCGCGCGGGGAAGTTCGAGCAGGCGAACGGCGGCACGCTCTTCCTGGATGAAGTGGGCGACATGAGCCTCTCGGCGCAGGCCAAGGTGCTGCGCGTGCTGGAGGATGGCGTGGTGACGCGCATTGGAAGCGCCAAGGCCGTGTCCGTCGATGTGCGCGTCTTCAGCGCCACCAACAAGAATCTCGAGGAGGAGATCGGCGCCGACCGGTTTCGCGAGGATCTCTACTACCGGCTGAACGTGGTTCCCGTGGCCGTGCCGCCGCTGCGCGAGCGCCGGGAGGACATCCCGCTGCTCGTCGCGCACTTCGTGCGCTTGCTCTCCGCACACGACGGCATGGTGCCGCGCACCTTCACCCCCGACGCGGTGGAGCGGCTGGCGTCGCTGGAGTGGCCCGGCAACGTTCGCGAGCTCCGCAATACCGTGGAGCGGCTGCTCATCCTCTCGTCCGCACCGCGCATCACCGCCGCCGACGTGGACCGGCTGGTCGGTCGCCGCGCGACGGATCAGGCGAGCATTGGCACTCTGGTCGAGTGCCGTACGTACGAGGAGTTCAAGACCAGCGCGGAGCGGTCGTTCCTGCTGGCCAAGCTGCGGGAGTTCGAGTGGAACGTGTCGGAGACGGCGCGTGCGCTCGAGATGCCGCGCTCCAACCTCTACAAGAAGATCGAGCGGTACGGACTGAGCCGGGAACGCGCGTGACCGGCGCGCGACCATGCGCCGCGCCGCGCACGCCGTTCGGCACCGCCGCTCGCGGGGAGGGATGATGGCCACCAAATGGGACAAGGATCTCGCCAAGATCGACAAGCAGCTCGCCGCGCTCTCGGATGACGAGCTGCTCGAGCGCACGCGCGCTCCCGAAGAGGCGCCTCCGCGCGGGGCGCTTGCCGGCGTCCCCGGCGCACCTCCGGATACGGCGCGTGCGCAGGCCCCCGCGCGCGCGTGGCGGACACGCGCGGGAGTCCTCCTCCGTGCCGGTCTCACCGTCGTGCTCGCCGCGGCGGTCACGCTCTGGCCGTACGGTGTGCGCTGTGGCGTGCCGTTGTTCGCGTATCTCACGTCGCTCGCCGTGTTGCTCGTGGCCGGCACGTGGGCGGCGGTGTGGAGCTGGCGCCATCGCGCACCGGTCGCGCACGTGCTCGCGTTGCTCGCCGTGCTCTGGTCGCTGGCCCTTGCCACCCGCGAGGTGCTCCCGCGCACGGGGCACGCGCTTCCCACTCCTCAGCACCCTGCACTCTGGACGTGCGGGTGATCTCACTCTGACCTCACGCTGTGCGGTAGCATGAAGACCTTTCGCAACTACATCGACGGCGCCTGGGTGGAGCCTTCCACCGGCGCGTACTTCGACAACACCAACCCCGCCGACACGCGCGACGTGATCGGCCGCTTTCCCCTCTCGGGGCGTGCGGATGTGGACGCCGCCGTGGCGTCGGCGCGCGAGGGGTTCGCCGAATGGCGACGGGTCCCTGCCCCCGCGCGTGGGGACGTGATGCGCCGCGCCGGCGACATCCTCGCGGCGCGCAAGGAAGAGATCGCCGATCTCATGACGCGCGAGATGGGGAAGCCGCTCGCCGAGACGCGCGGCGACGTGCAGGAGGGGATCGACACCGCGTACTATGCCGCCAGCGAAGGGCGCCGGTTGTTCGGCTTTACGGTGCCGAGCGAGCTGCGCGACAAGTGGGCGATGAGCGTCCGGCGCCCGATCGGCGTGGCCGGCATCATCACGCCGTTCAATTTTCCACTCGCCATCCCCACCTGGAAGATCTTCCCGGCGCTGCTGTGCGGGAACGCCGTGGTCTTCAAGCCCGCCGAGGACGTGCCGCACACCGCCACGGTATTCGTGGAGATTCTCCTCGAAGCGGGAGTGTCGCCGCGCGCGGTGCAGCTCGTACACGGTTCGGGGGAGACGGTCGGTGCGGCGCTCGTGGAGCATCCCGACGTGGCGCTCGTGTCGTTCACCGGGTCCACGGACACCGGGCGTCTGGTGGGCGAGACGTGCGGGCGCATGCACAAGCGACTCTCCCTCGAGATGGGCGGAAAGAACGCGCAGATCGTGCTGGACGACGCCGACCTGGACCTGGCGCTGGAGGGAGTGCTGTGGGGCGCGTTCGGCACCACGGGGCAACGATGCACGGCCACCAGCCGGCTCATCGTGCAGCAGGGCGTGCACGATGCGTTTCTCGCGCGGTTGGCGGACCGCGTCGGCACGCTCCGGTTGGGCGACGGGCGCGCGTCCGACACGGATGTCGGTCCGCTCGTGAGCGATGCCGCACGGAGCAAGGTGGAGAGCTACATCGACGTGGGCGCGGAGGAGCGCGCGGAGCTGGTGTGCGGTGGCCGCCGTGCATCGGGCGCGGGGCTCGAGCACGGCTACTTCTTCGAGCCGACGATTTTTGCCGGCGTGCGCGCGGGCTCTCGGTTGGAGCAGGAAGAGATCTTCGGCCCCGTGCTCTCGGTGATCCGCGTCGCCACGCCGGAGGAGGCGTTCGCCGTCAACAACGACGTGCGCTACGGGCTCTCGTCGTCGCTCTACACGCGCGATGTGAACCTCGCCTTCCGCGCCATGGATGTGCTCGACACGGGGATCACCTACGTGAACGCACCGACGATCGGCGCGGAGGCGCACCTCCCCTTCGGCGGCGTGAAACAGACGGGGAACGGCCATCGGGAGGGGGGATGGGCGGTGTACGATTTCTATTCGGAAACCAAGGCCATCTACGTGGACTACTCCGGGCGGCTCCAGCGGGCCCAGATCGACAACTATCCCGCGCAGTCGGCGTGATGGTGGTGCGCACGCACCCGCGCGTGGGCGACCTTGCATCCCGTCCGCGACGCGTCTTAATTGCACCTTCAAGGAAGGCGATGGCGGCGTCCCTGCGTCGCCGTGCCGTCCAGCGGGTTCGGGCGTGACGTCCGGCGCGGCGGCGGAGTCTTCGGCGAGACGCGGTGGGCGCGGGAGGTGGCACGCACGACCCACGGTGGCGACTGCAGGGCCACGCCGCGCCGACCGGCGATTCCGGGCCGCTCCGCGCGACCCGTGCCGAACAATCTCTCTTTGTACCGCGGCGTGAGTCACGCATGAGCGACCGCCAACTCTCCACTCCCTCCGACCCGACGCCCCAACCCGACCCGCTGCGGCGCGCGCAGTCGCTGCGTGCGGCCAACAAGCGGCGCGGCCGGTGGAGCTTCCTCTGGGATTGGGGCGCCACCGTGTTGGTGGCGATCGTGGTCGTCATCATCATCCACACCTTCATCGTCCAGCCGTACACCATCCCATCCGGCAGCATGGAGCACACCCTCCTGGTGGGCGACTTCCTGCTGGTGAACAAGGCGGTGTACGGCGCCGAGATCCCCTTCCTCCACAAGCGACTCCCCGCATTCGAGAAGCCCAAGCGCGGCGACGTGATCGTCTTCGATTTCCCGCGCGGTCCGTCCAAGGTGTTCGTGAAGCGACTCATCGGTCTCCCCGGCGACACGGTCGCAATGCGCGACGGCGTACTGCTCGTCAATGGTGTGCGCGTGGACGAGCCCTACGTCATCCACGAGGGGCCGCGGGACCGCGCGTCGGAAGAATTCCTCTGGCAGCGCCCCTATCTGGTGAAGAACGCCGAAGCGAGCATTGGCCTGCATCCGTCCGGTAACAACTGGGGTCCCTTGGTCGTCCCTGACAGGAACTACTTCACGCTCGGTGACAACCGGGATGACTCCTGGGATAGCCGGTACTGGGGGTTCGTTCCGGACTCCCTGCTGCGGGGGCGGCCAATGATCGTGTACTACAGTTGCGATCACAGTGGGCACGATCGGCACCCGTGCCTCACCAACGTCCGCTGGTCGCGCATCGGGACGCGCATTCACTAGGCCCCTGGCCGCACGCCGACGACGGAATTCCCGGCCGCCGTTCGGGCGGCCTCGCAGCTTTCTCAGGAGCCGCTGCTCGCATGGCTGTCCCTCCCCACAAGAAGCTCTCGTTCGACGAAGGCTCCCTGGACCAGTACCTCCGCGACATCAGCGCCTACCCGCTGATCGATCGGGATGAGGAGGCGCGACTGGCGCAGCGCATCCGCGAGAACGACCCCGATGCGCTCGACAAACTCGTCCGCTCGAACCTGCGCTTCGTGGTCTCCGTCGCGAAGAAGTACCAGAATCAGGGCGTCGCGCTGGCCGATCTCATCAACGAGGGGAACCTCGGCCTCATTCGCGCGGCGCACAAATTCGACGAGACCAAGGGGATCAAGTTCATCTCCTACGCCGTCTGGTGGATTCGCCAGGCGATCCTCCAGGCGCTGGCCGAGCAGTCGCGCATCGTCCGCGTCCCGCTGAACCGCGCCGGCACGCTGCACCGCATCGGCAAGCGCGCCAATGCGCTCCTGCAGGAGCTCGGCCGCGAGCCCACGCACGAGGAGATCGCCGAGGAGATGGACATCACCGAGGAGGAGGTCGCCAAGACGATCTCCATCTCGCAGACGCACCTCTCGCTCGATGCGCCGCTCGCTCCGGGCGAGGACAACAAGCTGCTCGACTATCTGCCCGACAACCTGAACCCCACGCCCGACGAGCTGACCTTCGAGAAGGCGCTCACCGAGTCGGTGGAGGAGGCGCTGGCGTCGCTCAAGGAGCGCGAGGCCAAGATTCTGCGCCTGTACTTCGGGTTGGACGGCGAGGAGCCGATGACGCTCGAGCAGATCGGCGCGCTGCTCGGGATCACGCGCGAGCGCGTGCGCCAGATCAAGGAGAAAGCGCTTTCCCGCCTCCGCCACGTCTCTCGCGCGCGCGCGCTGGAGTCGTTCCTGGGGTGAGTGCCGCCGCACGCGCCACATCGTGCGTCGCACAGCGTCTCGTCCTGTCCGGTCCAGGCGCACCCACGCGCATCGATCGCGGCATCGGCACGCGTTGACGCGCGACGCCGTGCATCGGCGGGCTGCGCATCGACGGTACGGCGACTGCCCTCCTGAGATGACACCCCGCGTCCACGGGCGAGGGCACCGCACTCTTCCGCGTCGCGGCACCGCTGTCGTAAGTCCTTGTGTTGCCGTGTCGCAGGCGCGGGAACGGATGCGGAACATCCCTTGCGAACGCGCACCCGTACCGGTGCGCAGCGCTTCGCCGGGACCCTCGCTGGAGCGTGCCATGTCGAGATCCATGCTTGCTGCCATCGCAGCGTCGCTGTTGGCGCTCCCCGCGTCCGCCGCCGCTCAGCGCGTTGGGCCGCGTCCCCTCGAGGCGCGACTCTACCCGTACGATTTCGCGGGCACGCGCACGCAGGTGGCCTTCCAGCTCAACCAGCCGGCCTACGCCGCCGTCTTCTCCATCACTCCCGGCAGCGGCGCGTCGATGCTCTTCCCCGGATACACGCAGGATGTCCGCCCGCTCGACGCCGGCTACCACGCGCCGCTCGAACGGCCCTATGCCGCGCTGCAGCGGTGGTACTACGTGTCGAATCCGGTGTCCGCCACGAGCATCACGCCGCGCCTCATCGTGCTCATTGCCTCCCGCCGCCCGCTGGACACGCGGTGGATGCTACAGTCGCCGTCGGCGCTGCGGCGCCGGCTCGGGATCTTTCAGTACACGAGTTGGAATCCGTGGAGCACGGCCGATGCGATCGCGTCGCTCGTCGTCCCGACGGGGATGTCGGACGACGACTGGGCGGTGGACGTCTATATGGACTTCGGGACCGTGCCGGCCTTCACGCTCGCGTTCGGGCGCGCGCTCTTCAGTCCGCTTCGCGTCGATCGCGAGTGCGCGGCCAGACGGCACACGGCATTTCGCTACGACGGTGCACGGTGCGTCCCGTTCCACTACGACTGGTACCTGGCGTATCACCACTACGCGGAAGGAACGCCAGGGTACGCTGTCCCAGAGCAGCCGTCCGCGCCGCCGCAGGTGGCCACGCGTCCGACGCGCCCGGGCACACCGTCCAGCGACACTCCGGGGCGTGAGGGAACGGCGCCAGGGGAGCGGCACGGCGGGCAGGTTGCGATCATCACCGATTCGTCCTCCTCACCGAACGATCCGCAGGACGCGACGAGCGCCTTTCGTCCGCTCGACGCCAACGGGTGGGTGGCCGCTCCGGGCGACGTCAGGCTGGGCGCGGGTGGCGGCGGGACGGTCGCCGATCCGTCGCCACGCATCGACGCGCCCCCGATGGTGCACGAGGTGCCACTGCCTCCCTCCGGGGGCGCCGGCACCGGCACGCTCAAGGCTCCCGGTGCTGGCGATACGCCGGCTTCCAGCACGCGACGTCCTGATGGGGGCACCGGTGTGGACGGCCATGATCGCCGCGCGCCAGGCGGGCACCCCATGAGCGGCGATCGTCCCGAGACCGAGCGCACCAGCCCTCGCCGCGGCGCGCCCGCATCCAGCGGCGCCCGCCCGGAGTCACGCGGCGGCTCCCACCCTTCCGGTGGTTATTCACGGAATCCGTACGGCGGCAGCGCGGGATCGCGGAGTACCGGGCGCGGCTCCTCGGGCGGGTCCGGCGGTTGGGAGCGGTCGGGCGGTTGGAGCGGCGGAGCCTCCTCAGGCAGCACGCCACGCTCCAGTCCGGCAGGTGGAGGGTCTGGGGCAGGTTCGAGCGCCGGGTCCCCGGAGAGATCCGCGCCATCATCCCCGGCACCTGCGCCGCGTGGCAACGGCCACGACAACTCCGGGCGCTGATCACCGAGATACGGTGGGGAAGGGCGTGGCTCCGCCCGGCAGGGGGAGGCCGCCTCCGAACTGAGCTGGCGTGGATGTTCGAGTAGCTGGTCCTCTCGCGTAACCGGCACGGATTACGCATCTTGGGCGCGTGTGCATGAAGCACGGCCGGCGGCGTCTTTTCTGTAGCCGCAACTTGGCCAGTGTTCTCGTGCTCCCCGTTCCAGCCCAGGGAGGATCGCGTGTCCCTCCGCGCCTTTGCCGCCACGCTTGCCGCGCTCACGCTCGTGGCAACCGCGTCCACCCGCCTCGCCGCGCAGCAGTCGCCGGCACCCCCACCCGCCCATCCGGACCGGACTCCTCCTCCCAACACGGCCGCGCTCCGCGTCCACGTGAGCGTGCTCGTGAACGGCAAGCAGGAGCCTGTGTACGGGGCGCAGATCATCCTGCTCGACCGCGCCGATACGGTGCGCACCGATACCACGGGCGTGTATCTCTGGCGCTCGCTGCGCCCGGGGTGGGAGACGGTGGTGGTGCGCGCCCTCGGCTTCGCGCCGGCCAAGGCGCTTGCGCATCTCCAGGTGCCAGACACCACCACGGTGAGCTTCACGCTCTCACCCGTGGCGACGGAGCTCGCGACGGTGGTGGTGACGACCACGCGAAAGCCGTGGCTCCTCATCCCGGGATGGGAGCAGCGCCGCGAGAACGGCAACGGCTACTCGATCACCGCGCAGGACATTGCCGCTCATCCGGCCAATCGCTCCGTTGATCTCCTTCGCCGTCGCCCGGGCTTCCATCTCATTCCGTACCGCAGCAGCTACGTGATCCGCGGACGCGGTCGGTGTGAGCCGCTCGTGTTCGTGGACGGCGTGCCGGTGCAGAGCGAGATCGTCGGCGACCAGCCCCCGCGCCAGCAGGTCGCCCCCGAACTGCTCCGCGAGGAAGTGCCGAGCAACAACACGGTGATCGCGTCCATCCTCGACACGATCGATCCGGATCAGATCCTGGCGATCGAGCTCTATCCCGGACTGGCGGGACTTCCCCCCGAGTACGCGCGACTGCCGCTCGCGCAGTGCGGCGTTATTCTGGTCTGGCTCAAGAAGGGGAAGGACAAGGACGACCACAAGGACGACAGGTAGCCACCCGCGCGGCGGCGCGTGCGTGCGCGCCGCCGCGGCCCTTGAAGCCGCGCTCCCCGATGCCGATCTTGCACACCGTCCCACACCGACGGGAGCAGCGGTATCATGGCGCAGCAGCACACGTTCGACGTCACGACCGGCGTGGACCTCCAGGAGGTCGACAACGCCGTCAATCAGGCGCAGAAGGAAATCTCCCAGCGATACGACTTCAAGGGATCTCCGGCTACAATTGAGCTGAATCGCGCCGAGGGCAAGATCGTTCTCACGGCCGAGAATGACTACAAGATGAACGCGCTGTGGGATGTACTTCAGTCGAAGCTGATAAGGCGCGGCGTACCGGTGAAGAATCTCGACCCCGGAGAGATCAAGCCGGCCGGCGGGGACACCGTGCGTCGCGAGGTGGCGCTGAAAATGGCGCTCGACGGTGACACGGCGAAAAAAGTCGCCGCCGCGATCAAGGAAGCAAAGCTCAAGAAGGTTCAGGCGGCCATTCAGGGCGATCAGGTGCGCGTCACATCGCCGTCGCGCGATGACTTGCAACAGGCGATCGCGCTCCTTCGCGGCAAGGATTTCGGCGTCGAGCTCAAGTTCGGGAACTACCGTTGAGGCGTTCGCCGTTCCCATTTCGTTTGAGGCGTTCGCCATTCCCACTTCGTTGCGTCGTCCCGGAATGAAGGTCGGCGTAATCACTCTC
>DASSNU010000007.1:0-131747 GCA_035701265.1 Gemmatimonadaceae bacterium | reverse complement strand
CGGGGTCGTCCGGAATTCTCGTGCGGTCCATGGCCCGCGCCTGGTGTCGTGCCTCGTACAGGATGTAGCCGATGAGCCCCACGGTCAGGACGAGGAGCAACGAGATGGGACCGGTCGCGTCCGCACTGCGCTCCGAGAAGTCCGTCAGCGAGCTCGTAGCGTGGTCTTGGGGATCATAGTAGACAACGACCTTCTGCCCCAGATGCCACGTCACCCGATGCGGGATTTGCCAGTGGCGGAATGTCTGCCCGCTTACCGCGTACGTGTAGAAGTACCGGTCGTGATAGCTCGGCTCGTGACCAGTGATCGTGCCCACCGTCGTGTGCTGACGTGCAGCAATGGCTCGGTCGATGAGCGCCTGGCGGCCCCACACGAACAACACGCCGATCAAGGGTAGCGTCCAGAGAACCTGCCACCACCGCACAAGCTTCGGATGCTTGCGTCGCGCGGGAAAGGTCGATATGGACATCGAAGGGATGAAGCGAATTCTAAGACATGAAAGAGAGGGACGCGATTCAAGGACGTGTAGTCGGATTGAGTGCGTCCCCACACAAGCGATGCGAGCACTTTGAATCCCAGACTACGGGGCCGCGTTCCCGTGAGATTGATGGAGTTTGGAGAGCGCCGGAACGCGATCAACTGCGTAACGAGGTACGAAGAAGCATGTACGAACGCCAGCAATTGGCGGGGAACGCACGGTACGACGTAAGCGGCGGCAGCTAAGCAGCAATCCAGACCAGGAACGCGTCTGCCTCACGGACGAGCTCGCACAACTTGAATCGCACACAGTGCCCCAATTGCGGCCCAGGATAGCTCTACGTAGGAGATCTTTGATCTCGGGACAGGAGCGAAATGGCGTGGAAAAGCTGGGCGTAGCTCACGGAGCAAATTCGGCGGGCCACGCTCTTATCGCTAGCAATCCCGTCTTTACGTCCACTGTGACTCTTCTAGTTGACGTAGAGGTGATCCGCTCGTCTGGCACACCTGCCGTCAACCGGCGCTGGCATCGCGAACCGGCACCGAGTCTGGACAGCCTGTCCGAGTGCTCGACTCCCCAGCGGCGCATCTGCCGAAGACGCACCCAGATATGTGCTTCATGCATCAGCGAGTCTGCCCCCGGCAGACGGCCCCGCCACAATTCAGTCACCAAGAGCGTATTCGGAACGCCTAGCACGAACCGACCATACACTGCTTGATCCACGCGGGGCGCCTGCGCAGGGCCGCTGTTAGCACACATCGAAGTGTGGTAGAATTCTAGTCGGTAGTACTGGAGACTCACCACAAGGCCGCATCCATGCAGTCGGTCAAGGCTTGATTGGAATAGTAGAACGAAATCCGCCTACCTATTGCAGAGTTGCCTTGCCAAGTACAGCGCGTAGTCCTTCAAGGAGAAGAGGGCGAATCGACCAATGGGCTTGGGTTGCGAATAGTTCGTGGCAGCAACAGCCACAGGCAAAGTGGGGCCAAGAGCGACATTTCCGGTTATCCCAATGACATGCACGTCCCCACAATGTAGGTCCGTCGGATTGTTCATCAGCCCACCACTTGAGCACGCTCCGAAGACGCCAACATTTCCGAAGCCCCCCAGAACAGGAATGGGTGTAAAGGAGAGGCTGGTGGAACCGCCTTGATAATTACCATTGTCGCCCGTCAGACCGTAAGCAAACCCTGAGTATCCTGATGCGGACACGCCCCCGTTAAATCCAAACGTGATACCATAGCCAGCGGTGGTAGTCACAGTACCCGTGTTGTAATTCTTGACAACCTCGACTGTGCCCGTTTGAGCTCCGATTCCGCCGACTGCGAGGTTCCCGCCCTCAACCCGGCCATCCGGAATCAGACGGCATACTTTGTCCTTGATCCCACCTCCACCTCCCCCACCCCCAGCAGCAGCACAAGCCAGCCCACAAGCTTCGGTCGGAGGTTGGCGAAATGGAGCCAACGGATCAGGTGTGGGTGGCGGCTCATAAGAACCGCCGAAACTCTGGCCCACGACGTTCACACCACCGGGCCCATTGGCACAGTACGACGTCACTACGGTAATTGGTCCGCTAATGTCGATGATGATGTACTCATTCTCGCCCACGAACATGCAATCCGAATCACGCCAGCGGGAGTGCATGCCCGAGGGGTCCCGTGAATTGATCGGTTCACCAGCGAGGTAAGCATAGGGATTAATCCCGCCACTAACCCCGCCTGGGTCTTCCGAGATGAAGCGCCCCAGGCTTGGGTCATAGTACCGCGCCCGCACGTAGTAGAGCCCTGTCTCGCTGTCGAGCTCTCTCCCCATGTATTTCAAGGGCTGCGGTACGGCCTCCGTGCTATCCAGGAGCACGCCGTACGGGTCGTACTCGTACTTATCCACAGCGTGATTGGCGGAGTCCACAAGCGCGACGACCTGTCCTGGAGCTTCCATGATATAGTGATAGACCTTGCCCGTACTCGCCACCCGCACACTGTGCGGCGCATCGGCGGAAGGATAGTAGGCGTACTCCCGGATGCGGTTCCCCGCCGCATCGAGCTCCATCAAGAGCTCGCCGCCGTCCCAGAGATAGCGTGTCGTGGTACTTCCCGTCACCTTGCGAACGCGGCGACCCAGGCCGTCGTAGGCAAACGTGGTCGTCACTCCGTTCGTGGTGGCCGACGTCAACTGCCCGAGGCTGTTCCATGTGAACGTCTGGCTAAATCCTGCCTTTTGCTTGCCCGTGAGGTTCCCGTCCGCATCATAGCTCAAGGTATAGCCGTTGAAGCTCAGGAGCCGGTTGCTCGTGCTCTCGTAGGTGGCGGAGTGGTCGGTCCGGTTCCCCACGTTGTCGTACGTGTAGCTTCCCGAACGAATGAGGTCGGAGTGGTTGATCGTCTCGTGATAACAGCTGAAGACGTCGAAGGGATCCGGACAGACGAGGTCACCTTCTTCCTGCCAATTGTGCTTGTCCGTATAGCTCGTGAGCTGCCCCAGTGTGTTGTAGGTGAGCGTCCGCTGGGTCTCGTCCTGGTCGCCGGAGCCAGCAGGTGTGCCCTTGGTCGCGGTGGTGATGCGCTCGAGCTTGTCGTACGCATAACGCCGGCCGAGCACCGCGTTGAGCGCCTGGCCGTAGCTCACCGTGGCCGGCAGGTGCGCGGAGTTATAGCCCACCGACTCGATCAAGCGCTCCGAGAGACTGGCGCCGGTGGGCAGCGGAATGCTGCTCGGCAGGCTCTCTCCGTTGTAGAAAACGCTCGTCCCGCGCGTCGTGAAGGCATGCAGGAAATTGAACCGGTGCAGGTCGTCCTGGCCGAAGGTCATGCTCCGGCTGCCCCAAGGCCCGGTGGCTGTGAGCCCAGAGCGAAAGGACCCAGTGTAGGTGTAGGTGAGCGTGTAGGTGCTGTCGCGCACGGTGACCACCTTGACCACCCGGTTACTGGCGTCGGAGAAGACGGTGTCCGTGCTCTCGCCGTTCGAGACGCTCGTCCAGTTGAGGTCGGGATCATAGCCGTAGGTGGTTGTATCGCCATCGGCAACGAGCCTGATCGGCCGGTCCAGACTGTCGTACGCGGTCACAACTTGCTGACCGCGCCTGTTCGTGTAGATCGTCATGTTCCCATCTCGGTCGTACTGGAACTGCTCGTATCCGCCGCGGGGGTCGGTCTTCCGCACGACCCAGCCGAGAGCATTGAGACTATCAGTGTACGCGTGATTCTTCGGGTCGGTCGTCGTGTAGCGCCGGTGTACATCGTCGTAGCCAAAGGTCGTTGTGATTGAACCCGGCTGCGTAATGGTGATACGGCGGTTCAGCAGATCGTAGCTTGTGCGCACCGTGTGCGAGAGCGGATCAGTCGTGCTCGTGTCTCGCCCAAAGCCGTCGTAAGCGAAAGTGGTCGTGCCATTCGCCCCAGTGCCCGTCGGCGCGGTAACCGATTGTGTGTTCTGGAATCCGGTGCTGGTGTAGGCCGTCGTCGTCTGGTGCCCGAAGGGATCGTGCACGCTCGTCACGCGGCCACGGCTGTCATAGGTGTACGTGCTCACCATCGTATCCACTTTGGTGCTGTCGAGCCGACCATTCACGCCGTAGAAGTTGGCCTGCTGAAGCGCGCCGTTCACCCTGAGGGTGTCCACCTGGTGATAGGTGGGCTCGTAGCCGTACTCTACCGTAGTTCCCCCACCAGTAACCTGCTGGAGATCAGGCCCATCCCAGCTGTAGGTAGTGACAGCGTTCTTGGCGTCCACGGTGCTCTTGGACCGGCCCAGCGTGTCGTATGTGGCCTGGGTGATCTGCTTCTGGCCTTGCAGCTCGACCACCTCCGTATACGTAGCGGCGCCGAAACGGTTGACGCGAACGCGGTTCACCGCGCCCTTAGGACCAGTCACCACCAGCGTCGCGCTGTCGGGTACGACGCGCCGACCTGGGCTGGCGCTACTTCCACCTGTGCCGGCCAAGGGGAGCAGCGCTGCGGCCAGTGAGCGAATCGTCGTTACCGGACGGAAGAGCCCGGCGTCGGTCGTCTGCACCTGCGGCGCCTTCACACTGTCCACCGCCCCGTACGCATCGTATGCGATGTCCGTCTGTGCCCCCGTGCGGTAAGTCTGAGTCACCACACGGTGCTGGGCGTCGTACGTGGCCACGAGCCCGTTCGCCCCGTCCGGATCGACGATCGTCGTCAGCTCGCCGTTGGCGTTGTAGATGAAGTGCACCTGCCGGTTGCCCGGATCCGTGATCGTGTTGAGCTTGCCCGTCGCGCCATAGCTCCCGTTTACCCCATAGCTCAGGGTGATCACCTTGCCGGCGGGATCGGTGATCGTCGCCACCTGGGATGTGCCCGTCACGTAGGTGAAGCTGGTGGTGTTTCCGTAGCGGTCCTTGACGTTGAGCAAGTTGCCGTTGGCGAGGAAGCTCTCTACCGTCCCGTCGAGGAGGCGGTACTCGTACTTGGTGCCATCTGCCTTGGTGGTGGCCAGCTGAACGAGCGTGTTGAAGTCCCCTGCTGGGCTCACGAAGGTGCAGTCGCCACTACAGGTAGGCGGACCGAAGTACTCCATCCCAGTCCCCGCGGAAACCACCATCCCGCTATCACTCTGCGGGAGGAGATGACTCACGGCGGCAACTGTCCAGCCATCGCCATAGGGGCTTGCGGCTTCATTCCGGACGAGCACTCGCACCGGGGCAGTGCTCTCCATCATCTGCGCTCCCCACCAGTTCCGCACGACGGCCGTGTAGGTGTAGGCCCCGGTGGTGAGGCCGCTCGCATCGAACTGCGCGGCAAGCCGGGTGACCCCGGACCCCGCGGAATAGAAGAGCTCGGTCGTCGTGGACCCATTGGCGAGCTTCAGCGGCACGAAGCTCCCGTCCGGCCGTTTGAGTTTCAGAGACATCTGGCTCGGCGCGGTCGTGGAGTTGGCATCCACATCGAGCGCGATGAAGCCGGTGGGAGCTGCCATCTCACTCGCGTAGGCCAAGCTCACAGAACGTGGCGCATCGAGGCTCACGTAGGACGGTGTGGTGTAGCTCATGCCTGACCCGCAATCGGGGCAGCTCGCCGCATCGCGCAGATCATTGTGGTGCGGCGTGAGCGCGATGATCGGCGCCCCCTGGGCCGGCGGTGGCGGCGGTGGGCTATAGGTAAACGTGGCACTCTGGTCAGTGCATGCGCTTTCATTATCACACAC
Organism: Gemmatimonadaceae bacterium; assembly: GCA_035701265.1. Classification (GTDB taxonomy): domain Bacteria; phylum Gemmatimonadota; class Gemmatimonadetes; order Gemmatimonadales; family Gemmatimonadaceae; genus DASSNU01. The sequence goes on along the minus strand of DASSNU010000007.1, from coordinate 126,103 downwards.
ATGCACGCTTACGACGTTCCCGGAGCCGGATTGCAGGTGGATGATGTTGGACGACGTGCCCGTCGCACCATTGTTGGCGAGCTGGAAGAAGAACGTCGGTCCGGTGGCGCCGGTGAGCGTCACCTGGTACGACTGGAGGTGAAAGTCGTCCGTCACGTCGACTGTGACTTTGAGATCGGCGCTCGTGGTGGTGAAGCCATCCGCGGGGGAGATCGACACGTGCGGCGCCGTGTTTGGCGGACACGGAGGATCGATCGACGTGCACCCGTTCTGTGCGTTCGCGCTACGCGTGAGCCCCAGTGAGCTCACCACAAACACCACGAGCAGCAGAGCGCCAAGGCGCGCACACGCCCCCAGGCGTGTGCCGACGATGTGATAGAGCTCGCGAGCGCGACAGGCCTGGCGGCCACACTCAGGCGTACCCACGGACGAGAGCAGCACGGGCACCAGCTTCGGCAAACGCATCGGCGACAGCACCGGCGACCTCCAGCGTCAGAGCGGAACGGGATGCAACGCTTCGATGTCGCACCCCTAAAGCACGCCGAGTGCCGCATCGGTCAACGCTCCAACGTGCTGCGTGCCAACAGCTTAGCCTGGCACCTCCCGCTCTGCGCCATCCGGTTTTCGCGCGAATTCGCGCGAATTCGCGCGAAAACCGTTCGTCGCACCCCCTCGCGTGAGCCGCCCGTACCGCGGGTCGATCCCCATCGCCTTCAACCACCGGTACACGGTGGCCACGTGCACCGAGAGCCGTTCGGCCGCAGCCTGCTTGTCCCACCCCACTTCGTCGAGCAAGTCGAGTAACTGGTGCCGCTCGATCGCGAGATCCTCGCGCACGCCGGCGGGGGAGTGCGCTCGCGCCAATACTGAGTTCACCACGTCGCGAGATACGACGCCGTTCTCCGCGCGCAGACGAGCTCGCTCCACCACGTTCCGCAGCTCGCGCACGTTGCCGGGCCACGTATGCCTCCGGAGGGCGCGAAGAGCGTCTTGGGCGAGCACCGGAGCCACACCGCTCGTTCGAGCCGCCATCGTAAGGAAGTGCCGCGCGAGGAGCGCCACGTCCTCGAGACGTTCGTGCAACGCCGGAAGCACAATCACGTCGCCACTGAGACGATGAAGCAGGTCGCGCCGGAATCGCTCCGCGGTCCGCTCGTTCATCACATCCTCATTGGTCGCGGCCACCACGCGAATGTCGCTGCGCCGGTCCGTGCCCGCTCCCACGGGTCGATAGGTCCCCGTCTCGAGGACGCGGAGCAACTTGGCCTGCATGAGCGGCGAGATCCCGCTGATCTCGTCCAGGAAGAGCGTCCCTTCATGCGCTTCCTCCACACAGCCGCGCCTGTTGGCCGCTGCCCCGGTATACGCCCCCTTCACGTGCCCGAAGAACGTGTCCTCGAACATGGGTTCGGCGATGGCGCACACGTTCACTGCCACGAATGGCCCGCGACGGCCGCTCAACTGGTGCAGCGCGCGAGCGACCAGCTCCTTGCCGGCCCCGGTTGGTCCGAGCACCAGCACGGAGAGATGGGACGCAGCCAGTCGCCGGATCTCCGAGCGCAGTGCGCGCATGGCCGCCGACTGTCCAATGATGAAGTCCTCCAGCACGAAGCCGCTCATGGCGCCACCTTCCGCGCACGCTCGCGCAGCGGCTGGGTGATGGCGTCCGCTTCCGCGTCCGACCGGATGACGTGTGGCGTGAGGAAGAGCAGCAGCTCCGTGTCGCTCGTCTGCCGCGTCACGTGCCCGAACAGTCCACCCAGGAGTGGGATGCTCGACAATATCGGCACTCCGCCCTGGGTGTGGTCACGCTGATGATCGGTGAGACCGCCGAGCACAACCGTTTGCCCATCCTTGATGAGGAGCTCCGTCTGCAGCTCGCGCGTCGAGATGACCGGCGCATCGAACGCCGTCTCGCTCGTGGCGGCGTTCACTTCCTGCGACACGTCGAGCGTCACATAGCCGTCGGAGCTGATGGTGGGGCGCACGGTGAGGCGCGTTCCTACATCGCGGTACTGGATCACCTGGTCGCGGACGGCGTTCTCCGTGGGCAGCGCGCGCACCACCTGGATGAACGGCCGCTGACTGCCCACCAGGATCGACGCGCTCTCGTTGTTGGCGGCGATCACCACGGGGCGGCTCATGATGGTCACGTCCCCACGTGATGCCGCCGCGCTGAGCGTGGCATCGAGATCCACACCGCCCAGGTTCATCACCTTCACCACGAAGTCGCCGAGTCCGAGTCCGGTGGTCCCTCCTTCGACGGTCGTGTTCCCGTCCCCCGGTGACACCTTCGTTGCCTGAAGCGACGCGCCGACTCCGAACGAGAGTTGCCGGTCCTTCCGTACTTCCGCGATCAACACCTCGATCAGCACCTGTAGCGGTCGCACATCGAGCTGTTCGACGGCGGTCTTGATGAGCTGATAGTCCTGCGCGTTGGCGCGAATGAGCAGACTATTCGTCCCCGCGTCCGGAACGATGGTGGTCTCGCCCGTGAGCTCCGCTTGCCGGCGCGATCCGGTCGGTGGTGGCGTACTCGACTCGGGCGCAATGGGCACCGGCGCCTGCACTGGCTCACCCATGGGCGGGATCTGCTGGCTGTAGCGCAGTTGATCGGAAAGTGTCCTGGTAGGTCGCGCGCCCAGCTCGCCGAGCGCACTCGCTCGGCCGTAGAGCGCGTTCACCGTGGCTGCCACGTCCGCGGCGCGCGCGTGCTGCAGGCGAATCACGTAGAATTGCAGCGGACCACCACGAGCCCCACCCGTCATGGCCGCTTGTTGTTCCGCGCTTTGCGCAGCGGGCTGCGGCTGTTCCTTTGCGACGACGTGGAAGTACGTCGAATCTTCCACGAGCTTGAGGTCCTGCGCCTCCAATAGCCCGCGCAGCAGCGATGGCAGATCGCTTCGCGGCACCGGTTGCGGCGTCTCGAGCGTGACGCGCGCTCCGGAGAGCTGCCCGAACAGGACGGGCTTGGCCATGTGTCGCGCGAAGACCTGGATGGCGGATCGCAGGTCGACATCCACGAGGCGGAAGGAGACACTGTCGTTGCCCACGACGGTCACGCTCGAATCGCGCTGCGCGAGCCCCGGCTGCGCGGCTGCGCCGAATGCCACAGCCAGCGCCAGTGTCGATATCCACACCGCTGGGCAGACGCGCGGACGAAGTCGGTTCACTTCCATGTCGTCCTCAGCGTGAGCGTCCATGTGGTGTCCATTCCCACGATCACCACTCCGTTCCGACTCACGCGCGTCACGCGCAGCTCGCCGAGCACGGACCCGGCGCGTACCACGACGCTCTGCTCGTATCCCGGTACGCCTTCCAGCACTGCCTCCCATGGCGGTCCCCCCACCAACCCCGCGAGGGCGAGCGGCGGCTTGGGCGGCTTGGGCGGTGCGGTCGGCGCCGCTCCGGGATCCACGGTCACACTGAAGGGCACGGCAGCAGGGTGTCGCTCCAACCGGAAGGGATCGCCAGCTACGACTCTCCCTGCGCGTGCAGCCAGAGTGTCCGCGCTTACCGGCGCCGGCTCTGGCATCGCCCGCCACACGGCGGCTGCGGTCGGTGGTGGCGTCGGGGCGGCATTCCGCCATCCGATGATCGCCACCACTGCGAGCACACTCGTAACCACCCACGACACAGCCTCGATCCGACGGTCAACGCTCATCGTGACGCTCCTCGGCTCTGACGATTGAGTGCGAGCCCTTCCACGACCAGCTCGATGCGGAGGGCCTCCGGTTGGCTCGCCGGTGCGGCGGGCTCGGGCTGCGATAGATTCAGCTCGCGAACGGAGAGCAGGGTCGGTCCCTGCTCCAACTCGCGCAGCAGCTCGGTGACGCCCGCGATGTCTCCCGTGGCGCTCGCGCGCACGCGGACACGCGAGAAGGCGCTGGTAGCCGACGAGTCGACGCTCATCTGCACCGCGCCAACCTGAACGCCGGCCGTGGCGGCGGCCCCCGACAGCACGCCGCCGAGTGTCGCTACCGCGCTGGCGGGACTCTCGCCGGCGAGGATCCGCGGCGCGAGCGCCACCATGCGCTTCCCGCGCATGACGAGGCTATCGTGAGTGGGCGCGCTCGATCGGACGTCGCTCCTCGCGCGCGCCACCTGTGCAGCTAACTGGTCGGCGATCGCACGCTGCGACGTGGCCCACGCACTCCACGCTGGGAGGCCGCGAGCAACCAGGAGCAGCAGGGCCAGAACCGCACCGCCGAGCGAGAGTGCGCGTCGATCGCGAGGCGAGAGCGAAATCATCTTCATCGCGTTGCTCCCGCGTTCTCGTGGCGTTCGGCATTCCGGGCTGCTCGCACCATGTGGAATTGCAGTGCCACCCGATCGAGCTGCCGGCCGCTTGCCATCTCGCGCGTTACCGGACCCACGATCTCCGGTGTCGCGATGTCGGGCACGTGCTCGAAAGCGCGCAGCACGTCCGCGGCACGCGGGCCGAGCACGACCACACTCCCGCTCGCGGAGTCCACGCGAAGCGCGAGCAATGCGCTGCCGGAGGGCAGGGCGCGATTGATGTGGTCGAGCAACTCGAGGTGCGATCGACGCTGCTGCTCGAACGCGCTCACCTCATCCAACGCGGCGGTGATACGCGCCAGCTCGCGCTGATCGCGTGCGGCGGCGCGGCTCGGAGCGGCGAGCGCCTGCAACGCGTCGTTCGCCGTACGGGCTGCCATGCGCGCGCGTATGCCCGGCGCGATGAGCGCGGCGACCATGGCTGCGACCACCGCTCCGATAGCGACTCGCGCGCGCCAGCGTGGAACCGGCGCAGCGGATCCGCTGCCGGAACGCGCAAGGATGGCGGGCTCGTCGCGCGAGTCGCATGTCGCTGCGCCATAGGCATCAGCATACCGCCAGCCGTGCGCGCCGAGCTGCTGGAGCTGTGGAATGGACTCGGGTGGCTCGTTCATCGCTTGCCGGAGCGAGCCATTGTCGGCAAGCCGCCGTGATCGCAGTGCGATGGGAATGCGACGAGCCTGAGAGGCCGCGGCGTCCTCTCCATATCCCAGCTCTGCCAGCACATCGCCGTCCTGCCAGAGCACGTTTGCGCTGAGGAGTATCCTTCCCAGGAGGCCCACCGTCGGCACGATCGCCTCGAGCCGGACGCCGCCCAGCCTGCACCCTTGAATGATCGCGTCCACACTCGGCTGCTCGATCGCCGCCGTCCAGGCGATCCCAGGTGCGACGAGCCGAGGTCGGGCTACCACCACGGATGACCCGTTCCTGAGAAAGAATCTGCTGGCCCCCTCCTGAAGGATCTGTGCGACGGCCTGCACGTCATCGAGGGGTGGGAGCCCGGCGACACGCTTCGCTTGCGCAAGGCTGGGCCCGACGGCCGCAATCACGCGCGCTCCCGGCCACCGAGGGATCGGCGCTCGCGCGAGCAGTCGCGCAATCTCCTCCGCGAGCGACGCGTCGGCCGCTCGCTCCTCCTCCACTGCCCACATCACACGCCCGTCACGCGTCTCCATCATGCGGAGCGCGTCGCTCGCGATGGCGAGTCCGATGCGCGTGCTGCGCGGCCACCGTGGCCGTCCTACGGCGCGCGGCGTCACTCGAGCCAGTTCCGCCGCCGCACGACGGCTGGCCGTGTCCCCGCACGCGCGATCCGCAGCTCGACCACCACCGTCACGGCCGGCGTGCCCGCACGAGCACGGATGGTGAGGATCCACGCATCCGGTTCCGTCGTGGTAAGCCTGGACAGATCGCCGAGCGCCGCCTGGAGCGGCGCGCGCGCTTCAGGCGACAGCTCACCCGCGAGGGTCACGACATCCGTCACCGGCTCCCCACGGGCGCGATGCACCATCACCCGCTGCACCGCTTCGGCGGTGAAGCCGGGGAGCGCGGACAGGAGCAGCGGTGGTGCCTGGTTCAGCGCGATGCGCCCGGGCTCGACCCCAAGCACGGAGTCGAGCGGTATGAGCGTGACGGCGTCCAGGCGATCGAAACCGCGGATGTCCGACAGCTCTCGAACGTCCGCGATCGGTCCGTTTCGCGGCGGCGAGCGCCCGTGGGCAGCATACCACTCGCGTTCCGCGCCGCGTTCACGAGGATCGTCGTCCGCATCACGCCAGTCGAGCAGCACGTCAGTGAGCGAGTCCGAATGTGCGTATCCAAGGTGCGCCAGTACGTGCTGGAGCAGGTCGCCATCAGCGTTGTTGACATCCAGAGTGGCACCAGCGGCCGTCGCACGCGCGGTACACACGATATCGTCACGAGGAATCGTCTCTCTCTGTGTGGCGAGACGATCAGCGACTCCGTTCCAACTGCGCGACGTCGCGTCGCCCCCCATCTGCGATGCGCGCTGCAGATCGCCGCCAATCTGCGCGAGCAGCTCCTCGCCGCACCCTTCCGCCTTCCAGCGCGCCCGCCGGATGGCAATACGGTTGCGCGCACCCTGGACGCTCGTGCGCCCCACGGCAGCGAGTGTGGCACCCAGGATCGCCATGACCGCGATCACCCAGAGCACGGCGAGCAGGGCGAAGCCCCCGCGCCGTGCGTTGCCACCATTCGCGCGCATCAGCCGCGCTCCCCGATGCGCACGATCAGCGTGTCGCGATCGAGTACAATTCCGATTGCCGGAGGAGCAGTAATGCTCGGTCCCCACGCGGACAGCCACGCACCGCCACTTTCCGGACTGGCCAGGTAGCGCAGCGCTCCGTAGCGAAACCCGCGCCGTACGACGAGGGAATCGCCCGTCGAGGTGATCACGACAAGGCCGTGGCCACCATCCGACGGCATCATTTCCAGAAGTACGAGGCACCGCTCCTGCCAACCGGCTGCGACATCGCACCAACTGGAGAATCGCGCTGCGCTCTCGTTCCCGGCGAATGTTCCTGATTGGGGAGTCCCGACCTCCAGTCTGCCGACGATCCCCCGCAGTGCCTCCTGTGCATTGATGTCGCGGGTCATTGCCGCGTCGGTGCGGGCAGCACGCTCGGCGGCGTCCGTTACCGCCGCCACCATCGCTCGCGCTCCCAGCAGCACGACACTACTCACCGCGAGCGCCACCAGCACCTCGATGAGCGTGAACCCCGCTCCGCGAGCCGCCGCGCGTGGGATCGGAGAGCGACACACGACCTCAGCGCGCGGCATGGCCAGCCTCTGGACGGAAAAGCGATGTGGACAGCAACACACTCCTGCCCGTCGAGTCGGTGAGAGCGACGACGTAGAGCGTAGGCACTGGCCTCTCGATCCGCAGGCGCCGGTCTCCCTGAGGGTGACTGCCGAGGTGACGGTCGAGATCTGTACGTGGCCAGAGCGATACCGCATCCATGAATGCGCTCGCTCGTGCCATGGCCCGATCCGCGTCGTGCGCGGTGCGCATGGCCGATGTCACTTCAGTTGCCAGCGACACGATGACACTTCCGGCGATGCTCAGGATTGCGAGCGCCACGATGGCCTCGAGCAGGACAGCGCCCCGTCGGTTCTGCGTCATGGCGTGATCGCGTATGCGGAGCCGCCGGACGCTGCGGCTGCGACTCTGCCGGTTGTCGGATATCCGTTCCACCGGTCGACGTCCACGCTCCTGTCAGTGATCGCACGATCTTCGATGACTCGCCCATCTGGTAGTGCGCTCACTGCGTACGACAGCCCGCCTACCCGAATGGTGATGCGTATCGGATGCCCCGTCCTGATCGCCTCCGACCTGGCCGCCTGTATCTGCGCCATTCGCGCGTCCGCTTCACGCACCTCCCCAGCCCCCCGCACCGCCACCCCCACCACCCCCGCCATCACACCGAGGATGGCGAGCACCACGATCAACTCGATGAGCGTCACACCGCTCCGCACGCCGGCCCGCATCACCCTGGCCTCACGCTGTACATCGCCTGCAGCAGCGCGGCCGCGACCACTGCCACGATCCCGCCGAATCCCACGATGAGCGCGGGTTCCAGGAGCTTCACCGCGCGCGAGACCTGCTCGCGCGCTCGCGCGCTCTCCAGCCGCGCCGCGTGTGCGCACATGCCGGCCAACCGCCCTGTCTCTTCCCCCGCGCGAATGAGCCGTACCGCCGTGGCGGTGAGCGCCTCACGCGCGGCGCAGGCGCGCGAGAGGCGCTCTCCCGCCATCACCGCTTCGCGCGCGGAGCGGAGCCGCGCAGCGAGCGCGGCATCCCCGCTCGCGCGTGCGGCGTGCATCGTGGCCGGCGCTACCGGCACTCCGCTCTCCAGCAGCGCGGCGAGCGCGGCGAGCGTGCGCGCTGTCGCGGCCGAGCGTCGCACGGCGCCGATCACCGGCGCGGCGAGCAGCAGCTCGTGCCAGCGCACGCGGCCGGCGTCCGTCCCCACCCACGCGCGGTGCGCCACGATGCCGAGCGCCAGCGCGAGAGCGGCGGGCAGCGCGCCGGCACGCATCACCGCCGACGCCTGGAGCACTATGCGTGTGGTGGGAGGAAGTCCCTGTCCCAGATCGGCCAGGATCACGGCGAAGCGCGGGAGCACCACTCCCACGAGCAGCACGAGCGAACCCAATCCGGCTAGCGCAAGGATCACCGGGTAGGTGAGCGCGCTCCGCACTGCCGCGCGTGTGGCTGCCGTTTCCTCGGTGAGCTCCGCCGCGCGCGCGACGGCCTGCGCCACGCCGCTCCCCGCTTCCCCCGCCTGGATCATCCCGATCACCACCGGCGGCACGCCGAGCGGACTCGACGCGAGCGCGGCGGCGAGGCTCTTCCCCTCACGCACCGCGCGCTCGAGCTCCGGCAGCGCGCTCTGCCAGCTCTTGGGGACGAGCTCCTGGAGACTCGAGAGGGCACGCGCCATCGGGAGCCCCGCTTCGAGCAGCGTGGCCAGCACGCGGAGGCCGAGCGCGAGGTCCGCCGCCGAGAGGCGCCCGCGCGAGGCACCGAACAGCGACGCGGCCAGTGGAACGCGCTCACGCTCGAGCGCCACGTCCACCGGAAAGAGCCCGCGCGTCGTGAGCTCGGCCACCGCACCCTCGCGGCTCTCCGCCTGCACCACGCCCACTTCCAGCACGCCGTTCGCGCGCGCGGCGCGGTAGCGGTACGACACCCCGGCTGTGGTCATGGCACCACCGCACCGCCCCACGACGTACGGTCGGCATCTTCGTCCGTCCCGCCGATCCGCCCGTCGCGCCCCAGCGTGTACAGGTCGTAGCTCTGCGCGTTCGCACGCCCCGGGCTCACGTACACGTATGCGTGCCCCCACGGGTCGAGCGGCACCTCCTTCCTCAGATACGGCCCGCGCCAGTTGCGCGGCGCGTCGGCGCCGGTGGGCGCGGTGCGCAGTGCCTGCAACCCCTGCTGCGTGGTGGGATACTGGTCGTTGTCCAGCCGGTAGCTGTCCAGCGCAAGCGCGAACAGCTCGATCTGACTCTCGGCCGCGTGCGTCTTCGCGTCTCCCACGTTGCGGAACACCGCCGGCGCCACGACCGCCGCCAGCACGGCGATGATCGCGATCACCACCAGCAGCTCGATCAACGTGAAGGCATCGCGTCTCCTGCGCTCACTCCACCACACGCAGCACCTCCTCGATGGTCGTCATCCCCGCCATCACCTTGCGCCAGCCATCGGTACGCATCGGCACCATCCCGCCGGAGAGCGCGAGCGCGCGTACCTCGCTCCGCGTGGCGCGTCGCGTCACCGCGTCCTTCAACTCATCGGTCATGCGAAGCAGCTCGAACACGCCGGTGCGCCCGGCGTAGCCTGTGCCGCGGCAGCGCGCACACCCGGCGGCACGCCACACCTCCGGCGGTGTTCCTACCGGCTCGCCCGTCAGGAGCGACACCTGCTCCGCGCTCGCCCGCGCTCGCACGCGGCAGTCGGGGCAGAGCTGCCGCACGAGTCGCTGCGCGAGCACGCCTTCCAGCGTGGCGGCCACGAGGTATTCCGGCACGCCAAGGTCGAACAGCCGCGGGAGCGCGCCCACCGCGTCGTTCGTGTGCAGCGTGGAGAAGACGAGATGCCCGGTCATGGCCGCCTGCACGGCGATCTCCGCCGTCTCGCCATCACGCATCTCGCCGATCATGAGGACGTCGGGGTCCTGCCGCAGGATCGAGCGCAGCGCGCTCCCGAAGCTCACTCCCGCCTGCACGTGCACCGGCACCTGCGTGATTCCGGGGAGCTGGTACTCCACCGGATCCTCCACCGTCATGATCTTCTCCGCCGATGCGTCGCGGCGGAGCAGCGCGGCGTAGAGCGTTGTCGTCTTCCCGCTCCCTGTCGGTCCGGTGACGAGCAACATCCCGTGCGGCCGCTCGGCCAATCGCGTCACCTCGCGCAGCACGTCGGCCGGCATGCCGAGCTCCGAGAGCTCTACCGGACGCCCGCCGCGATCCAGGAGGCGCAGAACCACGCTCTCGCCGAAGAGCGTCGGCACGGTGGACACGCGAAGGTCCAGCTCGCGCGACTCCAGCCGCACGCGAATGCGCCCGTCCTGCGGCCGACGCCGTTCGGCGATGTCCAGCTCGGCCAGGAGCTTGATGCGGGAGACGACGGCGTGGTGCAGCGCGGGCGGAGGCTCCGGCGCGCTCGTCAACACGCCATCGAGGCGGAAGCGTGCGGCCAGTCCCTCGCGCGTCGCCTCGAGGTGGATGTCCGACGCGCCGGCGTCGAAGGCATCCTTGACAAGCAGGTTGACATACCGGACCACGGGCGGCTGCGTGGCGAGATCGCGCACGTCCGCCGTGAGCCCGTCGTCGTCACCAGTTGCCGATGCCGCTTCCAGCGCGATCAGCCGCTCGGCGTGCGTGGTGAGCCGCTCGATCAGCCGCTCGACTTCATCCGCGCTGACGGGATGAACTTCGACGTCGTGACATTCGTAGACGCGCTGGAAGTCGTCCAGCGCATCGTTCAGCAGCAGCTCGTCCGCCATCGCTTCCGGAGCGGCAGCAACGACGAGCGTGCCCCCTGAGGCACCCCCTGCGTGCGTGCGCAGTGGGCAGCACCGGTGGTGAAGCAGGTATTCCCGCGTGACGCCCGGAGCCAGGTGTACGGCCAGCGACGCGCCCGGCATGAGAGCGGTCGTCGCGCTCTGCGACGCGCTTGCCCCTGGGTCGGATCCGGCCGGAGATGCGCCTCCACGCGCCGCGGGAGCGGAGGGAGGGATGGTCGTCATGACTCGCCGCCCAAAGCATGCGTCGCGCCATGACGCAATGAATTGCTACATCGATGCAAGACAACGATTTAGCGCGCGGGCGTTCGGTGCCACTGTCAGCTGTCGTGTCAACCTTCGCGCTCATTGTGTCAACCTTCGCCCGAACGTTGACACGCGCTCCACGAATGCTCGCCGGACGCGCGGAGAACGCGGGCGAGCGGCGATGCCGCGCCTGCGTGCCGCGTCTACGTACGTGCTGCGCCTACTATTGTTGTAGTGTTGTGCGCTGTCGCTACACCGCCGCGCGAGCGTCGTCGGGCGCGGGCGTGGGGAGTGCTAGCGCGTCTGGGGCAGGCGCGGGAATGGGCGCTGCCGCGGACGCGGCGGCCGGTTGGCAGGACTGCCACGGGCGCTTGAGGGCCTTGTACAGCGTCTGCCGGCTCACATGGAGGAGACGCGCCGCCCGCGTCTTGCTCCCTCGGCAGTACGTGAGCGCCAGCTCGGCGTGCTCACGCGACAGCATGTTCGTGCGCGAACGCCTGCCAAGGGAGCCGAGGAGTCCTTCGATCAGCCATTCCATGGCCGCGGTTCGGTGGTCGAGCGTGAGCGCGGTTGCGCCGTCGGACATGGCGAGGAGCACCTGGAGCGCACCGTCGAGCTGGCGGACGTTCCCCTCCCAGTGCGTGGCTTGCAGTGCCAGCATGAGGAGCGGCTCGATCGACGGGACATGGGGAAGACGCATGGCGGCGGCGTGTTTCGCGATGATCTCCGCCGCCAGCAACGGGATGTCCTCCGGGCGCTCGCGGAGCGGGGGGACTTTCACCTGCGCATAGCCGATGCGGTGGAAGAGATCGGGGAGAAACTCTCCCCGCGCCACCATCTCCTCCAACCGTTCGTTCGCGGCGAAGATCATCCGCACGTTCACCGGCACGCTCCGGTCCCCACCCACCGGGAAGACCTCGCGCCGTTCCACCACGTGCAGGAGCATCTTCTGCACTTCGCGTGATGCCTTCCCCACCTCGTCCAGAAAGAGCGTTCCCCCTTCGGCGGACAGGATGCGGCCGTGCCGTCGTCCTTCCGCCCCGGTGTATGCTCCCTTCACGTGACCACGCAGGTCGGACGCCGCCGTCCCCTCGTGCAGCGAGGCGAGCGAGCACGTCTCGAACGTCTCCTTCCGGCGGGGCGAGCAATCGTGGATGTAGCGCGCAAAGTACGACTTCCCCGTTCCCGTCTCTCCCGTGATGAGAATGGGGAGACGGTCGTCGCGCGCCAGCCGTGCCGCTTCGATCTGCGCCCGCATGAAGCTTTCCGATTGGCTGGCGAACCACGTTCCCGGCGGGGGGACGATCCGCCGAGCCTTGATGCGCGCATCGTCCGTCGCGACCGAAGCCGCACGCAACGCACCGCCGTCGGACGCCGCGCGCGCGATCGCGGATGCAATTGCATCCACGATTGCATCCGCATTTGCGGCGGCGGGAAGGGCACCCTCGACAGTGGGGTGGGGAAACGCTCCATCGCGCTTCATGGCGGCTTTCCTTGCAATGTGGATCTATCCCGTCAGCGCGTGAATCGGTGTCGGGAAGAATGAACCTATTACCGCATCGGGACCCGAAATTCGCAACAGCGCTTTTTCAGCAATGACTATAGGCTGGCTGGAAATGCTCGCGGCGGATGTGACTGCCACCCGGTCGTTCTGTCTCCAATTCCGTCGCGCCATCGCCACATGTGGCGGCACGTACTCGGCACTCCCGGCATCAATCTCTCGCACGCCCGTTCGCCATGTGCGAAACATCTGTTTCGTTTGTGCGAGTCTTGCCATCACATCACTTGATTGCACGCGCGCCAACATACGCATCTGCGTCAGCGACGCGTCATTTCGCCTCGCCCGACAATCCTATTACACCCCCATGACAGTGGTGGGGTCACGCACCCGCTCCGCTGCGCTCTCTCCCGGAAAATGGAACGGGCGCCCGATACCCAGGCGCCCGTTCCATTTCTATTGATCACTCGCACTCCGCCCTCTCCCACCCATCCGCGCCACGGCCGCCTCAGGGCTGCGCCGCGGCCGCTGTCTGCCCGCCCGTCTCGAGCACGATGAACTTGGCGTTGTCCTGCGCCACCGCGGAGAGCCACGACTCCAGCTCGCCGATCCTGTCCGGCGCGTAGGTCCCGACCGCGCCCGTCAGCGTGCGCAGCATCCGCAACTCGCGGCCATGCTGCGAGTACTCCACGTCGTAACGCCCGAACACGCTCTCGGCGTGTACGTTCTTCGGAAGACGCGCGCGCCAGCCCGCGGGAAGCGTTACGCGCATCTCCGTCACGTTGGTGTACGGCCCGATCACCGCGCGCGCGTTGATGGGGAACTGCCGTTCCCCCTCCGCCTTGAGCTCCGACACCAGCGTGCCCAGTCCCTCCATGCTCGAGAACGGGAGCGTGAGGAACATCAGGTCCCCCGACTGCTGGGTCGCGTGCCCGCCGTGGACGAGGAGCGAGAGCTTCACCGGCGCCTGCAGGTTCTTCCCGTCGAACGCCGTGAGACTGTCACCCGTGGCCTGCGGGAAGAGCCCGCCCGCCACCTTGCGTGCGATCGTCGCACGTGCGGTGGAATCCAGCGGATTCGAGAAGGCGTCGCGCAGCGCGTACTGCTGGATGCCGCCGGCGCTCTGCTCGAAGCGGCCATCGAAGATTCCGTCCGGCGACAGTGTGCCGATGACGTGCATCTCGCTCCGGTTCGTGGCGATCGAATCCTCGGGGAGCGTCACCTCTTCCCCCGAGCCATCCGGGTGCACCACCAGGGCGAACTCTCCCTGCGGACCGTACGGCAGGTCGCCCAACGGCGTCAGCTCCGATGTGAGATCCACGAACGTGTAGCCGCCATGCGGCCGAGCGACCGCGGCGATGGCGTGGTCGAACTGCTCGATGGCCGGCAGGTCACGCTCCACACCGCCCCCCGCGGCCAGCAGCACCGGGTACGCGGTAATCCCCAGATGCTTGAGCGCCGCCACGAACAACGTCGTCTTGTCCTTGCAGTCGCCGTAACCGGTGGAGAAGACATCCGCCGGCAACCGCGGCTGGTATCCGCCGATTCCCAGATCGATGGAGACGTAGCGGAAGTCCTGCGCTACCCACCGCTGCAGCGTGCGGAGCGAGTCGTTCAGCGTCTTCGCCCCCGCCACCAGCGAGTCGATGGTGTGCGACAGCTCCGGCGTCACCACGTAGCGATCGCTGGCCAACCCGGCGTACCACTTCGCGATGTCTCCCCACACGATGGGCGCCGAGATGCTGAGCGACATGTACACACCATTCGAGTCCGCGGCGAAGAGTTGCGGCTTCACCACCGGCACATCGCTCGTGGCCCACGTGTATACGCGCCGCCCGTTCGATTCCTTGGTGACCCGCTTGAAGGTGAGGTTCCGCTCCACGATGCGCGGCTTCATGGCCGCTGGCACGTCGAGGACGAACCGCGACCTGCGTGTCGGGAGCCCGGTCGTCACGCTCCAACTGTCGGAGAAATCTCCACGCAGGTACGGCTTCAGCTCCTCGAGCGTGTAGCTGTAGTCCACCAGCGTTCCCACCGCCACGCCGGCCAGCGTCACGCGCTTCACCTTGCGATTCACGTAGACGGGATTGCTGATCGATGCCGGCACGTCCGCATCCTGCACGTGCGTCGGCTCCGCGCTCACCACGGTGCCGTCCGGCTTCACCACGCGAATCCAGTTGATCGTGAGACGCTGATGCTCCGGCGCGTACGAGAAGGACATCTCCGCCCAGTTCTCCACCGCAGCGTCCTTCAGGATCTGCACTACCTGACGGTACGTTTCCGAGCCGCTCCCATCCATCTCGCGGCGCACCACGCCGTCGTCCAACAGATACGCGGCCGACTTGTCCGGGTAATCCGCCGGATTCACCGCGAGCGCGTAAATGGTGTCGTTGCGGACGGACGGGTCGCCCTGCGGCGTGATGTGGGGCGCTTGCGCCGCGAGCGGGAGGGTAGCGGCGGCACATGCCACCGCGCACAGAGACGCGATCCAACGCATCGAGATCCTCTGCTGAATGGAGAGTGGACGGAAGGAAGGGACTCCCGTCCCCGGACTGTTGCCGCCGTACTTCTGTCACGACGTACCGTCACGCGGGCGAACGTCGTCGTCACGAAACAGACGTTCACTCGCGTTCCGGCGTGGGACACATCGTTGGGACACATCGTATGGTAGGACGACGCCGCGCGTGTCCCTTGCACGGCGTTGGTGTGCTACTGCGCGCCCCCGCGATAGCTGATCTTCCACACCTTCCCGGTGCGGCTGTCGGTCACGAACAGCGATCCATCAGGAGACTGCGCGAGCCCCATCGGGCGATGTTGTACCTCACCACCCTTGCTCAGATCCACACCCGCGAAATTGTCGGCGAACGTCTCGTACGTGCCGGTGGGACGTCCGTCGTTGAACGGAACGAACACCACCTTGTACCCCGCCTGCGGTTTGGGCGCGCGGTTCCACGACCCGTGGAACGCGATGAACGCCCCCCCGCGATACTTCGCCGGGAACTGGCTCCCACTATATATGAGCAGGCCGTTCGGCGCCCAGTGGCCGGGAAACGCCACCAACGGCTTCTCGTACGACGCGCACTTCCCCACCGTTTTCCCATCCCCTCCGTACTCGGGCGCCTGCACGAGCGCGTGCTGGAACTGATCGTAGTAGCAGTACGGCCACCCGAAGTTATCCCCGTCATCCACCGCGACCAGCTCCTCGGCCGGCAGCTCGGCCCCCTGATCGGCATCGTAGTGCATGGGCCAGTTCTGGAAGAGTTGATCGCGCCCGTGCTGCGTGGCGTAGAGCTGCCCCGTTCCGGGATACAGCGCCAGTCCCATCGCATTCCGGAGTCCGGTGGCGAATCGTCCGTCGGCACCGTGCTGCTGTCCTGGCCGCCCCGCGTCGTACCGCCAGATCCCGGCGCGTTCCTGTAGCTCGGTACACGGGTTCTTTCCGGGTGAGCCGTTGGTGCGGTCCTTCTCCTGGCACGAGTTGGTGGGCGAGCCGACGTTCACGTACATGATCCCCTGCGGATCGATCACGAACGTTCGCGCGAAGTGCCCCCCGGTGGGAAAGCCCGCCACGATCGTGTCCGGCTTGGTGCCGTCCGGCGGCGTGAGACTCCCCCGCGGCAGAGGATACCGCACGATCGCGGTGACGTTGTCCTGATAGACGTAGCCGCCATGGACTCGCACCTCGTTCGCGCCCGTTTCCCCGAACTTGCGACGCACGTCGGCGTGGCCGTCCGCGTTCGTGTCGCGGAGCGCCATGATCCCGCCATCGGTACGCTCCGGACCGCTGAGCAGCGCCACGAACACATCGCCGTTGGGTGCCACGGCAACGTGTCGTGCCGTCCCCAACGAGTCGGCGAATACCGTCGCGCAGAATCCGTCCGGCAGCGTGAGCCCACCATTCCCGGCATCGCACGCGACGCGACCTCCCGACGCCACACCCGCCTCACTCCCGTGGCAGCCGACAGTCGCCGCCAGAGTCGCAACGGCGAACACCCCGCCGATCGCTCTCGCCGCGTACCACGCGCTACGCCACTCCCCGCTGCGTCTCATGTCGTTCCTCTCCTCTCCACTGGAATCGCGCTGCTCCATTGCTCCCATCAGCCCCCTCCAAACAATACGCGACGCGCGCGCCCCCCACCATGCCACGCCGTGACGAGCCGGACTTGCCCCTGGGCAGGCCGGCTCGTGGAACTCGTTATGCAAAGCCACGTGCTCCCAGAACGATGAGAGGCGATGTTTCCCATGACGACGAGTGTCCGGCACGCGCGCGTGCACGATGTGTCCACACCTTCCCGCGCCGCGGGCGACGTCGACGTCGCGGCGCTCGAGGCACGGCTCCGCGCCAATCTCCGCGGCGAGGTTCGCTTTACCGATGGCGACCGTGCGCTCTACGCCACCGACGCCTCCAACTACCGGCAGACGCCCATCGGCGTGGTCATCCCACGCGACGTGGATGATGTCGTGACCACGATCGCCATCGCCCGCGAGCTGCACGCGCCGGTGCTTCCGCGCGGATGCGGCACCAGCCTGGCCGGCCAGTGCTGCAACGTGGCCGTGGTGCTCGACTTCACCAAGTACATGCACCAGGTGCTGGACGTGGATGCCGAGCTCCGGCTCGCACGCGCGCGCCCGGGGGCGATCCTCGACTCCGTGCGCGACGCGGCCCGGGCGCACGGGCTCACCTTCGGCCCCGATCCCGCCACGCACGACCACTGCACCATCGGCGGAATGATCGGCAACAACTCCTGCGGCGTGCACTCGGTCATGGCGTCGTTCGCGGGCACCGGCGCGCGCACGTCCGACAACATCCGGGAGCTGGACATCGTCACCTACGACGGCCACCGGATGCGTGTGGGACCCACGAGCGAGGAGGATCTGCAGCGCATCATCCTCGCCGGAGGACGGCGCGCCGAGATCTACGCGCGCCTCAAGCGGCTGCGTGACCGGTACGGCGATCTCATCCGCGAGCGCTACCCCCACATCCCGCGTCGCGTCTCCGGCTACAACCTGGACGAGCTGCTCCCCGAGAACGGGTTCAACGTGGCCCGCGCGCTTGCCGGCTCGGAAGGAACGTGCGTCACGATTCTCGAAGCGACGCTGGAGCTCATCCCCGAGCCGCCGGTCCGCTCCCTCCTCGTGCTCGGCTACCCGGATGTGTTCGCCGCCGGCGCGCACGTGCCGACGGTGCTTCGCTACCGACCCATCGCTTGCGAGGGGATCGACGACCAGCTCGTTCACTACATGGAACGCAAGGGCTTGCACGCGCGCGACGTGCAGATCCTGCCGGAGGGGAATGGCTGGCTGCTCGTCGAATTCGGGGGCAGCACCAGAGAGGAAGCGGACCAGTTCGCGCACGACCTCATGGATGAGTTGCGCCGCGCACCCGATGCGCCGAGCATGAAGCTCTTCGACGATCCCGACGAGGAGCACGTCATCTGGGCGGTGCGCGAATCCGGACTGGGAGCCACGGCGTTCGTCCCCCAGCTCCCCGACACCTGGCCCGGCTGGGAAGACTCCGCGGTGCATCCGGATCATCTTGCCGGCTATCTGCGCGATCTCCGCGCGTTGTTCGACAAGTACGGTTACCAGGCCGCGCTCTATGGCCACTTCGGACAGGGGTGCGTGCACTGCCGCATCCCCTTCGACCTCGTGACGCACGAAGGCGTGGCCAACTTCCGAGCGTTCATGGAGGAAGCGTCGGATCTCGTGCTGCGCTACGGAGGCTCGCTCTCCGGAGAGCACGGCGATGGACAGGCCCGCGCGGAGCTCCTCCCCAAGATGTTCGGCGAGGAGCTGATGGGCGCGTTCCGGGAGTTCAAGTCGCTGTGGGACCCCGAATGGCGGATGAATCCTGGGAAGGTCGTCTCTCCGTATCCCCTCGACAGCAACCTGCGTATCGGCACCGAATACCATCCGGCCTCGCCCGAGACACACTTTCACTTTCCCGCCGATCGCGGAGACTTTTCTCGCGCGGCGCTCCGCTGCGTGGGCGTGGGGGAGTGCCGCCGCGTGGGCGGTGGCACGATGTGTCCCAGCTACATGGTGACACGCGAGGAGAAGCACTCCACGCGCGGGCGCGCGCGCTTGCTCTTCGAGATGTTGCGCGGCGAGACGATCACCGACGGATGGCAGAGCGAGGCAGTGAAGGACGCGCTCGATCTCTGTCTCTCCTGCAAGGGATGCAAGAGCGACTGTCCCCTGAACGTGGACATGGCCACATACAAGGCCGAATTCCTCTCGCACTACTACGACGAGCACCGCCGCCCGCGGTCGGCGTACGCCTTCGGGCTGATCCCACTCTGGGCGCGCGCGGCCTCGCACGCGCCCGGTCTGGTGAATTTCCTCACGCAGACACCCGGTCTCCGCAGCGTGGCCAAGGCCGTGGCCGGCATCGCGCCGGAGCGAGGCATCCCGCGCTTTGCCGCCACCACTTTCCGGGAGCGCTTCGGAGCGCAACGCGAGAACCGCACTGGTGGCTCGGCCGCTTCAGGCGCCGCCCCTTCCGCGCGGCGCGATGGAAACCCGGACGTACTCCTCTGGACCGACACCTTCAACAACCACTTCCATCCGGACACACTCGGCGCGGCGGTGGATGTGCTGGAGGACGCTGGTTTCCACGTGCGCGTTCCCGCCGCCACACTCTGCTGCGGGCGCCCACTCTACGACTACGGGATGCTCGACCGCGCCCGCTCCTGGCTCCAGCACACTGTGCGAGCGCTGCGTTCCGACATCGAGGCGGGGACGCCGGTGGTGGTGCTCGAGCCGAGCTGCGCGGCTGTGTTCCGGGACGAGCTGCTCAACCTGCTCCCGCACGATGCGGATGCCCAGCGGCTGAGCGCGCAGACGTTCCTGTTGAGCGAGCTACTGGCGGAGCACGCACCGCACTACCGCCCGCCCACGCTGCATCGAAAGGCGGTGGTGCACGGGCACTGCCATCACACGTCGGTCATGAAGTTCACTGCCGAGCAGGAGGTGCTCGACGCGATGGGGCTCGACTACGAGCTGCCGCCCTCCGGATGTTGCGGGATGGCGGGCGGCTTCGGGTTCGAGCGCGAGCACTATGACGTCTCGGTGCGGTGTGGCGAGCGTGTGCTCCTGCCAGCCGTTCGTGCGGCAGGACGCGACACGCTCATCATCGCCGATGGCTTCAGTTGCCGGGAGCAGATCGCGCAGGGGACTGGCCGGAGAGCGCTTCATCTGGCCGACGTGCTGCAACTCGCCATTCGTGAGCGGCGGGTGCACGAGCGTGAAGCGACCGGTGCGGGGCCAACACGTCGTGAGGTGGCCGGGGCGCCCGCGGGGGGTGGGGCGCCCAGAGCGTCGCGACCGAGGCCGGAGCGTGGCGAGCCGCTCCGCCGCACGCGCCGGCACGTCCAGCGCGGCGAGTTACAGTCGTTCGAAGCATCGCCGCCCCGGAGACGTCACGAAGCATCCGAGGGGAGTCCCGCGGCCATGCGCGAGCCACGGCCACGCGACGGCAGGTCGGAGGATCGTTAGTAGCAATATGACAATAAATGTGGCCCATCCGGGGAGTGTACTCTTTCTGGACGGGCCGCATCTGCAGAATCACGATCAGGAGGTGCCGGCGTCTCCCCCGCTGCCCGCATCGCCGCGTCCCGCACGCGCCTGCCGGACGAGCTCGTCGAGCAACGCCATCGCCTGCAGCGGTGTGAGCGCGTTCACGTCCACCGAGCGCAGCCGCTCGACTATCGGATCCGGTGCCGCCGCGAAGAGCGCCAGTTGCTCGCCTGGCGCGGGTGTGGCGACCGCCGCCACGCCGGCACGCGGCAGAGCGCCGCCCGGAACGTGGCCGTGCGGAGGACGTCCCTCCAGCGAATGCAGCACCTCGCGCGCCCGGCCGAGCACCGCCGCCGGCAACCCGGCCAGCCGGCCCACCTCGATCCCGTACGACCGGTCCGCTCCACCCGGCAGCAACCGGTGCAGGAAGAGCACCTCCTCGCCCACTTCGCGGACGGCCACGTTATAGTTGCGAATTGCTACGAATTCCTCCACCAGTTGCGTCAGCTCGTGATAGTGCGTGGCGAAGATCGCCTTGCACCCGATCCGCTCGTGCAGGTACTCGCTCACCGCCCAGGCGATCGACACGCCGTCGTACGTGGACGTTCCGCGGCCGATCTCATCCAGCAGCACCAGGCTGTGCCGGGTGGCGGTGTGCAGGATCGCGCTCGTCTCCGACATCTCCACCATGAACGTCGACTGCCCGCGCACCAGATTGTCGCTCGCGCCCACACGTGTGAACACGCGGTCCACCACACCGATGCGCGCCCACGCCGCCGGCACGAAGCTCCCCATCTGCGCCAGGAGCACGATGAGCCCCACCTGCCGCAGAATGGTCGATTTCCCCGCCATGTTCGGGCCGGTGAGGATGACCATCCGTGCATCCTCCACCAGCGTCACATCGTTCGGGATGAACGACTCGCGCGGCATCATCCGCTCCACCACCGGATGCCGTCCGCCGCCGATCTCCAGCGTGAAGTCGGTTGTCATCTCGGGACGCACGTAGCTCTCGCGCACCGCAACGTCCGCCAGCGCAGCGAGCACATCCAACCGGGCCAGCACGCCGGCAATCCCCTGCAATCGCGGGATCGCCGCCGCTCCGCCCACGCGCGCGCGCAGCTCCTCGAACAGCGCGCGCTCCCGCTCGATGATCCGCTCCGCCGCCGAGAGCACGCGCTCTTCGTACGCCTTGAGCTCGGGGGTGACGTATCGCTCCGCCCCGGTCAGCGTCTGCCGCCGCTCATAATCCGGCGGCACCAGACGGCGGTTCGCGTGCGTCACCTCGATGTAATATCCGAAGACCCTGTTGTAGCCCACCTTGAGCGACGCGATGCCGGTGCGCTCGCGCTCCGCGGCCTGGATGCGCGCGATCGCGTCCTTCCCTCCCTGCTCCAGCGACCGCAGCTCATCCAGCTCCGCATCCACCCCCGTGCGGATCACCGGTCCATCTCCCACCACCGCCGCAGGGTCGTCCACGAGCGTGGCGGCAATGGCGGACGCCAAGTCGGACGCGTCGTCCCACCCGTCCAGAATGGCGCGCAGCAGCTCGGCCGGCCGCGCGCCAGCGACGGCGTCGGATGCGTCGGACACCGCGCGGTGAACCTGCGGCAGTCGCTCGAGCGACGCGCCCAGTGCGCGCACTTCGCGTGGCGTGGCGCGCCCGGCGGCCGTCTTCCCGGCCAGACGCTCCACATCGCGCACGCCATCCAGCGCACTCCGGAGCGCCTCCCGGGCGAGCACGCCGCGCACGAGCGCATCCACCGCATCGTGACGTTCGACGATCGCGTCGCGATCGATGAGTGGCGTGAGCAGCCAGTGTCGCAGCAGGCGCGCTCCCATCGGCGTCATCGTGCGGTCGAGCACGTCGAGCAGCGTGCCGGCCCGTCCGCCACCACGGAGCGATTCCACCAACTCGAGGTTCCGGCGCGTCATCTCATCCAGCGGCATCACGCTCCCGCCGCGCTCCACGACCGGACGTGCGAGATGCGGCACGCCGGCCGGTTGCAGCTCGCGCAGGTAGCGCACCAACGCGCCGGTCGCGCCGACCGCCGGCGCATCGTCCGCGCCGATACCGAACCCCTCCAGCGACGCCACGCCGTACTGTCGCGCCAGCTCGTCGCGCGCGAGCGATGGGTCGAACTCCCACGCTTCGCGCTCCGTCACAAGCGGGTTCTCCTCCCCCACACCCGGCATCTTCCATCGCGTCGGGTCACCCGCTGCCACCAGCACTTCACTCGGCGCCAGACGCGCCAGTACGGGTTCCAGCTCGGCGAGCGGCGCGATGATCAGGCGAAGCTCCCCCGTCGAGAGGTCCGCCGCCGCCACACCGGCGCGCTCTCCATCCTGGCGCACGGCACACAGATAGTTGTTGCGGGCACCGTCCAGCAGATCATCCGTGAATGCGGCGCCCGGAGTGATCGTCTCCACCACCTCGCGCCGCACGATCCCCCTGGCCACGCGAGGATCTTCCACCTGCTCGCAGATCGCCACACGAAACCCCTGCCGTACCAGCCGCGGCAGGTATTCGTTGAGTGCCTTCACCGGGACGCCGGCGAGCGGCACGTTCGTCGCGCCACCGTTGTTCCGCGACGTGAGCGTGAGTCCGAGCACGCGCGAGGCCGTCTCGGCGTCGTCGTAGAACATCTCGTAGAAGTCGCCCATGCGGAACAGCAGGATCGCGTCGCGATGGCGCGACTTGATCTCGCGATACTGCTGCATGAGCGGCGTGGAGCTCTCCCTAGACACGGCGGCCCTGCCCGATCATGCGCCGCGTCCCTCCGCCTCGGTGACGAACGGATCGGCGGCGAGCTTCTTCTGCACAAGCTGCCGTGCGACGTCGAGCGCCGCAGCGCGCGACGGATAGCGTCCCACACGCACACGGAAGAGTTTTCCTGCACCCACGACGCGCGCGTCGAAGCCGGCAGCGGTGAGCGTATGCTGCTTTGCCGCCGCCGTCGTGCGCGTCGCGTACGCGCCCACCTGCACGGTGAACTGCACCGCATTCGCAGTCGCGGATCCGGACGATGCCCTCTCTCCGCCTGCGTTGTTCCGTGTCGCGGGCGGCGTGCTCCGTTGCGCGGGAGGACGCGCGCTGTCACGCCCCATCGCCTCACTCCGCTGCCCCGAAGCAGCGCCGCTGCTCGCACGCGGTGTGTCTGCTGCGACGACCGCGACACCGGTCGTATCCACGCCGAGGCAGCGCTGACCGTAGTAGTCGATGCGATTGCGCAGCTCCACGTCCGCTGCGGTAACGTGCCGCCCCGCGTCCGCCAACCGCGCGCACCCGCGCGGCAGATCGCCCTCGTCGAAGAGCGCGCGCGCCATCCAGTACGTGGCCCGCGCACGCGCAGGGCTGGAGGGATGCTCCCGCACCAGACGCGCCAGATGGTCGAGCGCTTGCTGCTGATCCCCACGCGCCATCTCGAGCTGCGCCAGCGACATGAGTGCATCGTCCATGCGGGGCGACAGCGGGTACTCCACGATGATGCGCCGATAATCGCGCTCGGCATCCGCCGCCGTCGCGGCCAGGACACCGTGCCAGTAGAGCGCCTCCACGTACTTTGCCGTCCCGGGAGTGGCGGCATCCAGTTGCTGCTGCACCAGCGCTCGCCCCGAATCAGCCTGCCCTTCCGCCACCAGATGCTGCGCGCGTGCGAAAATCGAGTCCGTGGGAGGGGTGGCGGCTGTCTGCGCATGGGCAGCCACAGGAAGCAGCACGACGAAAGAGAGAACGGCGAAACGTGACATCGGTCGGGGCATCGCTACGAAGACATTCGGAGAGGACGAACGGAGGCTACGCGCCGCGATGCAGCGTGTGCGCGGCGGCGAGTACGGTGATGCGGTTCCCCTTCCGCCGGCGTCGGCGCGCAGAGCGCGAGGACGAGCGTCGTGAGGACCTGCTCGTCCGAGGAGAGCCTCGTTTCCTTGAGTGAGACATCCGCGAGAAGCAGGGCGTTGACCGCAGCATCGAGCGCCGGTGCGCTCCACGCAGAGGCGTAGCGCGCCCAGCATCGCACCGCCTCCCCCCATGGACGGCCGGTGAACGCGCCGCCAGAGCTCTTCAGGAGACCGAACAGCTCCTGCTCGAGCCGAGCAACGGAGAACCCTGTTGCCAGTCGCGCCTGCGCCCATGCGAGTGCGAGTGTCTGCGTCGTGAGCGCCATGACGATCGACACCGCGGTGGTCTTCGGTTGCTGGAGCACGTGCGAGAGAAGCTCGAGCGCGGCCGAGGAATTGCGCGCCGCGACGCGATCCAGAAAATCTCCCAGCGTCTCGCCACGGCGTACGCCAACGACGGCGGTGACCGCTTCTTCGTCGATCGCACCGCCGGTGTAGCTCGCCAGTTTGTCCAGCTCCGCAGCGAGCTCCGGAACGTCATCGCCCACCGCCTGCTGCAGCAACGCGGCCGCGCCGTCGGTGATGGTCGCGCCCAGCTCGGTCGCGACGTGATGCTGGATCCACTTCGGAATGCGGTGCCCCTCGAGCGGGAGGAACTCCACGGCGCACACGGCGTCCGTCACGAAGGATGCATCGGCTTTGGCCTTCTCCCCGCCAGCGCTTACCAGAACGAGCACCACATCCGATACGCTCGATGCTTGCTCGCGCACGTAGCGCTCCACCGCCCGGTGCGCCTCCTTCTTGAGGCCACCCACGTTCCGCACCACCACCACGCGCCGCTCTGCCATCATGGGCGGCGTGCCGAGCAGGCTACCGAGCGTGGCAGCATCGGCGCGCTCGGCATCCACATTGTCGAGGTTGAAGTCCCGTGTTCCCTCATCCACGGCGGCCGCGATCAGCTGACGCAGCGCCTGCGCTTTCAGAAAGTCGTCCTCGCCATGGAGATAGTAGACGGGCTGGAATGCTCGCTGCTGGATGGACCGCCAGAATGCCCGCTCGCCCGTGGACGCCATGGAAGGAAGAATAGTGGCGGAAGAAAGGACGGGCGAGAGCTACGTGCGGACGCTCCCGGCGTTGCGCTCGGGAGGGTCTGGGTAGAGCGTCAGCGCCCTTCCCAGCGAAGCTCGGCGTCCATGAAGTGCAGCGGCGCCTCCTCGGCCAGCACTGCCGCCGGCCAGACCGGAAGCCCGGAGGAGACGGACGTGACGAACGTGTGATCGACCAGGAGGGGGAGCGGTGTGTCCGGCTGGGTCGCGACCACGGGAGCGAGCGCGATTTCCGGTACGCGTCCTCCGTTCCCGGCGACCGCAAGGATGCCCACCATGAGGAGACTCGCAGCCACGGCAGTGAAGGTGGCCGGGCTCAGCAGACGAAGTTGCGGCTGGCGTGTCTCGCGGTGATCCAGTTGCTGGATCCTGGCGGAGAGACGCGACGTAAAGTCCGGCGACGGCTGGATACAGGGGAGATTTCGGAAGACCAGGAGCGCCCTGCGGATGGACGTATCGAGCTGCGAGCAGGCTGCGCATTCCGCTCGATGCCGTTCCATCTCGACCAACTCCGCCTCGGACAACGTGTTGTCCATGTAGGCGAGATGGCGGTCCTTGAACCTGCGACAGTCCATGTGGTTGAGGCGCTCCATGCCAGTGGGTCCGCGTATGCGTACCCGCGGGCCATATGGGGGTTCCTGCGCTCGGAATCTCACTCCCGGTGGAGCCCTCCGCCAGAGGCGAGCGCCGCACGGGCAATGTGCCAGCCCTGCATGCAAGAATGGTGACGCCACCGGACCGCGCGCCGGCGAGGCACGCGCCGACGAGGCACCGTTCTCCATCGTGGCTTGATGCAAACGCGCGGCGGGACAACGTCCCGCCGCGCGTTTGCGCTCCCCCTCACTTCACTTCGCGGTGCCTCACCGGCGCATCACGCCAACCCGGGCTCGATGATCGCAGCGAATGAATTGCGTGCGCGGTTCAACCGCGACTTCACCGTGCCGAGGTTGCATCCGGTGATCTCGGCAATCTCCTCATACGACTTCCCCTCCAACTCGCGGAGGACGAACACCTGGCGGTGATGCTCCGGAAGCCGGGCCACCGAACGTTCCACCAGCTCTCGCAGGTGACGCTTCCGGTACAGGTCGTCCGGACGCATGGACGAATCCTCGAATTGCAGAGGACGTTCCTCGTCCTGCCAGTTCCGCTTGATCGCCTGGAAGAAGACCAGCGGGTTGCGAGAGCGATTCCGCAGCTCGTTCTTGGCCAGATTCGAGGCGATGGTGTAGATCCACGTCGAGAACTTCTTCGACTGGTCGAACCGGTGCAGGTGTCGGTACACGCGGATGAAGACCTCTTGAACGAGATCCTCCGAGCGCTCCCGGTCACCGATCGTGCGGTAGACGAAGTTCAGGAGACGCGCCTGGTAGCGGGTCACCAACTCCTGAAAGGCGCGCTCCTCCCCCGTGAGAAACTCCGCCACTACATCGGCATCTTCCAGGGCGTGCAGCCGTTCACGGACGGCCACCCCCGCCGACGGCACTGCATGCTTCAGCGCGGCGTCAGCCATTGTCCTTTCCCCCAACGATAGGGTACCTGTTCCGACGAGACAGAGTCGTGGTCAGCGTCCTCCTCTCTGCGCGGTCACTCCCTCCAAAAGCACGGCCCGTACCGTGCCGTCCAACCCCAGGTCCACCAACACAACCATCTGCAATGCAAAGAGTTACACGGTTATCCCTGGCCGAGAAATATACCGAATATTGGCCGAAATGTCCACGCCTGTGGACGTTGGGTGTGCGTTTCGGTTAGACACTCCAGCCTGGTGCTCGTTGCCCGGCATCCATCCTCACTCATCTTCATCGTCCCGCGCGGAAGCCTGCCGCGTACAGGATGCCCAGCGCCGTCTTGGCATCCCTGATCTCCCCCACCCGAATCATCTCGAGCGCCCGCGAAAGAGGCACCGTCTCGACCTCGAGAAACTCATCCGCCTCGCGCCTGGCCTCGCCTCGCGTGAGCCCCACGGCCAGGAAGAGGTGAATCTTCTCGTCCGTGAAGCCGGGTGTCGTGTACAGGGTGTACAGATGGTCTACGCTCTCAGGGGTGCATCCGGTTTCCTCCAGGAGCTCCCGGCGTGCGCACTCTTCCGGAGATTCGCCGGGGTCGAGCCGCCCGGCCGGGATTTCGTACAGGAACTGCTCGGCCGCGTACCGGTACTGCTTGATCAGCAAGAGTTGAGGGTCCTCCCCCTGCGGATCGCTCAGGAAGGGGATCACCGCGCTGGCGCCCGGATGCCGGATCATCTCCAACTCGCCGATCGATCCATCCGGAAAGCGCACCCGATCCACATCCAGATTGAGCACGCGCCCCGTGTAGATTCGGCGGCTCCCCACCTTCCCAGTCTGGCTTTCCATTCCTTTCTCCGATGAGACGTCCGGCCGCGGCCGGCATGCACATCCGCGTTGCCGCACGTGTGCACGCAGCAGACGCCGCGACGAAGTATTGGCGTACCGGTGAAGTCCAGTCTGTGCGCGGGCTCACGCCCGACTCGCTCAACCGGAAATGGGGCGGCCTTCAGTATCGTAGAGGAGAGGAGCGCTCAGCCGCTGCTCGGCCAGCTGCGGAGTGACCACGCCGGCGTCCCCCACGATCACGATCTGCAGCATCTCCGGCCGTAACGTCTCCCGTGCCACGCGATGCACGTCGGCTGTCGAGACGCTGGCAATGTGATCGCGATACCTGTCGAAGTAGTCGGGAGGAAGATCGTACACCATCATCGCCGCCAGGCCGCGCGCGATGGCGGCCGTCGTCTCGTAGCGGATGGGGAAGACGCCACCGAGATAGCTCGTCGCCAACGAGAGCTCTTCGTCCGAAACTTCCTCGGCACGCATCCGCTCGATCTCGGCGATGACTTCGGCGATGGCCGCGCCTGTGACTTCTGATTGCACCGCGGTGGAGACGACGAAGGGCCCCGCATGGCGGCGCCAATCGAAGGAGGAGAAGGCGCCGTAGGTGTAGCCATGCCGCTCGCGCAGATTGAGGTTGATGCGCGATGAGAACAGCCCGCCCAGAATGGCGTTCATCACGACGACGGGAAAATATTCGGGCGATCGGCGCGGCAACCCGACGTGTCCGATGCGCAGCTCCGACTGCACCGCATCATCTTTCCGAACCAGATGAACCTGCCGCGCGGTAGAGGCGGGAGCGTCACTCACCTGCACCAGCGGCGGGACCCCTGCCGCACGTGCACCGAAGATTCCACGCGTCAGACGCTCCGCTTCGTCCACCGTCGTGTCTCCCACTACGACCAGCGTCATTCCGCCCGGCTGGAAGCGCGTCTCGTGAAATCTCCGCAGGTCCTGCACGGTGAGACGCACTACGCTGTCCGCACTCCCGTGCTGCGGCTCACCGTAGCGTGAGCCGGATACATAGAGCAGTCGCTCGAACGTTTCGGTCGCCAGTCCGCGAGGTTCGGTACGAAGCTGCAGCAGCTCGGCCAGCCGCTCCGCCTTGAGGCGCTCCACGCTCCGGGTTGGAAAGGCAGGCTCGAGCACCACCTCCCCTAGAAGTTGCAGCGCCGCTTCCAGGCGGCCGGGAAGCACCGTGAGGTCCACGATGGCGGTATCCCAATCCACATCCACGTCGAGCGACGTGCCCAGACTTTCGAGCGCATCGGCAAGGGCGTCGGCATCTCGGTGGCGTGTTCCCTCGAGCAACGCCCGCACGGTGAGCGCCGCCACACCGGCCTGCTCCACGCGCTCGGTGCCCGCGCCCGCCTCCACCACCGCCATGACCGTCACCACCGGCAGTTCATGCACGGGCGCGACGATGAGCTGCAGTCCGTTGGTGAGACGCCGCCGTCCGAACCGCGGAAAGTGATAGGGGCGCGGCGGGCCGGCTGCCGGCCGGCGCGCCATGACGTGTTCTCCAGCCGTGCTCGGCGTCATGGCCTGTCCCCGGCCGCAGCGGCGGTGAGCGCGTCCTCGGCTGCCGGTTTCCGGCGCGGCACGTAGAGCAGCGCCGCCCGGTTGTCCTCGCCCAGCCGTTGCTGTACGAACTGATTCACCCGTGCTGCGGTGACGCTCCGGTAGCGGTCTACGTGTGTATTGACCAGCGCGGGGTCGCGAAAATACGTGGCGAACATCGAGAGCTTGTCCGCCCGCTCTCCAGCTGCCTGCATCGACGTGACGTGCGCCGTTTCCAGGAGCGCGATGGCGCGGCGCACGTCTGCGTCATCCACGCCGTCGCGCTGTAGCTGTTCGACCACGTCGTACACCGCATGGCGCAGCTCGTCGGGCGCTATCTCCGGGCGTGCCAGCACATCGGCCACGAGCAGGTCCGCGCCCACCGAGAGGTCGAACGTGAATGCGTGCGCCTCCGACGCCAGCTCTCGCTCCCGCACCAGCGCGCGATAGAGTCGGCTCCCCTTCCCGGTGCCGAGGATGGCGGCACAGACGCTGGCGGTGTACCACTCTTCCGAGCCGAGTACTGGCGAGCGGAAGGCGAGAAACAGCCTGGCTGAGGCGACATCGTCGTCCACCATGCGCTCGAGCGATTGGCCGAACGTCGGCGGCAGGGCGAGATGCTCCAGCGGCGGCCGCGGCTTTCCGCGTGGGATGGGCCCGAAGTAGCGCGTGACCAGCTCCCGTGCCTCGCGTGGATCGAAGTCCCCGGCAATGGTGAGCACTGCGTTGTCGGGGGTGTAGTACGTCGCGAAGAACGAGGAGATGTCTTCGAGTGACGCGGCGCTCAGGTCCTCCATGGAGCCCATCAGCGAGTGGTGAAATGGATGCGAGGACGGGAACGTGAGCGCCGGGAGCTCCTCCCACCACGTGCCATACGGCTGATTGTCGATCGACCAGCGGCGCTCGTTCTTCACCACGGCACGCTGGGTGTCGAGCTTCTCCTGCGTCATGGCTGGAAGCAGGTACCCCATGCGATCGGCTTCCAGCCACAGCGCGAGCGCCAGCTGGTTCGACGGCATGGTCTCGAAGTAGTTCGTCCGTTCCAGCCACGTCGATCCGTTCAGCGTGCCGCCAGCACGTTGGACCAGCTCGAAGTGCTCGTTCACGCCTACGTGCTCCGAGCCCTGAAAGAGCATGTGCTCGAACAGGTGCGCGAAGCCGGTACGTCCTGGTCGTTCGTTCGCCGAGCCCACGTGATACCAGACGTTCACGGCCACGATGGGGGCTCGATGGTCCTCGGACAGCGTCACGAACAGTCCGTTCGGAAGCTCGAAGGTGTCGGTGGGGATGTGCATGAGGGTGAAGTCTGGCCGATTGCTGCGACCCTGGGAAGCCCGCGCATTGACATGCCCTGGAGCCCCCGGGCATACTCCCTGACCGTGCTCCGCACGCGGCGCGCCAGGCGGAGGTACGATGGCGGAGCCACGGGCGCGCTCCATGCGCGCCATCTGCACATGCCGTGTGCTCAGGGATGCACGTTGTCGGCGGATAGCCTCGTGCGAGGGTGAGCGCAACGGCCGTCGTGCCGTATTCGAGGGAGGTCATGCCGGATAGCAATCAGTTCCGCGTCACGGTAGCGAAGGATTACCTCGTCTTCGCGTCGGCCCATTTCATCACGTTCAAGGGGCATCGATGCGAGCCGTTGCACGGGCACAACTATCGCGTCGGCATCACCATCGAGGGTGCGCTGGACCCCGAGGGGTGGTACGTGGTGGACTTCGGCGAGCTGAAACAACTCATGCGGCGGCTGTGCAACGAGATCGACCACAAGGTGCTGCTGCCCCTTCGCAACCCGAAGCTCAGCGTGGAGGAGCGGAACGGCTCGGTGGCCGTTGCTCACGAGGGGGTGCCCCGGTACGTGTTCCCGCGCGAGGATTGCGTTCTGCTCGACATCCCGAACACCACCGTCGAGATGCTCGCCCAGTATCTCTCCGGCCGCGTTCGGCAGGAGCTCACTGGCGTGGCGACGCTTTCCACGCTCGAGCTCGAGGTGGAGGAGAACTTCGGCCAGTCGGCCACGTATCGCGCACAGTTCTGAGTCGAACGGGCCGCATTGTCGCAGGGAGGAATGGCCGTTGAGTTCATCTGAGCGAGTGTACACAGCGGAGCTGCTGGCCAAGGTCGTGCCCGGGTTGCCGGCGTGGCGCGCAGACGGCGGCGCGATCGTTCGTGAGTTCGCGACCGACGGCTGGAGCACGACGATCATGCTCGTGAACGCCATCGCCTACTACGCGGAGGCGGCGGATCATCACCCGGATCTGGAGGTGAGCTGGGCGCGCGTTCGCGTCACGCTCTCCACGCACAGTGCGGGCGGTGTGACCGACAAGGACCTGGCACTCGCTCGCCAGATCGAGGAGACCGCGCTCTGGCGTCCCGCAGCAGGGAGTCCGCTCCGCGGCACCACCCGAGCGTGGATCCGAAATCCGGAGTCCTGAGCAACCCGCTGCTCATCGAGCGCGGCCTGCATATGCGGCTCACTCCGAGCGATGTGTTCGGACGAGCGACGCATCACGCGTCGCGAGCGAACAGGGACACCGACCGTCGCTACGGCGTACGGCGGGACGAGTCCGGTAGCGCCGGGGACGACTGCTGTGCTCGTAGTTGCCGCAGGAGCTCGCCCACACGGGTGATCTCGGCGCCGTAGGTCGCCCAATCGCCCGCACGCTGCGCCTCCATGGCGCGGCGATAGTGTTCCTCCGCCTGCGTCACCAGCGTGGCCGCCCGCGGGGAGAGAGGAGCCGCCGCGGGCGCTGCCTCTGCCGCCGCCGGACGTTCCTCGCCAGATGGCGCTGTCTGCGCGCCGGCAGCGTTCCCGCCGAAGATTCTGGCGAGCCCCTCGGCGAGCGTCGGTTCCATCACGACCGTGTTCTGATAGGCGATGATGACGCGCTTGAGCTCGGGGATCTCGCCGCCCTGCGCGCGAAGATAGAGCGGCTGGACGTAGAGCAACGACTCGCCAATCGGAATCACCAGCAGATCTCCGCGGAGCACCTGCGATCCGCGCTGATCCCACAGCGATAGCTGCTGCGAGATCTCGGTATTCTGGTCGATCCGATTCGTGATCTGCGCCGGCCCGAATACGAGGCTCTGCTTCGGGAAGCGATAGGCGGCCAGGTCGCCGTAGTGCTCGCCGTCGTTCCGTGCCACCACCCACGCGGCCAGGTTGTCCTTCGCGCGGGGGGTGAATGGCGTCATGAGGATGTACTCTGCCGATCGCTCGCCCGGCAGTCGCATGATCATGTGGCGTGTGTATGCCTCGACGGATTGATCGCGCTCGTGCGTCTGACGCGGCACCTGCCACTGGTCTTCGCGGTGGTAGAACGTGGCCGGCTCGCTCATGTGGTACGTCGCGTACATCATGGTCTGAAGCTGGAAGAGCGTGCCGGGATAGCGCAGATGTGCGCGGAGGTCCGCCGGCATCTCGGACATCGGATGCAGAACCCCGGGAAAGATCCTCGCTGCCGTCAATGCCAGCGGATCGTGCGGGTCCGCGAGATACGCCGTCACGGTGCCGTCGTACGCATCGATCACGACTTTGGCCGCGTTACGCACGTACGTCGTTCCATCCGCGGTCGGCATGGCGTAGGGATAGCGCTTCGTCGAGGTGTAGCCATCCAGAATCCACATCAGGCGGCCCGCGTTCGTGATCACCATGTACGGGTCCTGATCGAAGTCGAGAAAGGGCAGCAGCCGCTGTGCGCGCCCCAGAATCTCGCGGTGGAAGAGGATTCGACTCCGTGGCGTGATGTCGTCGGAGAGGAGGATGTTGAGCGACCCGAAGCGCATGGCCAGCAGGAGCCGGCGGATGAACCCGCTGGCGGACACGCCGCCGCGTCCTTCGTAGCTCGCGTAGATGTCCTGCCCTTCGCGCCCGGCCGGGTAGTCGAACTCCGGCTGCTTGGTCGCGGCGATCACGTAGCCGTCGGCGAGCTCGCCGAAGTAGATCTCCGGCCGCGTGATGTGGAGCGAGACGTTGGAGACCGGGGGCAGGTCCTGCACGAAGAGCGTCGGCAGCCCCTCGCTCCCCACCTGGTTCACAGGGCTCATCGTGAGCCCCATGCCGTGCGTGAACGTCAGACGCTCGTTGATGAAGGATCGCTGCGGGAGCGAGGTCGGGTCGAGCTCCCGCGCGGAGAGCAACACCTGCCGGTACGCTCCGTCGATCCAGTACCGGTCATCGTCCACGTTGATGAAGTGGTAGTACGTCCGGATGGATTGGATCTGCCCGAACGTCTGCAGCAGGAGATCGCGATCCCAGAGCCGGATGTTCCGGATCGTCGCCTCTTCCTGCGCGATGTCGCCCGCCGTCAGCTGCGTCTCGCCGGACAGATCGTGCACGGCAATGCTGTCCAACCCCCATGCACGCCGTGTCGCGGCGATGTGCCACGTGAGCTGTGGGGTTTCCTTCACCAACTCGTTCGGCTTCACCACCAACCGCTCCACCATTGCCGGGAGGAGGGCCGTTCCCACAGCCGCGACGACGACGTAGAACGCCACGGCGATGATCGTGTTCCGGAAGACGCGCCGTCGTGGAATCCCCCACAGCACCAGCGCCGCGCTCAGGAGCGCGGTGACTGTGGCGACGTGAATGCCCGGAAGGCGGACGTGCAGGTCCACGTAGCTCGCGCCGACCAGCGGTCCGGTGGTGGAATGCAGGAGCTCGGGCGCGCGGACGAAATGCAGCTGGAAGGCGAGCACCACGAAGAGGAGCGCCACGAGAATGGCCAGCTGCATCCCCGCCGCGGCCTTGATCGACACGGCGCGCGGAGCGAGGACCACCGTGCCGCGTATCATGGAGATGGGTAACACCATCGCCACCAGGACCAGCATGGTGAGGACGAACAGCACCCCGCTCGCCAGTGAGAGGATCGGGACGGTGAAGACGTAGTATCCGACGTCGCGGCCGAATACCGGATCGGTGACGCCGAACGGCGTCCGATGGAGAAACTGCTGTACGTCCAGCCACCGAGCGGACACGACGAGACCGACGAGCGCCGCAAGAAGCAGCACGCCCCACGTGGCCCATCGTTTCACGCGCTCCGGCGACCCTGGCAGGTTGGGGAACACCTTCGGTGCACGAACCCGCGTGGGATCGGGCGCGGGGTGCCGGAGCGCCCATCGGAGGTTCAGTACCAGGAACGCCGCGGCAAGGAGCGCGGTGAACAGTCCCAGCAGAAAGCGGGTATCAAGGACCGTCAGGAAGACGCGTCCGTACCCCAGGTTGTCGAACCAGTACCAATCCACGATCCGGTCCACGGCCGTTGGCAGGAACAGGACGAGCACCAGGATGGCGCTCAGCAGGGAGAGACCGGCCAGTCGGGTTCGTGGACGCACGAAGGGAGTTTTCCGGGGATGAAGGGGATCGGCAAGCATAGCGCACGGTGGTGCGGCACGGCAAACCGCTGGACCGATCGGCCGCACCGATCGGTGCGCACGGAGAGCGCGGTGGGGTGGCCACAGGCGGGCACGGCGACGTCCGCGGAACGCGGTGAGGGAGGTGTGTTTCCGCACCTCCGGCAGGTCGTCTTTCATGCAGGCGCACGTGGAGCGCGGGACGGCCGAAGAGGCACCGCAGGGCCGATTGCGCCAGCACAATAGTTGCAATATGTTAAATATGACTATTGAGGAGCCCCATGCTCGGCTTCCTGGACAGCCTCTGTAACGCACTCCTGGCGCACAACGCCATCGAGGTGCACCGCCTGCTGAAGCATCCGCTGGCACGGGCGCTGCCGCGGAACGTGCGCGAGGAGGCGCTCGCGTTCACACGCGGCCAGGCGACGGGCGTGCGCGCACCCATCCACGCGCTCCGATTCTATCATCAGATGCACGAGCTGCTGGTCGAGGAGCCCGCGCACGAGATGCCCGGCCCGCAACTCGAGCTGCCATTGGGTCCGGAGGCCAACGCGTACGAGGCGAGCGCGACGATCGCCCGCGCGAGCCGCCTGCCGCGCCGCCGCGCCATCGGCGAGCGACATCGCTGAGCGCAGCGGCGAACCCAGCGCCCCGGCGACGGGGCACCAGCACACACCGCCCGGCGCGTTCATCGAGAACCCGCCGGGCGGCGTGGCATCGGCCACCGCGCAATAAGTAGCGCGTTGTTACGAAATACCCGTCCCCCAAGGCATCCAGGTGCCAGGGGAGGGACAATAAGTGCTGATGTGATACTAAATGGGGAGCGTGCGGACTACGGATGCCTGGGGCGCACCAGCACCAGCGTCGCGGGGACCTTCACCGATTCGCTCAATACGTACTTCCACCGGCTCCGACTGGTCGAGATGGGGCTCGTGCGCGTGGGCGACGTATACGGCGTGAGCCCGAATCGCCGAGCGAGGATCGACAGGCGCAGCATGTGGAAGGGATCGCTCACGAGGATGACGCGGCGCCCTGGAAGAGCGCCGGCCAGCAGCGCCACACCACGGAGCGATTCCGTTGTCGTGCGCCCGCTGTCCTCCAGAAAGAGCACGCTGTCCGGCACCCCGTGGGAGAGCAGATAGCGGCGCTCCGCGGCCGCCTCCGTCGTCGTGTCCCCCTCGCCGCGGCCGCCCGTGAGGATGAGGCGTGGTGCCAGTCCGCGCCGCCACAGATCGAGTGCATGATCCAGCCGCGCGCGCAACACGGGCGAGGGGTGCCCCGCGTACTGCGCCGCGCCCAGCACGACGATCGCGTCCGCCGCCTGCGCACCGTCGCGCCGCCCCACGACGAGAATCGCCGACACCGTCGCGACCCAGCCGATCGCCAGCAGCGCGACGATGGCTCCAAGCACCCGATGTGCCCTGCGGCGCGTGCGCTCCATGGGCGGGAACCTATCGATCGGACGACGACGAGAGGAAGTCCCGGCCCGCGGTCTACTCCGCCAGACTCAACGCGGACAGCCAGAAGACATCGAAGGCCGCCCGCGCATTGAGCCCGTCGTCCATGCCGTGCGCCATCACGAGCCCGTCCTCGAACGCGACGACCACGTCGGCGAGCAACGCTGGCGCGATACGCAACTGCAGACCGAGCAGGGTGAACAGCGTCTCCACCACCTGCGCGGTGCGCGCGCGACGCACGCGGGCGGCCGTGATCACCGCGCGGCGAATGAGTGGATCGGTGCTGTCGGCCAACTGCACCAGCACGCGCAGGTGTCCCCGCTCGAGTTCTCCCGCGAGCCATGCCCACAGATCGTCCACCGCCGTGCGCGGTGTGGAATGGGCCAGCGCGTTGGCTGCGCGCACGAGAAGCGCATCCGCCATCCACTCCACCGCCCGCGCGACGAGCGTCTCGCGGTCGTGAAAGTGATAGTGAATGAGCCCCTTGCTCACTCCGGCCTCGACGGCCACGGCCTGCATGGTGAGCGACGCCGCGCCCGAGGCGACGAGCCCGTTCACCGCCGCGCGGAGGATGCGCCGCGGCGCATCCTGGCGGCGTGCGGCCAGCGTCGCATCGGAAGGGGACGGCGCGGAATCAGAGCGCATCTCCCGGAGCGGCACGCTCAGACGGGAACGGTGGTCCCCGGACGAGGCGCGTGCACGCGGAACCCGTCGTCGGTCATTGCGGCCGCGAGCGCATCCTGCGCGTCAGGCTCACCGTGGACCAGATACACCGTCTCCAGCGCGGGCGACTGCTCCCGCACCGCGCGAATCCAGGCCAGAAGCTCCGACCGTCCCGCGTGCGCACTGTACCCGTTCAAGACCTCCACCTGGGCGCGCAGCGGGATCATCTCACCGAACACCTTGATCTCCGGCCGGCGTTCCACGATTCGCCGTCCCAGCGTGTGCTCGGCCTGGAAGCCGACGATCAGGATGGTGTTTCGAGGATCGCCGGCACCGTGCAGCAAGTGGTGCAGGATGCGACCCGACTCCGCCATCCCCGATGCCGACACGATGATGAGCGGGCCCGACATCGTGTTGAGCTGCTTGGACTCTTCCACGCTCTGCGTGTAGTGCACCAGCGGGAACCGGAGGATCCGCTGCACCTCCTGGATGAGATGCTCGTCGCGGTCGAATACCTCGTGGTGATTCCAGAAGACCGTCGTGGCGTTCGTGGCCAACGGGCTGTCCACGTAGATCGGAATCTCCGGAATCGCACCGGCCCGTACCAGCTCGTGCAGCTCGTAGACGATCTCCTGCGTCCGGCCCAGGGCAAAGGCGGGGATGAGGATCCTTCCGCCTCGAGCCGCCGTTTCCCGAACCACGCGCGCCAGGGTGTCCCGTGTGCCGGAGACATCCTCGTGCTCGCGGTTTCCGTACGTGGACTCCATGATCACGACGTGCGCGTCCCCCGGCGGCGCGGGATCGCGGATGATGGGCAGTCCCGGGCGGCCGATGTCTCCGGAGAACACGACGCGGCGCACACGGGAGCCCTCCGTGCACTCGATGACCATCGACGCGGAGCCCAGGATGTGTCCCGCCTCCACGAACCGTGCGCGCACGCCCGGCACCACGTCGAACGTCTGGCCGTAGGGGACGCCGGTCATCAGCTCGACGGCGCGCGCCGCGTCCGCAACCGTGTACAGCGGCGGGACAGCCTCCCGATGGTGGCGCGTCAGGTGCCGGGCGTCCTGTTCCTGGATGTGCGCCGAATCGGCCAGCATGACCGCGCACAGGTCGCGCGTCGCGGAGGTCGTCCAGATCCCTTTCGTGTAGCCGTGTCGCGTCAGGAAGGGCAGCCGGCCCGCGTGGTCGATGTGCGCGTGCGAGAGCAGGATGGCGTCGAGCGTGTCGATCGGGGCAGGGAGCGTCTCGTTCTTGCGTGCCGCCTCGGTGCGATGCCCCTGAAAGAGCCCGCAGTCGAGTGCGACCGTTCGCCCGCCCACGTGGAGCAGGTGGCAGGAGCCGGTGACCTCACGCGCTGCCCCGACGAAGGACAGCTCCACTCAGGCTTCCTCGGCGGCGGTCCGCTGAAAGACCACCGTCAACCGGTCGGCATGTTGTGTGAGCAGGGCAGGCTCCCACCCGCTACGGCTGCGCTCGTTGAGCAGATCGGTGAGCGCGTCTTCGTCTGCGCGGGCGCGGCGTGAGGTCTTGTGGATGACCACCTGATATTCTTTCATGCGCGAACATACTACCTCTCGCCCCACCCCTTCCACCACCCCCCGCGACCGTTGCGCGCCAGTGATGGGCGAGCGCGCAGCACGTGCCGGGCCCGCGCGCCCCGAAGTACGGTCTCTCGAAGGCGGCGACGCGAGCCGGCTAGCACCGACGGGCAATGCGGTTCAGGCGAACCACTCCCGGGCGCAATCCCGCTGCTGGCGTGCGGCGTCCACCACCCACTGCTGTGCCGCCGGACTCGTGACCTCCTCCGGCACGCGGTCGAACCAGCGATTCGCCTGCTCGAGATCGCCGATGCGCCGCCACAGCTCGCCCGTAAGATAGGTCAGCACAGCGCGCTCGTCCCGCTCCACACCATCGAACGAGGCCAGCGCCCGTTCAAACGCCCAGGCCGCGTGGCGGCGAAAGTACCGCTCGGCCTCCACGTCCCCTTCATCCACGCAGCACCACGCCGCCCGCAAGTAGAGATCGGCGATGCGCCGCGGTTCCGCCCCCTGCCACTCCGCGATCCGCGCGGCCAACTCGTACTTCTCGGAACCGGTGAACGTACCAGCCGTGGCGGTGACGCGGGGCGTCAGCTCGGTGAGCAGGTGCTCCTTGAGTGTGAAGGTGACATCCGCATCGTCGCCGAAGTCGCGCTCGCTTCCGGCATAGCCGCACGTCGAGCACACGTGGATGAA
This sequence comes from Gemmatimonadaceae bacterium, assembly GCA_035701265.1. GTDB lineage: Bacteria > Gemmatimonadota > Gemmatimonadetes > Gemmatimonadales > Gemmatimonadaceae > DASSNU01. Next base: position 87,437 of record DASSNU010000007.1, on the reverse strand, counting down.
GTACGGCAGCGGCTGCGTGCCCGCTGCGCGCTCGTGAAAGTCGGTCCGCTTGCCGCCGAACGAATTCGTGGACAGCACCGCTTGCGATGCGAAGCGGTTGCCGCACACTGGACAGGTCAGGTGAATTTGTCGAAGCGTGGTCATGTACATCTCCCGCCCACTCCCACGCCTTCAAAAAGGAAGATGCGTGCCAGCGCCAACGGTCCCCTTGTTCGACTTCTCGGGCGCGGCTATCTTGCCCCGTCCCCGCGTGCGCGCTCGTGCTTTCTCCGCGGCCCTGCGTCGGTAGATGCTGATCAACCTCCTACCAGACTTCTTCGCCGTTCTCAACAGCACCGATCCTCTCACCGCGTACCGGCGCTACTTCACCACCCACCGCCGTCTACTCGAGCCGTACTGGTACAATTACGTCGTCGATCCGTACAGTCCGCATTTCGACGATGTCGCGCGCGCCGCAGCGCTGGCCGATCGCGCCGATCTGCGCGCCATGCTCGAGCGCACCGATGTCGTATCGCTCGCCCGCGAAACCGAGTTGCGGTGCACGGAGTTGCTGGAGATCGACACGGACATCGACGTGGTGCTCATGGTCGGCGTGGGCGCGGCCAACGCCGGGGAGCTGGTCACCGAAGGACGTGGAGTCGCCTTCGTGTGCCTCGAGCACTTTACCGGTGTCACCAACGCGGAGACGCAGGGGCTCGGGCTCGATCCGGCGCTGATTCCGCTCTGGTTGGCCCACGAGATCGCCCACACGGTGCGCTACACGTCCCCCACCAGCCGAGCGCTCATGCGGCGGTTGGTCGACGAGGCGGGCGGATACTACTCGTACTGGGACACGGGGCGCCGGGCCCCGCTCCGCGAATTGCTGCTGAACGAGGGGTTGGCCGTCCAGACCGCGCGCGGCGCGAGCCCGGGACACGCGGAGTGGGAGTACTTCGGCTATGAGCGGCGCCAGTACGCGCGCGTGCGCGAGCTCGAGCCGATCATCGCGCAGGCGATCGTTCCCGACCTCGACCACGCAGGGCTCGGCCTCCGGCTCCGCTACCTCTCCGGCGGCGTGAGCGATGAGGCGCGGACGGTGGATCGGTACGTGATCCCGGAACGCGCCGGGTACTTCGTAGGCACACGCATGGTGGAGCGGGCGGTGGCGGACCGTGGCCTGGCGTGGGCGGTGCGGGCGAGCGCGGAGGAGCTCGCCCGTGTGGCCGGATCGGAGGCCGCGTCCGCCTGATCGCGCGCGCCTGCGCTGCCGGTGGTCGCCACTATTTCCCCACGCAGAAGGTCCGAAATACCCGGTCCAGCACGTCCTCCACGCCGACGGCTCCCATCATCCCTTCCAGCGCCTGAACGGCGGCGCGCAGGTGGACGGCAGCCACGCTCGCTGGCACCCCCGCGTCACACCACGCAGAGAGAAACGCGCGCACCTCCTCCTCCGCGAGGCGCACCGCGCGCCGGTGCCGCTCTCGCGTGAGAAGCGGCGCGTCGTCGGGCACCGGCGCCTCGCATCCATCGAGCGTGCGTTCGATGGCGTCCCGCAGCGCGGAGAGCCCCGCCCCCGTGGTCGCGCTCACGGGCACGACCGCGGGGGCTGGCTGGGGCAGCGCAGTCGGATCTCCCGCGGCAAGCGCTATTTGTTGTCCGATTGCTAATAAATCGGCCGGCGGGGGCGAGACGTCGGTCTTCGTCCACACCGCCAGCACCGGCACGGGACGCAGTTGGTGGATGTGTCGGATGGCGGCGGCCAGCTCCTCCGCCGTCGAGCCGCATGCCAGCACCAGCGTCGCGCGGGCGAGCCACTGCTCGCTCGCCTCGATCCCCAACCGTTCCACCACGTCCGACGTCACACGCAGCCCCGCCGTATCCACGAGCCTGACCGGCCAGCGTCCCATGTCCACCACCGCTTCGATCGCATCCCGCGTGGTGCCGGGTACGTCGGTCACGATCGCTCTCGCCGACCCCACCAGGGCATTGAACAACGAAGACTTCCCCGCGTTCGGCGGGCCGGCGATCACGATCGGAGCGCCCTCGCGCACCGCTTCGCCGATCGCCGCCGTCGCTCCTAACTGGGCCAGCTCGGCAGAGACGTGTTCCGCGGCGCCGACGATACGCTCGCGGGACACGGGCCCTTCATCCTCCTCGGGGAAATCAATGTCGTACGCCAGGAGCGCCTCGAGCTCCAGCACGGCGTCCCGGAGCGATGCGATCCGGTGCGACAGGGCGCCGCCGAGCTGCGCCCCCGCTGCGGCGTGCATGCGCAGCGTCCGCGCGTCGACCAGGTCGGCCACCGCCTCGGCTTGCAGGAGATCCATCTTGCCGTTGAGCACGGCCCGGCGGGTGAACTCGCCCGGGAGCGCCTCGCGCGCGCCGGCGGCGAGCAGAGCATTCAACGTCAACGTCGGACTGATCGCTCCCCCGTGCACGGAGATCTCGAGCACATCCTCCCCCGTGTAGGAGTGAGGCGCTCGGAAGTAGGTCGCCACCGCGCGATCGATCGTCTCGCCGGTATCCGGTGCCTGCACGCTCGTGACGACCGACTGGCCATGCGCCAGGTCGGCGCGGCGGAGCACTCTCGTGGCGATGGCTGCCACGAGGGGGCCGCTCACTCGCACAATGGCGATCGCTCCGCGCCCAGGTGGCGTTGCCACCGCAGCGATGGTGTCCTCCCCGCCAGGATACGTGAGCCCGCCCATCGCATCGCCCTCGCCGCGGCCAGGTAGGTGCGTCAGCGGTCAACGACCGGGGGCACGCCGGGCGGCGTGTCCACCTGGAACGCGCTTCCGGGTTCCAGCACGCGCACGGCATGTGCTGCGGCATGGTTTCGCAGGAGCGCCCGCAGCCGCACGATCGCGTCGAAGGCGCCCGCCGAAAGGTGGTGGAACGTTCCCCAATGGTAGGGAATGAAGTAGCGCGCCTCCAGCTCGGCAAAGAGTGCCAGAGCGTCCTGCGCCGTGAGGTGCCCTTTGCGAAAACCCGGCTTCCACCATGGCGCGTGACCAATGGGAAGGAGAGCGACGTCCAGCATCCGCGCGCCCAGCCCCAGGCGCCCACGCACGAGATCGCGCGCCTTGGGAGTGAGCCCCGTGTCCCCCGCAAAGAAGGCGCTGGCTCCCGACGCTCGCTCGAGCAAGTAGAAGTTCGCGTCGCCTCGCCAGCGGTCCACGCCGTAGCGCGCTCCCTGGTGGCGCGCCGCCTCCGCAACCACGCGCACGTCGCCGACGTGTGCGACGGCGCCGGGTGCGAGCGGTTCCGCATGCCGGTAGCCACGCCGCTGGAGCCAGCGCGCCACTACGGGTGGCGCATAGAGCGGGATGTCGCGCGGGAGGGCGTCGAGCGATGTGAAGGAGAGGTGATCCGCGTGCGCGTGCGTGAGCAGGATGGCGTGGAGCCGCGGCAGGAGCTCCGCCGCGATGCCAGGCGGCGACACCCGTGGCAGGATGCCGCCGAGCTGCGGATCGAAGTTGGGGTCGGTGAGTAGTCGCGTCCCACCGAAGTCGAGCAGCAGCGTGGCGTGCCCGATGTAGGTGATCCCCAGCGGCGATGCAGGCTCGGCCGACGGAGCGCGGCCGCCGGCGGCGGCCACTGGCGGAGGTGCCCCTACTTGCTGGCGACCTTTTGCCGTTCGCGCGCGAGGATCCATTGCTGCGGGATGGCGGCGATGTTCTGCACCGCGTAGTAGAGGTTGAGTCCCGCGGCAAAGCGCCAGAAGATCGCCGTCATGGCGACAGGCATCACGTACGCCATCATCCGCGACTGCGGGTTCTTGGGAGCCGCCCGCAACCCGATCCACGACATGACGAACATCGACAGGCCCATGGCGATCGGGGTGATCCAGTACGGATCGCGCTGCGAGATGTCCGTCATCCAGAGGAACGGTACGCCACGGAACTCGATCGTGTTGAGAAATACGAAGTACAGGGCGAACAGGATGGGCATGGGCAGGAGCATGGGGAGACACCCGCTGAACATGCTGAACGGGCTCATGCCATGCTTCTGGTACAGCTTCATCATCTCCGCCTGCTGCTTTTCCGGTTGCTTCTTGTACTTCCGCTGAATCTCCTGCAGCTCGGGTTGGATCTGCTGCATCCGGATGTTGGCGCGCATCGATTTCTGGTTGAGCGGCCACAACAACAACCGGATGACGACGCCGAAGATCACGACCACCCACCCGTAGTTGAGCGAGAATCGCTCGTGCATCCAGAGCAGGACGCGCATCACCACGTTGGCGAACGGCTCCACGATCGGCCGGAGAAAACTCCCGTACGGATTGGCGTGCTCGAGCTCGTGCCCCAGAGCGCGTAGGCGCCGCCACTCCTGCGGCCCCGCGTACAGGTCGAAGCCGAAGGCGCCGTTGCGGTCGAGCGGCTGCAGCACCATGCCGTCGGCCGCGCCGATCTGGCGCCCGACCGGAGCCCAGGCTCGCATACCCACCATGCGGAATGGCGGCTGAGCGTCGTGAGCCAGCAGGACGGCGATGAAGTACTTGTTCCGCGTCGCCATCCACGAATACGACCCCGTGTCCACACGCACCTGCGCCGTGTCGAGCTTGTTGAACGCAATGCTCTCCACGTCGTCGTCGGTCGGTTTGAGCACGAAGGCTCGATGCGTGCGGTCATCGGCCGTGTCCGCTTCCTGCGAGCGAAGCCCGCGCGGCATGAGGACCTCCACCGCGCTCCCGGGTGGAACGCGGCCTCGCACGCTGCCGGTGACGTGCACCAGGTAGCTGTTCGGGACGAAGTCGTAGGTGATCGCGACGGTGAGCGAATCGAGCATCGCCTCGAACGTCAGCGGAGCACCTCCCGCCGCGGATGTCGCTGGCGCCCCGGTGCTGCGATTCGCCGTGAAGCGCACGCTCTCGAGCGGCACGGTATCGACGCCCATCACGAGGCGGTACGCCAGGAGCGGCACGCCCGGACGCACGAGCTGAACCGGTCCGTCGCCCGGACCCAGGTCTCGGTACTGATGCAACTGCACACCGACCGGAGTCGCCCCGACGTTGCTGAACGTGTAGGTGGCGACCGTCGTTGCAGCTGAGCTGGTTTCGGCCGGGATCCTGAACGCCGCCGTATCGGTCAGCGTGAAGAACGACCCTCCGGCGCCGATCCGCCTCGGAGCCGCGATCGTATCGGCACGGTTCGTTTGGGGACGCGGTGTCGTGTCCGGCCCGCCCGTACTCAGCGCCGTGCTGTCCGGCAACACGGCCACCGGACGACGAGGTAAGAGCTTGGGCGTGATGACCACGACCAGCACGGTCAGGAGTACTGCGAGGAGGAGACGCTTCTCCATCGGAGCTGGGCGAAAATCAGGGAACAGGGTCGAAGCCACCCCGATGCAGGGGGTGGCAGCGTGCCAGACGCTTGAGGGTGAGCCACGTCCCTCGCGCTGCGCCATATCGCTCGAGCGCCTCGAGCGAATAGGCGGAACAACTCGGATAGAAGCGACAGGATGGCGGCAGATGCGGGGAAACGATGAGTTGATATCCCCGCACCAGCGCTATACAGAGCCGGCGCATGCTCAACGTCTCCTGGAGATGCCGAGCCGGCCTACGCCAGCGATGAGCTCCGCAGCCAGTGAGGCGTACGACACATCGTACGCCTCGGCACGCGCTCGCACCACGACATCCGTATCCTGCAGCTGCGCCAGGATGGACCGGCGGACAATCTCCCGAAGACGGCGCTTGAGCTGGTTACGCTCCACTGCCGAATGGCCGTACTTCGGCACGATGAATCCTACTCGCGCCTTGCCGGTGGGGCAGTCGCTCGCCCGGAGGTCCAAGTGTGTGGTCCGAAGACGCCGACCCTCCCCCTTCCGGCCCACTGCGCGCAGCTCCGCGCCACGCGTCAGCCGCCGGTGCCGGGGAAAGCGAGCCCGCTCAGGCTCCGGCGTACTTGGATGGGAGTTGAACCGTGAGCCGCTTGCGACCCTTCTTCCGACGGCGGCTGAGCACTTCACGCCCCCAACGGGTCGACATGCGCGTGCGGAATCCGTGAGTCCGGATCCGGCGCTTGTTGCGGGGACGGTACGTCGGCTTCGCCATGAGTACTCCGAACGCAATGCAGGAACGAGACTTGAGCCCAGAACGATAAACTTAGTCCCGCCACGTGATACCGTCAACGGACGGTCCGCGATGCAGACAGGCTCGCGGTGTGTCAGGAGTCTGTAGCGGACCATCTGCCCGCCCGTCCGGGCGTCATTGACTTTTCCACATCGGCGGTCTACCTTCGCCGCCCCTGCTTCTGGACACCCCGCCTGTACCCCATGTCGTTGACCGCGAGTGAGGTTTGGACACGTCTACTCGACCGGGCTCGTCAGGAGCTGCCGGAACAGACGTACCGCACATGGCTCGAGCCTACGGAAGCCCTGGAGTTCGATGGGCAGACAGTCGTGGTTGGCACCCCGGATGAATTCGCGGCCGACTGGAACGAGTCGAAGCACTCCCACCTCCTCGCCACGTTGGCTCCCGTCGCCGTTGGCCACCCCCTCCAGGTAGTCTTCCGCGTCGATGAGGAGCGCCGGCGGCGCTCGCAGATGGACCTCTTCGTCGCGCCGCCTGCACGACACACGGAGCCCCAGCAGCCGGGCAACGATGTCACCGCGCAACTGAGCGCCCGGTACACGTTCGAAAACTTCGTCATCGGGAAGTCGAACGAGCTCGCAGCAGCGGCGGCGCAGGCTGCGGCGGCGGCACCGGGAAAGGTCTACAACCCGCTCTTCATCTACGGTGCCACAGGGCTCGGCAAGACGCACCTGATGCAGGCCGTCGCACACGAGATCTTTGCCCACAAGCCCACCACCCGCATCTGCTTCGTCAGCACCGAGCAGTTCACCAATGAACTGGTGGGTGCCATCCAGAGCCGGCAGACACACGACTTCCGCCGGCGTTACAGAGAGACCGATCTCCTTCTGGTGGACGACGTCCACTTCCTCAAGCGCACCGAAGCAACTCAAGAAGAGTTCTTCCATACGTTCAACGCGCTCTACGAGGCAGGGCGACAGATCATCCTCACCAGCGACCGCCCGCCGAGCGAGATTCCGGGGCTGGAAGCGCGCCTCGTCAGTCGCTTCCAGTGGGGGATGGTAGCCGACATCGAGCTCCCCGATCTCGAGCATCGGATCGCCATTCTCCAGAACAAGGCACGCCTCGACCATCTCGAGCACACCATTCCGGACGATGTCATCCGGTTCATCGCCGAGCACGTGCGCTCGAGCGTACGCGAGCTCGAGGGCTCCATCATCAGGCTCCTCGCCTATGCTTCGCTGCGCCACCGCGAGGTCAGCGTCGAGCTCGCCCAGGAAGCGCTCCGCGAAAAGATCCGGAGCAACGGCAACAGTCGCGGCCTACCTGCCCAGCTTGACACCGCCACGATCCAGACAGCAGTCGCCAAGGAGTGGGGGGTTACCATCCACGGCCTCCAGTCGAAGACGCGGACGAAACAACTGACCATTCCGCGCCAGGTTGCCATGTATCTCATCCGCGAGCTGCTCGGGCTGCAGCTAGTAGAGATCGGGCACGCCTTTGGGGGACGAGATCATTCCACGGTCATCCACAGCCTGGAGAAAGTGGATCAGCAACTGGCAGCAGACACTACATTCGCGCAGCGCGTCCGCAGCCTTCGGGAAAGGCTTCGGACCCTCCAGACATAGCGCTCTTCGGAAGCAATGTGGGAAACCGCGCGCTTTTCAAGCGAGTTGCCCCTCGCGAGGTTGGGTCTGCACAACACCTCACACTTCATCCACACGACAGCACATCATCTAGCACCACGCAACAGCTTGTGCTAACGTAGGTTGCGAGCTACGTCAACAGATCCACAGCCTCTACTACTACTACGATACTGTAAAGCACTAAAGAACTAGCAGTACGGAACAATCCCAGAACCTCGCCCAGGGAGAGTCATGCGGTTCACGATCGCTCGTGAAAAGCTCCAGGACGGATTACTCGCGGTGACGGCTAGTGTGCCCACCAAGACGACGCTCCCGGTGCTCTCGAACATCCTTATCGAGACGACCGACCGCGGTATTCGCGTTTCCGCTACGGATCTGGATATGGCCGTGAGCACGGAGGTGGCTGCTGATGTAGACAACGCAGGAGCCATCACTGTGCCGGCGAAGAAACTCGCGGAGATTGTCCGCGAGCTCCCCTCTGCACCGGTGAAGCTGAGCAGCACGGGGGAGCAGCGGGTCACTCTGGAGTGCAGCCGGTCACGGTTCCGGTTGCTGGGCCTTCCGAGAGATGAGTTCCCGAGCTTTCCTGCAGTTCGCTTCGAGGAGAGCTGGCGTATTCGGTCGTCGGACTTGCAGAAAATGATCAGCCTGACCGCATTCGCTGCATCGACGGAGGAGAGTCGGCCCATTCTGAACGGTGTGCTGTGGGAGCTCCGTCCGGAACACATGCGCATGGTGGCGACGAATGGGCACCGTCTGGCGAAGATTCAACTTCCTGTTGCCTCCAGTGGTGCGCCGTCGGGCGATCTGATCATCCCGCCGAAGGCTCTCGAGCAGATCCGTCGTCTTTTCCCTGGCGAGGAAGAGCTGGAAATCGCGCGTGGGGACAATCATCTGGGCTTCCGCTCCCCGTTCACCGCGGTCTACACGCGGCTCATTGAAGGCCCGTACCCCAACTACGAGCAGGTCATCCCCCGCGACAACGATCGGCACGCTCTGGCAGACCGGAATGCACTGGCCCAGACGCTCCGCCGGATGTCGGTCATCGCATCGGATCAGACGCATCGCATTCGTCTGGCCTTCAACGCGGGGATGCTGAAGTTCAGCGTGCAGACCCCCGACTTGGGCGAGGCGCAGGACGAGCTGGCGATCAGCTACGAAGGGGATCCGTTGGAGATTGGCTTCAATGCCAACTACCTGCTCGAGATTCTGCGCTACCTGCCGAGCGATGAAGTGCGCTTGACGTTCAAAGCGCCTGACCGTGCGGCGACGGTCGAGCCGGTCGGCTGGGATGATGCGGCGCAGTACCTCTGCCTCGTCATGCCCCTCCGTCTGGTAGACTGACGGCCGGGGTCTCTCCCAACCAGTCTCTTCACGGGCGCTGCCGAATATCTCGCGTCGCGTGTTGAGAGAAAATGCTCACGGCGTTCGCGGTCTGGACGCTGAAGGTTGCTGTCAGCGTATCGGTCGCCGCGATGAGCGCTCCGTGCTCTGCGTCGACGAGCAGAGTGCCGGACCCATGTCCGGTACCGGTGAGCAACAGTGCATACCCGCCGCCGCTACTGTCGCCAGCACTGTAGCGTAGCTCCGAGCTCCTCTGAATGACGAGAGCGGTACCGGCGATGCTCGGATCGCTGCGCACGACGTGATACGAATGCCGAGCGGCCACGCTGATGGGCAGTGCGGCTCGGCAGGTCGTCATCGAGGTCGTATCTTCCCAGCTACTTCCTACCTGTACTGTGTCCGGGAGAGCTACCACGAGTTGCTGTACCGGTACGGAAATCGGAGCAGCGCTATCACATGCTACGGGTGCGAGCGCCTGGCCTGCTTGCTGAGCTCCGGTGTTGGTGAGGAAGACCGAGTTGCTACTGTGCTGGACGTTCGCAGGAAGTACCGCTGTGGAATCCCCCCACTGCAGCGTCGCTGAATCCAGCGTGACGACGGCAGCCAATCCGCCGGCGGTGGGCTGGAGTGTGAGCGTGACGGCTACGCGTGTTGTGCTGCTATCGGTCATCAACGCGGCAGTCGAATCTCCTTCCTGGATGAGCGTGCTGGTCGCGATGTCGTAGCTGGTGTATCCCGGCACGAGCAGCGGTTGCCAGTGCGCGACCGTGCGCGACGGCGCGGGGGTGCTGGGGCGAGGCACAGGGCGCTGGGGCGGGGGGAGCTGCCCGCTAGGGGTGCTGCAGGCAGCCAGAACGCTGGCCAGCAGCACGAGGGCAAGGCGATAGCGAGAAATTCTCATGGGCGAGCACTCTCGTCGACGGAGGAGAGCTGCAGACCAGGAAAGTCGAGACTCAACGCATCTGGTGACGAATGAGACGCCCCCTGGGTCGCGAAGAGCCAGGGGGCGTGGGCTACCGACCTGTAAGCCGGGTTCTGTCGGATGCCATGCATCCGGACGGTCATTTCTCTCGGAGTACGGTCACCCGTACTCTCTAGCAGCCTACCCGCGGCTCGGCAAACGCTGCCGCCGTTGACGGGACGGGCCGTCCCTCGCCGCCTATTCGGCCTTGCTCCAGCCGGGGTTTACCCTGCCACTGCCGTTGCCGGCAGTGCGGTGCGCTCTTACCGCACCTTTTCACCCTTGCCTGTGCTCCGAGGAGCCATCGGCGGTGTGTTTTCTGTGGCACTGTCCGTCAGCCGAAAGCGAGCTGCTCGCGACTGCCCAGGCGTTACCTGGCGGCCTGCCCTGTGGAGCCCGGACTTTCCTCGGCCGCGGTTCGCACCGCGGACGCGACCGTCCGGTCGGAAGCCCACCTGAAATCTAGCGGTTTCCCGGAAGCCTCCCAAGAGACGCTCGTTCGTGTCCGTCCTTCGTGCGCGCATGCCCATCCGCCGTGACGCAAGTAGCTCGTCACTCCGGCCAGAGCGCCGGTCCGGTGACGCCGGCCCATTGCCACATCATCGATCCATGCACTTCGATGTGACGGAGTGCTGACGGCTCCGCGTATCGTGGCCACGTCTGGCAGAGCTTGGGCACTGTCAGTGCGCGCCACCATTCTCACTCGGGGGAGTCATGCGGGACGAGCTGTCTTCGCCGTCTTCACTGGCCCCGGTCGCCACCATGCTGCAGCCGGCGGAGCGCCTGCGGGTCGATGCGGCAGGTGAGGGACTCTATCGTGCCGTGCACAGGGAATCCCTGGACGACATCCTGCACGATCTGCGATCGAACGCCGTGAGCGCGGTGCTGGTGTCCGTCACGCGGTGCAGCGATGCCGATGTCACGCAGGTTGGACGTATGGTGCGGGAGTTCCCCCGGGTGCCGGCAGTCGCTCTGCTCACAGAAGTCGAACCCGCGACGCCCACCACCGTTCTCTCCCTCGGGAGATCGGGTGTGCGAACACTGGTGGACGTTCGGCAAGCGTCCGGTTGGCGCCAGCTCCGCGAGGTGCTACTGACGCAGCGGGCCGACGACATCGACCGGCTGGCACTGGGACAACTCGCGCTCGATCTGGTTGGCGCGCCGGAAGACTGCTGGCGCTTCTTCGAGGCACTGTTCAGGAACAATCCTCGACTGGGCACGGTTCGGCAACTCGCACTGAATCTGGGAGTGCTCCCGAGTACGCTCATGAGCCGGTTCTTCCGGGCCCGCTTGCCAGCCCCCAAGCGATATCTCGCCTTCGCGCGCCTCACCCAGGCGGCGAGGGTGTTCGAGAACCCTGGCCTGTCCATCGCGAGTGTGGCGAACCACCTCGAGTATTCGTCACCGCAGAGCTTCGGTCGTCACGTCCGCACGATGATCGGCATGACCGCGGTCGATTTCCGCCAGCGGTATGACGGTGAGGGGATGCTGCAGCGCTTTCGGGAAGAGCTCGTCCTTCCCTATCTGCCGGTCCTGCGGCAGTTCAGTCCGCTCAGCATGGGGCCACAGTGGCGCGTACGCGAGGGACGCGCCGATGCCGCGGCTGTAAAGCATGGGCGCCGCATCGGCCGATCATCCGCCAGCACCCGGCCGGCAAGGTCACACACCCATTCGGGCGACGATCTCGCTGGCCCTCACCAGCGCCCGTACCGGTAGCCCTGTCGCTTCGATGGCATCCCGTCCCCCCTCCTCCCGATCCACGAGTGCCAGCACCCCGGCAATGCTCCCTCCGGCTGCTCGCACCGCATCGGCTGCCTTGAGCGCGGACTGCCCGGTCGTGATCACATCCTCCACGATCGCTACGCGGTCCCCGGTGAGAAACGGCCCTTCGATCTGTCGTCCGGCTCCATGTGTCTTGGGCTCCTTGCGCACCGTGAACGCACGGACCGGTGCCCCCGCCAGCGCACTCGCGTAGCTGATCGCGTACGCGACCGGATCGGCGCCGAGGGTGAGTCCGCCGACGGCATTCACCTCCCAACCGGATTCCCGGAGCGCGGACCAACCTGCCGGTCCGATGAGCAGCAATCCTTCGGGGCTCATTGTCGTGAGCCGCGCGTCGATGTACAGTGAAGATCGGCGTCCGGACGACAGAGTGAAGTCGCCGTGCCGGGCGGAGTGCGTTGCCAGGAGCTCGACCAGGCGGTCGTGGTCGGTCATGGCGCGTAGCTTATGCGCGACGCGGAGCATCGTCAACGATGCACATCGGCTCGTTGTCGCAGGCTCGCGGGTGAAGCAGGAGCGGCGAGAGCGAATGACGCGTCCGCTGCCGTCCATTCCCAACTTCCGCGTTTCATCGCTGGCGCTAGTCGGTGCGCTGCTCTTCGCGCTGGCCGGACTGTACGCCATCGACAACTCGCTCTCGCAGAACAATCGTGTCCAGGCGCGCGTGGAAGCCATCCAGGCCGCCGCGCTGCTCCAGAGCTTTCTCGCCGTCCACGAGGAAGCACTGCAGTCCGTGCGCGCGCTGTACATGGATACGACACGAAGCCTGTCCACGGACCAGTTTCACTCCCTGCTCGCATCGTTGGGGCGCTATGCGTCCTCCTTTCGCAGAGTGTGGGTGATCGATTCATCGGGCGTCGTGCTCGAGGAGCACGCGCTCCACCTCCCTCCGTCGTATCTGCGCGTCGGGATGGACATCGACACCGTCCAGTTCGGAAGCATCGGCCGACTCACGCAGGCGGCGCGCGAGACACGCGTCGTCCAGATCTCCGGTCCGTTCACCGGTCCCGCGGGCGTACGAAGTTTCATCATCCTCGAGCCGCTCTACATCGGCCAGCGGCTGGTGGGCTTTGCCGCCGCGAGCATCGGCACCGATGCGCTGCTCGCCATCCTGCATCGTCGTGTCGAGACGCCCGGGCGTGCTCGAACCATCATCGTGAGCGACGGCGATACCATCGCCGCAAGCACTCCGCTGCGCCCATCGCTGTTGCGCGATGAGACGGCGCGTGAGACGGTGGAGCTCCCGAGCGGTGAGCGATGGGAAGTAGCCGTCGTCCATCACCCCACGGATGCCGGAGCGCGGCTGCTGCTCTGGGGCGTGGGGCTGGCGACGCTCGCTGCTCTGGTGGTCAGTCTCCTTCACGAGCGCCGACAGGGGCTTCGTCTCGCCGAGCGCTCCGCGGAGCTGGAACGCCTGTCGTCCGAGCTACTGCGAGCGAACCGGGCGAAGAGCGAATTCCTGGCGAACGTCTCTCACGAGCTCCGCACGCCGCTCAACGCGATCGTGGGTTTTGTGGATCTGCTCCGCGACGGCGTGTACGGAGAGCTCGCGACACGACAGGTAGGCCCGGTGGATCGCATCGCCTCGTCGGCCAATCACCTCCGGCATCTGGTGGACCAGATCCTGGACATCGCCAAGATCGCCGCCGGCAGGTTGGATGTGTACAGGGAAGCCATCGAGCTGCGCCCGTTCGTGCTCGATGTGGTGAGCGAGGTGGAGGCCCTCGTCGCCGAACAGGGGCTGAACCTCTCCATCAGCATCGCAGCGGGATTGCCGAGGATCTACACCGACCCGACGCACCTCCGCCAGATTCTCGTCAACCTCATTGGGAACGCGGTGAAGTACACGCCTCGTGGCGGCGTGGCGATCCGTGCGCGGCTGGAAACCCAGCAGGGGCCGCCTGCCATGGAGTCCCGGGCGTCGCTCGACTCCATGGCTGTGCGCCCTGTACCGCGCAGGGCGCACGGCGGGCAGACGTGGATCCTCCTCCAGGTGGCGGACACCGGCGTGGGAATCAACAGCACCGACCTGGGGCGCATCTTCGAGGAGTTCGAGCAGGTGGACGCTGGTCCGCGCACCGATTCCGTACGGCGCGGCACCGGTCTCGGCCTGGCCATCTCGCGGCGACTCGCGCGTCTGCTGGGTGGAGACATCACCGTGGAGAGCGAGTTGGGGAAAGGCTCCACCTTCACCGTGTGGATCCCCGTAGACGCGCACGACATGGTCGAGCCGGAGCCATCCACGACTGTGGAGGCGGCAGCGACGGGGGGCGAATGACGCCCCGTGCGCCGGTCAGCTGTCCTTGCCTGTGAGCTTGGAGCGGAGTCGAGCGAGCAGGCCGCGCGAGCCCGCCGCCGGCGGGGCGAGAAGCGCATCGCGCAGCGCGCCGGCAAAGGTCTGCACATCGGGGTAGCGGTCGCCGGGGTCGCGCGCGAGACCCTTCATCAGCACGTCCTCCACCGCTTGCGGGTAGCGCACCCCCTTCTTCGCCACGTTGAGCGGGATGGGTGGCTGAGAGAGGAGCTGCGTGAACATCTCGCGCTGCGACTTGGCGATGTAGGGGTGGCTCCCGGTGAGCAGGTAATAAGCGATCGTGGCCAGACTGTACTGGTCCGCAGCGGGGGTCACCAACTGCCCCGAGAGTGCCTCAGGGGCCACGTACATGAGCGTTCCCACGAAGAAGCCGGTCCGCGTCAGCCGCTCCTCCGGGGAGAGATCCGCTTCGGCCGCGATCCCGAAGTCCAGCAGCTTCACATGGCGCTCCGCCGGATCGTACATGAGATTGTCCGGCTTCAGATCGCGATGGATGATGCCCGCCACGTGCGCGGCGCTCACGGCATCCGCGATCTGTGCGATGATCGTGGCGACTTCTTCGGCCGGCAGGGGCGCATGACGCCGGGCATAGTTCTCGAGCAACTCACCCGGTGCCCACTCGGTGGCCAGGAAGTGCAACCCGGGTGCGGCCTCGCCAATTTCGAGCGTCTGCACAACGTTGGGGTGCGAGACGCGCGTGCCGTAGGACGCCTCGCGCAGGAAACGCGCGACCGCCGTCCGGTCGCTGCGCAGCTTCTCGCGAAGCACCTTGACGGCCACCGCACCGTGCGAGGGATGCCGCGCACGATATACGACCGCCGTCCCGCCTTCGCCGACCCGTTCTTCCAGGGCGTAGCCGGCCATGGATGTTCCGGCAAGATTCTCACGCGGCACGCGGCGAAGCTAATCCGCGACCTGGGGTGGAGCAAGCGCGTAACTTCAACCCATCTTGCGGGTACGCCGTAGCACCGTCACCTCCGGGAGATTCCCTGTCATGCGCATGTGTCGTGGTCGTCCGTCCCTGTGGCTGATCGCCGCTGCAACGATCGTGGCCGGATGTGGTGGGACGCAGCGGCTGACGGACGACCCCGCGCCCCGCCCCGAGCCCACGGAAACCGCGCTGGTGGATAGCCTTCCCAGAGCGGGGGACATCTTCCGCCGTGCCGGGCTCATCGTCCCCGACAGCGGGACCATCCCCTTCGTCGCCACGGTGCGATACCTGGCGGGCGCGACTCCTGACTCCACGCTGGCGCTCGTCGCCATGTCGCTGAGCAATCGTGCGCTCACCTTCGTGCCCGAAGGCACGCGGCGTGTCGCGTCGTACGGCGTCGCGATCACCGTCACGCAGAACGATCGCCCCGTCGTGCGCATGGAGTCGGTGGACACGGTGCAGGTCGCCACGTTCCGCGAAGCATCCCGCAGCGACGAAAGCATCATCTTTCGCCGGTACGTGCCGCTCTCCCCCGGCACCTATCGCATGACACTGGCGGTCCGCGACGAGAGCGGCACTCGGCAATCGGCGCAATCCGTGCCGCTCACCGTGCCGCGACTGGGTCCGGGAGGCGTCTCATCGCCAGTGACGATCTACCAGGGCACGCCCCGCTCGTCCACGGATTCGCTGCCGCAACTCATCCCGAACACGAGGTCGCTGATCGTCTTCGGGCGTGACTCCACCGTCCCCATCTACCTGGAAGGGTACGGACTGCCGCCCGACGCTCGCGTCGTCGTCTCGGTGGCGAACGCCGATCAGGTCACGCTCTGGGACGACACCCTTACGCTGCCTGAGCGCGGGGCGCTTCGTGATGCGATTCTGGATCTTCCGGTGGCGGACTTGGGCCTCGGTCGCGTGACGGTCCGCGCGTCGGTCGCGGGATCGCCGGATACGGTGGAGACGCCCGTGTTCGTGAGCTTTGGGGAGCAGTGGGCACTCGACTCCTTCGACGACGTGCTCAGCCTCCTGCGCTACTTCGCAACGGCGGCGAGACTGCAGGCGCTTCGCGACGCGCCGCCGGCGGACCGGACGAAGCGCTGGGCAGAGTTCCTGCGCGAGACGGATTCCAATCCGCGAACCCCCGAGCACGAAGCACTCGAGGCGTACTTCGAGCGTCTCGCACGCGCGAACGATACGTTCCGTGAACGGGATCGTGCCGGCTGGTTGACCGACCGCGGGCGCGTTCTGGCCACGCTCGGCGAACCGGATCAGGTCCTGCAGGACCCATTTGCCGGCGGGGCTACGAGCACACGCTCCTCCACGCAAATATGGGTATACTACCGCTATCAGCTTCGTCTGGCGTTCACCAGACAATCGGGAGCGACGCGCTGGCGCCTGGATCCTGCCAGCGCGACCCGTTTCGACGCCGTGGCTCAGCAGGTACGCGTGCACTGACGGGCGCTGCCGGCCACCGCGCCCTGCGACGGGTGATACTCCCCACCGTTCTCGCGCTCGTGCTCGCTGCGCAGGCATGCGCGTGCGACGCACCAGATTCGGCGGCGCACCAGACGGAGCTGGGCCACGCCTCCCGCCATGTGGACACCGTGGTCGCCACCGCCGAGCGTGCGCTCGAACACGGTCGTCCGTGGACGGCCGCGGTGATGCTCCGCCCCGTGGTCGCGGATTCAACAACGTGGTCTGCCGATGCCGCGCTGCTGTTGGCGCGGGCGGCGAGTGCGTGGGGCGCATGGGACGAAGTGGAGCAGCAACTCCGCGGCGCTGCGTGGCTCGACACGATCGATGACGGGGAGGGGCACGTCCTGCTCATGCGCGCGGCGCTTGCGCAGGACGATCTCTCTTCCGCGCGATCGCACGCAGAGGCGGCCCTGGCGGCTGCGTCCACCCCCGAGCACCGTCGTGACCGGTTGATTGCCGTCGCGCTCGTGATGGAGCGACTTTCCGCGCACGACGCCGGGTTGCGCGACAGCGCCGCCGCGCTCTTCACGCGCGCAGCGGCATCGGCTCCGCTCATTGACGATTGGCTGTCGCTCCGTGCCGCGCGCCTCACCAACGACGCATCGCGCCGGGCGCGAGTGCTCGAGCGCGTACGCGATCTTCCCGCTCGGTCGCAGAGCGCTCTGGTGGAGGCAGAGGCACTCGAGGGGGCGGGGGACACCAGTGCCGCGATGGCTGCCTATCGCCGTGCGGATCGCGAGGTGGATGCACTGCGGCTGGCCCTTGCGATCACCACGCCGGCGGGGCGGGACAGCATTCGTGATGCGCTTCGTGCGATCGCGGAGCACGGCGGGGCCTCCGATGCGCGTGCGGCCATCGATCTGCTCGATGTCGAGCATCCCACGCTGAGCGTGGCGGCCGAGCGCGCCATTGCGCGCCGCGCCATGGCGCTCGGATTGCTCGAGCGGGCCAGCGCAGGCTTCCAACGTGTCCTGGCTCGTGATGGCGAGGCGGCCGATCGTCTCGCATACGCAACGGTGCTCGCGCGCCGCGGAATGGATCGAGCGGCGGCCCGCGAATTTCGCCGCGTCGGAGGGACGCGCGTGCTTCGGGCGACGGCACTCCTGGGGCGCGCCCGTGCGGAGCTGGGCCTGGGCGAGCGCGAAGCGGCCCGCACCGCCTTGCGTGAGGTGCTGCGAATCGCGCCTCACGATGATGCCGCAGCCGTCTCCCTGTACCTGCTGGCCGATCTGGCGACCGATGAAGGGCGTGACGCCGCCGCGCGTGCCGCCTTCTCCGACGTGGTCGAGCGCTTTCCTGCCAGCACGTACGCGCCGCGCGCCCTCTTTCGCGCGGCGCTCATTTCCTTCGTGCACCGTGACTGGCGACGGGCGGCGGCAGAATTCGACTCGCTGACCCGCCGCTTCCCGAACAGTGACGATGCCGTGGCCGCCATGTACTGGGCGGGACGGTCCTGGGCATCGCTCGGCGACACAGCGAGAGCGCACGGCAATTGGCGTCGGATCGTGCAGGAGCACATCGGGTCGTACTACGCCGGGCTCAGCGGCGTTCGGTTAGCCGTGCCCGCGCTTCCCGAGATGGACAGCGCATCCATTCCGCCGGCGCCTGACTGGATGCGCGATGGCCTTGCACGCATCGACGCACTCGAGCGTGTCGGGCTCGCCGACGAGGCGGCACTCGAACGCGCTCGGCTGCGCGCACTCGCCGATTCGAGCGACCGCACGACCCTCGCCCTCGCGGATGCGCTGGAGCGGCGCGGCCGATATGGGGAGGGAATCCGGCTGGCGCGGAGGTCGCTCGCACGCGGCGCGCGGCCGAGCGCGGCGCTGTATCGTCTCATCTACCCACTCCCGTCGAGTGTGGCGCCGATAATGAAGGACGCCGCAACGAGCGAGCGGGTCGACCCTGCGCTCGTTGCCGCGCTCATCCATCGCGAATCAGCGTTCTACGCTCATGCGCGCTCAGGAGCGGATGCACGAGGCCTCATGCAGCTGCTTCCATCGGTTGGTCGCATGCTGGCGCGCGCAGCGGGGGTGGAACCGTGGGATGAACGGCTGCTCGACCTTCCCGAGGTGAACATCCCGCTTGGAGTGTCGCACCTGGCTGCCGCGCTCCGCCAACGTCACGACCTGAGCAGGACGCTGGCATCGTACAATGCTGGCGACACGCGCGTGGATCGCTGGATGCGGAAAGACGGCACCGATGATCCGGAGGTGTTCGTGGAGCGCATCCCCTTTGCCGAAACACGCGACTACGTCCGCATCGTCGAGCGTGCGCGCGATCTGTATGCGGCGCTCTACGATTGGTGAGCGGCCATGGTCCACGGCCACGGATGCGCTCATCCGGATGCGACCAGAGGCACCAGGGTCAGGGGAGGAGGCGCAGCGAGGTATCCCGTTGCGGCATATGGCGTTCTATTGACAAAAGAGCATGTCGCATCTATATAGGCCCCCGCAGACCCGGGGATGGTCTGCCCCGCACGATGTCGTGCAGGATCCGATTCACCTCGCAGGAGGCAGGTCGATGGCCAAAGGCCGAGTGAAGTGGTTCAACGACGCGAAGGGATACGGGTTCATCGAACAGGACGGTGGTGAGGACGTCTTCGTGCACTTCTCCGCGATCGTCATGGATGGCTTCAAGACTCTGACTGAAGGACAGGAAGTCGAGTTCGAGGTCCAGTCCGGCGAGAAGGGCCTGCACGCCGCCAACGTTCAGCGCGTCTAGACTGCCACGACACTGACGGTCTCATTCCGGATGTCGCCTGCCGCTCCCCGGCAGGCGTCGATGTATCCGGGGCAATTTCGGGCCGTCCACGTCCGTCGCCACTCGTCCGCCGCGCCCGTGTGCGTGGGTGTCCCCGTGACCCCATCGCGAGCTGCGCGTGGTGGCACACGGCCGTCGTCACACGTGGGGTGAGTGAGCGGCTCGTTCGCTGATCGTACACCGATCGGCGATACAACGGTGATCGTCACGACGGCCCTGGTCCGGGGGTCGTTCGATGGTCACCTTTGTTGCATGCACCCGCAGCCTTCGCCCCCTCCGGCGCCGCGACTGTTCCTGGTCGACGGCTACGCGCTCATCTATCGCGCGTTCTTCGCCCTCATCTCGCGTCCGCTCACGACGAGCCGTGGAGAGAACACCTCGGCCGTATGGGGCATCGCCAACTTCCTGCACCGACTGCGCTCCACGTACAAACCGGAGTACCTGGGGTGGGTTCATGACTCCGGGCTGTCCTTCCGCCATGAACGGTACCCCGCATACAAGGCCACCCGCGAGAAGCTGTCGGACGAGCTGCAGGCGGACTTCGATCGTGGAATGGAGCGCATCGCCGAGCTCCTGGCCGCGTCCAGGATCCCCATCCTGGCGGTGGAAGGCTATGAGGCCGACGATGTGATCGGGACGCTCGCCACACGAGGGACGGCTGCCGGCGTGAACGTCGTGATCGTGTCCGGCGACAAGGACTTCCAGCAGCTCGTGCGCCCTGGTGTCTGGCTGCTGAATCCGGGACGTGGTGGGCCGGCCGGCGTGGAGGAGCAGTGGGTGGGAGTCGAGAACGGCGACGAACGTCTTGGCGTGCCTCCCGAGCACGTCACCGATTATCTCGCCCTGGTGGGCGACTCGTCGGACAACGTGCCCGGTGTTCGCGGGATCGGGGACAAGACTGCTCGCGCGCTGGTGGCCGAGTACGGGTCGCTGGAGGACATCCTCGCACACGCTGCGGAAATCCGCGGCAAGCGACCGCGCGAAGCCCTGCTGGAGCATGCAGCGCAAGCGCGCCTCTCGAAGGAATTAGTAACAATTCGTGACGATCTCACCATTGCCCTCGATCTCCAGGCACTCGCCGTCGGCGAGCCGGACAGCGCGCGGCTCAAGGAGCTGTTCGTGGAGCTCGAGTTCCACACGCTGGCTCGCGACGTCGCGACGGCCGCACCGGCCCCCGCCGAGCCGGCCGCGCCGTCGCGCCGCTACGTCACGGTCGACACGCTCGAGTTGATGCAGCAAGCAGTGGCGCGTGCACGGCGCGCAGGAGCGATCGCCGTGGACACGGAAACCGTAGCTGATCCTGACGCGCCGGCCATCATCGATCCCCTGCGCTGCGAGCTCGTGGCCATCTCGATCGCAGTGGCGCCGGGCGAGGCCTACTATCTCCCGCTCCGCCATCGTGCGCACAGGCCGGCGCAGGGTGAGCTCCTGGTGGATCTCTCGGGCGACCGTGCGCCCACCGACGCGCCGGAGGATCGAGGGCTGGTGCGTGGGGGCGATGTCATCGAAGCGGACGGTGATACCGAGGGAGCGCCTCCCCCGACAGCACGTAAGCGCGCAACGCGGCGTGCGGCGCGTGCCGCTGAGGCGCCGGCCAGCATCGCGGCCCGGCTTCTGGCCGCGGGCACTCCTCCAGTGCGCAATCTTCCGCCGCTGTCATCCGCTGAGATGGCGCCGCTGCGTGCGTTGCTCGAGGATCCGAGCGTGCGCAAGACGGCCCAGAACGCGAAGTACGATCTCCTGGTATTGCGACGCGCCGGCGTGGAGTTGCAAGGATTGGATTTCGACACGATGATCGCGAGCTACGTGCTGGATCCGGGGCGCCGCTCGCACGGCTTGGATGTTCTCGCGCTCGAGTTCCTCGACTACACCATGACGTCGTACGAAGAGCTGTGTGGCAAGGGGAAATCGGCCATCCCGTTCGACGAATGTCCCATCGACGCCGCGCGGGACTACTCGTGCGAGGATGCCGACATCACCCTTCAACTCCGCGCACTGTTCGAGCCGCAGCTCGATGCCTACGAGCTGACGTCGCTCTTCCGCGAGATCGAGATGCCGCTCGTACGCGTCCTGGCGGACATGGAATGGGCGGGGATCGTCATCGATGCGGGGTGGTTCGCATCGTTGAAGGAGCGCTTCGCGCGGGAACGAGCGGTGGTGGAGCGCCGGATCTTCGAGACGGCCGGTACGGAGTTCAACATCAACTCCAATCCGCAGCTCCGGCAGATTCTCTTCGAGCGCCTGGGACTTCCGGTCATCAAGAAGACCGCCACCGGCCCGTCCACCGATGCAAGCGTCCTCCAGGAATTGGCCGAGGAGGGGCACGTGCTGCCGCAGCTCCTCATGGAATATCGAGAACTCGCCAAACTGGAGAGTACGTATCTCGATGCGCTCCCCGCACTCATCAATCCGCGCACCCAGCGCATTCACACGTCGTTCAATCAGACGGTCGCCAGTACCGGGCGCCTTTCGTCCAGCGATCCGAACCTGCAGAACATCCCGATCCGCCGTGAGCTCGGGCGCGATATTCGACGCGGATTCGTTCCTCGTGACGGATGCTGGCTGCTTGCCGCGGACTACTCGCAAATCGAGCTGCGCCTCCTGGCCCACCTGTCGGAGGACGCGGCGTTCGTGGAGGCCTTCCGCAGCGGTGGGGACATCCACCGCCAGACGGCCGCACTCATCTTCGATGTCCCGCTCGATGCGGTGACGATGGAGATGCGAGCCCGTGCCAAGACGATCAACTTTGCGACGATCTACGGCCAGGGGGCGCACGCACTCGCTCGTCAGCTGCGCATCGACTACAGCGAAGCGCGCCGTTTCATCGACGAGTACTTCGAGCGCTTCCGGGGCATCCGCGCCTACCTGGACGGCATGGTGGAGTTCGCCCGGGAACACGGCTACGTGCAGACCATCTTCGGGCGCCGTCGCTACATCCCCGAGCTGCGTGATCGCAACTTCAACATTCGCGCGTTCGGCGAGCGGACGGCCACGAACTCACCCATCCAGGGATCGGCGGCAGACCTGATCAAGATCGCGATGATCCGGATTCACGATGCTCTGGCGCCCCGTGGCGATGATGCTCGCATGCTCCTGCAGGTACATGATGAGCTCGTCTTCGAGGTCGCGGCGGACATGCTGGACGAGGTGCGGTCACTCGTCGTGCACGAGATGGAGCACGCAGCCACTCTGTCGGTTCCGCTCGTCGTCACCGTGGGCGCAGGACGCAACTGGCTGGAGACGAAGGAGGAATAAATCGAACACTCGTTCGATTCCTGACCCCGCCTTCGCGTCTTGCGGAGTGCAAGCGCTCTGGCACTTTCACGGTCGCATTCCAGGATGTGACGAAAGTACCATTTCCCGTAACGCCTTTGTTAGTCAATACTTATGGCGCCAAGCCTGGTGCGGCACCGGGGTTGCCTTCTCCGGGGAGCACTTCACCCTATTGCCAGGTGTGGCCCCATGGCTCCGCGCACAAAAAAGGGCTTTACGCTCATCGAGCTGCTCATCGTCGTCGTCATCATCGGAATTCTGGCCTCCATCGCAATTCCGAGCTTCAAGAGCACGAAGGGCAAGGCGTACGCTGCTTCGATCCGCAGCGATCTCCGCAATCTTGCCACCGCCGAAGAAGCCTACATGTACGACAACGGCGTCTACACCACGGACCAGACGGCGCTGAAGTTCATCCCGTCCGCGGGTGTGACGATCACGATCTCCGAAGCGACGGCCGGCGGATGGTCCGCCAGCGGATCGCATCCTCTTGCTCCGGAATCGTGCGCGGTGTTCTTTGGTAGTGCGGCGCCCCTTGCCCCGGCAACGAGCGAGGGACTCATCGCCTGCCAGTAACGCTGCACGTGTAGAAGACCAGGAGCGTACGAACGCGGTGACATCCGATGCGCCATTCCGTGAGTTTCCGCGCCGTCGCGATGGGATGAGCCACGCGCTGCGTGGCGGTCTGTGGTTGCACCGGCACGTATGGCGGGGTGAAGCAATGGCACACCTGGTATCTGCCGACCGGCTTGCTCTCCTCGAGTACGGACGTCGTACGGGCCTCCCTGCCGATCGTCTGCAGTTCAAGCCGCTCAAGGATCCCGACACCACCGTACGCTGCCCGGCATGGCACTGGGATCTGATCGGCCCCTTCATCCCACCCCGCAGCTAGTCCCCCTCCCAAAAGCGTGTTCCCATCGATGGCGACCCGATTGCCGACGCATCTGGGCGTTGCCATTCGCACGCGGGTCTCTGCGCTTCGTCTGCAACTCGTGCACTCGGCCTGATCGCTGTGCCGGCCACCAAGATCGTCGAACGATTCCTCACCGCCGCTGGCCTCACGCGGCCGGAGCTTCGTGCCTGGGCGCTCTACGATTGGGCGAACTCGGCGGTGGTGCTCACCATCGTCACTGCTCTCTTTCCCATCTACTACGCCACGGTGGCGTCGGCGGGTACGTCTGCACCGATGGCGACGGTGCATTTCGCCCGGACGACGAGCCTCGCGCTCGCGGTCATCGCCATCACGGGGCCGGTGCTCGGTGCCATCGCGGACGTCACCGGACGCCGCAAGCATTTCCTCGGGGCCTTTCTCGCCCTCGGTGTGCTCGGCGTGGGCGGGATGTTCTTCATCACCGCGGGGCAGTGGATCCTGGCGTCGGTGCTGTTTGGTATCACGACCGTGGGCCTCAACGGCAGCTTCGTGTTCTACGACGCGCTCCTTCCGCACGTGGCGCGGGACGACGAGATCGATCGCGTATCGACCGCTGGCTATGCGCTCGGGTATCTGGGGAGCGGGCTTCTGATGGCCGTGCAGCTCGCGTGGATTCTCAGACCAGGATGGTTCGGATTTCCCAGTGGTCAGTCGCTCACGCCGGCGGAGCGCACCCTCCCCGTACGTATCGCGTTCGTCACGGTAGCCATCTGGTGGGCGGTCTTCTCCATTCCGCTTTTTCGCCGTGTTCCGGAGCCACCGGCAACACGGGCGCGCTCATCCCGAGCGCGACGCAACGCAATCCGAACGGCACTGCACGGTCTTCGCACGACCCTGTCGCACCTGCGCGGATACCGGAGTGCGTTCCTCATGCTGCTCGCGTTTCTCATCTACAACGACGGCATCGGGACGATCATCCGGATGGCGTCGCTCTATGGCCAGCAGCTCGGCATCGGCTCCGGCGCGCTGATCGGTGCCATCCTCCTCGTCCAGTTCGTCGGCATTCCGTTCGCCTTTCTCTTCGGCCGTCTGGCCCGGCGGATCGGTGCGAAACGCTCGATCTTCGTTGGGCTGGCGATGTACGTGCTGATCTCAGTGGTCGGGTACTTCATGCGGACGGCCACCCACTTCTTCATCCTGGCGTTCCTTGTCGGTACCGTGCAGGGCGGCACGCAGGCACTCAGTCGATCCCTCTTCGCCAGCATGATCCCACGTGCGGATTCCGGAGAATTCTTCGGCTTCTTTGCCGTGTGCGACAAGTTCGCCGGCATCTTCGGGCCGCTCCTGTATGGCGAAACCGTGCTCCACACCGGCTCAAGCCGTAGCGGAATTCTCTCCGTCATCGCCTTCTTCCTGGTCGGAGCTGCGGTCCTGGCGTTCGTCGATGTGGATGCGGGCCAGGCGGCCGTCGCCGTGGACGCGGCTCCGCCGGTGAGCGTCTAGATGCGGCGTGCGTTGACGGCTGGCACCTGTGGCCCGAGATTCTCGCGCATGTGCGCACTCCGTGCGGATCGCTGGCCGTGTGCCGTGATCGCCGCCATCGCCGCAGGCATCACGCTCGCCGGATGCGAGCGCGGGAACACCCCGCCGCCGGTGGATTCCACTCGCACGGTGCCGCCGCCCCCAGCCGAGAGCGTTGCTGTGCCGCCGGCCGTGTCGTGGGGCGTGAGACTGGGGAAAGTCCTCGTGGTGGCAGGAGGCGACTCCGCCGCCGTTTCCGTGGTGCTCCCCGCACGGCTGTCGCTGGAGGACACGATCTCCGTCGATACCCGGGCGCTCGACGGCACCGCTGTCGACCTGTTCGCGCCGACTGGTCTTGTGGGACACGGCCGCCTTGCCGACGTCAGCATTTCCGCCGAGGGTCCGCGGTGCCCCGATTGGCCGTCGGGATTGGTTGCGCCCGAAGGAATCACCGGCGCGCTGCCATCCTGGACGTTCGGCCTCCCCGCCAATCGCGCTCATCCGATCCCGATGCAACCGCTGGAATCGCTCCCGCAGTCGGACTCGGCACGTCTTGCCGCGGAGCTCACGCGCATCGCATCGGTACTCTCCACCGACAGCGTTTTCCGAGGAATTCCGTTCGTGGTCCGTGTGGCGTACCGATTCACACCGGTGACCGGGAAGACGGCCGTGGTAGCGGAGCTGACACGCCGACTCCCCCAGGAAGCGGCGCCACAGGAAGAGCATCTGCTGCTCGTCGCGGAGCGCGACAGCACGGCTCAGCGCTTCGGTCCAGCGTATTGGTCGCGGTCCTCCGGGAGTGAAACGGAAGTCACCGGCACGGAAATCCTCGGTGCCGTGAATCTCCCGTCTGTGGGCCACCCGATCCTCCTGCTCGATGCGGTGCACTACGAGGGCGATGTCTACGTGGTGCTCGAGCGGACGGAACAGGGGTGGACACGCCGATGGGAAAGCCCCTACGCCGGCTGCTGACCCCGACGCAGCGTCAGCAGTACCACCTCCGGAGTCGTCCCGATACGCATGGGGATCTGCGCTCCCACACCACTCGTCACGAAGAGCGGAGCCCGCGGGTTCGGAATCCATCCGCGTGTGTAGTGTGCCCCGCAGATCGTGCAGTTGCGCACGAGTGCCCCGACCACTGGCAGCACGATCTGCCCGCCATGCGTGTGGCCTGAGAGGACGACGTCGGCGCGCGCCTCAGGTGCGAGCATGAGCACGCCATCAGGGTTGTGCGAGAGCACGATCCGCGGGACCGTCGCGTCGACCGTCGCGCATCCGCCGGCTGGATCCACGGTTCCTCGCTCCGCGTCGTCCACTCCGCCCACGGCCAGGAACGCATTCGCGCGGCGAATCAGGATGTGATCGTTCACCAGTACATGGATGCCCTGCTGGGTCAACCATCGAGCGACATCATCTGCGCTAACCAGATGATCGTGGTTGCCGAGCACCGCCACGACGCCATCCGGTGCGTGCAGCTCGCGGAGGCAAGCGCCGAGCGAGGCGAACGTGCGCGTGTACGCCCATCGCGACAGGCGAGGCGCCCAGCGATGCGAGCGCCCGTAGTCTCCGAGCAGCGCAATGAGATCGGGGTGATGTTCCGCGATCAAGAGAGCGGCACGACATACGTGGCCGGTGCTGCCGTACGGCCCGTGATGCATGTCGCTCAACCGCCGATGCGATAACCGTCGAACGCTGCTGGCAACCCGGGGATCGGTACATCAACGGCAACGAGGCGGAGCGCCCGAGAGGCTCGCGCGAAGGCGGCCGCGATGCTGGCGGTTGCGGTCACGAGCGCCGCGCCCGCAGCGATGTCCCAACCGGAGAGCATCTCTACGGTCGGCCGAGTGATGCGGGTGCGGCGGTTCGTCCTCGGGCAGCAGCGAGCGCGACGAGCGTCAGCACGTATGGGAATGCGAGGAAGAGCTGGTATGGGAGATGCCACCCCGCCGCCTGAAAGAGGAACTGCAACGCACTCGCGCCGCCGAAGATGAACGCGGCAATCCCCACTCCCACGGGGTGCCAGCGGCCGAGGACGACGATGCCGATGGCGATGAACCCGCGGCCGGCGGACATGTTCTCGGCGAACGTCCCTGCCTGAGCGAGCACCAACATGCCGCCTGCGAGACCACCAAGGACGCTACCGGCCGATACCGCCATCCATCGCACCCGACCGATCGGCACGGCCGCAACAACGGCTGCCTCCGGCCGCTCCCCCACCGCCCGGAGCGCCAGCCCAGCGTGTGTGCGATAGAGCATCCACCAGATGGCCGGGATCAGTGCATACACCAGATACGTCGGCCATGCCTGGGAGAACAGCATCCCTCCTGCCACCGGGAGATGGGAGAGCACCGGCAGTGCGACCGGCCCCGTGGTCGGGATGGAGAGCGCCGCACCACCTGCGCCGTAGAGCTGGCGGTAGAGAGTTCCGGTAAGTCCCAGCGCAAGCAGATTGATCCCCGTGCCCGCAATGATCTGATCGGCGCGCAGCGTCACAGCGAAGAGCGCGAACACACATCCGAGCGCGAGCCCGGCAGCCGCCGCTGCCACGAATCCCAGGGCGACGCTCCCCGTCCCAGCACCCAGCAGTCCTCCGAATGCACCGGCCAGGACGATCCCTTCGAGTCCGATGTTGATGATGCCGGCGCGCTCGACCACCGTCTCGCCCAGTGCCGCGAGTGCGAGTGGCGTGGCGGTGCGGACTGCCGCCTGGAGAAATGGCTCGAGAGTCACGATGCGGAACGTGGCTCGCGCCGAGTAAAGCGGACAAATTCCTGTCCGAGGCGGACGAGCCCGAACTGCCGGTGCATTGCGGCAAGCGCGATCAGGATGAGCGCGCCTTCGACGATGAATGCCACTACTGCGGGGACGCCGGCATCGCGCTGCATGGCCAGCGTCCCCGCGTTCAGCGCACCGAAGAGGATCCCCGCGGCCACCGTGCCGAGCGGGTGCAGGCCGGCGAGTAGCGCGACGGCGATGGCGATGTAGCCGTACCCCGGGGAGAGATTCTCGTAAAGGGCAAAGGTGACACCAGTCACCTCGATCGCTCCGGCAAGACCGGCAAGGGCGCCACTGGTAAGAAACACCGACATCATCGTGCGGTCGACGTCGATCCGCCCTGCAACCGATGCGGCATCGGGATTGTAACCGGTGGCACGCACGCGAAATCCTGCCGCGGTCGATCGCAATCCCCACCACACCGCCGCCGCAGCGGCGAGCGCGAGCGCGAACCCGATGTGCAGTCTGCTCCCGGGCACCAACCAGGGCAGTCGCGTGTCGAGCGGGAGCGTCGTGCTCTGCGGGTAAATACCAGTGGGCTCCTGTAATGGTCCACGCACCAGATAGCCCACTGCGTACAGCGCGACGAAGTTGAGCAGAATCGTACTGATGACCTCCAGCACGCCGAACCGTATCCGGAGGTATCCGGCGATCCCGGCCCATGCGGCTCCAGCAATCACGCCGGCGATGAGTGCGACCACGGGTGTCGCCGCGCCGAAGAACCGCTCCGTGCCAAGCGCCACCGCCGTGGCGGCCGCCGCGCCTGCCAGGAGCTGTCCCTCGGCACCGATGTTCCACACCCCCGCCTGAAAGGCGAGCGCGACTGCGAGCCCGGTGAGCACGAGCGGCGTCGCACGAACGAGAGTGGATGACGTGAAGGCGTCCCACGAGCCGAATGCACCGTTCCAGAACGCCCCCATCGCGTCCGCAACGCCGGACGATCCCGCACTCCGAAGCATCACCAACACTGTCACCAGTACGATGGACAGGAGGATCGCGGTGATGGCGAGTGCACGTGCCCAGCGAGAACGATGTGCAACGCTGCTGGCTCGCGGCGGCCCACTGGGGGACGGTGGTGTGCTCATGCCGTCCTCAGACCACGCACGCGATCGTGGCCACGGTCATCATGGAAGGCTCACGGCTTCCTGTGGGGCGGAAGGGGACGAAGCTATTCGCCACGCGCGAAGGCGTCGAATAGCGATGATTCCCAGTGCCGGACCGACCGCCAGCACCGCGAATGCGAATCGCCATCCCACGAGCCGAACGGCTGGCGGGATGATCTGAATGGTGACCATGGTGAGCAGGAACCCGAGCGACGTCTGCAGTGTGAGCGCAGTGCCTACGGCGTGGGAGGGAACGGATCGGGTGACGAGAGTGCTGAACTGCGCGCTGTCGGCGATGACGGCCATCCCCCAGAGCCATGCCAGCGGCACGAGGAGCTGGAAGCGTCCACCGAAGGTGAAACCGATGACGAGCGCGCAACTTCCGCTCAGCGCCATGGCGCGGTTCACGAGGCGCTCATGCCCGATCCGATCGGCGAGCCAGCCACCGATCACGCATGCCACTCCGCCGACCGCAATCGCGCCGAATGCCAACAACCCCACGGCCCGCGCGGACGGTACCGCGTGGCCCATCTCCGCTCTCGCGGCGGCGCTCGCCGCGAAGAACGCGGCGATCCAGGTCCAGAAGCTGTAGAGCTCCCACATGTGTCCCAGATAGCCACTCGTGGCCAGCCGCCACTCCCGCTCGCGCACGACGGTATGGACCAGCGCCCAGGAAAACGACCGCCGCGCGAATGGGTAGGGTCCATCACGATAACTCGTCGCAGCGAGAATCCCTGCGACGGCGGCGCCGATCGACGCCGCAAGGATGACCGGAGCCACCCCAGCGCCCTCCAGTGCGTGCACGAGATATGGTGTCGCCTTTCCCACGGTGAGCGCGCCGACGATGGTCCCGATCGCAAGCCCACGCCGAGCATGGAACCACGTCGAAATCATCTTCATGGCCGGCGGATACACGCCGGCCAGACACATCCCGGTGAGAAAGCGCAGCAGGAGCGCTGTGCGGTATCCCGGCGCGAGGAGCAGTAAGCCGTTCGCGACGGCACCCGCCAGCGCAGCGCTGGCGAAGTACCAGCGTGCGGGAAAGACG
Source organism: Gemmatimonadaceae bacterium (assembly GCA_035701265.1). GTDB lineage: Bacteria > Gemmatimonadota > Gemmatimonadetes > Gemmatimonadales > Gemmatimonadaceae > DASSNU01. The sequence goes on along the minus strand of DASSNU010000007.1, from coordinate 57,622 downwards.
TCGGCCAGATTGAGGACGGCAGCCAACGCCGTGCCGGCAACGAACCCGAGCTGCACGATGGTGGTGAGCCACGCTCCCTGGCTGACCGAGAGATGCCAGAGGATCCGCAGTTGGGGCGCAAGCGCGCTGGCAGTGAACCAGAGCGACATTCCCAACAGCTCGGCGAGCGCCAGGAGGAACAGCATGCGCCACCGGGCTGGATGGTGATCGCCGCTCATCGGATGCCCAACATGGCCCGTCCCACCGCGCCGCGGTCCGCCGGAACTTCGTGCAGATGTCCGCCGTGCAGGACGAGCACTCGATCGGCAAGCGCCAACACCTCATCCAGGTCGCTCGAGTACATGACGACCGCCGTGCCGTCATCGCGCGCGCGACGGAGACGGTCGTGTACCGCCGCGGTGGCGGCGATATCCAGCCCGCGGGATGGGTTCTCCACTACCAGCCCTGGAGGTGCGTTCGCCAGCTCGCGAGCGAGGACGAGCTTCTGTTGGTTGCCCCCCGACAGCGTGCGTGCGGGCACGTCAATACCGGGAGCCCGAACATCGAATTGGTCCATCAAACCCCGTGTCTGACGTGCCCAATCCCGCCAGACAATGCGACCTCGCATCTCACCGGCGTCGTGCAGCGCCACGTTTTCCGTGAGAGAGAAATCGAGGATCAGCGCATCCCGATGTCGATCCTCCGGAACGAAGCCGACACGCGTCGGACGCTCGAGCGTCCCAGCGATCGGTTCAACACGCCCTGCCAGAGCGCGCAGCAGCTCGTGATGCCCGGACCCTTCCACGCCGGCGAGCCCCACGATTTCCCCGCCATGGATGTCGAACGACGCATCGTGGACGCGGCGAAGCCCCCGTGCATCCGCCAGCGCAATGCCGCGCGCCGCGAACACGACCGGCCCACGCGTTCCGGGCGACGACGAGGGACTTTCGAACGATGTCGCACTGCCGATCATCGCATCGGCCAGCGAGCGTTCAGACACCTCCTCCGCTGCGGCCGACAGCACCGCGTGCCCGTGTCGCAGAACGGTGACCCGATCGGCAAGCGCGCGTGCCTCGCGCAGCTTGTGCGTGATGAGCACTACCGCACCACCCTGGTCGGCAAAGCCACGCACGACGCGTCCCAACTCCTCGGCTTCCACGGGCGTCAGCACCGCGGTGGGCTCGTCGAGGATGAGAACACGCGCGTCGCGTGCGAGCGCCTTCAGGATCTCGAGCCGCTGTTGGGCTCCCACAGGGAGAGTGCCCACAGGCGCGTCGGGATCCAGCGCCAGTCCGGTTCTCTCCGACAGCTCCTGCACCCGCGCTCGCGCAGCCGCTACGCGGTACAGCCCGCGTCTCCCCAAGGCGATGTTCTCGGCGACGGTCATCTGCGGTACGGCCGTGAAGTGCTGGTGGACCATGCCGATCCCGCGGGCGATCGCGTCCGCCGGCGACTTTGGCCACCCCGGCTTACCGAAGACGTGCATATCCCCGGCATCGGGATGAATCATCCCGAACGCCATCCGCATGAGCGTCGTCTTGCCGGCACCGTTCTCCCCCAGGAGAGCATGCACGGAGTTGGCATGGACGGTGAGCGCGGCGTCATCCACGGCGACGAGCGCCCCGAAGCGCTTCGTCACGTTCGCGAGCTCCAGCGCGGGAGGTGCTGTCGTCACAGCCCGGTGGGGACGTCGATGAACGTCCAGGGGATGTTGAATCGTGCCGAGAGATGGGCGGCGAGCGCCTGAACGCCCAGCGTCTCCGTTGCGTAGTGACCGGCGTAGATCACGACCACGCCAACCTCGTCGGCATCCACCGCCGTCCAGTGCGGCCCTTCTCCGACGATCAGCGTGTCGATCCCTCGCGCCACGCTCTCGGCGATGGTCGCGGCATCGGCACCGGCACCGGAGCAGATAGCCCAACGACGCGTTCGGCGACCAGGCAGGAAGCTCGTGTGTCGCGCGGTACCTCCGTACCGGCGCGCGAACTGGTCGGCACGCTCCACCAGCTCGGCGGTCTCCATCTCCGCCTCGCCGCGCACACCGATGTCGATCGTCTGGAATCGGGCGAACGTCCCGGCCGGGACAAGGCCAAGCTCGCGTGCGAGCAGCACGTTGTTGCCCAACTCCGGATGCGCGTCCAGGGGTAGATGCGCCGCGTAGAGGGACATCCCCTGTTCCAGCAGGAGCGCGAGGCGCCGACGATGCGCGCCGCGTAGTGGCTGCAGTCCACCCCAGAAGAGGCCGTGATGGACGAGCAGCAACTGCGCCCCTGCATCGATGGCGCCGGTAATCGTGCGAGTGCGGGCGTCCACCGCGGCAGCAATGCCTGCAATCTCCCCTTCACTCTCCACCTGAACGCCGTTCAGCGCGCTCGGGTAGTCGGGGATCTCACGGATGCGCAGGAGCTCATCGAGATGCGTCGCGATGTCGATCAGTGTGGGCATGACGCGCGGTCGTGTGGTCGTGTGCGCGGTAGGGTCTCGAGCTGCGCTCCCCGGAGTATATCGCGTTCCGGGCGTCAGCTCACGACGCGTGGGTCGTGTCCACGAACTCGAGGCGTGGTGGCGTGATCGTCCCGTTGTTGATGCGCGCCTGCACGGAATCGATCCGAGCACGTATGGGAGCGGGAATCACGTGCTCGAGCTCCGGGTTCAGCACGAGCTTCACCACGTCGGCCTTACTGCCGAGGTAGATGATGCGTGGGTGAAAATGCCCGTCCTTCACCTCGCGAGCCACGAGCAGGAAAGCATGGGGGAGGTCGATCACCACACTGCCGATGATGACATCCGGAGCCACCCCGTTCTGGTTGGAGTTGGTGCCGAACACGTATGCCTTGTGCGACTGCCGTGCTGCCTGGAAAACGCCGAGCCCTGCAGCGTCGGCGTTCTGGAAAATGACGTCCGCCCCCTGGCCTATCTGGGCCAGTGCCTGCTCCCGTCCGGCGCTGGCGTCGTCCCAGTTGCCGATGTAGGACGTGAGGATCTTGATCCGCGGGTTGACGCTCCGGGCCCCGGCATCGAACGCAAGAAAGCTGCTCTTGACGGGGGGTAGCTCGGTACCGGCAATGAGCCCAACCACGTTGGTCCTGGTGAGCGAGGCCGCCAGAACGCCAGCCACGTACGAGGCGTCTTCGAAGCCGAATACCATCGGCGCGACGTTGGGGCCCATCCTGTTCCCCGAGGAAGTGATGTAGACGGTGTTCGGGTACTCCGGAGCTACGCGAGATGCAGCGTCCTGAAACTCGAAGCCATGCCCGAAGACCAGATCGTATCCTTCCTTTCCGTACTGCCTGAAATTCTCGTCGAAATCCGCAGGCGTTTTGGTCTCAATGTGGCTTATTACTGCCCCTAAACTGTCGCGAATTCTGAGCAATCCGGCGTACGCCCCGCCGTTCCAGCTCTGGTCGGACACAGGACCTGGGGTGAGAAGGGCGACCTTGAACTCCGCGCTGTCTCCCGTGCCGCCTCCGTTCTGAGAAGTTCGAGATTCCGCACCACCGCAGGCCAATGCGGAAAACATCCCCGCGATGTAGACAACGGTGGATAACAGATGGGAACGGGCGTGGAGATTTCTCATAAGGCCATGTGAATCAAGCAACTACGTGGACAGGATGAAAGCAGTGGCTGTGTGGAAAAGCGCGGAATGCGACTGCTGAGGCCACCGCAGATGAAAGCGCCGCAGGGCGGCTGCCGGATCCGGCTACCGCCCTGCGGCTGCAAGATACAGTGCGCTCGTTCCGAGCGCACATCTGTCCAGACTGTCGAGCTCAGCGCACCACGGCGACCGGCGTCACGCCGTGCTCCGCTTTGCGTGTCGGGTGGTCATCGTGGCGGCGCTGCGGGGTTTCCGGTGCGACCTCCGCGATGCGAACGACACCGTCGATCTTCCCACCCTCCGCGACGCTCAGCGACTTGGTGTTGATATCGCCGCTGACCGACGACGTGCTCTGAACTTCCACCCGCTCGGTGGCCGTGATTGCTCCGTGAACATGGCCGCCGACGACTGCTTCGCGTGTGCTGATGTCGCCGTGGATCTCGCCCTGCCGACCAATGAGCACCTGCCGGCCCGCGCGAATCGAACCCTCGACGTGCCCTTCGATGCGAATCACGCCGTCGGTGTCGATGTCGCCTTTGATACGCATTCCGGCCGCGATGATGGAGAGTGCGCCCTCACCAGCACTCGAGCTGCTTCTGGGAGTTGGCTTCGTGCTCGTGTCCGACGATTCGGTGTCTTTGGAGAAGATCGCCATGCTTCTGTCCCCCATCTGAGTGCTGGACCGGAGAGTGATCGGTGAAACGACGACTAACCTCCGGTCAACGGCACGAGCGGGTCAGTAGGGAACAGAGGATGTGTCGGCTGTGGCTGGTGCGTGTGTGGAGTCGGAGGACGGTACTGGGGCCGGGGAGGTGGGCTTGGAGGACGTGCCTGCCGCGGGTGCCGGGTCCGCTACCGTGCCCGACGCCGTGCTCCGGGTAGCCGCAGCACGCGGCGCTTCAGGTGGCGGCGTGTCGGTCGCACCGAGCATTCGCTGCACCTGTTGGAAGCGGTGTTCCATGTCCGCCAGCGCCTGTCGGAGTGTGTCCACGCGCTGCACGTCCTGCTGTAGCGTGCTGATGCGTTTGGTGAGACTCGGTACCCGTGCTGCTTGCGTTGCGAGGAAGAACCAACTGCCGCCGATGATGATGGCCAGTGCGGACACGACGTACAGCCCCACGCGAAGCAGTCGCACCTGACGCTGCGTGAGCGTGATCGTACGGTTCGCCAGTCCGCTCTCACGCTGCACGGTGATGATCATCGAGCCCGCGTGCGGCGTGTAGATGTTGCCGTATCCGCTCCGGCGTGGTGACTCGGTCATACGTGCAGATCTCGCTTGCTGCCGAGGACGAGCTCGAGGAGGCGCTCGAGATCGTCGGCGGAGTAGAAGGAGATGTGGATGGTTCCCCGTCCATTGCCTGTGACGGCAATGCGAACATCAGTCTGCAGGTGACGGCGCAGCTCTTCCGTGATGCGCCGCGCCTCGCGCGTGTCGGCATCGCCGTTCGCGGATACACGCGCTCGCGTTGCGGGTCCGCTGCTGGATGGCGAAACGGGACGAGTGCGACGCTCGACGTCGCGTACCGTGAGTCCGTGTGTCGCTGCCTCCTGAGCGAGTTGGAGCATCTCTTCCTCGCTGCCGGCGGCCAGCAACGCACGTGCGTGTCCCGCTGACAGCTTCCGCTCCTGGAGCAATCGCTGCACTGATGCGGGAAGATTCAGCAGACGCAACAGATTCGCGACGGTCGAGCGGTCCTTGCCGATGACCTCGGCAACCTGCTGCTGGGTCAGCTCGAACTCGTTGATGAGCCGCTGGTATCCCAGCGCTTCCTCGATCGGATCGAGGTCAGCGCGCTGAAGGTTCTCGATCAGCGCGAGGGTGAGCAGTGTCCGGTCGTCGACGTTCTTCACTACCGCCGGGATCTCGGTCCAGCCGATCCCGGTGGCGGCTCTCAACCGTCGCTCGCCAGCGATCAGCTCGTACCCACTGCCGCTCGGCGCAGGGCGCACCGTGATGGGCTGTAGCAGCCCGGAGCTGCGCAGGCTGGCTTCGAGTTTCGCTATTTCTTCGGGATCGAACGTCTTCCGTGGCTGGAACGGATTCGCCCGGATTTGCGTGATTGCGATGGTACGAGTGCTCGGACGGACGTCGGGCTCCTCGGGAACAGCGCGCGCGGACAGCAACGCTTCGAGGCCGCGTCCAAGCCGCCGTGGCTTCTCGCTGGTCATGTCTGACGATTGAGCGGGGAGAGTCGGAGCGAGGAGCACCGGAGCGTGACGTTGGCGACGAAGATAGATGCGCGCATCACGGGCGGCGCTCGGGGTTGACGAATGGTGGCAATGCCGAGTCACCCGTGCTCGAGCTGTCGCGGGTTTCGTCCGCTACGACGATGGACTCCTCGTGCTCAGCAGAGCGCGGCGTGGTGCCGGATTCCCCCGGGGGAGACGCGACTGTGTGTCCGCTGGGCGCAGTGGCGTGGACCTGGATGTCCGACGGAGTAGTCTGATGCGGTTCGGCGGCATCTGTGGACTGCGATTCGGCGGCGTCTGCGGACCACGTCGCGGTTCCATTCTTCGACGTGGAATGCCGGCCGAGAAGTTCGCGAGCGACGTTCACGTACGCTTGCGCGCCAGCGGAGGCAATGTCGTAGAGGAGGATCGGCTTGCCGAACGATGGAGCTTCGGCCAGCCGAACATTTCTCGGCACGGTCGTCTGGAAGACCTTGTTTCCGAAGAACTCACGCGCGTCGGCGGCCACCTGACGTGAGAGGTTGAGTCTCGCGTCGAACATGGTGAGAAGTACGCCGTCGATCGCCAGCTCCGGATTCGCGCCCCTCTGGATGAGCCGCACCGTGTTGAGGAGCTGCGAGAGTCCCTCCAGGGCGTAGTACTCGCACTGGACCGGGATGATGATCGCATCGGCCGCCGCCAACATGTTGATGGTGAGCAGGCCGAGCGACGGTGGGCAGTCGATCAGGACGTAGTCGTAGTCGCCGCGAATGGGAGAGAGCGCGTTCTGCATGGCGCGCTCTCGCGCGTCGACGTCTACCAGCTCCACCTCGGCGCCGGCCAGGTCTGGCGTGGCCGGAGCTACGTCGAGGCGTGGGAAGAGGACGCCGCGGACGAGGACCTCCCTAATGCCTCGTTGGTCCAGAATGGCGTCGTATACGGTGGGTGCCGAGTCTTCGAGGCGGAGCCCTACACCACTGGTGGCGTTACCCTGCGGGTCGCCATCGACGAGCAGAACACGTTGTTCAGCGGCGGCGAGGCTGGCAGCGAGGTTGACGGCAGTGGTCGTCTTGCCGACGCCGCCCTTCTGATTCGCGATGGCGATGATGCGAGCCACGGTCTCCGGGGTTCAGGTGGCAGGGACCGGGAATATAGAGAGCTGGGATGGGGACGGCCAGCAATGGACTGGCGTGGCTTGCTCAAGCGGGGCGAGATTTCCGCGCGGTTCGAGCTTCAGGGGCTGCACCTCGCAGCCAGCACCTTTCTGCTATCGCGCACTCACCGAGCCTCACTTCCAATCGTTGTGGGGCGCCTGACCGCTAATCCGCGCTAATCGCTACATCCTGCACAGCCGCCCACGGCTCGATGCCGCCCCAACGATGTTCCACGTGAAACATTGCCTGTGATCGCGCGGAGCCGGCCGTCAAGCCATCCTGCGGGACATGAAGGCGGGAGCCCGCGGCGAGACCTGACTGTAGGACCTGACTGTGAGAACTGACCGCAGGAGCTGACCGCAAGAGCTGACCGCAGGAGCTAGCCCCCATGGCCGAGTCCTGCCCAGTTTCACGTGGAACGTTGGAGAATCCTATCTACGGGGCTACCGCCGCACAGCTTGGGAATAACCACCTCATCAGGTACATGAGGCATACTCCAGAGCATCGTCCCACGTGAACCATTCTTTCATGTTTCTGCCAAGCATATAACACCTCTATAGCGACACAATAAAGACATTTAGGCGTCATTAGTGGGAAATCCAGCGGAATTGCAGCCGGCCATTGCTCGGACGCCCCGGCGTCGATTTGCTAGCGTCGATTCGCTAGCGTGCTCGTATGCCGCCACGCCGAGCTCGAGCGAATGGAGCAACGCGACGGCGACCGAGAAACCGCGGCGCGAGCTCACCTGTCGGGCACGAACTCCCATGCGGCGTTGACGGTGGCGGACACGGACTGCTCACCGGGTTCGATGGGCGTCGCGACAGCCAAGGCCTGAGCACGCATTGGTACGGGGTACGGGCGTACGATCGGGGCGGTGGTCATGCGCAGCAGCCTGCCAAGGTGCCCTCCTGCCGCGCGCGCGATCACTTCCGCGTCACCGCGGGCTCGGTTCACGGCACTGTCGAGGGCAGCACGTCGAAGCTCGTCGACGTTCGAGATGTAGAACTGCAGCGAATTGACGCCATTCGCTCCCTTGGCAATGGCGGCGTCGATCACGCTTCCAACGAGCTCCGCCTTGGCGAGCTCTACCTGGACGGTGTTCGTCGCCGTGTAGCCGGTAATGCGTGGCGGCTCCGCCGATCCGTTCCGATTCTGGGCGTACTCAGGAACGAGCGCGTAATCAGTTGTACGGATCTGATTGGCGGCGATCCCAAGGGCCTTGAGAGTGTCGAGCACCGCACGCTGGACACGCGCATTGCTCGCCGACGCCTGAGCCGCAGCGGTGGCCGTAGTCTGTACAGAGAGCGCGATGCGAACCCGGTCCGGTCGCCCGGCACTCTCCCCTTCCGCGCTCACGCTGATGGTCGATGGCTGCTGCCTCGGCACTGCCGCGGAGGTGGCAGCTTGCTGCGCCAGTGCGGGCTGAGTGATGAACAGGACGGACGCGGCGAGAATCACGGAACGCATGGTGGCCTCCCGCTGGAGGCAGCCGGCGTGCGATGGGCTGCGCTCCAGTCGTCAATTAGTAGCGAACTGGTAATTATCTACGCGCTGTGTGCGCGGAACCGCTCCAGCTCCAGCACGAGATTCTGGATGTCGCTCGGGCTCACTCCGGGGATCCTCGTCGCCTGCGCGAGCGTGGCGGGCCGGATGGCCGCGAGCTTCTGGCGCGCCTCCATCGAGAGTGCGCGCATGCTTTCGTACACCAGACCGGCCGGCAAGGGGATGGCTCCCAGTGCCCGCAGCCGCTCCGCCTGAACACGCTCCCGCTCGAAGTAGCCGGCATACTTCAACTCGAGATCCACCGTGGTCAGCGCATCCCGAGAAAGCGTGATGTCCACCCCACACGCATCGAATAGCCGATCCAGGGTGACCCCCTGTCGTCTGGCGAGCTCGGCGATCCGGACCCCGTGCGGGATCGGCGTACTCCCGGCGTCCGCGAGCAGCGACGCGACATCCGTGGGAGCCGCTGTGGTGGACGATGCCAATCGCAGCGCATCCTCCTCCTCCTGGATGCGCTGCTGCAATCGGCATTCCTCGTCCGGCTTGAGCATCCCGAGCTCCGCGGCAATGGTACCGAGCCGGCGGAGGGCATTGTCCTGACGCACGGTGAGGCGGAACTCGGAGCGCGAGGTGAAGAGGCGGTACGGCTCGTCCACACCACGTGTCACCAGATCGTCGATCAGGACGGCGATGTACGACGTCTCTCGTCCGAGCACCAGCGAAGGGCGGCCCTGTACGGCAAGCGCGGCGTTGATGCCGGCGATGACCCCTTGTCCGGCAGCTTCCTCGTATCCGGTCGTGCCATTGATCTGCCCGGCGAGATAGACGCCGCGGAGTGCCTTGAGCTGGAGCGTCGCATCGAGCTGCGTGGGCGGATAGTAGTCGTACTCGATGGCGTAACCCGGGCGCGTCATGCGTACCTGCTCGAGCCCGGGGACGGTGCGCAGGAACTCCAACTGTACTGGCGCGGGGAGCGACGTGGACAGTCCGTTCACGTACAACTCGGTCGTGTCGTGCCCTTCCGGCTCCAGGAAAACCTGGTGGCGCTCGACGTCAGGAAAACGAACGATCTTGTCTTCCACCGACGGGCAGTAGCGTGGCCCTCGGCCGGCGATCGCACCACCGTACATGGCCGACTCGCCGAGGTGATCCTGAATGATCCGCTTGAGCTCGGCGTCCGTATGCGTGATCCAGCATGGGAGCTGCTGCGGATGGCGTGTGCGCCCGTCGTGCACGCGCGGCGTGGGCCAGTAGTGCGACCAGGAGTAGTCGAATTGCTCGACTTCGCTTTCCTGAACCGCGAGGCGCGCAAAGTCCACCGAGCGTCCATCGATGCGCGGTGGCGTTCCGGTCTTGAAGCGTGCGACGGTGAGACCGAGCTGCTCCATCTGCTCCGCGAGATCCACCGCTGCCGCTTCGCCGGCGCGGCCTCCGGAGATGCGCGTGGTGGTGCCGACGTGAATTCGCCCGCGCAGGAACGTGCCGGTGGTGATGATCACCGCCGAGGCGCCGAAGCGTCGTCCTTCGACGGTCTCGACTCCGCGCACGCTTCCCCCATCGCTGTCGAGCAGAAGGCGCGCGACGGTGCCTTGCACGGTGTGCAGGCCGCGATGCTCCTCCAGGAGTGAGCGGACCGCGCGGCGGTACAGGCCCCGATCGCACTGTGCGCGGGGCGCCCACACCGCGGGGCCCTTGCTGCGGTTGAGCATCCGGAACTGGATCATGGCCAGATCCGCCGCCCGTCCCATCAGCCCGCCGAACGCGTCCACCTCGCGTGCAACGGTGCCCTTCGCCACTCCGCCGATGGCGGGGTTGCACGACATCTGGCCGATGGTCTCGAGCGCGCTCGTGACGAGCGCGACGGACGCGCCGAGGCGTGCTGCCGCCACGGCTGCCTCGGTGCCCGCGTGCCCTGCACCGATCACGAGGACATCGACGTCCAGCTCGGTGTCCGGATTTCGTTGCCGGGTGGTGTCTATCGGCATCCGGGGAAGTTAAGTAGACACACGCGGCGATAGCGCGTTCCGGTCGAGTGAGCCGTGCTCTCTCGCGTCTGGCATGCCGCGCGGCGGTGCTACGGCTGCTTGGTGAGCTCGCGCGCCGGCGTCTCCCTGGTCAACGGGCCGTACCGGAGAAACCCCTCCCAATTGCAGCGATAGCACCAGCTCGTACGGAACCAGGGCATGAGCCGATTCCATGCCTTGGACTGCACGTGCAGGGTGACGGCGTCGCAGTTGGGGCAGCGGTCTCCGGCGGGGAGCATCCAGTAGAAGACCATCGTGGCAATGACCAAGCGCAGGAGAAAGAACCCCACGAAGATGACGATGAACCACACCGCGTCAGACATCGCGTTCCTCCCGACGGTGAGCCACGCACGACGGTCGTGCAAGAACGACACCCGTCAACCCGTGCAGCGGAAGACGCACGGGCGATGGCTCACGTAGGGAGCTGGAGGTGTCGCTCGATGGTGGCCCAGAGTTCGACGTAGGCCACGTCATCCTCGATCCGCTCGATGACCACCTCCGTCCCCTTCCCTACGGCGCTGCCATCCAGGCTGCGCGCCGGCACGGTCCGCCGCTCGGAGAGAAGCTCGTACGTGATCTCTCCCGAGCCTCCCTCCGGAATGGTCTTCGTCACGGTGCCGAAGTGCCCCTGCAATGCGTACCGGTCATCCGGCGGCGAACGCGCAGCGCTGGGTACGGCCCAGCCGGCAATGAGCAGCATGCTCGCCGCGGCGGCGGCGGCGGCGAGTGCAAGGGCCGCGGGGATCACGGCGGCGATGCCAAGCACGGTAAAGCGCGTGAAGAGATAGCCACTCGCCCCCAACACTGTGGCGAACGCTGCGAAGGTCGGCAGGTTGAGGTACGCGCTCCACCGTCGCCGCCGCTCCCGGCGATCGATACCCACGAGCATGCTGCGCACGCCGACCAGCAGGCCGGCAATCAGGCAGGCGAGAAAAACGCCCTGCATTCCCGGCTACTGGTTGGCCAGGTGCTGTTGGAAGAAGGACACCGTGCGTGGCCACGCCGCCCGGGTGGCTGCCGCGTTGGCTCCCTCCTGCCCCGACTGTGCGCGGAGGAATCCGTGTCCAGCGCCGGGGAAGATGCTGTACTGGTACGGCTTCCCCAACGCATGCATGAGCGAATCCGTGTGCGGCACGGTGGACGAGACGCGTGCGTCGCGCTCGCCGTAGAAGCCGAGCACCGGTGCGTGGATGTTCGCCATCTGCGCGGAATCCGGGGGGGTGCCGTAGTAGACCACGGCCGCCCCCAGTTGCGCCGCGTGGGTGCTGTACGCGAAGGATGTCGAGCCGCCCCAGCAGAAGCCCACGACGCCGTAGCTCTGGCGTGCGGCGGGCAGTTGCATGGCGTAATGTGCCGCGGCGTCGATCCACCGATTCACATCATCTCGCTGCAGATTGCGGATCGCTGCCCGTGCCGCATCCGGGTCCGGGTTTTCCGGTGCACCGGGGATGTTCTCCTCCGTGAGCAGATCGGGGGCGATCGCAATGAATCCCTCTGCGGCGAACTGATCAGCCACCGCGCGAATCCACGGGCTCAGGCCGAAGATCTCGTGGATTACCACGACCACCGGCGCCTTGTCCTTTCGCTCGGGATAGACGACCCAGCTCCGCACGCTGTCGCCATTTCCCGCGGGAACCATCACCCACTCGCCGTGGCGCGGTGAGGCCTCGAGGCGAGCCATGGCTGAATCACCGCTCGCGGGGAGCGAGGTATCGGCGACCGCTACGGCCGGTGCGTCGTCCGCATCCTGAGCCGATTCGGCCGAGCGCGTGCTGCAGCCGGGGATCGCGAGTGTGGCGGCGCAGAGCACGGCGCCAAGCATCCACGTGGGTCGTATGTGCAGCGAGCGGTCCGTCATGTCGTTCCTCCGCGTGTGACTGCAACGATGCTCGATGGTGAGATGGGGGAATCGTAGGTCAGCGTGTCGAGGAAGTCGAGTACCCGCGACTCGGCGTAGTACGTGGCGCGCCATGGCCACCGTCCCCCCACGAAGCCCACATGTCCGCCGCGCTCCACGATCTCCAGCGTGACGGCGGTGTTGGACTGCACGACGGCCTGTACGTCGCGCAGTGCCTCCGGCGGGAGAAACGGGTCGTCGCGCGCACTGAGGAGCAGCGTGGGGACGGCAATGGCTCCGAGGAATTGGAGCGAGCTGGACCGGGCATAGTATTCGTCCGCATCCGCGAAGCCGTGGAGCGGCGCCGTGAAACAGTCATCGAAATCGTACAGCGTCCGTGCGCGCTGCGCGCGGGCTGCGGATGGCACACGCCCTGGGAAGGCAGCCTCCTTGAGGCGCGCCTTCGCTCGAAGCGACCGCAGAAAGTGGGCCTGATACACGCGTGCAAAGCCGTGCTGGATGTACCGCGCCGAACGGGCCAGGTCGTAAGGGACGGACACGGTCGCGGCGCCGCGTACGACGGCCGGAACGCGGGCGCCCTGCTCGCCAAGCCACTTGAGGAGCACGTTGCCGCCAAGGGAGATGCCGGCCAGAAGGAGTGGTGCGTCGCTCTCGCGAGCCAGCCGCTCGACGGTCAACGCGAGATCCCCCGTTTCTCCGGCGTGGTAGGAGCGCGGAAGCTCGTTCATCTCTCCCCCGCAGGAGCGGAAGGTGAGAACGTCCGCGCCCCATCCGCGCGCATGAGCATGCCACATCAGGCCGCGCGCGTAGTGCGAGCGAGCCGACCCCTCCAGCCCGTGCAGGATCAGCAGCCTGGGGGCACGCTCGGTGGCGGGTGGCAGCCGCTCCATGCGGAGCATGTCGCCATCGGGGGTCCGCCATCGCTCGGTACGTGTGGCCGGAAGCCGAGGGGTGTGGCGGCACAGCTTGCCCCAGAGTGTCTGCGCATGGCGTCCAGGGATCCACCACGCCGGCCGATAGCCGGCAGAGTGGCGACGCCCCTGAGAGGGCTGTCGAGTGTGCAGGGGATCCGATCCGTTCCGACGCATGGAGAGTGCAACTTACGCGGAACGCGCGCAGATTGTGGGAATGGAAGTCCAGATCTTTGGCGTCAAGAAGAGCGCCGAGACGCGGCACGCGCTCCGGTTCTTTGCCGAGCGTCGCATCCGCGCACATTTCGTGGACCTCACTGTGCGGAGCGCAGCGCCGGGCGAGCTGCGACGGTTCGTGCAGCGGTTCGGAGTGGAGCGGTTGATCGACCGCGAGAGCCGGCGCTTCCGGGAGCTTGGCTTGCACGCGGCACGCCATTCGGAGGAGCGGTGGCTCGACTGGCTGGTGGAGGAGCCTCTGCTGCTCCGCATGCCGCTGGTGCGGAACGGGCAGCAGCTCACGGTGGGCGCGTGCGAGGATGACTGGCGCCGCTGGGTGGAGGACGCCCGCCGCGCGGGATCCTGACACGGGGTGGGGGGGCACGGCAGGGCGACCGGGCCGGGGTGCCCGCCGGGTGTGTCAGAGGACGACGTGCGCGATGGTCATCGCCGCCACCACTACCAGGCCGATGGTGACGACGTCGAGGAGAAGCCCCGCGCGCGCCATCTGCCGCGCGGAAACGTGTCCCGACGCGAACGCGATGGTATTGGGCGGTGTAGCGACGGGCAGGGCAAAGCCGCCCGACGCGGCAAGGGCGGCGATCAACATGAGCGTGAGTGGCGGGCGCCCGATCGCATGGGCGAGGGAGACGGCGATCGGCATTATCATGGACGCCGTGGCCGTGTTCGATGCGAGCTCGCTCAGCAGCACGACCAGAGCGGCCAACCCGAGATAGACTACCCACACCGGGTACGCGCGGAGCCCGGCCATGGCCGCTCCGAGCCAGGTCGCCAGGCCGGAGCTCTCCATAGCCGCCGCAAGCGAGAGCCCGCCACCGAAGAGGAGCAGCACTTCCCACGGGATCTCCCGCGCCTCGGCCCACGAGAGCAGCGGACGGCGCGTGCCGTCCTGGCTTCTGCCGGCAAGGACGAAGAGCACCACCGCGCTCAGGATGCCGATCGAGGCGTCGGTGACGTGCGGCGCGAATGACGCGATTCCCGGCATGGTGAAGGTCCCGAAGCGCTTGGGCTCCCGCACGAGCCACGCGAGCGCGGTGAGCGCGAAGACGATGACTGTCGTCCGCTCCCCTCCACGGAGTGGGCCGAGCGCGCGACGTCGCTCCGCCATCTCCCGTGCTGCTTCGCTGCCGAACGACACACGGCTCGGGAAGAGGACGAAGACGAGGAGGAACCAGGCGACAGGGAGCAGGATGAGTGCGATCGGAAGCCCGATGAGCAGAAACGGAACGAAGCCGACCGGGCGGCCGAGCAACTGCTCCGCGGCCCCCGCGAAGATGAGGTTCGGCGGGGTGCCGATCAGCGTGGCGATTCCGCCGATGGATGCGGCGAACGCCATCCCGAGGATGAGCGACGTGCGCAGGTTCGCAGATCCTTCGCCATCGGAGGCCAGCTCGGCGATGGCAATCACGATGGGATACATCATCGCCGCGGTGGCGGTGTTCGAGATCCACATCGAGATGAACGCCGTCGCGACCATGACACCGAGCACCACGCGCCGTTCGCCGGTGCCGATGAAGGCGATGAGCGCATACGCAATGCGGGAGTGCGCATTCCAGCAGCGGAGCGCAGCGGCGAGCAGAAACCCCGCGAGGAACAGGAATACGAGCTCGTTCGCGTACGGCGCTGCCGCGTCGGCCGCCGAGGTGACGCCGAGCACGGGGAACAACGCGAGCGGGAGCAGGGAGGTAGCGCCAAGGGGGACGGGCTCGGCCAGCCACCAGACGGCCATCCAGCCGGCCACGCCGAGTACCCGGGCTGCGGCGTCTGGAAGGGTGGCGGGGGCGAGGTGGGCGAGGAGGACGAAGACGACCGGGCCCGCGATGAGGGCGAGCAGGCGTCTCCAACTCATTTGCCGGACGCGTGACCAGCGTGCGGGACTCCGCTCGCCGCCGGCGCCAGGTGTACTTCGCGCATTGCGGGGGCGTGCGGTAGCGTGAATGGCGCGCGCGTGGCCGGGCGGGTGGCGTTCATGCGAACTGGCCGACGAACTGGATTTCCGGCTCGAGATGGTGGCCGAACCTGCGCTCCACCTCGTGCTGGGCATGCGCGATGAGCGTGCGCACATCGTGCGCGGTGGCGTGCCCCAGATTCACCATGATGTTGGCATGGATGTACGAGATCTGCGCGTCGCCCACGCGGAATCCCTTCAACCCCGCCTGGTCTACCAGACGACCGGCGCCAATACCCTCGATCTTCTTGAAGATGGACCCCGCGCTCGGATGGTAGGCGAGCCACGGGTGGCGCGCTCCTCGCCAGCTCAGGTTCTCCTGCAGGATGCGCTGCATCACCTCCGGATCGCCACGATCGAGCTGGAAGGTGACGGCGAGCGCCACGTCATCGCGGTGGTGCAGAATGCTGTCGTCGTAGCCGAAGCGCATGTACTCGCGTCCCACGACCGTGCGCGCGCCCTCTTCGGTGAGGATCTCGCAGTCTCGAAAGACCTCGGCGATGAACATCGTGCGCTCGCGCTCGGGCGCGGGGGACAGAAAATGCAGATTCTGCCACACCGCGCCGCCCACCGTGCTCGGAATGCCGACGTAGTGCTCGAGCCCGGACCAGCCTCTGCGCACCGCGTCGGGGATGAGATCCGCCATCACCGCTCCGCTCTCCACAACGAGCCGCCCGTCGTCATGCCATTCGACGTGTGCCGCCCGATTGCGAACGACGAGCCCGCGGAAGCCTCTGTCGCCGATGAGGATGTTGGCACCCAGTCCGAGCACGAACACGGGCACACCGAGTGTGCGCGCAGCGGTGATCGCGTGTGCCAACTCGTCCGCGCTCCGCGGCTCGTAGAAGAGATCGGCTGGCCCACCGATGCGAAACGTGGTGTACGGGGCCAGCGGCTCGTCGCGGCGAATGCGATCAGGGTCGAGTTGCTCCGCCAGCGCGGCGAGCGAAGCCTGGTGGGGAGGGGACGCGGACGTCATGCGTGGCGGTCAAGCATGGGTCAACAATAGCCGGCGCCCGGAGCGCCGGCCACTGGATGCGGTGCGATGCGCGTGACCACGCCAGCGCGCACGATCGGAGCGCGCGTGGGACGTCTGCACCGCCGCACAGGTGGACGTGGCCGAGGTCCTGTGCGCCGAAGGCGACGTTCAGCAGCGAGCCCGACGCGCGAGTTCAGCACGGACGTCATCCAGCGAGGCGCCGGCGGCACGCAACGCGACCAGCACGTGATAGATGAGATCGGCCGCTTCCTCCACCACGCGGGCGCGCTCACCATCAGCCAGTGCGGTGACGAGCTCCGCCGTCTCCTCCCCCAGCTTCTTCAACCGCAGATTGCGGTCGGTGCCCAAGCGGCGAGTGTACCCGCTTCTCTCCGCCGCTGAGGCATCGCCCCCGGCGCCGATGCGCGGCTCCTCCCGGGCGGTACCAAGCTCCAGCCGCTGGGCAATCACCTGGTCGAGCGCCGTGAGCACGTCTCCCGTCTCCGGGCCGAAACAGGACGCGCGACCCGTGTGGCAGGCGGGACCGGCCGGTAGTACCCGGGCGAGGACCGCGTCGCCGTCGCAGTCGGGGGCGAGGGAGATCACGCGCTGCGTATGGCCGCTCGTGGCGCCCTTGTGCCAGAGTCCGCGCGAGCGGGAGCGATAGTGCATGTCTCCCGTCTCGATCGTACGTGCAAGCGCGTCGCGATCGGCGTGCGCCACCATCAACACGTCTCCGGTGACGGCGTGCTGTGCGATGACGACAACGAGGCCGTCTCCCCGTTCCCAGTTCAGCGTCTCGAGATCGAGCATGTGCTCTTCAGTGTGCGGCGTCGTGACCTGCCGGGCGCCTCGCACCGAGGATGCTGCGCACCTCGGCGGCCAGCACCGCGTTCGTGGCGATGGCGCTCCCACCGAATGCGGTCGCCACGCCGCGCCAGTCGGTGAAGACGCCACCCGCCTCTTCGATGGCGACCTGCACGGCCGCGGCGTCCCACGTGCCGAGTCGGCCGTCCAGCATTACCTCGGCGCGACCGGTGGCGACGAGGAGATAGCCATAGCAATCGCCCCAGGTCCGCGCCATACCGGCACGGCTCGCGAGACGGTCCCACGACGCTCGCTGTATGGCGTCGGAGCCGAAGCGTGCGTCGGTGGTGAGCACGGTGGCTGCCTCGATCGCCTCCACCGTGGACACCGCGGCCCGCGTCCCATTCCACCAGCAACCGAGGCCGCGTGCAGCGACGACGGTCTCGTCGAGCGACGGAACGTGAATGCACCCGGCAAGAATCCTCTCTCCGCTGGCGACGGCCACGAGCGTGCCATAGAGCGGCACACCGTGCACGAACGTTTTCGTCCCGTCGATGGGATCGATGATCCACTGCCGCGCAGCCTCCGGACGCGCGGCGCCGAATTCCTCGCCCAGTATTCCATCGTGCGGGAACCGCGTCTCGATCCACTCTCGCGCGGCACGCTCGGCGGCACGGTCCGCGTCGGTCACCGGCGAGCCGTCCGCCTTGCGCATCACGTGGAGCGTGGAGCGGAACGCGCGGGCGGCGATCCCACCGGCCAGCCGGGCGACCTCCTCGACCGCGGTCGCGACCAGCGAAAGGTCTCCATAGGCGGGCGACGCGGACGGGTTGTGAGTCATGCTGCGTCCCGCACCGGCAGGGAGCGCTGCGCGACGTGGGACTTGATCGCGGAGACGCTGGTGCTGCCGTCGTGGACGATGCCAGCGATGAGCGCAGCGTCCGCACCAGCGAGGAACGCCTCGCATACGTGAGTGGCTGTCCCCGCTCCGCCGGAGGCGACGACCGGTACGTCCACCACGTTGGCCACGGCGCGTATCAACGGCAGATCGTACCCGGTGCGCGTGCCGTCCCTGTCGATGCTCGTCAGCAGAATCTCACCCGCGCCGGCGTGCACGCACTCCTGCGCCCACGTGACAGGGTCCAGCGCAGTGGCAACGCTACCGCCGTGGGTGTACACGCGCCATCCGGATGGTCTGCCGGCCTCGGGCTCGCGGCGCGCGTCGATGCTCACCACTACGCACTGTGCCCCGAACCGCTCGGCGGCCTGCGGGATGAGCGACGGGTCGGCCACCGCCGCGGTGTTGAAGCTCACCTTGTCGGCGCCCGAGCGGAGCGCGCGCGCGATGTCCTCGATGGTCCGCACGCCGCCGCCGACGGTGAGCGGCACGAAGAGCGACTGTGCGGTTCGGCGGACGCTCTCGAGCAGCGTCGCGCGCTGCTCCGCGCTGGCGGAGATGTCCAGAAAGACGATCTCATCCGCGCCCTCCTCCTCGTAGCGACCGGCAAGCTCGGCAGGATCGCCGACGTCGCGCAGCCCCTGGAAGCGGACGCCCTTCACCACGCGGCCGCCACGCACGTCGAGACAGACGACGATGCGGCGCATCAGCATGGGTTGGCCTCGAGGGTAATGGCGCCCTTGGTGCTGAATACCGCGTCCGCCTCCGCCAGCGCGTCGCGAAGCGCGAGACCGAGCGCCTTGAACGCCGCTTCGATGATGTGGTGCCGGTCCTCGCCACGCAGGACGCGAACGTGGACGGTGGCTCGCGCGTGCTCGCTGAAGGAGCGCCACCAGTGATCGTAGAGCGAGCTCGGAAGAGGACCGCGGTAGTACGCACGTCCGCCCAGATCGAGAGCGACGTGCACGAGGGCGTCATCCATGGGGATGACGCGATCGCCGTACCGCGCTCCCTGCGGCAGAACGAGCTGGGCCACCGCGTGGCCGACGGCAATGGCCACATCCTCGATGAGGTGATGCCGCAAGTCGCCGCTGGCGCTCACCTCGAGATCGAGCAATGCGTATCGCGCGAGCGTCACGAGCATGTGATTGAGAAAGGGTTCTCCCGTGTCGACGCTTGCGCGCCCTGTACCACGGACGGCATCCACGCGGACGGATGTCTCGCGCGTGTTGCGGACCACGCGGCTCATGCAGCGAACTCCTCGGCGACGGCGCGCGGATCGAGCGCGCCGGTGTAGAGGGCCATGCCTACCACGGCGGCGGACACGCCACGGTCGGCCAGCGCACGAAGATCCTGCACGTCGCGAATTCCCCCGGCGGCGAGCAGCGGATGCGCCGACACCTCGGCCACATCTTCCGTGAGCGAGAGATCCGCGCCCGTCAATTGCCCCTCGCGATGCACCGCCGTCACCAGCACGCCTGCCAGCGGGAGAGCGTTGAGCTCCTCCACCAGATCGAGGATCAGCGTGCCTGCTGTCCGTCGCCACCCGTGTGTGACCACATGCCGGTCGCGCACATCCGCGGCGACGATGATCCGAGCCGGATGCGTGGCCGCCATCTCGCCCAGCCAGTCCTCGTCCTCCACCGCGCGCGTGCCGAGCACGACGAACGAGGCGCCGGTATCGAGGAGGCGGTCGACCGCCTCATCGGTGCGTACGCCGCCGCCCGCCTGCGTGACCGCCGGAACGTCGCTGATGATGTCGCGGAGCACGGCGTCGTTGTTGCCGCGTCCGGTGGCGGCATCGAGATCCACAATGTGGAGGCGGGAGAATCCCAGCTCGCACCATTCGCGGGCTACGGCGAGCGGTTGATCGCGGCGCACGCGTTCGTGCGCATAGGAGCCGCCCACGAGCTGGACGCAGGCGCCGTCGCGCAGATCCACTGCAGGGATGACGATCATGAGCGGAGCTCCCGGAGGAGAGTCTGGAGAAAGCGCACGCCGGAGCGCGAGCTCTTTTCCGGATGGAATTGTACGCCCGCGACACGGCCGCGACATACCATGGCCGCGAAACGGTCGGTCTCATGCGTGCACCACGCGTCCACGCAGTCAGGGTCATGGGGACGACAGGCGTAACTGTGCGCGAAGTAGACCGTATGGGGGAGCGCCCTTCGTGCTCGCGATCGGTTGTCGGATTCCAGGCTGTTCCAGCCGATGTGCGGAACGCGGCGCGCGCGGAGCCGCTCGACGCGTCCGGGGAGGAGCCCCAATCCGATGCCTGCGCCCTCGGCACTCTCCTCGAACAGCAGTTGCATGCCCAGGCAGATCCCGACGATCGGCAATCCGCGCTCCACGGCACGACGGATGGCCGCGCGACCTGGCGCGAGGCGAGCGGCCGCTTGCGCGAACGCTCCGACCCCGGGGAGCAACAGCACATCGCTCCGTGTCGCGCGGGCAGCGTCGTCTTCCACTCGCACGTCGACTCCCGGCTGAGCCACTGCCTTGAGGAGCGAGTGAAGATTTCCCGCGCCGTAATCGAAGATGGTCACGCGCATTGGAGCTCCGCGCAGAGCGCTGCGAGGCAGGCGTCCATCATCTCCCACGGGCCGATGGTGACGCGCACCGCCTCGCCGACGCCCGGCAGCGCGGGGAACGGTCGGACGGCGACGCCGCGCGCGCGCAACCGTCGGGTGAGCTCGCACGCACCCAGCGCAGCAGGCGCCGCGCTGCCCATTGTCGGCTCGAGACGCAGCAGGACGAAATTCGCCGCGCTGGGGAGCGCCTGGATGCCGGGAAGCGCAGATGCCGCCTCCGCGAAGCGCACGCGATTGACGCGGACGGCATCCACGTGCTCGCGCACCCAGGACGCATCGTGGCGGAGAGCGGCGATGGCCGCACGCTCGGCTGGTAGGCTCACCTTGTAGGGTCCGCGCGCTTTCTCGACGGCAGCCACCAGCGTCGGCGAACCGACGGCATAGCCCACGCGGAGCCCAGCGAGTCCGAACGCTTTGGACAGCGTGCGCGTGACGAGCACGTGCTCGTACGCCTGTGCCAGATCGATCGCGCTCTCCCCGCCGAACTCGATGTACGCTTCATCCACGATCACCACTCCGTGGGCACGCGCGATGACGGACTCCACGACCTCGCGCGGGAGCGTGGCGCCGGTTGGATTGTTCGGGGAGCACAGATACGTGATGGCCACTCCGCTGTGGGTGAGTGCATCGACATCGACGGCGGCGCCTGCACCGAGGGACACGGCGTGGGGCGTCAGTCCGTTCGCCGCCGCGAAGAGGGGGAGCATGGCGAAGGTCGGATCGGGAAACGCGATGCAATCCCCAGGCTGAGCAAGCGCGCGCAGCGCGGAGTCGAGCACATCATCGGAGCCGCACCCGGTCACGATGTACTCGGGTGGGACGCCGGTGTATTCCGCCAGCGCGCGCTTGAGCTCCTCGGCGTACACACTCGGATAGCGCGACAGCGCGCGTGGCTCGGCCGTACCGAGCGCGTGGGCCGCGGCAGGCGGCACGCCCCACAGGTTGGTATTGTCGCTCAGATCCAGCGCGCACGGGGTACGGTCGGGTGCGTAGTGCGGGATCGCGTCGAAGCGCAGCCGCCGAGAGCTACGCGCGGCGCGCGGCTCTCGCCGCCACGCCCCCGCTGCCATCGCATGCGCGGGGAGCCCTTCGGCCAGTGCCAGGGCGCTGGTGTCGGCGGCGAGCGCGCGAGCGGCGTCCAGTGTGACGCGCTGGTACGTCGTCCAGCGGACGAAATCGTCGGTGGTGAGCCCCGAGTGCGTGCGTGCACGTCCACCGGTGGGGAGCACGTGATTGGCACCGGTGAGATAGTCCCCGAACGCCACGGACGAGGTCTCCCCCAGAAAAACCGTCCCCGCGTTGCGGACCATGGGGAGGAGCAATGTGGGTTCGGCCACCAACAACGAGAGATGCTCGGGTGCGTAGCGCGCGGCAAAGGCGAGCGCCTGTTCCACGCTGCCGGCTTCGAGCAGCGCGCCGCGCGTGGCCAGCGCACGCGCAATGATCTCGCTTCGCATCTGCGTTGCGACCACGTCCTCGAGCGCGCGCAGGAACACGTGGAGGGGACGACCCACCACGACGCCCACGATGCACGCTCGAGGATCGTGCTCCGCCTGCGCGATCATCTCGCGGGCCACGATATCCGGCGACGCCGCGGCATCGGCGACGACGAGCAGCTCGCTCGGCCCCGCCGGCGCGTCGGTCCCCACCACGGACGCGAGTTGTGTTTTGGCTTCGGCCACGTACGCGTTCCCGGGACCGACGACGCGGTCCACCGGCGGTACCGACGTGGTGCCGAACGCCATGGCCGCGATCGCTCCGGCTCCTCCGACGGCGAACACGCGATCAACGCCCGCAATGGCCGCAGCGGCGAGCACGACGGGCGATGGCAGGGCGCTCGGACCGGGGGGCGAACAGAGCACGACCTCGCGCACGCCGGCCACGCGCGCGGGGATGGCGCCCATCAGCACACTGCTCGCATAGGCAGCGCGTCCACCGGGCGCATACACGCCGACGCGCGCGAGCGGATCGGGGCGATGCCCGATGAGGACGCCGGGCTCCGTCTCCACCTCCACGCACTGCGGTGCGAAGGCACGGTGCGCAGCGGCAATGTTGCGCGCGGCACGCTCGAGTGCACCACGGATCGCCGGGTCCAGCGCGCCAAGGGCTTCGCACACCACCGTCGCGGGCACCTCGATCTGCGTCAACATCACACCGTCGAGGCCGCGCGCGAGATCGCGCAGCGCTTCGTCGCCGCGGGCACGGACGTCCGCGATGATCGCCGCCGTCCGCTCGCGCACGGTGTCGTCCACCGACGTCTCGCGGCGCAGGAGGAGATCCAGCTCGGCAGGCGCAAGATCGTCGATCGCGCCGCAGATGCGCAGGGCGATTCCGCTCACGGCATCAATCTCTCGATCCGTGTCACCAGAATACCCTCGGCGCCGAGTGACTTGAGCTGCGCGATGGTGCGGTAGATCGCCTGTTGTGAGACCACCGCGTGCACGGCCACGTGGCGGCCGGAGTTCATCACGTCCACCACAGTGGGGCCGTTCAACCCCGGCAGCACCTCCTTGACGCGCGCGAGCACATCGCGCGGCACGTTGGCCATGAGGTAGCGCTGACTCCGCGCGCGCAGCACCGAGGCGAGCGCCGCCACCAGCTCGTCGACGGCGCACCGGTCGGCCAGTGGGTCGCGACCGGCGTCACCGTCTCGCACGATGAGGTGTGCCGACGAGTGGAGGATCGTGGCGACCTCGTGCAGGTCGTGCACATGGAAGGTCGACCCGGTGGAGGTGAGATCGACGATCATGTCGGCGACCCCGAGGTGCGGCGTGATTTCCGCGGCGCCCGACACCGGGACGATGCTCACCTGGCAGCACGCCTGCTCGAAGAAGCGGCGCGCGAGCCGAGGGAACGGCGTCGCCACGCGCGGTGTCCCGGTGACATCGGCCAGCGATTCGATCCGACTCGCGTCGCTGGCACCCACGACCAGCCGGCAGGCGCCGAAGCCCAGATCGAGGAGTGAGCGTAGCGGGCGCTCCGACTCGCAGACGAGATCCCACCCGGTAATACCGACGCCGGCGGCACCGTCAGCCACGAACTCGGGGATGTCCTGCGCGCGGACGAAGATCGCCTCGAAGTCGTCGCCGAGCGGCGCGGAGAGCGCGCGCTCGCCACGTGCGCGCACATGGAGCCCGGCGTCGCGCAGGAGCTCGAGCGTTTCATCGGCGAGACGTCCCTTGTTGGGGAGGGCGATTCTCAGCACGCGGCCCTGCCGTATGAAGGGCACGGCGGCGTGACGATGCAGCGGTCATCGTGCGGCGCGCCGTGAGCGAACGTGATCGTGGGATGAGGAAACATCAGAAGCAGCGTGTCGTATGGGTGGAGGCACAAAAAAAGCGGCCCGTCGGAAAGGACGGGCCGCGAGCGCCAGCGTGCTGCCAGGTGATTCCGCTACCGGATCATCCGCGCATGCACGTGCCGCCCCGACCCGTAGGGCCGTGGCCGTGATGATGGCGGTGATGCAGCCGGTGCGCGGTGATCATAGGAGAGCAACATAGGGTGCGGCACGGAGTCCGTCAACGGACGAACTGGCGCTGAACGTTCGGAGCTGCCCCGCTGAGCGCGCTCGTCAACGGGCGCGCGCGCAGTTACGTTGTCGGATATGGGGCAGCCTGTTCTACCGTGGAGGAACAATGCTGAATGGCCAGCCAGCGCCGGGGTGCGCGCGTGAACGCGCAGCGGATGGGCATCGAGAGCACGTCCGTCGCGCCGCGCGAGATCGTCTTGCCGTGCTGGTGTTCGCGGGGCTGTCGGTGACTGCCGGGTGCCGGGCGACGGCTGCGCCCCCTGCGGACGGGATGAGCGCGGCGGTGGCGTACACCGAGGGTGACACGGCGGCGCCGGTGCACGTGATCTATTTCGACGACTACGTGTGCGACGACTGCGCGAAGTTCTCCAAGGAGGCCGTGGAGCCGCTGCATCGCGACTGGGTCGAGAAGGGACGCGCGCAACTGACGCTGGTGGACCTGGCGTGGCATCGGGGGAGCGTGGCAGGCTCCGCGGCGGCAAGCTGCGCAGCGGAGCAGGGGAAGTTCTGGCCGATGCACACGCTGCTGTTCGAGCGGCAGGAAGTATGGAAGCGCGTGGTGGACATTCCTGCGCAGATGGTGGAGTACGCGGCCGAGCTGGGAATGGACACGACGCGCTTCCGGCAATGCGCGTCGAGCAAGCGGCACCAGGCGCGGTTGGATGCGGCCGAAGACGTCGCACGGAGGTATGCCGTGCGCGGAACGCCGGCGTTCGTGGTGAACGGCCGGTTGTACTACGGATCGCAGCAGTGGAGCTGGGTGGAGCAGGTGTTGGCGGCGAACGAGCGTGGGACGCCGGACGCCGCGCCGCCGCCTCCGCTCAAGGTGCCGACCAAGCAGGTGGTGGACAGCGCGCGACTGCGGGCCATCCAGGATTCGCTTACACGCGGCGGCTGATGAGCGCGCAATTCGGCTCGCGTTCGGTCCGGCCGTACCCGGTCCTTTGCGCGGGCCGCGCTTTGTGAATATCTTCACAAGCCCGCGACCGTCGCGGGTTCCATGCAGAAGGATCCATTCAGCAACAGTACTGGAGGCCTCCGAACAATGAGGTTCATTGGACCGGCGCTCCTGGCGAGCGCTTTCGTCCTGGGTGCGTGCAGCGGTGGCGAGCAGGCACAGTCCACCGACAGCACGGCCGCGGCTCCCGCGGCGGCCACGACTCCGGCCGCGAGCGGAGTTGCCGCAGCACCGATCACCGGGACGACGCACGTGGTCAAGATGGAGTACGATGGCTCGGCGTATCGCTTCGATCCCGCCGAGATCACCATCAAGCAGGGCGATGCCATCCGCTTCGAGTCGGTGTCGGGCGGGCCGCACAACGTCGGCTTCAACCCGGACAGCATCCCGGATGATGTCGAGGCACAGTTGGCGGCCAACATGCCGGAGCCGGGCGGCGCGATGACCAAGACGATGGGGCCGCTCGAGAGTCCGTTCCTCAACGACAGCACGAACTACACGATCTCGTTCGGGAACATCAAGCCCGGCACCTATCCCTTCCACTGCTCGCCGCACCTGGCCATGGGAATGGTCGGCAAGGTGACGGTGCAGTAAGCACGACGCACCCGGCACCACCGGCGCTCAACGCGCACGGGGTGCGGGGTGAACGATCTCGACATCGTGTACGGGGCGGCGGTGAGGGCTACCGCCGCCCCGTGGCGTCCGCGGGTGGAACGCGAGAGGAACCGTGCCATGCGTGAACATCTCGCCATCATCGGCGTGGTCACGGCGTTCGCCGGCGTCGCGCTCCGCCTCCTTGCACGATACCGGCCGGGAACGAGATCGCCCTGGCTCAACACGCTCGGCACGGGAGTCGTTGCACTCGGGATCGCGGCCATTGCACTCACCCGCGAAGGATTGTGGTGGAGCATCTCGTCCATCTGCTTCGCCGTGGTGGCGATCGTCCTCATTGCGAGTGCGCTGTGGCGAATGACACGGTGAACCGCGCCACGCCTTGCGCCCGCTTTTCCCCCGCCCGATAATCGCCTGGCGCCTACCGGAGGAGACAGCCTTCATGCCCCACCGTCTCGCCCGCCTGTCCACGCTTTTCGTGCTCGCCATCGCGATGGCGGCCGCGTCCCCAGCGGCCAGCGCACAGGAGACACGGGGCGATGCCGCCCCCGCCGCGCACATCGCCGATCGCACGCAGGGGATGGAGCGCCGCGAGGGCTTCGTCCCCATGTGGATCGATCGCGGGACCGGACGCCTGCTCCTCGAGCTGCCGTCCGATTCCCTCCACGCGCTCCTCTTCATCTCACTCGCGACGGGCTTGGGCTCCAACCCGATTGGTCTCGACCGCGGCATGGGAGACCGCGAACAGGTGGTAGAGTTCAATCGCGCGGGGCGCAACGTGCTGGTGGTGTTCGAGAACTGGAACTACCGCAGCTCGGCCCGCGACGACGGGCGCAACGCGCGCACGGTGCGCGAATCGTTCCCGCCCAGCACGGTGGCCGCACTCCCCGTGCTGGCCAACGAAGATGGGAAGCTGCTGGTGGACGCGAGCGATCTCATCCTGCGCGACTGGGTGGGCGTCTCCGAGCAACTCACGGCCAGCAACGAGGGGAGCTACGCACTGTCGCGCGAGCGATCGGGAGTGTACCTGCCGTACACGAAGGCATTCCCGAAGAACACGGAGATCGACGTCTCGCTCACGTTCACTACGAATGGCCGACCAGGTCGCACGGTGGCGTCGATCGTCCCCGATGGACGCGCCTTCACGCTGCGGCAGCATCTCTCGTTGCTTCCACTCCCCGACGATGGGTACCAGCCGCGCCGGATGGATCCGCGTGTGGGCTACTTCGGCATCGACTTCAAGGACTACGGTCAGCCGGTGCACGGGTCGCTGGAGCAGCGCTGGATCGCGCGGCATCGCCTGGAGCGCGTGAATCCGGCGGACCCCAACAGCCCCATCAAGAATCCCATCGTCTACTACATCGACCCGGGAATCCCTGAGCCGATCCGGAGCGCCACCAGGGAAGCCGTGGGTTGGTGGGCACGCGCATTCGATGCGGCTGGACTCAAGGGCGCGTTCGTGGTGAAGGATCTCCCGGACAGCGTGGACCCCATGGACGCGCGGTACAACGTGGTGGAGTGGGTAAACCGGAACGAGCGCGGATGGTCGGTGGGAGGCTCGCTTGGTGACCCGCGCACCGGGGAGATCCTGAAGGCGATGGCGCGTCTCGATTCGCACCGCGCGCGGACGTCATACAACCTGTACGCAGGACTGATGGGTGCCCAGCGAGCTGCCGCAGACACGCACTTCGTGCTGGGCCGCGTGCGGCAGGTGTCCGCGCACGAGGTGGGGCACACGTTGGGGTTGAGCCACAACTACATCGCGTCGACGTACGAGCGCGGCTCGTTGATGGATTACCCGCCCCCGCGCGTGCGGCTCGATTCTGCGGGGAACATCGACGTGAGCGACCCGTACGGCGAGGGACCCGGCGCGTACGATGTGTGGGCGATCCACTGGGGATACGGGATTTTCCCGCCGGGCACGGAGCAGGATTCCCTCCGAGCGATCGTGGCCGAGGGGCTGCGGAAGGGGTATCTCTACCTGTCGGATTTCGACGCCCGTCCCCAATTCGCGAGCGACCCACGCACGAGCCTGTGGGATGACGCGGCGACGCCAGCCGCGTATCTGCAACAGGTCATGGCGGTGCGGCGGGTAGCGATCGCCCGCTTCGGATTGCGCAACATCGGCCCCGGCGAGCCGGTGGCGCTGCTGCAGGAGCGCTTCGCGCCGGTGTACCTCATGCATCGTTTCGCCATCGGGTCACTCGCGAAAGCGATCGGCGGGATGGAATACGCCTATGCAGTGAACGGCGACGGGGTGCAGGCCACACGGCCGGTGGAGGCGCGCGTGCAGCGACAGGCGTTGAGCCTGCTGGCCACCACGCTTCGCCCGGCGGAGATGGAGATCCCCGACACCGTGCTCACGCTGCTCGCCCCCGGTCCGTTCAGCGGACGGCCAACGGGGGAGTTGTTCCGGTCGCGCACGGCACCGATGTTCGATGAGCTGGGTGCGGCGCGGAGCCTCGCCCAGTTGGTGCTCGACGCGATCCTCGAGCCGGAGCGTGCAGCCAGGCTGGTGCAATTCTCCACGCACGATCCAGGTGCGCTCTCATTGTCGGAGGTGCTGGACACGCTGACCGCCGAGCTCTGGCGTCATCCTCCGCCGGCGAACGGGCGATTGGCCGCGCTGCAGCGGGTGACGCAGCGTGCGTTCGCCGACCGATTGCTCGCGCTGGCGGCGGACCACAATGCCACGCCCGAGGTGCGCGCACTGGCCGAGTTGCGGATCGCGGCGTTGCAGCCAGTGGCGGAAGCGCGTGCGCGCGGCGGCGCTCCGCTGGCGCGCGCCCACTGGGCATCGATTGCCGCGGACATGCGGCGCTGGATCGAGCGACGGGAGCTGCCGGCGCCGACACCCGCGCTTCCTCTGCCGCCTGGCGATCCATTCGGAGAGGAGCCGTAGGACGGTGGACATCGGCGCGCACGACGAGGACGGTCACGTGGACGGCCGGGAGCCGGTCCCGGTGCACGCCTCCTCTCCAGCCCGGCGAGCGGGGTGGCTCCGCCGCCGTGCGCGGAACGCCTATCGTCTCCCCACTCGGCTCGGCGTCGCCGTGGCGACGATGTTTCTCGTGGCGCTGGCCGGGCTGGTGATCGTGCCTCGTGGCGCGCGCACGGCAGCGCGGTCGCTACGTCCCGGGAACGTGGCGCTTCCCGACACGCTCAGCCTGGTGGTGTCGGAGACGCAAGCGGTTCAGTACGCCGACAGTATCGCGTCGGTGCGCGACAGCGCGCGGAGGGCGTTCGCGAGATGGCTGCAGCCGCCG
Source organism: Gemmatimonadaceae bacterium (assembly GCA_035701265.1). GTDB lineage: Bacteria > Gemmatimonadota > Gemmatimonadetes > Gemmatimonadales > Gemmatimonadaceae > DASSNU01. The sequence continues at coordinate 28,604 of DASSNU010000007.1, read as the reverse complement.
GCGCCCGTCGATACGCTCTCTCCGGAGTCGCGCGTGCGGCGTGATTCCATCCAACGCGCACGCGACGCTCTTCGCGCGCTGATCCAGCAGGCCAAGAGCGCACCGCTCCCGGCCTCGTACCGCGCTCTGGGAGAGTCCCCCCAGTTGCGCGATCGCCCCGAGACACAGCAGCTCCTCGACTCGCTGGCCGAGATCGAGAAGAATCGCGACGTCTTCGGCGCAGTGGGTGGGGTGGACCCCATCTTCGTGGCACTCACCACGCGCGCGACGGAGATCGGGAAGACGCTGCAGCAGATGGCGGAGAGCGTGTCCGTCCGGATGGACTCCGAGCTGCGCGCGCTCGCTCCCGTCATCCCGCGCCGGTCGGCCACTCCGCCTCCTTTCGATACTGTGGCCCTCGCGGCCGCTCACGATTCAGCGGTGGAGCGTACGATGCGCGTGCGTTCCCAGCTCGCGAGAGCCCGCTTTGCGCACCAGGAGGTGGCAGCGCGCGCGGCACGGGCGCGCGATGTCGCGGCGATCGGCACGTCCCCCGTGGCGGTGGTTCTGGCGGCCGTCGTCCTCGGCGCAGCAGCGGGCTTCGCCACTCTGCTGGTAGGCGAGCTGCGTCGGCCGCGCATTGCCGACGGGCGCGAGGCGGCATCGGTGGCGCGCGTCCCGGTGCTGACCACGGTGCGCGAGCACACGCCGGACCCGGAGCGGATGCGGCGCCGCGCTGACCGTGAGATCGCGGCAGTGATCGATCGGAGTAGCGACACCTACACGCTGCTCTACAGCCAGTTGGCCGACGCTGCCTTCAACCTGCCGATCCTCACGGTCATTGGAGAAGAATCCGCGGTCACGGCAGTGGTGGCGGTGAATCTGGCAGCCGCGGTGGCCTGCCACGCACGCACGGCGCTGCTGGTCGATACGGACTTCGCCACCCGCAGCGTGGCCCGTGCGACAGGGATGGATGAAGGGCCGGGACTGGCCGAGCTTGGCGCCGGGGCGATGGCGTGGCCCGAGCTCGTGCGTCCAGTGCTGGTGGGCCGCGCGCGCAACATCGGTGTCGTGCCGAGCGGGGTGACGGATGACCCCGACGTCTGCCGTCAGGCTCTCGACGTGCTGGAGCGCACCATGCCGGCACTACAGCGCCACTATGACTCCGTGATCATCAACGCCCCGGTACCGGTCACCGGCGACGTGCCGCCAAGCGCCTGCGCCGGCCGGGATGTGATCATCTGCGTACGGTGTGCGCGCACTTCTCTCGCGTGGCTGGAGCAGCTGGTGGGCGCCCTGGATGTGCGTGGTGCGCGGACACGCGGGCTGGTGGTGTGGGACATGAAGGTCCCCACCTTCACACCTCCCGCCACCGCCGGTTTGGTCGAGGCAGGCGCATGACGCGCTACCGTGTCTCGGAGCACGCGCTCTCCGCCGTGCTCCAGGAAGGCACGGTGCTCCTGCACCTCCACACGAAGCGGTACTACACGCTGAACGAGACCGGGGCGGCCGTCTGGGAGCTGATCGAGCAGGGGGTGAGCCGCGAGGAGATGGTGCCTCGCCTCACGGAAACCTTCGATGTCGACCCTGCCACGGCGGAGACGGAGGTGGATCGCCTGGTGCGGGAGCTCAGCGCCGAGCTGCTGATCAGCGTAGAAGAAGGGTGAGCGAAGCGATGCGCGCCGCGGAGCGTGCATCCTCCCTGCGCACGGCCGCATATCTCGGCCCACCGGCGCGCAGTAGATTATGGTAGCACCCGCGACGTGGTCACACGGGGGCTCTCACTCTCACCATCCTGCATCCCGCATGGCCGAAGTCACGCTGGATCTGCGCGATGTGCCGAAAGGGCGGGCTTACGCCGACCTGGAGATGCACATCGAGCACACGCTGGAAGGGATCACCGACCAGATCGCGGCCATGGCCACCATGGCGGCGCTCATCCATCACGGATTCGGCCATCTGTGGACGGGATTCTACCGCGTGGTGGATCCCGGCCGGTTGCTCCGTGTCGGCCCGTACCAGGGGACACTCGGCTGCATGGAGATCGCGTACGGCCGCGGTGTGTGCGGCGCGGCCGCGGCGGAGCGGCGCACGGTACTCGTCCCTGACGTGTCGCTCTTTCCCGGTCACATCGCGTGCGACGCGCGCGCGCGATCGGAGATCGTCGTGCCGGTCATCGGCGGCGATGATGAGCTGATCGCGGTGCTCGACGTGGACAGCGTGCACCTGGGGACGTTCGACGACGAGGACCGCCGCGGATTGGAGAAGATCGTGCGCTGGTTCCGGCGTGCGCCGGCCGGAGCTGCCGCGCCGTGAGTCGAGCTTCGACCGGTACACCACCAGCCGCGCGGGAGCGCATCAGGTGACGGGATACTCCGATCGCGTGAACCACGCGCTGGCGTACGCCGCCAAGCATCACGACCAGCAGGTGCGCAAGGGGACGCGCACGCCCTACGAGACGCACGGCGCGAACGTGGCGATCATCCTCACGCGCTACGGACGGGATGAAGACACGGTGCTGGCCGGGATCCTGTTCGAGGCGATCGAGGACGCGGCACGCGAGCACCGTCTGGTCGAGGCGAGCATCCAGCGGATTGCCGAGAAGTTCGGCGTCGAGCCGGTGCGCATCGCACGCGCCGTGGCCGAGCGCGCGCTCGACGACGACGAGGTGGAGCTCGCTCCGGCGGAGCGGCGCGACGACGTGCTCACGCGCCTCGCGCAGGCGGACGAACGGTCACGGTGGCTCTTCGTCGCGGACAAGGTGCACACGGCCGGCACCCTGCTCGCCGACCTTCGCCGCACCAGTTACCCCGACACGGTGTGGTCACGCTTCGCTGCCGGGCGTGAGGGTACCGTGCGCTGGTATCGTCAGTGCGTGGATGCGCTCGCGCGAATGGGGTTCGACGTGCCGATCGTCGCCGAGTTGCGCGCGATGGTCGAGGAGCTGGATCGGGTCGCGCGGTAGCTGCGGTCTGCGGGGCGCGCGATCAGCGATCGTGAGCGAGCTGCGGCGTGCGCCCCGCTCCGTATCGCTCCTCCACGTACGCATCGAGGATCCGCAGGAACTCCTCCACGATGCCATCCCCTCGAAGCGTCAGCTTCAGGGCGCCGTCCACGTAGACCGGCGCCTTGGGCTCCTCGAACGTTCCGGGAAGGGAGATACCGATATCGGCGTGCTTCGACTCGCCGGGGCCGTTCACCACGCATCCCATCACCGCGACCTTCATCTCCTCCACGCCGGCATACCGCTCGCGCCAGTGCGGCATCTGCTCGCGGATGTAGCCCTGAATGTCCTCCGCCATCTGCTGGAAGAACGTCGACGTGGTGCGCCCGCAGCCGGGACACGCGGTGACCTGAGGCGCGAAACTGCGGAGCCCGAGCGATTGCAGGATCTGCTGCGCGACGCGCACCTCCTCGGTGCGATCCCCTCCGGGGCGCGGCGTGAGCGAGACGCGAATCGTGTCGCCGATTCCATCGGCGAGCAGGATGGAAAGTCCGGCGGTACTCGCGACGATCCCCTTGGTGCCGAGCCCCGCCTCCGTGAGCCCGAGGTGCAGCGGGTAATCGCACCGGGTGGCGAGCCGCCGGTAGACTTCCACCAGGTCCTGCACGCCGGAGACCTTGGCGGAGAGGATGATCCGGTCGTGTGGGAGACCGCATTCCTCCGCGAGCGTCGCGGAGCGTAGCGCGCTCTCGAGCATCGCCTCGATGTAGACCTCGCGCGCGTCGAGCGGATCGGCGCGACGCGCGTTGTCGTCCATCATCGTGGTGAGCAGGTCCTGGTCGAGGGATCCCCAGTTCACGCCGATGCGCACGGGTTTGCCGTTGTCGACCGCGATGCCGACGATGGTGCGGAAGTTCTCGTCGCGGCGCTTCCCCCCCACGTTGCCCGGGTTGATGCGGTACTTCGCGAGCGCGCGTGCGCACTCCGGGTGGCGCGCGAGGAGGAGGTGTCCGTTGTAGTGAAAGTCGCCGATGATCGGGACGGAGACGCCCAGCGCCTCCACGCGCGCCACGATCTCGGGGATCGCGGCTGCGGCGTCGTCGGTGTTGACGGTGACGCGCACCAGTTGCGAGCCGGCGCCGGCGAGCGCCGCCACCTGCGCGGCGGTTGCCGGCGCGTCGGCGGTGTCGGTGTTGGTCATCGACTGGACCACGACCGGATGTCCCGACCCGATCGGGACGTCGCCCACCAGCGTGGTCACGGTTTGTCTACGCGGTGCGAAAGGCACGAACGGCAAGCTGGAAGTAAGGGTGACCCCGGCGGCGGGACGGGTGATCGATGCGCGCCCACCATGCGGAGCCGGGAGCGGTCCGGCGCTGCACCTGGCGAGAGCACCGGGCTCTCGTGCTGTCAGGTGCAGCCGTGCTGAATGTTACACACCGGCTCGGCGCGGCGGGACTCGATGACGGGTGTTGGGCAGCGGACGCGATGCCTGGCGCGGCGCGTGCCGGTGGTGGACGGCTCTTTTTCCTCCGAGGTGTGATATGGAGAAGGGCCTCGACTTCCTCAAGAGCCAGGTCAACAACGCCGTGGCTCAACATGGCGCATTGGTCGATGCGCTCAAGACGCACGAAGAACAGGCGGACGATCCGCGCTATCGCGATCTGTGCAGTCGGTACATCCCGCAGATGCAGGAGCACCAGCGTATGCTGGAGGACTACCAGCAACGCCTTGGCGCCGGGCAGGGGGTGGCCAAGAAGGCGATGAGCGCCGTGGCGAGTACTGCCCGGGACCTGGCTGACGCGGCGCGGGACAGCGATTTCTTGCGCCTGGTGAACGACATCGTGATGGCGCGCCAGAGCGAGGACACGTTCAGGACCTTCCGCGAAGCTGGGAAGATGTTGGGAAACGAAGAGTTACAGCGACTGGGCGAGGTGGGGGAGCGGGGGCATGACGACTACGCGCGGGACGCCAACCAGCTCGTACAGACGTTGTTCGTGGAGCTGGCGCGGGGCGGTGCGCCCGCCGAAGGGCGGGCAGCGGCCGGGGTGGAGACCCGTTCGAGACGGTCGGAGACCCGCCCGGAGCTGTAGTACGGCGTCACAAGGTACTTGCCTTTTTAGCCAGGGGCGTACTATAGTGTGCCCCGGGTGCTACCCGAAGACCTGGCATGCCCGGGCGGAGAATTGCCCGGGCATTTCCTGTCCCGACGCTTCGTGGAGCAGCGCCTTGCGCGATCGCATGAGGGCTCGCGCACACGTTCTTGTCATGGCCCGGTACATGTACGTCCGCTCCCATGACAAAGACCAATCGAGGAGTAGGACATGCGTGTGACCGGCAAGGTGAAGTGGTTCAACGACGCCAAGGGGTTCGGGTTCATCACCCCGGACAACGGCACGAAGGACTGCTTCGTCCACTTCAGCGCCATCCAGGGTTCCGGCTTCCGGACGCTCGCCGAGGGTGAGGTAGTGGAGTTCGACATCGTCCAGGGGCAGAAGGGCCCGGCGGCGGAGAACGTGACGCGGGCAGGACAGTAAGTCTCCCGCGCCTGCCGAGTGCAGCGAGGGGCGCTCCAGCAATGGAGCGCCCCTCGTCTACATCAGGGGGAGCTCGCCGGAACGTGGAGCGTGTCGATCGCCAGCAGACTCATCGGGTTGACGGTGATCTCCCCATAGCGCGCGATCCAGTGGAGATGTGGTCCGGTCACGCGTCCGGTGGATCCGACGTGCCCGATCACCTGGCCGCGGCGGACCGTGTCTCCCTCGTGCACGAGCGCGCGGCTGAGATGGAAATACGCCGTCACCAATCCGCCGCCGTGGTCCACGTAGATGGCGTTGCCAGCCAGATAGAAGTGCGCCACGAGCGCGACGATGCCGTCGTTGGCAACGCGTACCGGCGCGCCGCGTGCGCCGGCGAAATCCACGCCCATGTGGCGGCTTTCCACCGTCCCGTTGAATTCTCTCCCTCCGCCGAATCCGCTGGTGATCCGGCTACCGCGAGGGCGAACGAACGGGAGATGCCACTGCCGAGGGGTCTCGTGCGATCGATGCGACACGGCAAGCGCCTGTTCGCGTTCGCGCGCCAGCCGGGCAGCAAGCGCCGAATCCGGCGACCGGCCGAAGCGCGGCGCCACGTGCAGATGCTCCATGGGATACGATCCCGACGCCACAGGGATGTGCACGTCGACCGAATCGGCGTGCGCGGGCGCGCTGCCGCTCGGCTTCATGCCGTCATGAACGACCACGACCGCCAGGGCAATCGAGTCGGTAGTCTCGATCGGAATGCCGGCGATCGCGTGAAAGACACCCGTGCTGTCGCGCCGAAAGTGCAGCGGCTCACCCGCCACGGTGCCGTGCACGGCGGACACGCCTGTCGTGTCACCGGGTGTAACGTTGACGACGAACAGCGTGCCCTGCACTGGACGCGCGGGGGCCCACGCGACACGCGGCGTCGCGTCCTGCCGGCCGCCGTTCGCCGCCGCGCGCTGTGCGCGATGCCACGCCGCCAGAGAAACAAGCACCACAGCAGACGCCAACACCACAGCGACCGGTCGTACGGAACGGATGCGCCGAGTCATGCTCGCACCATACTGTCCTGACCGCCGGATGTCACGTGGGCGCGAAGATCCGAGTGCGCCGGAACGCACGACGTGCGGCGCGGCGGTCGCTTGCCGAGTGTGGATGATCCCTGTAGCGTTGCGGGCGACGTGAACCACGAACCATCGGAGGAGCGCTGAAACTTCCGAAGATCGGACCAGGCGCGGTCGTGACGGCGGCGTTCATCGGGCCGGGCACCGTGACCACGTGCACGCTCGCGGGAGTGAAGTTCGGCTACGCGCTCCTCTGGGCGCTGACGTTCGCCACCCTCGGCACGATCGTGCTGCAGGAGATGTCCGCACGGCTGGGCGTGGTCGGAGGGATCGGGCTCGGTGAGGCACTGCGCCGGAGCTTCGATGCGCGCGAGCACCCGGTGATGCGCGTGGTGGTCGTGCTCCTCGTGGTGCTCGCGATCGGCGTGGGGAACGCCGCTTACCAGACGGGCAACCTGCTCGGTGCGATGCTGGGGATGCAGACACTCCTCGGCGGCGCGCAGTGGCTGTGGGTCGTGGTGGTGACGGGTGTCGCGAGCATCGTCCTGTGGACGGGGAGCTACCGGGCGATCGAGCGAGTGCTCGTGACGATGGTCGTCATCATGTCGCTCGTGTTCCTGGTCACCGCGGCGGCCGTCGCGCACGCACCGGGCGCGATCGCGGAAGCGCTCGTCGTGCCGAAGATGCCGCCGGGATCGCTGGTGACCGCCGTGGGGCTCATCGGGACGACGATCGTCCCCTACAATCTGTTCCTGCACGCGAACGCGACGCGCGAGCGATGGGGCGCGGAAGGCGCGCAGGCGCTCCCCACCGCGCGCGCGGACCTCGTGCTCGCGATCGTGCTCGGCGGCATCGTGTCGATGGCGATTCTCATCACCGGTGCCGCGCGTCCCGGTCCCGACGTGCAGAGCGCCTCGGACATGGCGCTGGCGCTCGAGCCGCTGCTCGGCACGTGGGCGCGGTCGTTCCTGTCGATCGGACTGTTCGCCGCCGGGTTCACGTCGGCCATCACCGCGCCGCTGGCAGCCGCGTTCGCCATGAGCGGTGTGCTCGGCTGGGTGAACGACATGCGCTCGCCGCTCTTCCGCAGTGTGTGGATCGCGGTGATGCTGGTGGGAGCGACGTTCGCCGTGCTCAGTGCGCGGCCGGTGCACGCCATCCTGGTGGCGCAGGCGGCCAACGGCATCCTGCTTCCCGCGATCGCGGTGTTCCTGGTGGTCGTGATGAACGACCGCCGCACGCTCGGCACCGCCGTGAATGGTTGGGTGGCCAACGTGCTTGGGGGCGCGGTGGTTCTCCTCACCTTCCTGCTCGGGGCGCGGCTGCTGCTCGGCGCGCTCGGCGTCTCGCTCTTCTAGGATCCGCCCGATCCACGGATGAGCCGGGGACAGCCTCGCGGCGTTGCCAGCTCGGTGAGCGCTAGAAAATCGCCGCTCGTCTCGTTCATCCGGACGATCGCGCGACGGGCAGCGTCCTACGTCGTCCAGCGCTCCACGTCGTTGCCGCTCGACGCGGTGTTGCGTTGGCTGCTACCGCCCGTGCGCAGTGCGGCGCGCGCCGCGTCGAGCTGGCGGCGAAGCGCGTCCGGGCCGGTGCCGCCATCGACTTCGCGCCTCGCGGCGGACGCCGTGGCGGAGAGCGCATCGAACACATCGTGCGCGAACTGTGGGTGGGCGAGTGTATACGCGGAGTACGGCAGCATGTGAAGCTGCGTGCCGGACCGCTCCGCCTCACGCACCAGCTGCCCCACCGCCGCGTGCGCCTCGCGGAAGCTCACCCCTCTCGCCACCAGGTAGTCCGCCAGGTCGGTGGCCATCATCGCGCTGTCGAGCGCGTCGCGCATGCGGTCGGCGCGGAAGGTGCACTCGCCGAGCGCGCCCGCCACGGCCGGAAGCACGAGGAGCATGGTGTCCGTGGCATCGAAGAGCGCGCGCTTGTCGTCCTGCAGGTCCTTGTTGTAGCCGCTGGGTAGACCCTTGAGCAGTGCGAGGAGCGCGGTCAGGTTGCCCAGCACGCGAGCGCCGGATGCGCGTGCGAGCTCGAGAGCGTCCGGGTTGCGCTTCTGCGGCATCATGCTGGAGCCGGTAGTGAAGGCATCGCCAAATTGCACGAAGCCGAACTCGCTCGAGCCGAACAGCACCAGATCCTCCGCCAGTCGGGAGAGGTGCGTGGCGATCATCGCGATGGCGAACAACAGCTCGGCGGCGAAGTCGCGGTCGCTCACCGCATCGATGCTGTTCGGCGAGAGTGCCGCGAACCCCAGACTGCCCTGCAGCAGGACGCGAGGAATGCGATAGGCGCATCCGGCCACCGCGCCGGAGCCGAGCGGAAGCACCGCAGCGGCACGTGATGCCGACTGCAACCGCTGTCGGTCGCGCTCCAGCGGCCAGAAGTGCGCGAGCATCCAGTGCGCGGCCGCCACCGGCTGCGCGCGCTGCAGATGCGTGTACGACGGCATGAGCACGCCGGTGAGGGCGTCGGCCTGGTAGAGCATGACGGACTGCAGCGCGCGCACGGCCGCATCGAGTTGCGCGCAGGCGTCGATCGCCCACATGCGCGTGGCCGTCGCCACCTGATCGTTGCGGCTGCGACCGGTGTGCAGCCTGGAGGCCAACGGTCCGATCTCGTCGTGCAGCATCCGGTCGATCATGGTGTGCACGTCCTCATCGTCGGGCGCGGGGGACGCGCCGGCGGCGAGGCGCTCGGCCACGCTCTCCAGTCCGTGCTCGATCGTGCGGCTCTCGTCGAGCGTGAGCACCTCCGCGCTCCAGAGCGCTACCGCCCACGCCCTGGACGCACGAACGTCGAACGGCCAGAGCCGGAAATCGATCGCGATGGAGCGGTTGAGCGCGTGCAACGCCGCTGCGGGAGATCCGGCGAAACGTCCTCCCCAGAGGCGATGCGCTCGCGCGCCCGGTCTGGCGTCGGCGGGGGCATGTGCGATGGCGAGCGTGTGCGCGGGACGGCGATCCGCGTCGGCCGGAGTGCTCGCGTCTGGAGACTGTGGCACCGTGGCGCCGCTATCGGCCGTGGTCGTGGTCGCGCCGTTCGTCATAGCGGCCGGATGGTTGGGCGAGCGTCTGGTCATACGCCGGCGAGCTCCGACGCGGATGCCACTTCGGCCGGCACGTCGCTGCGCGGCGCCGCATGTGGCGCGTGGGCGCCTCGCGAACGCGCTGCGCCAGGCGCGGCCGCCGCGGCACGAGCGTCGGCGGCTGCCTCGCGCGCCCGGAGTGCCGCCACACGCTGTGGAAGCCCGAAGAGACGGATGAACCCTTCCGCGTCGCGCTGCCGGTAGACGTCGTCTTCCCCGAAGGTGACGAACCGTTCGTCGTAGAGAGCGAACGGGCTGGTGCGGCCGGCCACGATGCACGAGCCTTTGTAGAGGCGGAGCGCGATGGAGCCGGTGACCTGTTCCTGCGTGGCGTCCACGAACGCGTCGTACGCCGCGCGCTCGGTGGTCCACCACCGGCCGTCGTACACCAGGTCCGCGTAGCGCGGGGCGATGAGGTCCTTGGCCGCCAGCGTCCGCCGGTCGAGCACGAGCTGCTCCAGCTCACTGTGCGCGGTGTGGAGCAGCGTCCCGCCCGGCGTCTCGTAGACCCCGCGCGACTTCATGCCGACCAACCGATCTTCCACGAGATCGATGCGGCCCACGCCGTGCCGGCCGCCGATGGCGTTGAGCTGCTCCACGAGCGCTACGGGATGGTAGCGCGTGCCGTTCACCGACACCGGTGTGCCCCGCTCGAATCCGATGGTGACCTCGTCGCTGTCATCCGGCGCGTCGGCGGGATTGCTGGTGAGGAGACAGAGGTCATCGGGGGGAGCCTGCTCCGGGTGCTCGAGCGCGCCGCCTTCGTGCGAGAGGTGCCACAGGTTGCGATCGCGCGAGTAGATGTTCTTCCGCGTCGCGGTCACCGGCACGCCATGCGCCTCCGCGTAGGCGATGGCGTCCTCGCGACTGCGGATCTCCCACTCACGCCACGGCGCAATGACGGGAAGCTCGGGGGCGAACGCGGCGTACGTCAGCTCGAAGCGCACCTGGTCGTTTCCCTTCCCCGTGCATCCGTGCGCGAGCGCGTCCGCGCCGAATGCGCGCGCGATCTCCACCTGGCGCCTGGCGATGAGCGGGCGGGCCATCGACGTGCCGAGCAGGTACTTCCGGCCGTACACCGCGCCGGCGCGGAGCGTGGGCCAGATGAACGACTCCACGAATTCCCGGCGCAGGTCCTCCACCAGGCATTCGTCGGCGCCCGATGCCATGGCTTTCTCGCGGATGCCGGCGAGCTCCTCTCCCTGTCCCACGTCGGCGGCCATGCAGATGACCCGCGCGCCGTAGCGCTCGCGCAGCCAGGGAACGATGATCGACGTATCGAGACCGCCCGAATAGGCGAGCACCACCGTGCGGTACATGGGCGCGGCTCCGGTGTGGGAAGATATGCAATACGTCCGCATATCTAGGCGTACGCACCACCGGCGTCAAGATGGCGTGGCGTCCGCGCGCGCGGTGGCGCGCACGGGGCATCGCTCGCGGGGCGATCCGCGCGTCGCTACTGCGCGCGGGCGATGGCGCGGAGGCGGCGGATGGCGCGCTCGCGCGCCGCGGCCGACCGGCAGATGATGAGGATCGTATCGTCGCCGGCGATGGTGCCGAGCACGTCGGGCCACGCTTCCGCATCCAGCGCCACGCCGATCGGCTGTGCGCCGCCGGGGAGGGTCCGGAGCACGGCCAGCTCGCCCACGCCATCCAGACTGGCGAAGAGCGGAGGGAGCAGCGCCTCCAGCGGAGGGCGCGCGTCGTCGGTGCCCGCGCTCCCTTCGGCCGTCGCGTAGCGCACGCCGCCGTCGGGGAGCGGGACGCGCCCGATGCGCATCTCGCGCAGGTCGCGCGAGAGCGTCGACTGCGTCACGTCCCAGCCACGCTGGCGCAGCAACCGGCGGAGCTCATCCTGGCTGGCCACCGATCGCGCCGAGATGAGCTCGCGGATCGCCATCTGGCGTTCGCGTTTGTTTGCCACACGGACCTCCGGCGTCTCCCCGAGCATACCACCCCCGTGGCGCCGGTGAAAGATGCCCCGAGCGCGTCGGCGGGGAATTCGCGCCCGGCGGCCCGGCGGGCATTGACAGCGGGGACGCGCAATAATATGCATTGTTCATGCATAAACTCCCCGTTGGAGTGCTCGGGGCGAGCGGGTACGCGGGCCGGGAGCTGTGCGCGCTGGTGGCGCGCCATCCGCGGCTGGAGCTGGCGTTCGCGACGGCCAACGATCGCCGCGGGGAGCGCGCCACGATCGCGGGGCGCGAGGTCACGTTCGTCGCCACCGAAGATGCGCCGCTCGCGCGCGCGGAGCTCCTCTTCTCCGCGCTGCCGCACGGCGTGTCGGCGCCGTGGGTGGAAGCGGCCGCCGGCGCGGGCGCGCGCGCGGTGGATCTCTCCGCCGACCTGCGCCCCGGGCGTGAGGGACACGCGGTGTCGTCCGGCGCGCGCGTGCCGTACGGACTCACCGAGATGGCGCGCGCCGATGTGGCCGGCGCGCAGATCGTCGCCAACCCCGGGTGCTACGCCACCGCCGTGTTGCTCGCACTCCTCCCGGTGCTCGAGCGCAGGCTGGTGGACGGCACGCGCACCATCACCGTGGCCGCGGCAAGCGGAGTGACGGGCGCCGGCTTCACGCCGCGACGCGAGCTCATGTTCGCCGAGGTGGCGGAAGACTTCCGCGCATACGCCCCCGGAAACGGTCACCGCCATCTCGGCGAGATGCTCGCCGTCATTCGAGCCACGGGGTGCGATGCCGATCTCGTGTTCACGCCGCACCTGCTCCCGATCGCACGCGGCATCCTGGCCACGCTCATCGTGCCGCTCGCGGAACCGCTCCCTGACGCGCTCGCGCCCTGGCGAGAGCACTACCGGGGCGAGCCGTTCATCGAGGTCACGCCGGAGCCGCCGTCGGTGCGCGACGTGGTGCGGCGCAACGTGCTCCGCGTGAGCGCCACGGCGGCGCTCAACGTGCGCCGGCCGGCGCTCGTCGTCACCGCGGCGCTCGACAATCTCATGAAGGGAGCGGCGGGACAGGCGCTGCAGAATGGCAATCTGCTGCTCGGCCTGGGCGAAACCGCGGGGTTGCCGGCGTGACACCCTCGGCGACGATGGCGCGCATGCCGGCGCGCGTGCCTGCATCTGCTGCGAGACATCGAGCGGCCGTCGCGTGCGTGCTCAAGGTGGGGGGACGTGTGCTGACCGATCCGGCGCTCCCCGGCGCGGTCGCGCGATGGCGCGCCGCCGCCGAGGGCGGGACGTGCATCGTTCACGGTGGTGGTGACGACGTCACCGCGCTGCAGCGCGCGTTCGGTGTGGAGCCCACGTTCATCGGCGGCCGCCGCGTCACCAGCGCGCGCGACATCGACGTTCTCCGGATGTCGCTGTCGGGGATCACGAACAAACGTCTCGTTGCCGTGCTCACCGCCGCCGGCGTGCCCGCCATCGGCCTCTCGGGGGAGGACGGCAGGCTGATCGTCGCGTCGCGCGTCGAGAATCCGGCGCTCGGCCTGGTTGGCACGCCCGCGCACGTGAACACGGAGCTGCTGCTCCGTGTACTCGATGGCGGATGGACGCCGGTGATCGCCCCCCTCTCCTGCGACAGCGCAACCGAGGGCGGAGTGCTCAACGTCAATGCCGACGACGCCGCGGCGGCCGTTGCCGCCGCACTGGGCGCACGTGAGCTGCTGATGGTGGCGGACGTGCCGGGCATCCTCGTCGATGGCGCGCCGCTCGCCCAACTACCGGCAGCTCATGCATTCGCCCTGCTGGATCGTGGACTCGTGGCCGGCGGCATGGCGGCCAAGGTGGAGTCGGCCGTCGAGGCGCTCCGGCACGGCGTGCCGCGCGTGCGCATCGGTGATGTCCACGCCATCGAAGACGCCACGCGCGGAACCACGATAACACTCGACCGCAACGTGCCATGAGCGCGCCCACGCTTCGCGAGCTGCCGATGATGCCGGACCGGCCGGCGTCGCCGCGGCAGGCAGCGGCCGCCGGCCGCACCGACGTATCCTGTGTCGGCACGGCTCCCACCGGCGCATCGCCTACGGCCTATGCAGGCGATTCGCTGCTGCCCGTCTATCGTCGGATGCCGATCGAGATCGTACGCGGCGAAGGGATCTGTCTCGTCGATGCCACCGGCCGGTCGTATCTGGATTTCACCAGCGGGATCGCCGTCAACGCACTCGGGTACGGCGACGCATCGCTCGCGCGCACGATGCGCGACGCGATCGACAGCGGCATCGTGCACGTGTCGAATCTCTTTCACACAGCGCCCGCCCGCGCGCTGGCCGATGCGCTTGTGGCGCGCTCGTTCGCGGACAGTGTGTTCTTCTGTAATTCCGGAGCGGAGGCGAACGAAGGCGCGTTCAAGTTCGCGCGCCGGTGGGCGCGCGCCGTGGGGAGTGCCGCCAAGCACGAGATCATCGCGTTGCGCGGCAGCTTTCACGGACGACTCTTCGCCACGCTCGCCGCGACCGACCGGCCGGCGTACCGCGCACCCTTCCGGCCGCTCGCGCCCGGCATCACGGTGGTGGAGCGCGAGCTGCGCGCGCTGACGCACGCGCTCGACGGCGAGCGTGTCGCCGCCGTGATCGTCGAGCCGGTGCAGGGCGAAGGCGGCGTGCGCGTGCTCGATCCGGAATTTCTGCGCGAGCTCCGCGCCCTCACGCGCGAGCGCGACGTGCTGCTCATTGCCGACGAGATCCAGTGCGGCCTGGGACGCACGGGGCGCCTGTTCGGCTACGAGCACGCCGACATCGAGCCGGACATCGCCACGCTCGCCAAGCCGCTCGGCGGCGGCCTGCCGATTGGCGCGGTGTTGCTCTCCGGTGCGGTGGCCGCGGCCGTGCAGCCCGGAGACCACGGCAGCACGTTCGGCGGTGGACCGTTCGTGGCGACGGTCGCGCTCCATGTCCTCGATCGGCTGTCCGATCCGGCGCTCATGGCGCACGTACGCGAGAACGGCCGCTGGCTCGGCGAGCAGCTCGCCACGGTGGCGGCACGAGGCACCGCGATCCGCGCCGTGCGGGGGATCGGCTACCTGTGGGGGGTGGACACGACGCTCGCCGCGCGCGACGTGATCGCCGCCGCGCTCGAGCGCGGGCTCCTCCTCTGCTCGGCCGGCGACCACACCGTGCGGATCATCCCGCCGCTCGTCGCCTCGCGCGACGAGTTGGCCGAGGGAGTGGACATTCTGGCATCGGTACTCGGGTGATGACGCAGGACATCGTGCTGCGTGGCGCGTGTGCGCGCGACGTGGATGGTATCGCGCGGCTCATCGCCGGATTCGCGGCGCAGGGACTCATGCTGCCGCGAACGGCGGAGTCCATCGCGCTCGCGCTGGACGACTTCGTGGTCGCCATCGATGAGCGCGGCCGCGTGCTGGCGTGCGGCGCGCTCAAGGAATACTCGCCGTCGCTCGCCGAAGTGGCGTCGCTGGCGGTGGCGTCATCGGCGCACGGCCACGGGGTGGGGCGCGCGGTGGTGGCGCGGCTCGAGGCGCTCGCGCGCGTGCGCGGCATCCACGAGCTGTTCGCGCTCACCCTCACGCCGGCGTTCTTCGAGGCGGTGGGTTATGCCGTGGTGGAGCGCGAGCGCTATCCGGAAAAGATGCGGCGCGACTGCGCGCACTGCACGCGCCGCTTCACGTGCGGCGAGGTGTGCGTCGGCCGCACGGTGCGCGCACACGCGCTCGGCGTCGCGGCGTGAGCGCGCGCGCACTGCACGCCGGCGCATAGCACGCCAGCGCACGCTCCATCGACATCCCTCACCCACGCGCGCCAGCGGTGCCGCGCGAGCGCTATTCGTCCCTCCGGTCGCGTGCGCATCCTTGCCGCCCGGGCGCCCCGGCGTTAATTGAGGGCCCATGCCGCGACACGTTGGAAATTCCCGACGCACGACCACGCTCGCGTGTCTCGTGCCGTGCGCTCTCCTGTTGCTCCTTCCCACCGCCGTGCGGGCACAGGAGACGCGCTCCGCCCCGCGCCCGGTGCCGATCACGTACGGCATCGGCGGAGGGGGGAGCATCCCGCTCGGTGGGGTGGCGGACAGCGTGCGCACCGGATTCAACGTGCTCGGAGTCGTGCAGTACCGGCCGAACGGTTCGTGGATGGCTTACCGCCTGGACTTCCTCTTCCTGCGCTCCACGCTCGATGGGGTGGACGGAACGCTGCGCGCCATCGCACTGGGGCTCAACGCGCGCTTCGACCTCGCCAGCGGCCGCGTGCGCCCGTACGTCATTGCCGGAACCGGAATCTACAATCGGTGGTTCAGCTTCAATGATGAGAGCCGCGAGGTGCTCGAATCACGGCAGACCAAGGGAGGTGTGAGCGGCGGCGCGGGGATCGAGGGCACATTGGGGGGGACGCGGATATTTCTCGAGGCACGCTATCACCTCATCCTCACTTCCCCCAATTCGACCGCGATCGTGCCCGTCACGCTCGGCATCACCTTCCGCTAGCGCCGCCGCCTGGCGGCGGCGTGGGCGCAAACCTTGCGGCCGTCGGGCGGTGTCATTCCAGAGACGGAAACTCGCGATGACTGCACTTTGCGATCAGGAGGAAACATGTATCGTCTGATGGGTGTGCTGATGACCGCTGCATTCGGCGCGGTCGTGCTGGCGTCTCCCGCGCGCGCGCAGACCACTTCGGCGCGCCAGGTGGGTGTCCACATCAACGTTGCCGGCGGGCTGAGCATCCCGTTGGGGGACCTGAACGACGTCTCGAAGGCAGGGTGGGATCTCGAGGGCGGAGCGGAGCTCACCTTCGGCAGCTCGCCGTTCAGCGTGCGCGGTGACGTGCTCTTCAATTCCTTCAGCGCCGACAAGGATCGTCCGTCGGTCATCCCGGCGGATGTGGACGTGTGGGGCGGCGTGCTCGACATCGTCTACACCTTTCCGCAACCGGACAAGTCCTCCATGGTGAAACCGTACGTGCTGGGCGGTCTCGGCGTGTACCACAGCAACCCCGACTTCGACGGCGCGCTGAGCGATCGCAGCTCGACCGACCTGGGGATCAACCTCGGTGGCGGCCTCCGCTTCGACCTCTCCGGATTCAGTACCTTTGCCGAGGCGCGCTACCACCGCATCTTCTCAGTGAACACGGCGGTGACGGGCGGTGGCAGCGAGAGCTTCTTCCCGATCAATTTCGGGGTGTCGTTCGGTACGCGGTAACCGGCTGGCGTGAGTCCGGCGCGCGAGCGTGGGTGTCCGGCTCGCGCGCCGCGGCACGGGATGGTTTACCTGATCGAAGGGAGGAAGGCGATGGCGCGGTGGACGTCGTTGATGACGGCGGCAATGGCAGCCGCGGCGGTGAGCGTGAGCGCTCCGGCGGTGGTGCGGGCTCAGATTCCGCTGAAGTTCAGCCTGGGCGGCGGTGTCACCGCACCCACCGGCGATGTCGGCGACATCACCAACACAGGGTGGCATGCACGCGGGATGATGACGCTCTCGGCGGTGCTCATTCCGCTCAGCGTGCGCGGGGAGATCGAGTACCACAACATGGAGCTGAACAACCTGGGTTTCGATCACGGCGATCTTTCCATTCTGGGTGGCGGCGTCAGCCTCGCGTGGACGTTCCCGTTACCGTCGCGGGTGCGTCCGTACCTGCTTGGAGGTGTGGGTGTGTACCGCGTTCGTGCGAGTGTGCATGAGGGCCCGCCTCCGCCCGACCGTTTGTCTCCGGGCGCTCCGTTGCTCTCCGCGGACGTGATCGGCGAGTCCGGAGAAGACGACAGCGAGACGAAGTTCGGCTTCAGCGGCGGCGCAGGGCTGGACGTCTGGCTGGGCGGGGGTGTGTCGCTCTTCGTGGAAGGGCGCTACCTCGGAGTGAACACGAGCGGCAGCCGGACCAGCATCGTCCCAATCAGCATCGGCTTCACCTTCCGCGGCTGACCCGGGCGGCTGACCCGGGCGGCTGACCCGGGCGGCTGACCTGGGCGGCTGACCTGGGCGGCTGAAGCGCCGTCCGTGGCTCGCACCGCCGGCGCTCCGCGCGGCGGCTCCGCACTCCAGCCAGGAATGGCGTCCCACGGTGTGGCTCGCCTCGAGCCGGCAGGCACGACAGTGCGGCGTGGGGCGCCACACCGGTCAGGGAGTGTCCGGTCGGCCTGTCCCATGAAGCGGACAGATTCCTTCGGCCGGCTGAATCGTCAATCAGAGGCTTGCGGAACGTAAGCTCCTACCGCGACGATTCTTAGGCGCTCGCTCGCAGCGCGTCGGCAGAGGGCACGTCGCGTGCCTTCTGTGCTCGCGCAGCCCTCGGCCGCTTCATGACCCCGGCGCGATCGCTTTGGCACCAGTCGGCCGCACCGGCGGTACAGGAGAGGTCGGAGCGAGCGTTGCAGCGAACCGTGTGGCTTCCTCTTGTCGGGAGAAGGCTCCCATGCTGACGTCACGAATCCGCGCTGTCGCCCGCGCGAACACCGTGCTCATTCTGCTCGCCGTCGCGGCGGTGACGATTGTCCCCGCCGCACAGGCGCAGATCGGTTTCGGTCCGAAACAGAAGCCGGCCAGCACGTTTCTCGAGATCGGATTCCTGATGGCCACGCCGGAAGGCGAGTTTGCCGACCACATCGGGAACGGCTACGGCGGCGCGGGCTACCTGCTGCACACCTTCGACCGCAACCGGGTGATCGGTCTCCGCCTCGATTTCGGACTGGTGACCTACGGTCACGAGCGGCAGCGCACGTGCATCAGCGCCACGATCGGCTGCCGCATCGAGGTGAACGTCAACACGAACAACAACATCATGATGGCCGCCATCGGTCCGCAGCTCATGGCGCCGACGGGGACGTTCCGCCCGTACGTGAACGCGTCGGTCGGGCTGGCCTATCTCTTCACGCAGTCATCGCTCGACGGCGTGGGTGGCGCGCCCGAGTCGATCGCGCAAACCACGAACTTCGACGACGCGACGTTCGCCTGGAACGCGGGTGGCGGATTGTACATCCCGCTGCGGAACGGACCGCGGCCGATCTCTCTCGACATCGGCGCGCAGTACCACGCGAACGGCCGCGCGCAGTACCTGCGCGAGGGAAGCATCACCGACAACCCGGACGGGAGCATCTCGTTCACGCCGATCGACAGCCAGACGCGGTTGCTGTCCTATCATCTGGGCGTGACGTTCGGCTTCTAGGAAACGCCGCCCGCGGCTCAGCGACTGCGGGCGGCGTCGCGCAGCGCGGTGCGCGCGGCGTTCCATCCACACATGCCGTGTACCCCGCCCCCAGGTGGGGTGGCCGACGAGCACAGGTACACGCCGGCGGCTGACGTGCGATGCGGGTTCCACCGGATCGTCGGACGGAAGAGCAACTGCGCGAGCGAGTTCGCGCCGCCGCCGATGTCGCCTCCCACCAGGTTGGGGTTCATCGCTTCGAGCTCGTGCGGTCCGGCCGCACGACGCGCGATGATGCGCTCGCGGAATCCGGGCGCGAAGCGCTCGATCTGCGCCTCGATGCGCGCGGTCATGTCGACCGTGGATCCATTGGGCACGTGGCAGTATCCCCAGAGCGTGTGCTTTCCCGACGGTGCACGCGTGCCGTCGAACACACTCGGCTGACAGAGCAGCACGAACGGCCGTTCCGCGTGCTGTCCGCGCCAGGGCGCTGCCTCGGAGGCGATGATCTCCTCGGCCGAGCCGCCCACGTGAACCGTCGCGGCGCGGGCACAGTCGGAAGCGCGCCATGGTACGGGTCCGTCCAACGCCCAATCCACCTTGAACGCACCGGGGCCGTAGCGATAGCGCGTGAGAGCGCGCGCGAACGACGGTGTGAGCCGCGTGCCGGCGATGCGCACCACCTGGCGCGGCGTGAGGTCCAGCAACACCGCACCGGAGGGCGGAAGATCGTCCAGCGACTCGACGGGTGACGCGGTGCGGATGCGTCCTCCACTCGCAGCGAGGCACGCGCTCATCGCGCTGCTCACGGATCCCGCGCCGCCACGGGGGATCGGCCACCCGTCGGCATGCGCGGCAGCGGCGAGCATGAGCGCGATCGCTGCCGATCCTGCCCAGGTGAGAGGGATCATCGAGTGCGCTGCCATACCGAGCAGGAGCGCACGCGTGTGTGGACGCGAGAAGACCGCGTTCGCGAGCGTGGCGGCGGACGGCAGCGCGCGCACGCCGAAGCGGGCGAGCAGGAGCGGATGCCGAGGAATGCGCGGAAGACTCAGTGTTTCGTCGAACAACGGACGCCACTGCTCCACCAGGGGCTGGAGCAGCGAGCGGTAGCGGTGTCCGTCGGCGCCGAGGAGCGCTGCCGTCTCCGAGACGGAATTGAGGAGGAGCGCCGCCGTGCCGTCGTCGAAAGGATGGGCGAGCGCAGCCGGCGGGTAGATGAGCGACAGCCCGTGCGCTTCGAGGGGGTACGCGCGAAAGAAGGGCGACAGGCGCGCGAACGGGTAGACGGCAGAGCACACATCGTGGACGAAGCCGGGGATCGTGAGCTCGGCCGAACGCGCGCCGCCTCCCGCGACCGGAGCGCCCTCGCGCACCTCCACCTGCCATCCGTGGTGGGCGAGCGTGATGGCTGCCGCCAGGCCGTTGGGCCCGCTTCCGACAACGATCGCAGTCGTGTTGTGCTGTGCAGCTCGTGCCACGGCCATCATTATGGGTGACGGATGGGGGAAGCTCGCCGAACGTTGGCCGCGGCGTTCCGTGCACGCCAGGGGCTACGGCTGCAGCGCGTTGGTGGGGCGGAGCGTGCAGACGCGCGCTATCTTGTGCAGCCACGACCATGATCGGTGTCTCTCAACGGACAGGAAGGCCATGACTGGACGTCGTGTCGGACGGATCGCGCAGTGTGCGGTGCTGCTGCCGCTTCTCTTCATTGCGCGCGGGCTGGCGGCGCAGGCGAACCCCCACCCGGCTCCAACGCTGATCGTGATGATCACCGTGGATCAATTCCGCGGGGACTACCTGGACCGGTTCGCCCCTCTTCCTGGTGGGCTGGGTCGCCTTGCGCGCGGCGGCGCCTTTTTCACGAATGCGTGGCAGGATCACGCCACTACAGAGACATCACCGGGACATGCAAGCACTTTATCCGGCAGATTCCCGGCACACACGGGCATCGCCAACAATTCCCTAGGAGTCGCGGACCCGCAGGCCCCGCTAGTCGGGGCGCCGGGTTCGGGTGCGTCCCCGTTCCGGTTCCGCGGCGAAACGCTGATCGACTGGCTGCGCTCCAGCGACCCGCGGTCCCGCGCCCTGTCGGTCTCCACGAAGGACCGCGGAGCCATCCTCCCGATCGGGCGGGCGCACCAGGAGGTCTACTGGTACGCCGCCAACGGCACCTACACCACCAGTACCTACTACCGCGATACCCTCCCCTCGTGGGTCGCGTCGTTCAATGCGCGGCGCCTGCCGGCGAGCTTCGCCGGGCGGTCGTGGACACTGCTCGCAGCGTCGTCAAAGTACCCCGAGCCCGACAGCGTGAGCGTGGAGAATGGCGGGCGGGATGTCACCTTTCCGCATGTCGCGCCCACCGACACGGCCGCAGCGGTGCGCACGCTCCCCAACTTTCCGTGGGCTGACGAGGTCACGCTGCAGTTCGCACTCCAGGGCGTCACCGCGCTGCATCTCGGCGACGGGCCCGCCACCGACCTGCTCGCCGTGAGCCTGTCCGCCACGGACTACATCGGGCACCGGTATGGCCCCGACTCGCGCGAGGTGCACGACCAGATCCTGCGCCTGGACCGTGTACTGGGCATCTTTCTGGATTCGCTGTATCGGCTGCGGGATTCATCGCGCGTGGTGATCGCCTTGACCGCGGACCACGGAGTCGCGCCCTTCCCCGCCGTGCACTTCGCGCACGATGCGCCCGGTACGGGATTCGTCGATCTGCGGCCCGTGCTCGAGCCCATGCAGCGGGCGCTGCGCGAACGACAGGTCGATCCGCGCGCGTTCCGTCTGGAGGACGGCATGCTCCTGGTGGACCGTGACCAGGTGGCGGCGAGCGGGTTGAGCGCGGATTCGCTCGTGTCCACGTTCGTCGCCGCGGCGCGCGCGGTCGACGGCGTGGAGCGCGTGGACTTCGTGCGCGACCTCGCGCATGCGGACACGGTGCGCGACACGGTCGCGCGGCGGTGGTACCACGCGCTCCCGCCCGACCTCGACGCAGCGGCGGTCGTGACGCTGCAACCGTATCACCTGTGGGCCGGGACGCGGCTGGCGATGCACGGCTCGCCGCACGACTACGATGCACACGTCCCGATCCTGCTCGTCGGTCCTCCCTTCCGACCCGGACGCTACACCGGCGAGGCACGCGTCGTGGACATCGCGCCCACGCTCGCCTGGGTGGCACACGTGCGCCCCACGGAACCGGTGGACGGCCACGTGTTGCGGGCAGCGTTGCGCGATTCTGCGCAACAGCCATCGGCCGGACACTGATCCTCGCGACCACCGATGCGCCCGAACCGCCGCAACCGACTGCTCGCGCCCGCGTGGAGTGCGCGACCGAGTCGCACATGTGGCGCGACGCTCGCCGCGATCTCACTCGCGCTGCTCCTCGTGCTCGGCGCACGAGCGCTCCCCGGGCAAGTCGTTCGCGGCACGGTCGTCCACGCTGGCGACAGCACTCCGCTGCCGCAGACCGTGGTGTGGCTTCTGGACTCGGCGGGCGTCGAGGTGGTGGGCACGTGGTCCGATTCATCGGGGCGATTCGCGTTGCACGCTCCACGTGCAGGCGTGTACCGCGTCCGGGCGCAGCGCATCGGCTTTCGCAGCACCCTGTCGTCCCCCGTTGCCCTGGATGCCGGTGCGATTCGGGAGCTGACACTCGAGGTGAACGAGTTGCCCGTTCAGCTCGACGCGGTGCAGGTGCAGCGCTCTTCCCAGTGCGTCGTTCGCCCCAGCGAGGGCGAAGTGGCAGCCACGCTCTGGGAGGAGGTCCGCAAGGCGCTCTCGGCCACCGCGCTCACCGCGCACACGCGCGGCATGGGCGCGGAGATCGAGCGTTTCCAGCGCGAGCTGCTCCCGGGGAGCGACAACGCGCTGCGGGATCAGCGCCAGCGCTTCACCGCGGCGTGGGAGCAGCCGTTCGTCTCGGTTTCGCCGGATACGCTCGCGAAGTACGGATTCATTCGTTCGGTGAAAGACAGTCTGGCGTACTTCGCGCCCGACGCGGAGACGCTGCTCGCACCCTCGTTCCTGGAGAAGCACTGTCTGCGCGCCAGGAGCGCCGACCGTCACCATCGCGGGATGATCGGGTTGGCGTTCGAGCCGGCGCAGAACGGTTTGACCCCGGACATCGCCGGTGTCCTGTGGTTGGACCTGAAGACGGCGGAGCTCCGCACGCTCGAGTACGCCTACACGCGCATGCCCTCCGGCGTGCCGGAGAGCGCGGCGGGTGGCGAGCTGGAGTTCCAGCAACTTCCGTCGGGCAAGTGGATCGTGCGTCGCTGGGTGATTCACATGCCCAACGTGGTCGTCACGCGACCGGGGCACGGTAGTCACCCTGTGTGGCCCGATCCGGACGCACAGGTGAAACTTCGCTCCGTCACCGAGAGCGGCGGCGTCGTGCTGCGGACCTTCCCACTCACCGGCGCCGCGTCGGATTCCGCGCTCATGCCCGGGGCGTTGACCGGGATGGTGATCGACAGTCTCGGGGGCGATCCGCGCCCGCCGATCGAGGTCGCGCTCATTGGCACGGCGTACCGTACGGCCATCGACAGCGCCGGACGCTTCACGTTCGTCGGAGTACCGCCCGGGCAGTACGATCTCACCGTGGTGCATCCCTGGCTGAGTCGTGCGCGCTTTGCGGCGCCGCACCGCCGCGTACGGATCCATCCCGGAAGCGTGGATTCAGCCGTCGTGACCATCCCATCGGCCGCATCGATCGCCGAAGAGCAGTGCGCCAGGATCCTGCTCTCACGCGGCTATGGCGCGGTAACCGGCGTGCTCCGTACCAGCGACGGGACCGCGCTCTCGTTAGCCCGTGTGACGATTGCGTGGCCGAGCCGCGAGCAAGGCGAACCGGGCGGCCCTCGGCCGAGCGGTCATCGGAGCACCATCACGGGCGCCGACGGCCGGTTCACCATCTGCGGGGTGGCGGCCGACAGCGCGTTGGAGTCGCGCGTGTTGATTCGCGGGCACCAGCTCGTGGCGCAGCCGGTGGTGGTCGAGTCCGGCGCGATGTCCTTCGTGGAGTTGAGCGTGGATGTGCGTGATGACCGGTGACGGGACGCGGTTCCGCCGGAGCGCCCGGTGAAGCGGTCGCAGCGTCGTCCATCACTCGTGCTCCGCGCGCTCGATGAAGCGCGCTTCGGTCCAGCGCGGACGCTCAATCTCCGCGCCATGGCACCCACCGTCGTTCAGGCGGTGGCCCGCGCCGAGAACTGGCTGCGCGAGCGCCAACTCGCCGGCGCCGGAGAGGTGCTCATCATCACGGGGCGTGGGCAGGGCAGCCCGAGCGGCGTGTCGCCTGTGCGCGAGGCGGTGGTGCGGTTGCTCGCATCGCTGCGCCGCCGGGGCGTGGTGGCCGACGTGGCCCACCACACCGCTGGATCGTTCGTGGTGCGTCTCGCGCCGCTTGGCGCGCTGCGCGACGCGGCGCCACGCCGGCGCGAGCGCACGCCGCCCCCAGCGGTCGATCCCGCCGAGTTGGCGGCGCTCGGCGAAGACACGCGCGATCTGCTGCGCCGGCTGGCGCGCCGGTCGCTCGAGGAGCTCGGGGTGAGAGACGTCGAGCCGTTCGTGGCGCGCGAGATGGTGGCGCAGTTCGCCCTGTTCAGCGCCGGGACGCCCGAAGGTCCCGCGCGCGAGCGCCGCTTGCGCGCCGCGCTCACACGGGCACTGGGGGAGCTGGACGAGCGCTGACGGAGTGCGCTCAGGGCACCGGACCGTGGAGCGAATCCAGGGTGCGTGCGATGGAGTCGAGCCTTCGCGCGCGCGCCGCAAGATCTTCCACGCGCACCGGGTGCGCACGCAGGAGCCGCGCAAGCGTGTCGCGCAGCGTCTCCGCCGCGCGCGCGGCCGACGGTGGAGGCGCCGCACTGTCCGCATGCGAAAGCGGGTGCCGCGCGTCGTGCGCAACACCCGCTGGTGATCGTGGTGGGGCGGCCGGCACCGCGTCGACCGCAGCAGCGCCTGCACTGCTTCCGGAGTCTCGTGCCCGCTCGTTGTCGGGGGAGGGACGCGACGGGACGGGAGGCGGCGTGGCAAGCGTGGGCACCGCACCGGCCGCCGAGTCGGCGGCGCGTGCCGATGTTCCGGCGGCCGCTTCCGTGCCGGACTGCTCTCTACCGACCGGAGCGGGTGCGCGTGCACTGTCGGTGCGCAACGCCCCTGCGACCACGCCGCGCTCGGCTGGCTCGGACGAGAGGAACGATCCGTCGACGAGCAGAAAACGCACGAGAAGGATCGCCAGCACCGCGAGCACGATCGTCATGACGATCCAGAAGAACACCGGCGGCGCTGCCGACGGTGGCGGCACCGGCCGCGGGCGGTCCGCCGGGAGAGGAACGACGACCGATCGTGCCGCGCCGCTTCCGCGCGGTACGTCGGAGATCTCCACCGGTTCTCCGATCACCGTTTCGGACGCGACCTCCTCGACATCCGGACCATCGATCAGCGCGCCGGCCGTGGCTGTCGCGGTGCGATCCGTTTCTACCGTGTCAGCCTCGTGTGCTGTGCGCGGAGTATCCTCCGCGACCGGCTCCCCCTCGGCGGCCCGCTCTTCCTCGACGGCCCGCTCCCCCTCGGCAGGCGGCGGCACGACCTCGATGCTTCGCGCAAGCGGAACTTCCACCTCGCGCGCTCCCGGCGCAGGTATGCCGGACGCATCCGCGGGTGCGCCATGTTCATCGGCGCGACCGCGATCGTGAGCCGAGTCCGCGATCACACTCTCGTCAGTGCGACGTGACGTCATGGGCGGCGACGCGACCCGGCGCTGCGCAGCGAAAGCGCGCGGCACCACGCTTCCGCGCGGCGTGCGCATGACGGGCGGCGCCGCGGAGATGCGGCGTACGTACGGCGGCGTCTCCCGGCGATGCCGAGGACGAGTGTCCCACGTCTCGCTGGGGGCAGGTGTCGCGTGTCCGGCGTCGCCCGGCGTCGTCGCCCCTTCATGGGACGAGGTATCGCGGCGCGACGCGGCACCGTGGGAGAGGGAGTCGGCGATGCCGCTGGCCGTCGTCACGGACTCCGGTGCTGCGTGCATGTCCGCGCTCGTTCCGGCGCGCGCCTCCACGTGCGCCTCGACATGCAGCTCGGTGCACACGTCGCCACGACTCTCCGCCGGCTCCTCTGTGCGCGCGTCGAAGGCGATCTCCCAGGCATCGATGATGGCGCTGGCGATCTCCGCCACGGCGGGTGGGACGCCGGGCTCTTCGTGCCGTGCCTGCGTGAGAGGACGCGTGCGTGCGCCGTGATCCGGCGGCTCGGCGTCGGGCCACGCATGCAGCCGATCGGCGCCCCACGGGTCGTCGGCGAGTTGCTGCTCGGATGCAGAGCGGGGCGTAGTCGCGGCAGCAGCGCCGGCAGCAGCGGTGATCGTCTCGCTCGTCGCCGTGCCGTAGTTGTCGGCGGCGACATCCGCGGTGTGCTCGGCTCGCATCTCCCCATGCGGTTCCTCCGGCGCCTGCTGCGCGACGACCTCGGACTCCACGACCTCGGATGCGGCGACGTCGGATGCGGCGACGTTGGACCGATATTCTGGCGCCGGGAGCTCGACCGGTGTGGGGCTCACGTCCACGTGCAGGCTCGTGTCCACCACCTCGTTCTGCGTGCGGGGTGGCTCGAGGCGCAGCACCGCGTCGCGCGCCTCGAGCAGCGCACGTCCCGCCGTTGCGCCTGCGCAGAGACAGCCCATGCGCGGAGCGATGTCCACGATGCCGTTGGATCCGGAGACCAGCGCGTCCGCCAGTGCTACCGCGGCATCTTCCTCATATACCGACACGATGTGGCGCGCGACGGCCAGCTCCTCCAGTCGCTCCGGATGCGGGAGCCCGCCCGGCAGCGAGTAGAAGCGGCGGCGATCGGGAGGGAGAATGGACTCGAAGACGGTGGGCTGCGTGGCGATGCCGATGCCGCGGCGCGCGAGGAGCCGCAGCAGCGCCGGTGGAGTGAGACGGACATCGATTGCCGGATCGTCGGCGCCGGGACATCCGCCCACGAACGTGATGACCAGCGGTTGCTCGGGCGAGATGGCGCGCAGATAGCGGGCAGCTACCACGGGCGGCGGCGCCGTGCGAACCAGATAAGGATCGAGGTCGTCGCCCCGTTCCTCCACCCACCCGCGCACCAGCGGACAGGCGCAGAGGAGCACGTTGTCGGGACCCGACTCCGACATGCGCTCGAGACATCCGGCGGCGATCAACTCATCGCCCCAGGATGCCGGATACACGCCGTCGAACCCTGCCGCCAGACACGCGTGCATCAACTGCACGGGAGTGGATGGCGCCACGGCGAGCAGCGCATCGGCGCCCAGCAGGGCGACGGACAGCGCAGCCGGGTCGGTGTGAGGAGGTGCGGAGCCGTCGTGCATCGAGCCGGGATGAAGCGTGAGGTCGACTCTCAAGATGGGCGGTCGGGCAGGGTGCTGTCCAGCGCGGCCCGTTCATTGCGAGGCAGGCGATCCGCTGGGTTCACGCCGCGATCAGGCGGTGTCCGTTCGTCAGACGCTCAAGTGCAGGACCGGGATGTGCTTGTCGTATATGTGAGAGAAGCCGCTCGATTGTCTCCGGCGGAACGTGAGGCGATCGCGGCCTACGGAGCCCGTACCACGTGGCCTGCGGGATTCACCATCTACGAGCGCGGCGCGCGCGCGGATGGCGTGTTCCTCGTGCTCGGCGGGCTGGTCGTACTGCGCACACAGATGAGCTCGGGGCGATGCTTCGTCCCGTGGGTGGCCAACGAAGGCGCGACGTTCGGCGGTGAGGGGTTGGAGCCGCGCGGATGTTACGCGACGAGCGCCCGCGCGGAAGAAGTGAGCGAGACGTTGCATCTGGGGAGCAGCCGCTTCAACGCGTTGCTGCGCGAACAACCTGCGCACGCCTCGGCGCTCATCCGCCAGGTGATGGCGGAGCGAACCGAGCTGCTCGATCGCGTGGCGCAGCAGGCGACGCTGACCGTGGAGCAGCGATTGATCACCGCGCTGCTTCGCCTCACGCGCAGCCGCCAGCGCAGAGGAGGAGCGCCGCCGGTGATTCCGCGTCGCCTGTTGGGCGAGCTCGTGGGCGCGACGCGAGAATCGATCTCCCTGGTGCTGGGCAAGCTGACGGGCGAGGGGATGGTGCGCCGGACGGGAAACGGGCTCATCGTCACCGATGTGGAGCGTCTGGCCGGGAAGCTTGCCGAGCGCAGTCGGAACGCGCGCATCGAGGTGTTCGACGACCGGCGCGTCGCGGAGACGCATCCGTCGTCGCCCGGCGGCTAACGTCGCCCGCACTGGACGTGCTCTGGCCGCGCACCCCGGGCAGCTCCGCAGGGCGCCGCCCGGCGCGTCCGTTGCGGACGAGTGCCGGCCACCGTGCGGGCAGACGTCCTCGCAGGCAGAGGCACACGCGCGCGCGTTGCTGTAGCTTTCACGCATGAGCACTCCGCACGACGTGAACGGCGCTCCACGCATCACATCAGACGGTCAGGACAGCGCGCACAGCGCGCCCATCGTCATCGATCGCAGCAACGGCAGCGCGGCATCCAGCGATCTGACGCCGGCGGAGGTGACGCGCTACAGCCGGCACTTGCTGGTGCCGGAGCTGGGGCGGGCGGGGCAGCGCAAGCTCAAAGGGGCGCGCGTGCTGCTGGTGGGCGCGGGCGGGCTCGGCACCCCGGCCGCGCTCTACCTGGCCGCGGCCGGGGTGGGCACGCTGGGCGTGGTCGAGCCCGATGTGGTCGAGCTCTCCAACCTGCAGCGGCAACTGCTCTACACGACGGCCGACGTGGGGCGGCCCAAGCTGGAGGTGGTGGCCGAGCGCTTGGCGGCGGTGAACCCGCACGTGCGCCTGGAGCTCTGGCCGGAGCGGTTGACGGTGGCGACGGCGCGCGCTCGGGTGGGGGCCTACGACGTGGTGGTGGACGGGACGGACAACTTTCCGACGCGCTACGTGGTCAACGATGCGT
>DASSNU010000006.1:0-18597 GCA_035701265.1 Gemmatimonadaceae bacterium | reverse complement strand
CTCGTGCCGCTCCGGAAAGACGGCATCCCCCACCACGGCGGCCACCGACTGGCCGTAGCCGCGCGTGAGCCAGGCGAGCGCGTTGGCCACCCGGAGCGGTGTCTTGCGCAAGCCCGGCCGGCTCGGGGCCTCGCCCAGGAGCGCGAGCATCTCGTGCACGTGCCCCGCCAACGCCCGCCCCGCCGGCCCCAAGCCGTCGACGTCCGGCACACCATCCACCGTGGCGCTCCCGTTCGACGCAGCGCCGTCCGCCGCACCATGGTGCGATGCACCATTGCCGTGTGCACCGTTGCCGTGTGCACCGTTGCCGTGTGCACCGTTGCCGGATGCGTCGTAAGCCGTGGCGGCGCGCACCGAGTCGATGCTCGCGGCGCTTCCGTTCATGCGCCTGCGCGAGCCGTTCGTGCTGGCGCCGTTCCCGTTCGCGTGCGCACCCGTGTCTTCCGTCGGAGCCTCCGGCTCGACCGCCGAGCTGCGTGCCGATGCTCCGCTGCGGCGCGCGCCGGTCCTGCGCGCGGAGGACGTTCTCGATCTGCCGCTCATGCGCGCGTCCCTCCTCCCCGCGTGGCCGTCGCGCCGGCCGATACGCCTCGAGCGCGAGCGGCGGCGATCGCCTGCTCCATGGCGATCTCCGCTTCCAGGCTCTCGCGATCGCGGAAGATCGTGGCGACGGCCAGCGTCTTCCCCCCACGCACGAAGCGCACAGCGCAGTCGTTCGCGAGAGGATCGCCATCGACCTTGGTCTCATCCCAGTGCGTGGCGTGTCCCACGTAGGCGATGACGACGTCGTAGTGCTGGCTCCAGAAAAACGGGACCGCGTCGAACGGTTCTCCCAGGCCGAGCGTGGTGCGCGCGGCTGCTTGCCCCTGCCTCTCCGCCACTACCCAGTGCTCTACGCGGATGTGCTCGCCGGTGAGCCGGTCGGGCCAGCGCGCGATGTCGCCAGCCGCCACGATCCCCGGCGCGTTCGTGCGAAGGTGCTCGTCCACCATCACGCCGTTGTCCACCGTGAGCCCCGCGCCCTCGGCCAGCTCCACGGCCGGCCGCACCCCGATCCCCGCCACCACCAGGTCCGCCTCCAACCAGGTGCCATCGTCCAGCGTCACGTCGGAGAGCCCCACCGCGCGCACGGTGCGCCCCATGTGGAAGATGACGCCGCGCTGCTCGTGCAGCGTGCGGATCGCGTGGCCCAGCTCCGGTCCCATCACACGCTCGAGCGGGCGCGCCTCGGGTGCCACGACGTGCACCTCGATGTCGCGCGCCCGGAGCGATGCGGCCACCTCCAGCCCGATGAAGCTCGCGCCGATCACGACCGCGCGCCGGGACTCGGTGGCGCGCGCGATGATCGCGCGGCTGTCGGCCAGCGTGCGGAGCGTGTGGATGCGCTCCGTCCCCACCCCCACGTCGCGCAGCCGCACCGGGCGCGCTCCCGTAGCGAGAATCAGCGCGCCGTAGCTGCGGGAGCTGCCGTCCTCCAGCTCCACGCGCCGGGCGCGCGCATCGATGCGCCCCACGCGCGCGCCGTGGACGATCTCGATCTCCTGCTCCTCGTAGAACTCACTCGGATGCAGCGGGATCCACTCTTCCGGTGCGGTGCCGGCCAGATAGTCCTTGGAGAGATTGGGACGATCGCACGGGGCGCCGGGGTCGGGATCGATGAGCGTGACCGGACCCGCATACCCCTCGCGCCGGAGCGTCTCGGCGGCGGCGTTCCCCGCCGCGCCGGCGCCCACGATGAGGACCGACTCCGGCGCCTGCCCGCGCGATGCGCCGCCCTTCTGGGCGCGCGTCGCGTCCGCCTGCCGATCGTCGGCCAGGCGATCGCGCACGAAGGCCTTCCCATCGCGCACCTCCACGCGCCACCGCGGGAGGTCGAGCAGCGCGGGCGGCCGCACCGCCACTCCGGTTCGCACGTCGAAGCAGGCGTGGTGCCAGGGGCAGCGCACCATCCCGTTCGCGATCACCCCCTCCGCCAGCGGCCCGCCGTAGTGCGTGCACCGCGCTCCCACGGCGTGAACGTTGCCATCCACCCGTGCCAGCAGGATGGGCTCCCCGTGTCCGTGTCCCAGGAGCATCCCCCCTTCGGGGAGGTCATCGAGTGGGACGCCGGCGGTGAAGTCGGGGCCTTCGAGCGGTGCGCTGTCGGACGCCATCTGTGGTCTCCGTTGGTTGCGGATTCGAAGGATGGACCGATATTGGTGTATTTGTCAACGTTATCGTGAGCTTATTCTACGCGCCGATGCGATGGGCGGACTTCCCCGCTCCGTGCGGCGTGCGTTTCCCCACCCGGAGGGAGCTCATCATGACCAGCCCCACGACCGTGCAGAGCGAGCCGGCCAGGCAGGCGTACAGACTGCTTCACGTCGGATTCACCGTGGCACCGATCGTCGCGGGTCTCGACAAGTTCTTCAATCTGTTGACACGGTGGGAGCAGTACCTGGCGCCCCTGGTGACGAACGTGATTCCCCTCTCCGCGGAGACGATCATGCGCGCGGTGGGGGTGATCGAGATCGTAGCCGGGTTGATCGTGGCGTTCAAGCCGCGCATCGGCGGCTACATCGTGGGTCTGTGGCTCCTGGGCATCATCGTCAATCTGCTCATCATCCCAGACTACTTCGACATCGCGTTGCGCGACTTCGGGCTCGCGCTGGGCGCCTTCGCGCTCGCGCGTCTGGCGCGGACGTACAGTAGCTGACGCGCGCTGCGCGCCCGGCTGCACGCCGTGCGGCTGCCTAAGCAGCGCCTCCGGGGCGGTGTCTCACATCGAGATGCCGCCCCGGGCGCATCATGTCTCACGTGCGCGGCTCACCTCTCTGGTCACGGCGCGCGCACCGCCGTCCGGCGCGGCGCCGCCAACGCCGGCGCGCACGGCGATCGCGCTACGGCGTGCCGGGCGTCTCCGCCGTCTCCTCGGGGATGATGATCCAGAGGACGACGTACACGAGGATGCCGGGGAAGGCGGCGGACAGGAGGGACACGGCCACGTACACGATACGCATGAGCGTGGGGTCGATGTCGAAGAACTTCGCCAGTCCGCCCACCACGCCGGCGATCATCCGGTCGTCGCGCGAACGGCGCAGGCGAGTGGCATTGCTTGCCATGCTGCCCTCCAGGGAAAGGTGGCCGAGCCGGTGTGCGTCAACGATACCTACGTGTGTGACGGCGTGCGAGTGACAGATGGCGCCGGCGCCGGCGTCGTGCTGCACGCCAGATGGCGCGCCGCGTCAGCGCGGCAGAGCGTCAGGCCGCGCGGGCGCCCTTCGGGCACGCGCAATGCATGTCGATGCGGTCGCGCCGGGAGTGGCCGGCGCGATGCAGCTCGTTGCGACGAAGGACACGCGTTCGAGGAGGGACATCATGGCACGGGGCGACAAGTCGGCCTATACCGGCAAGCAGAAGCGCAAGGCGCATCACATCGAGGAAGGATACGAGTCGCGCGGCGTGTCGAAGGACGAGGCGGAGCGGCGCGCCTGGGCCACGGTGAACAAGCAGAGCGGTGGAGGCAAGAAGTCCGGATCCGGACGGAAGCACAGCCGCAAGAGCTGACCATTCGCGCGCACGGACGCGTGCGCGCCGGGCGGGACGACGCACCCGCACCTCAGCGGTGCGTCGTCACCCCCACCT
Organism: Gemmatimonadaceae bacterium; assembly: GCA_035701265.1. Taxonomy (GTDB): domain Bacteria; phylum Gemmatimonadota; class Gemmatimonadetes; order Gemmatimonadales; family Gemmatimonadaceae; genus DASSNU01. The sequence continues at coordinate 14,973 of DASSNU010000006.1, read as the reverse complement.
GCCGGCAGTATTCCAGCACCGGACAGGTGGAGCATTTCGGCAGCCGCCCCGTGCAGATGTGCTTGCCGAAGGGCACCAGGAGCCGGTTGATCTCCACCCAGTAGCGCCGTGGCAGCGCGCGCTCGAGCTGCGCGAGCGCCTCCTCCGGCGTGGCGGCCTGCACGTATCCCCACCGGTTCGTCACCCGCCACACGTGGACGTCCACGGCAATGTGCGCGCGCCCGAGCGCGACGCCGAGGGCGAGGTGCGCGCACTTGGGTCCCACGCCGCGAAAGGACGTGAGCACCTCGATGTCGGCGGGGAGCTCTCCCCCCATGTCGCGCGCGATGCGCGTGGCGATCTCGCGGATCTGTTTCGCCTTGGCGTCGTGGAAGGTGGCCGGGTGAATCAGGGCATCGATGTCGGCGGCGGAGAGCCGTGTCATCGCCGCCGGATCGCCGGCACGCCGCAGCAGCCGGAGCGCGGCGGGCAGCGCGACTTCATCGCGCGTGCGGATGGAGATGATGCACCCGACGAGCTGCTGGAAGAGCGTGCCGAAGCCCTGATCGCGAAGCGCGAACATGGCCGCATCGGCGTGCGCGCGGACGGCCCGCCGCACGCGCGACAGGACGACGCCGATCCGGAAGGGCTTCTTGTGCATCGCCCACACACCGGCAGAACCGGTGCCGCGATGCGCGACGGCAGACGGGGCGCGCCGGAGCGTTCGTCCCAGTGCGCCGCGCTCTCACCAGCGGCGGCGCCGCGGCGGGCTCGACGCTGGAAGGGTTGCGCTCTCGCGGCATTCTATTACAGTGGGAGCGATGACCGGAATTCGATCGAGCGCTCTCCCGCGCGCCCTCCCCTGGCTCGCGGCGCTGGTGATGTGCGTCCCCGCCCCCGCCGCCGCGCAATCGCTGCGCGGCTCCGCGGCCAGCGTGCACCGCATGTACTCGCGCGCCCGCGCACGCGCGCTGCACTTCCACACCTCCGCGCGCGACATTGCCCGCTCGCGCGCGCAGGGGAGGCTCCTCCCAATCCATCGGACCGCACACCTCGAGCTGGACGAGGTGAGCCACCCCGTCGCGCTCCCCGCCACGCAGCGGTTCGTGGAGCGACTCGCGGAACAGTACCACAAGGCGTGCGGAGAACGGCTCGTGGTGACGAGCGCGACTCGTCCCACCACCTGGAGCGGCCCGGGCGCGAGCGATCACTCGGTGCACCCCACCGGGATGGCGGTCGATCTCCGCCGTCCCCATGGTGCCTGTCTCGGCTGGCTGCGCCGCACGCTCCGGTCGCTCGAGGCGCGCGGCGTCATCGAGGCCACGGAAGAGCACTACCCGCCGCACTTCCACGTGGCGGTGTATCCGCAGCGGTACCGCGGCTATCTCGCCTCACGCGGGCTCCCAACCCCCGCGCGTCCGGGCACCGTCGTCGTCTACCGTGTTCGCGCGGGCGATTCGCTCTGGGAGATCGCACACCGGCGCGGCACGACCGTGCGCCATCTGCGCACGCTCAATCACCTGAGCGACGACTTGATCATCCCCGGGCAGCGGCTGCGCGTTCCGCGGCGCGGCGGCTAACGCACCGAGCGCTCCGCGCGCGCCGGCCGCGGCACACCGCGCGCGCTACCCGGCGCTCCCTCCCACCACGCGCTTGAGCAGCGTTCCCGCGGGGACGCTCGCGGTGGCCGATGGCAACTCGTTCAGGATGGCCAGCGTGTTCGCATCCACGGTGGACGGGTACTGCTGCGCGAACTGCGACAGCGTCATGGACTGCGCGACGCGCACCACCTCCACGCGGTTGGGCGTCACGGCGAGCGCGCGCGGGTCGGTGAGCGGCGCGAAGCTCGACAGCACCTGGCGGAAGACCGCGTCGTACTGGTTGTACTGCGCCATGACGGAGTAGGCGAGCAACTGGTAGACGCGCCCGTCGTACGACACGAACGCCACCAGCCCCCGCAGATTCCCCTGGTCGGTGGTGGCCTGGAAGGGCGCCACGGCCGCCGACAGCCCGTTGATCTGTTGCGTCACCGGAGCGCCTGCCGTCACTCCCTCCTGCGAGAGAAATGTCTGCGCCGCCGAGCTCACGCTCTGCTCGGGGGACAGCGTGAGCTGCACGGCCGCGTCCTGCTGCGGGCTCATGGCGACCACTGCTTGGGGGAGATTCTGCGCGGCCCAGCTCGACGGGAACTCCACGCGGAAGCGGAGCCCCGGATGATAGAACACCGCGCCGCGGAAGTACCCGCTGCGCGGGTCGTCGCCGAACACCATGCCATTCACCTGCCCCAGGTACTGCGCCTCGTTCACGGTGGTGTTCTGCAGCGGCTGCTGCAGCGCGGCCAGGCGTTGCTGCGTGGCCTGCAGGCGCTCCGCCGGATACGGGTGCGTGGAGAGCCACGACGGCAACGGGCTCTGCCCGCTCGCCTCCCCCACGCGCTGCAGCGTGGTGAAGACGTTGAGCATCTGGCGCACGTCGTACCCGCCGGCCAGTGCGTAGCGGAAGCCCAGCTCGTCGGCCTGGCGCTCGTCGTCGCGCGAGTACTTGAGAAAGAGAAGCTGCAGTCCGACGCCGGCCACCTGCCCCAGCCGCGCGATGCTCGGACTGAGGATGGAGCCGATGCCCAGGCCGAGCTGGGCGATCTCCTGCTTGCTGATCTGGTTCACGGAGTGGCGCGCCGTCACGTGCCCGATCTCGTGCCCCAGCACGGTGGCCAGCTCGGCCTCCGTGCGCATGTACTCCATCATCCCCCGTGTCACGAACACGTAGCCGCCGGGGAGCGCGAACGCGTTGGGGGTGGGATCGTCCACCACGCGGAAGGTCCACGGCAGGTTGGGTCGTTCCGTGCGTCGCGCCAGCGACTCGCCGACGCGCTGCACGTAGGCCTGGAGCTGTTCGTCGTCCACGAACCCGATCGTCTGCTGCACCTCCTGCGCGGCCTGCTGCCCCATCTGGATCTCCTGCGATTCGGAGATGAGGGACAGTTGCTGCTCGCCGGTGGCCGGATTGGTGGCACAGGACGACAGCGTCGTCGCGGGGACGGCGCCCAGAAGGAGGCCGCGCACGAGCGCGGTGAGAAGTCTCGACCTGTGTGTGGCGGGCATCGCGTCCTCATGCTGGTGACGGATGCTCTATCTTCAGATCGCGTGCCGCCGCGCACGCGGCGCTCCCCGGGGCTCGGACGCGACACGCGCCCCACGCTCCGTGGAGCGTGGGGCGCGTACGGGCGATCGCGATCACCGGCGCGCTCCCGGAATCACCGGAGCACTCCGCCTCGGGCGGAGCGCTCCGGTCGCGCGGATCACCCCCAGCGCGGCTGCTCGTCCGGATTGATGCCGAGTGTGAGCTTAGCCACGATCTCGTGCGTGAGCAGCGAGTTGGCCGGGTGGATGCGCCCCAGGCGCGCATCGCGGAAGAGCCGCTCGAACGGCCCGCGCTTGAAGATGCCGAACCCGCCCGTGAGCTCGAGCGCCTGGTCGACCACGCGCCACGAGCCCTCCGCCGCGTGGTGCTTGGCGGCGAAGATCTTCTTCACCCATCCATGGCCGTGGTCCACTCCGCGCGACCACTCGTCGGCGATCGTATCGAGGTGCGGCCCGATGGCTTCGAGCGCGAGCGCCATCTCGGCCACCCCGTGCTGCACGCCGGGGTGGTACGCCATGGATCGCGAGACGGCGAGCGACGTCTTCTTCTTCACCGCGTCCACCGTGAGATCGAGGGCGCGCTGGGCGAGGCCGTAGTAGATGTTGCCGAAGCCGATGAGCGCCCAGGCCAGCACCCCCAGGACGAAGCCGTCGATCCCTGCGGCGCCGGCGGGGACGACGCGCGCGATGCGCTCGTCGGGCACGAACGCGCCGTCGAGCACGGTGTCATCGCTCCGCGTGGCGCGCATGCCGAGCACGTCCCACGTCTCCTTGATGGACAGACCCTCGGCGTCTCTCGTGAGGAATGCGTGCACCACCTTGGGTGCGGCGGGATCGCTCGTATCGAGCCCGTGCAGACCGAGGTACGTCCACACCGGCGTGAGACTGCCGAACGACTTCCGTCCCGTGAACCGGTAGCCACCCTTCACGCGCTCGGCGCGCGTGGTGGAGAGGAGCACCGGAATGTCGTTCCCGGACTCCGCGTGTCCGGCGGCGAACACCGCGCCGTTCGCCGCTTCCTTGAGCAACCACTCCAGCGAGCGGTCGCCCCGCCGCCAGAGATCGGCCACCAGCCCGGTCCAGTAGACGTGCATGTTGACGCCGAGCGCGGTGGCCGGCGCGTAGTACCCGAGGCGGCGCTGCTCGCGGCAGACATCGGCGAGCGAGTAGCCCAAGCCTCCGAGCTCCTGGGGTACGGCCATGGTGAGATAGCCCGCGTCGCGCAGCTCCTCGAAGTCTTCGGTGAAGAAGCGGTTCGCGGCATCGTAGCCGGGCGCGCGCTCGAGAAAGCGGGCGAGCATGTCGTCGGAAAGCAGCGGACGGCGAGCGGCCGACGCGCCCGCTCCTGCGGCTACGGCCTCGTGGGCCGTGGGCGGCGTCTGGGTGGTGGCGGTCATGCGGTCTCCTCCTGCGAAGGGTGCCAACGCGCAGATGGATGCACCGCGGAGCGGGCACCCACCATCATGTCCAGAAGCGTGAAATACCGGCCGCGGGGCTCACGGCTCGCCCAGCACCGCTCGGCCACGGGGGACACCGAGCATCCTGGCGCCCCAACGCCACGTGACCGGGCCGAGCTCCGGCGTGGTCGCCGTGACATGCGCCGGCGCCGCGCCTCCCCTGCCGGTCACGGCCGTATGCTGTATCTTGCCACACGAAGGCGCTCCGCGCACGGTCTCGCTCCATCCGCGCGGTCCGCCTTGCCTTCTCTGCAGGCGGTGCTTCGCATGCACTCCACCGGGGACGTCACGCGACTGTTGTCGGAGCTCGCTGCCGGCGACCGCAGTGCGCTCGACCGGCTGATGCCGATCGTGTATGCGGAGCTGCAGCGAGTGGCGCGCCGCCAGCTCCGCGCCGAGCGCGAGAATCACACGCTCGATACCACGGCGCTCGTGCACGAGGCATACCTCCGGCTCTCCCGGCTGGACCACCTGCGCTGGCAGAACCGCCCGCAGTTCTTCGCCATCGCCTCTCAGGCCATGCGCCGCGTGCTGGTGGACTACGCCGAGCGGCGGCGCACGCGCAAGCGCGGCGGCCGGTGGCAGCGCGTGCCGCTGGACGAGGGGATCATTCTCACCGACGATGGCCGCGAGCAGCTATTGCAGCTCGATCAGGCGCTGCAACGTCTGGCGGCGCTGGAACCGCGCCAGAGCCGCGTGGTGGAGTGCCGCTTCTTCGGGGGACTGTCGGTGGAAGAGACGGCCGAAGCGCTGGACATCTCCCAGGCCACCGTGAAGCGCGACTGGTCGCTGGCGCGCGCGTGGCTCAACCGGGAGCTGGCGCCGTGAGCGGCGTGCTGTCCGACTTCGTCCGGCGCATCCTGCACGCGGCCGGGAAACGCGACGACTCGTCGGCCGCGCCTCGCCCCGCGGAGATGCGCGTGGCCGGCGCTTCGCCGGCCGAACGCGCGCGATGGGAGCGCGTGCAGCGCGTGTTCACGAGCGCGCTCGACCTCCCCGAGCAGCTGCGTGCCGACCACGTAGCGCGTGCGTGCGCCGACGCGCCGGACGTACGCGCCGAGGTGCTCTCGCTCCTCGCCGCGCACGAGCGTCCCGGGCTGGTCGATCGTCCTGTCACCTCGCTGCTCGACGTTCCGTCGGAGTGGACCGGCGCGGCGCACCCCCTCTCCGCTACGGAACCCCCCGCCCCCGCGCCGGGTCAGGTGGTGGGACGCTATCGTGTGGGCGCACGAATCGCGATGGGTGGCTCGGGAGTGGTGTGCCGCGCGGTGGACCTGCGGCTGGAGCGCACGGTGGCGCTCAAGTTTCTGCGCCCGCACCTCTCTGCCGACGCCGAGGCCGCGTTCCGCTTCGTGGCAGAAGCGCAGATCGTGGCCGCGCTCGATCACCCGAACATCTGCACCGTACTCGAGATCGGCGAAACGGACAGCGGCCAACTGTTCATCGCGATGCCGTTGTGCGGCGGCGGCGGCGTGGACGCGCGCATCGCTGCCGGCCGCCTGGATGTGCACGAGGCGGTGGACATCGTCACGCAGGCGGCGCGCGGGTTGGCCAAGGCGCACGAGCAGGGGATCATCCACCGCGATGTGAAGGCGGCCAACCTCGTCCTCACCGCAGAGCACGTGGTGAAGGTCGTGGATTTCGGCATCGCCAAGCTGGCCGGCGCGCAGACCACCTCTCCCGGGTGGGCGCGCGGCACGGTGGCGTACATGAGCCCCGAGCAGGTGCGCGGCGATCCGATGGACGCGCGCACCGACGTCTGGTCGCTGGGCGTGGTGCTGTACGAGCTGCTCGCCGGCACGCGCCCCTTTGCCGGCACGGCGGACGCGCTGCCGCACCGCATCCTGCATGAGCAACCGCCTCCGTTGCACGACCTCCGCGCCGACGTGCCGCGCGCGCTGGCCGATCTGGTGGGAGACATGCTGGCGAAATCGCCCGCCGGGCGCATTGCGAGCATGGGCGAGGTGCTGTCGCGACTGGAGCGACTGGACGAGCGCGACTGGGCGGCGGGCGTGCTCCCCGAGGGAGAGCGGCGGCACGCGACGGTCGTGGTCACCGCCGTCGAGCCGTACGCGGAGCTGGTGGAGCGGCTCCGCCCGGAGGAGAGCGAGGGAGTGATCGAGCGCATCGCCGCCGCGGGCGCGGCGTGCGCGTCGCGTCACGGCGGCACCGTGCACGCCTGCACGGGTGACCAGATCGTGCTCCTCTTTGGTGCGCCGAGCGCGCACGAGGATGACGCACGCCAGGCGGCGCGCGCGGCCATGGCGCTGCACGCCGACATCGCCGCGGTGGGACAGGAGTTGGCGCCGCGACTGGGGAGCGCGCTGCGCGCGCGCACCGGCATCGCGACCGGCACGCTCATCATCCACCGCGCGAGCCCGGCCGGCGCCGCGCGCATTGCGGGCGAGCCCATGCGCATTGCCGCCGCGCTCGCCGAGCGCGCACCGGTGGATGACATCTGGGCAAGCCCGGAGTGCGCGCGCCTCATCGAGCCGTTCGTCCGGACGGAGACGCTCCCCGCGCTCCGGCTGCACGGCGATGCGCCGCGCATCACTCCGCGCCGCCTGCTGGGCGAGACCGACGTACGCTCGCGCCTGGAGGCGGCCGCCAAGTCCGGGCTCACGCAGTTCACCGGCCGCGAGCGCGAGCTCGAGATACTGCGCGCCGCGCTCCATCGCGCCACGCGCGGGGAGGGACAGCTCGTCACCCTGGTTGGGGAGGCGGGACTCGGGAAGAGCCGCATGCTGCTCGAGTTCCGGCGGCTGATCGACGCGGAGCAGGTGGCCATCCTCTACGGACGGTGCGAGAGCTACGGGACGACGTCGGCGTACCTGCCGTTCATCGAGGTTCTGCGCACCGCGCTCCACCCGCTCCCCGCCGCGACGCCGGAAGCCGTGGCGGCGCGCGTGGCGGCCATGGGCGCCGAGCTGGAGGAGTTCGTCCCACTCTTCTTGCATCTGCTCGCCCTCACCGGAGAGACGCAGGAGATCGCGTCGCACCTGCAGGGAGAGCCGTTCCGCGTGGCGATGCGCGATGCGCTCGCCGCCGTCGTGACGGCCAGCGCGCAGCGTCGCCCCACGGTGCTCCTGCTCGAGGACTGGCACTGGGTGGACGACGCGTCACACGCGGTGCTCGCCCGTGTGGCGGAGCTCACGCCGGGACACGCACTGCTCGTCGTCGTCACTTCGCGCCCGGAGCGTCGCACGAGCTGGCACGGCCTGAGCGCGCAGACGGCCATCACGCTCCCACCGCTCCTCCCCGCTGCATCGCGCGACATCCTGCGCTCCGTGCTCCGCGCGCACGACGTGCCGCAGGCGCTCGTGGACGCATTGCACGAGCGCAGCGGCGGCAATCCGTTCTTCCTGGAGGAGATGGCGCAGACGCTCATGGAAGAAGGCGCCCTCTCGGTGCACGACGGCACGGTGCGGCTCGCCGGCGCGGTGGAGGCGCTCGACCTCCCCGAGACGGTGCAGGGGGTGATCCGCGCCCGCCTCGATCGTCTGGACCGCCATGCGCGCGAGGTCGCGTGCGTGGCCGCGGTAATCGGACGCAGCTTCTCGCGCGTGCTCCTGGAGCGTGCCTGCTCCGATGCGCACCGACTGGACGCCGCGCTCGCCACGCTGCAAGCATCCGGCGTGATCCAGCAGACGGCCATCGTCCCGTCGCCGTCGTATCGCTTCAAGCACGTGCTCACGCAGGAGGTGGCGTACGCCACGCTGCTCGAGCACCAGCGCGCGGAGCTGCACGGCCGCGTGGGGAGCGCCATCGAGGAGCTCGACTCGGCGCGGCTGGACGAGCAGTTCGAGCGGCTCGCCCACCATCACAGCCGCGCGGGCAACTGGTCCAAGGCAGTGACCTACGGCATCCGCTCCGCCGACCGCGCGAGCGCGCTCAGCCAGTTCACCGAGGCGCTGCATCTCCTCGAACGCACGCAGCGGTGGGCGGCATCGCTCCCAGGCGACGAGCAGGAACGCGTGCTCACACGGATCCTCCTCCGGCAGGAGCGGCTGTGCGAGACGCTCGGGCTGCGCGAGCGGCAGCAGCATCTCATCGACGAGCTGATCACGCTGCTGCAGCCCTCGGGCGACGGCGCGAGCCTGGCCGAGGTCTATCTGCGACAGGGAGATGTGTCGACGCTCCTGCGCCGCTTCGACGACGCGGAGCGCGCGCTCACCCGGTCGCTCGATCTGCGCCGCGCCTGCGGCGATGTGGAGGGGGAACGCAACACGCTGCGCAGCCTCGGCCTCATGCGCTGGCACCAGGGGAGAAACGAGGAAGCGCTCACGTACATGCGTCGTACGCTCGCCATCGACCGCGAGCGCGGTGACCTGGATGGCATTGCCGGCGACCTGGCCAATCTCGGCATCATCCTCAAGGGGCTCGGCATGCTGGACGAAGCGCGCGATGCGCTCGAGGAGGCGCTGGACCTGTCCGCGCGTAACGATGCGTCCGGACTGCCCAACCGCGGCGACCTGCTGCTCAAGCGATCGTACATCCTGCACAACCTGGCGAACGTGCATCGCGCGCGCGGCGACACCGCAGCCGCGCTCGAGGCGCTCGCTCAGGCCACCGTGCTCACACGCGAGAAGCGGCTCCCCATCCAGCTCTCGTTCCACCTGACCACCGCCGCGCACATCCGACTGCAGTTGGGGGAGGTGGAAGACGCGCTGCGCCTGTACGAGCAGGCGGTGGCGCTCACGCGCGACGCGGGCTTCACCCCCGGGCTCTCGCAGTCGCTGCGCATTCTGGGCGACGTTCTGCTCGGATTGGGACGCGCCGACGATGCGCTCCCCTGCCTGCGCGAAGCCGCCATGCTCTTCGCGCAGCTCCAGGACGTGGAGGCCGAAGGCGAGCTGTGGGGGAAGGTGGCGCACGTGCACGAGCAGCGCGGCCGGCACGCCGATGCGCTGGCAGCGTGGACGCGCGCACGCGCGCTCCGGCGCCGCTCGGGCGACCGCGCGGGCGAGCTGCACGCCGCCGAAGGGGTGGCGCGCGCCACGCGGCACACGGTCTCCGACCACGCGCTGGTGGACGGAGCCATCCGCGAAGCGCTCTCGCTCGCCGTGGCCGTTGGCGATCGCGCGGCGGAGGGACGGTTGCGCAACACGCTCGGCATCCTGGCGTGGCAGCGCGGCGCGTACACCGACGCGCTGGCCGAGTACGAGCGCGCGCTCGCGCCGCTCACCGCGGTGGGCGATGAGAGCGCGTGCGTCGTGATCCTCAACAGCATCGGCGTCACGCTCCGCGCGGGCGGCCGTCAGGGCGAGGCGCTGCGCCGGCTGGAAGAAGCGCGCGAGCGTGCCGCGCGCGTCGGGCAACCGCTGCTCGAGGGACACGCGCTGGCCGCGCTGGGCGACGTGCACGCCGACCTCGGGCGCCCCGACCAGGCGGAGCGCTGCTACGAGCGGTCGCTGGAGAAGCGCCTCGCCATTGGCGACGAGCGGGGTGCGGGGTGGATGTTGTACCAGATGGCGCGCGCGCGCGCCGCACGCGGCGACGCGTCACGGGCGCGCGCGCTGGCCGCTCAGGCCGCTGTGCGCGCCGCCGCCTGCGGGGATGAGGAGCTCACGCGCTCGCTCAGCGAGATTGCCGGAGGAGATGCATCACCACTCGTCACGTCCTGAGAGGTTCTCATGCCACGGTACCTGATCGAACGCACCATCCCCGGACTCACGCGCGAACAGCTCGACGCCGCCGCACGGCGGTCGAACGCCACACTCGACGACATGCCGGGCGTCGTCTGGATCCGGAGCTACGTCTCCGACGCCGAGGGAAAGATCTACTGCGAGTATGACGCCCCGAGCCCGGATGCGGTGCGCGAGCACGCGCGCCGCGCGGGCATCCCCGCGGATCACATCATGGAGATCTCGATCGAGATCAACCCGATGATGTTTCGCTGAGCGCGCCGGCGTATCGCGCGAGCGCGACGACCATCGGACCCATCTTCGGGTGCGTGGGCACCACCTGCGGCTCCACTCCCACCGCGCGCAGTGCCTCGGCACACGTGGGCCCCACCGCGGCGACCAGCACGCGGCAGCGGAGTGCCTGCACCAGCGCCGCACGCGCGCGCATCGCATCGGCTACGGCAAGCAGGTGCTGCACCTGGGCGGCGGCAGTGAACGCAATCGCGGGCGGATCATCGTCCACGAGCTCCGCCACGACCGCGCGGAGCGCCAGAGCGTATTCCGCGGGAAGCGCCCATCGATAGAGGCGCACGTCCAGCACCGTGGCGCCGGCATTGCGCACGGCGTCGCTCACCACCGGGTTGTGCTCGCCGGCGTGCAGAATCACTACGCGCGCGCCACCGAGCGGCAGTGCGCCGAGCAGCTCGACGGTGGCGGCGGTGGTGTACGGCGATGGGACCACCTGCGCGACGCTCACGCCGAGCGCGCGCAGCGCACCCGCCGGCTTCGGGCCGCGGGCGACAACCCGCGTGCCGTGCAGCGCGCGCAGCATCACCGGCCACATCGCGTGCGCGTGCGCGGCGGCGTGCAACCGCTGCACGCCGCCGCCGGTCATTGCCACGAGGAGTGTAGGACGGAAGGCAAGTATCTGCTCCAGTTGCCCGTGCACCGCGTTCTCGTCCTCGGGCACCTCCTCCACAAGCGCGGGCACGCACCACGGCTCCCCGCCCTGCCGCCGGATGAGCTGCGCCAGCTCGGCGCTGCGGCGCGACTCGAGCACCGCCACGCGCACCCCCGCCAGTCCGCTCACGAGACGCGCGGCACGTCACCGCACAGCAGCGCTTCCCGCGCGCGAGGATCGCCGGCGTCATCGCCACGGAGCGTGGCGCGGACGGCGTCGTCTCCCACCCGCGCGCACCAGTCGCGGAAAGTCTCTCCGGCGGTGCGACCCGCGAGATACGCGCGCAGCAACCGCTCGAGCATGGCCGGCACGTCGGTGGCGGCCGCGCGCACGCCGATCCGCCGCGCGAATGCGCTGCCCGTTCCCGCGCTCACGCGGCCGCCGATGAACAGATCGAAGCCGTCCACCGTAGTGCCGTCGCGCTCCACGCGAACGCCTTGCAGCCCCACGTCGGCGATCCAGTGCTGGCCGCACGCGTTCGGGCATCCAGCCACGTGGATCCGGATCGCATCGCGAAATCCGGGAACACGACACTCCAGTTCGTGCGCCAGACGGATGCTGAATGCCTTCGTCTCGACCAGCGCGAGCTTGCAGAACTCCGACCCCGTGCACGCGAGCATGCCGCGCGCGATCGGCGATCCGCCGAGCGACAGGCCGGCGTCCTCCGCCTCGGCCGCGAATGCCGATGCGTGCGCCGCAGGGATGTTGAGCACGATGATGTTCTGCGTCGGCGTCGTGCGCAGCGTCCCGTCGCCCCACCGCTCGGCCAGCGCGGCAGCAGCGTGCAGCTCGCGCGGCGACGTGCGCCCCGAGACGATGGAGATGCCGGCATAGCAGAGGCCCGGCTGCTTCTGCGCGTGCACTCCCACGTGATCGCGCGCCGTGCCGCTCGGCGGCGCGTCGGCCCCGCCCCGCTCCAGCCGGTAGCCGATCCGCCGCTCTACCTCCGCCAGGAATCGCTCGGCGTTCCACCGCTGCGCGAGGAAGAGGAACTTCATGCGCGCCTTGGCGCGGTTGCGGCGCAGCTCGTCGCTGTCGCGGAAGATCGCGGCGATGGCGGACACCACGTCCAGCACCTGCTCCTCGCGCAGGAACGCATCGAGCGGGAGCGCGAGGTGTGGACGCGTGGAGAGTCCGCCGCCCACGCGCACGCGGTAGCCGATCTCCGCGCCTCGACGCACCGCGGTGACGCCAATGTCGTTGATCTCGGGGTAGCTGCACCAGTCCGCGCACCCCGAGATCGAGATCTTGAACTTGCGCGGGAGATTCGCGAACTCGGCGTTCCCGTTCAGATGCCGGTCCACCGCGAGCGCGAGCGGCGACGCATCCACGATCTCGCGTGCATCCACGCCAGCCACCGGGCACCCCGTGACGGTGCGCGTGTTGTCGCCGCACGCGCCCATGCTCGTCCACCCCACGCGCTCCAGCGCATCCCAGATGGCGGGAACATCCTCGATGCGCAGCCAGTGTAGCTGGAAGTTCTGCCGGTTGGTGATGTCCACCACGCCGCGCCCATACCGTTCGGACAGCTCGGCGATGGTGCGCACCTGCGTGGCCGTCAGCACGCCGTTGGGCGTTCGCACGCGCATCATGAAGAAGGGGACGGCATCGCCCCGCGTGCCGCGGCCATCGCCCTGCGTGTACAGCCCCCACGCGCGCAGACGCACGGCCAGGTCATCGTCCGGGATCGCGCCGAAACCCTGGCGCGCGTAGCGTCGGATGTCGTCGCCGATCGACCAGGGCGCGCGCTCGCGCTTGATCCGCTCGACCCGCTGCGCCGCGGTCTCCGTGACGTCAGCGCACATCCGTCACCTCGTCACGCGCGTGTGATGCCGCACCGGCCGTGTGTGGAGCTGCCTCGGTGCGCGCGGACTCTCGCTCCGCCGCAGGCCCGCCCGCATCGCGCTCGCTCTCCGCGCGGGCGACGAGCGCGGCTACCTCGCGCACGCGCGGCGCGACAACCGGCGTGTCCGCAAGCGCGGCGCGTGCAGCCGCCGTCGTCTTGAGACCGTTTCCGGTGATGCACAGCACCACCTCATCGTCGGCGCGAAGGTGGCCGCGCGCCGAGAGCGCGAGGGCAGCCGCTACGGTCACGCCACCCGCCGTCTCCGTGAACACTCCCGCCGTCTCCGCCAACAGCGCGATGCCATCCACCAGCTCGGCGTCGGACACGGCCTGTGCCCATCCTCCGCTCTCGCGCAGTACACGCGCGGCGAACACGCCGTCCGCCGGGTTGCCGATCGCGATCGAGTGCGCGATGGTGTGCGGCACTTCGGGGACCACGCGATCGTCGCCACGCTCCACCAGATGCACGATCGGCGCGCACCCCGCCGCCTGCGCGCCGTAGATGCGCGGGGGAGCGCCGTCAGTCAGGCCCGCGTCGAGAAACTCGCCGAATCCTCTGGACAGCTTGGTGACCAGCGAGCCGCCGGCCATGGGCGCGATCACCGCGGTGGGGGTGCGCCACCCCAACTGCTCGGCGATCTCGTAGGCCATGGTCTTGGAGCCCTCGCCGTAGTAGCCGCGCAGATTCACGTTCACGATCCCCCAGCCGAAGCGGTCGGCGAGCTGCGCGCACAGCCGGTTCACATCGTCGTAGTGCCCGCGCACGCGCACCGTGCGCGGCGCGTAGATCGACGTCGCCACGAGCTTCTTCGCTTCCAGATGCTCGGGGACGAAGATCCACGCCTCGAGCCCCGCGCGCGCCGCGTGCGCCGCCACCGCATTCGCCAGGTTACCGGTGGACGCGCATCCGATGGTGCGCAGGCCGAACGCGTGCGCCGCGTTGATCGCCGTCGTGACGACGCGATCCTTGAACGAGAGCGAGGGATGCGACACGCCATCGTGCTTCACCCACGCGCGCGCCACGCCCAGGATGCGTGCGAGCCGCGGCGCGTGAACGAGCGGCGTGAAGCCGGTGTCGAGCGACAGCTCCGGCGTCCCCTCAAAGGGGAGCCACTCGCGATACCGCCACAGCGATGGAGGACGCGCGGCGATGGCCGCGCGATCAGGGAGCACACGCTCCGCAGGATACAGCGGCTCCAGCGGGCCCAGGCACGCGCGGCAGATGGCGATCGGCTCCGGCTCGAACGTGCTGCCGCACGCACGGCAGCGCTGCGGGAACGGTCGGAGCGTGCGTGCCTCCATGATGGGCGCCGTCATCTCAGTACCGGGCGAGGGCATTGTCCACCTCCTCGGCCCAGCGCTGAATTCCTCCCGTCATGTTCCACACGCGCGTGAAGCCCGCCTCGTGCAGTTGGCGCACCGCCAGCGCGCTGCGTGTTCCTCCCTTGCAGTGGACCACGATGTCGCACGTGCGGTCGAGCGACGACATTGCTTCGGCCAATCTGCCGAGTGGGATGTGCCGTGCGCCGTCGATGTGGGCGATCTCCCACTCGCCCGGCTCCCGCACGTCGAGCAAGAGGAGCGACTCGCCCCGCGCCAAGCGCGCCGCTACCTCTGTCGGCGTCAGCTCTCGTGGCGTCAGCTCTCGTGGCGCCACCCGTGGCCCTGCGGCACCTCCACTCGAGTTCACGCTCGCGCTCACGCTCGTGCTCACGCTCGCCAGACCGGGCTGGCAGTAGCCCCCCTCCTCCTCCAACGCCACGAGCTCCGCCCGGCGCCGCCGCTCCCCGGCCGCACTCCGCCCCGCCGCCCCGCAGGTCGGACAGTCGGGATCGCGCCGCACCCGCACCGTGCGCACCCGCACCCCGAGTAAGTCCACCAGCACCAGCCGCCCCACGGCCAGCTCCCCCACCCCGGTCAGGAGCTTCACCACCTCGCTCGCCTGCCACAGCCCCAACAAGCCCGGC
>DASSNU010000005.1:0-15797 GCA_035701265.1 Gemmatimonadaceae bacterium | reverse complement strand
GCAGTTTGTCGCGCGACAAAACGCGACAGAATTGCGACGCGCCGACGAGCGTTTCCTACCTGCCGCTACTCCTACGCGCTCCACCCATCACGACGTGTGGACTCCCCACGCACTGCTTCGCCTCTCGTCCACCACCACCCGGGGAACCGCACCCACGCACCGCGCGCTCCCTCTCGCGGTCCACGCGCTTCACCGTCCGCACTCCCGGGTGCGATGAACCGCGCCTCGCGCCGCTCGCTCTCGCCACTGGCTCTCGCCACTGGCGCTCACCACTCCCCCAGCGCCGCTCGGCCGACAACTCATCCTGCGTCTGTCCCAAGCGCCGGTGTCGAGCGCATGCTCCCAGATCGCAGCGCGGCGAAATCACTGGGCGCGCATCCGAGGCACGGAGTATTCCCGTTTCTGAGAATGTGAAGTCGGCCCACAGCAACCACTTAGCGATCGCGCACTGTCGCAGAGTGTCGCACGCTGTCGCAGCCCCAACCCGCAACACCTGCGACAGTGTCCAACTGGACACATCGCTGAGAACGTGATGCTGGTGCCAGGATTGGCGGATTTCGTATTCTGGAGGCGGGGCCACTGTGCACCGCATCGCGGAAGCCACGCCGGGGAGCGAGGATTCGCCGCGCGACCCCGCGAACGGACGGAGCACGTCGAGGCGACCAGCCTTGAGCGGAACTGGTGGACCAATCCTCACCGGCCTCTCAGGCCGCTCGGTTCCTCGCCCTCAGCCGGGTGTGAGGTGCAGAACCACGAGCGTCTGACTGCGCCTGTGACAGGGGCATTCCTCCACCGGGGCTCGGGCGATGCCGGGAAGCTTCAGCAGGACAGCCGCAGATCACGATAAGAACGCGGGCCGCCCCTCCAGCCTCCGGCCCACCGCGCGCGCCTCCGGATGCATCGCATTACAGCGATGTCCGTAGGCCTCCCCTGACCCGTGGGCTCCCATTGAGGCCGTGCCGGGCGCACGTATCTTCCCCTTGGCGGATGGCGCGCGCCGGGCACCACCTGCGCGACACTTCCCCGACGATGCCGCCCATGCAATGCCGAGAGTGCGTGTGAAATGGCGCGTGTACGCGAGCGCCGGGCGCGGTGCGTACGATTCCCACGAGCGCCGGAGGGTCACGTGAGTGTGAGCGTGCAGGTGCACCAGGGAGTGGCGGCGGCGCCGCGCGTCGCCTACCGGTGGGACGCAGACACCGACATCCTGACGGCCACCATGGAGGAGACGCCGGGGAACGGCGGCATGTCCGGTTCCGTGGAGCTCACCGGGCGCGACGGATCGTGGGTGATGCTGGACGTGCAGCGCGGCGCCATCCGCTCCATCGAGGTGGCGGTGTGGCCCGACGTGTGCAAGCTCCCACTGCTCGCGCCTCCCGCGCCGGTGGAGTCCGCCGCCGTATCGGTGCCGGTGTCCCGTCCCGCACGGCCGGTGGAGCTGCTGCACGTGGACACCACCATGCGCGTGGAGGCCGATGATGCCGAGCGCACGATCCGCTTCCGCGTGGGGAGCACTCCTCCGGCGCGCACGGTGCGCATTGCCAACGACGTTCTCCTCGATCTGGATGAGCGCGATGCGCTCGCCGGGATCTGGTTGCTCAACGTTCCGCCCTTTCCGGCCGAAGCATGATCACCACTATCGTTCTCATTCGCGCCGACCCTCGGCGCATTCCTGAAACGGCAATGAAGCTGGCGGGGACGGAGGGGGTCACCGAGGTGTACTCCGTATCCGGCGAGTGGGACCTCGTGGTCATCGTGAAGGTGCCGGAGTACGATCGCATCGCGCAGATCGTCACCGAGCAGTTCACACGTCTGCCGGGAATCGAGCGAACGCAGACGCTGACCGCGTTCCGCGCGTATTCCAAGAAAGACCTCGAGCAGGCGTGGGACATTGGCGTGGAGTAGTGAGCGCACGGATAGTGACGTAGTCGCCGCGACGTGGGGCGACATGAAGTGGGAGCAGGCGAACGGAAGCAGGAGAGCGGGAGCACTCCGGAAGACGCAGCAGAGTCGGAAAAGTCGAGTCGCCGCAGTACAATAGAGGATGTCCAGTGGATGATCGTGTAGCGGAGTACATCGCGCGTCTCTTCGCGCCGGAAGATCCGGTGCTCCGCGCGCTTCGCGAGGATGCGGATCGGAGCGGGCTCCCTCCCATCGCCGTGCCCGCCGAGACGGGGCGGTTGCTGCAGGTGCTGCTCGCGGCGATCGGCGCGAAGCGCGTGCTCGAGGTGGGCACGCTGGGCGGGTACTCCGCCATCTGGATGGCGCGCGCGCTGGGAGACGCGGGGCGCATCCTGTCGCTGGAGATCGATCCCGCGCACGCGGCATTCGCGCGGCGTCATCTCGCCGCGGCGGGCGTCGGCGAGCGCGTCGAGGTGCGCGAGGGGAACGCGCTGCAGCTCCTTCCCGCGCTCGATGGGCAGCAGTTCGACGCGATCTTCCTCGACGCGGACAAGGAGCCGCTCCCCACCTATCTCGAGTGGGCGATCCGCCTGGTGCGCGTGGGTGGTTTGATCATCGCGGACAACGCATTGCGCGGCGGGCGCGTGCTGGACGAGGAGGACGACGATCCCGGCATCCGCGGTGTGCGCGAGTTCAACCGGCGGTTCGCCTCCGATCCGCGGATCGATGGCGTGGTGGTGCCGATCGGCGATGGTGTGGCGGTGGGGGTGCGGCGGGAGGGGTGACGCGGGGGGCAGAACGTGGCGGCAAGGACGCGATCAGTCGCCGCGCTCGTCCAGGCACCAGTTGGAGCGCGAGCGGAACACCTCGCGCCACGTATCACCTTCGTAGCGCAGGGCGATCAGGAACGTGTCGCCGCGGAAGCGCCACCCTTCCAGAAAGATCTCGTCGACGCCATCGCCATCGATGTCCAGGTGATCGACGTAGCGCCGGAACTCCGCGTTGGCGAGCGGGCCGTGCACCACGTGGGTGAAGGCGGGACGGTATGTGCCGTCCGGCTCCCGTTCGGCGATCACGAGCACGTGCGCTGTCCGCTCCGTGGTGGAGGTGGGATTGGCAGCCGCGGGATCGATGAACGACGCGACGACCGTCGGTGCCGCGCTCGTTCCGGTACCAATGGCCACCGCGTGCAGGTCGAGCGAATCGAGGAGCGCCGGCGTGATCCCCACCCGTTTTCCGGCAATGCCGCCCAGCTCGTGCGCCAGCTTGCGCACCAGCTCCGGCGGAAGCTGCAGACGCTCCGCCTGCCGTCCCATCGGAGCGCTCGCCGCCAGGAATTCGACGGTGAACTGCGTGGGCAAATCGGTGTCGAGCTTCACCTGCGCCAGGGGGGTCAGCGTCTGGCAACCAGGCAGGGTGTACAGCGGCGTATCCGCGTTGTCCCACATTCCACGTGTCACCGTCACGGCCCCGTGCGCCTCGCCGTCCTTGTACACGGTGTATCGCGCATCGCGGCGAAGGTACATGGCGTCGAGCTGGTGCCATCCATCGCGGGTGAGCTCGATGTTCGTGAGATGCCCATCCTTCATAGCGCCCACCGGAATGAGCCGTGGGTCGCTCCGCTCGCCGAAGACCTGGAAGAGGATCGTGGGCCTGGAGGCGAGATCGAGCACCTTGCTGGGATCCACCTTGGGCGGCCGCGCCGCCTGCCCTGCGCGCACGAAGCTCTTTGCCTTGTCACAGCCGGAGGCCACCGTTAGGATGGTCGCGATGAGCGCGAGCCCCCGCACGCTGGCCACGGCGTGCACGAGCCGCGCACCGGCGCGTCCGTGCCGCCGGAGAGACGTCATGCCGGCAGCGCTGGTGCGGATGCGAGCGCGCGTGGAGTCGTGAGGCACGGTGCCGAGGTGCAATCGGATGAGCCGGTGGATTCGGTAAAGGCCGTCAGGGCGGCGCTGCGCCACGTGATGCAGGCGGACCCGCAGATGCGTCCGCTTGGTCGGGCGGCCGCTCCCCTCGAGCGCCTCCCCTCCGGCACGGAGCCTCCCCGGGTTGTAGACGCGCATCCGGTTGAGGATGCAACCCTGCGAGCCCGGCGCGTGCCTGGCGCTCCCACCCCCGGTTTCTGCGCCTTCCTGGACGGCACGCAGGAAAGCGAGCTGCTCGGCTGGCGCGGGGGCGCGCCCATCGTGCTCGGACACGTGGGCGCCGTGATCCGGCTGCGCGCCGACCGCCGCCTGGTGACCTGGCGCCGTCCGCGCATCGAGCGCGCGATCTACGCGCCCTGGTCGTACACGCCCAAGGCGCCGTGGCGCGAGCGGCTGCCGGAGATGTCGCTGGTGGACACGAGCTTCGACGACGACGGCGCGCCTGTGGTGCGGCACCCCGCGGCGTTCCTGGAGCGCGCGAGCGCGGCCGTCCAGGCGGCGCGTGAGCGCGCGGAGCTGGCCTTGGCGCGCGAGTGGTGCACCGCGGAGTCGCGTCCGCTCCTCGTGGACGGGAGCATCTCCATGGAAGCGGTAGCGCATTCGACGGTGGCGGTGGGGCTCATCAAGAGTCATCGCACGCTGTACGTGAATGCCGACGCGGTGCCGGTGGTGTTCGCGTTGCGCGCGGGGGAGCGCACGAGCGTCATCCGCATCACACCGCGCGCGCGCCCGAGCGTGCTGAGCTGGTACCTGCGGATGCGCGAGCCGGCCGGAGGAGATCCGCTGTGGGGGCTGGTGCGCGTCGAAGTGAGCGATGAGGGCCGCGACCCCGGCCCACGCGCCGACACCGTCTCACGCTGGGTACTGGCGGAAGCGCGTCCCCTCTCGCTCCCCGATCCGCGATGGGACACGCTCGTCTACCCGGTCCGCAGCTGCGAGGAGTTGCTGCGCGGGCTTCGCTCTCACGCCACCCACTGACGCGGTGGAGAACGACGTGACCGCTGGCGCATCGTCCGGGTCCGCACCCACGGCCGCCCCGCTGGGGCGCGTGGTGGCCACGGAGCGCCACCCGAACACGCCGCACGAGTTCCGCTTCTGGACCGCGCTCGAGTCGCCGGTGGGGATCGGTACCATCGTGCGTGTGGACGGCACGCATCCGGTGGGCGGGCAGATTCCGCGCGTGTACGGCGTGGTGGTGGAGGGGTTCAGCTACACCGATCTCGAGTCGGCGCTGCACGACGTGATGGGGCACGACGGAGAGCCCGGTGCCCCCGCGCTCGCGCCCACCGAGCGCACCGAGGTGCGGCTCTACAGCGCGGCGGTGCTGCGCCAGCTGCCGGAGGAGCCGCTGCAGCCGGTGCCGATGGGCGCCGTGTACCTGGCCGACGATCACGACGTGGCGGCGGCGCTCCGCATGGATGGCTACGTGGGCGTCGAGTCGGGTGCGGCGATCCCGGTCGGCCTGTACACGGCGGGCGGCATGGAGGCGCCGATCTATCTGGACGCCGACTTTCTCCTCGGTCCGGAAGCGGCGCACCTGAACATTGCCGGCGTCTCCGGGCTGGCCACCAAGACGAGCGCGGTGGAGTGGCTGCTCGCCTCGTTGTTCGCGCACCTGCCCGAGTCCAAGGGATCCGTGGCCGCCGTGTGCTTCAACGTGAAAGGGCCGGACCTCTGCTATCTCGATCAACCGGGGGAGCTGGACGATGGCGATCGTCATCTCTACGACCGCCTGGGCGTGCCTCCGGCGCCGTTCGCTGGGGCGCGATTCTTCGCGCCGCTCAAGCCCGATGGCGTCTCCCTCAACACGATTCGCTCGCACGAGTCGCTGCTGCACAACGTGCGCCCGCTCACCTGGGGGTTGCGCGAGGTGCTCCAGTTCGCCGAGGTCCTGCTCAATCGCGACGATGTGGACGCGAAGGCCGACGCGCTCATCGATTTCATCAAGGAGCGCGTGATCGACCGCGACTTCACCGACGCGGTGCTCAGCGCGCCGCACCGCGTGCGCAGCTTCGCCGATCTGGAGGCGTGGTTCCGCGATCTCCTGACCGGGCTGGAGAACGGGCGCGGCGGGAGCGGGAGCGAGCAATGGCGCACGCACCACATCGCCACCATTCGCAAGGTCCGCAACCGGCTGTCGAACATCTCCACGCGCTGCGCGGGGCTGGTGACGGACGATGGCACACCGAGCGATCTGCCGTGGGGGAGCTTTGAGGATCGTG
This sequence comes from Gemmatimonadaceae bacterium, assembly GCA_035701265.1. GTDB lineage: Bacteria > Gemmatimonadota > Gemmatimonadetes > Gemmatimonadales > Gemmatimonadaceae > DASSNU01. The sequence goes on along the minus strand of DASSNU010000005.1, from coordinate 9,745 downwards.
CGGTGTACGTGGTGGACGTGGCGCTGCTGGAAGAGGATGCGCAGGACCTCATCTTCGCGCGCATCGTGTCCAAGCTGCGCGAGCATCTCGAGCGGCGCGACCTGGGGGTGAAGCACGTGGTGGTGTTCGTGGACGAGCTGAACAAGTACGCCCCCGGCGATGGGCCGGACACGTACGTGCGCAAGATGCTGCTGGACATCGCCGAGCGCGGCCGGTACCTGGGGCTCGTGCTGTTCAGCGCGCAGCAGTTTCGATCGCAGGTGCACCGGCGCGTGGTGGGGAACGCCGGCACCGCGCTCTTCGGCCGCATGGATGCCGACGAGCTGGCCACGCCCGGGTACGCGGCGCTCACGCCGGCCACGCGCATCAAGTTGCAGACGCTGTCGAAGGGGCAGCTCATGGTGCGGCATCCGCACTTCACACAGCCGGTGTTCGTGCGCTTCCCCCGCCCGGCCGTGATGCGCGGGCGCGATGGGGCGGAGCGCTTCCCTCAGGCGGCGGACGTCACGGTGGAAGAGGCGGTGCTGCGATCATTGCGCGTGATGGAACCGTCGCTCACCCTCGCGTGGGTGCAGGATCTGGTCGCGTTGTACGGAGAGGAGCGCGTGCTCGCCGCGCGGAACGCCTGCCTGCGCGAACGGCCGGCGGATGTGCGCGCGTTCGTCGAGCGGCAATTCCGCCGCGTGGTTCCGTCGCGCCCGGCGAGCGCTCCCGCGGTCACGCCGCTGCGCGTGCTCCCGGATGACGATCCGTATGGGATCTGACGCGCACCACATGGCATCGCACACGCGACACAGCATGCGTCCCGAACGCCGCGCGCGCACGATCCGAGCGTTTGCCGCCGCGTCGCCCGCGCGCCGACTGGTGATGCGCGCGGCGGCGCTCGCGCTCATGGCCAGCGTGATCATCACCGCGAGCGGCGCGGCGCAGCGCCACGACAAGCGCGTCACCCTGCGCATCGCGCCGCGCGTGGGCGATACGATCCTCACGCACCTCACGCAGAGCATGGACCTCGTGGGGACCGCGCGCGTGGCGAATGGCGACAGCACCATGCGCGTGCACTCGGAGCTCGAGCTCTACTCGCGCGTCATCGTGGAGGCACGGAGCGACCGCGGAACGACGGTCACGAGCCGCACCGACTCGGCCGCGGCGAGCTCCGCCGGCGGGCGGAGCGTGGCCACTCCCGATGCACTTCGCGCGGCGTTCGTGGGCAAACAGGTGCGCCTGCGCATCTCGCCGGAAGGCTCCGCCACCGTCCTCACCGCCCCCGAAGGGCTCCCCGCGGACGTGGCGTCGATCATCTCGCAGGTGCCGGCCATGCTCCCCGCTGCACCGGTGGCGGTGGGCGAGAGCTGGACACACCGCATGACGATTCCCATCTCCGGCGCCGCAGGAGTGAATGGCGCCATGCTGGAGACCACGTACCGGCTCGACTCGCTGTCGGGGGACGGGAAGATGGCCTACATCTCGATGAACGGCCGTCTGACGCGCGACGAGGGCGCGGGAGAGCTGCCCTCCGGCGCGCTCCTCTCTTCCGAAGGCACGCTCACCGGGACGCTCGTGGTCGACCGCGAGCGTGGGTGGTGGCACGATTCGCAGGCGACGGTCCACGTGCGCTCCGTGGTGACGCCGGCGCGCGGCGGGCCCGACCGTCGCGCCACGCTCCAGCTCACGGTCACGCAGCGGCTGCACACCGGCGAGCGCCCCTGACGACTGTCGCGCGCCCCGTCGCGCGGAGCGTATCCACAAGTCGCTTCCGGGTTTAGGGTCAGCCGCCTAGATTACAGCGTGCGCCTCGTCCACCTGGCCGACCTCCACCTCGGCTATCGCCAGTACCACCGGCTCACACCGACCGGGCTCAACCTCCGGGAGGCGGATGTCGCGCGCGCGTTCCGGCGCGCGGTCGATCGCATCGTGGAGATCCGCCCGGACATCGTGACGGTGGCGGGGGATGTGTTCCACTCCGTCCGCCCGATGAATCCCGCCATCATCGACGCGTTCCACCAGTTCAGCCGGCTGGTGGCGGCGCTGCCGGATGCGGTGATCGTGATCGTCGCCGGAAATCACGACCGCCCGCGCTCCACCGAGACGGGGTGCATCCTGCGGCTCTTCTCGCGCCTGGGGATTCACGTAGTGGATGCCGAGGCGCAGCGGCTGGCGTTTCCCGAGCGCGATCTCTCCATCCTGGCTGTCCCGGACCTGGCGCACGGGCACGCGGAGCTCACGCCGGACCCGTCCGCGCGGCACAACGTGCTCCTCCTGCACGGCGAAGTGGAAGGCGTGTTTCCGGCCACCGCACCGCGCGCGGACCGCGCCACGCTCGAGATCTCGCGCGCGGAGCTGGGGGCCGCGCGCTGGTCGTACGTGGCGCTCGGCCACTACCACGTGTATCGCGAGGTGGCGCCCAACGCCTTCTACGCAGGCTCGCTGGAGTACGTGAGCACCAACCCGTGGGGGGAGCTCGTCGAGGAGCGCGAGGCCGGCATTCCCGGAAAGGGGTTCATCGAGGTGGATCTCGTCTCCGGGGAGCACCGGTTCCATCACGTGGAGCCCGCACGGCGGCTGGTCGATCTCCCGCAGGTGAGCGCACGCGGCATGTCGGCCGCCGAGCTGGACGCGGCCATTCGCGAGCGCGTGGAGAAGTGCGACGGTGGAATCACCGATCGGATCGTGCGTCTCGTCGTGCGCGACGTGCCGCGACACGTGGTGCGCGACCTCGATCACAAGGCGCTGCGCGAGTACAAGCGGCAGGCGGTGCACTTTCACCTGGACACGCGCCGCCCCGAGATCATCCGGTCATCGGCCAGCGGAGCGCCCGGTCGCCGCCCCACACTGGCGGAAACGGTGCAGTCGTACCTTGGCCGGCGCCCGCTGGAGTCGGGCGTGGACCGCACGCGCCTCGTCTCGCTCGGCTTGCACTATCTGAGCGAGGCAGAGCGCGGCCAGGACGCGGCCGGGAGCGCTAGCGCCTCCCCCTCGTCGTGAGACTCAACCAGCTCGTCCTCTCCAACTTCCGCCAGCACGCGGACACCCGGATCGAATTCGAGTCCGGGGTGACGGGGATCATCGGCGCCAACGGCTCGGGAAAGAGCACGATCCTCGAAGCGATCGCGTGGGCCATCTATGGCAATCCGGCCGCACGTGGTACGCGGGAGACGATCCGGTTCCACCGCGCCGGAGCGCGCGCCGCGGTGCGCGTGGAGCTCGACTTCGACCTGGGCAATCATCGCTACCGCGTGGTGCGCGGTCTCACCAGCGCCGAGTTGTATCTGGATGGCGCGCCGGCGCCGATCGCCAACTCCATCACCGGCGTCACCGAGCTGCTCACGCGGCGGCTGGGGATGTCGCGCGAGGAGTTCTTCAACACGTACTTCACGGGGCAGAAGGAGCTGAGCGTGATGGCGGCCATGGGGCCGTCGGAGCGCGCACAGTTCCTCTCGCACGTGTTGGGATACGAGAAGCTGCGCGCGGCACAGCGTCTGTTGCGGGAGCAGCGCAGCTCGATCGCCGCCGAGATCGCCGGGCTTCGCCAGGGGATGCCCGACGCCGAGCAGGTGGCGGCGGCGGTGCGCGATGCCCGCGCGCGGGTGAGCAATGCGGTGGCGCGCTCGCGCGCGGCGGTGGACGACGCCGCGCGGGCGCGCGCGGCGGTGGGCGCGGTCCTTCCGCGCTTCGAGGCGGCGCAGCGCGAACGCGAGCGCATGCAGGAGCTGCTCTCCGAGCTGCGCGTGGCCGAGGGGGAGCTCGCGTCGCTGGAACGGGAGCACGAGCGCATCGCGCGCGAGCTGGGCGAGGTGGCGACCGCGCGCGAAGAGCTGGAGCGCATGGCGGCGGAGCTGGCGCCGTTCGGCGCGCTCCAGGCGGAGTTCCAGCGACTCGAGGTTCTCGCGCGGGAGGAGGGTCGGCGACAGGCGCTCCTCGAGACGCAGCGCGCGCTCGAAGCCGAGCTGGAACAGCTTCGCCAGCGACACGAGAAAGTCTCGCGCGCACCCACGCTGGAGCAGGAGGTGCAGCGCGCGCTCGACGAGCGGCGGCACGATCTGGAGGACGCGGATGGACAACTCGAGGCGCGTCGCACGGAGTGGGTGCGCGACCGCCAGGAAGCGGAGACCAAGCGCCAGGCGCTGCGCGAGCAATTCGCCGATCTCAAGCAGCAGCGCGACCGACTGGCCGCCACCGGACCCGACGAACCCTGTCCCACCTGTCTGCGCCCGCTCGGCGAGAGCCTGCGCTCGGTGATGGAGCTGCTCGACGCGCAGATCGAGACCGTGCGCGTGGATGGCAACTACTACAAGCAGCGGCTCGACCAGCTGGTCGAGATGCCGGCGGAGGTGCGCGCGCTGGACGAGCATCGGCGTGCGGTGGCGCAGGAGGTGACGACGCTCGAGCGCCGGCTCACCAAGGTGCAGCTCGCCGTGCAGGAGCTGGCGCAGCTCGCCGGTGACATTGGCGCCAAGGAAGAGCGCCGCGCGCAGCTCGCGCGCGATCTCGCCGCCATTCCGCCGGGCTACGATCCGGCGCGACACGAGGTCGTGCGCCGCGAGCTGGAGCGGCTCCTTCCGCTCGAGGGACGCGCGGCGCGGCTCTCCGCGCAGGTGGAGCGGGAGCCCTCGCTCGTGCGCGACGAGAGTGCGTTGCGCGAGCGTCTGTCGGCGGCGGCGGAGCGAGTGGCGCAGCTCACCGCGCGGCGCGCGGCGCTTCCCGACACCGAGGCGGAGTTCGCCGCGCTGCGTCAGGCGCACGAGGACGCGGCGCAGCGCCTTCGCGCGGCGGAGCTGAGTGCCGCCTCGAGCGAGGCAGAAGCTGCGGGCGCCCGGCTCGCGCTCGAGATGGCGGAGCGGCAGGAACGCGAGTTGCGCGAGCGCGAGCAGACCCTCGGCGACCTGTCGTCCAGGAAGCGATTGCACGACGAGCTGGATCGCGCGTATACCGATCTGCGCACCGATCTCAACTTCCAGCTCCGCCCGGAGCTGTCCGAGTTGGCCAGCGTGTTCCTGGTGGAGTTGACCGGCGGTCGCTACGCCGAGCTCGATCTGGACGACCAGTACAACATCCGCGTGCTGGAAGACGGCATTCCCAAGCCGGTGATCTCCGGTGGGGAGGAAGACATTGCCAACCTGGTGCTCCGCCTCGCGATCTCGCAGATGATCGCCGAACGCGCCGGGCAGCCATTGTCGCTCCTCGTGCTCGATGAGATCTTCGGATCGCTGGACGAGCTGCGGCGCGCGGGAGTCATCACCCTGCTGCGCGGGTTGCAGGACCGCTTCGAGCAGGTGATCCTGATCACGCACATCGAGGCCATTCGCGACTCGGTGGATCACGTCGTGTCGGTGCGTTACGACGAGGAGAGCGGCTCGTCGGTGGTCCGGCAGTTCGACGGTGCGCCCATTGCACCGCTCGTGCCCGATTCCGAGCGCGCGCCGGCGCGCGAATACGAGCAGGCCGGAGCTGGAGACTGATGGCGAGTGCGCGCAGCTGGCGAACGGAGCATCACACGGACGGCCCGGTCCCGGCGCGGCGGTCGGACATATTCGCGCTGAATCAGGTGTTCAGCGACGCGTTCACCGAGCGGTACCGTCGCGACGGCATGATCGGTGTCCGCGTGCCGAACCTCAATCCGGTCATCTGGCAGTACGCCATGCAGGATGCCGACGGCGGGGCGCTCGTCTGGCGTGACGAGCGCGAGGCGATCGTCGCGTTCAACGTGGTGCACCGATCGGGAGTGGAAGGGTGGATGGGGCCGCTGGCCGTGCGCCCCGATTCGCAGGGGGCCGGGCTGGGCGCGGAGATCGTGCGCGCCGGCGTGGCGTGGCTGCAGCAGGCGGAGGCGCGCGTGATCGGTCTCGAGACGATGCCGCGCACGATGGACAACATCGGCTTCTACTCCGGGCTCGGCTTCCTGCCCGGGCACCTGACGATCACCGTGACGTTGGACGCCGCGGGAAGCGAGCGCGCGCCGCTCCTGCTCAGCCAGCTCGGCGCACGTGAGCGTGACGATGCGATGGCCGAGTGTCGCGCGCTGCTCGACCGGATCGCGCCCGGATACGATTACACGCGCGAGATCGCGCTCACCGCGGAGCTCGATCTGGGCGATACGGTGCTCCTGCGCGATCGCGGCGAGTTGCTGGGGTTCGCGCTGTGCCACACGGTGCCGCTCGTCGAAGGCCGGTCGCGCGAGGAGACGCGCACGTTGAAGGTGGTGCTCGCGCGCGCGGACCGCCTACCGGCCATGGCGCGCACGCTCGCCGAGTTCGCGCGGCGCAGCGGGACCCGTCGCGTCGCGCTGCGCGCGCAGACGGCGGACGCCGAGGCGTACCGCGCGCTCATCCGGCTCGGCGGGCGCGTGCGGTGGACCGATCTGCGCATGTGCCTCGCTGGTTTCGGCGAGCCCGCCATGGGGAACGCCCTCGTCTGGTCCAACTGGGAGATCTAGCGCTCTTACGCAGGGCGCGGCTCGCCGCTTGCGACGACTGGCGTCATGGGTCGAACCGAGTCGGAAGGCGCACTCGACGAGTCCGGTGGTGGCGACGGACCGCGTCCCACCTCCGCCTCGCTCGACCGTGTGGAGGATCGCGAGGCGCGCCGCCGCACGGCGCCGCGCGCGGCCGTGGTGTACGAGGCCATCCGGCGCGAGGGCGAGGATGAGCTGGGGCGGCCGACGTCGGCGCTCTTCTTCTCCGGGCTCGCCGCCGGATTGTCGATGGGATTCTCCCTGGTAGCGGAAGGGTTGCTACGCGCCATGCTCCCCGACGCGCCGTGGCGCCCGCTCGTCAGCAAGCTCGGCTACAGCGTGGGATTTCTCATCGTCATTCTCGGCCGCCAGCAACTGTTCACCGAGAACACGCTCACTCCCGTGCTCCCTCTCCTGCGGCGGCAGCGCGGCGTGACGCTCGCGCACGTGCTGCGACTGTGGGGCGTGGTGCTGGCGAGCAATCTGATCGGGACGCTGGTGTTCGCCTGGATGATCGGCCGCACCGACGCGTTCGACCCGACGGTGCGCGCCGTGTTCGCGTCGCTGGGCGCGGAGGCGCTGCACGCCGCCGGGCCGGGAACGATCATCGTGCGCGGCATCTTTGCCGGTTGGCTCATCGCGCTCATGGTGTGGCTGCTTCCATTCGCCGAGACCGCGCGCGTGTGGGTGATCGTCATCCTCACGTATCTCATCGGCATCGCGCAGTTGCCGCACATCATCGCCGGCTCCGTGGAGACGTTGTATCTGGTGACCACCGGTGCGGCATCGGTGGGGGAGTATCTCGGCCGGTTCTTTCTCCCCGCGCTCGCCGGGAACGTGATCGGCGGGCTGGCGCTCGTCACGGCCATCAACCACGCGCAGGTGGTGTCGGGAGATTCGGGCGCGGAGGCGTGAAGAAGCTCCGCACGATCGCGCGGCACATGCGCGGGGTTTGCGCGGCGTGGCGTGCCTGTGATCTGCGTGTTGCGTGTCGCTGGTGATGTTTCGTAGCGCGCGTGGCGATTGCGAGGCGCGCGCGCGGCTCGGGCGCGCACTGTGCGCGTGGCGCCGCCGGCGGCAGCGTCAGCGGAAGAGCGAACGGAGCGCGCCGCCGACGGTGATGCGGGCCAGGTAGCGGATCTCTTCCGGAGCGAACGGCGTGGGTGTGATGCCCAGCTCGTCCACCAGCGCGTTTGGCTCGACGGTGTTCTGCACGGCGAGCAGATCGAGGAGCGACGTGGTGACGGGCGGGGACGGGAGCAGGCGCTGCGCGATTGCCACGACGGGGCGGAGCAGCCACACCGGCACGCCCACCAGCACGCGCGAGGTGTCCATCGCCAGCAGCACGCGCTCGGTCATCTGTCGCAGCGTGAGCGCTGCCGGACCGCCGAGCGGCAGCACCGCGTGGATCGTGCTCGGGCGATCGAGCGCGTCGCAGATCGCGCGTGCGACATCTTCCACCGCCACCGGCTGAAAGCGCGTGCGTCCGCCACCCGGCAACGGATAGACGAACGGAGAAAGCCGCACCAACCGCGCGAGGACGCTCACGAATTCGTCCTCCGGCCCGAAGATCACCGACGGCCGCAAGACCGTCCAGTCGGTGCGACTCGCGCGCACCGCATCCTCGGCCAGGCCCTTGCTGCGGAGAAAGCGATAGGGAGAGGTGGCGCTGGCGCCATTCTGCGACATGTGCACGACGCGCCGGACGCCGGCCTCCGTGGCGGCGGCGAGCACGACTTCCGTGCCCCGCGTATTGACGCCTTCGTACGTGTTGCCGCCGCGTTCAATGGCGATCGCCGCGAGATGGACCACCGCGCCCACGCCGCGCACCGCGCTGGCCACCGCACCGGCGTCGCGCACATCGCCTTGCACGATCTCCACGCGCGTACCGGGCAGCCGCCGCGCCGCGCGCGCTGTGTGATGCACGAACGCGCGCACGCGCCATCCACAATCGACGAGCATGCGGCAGGTGTGCGCGCCGACGAATCCCGCGGCGCCGGTCACGAGCACCGGCAGCGCGCGGTGCGTGCCCGAAGACTGCGGCTGTTCGGCCACGGCCGCTGCGCTCGCCGTGCCCTCCGCTGCCGAGAAGCCGCTCATCGGACGTTAGCGACGTGACATCGGGCGTGGTTCCGCGGTGCGCGCATCCGGCGTGCCGCGCAGCACCACGTGCCAGATGAGGAAGAAGACGCCGAGTGTGAGCAGGAGATGGACCCACCCGGGTGCCTCGAAGCCGAACGTCCAGATCCCCCATCCCACCAGCATGATGATGGCCAGCGGCAGCGACGCGCGCGCGAGAATGTTACGAATGCTGTGGAGCATCGTGTGATTGACTGGCTAGAGGACGCGCGCTAGATTGCCGCGCAGACGGGGCGAAGAGATCACGTTTTTGAGCCAACAAGTCCTGCGGTCGGGTTCGACAATCTGTTCCTGACGTCATGCCCCAGAGCGGGGACGGCGAAGGGTGTGGTGAGGACCTCAGTCTTTCCAATGGGCTTCAAAAAACCCTCTTCGTTCCCACACTGCGGGCCCCGCCATTGGCGGGGCCCGTTGTCTTTTTCGTGCTGGCGAGGTCACGCGCTGGTGTGCACATTGCCGAAGTTACGCGCCGGCCGCGCGACACTCAAGCGCGCCGACTCAGGCGTGCCTCGTGCACGTGGTGCGACGTGTGCCGCGCGCGATCACGCGCGATCACGCGCGGCGGCGCGCGGTGCGCGAGCTCTGGAGCCGTGGAGGGACGTCATGACGCAACGGCGGAACAACGCTGGGGGAAGGGGAAAGGGGAGGGGGAGGCGCACGGTCGGTGCGTCCGGTTCTCGTTCCGCCACGCGCGCGACGGATGCTTCGTCACGCGGCGCGCGCGCACACGGCGCGGATGCACGGAGCGTGGATGCACGCGGCGACGGTGCACGACGCGGCACGACACGCGCGGCGCGCGCCACGCCGCGGATGGGGGACAACGCCACCGCGAATGCCGCACAGCCTGCGGCGCTCGACCTGGAGCGTCGTCCGCGTGTGCGGGCGGAAGACGTGGCCGATCCCGAGACCGGATGGGAGCTCGACCTCGATCCCGTGGACGAGTTGTATCCTGGCAGCGACGGGTTGGGGCCGGCGGGGCGGGCGTTGGCGGGGCACGTGCACGAGATGCTCTCCCTCCTGGGCGAGGCCCCGAGCCGGCCGGGCTTGCGCAAGACACCGCTCCGGGTGGCCAACGCGCTCGCCTGGCTCACGCGCGGCTACGGCCAGTCGGTGGCCGCCGTGGTGGGGGATGCCGTCTTTCCGGAGCGGCACGAG
>DASSNU010000004.1:0-87785 GCA_035701265.1 Gemmatimonadaceae bacterium | reverse complement strand
CCGGAATCCCGGCGTCGCGCTTCGTGCATCTATGCTCCACCCATTCGGCCTGCCCGGCCCCCGTCCCCCGCCCCCCCCCCCCGTCACACCACGTGACGCCGTCCGGTCACCAACTCGTAGACGATCACGATGAGGGCGATGACCAGCAGCAGGTGGATCAGCCCGCCACCCCAACTGAATGCGAAGAAGCCGAGCGCCCAGAGAATCAAGAGGATGATCGCCAGCGTCCACAGCATTGCGCCTCCCCTGCAAAGGTTGCCCCTTCCACAGGTGCAACCATCGTACCCACGGCAACCCCCTCCAGAGCGCTGGAACGCGCCGATCGCCCTCGCGCGCGCCGTTCCCGCTTGACAGACGGCGGCGCCCCGCGCATCGTGCTGTCCATGATTCGCTCCCGCGCCTACCGCTATTCGTATTACTACGCGACCCGTCCCACGGGCCGGCACCGGAGGCATCTGCGCGGATAGCGATCGACATCTCGCACTGTGTTCCCGGCGGCCCGTGATCCACACGGGCCGCTTCGTTTTTCGTATCCCTTTCCCCATGACCACCGCGCGCTCCGGCGTACCGCCGGAGGCACAACGACAGGAGATCCGTTCCATGCCACCGGCCGCCGAACACCAGCACGCCCACGCGCACCACGATGCGCTCTCCCCCGCGATGTTCATCGAACAGCGCTGGGAGCGCTACACCCCCGGCGATCACGACGTGTGGGGCATCCTCTACGACCGCCGCATGGGCGACCTCCGGAAGAACGGCAGCCGGGTGTTCCTGGAGGGCGCGGAGACGATCGGGCTCCGGCGTGACTGCGTTCCCGATCTGGCCGAGCTGAACGCCCGGCTCACGCCGCGCACCGGATGGCGCGCGGTGGCGGTGAGCGGATTCATTCCCGCGCGCGAGTTCTTCCAGTGCCTCGCGTCGCGCCGCTTCCCCACCACGGTGATCGTGCGCTCCCGCGAGCAGCTCGACTACCTGCCGGAGCCGGACATCTTCCACGATGTATTCGGCCACGTGCCGCTCCACTCCGATCCCGTGTTCGCCGATTTCCTCGCGCGCTTCGGGCAGGTGGCGGCGGCCGCATCCAGCGACGACGACGTCCAGCGGATGGCGCGGCTCTTCTGGTTTACCGTGGAGTTCGGGCTCATTCGCGAGCAGGGGAACGTGAAGGTCTACGGCAGCGGGCTCATCTCCTCGGCGGGGGACGCAGCCAACGCCCTCGGCCCGCGCTGCGACCGGCGGCCGTTCACGCTGGACGACGTCCTGTCGCAGCCGTTCGAGATCGACCACTTCCAGGACGTGCTGTTCGTGGTGGACGACTTCGAGCAGCTCTTCGCGGCGGTGAGCGAGGCGGAGCACAGGCTGCAGGCGGGATCGCTGGCCAGCACGTAATGCATGGGACGACGGCCGCGCTCGATGGACCGGCCGGCCGTCACCCGCCGATGTGCGACATCTCCACCTTGGGAATCGCGGCCGTGCGCGCGGTTCGGAGCTCGGAGTACCGGTCGCGCCGGGCGCTCCACGCGCCGGCCACGCGCGCGGCGAGCTCCTCGTCGCTCTCACCGGAGCGCAGCGGCGCGCGGAGATCGACGCCATCGGTGGCGAAGAGGCAGGTGTAGAGCTTCCCCTCGGATGAGAGCCGCGCGCGTGTGCAGTCGCCGCAGAACGGCTGCGTGACCGAGGTGATGATGCCGATCTCCCCGCCACCGTCCACGTACCGGTAGCGCCGCGCCACCTCGCCACGGTACGCCGGCTCCACGGGCTCGAGCGGAAGCTCCGCCCCGATGCGGCGCACGATCTCCGCGCCGCTCACCACGTCCTCCATGCGCCAGCCGTTCGTGGTCCCCACATCCATGTACTCGATGAAGCGCACCACGCACCCGGTGCCATGGAAGTGACGGGCCATCTCCAAGAGCGTGTGATCGTTCACGCCGCGCTTCACCACCACGTTGACCTTGATCGGCCAGAGCCCGGCAGCGCGGGCGGCGTCGATCCCCTCCAGCACCCGCTGCACGGGAAAATCGGCGTCGTTCATCGCGCGGAACACCGCGTCGTCCAGCGAGTCGAGACTCACCGTGATGCGCTTGAGCCCGGCGGCGGCCAGCGCCTCCGCCCGCGCGGCGAGGAGCGACCCGTTGGTGGTGAGCGTGAGATCCTCCACGCCATCGATGGCTGAGAGCATGGCGATGAGCCGCTCGATCTCGCGCCGCACCAGCGGCTCGCCGCCGGTCACGCGAAGCTTCCGCGCGCCGAATTGCACGAAGAGGCGCGCGAGGCGCGTGATCTCCTCGAAGCTGAGCAGCTCGGCAGAAGAGAGAAACTCGTACGTGCGCCCGAACACCTCGCGCGGCATGCAGTACCGGCAGCGGAAATTGCACCGGTCGGTGACCGAGATGCGCAGGTCCCGGAGCGGTCGTCCCAACTGATCGCGCACCGCATTCTGTGCGGCCGCGTCGAGGGGGGGGCGCGTGGCGGAGGATGTCACGCCCGAATTCTAACTGCGCGACGCGCCCCGGGGTGAGGGGCGTGCACCGGGAGACGCGCGCGGCGCGCAGCGGGCCGCAGTGAGCTCTGCCAACATGCGTGCGGCGCGCGTGCTCGGTGTCGCCAGGTTGTGCCTCAGAGCGATGTGCGCAGGAACTCGAGCGTTCGCTCCCACGCCGAGGTGGCCGACGCCTTGTCGTACGCCTCGGGGCGCGCATCGTTGAAGAACGCGTGGCCCGCGTGGTAGAAGTGCGCCTCCACCGTCTTCCCCGCCGCCTGGATCTGCTTCACCAGCTCGCGCGCCTGCGCAACCGGTACGCTCGGGTCCTGTTCGCCGAAGTGCGCCAGCACCGGCCCGCCAAGGCGCGACAGGTCGGGATGCACCTTGGGGTGAATGCCGTAGAAATCCACCACCGCGCCGATCTGCTCCGGATACTCGCACCCGGCGTAGAGCGCGAGCTGCCCGCCCATGCAAAATCCCATCGCGCCCACACGCTCCGACGTGACGTCGTCGCGCGCGAGCAGGAACGTCGCGGCGCCGTGGATGTCCTTCCCGGCTTCGGCGATGTTGAGCGCCATGAGCATCTTTCCCGCATCGTCCGGACTTCCGGTCGTCTTGCCGTGATAGAGATCGGGCGCGAGCGCCACGAATCCCTCGGCGGCAAAGCGGTCCGCCAACTGCTTGATGTGATCCACCAGCCCCCACCATTCCTGGATCACCAGCAGTCCCTTTCCCTTCCCCGACGGCGGCGTCGCGAGATACCCCGACCCCATCCGTCCATTCGCCCGAAACTCCACCATCGTACCTGCCATCTCCCAACCTCCGTGTGTGGTTCGCCCCTGTGTCGCCGCAAGCATATCGCGCACGCGGGGTCATCGCCATACAACCGGTGGATGATCCATGCGTTTCCGGCGCGTGCGACGTGGCGAGGCGCGACCTGGCGCGTCGCGCGCCGGCACCCGGAATGGAACTTGCCCGCTTCCTCCCTCCGGCATCGCGCCTCCCGCATCTCGCGCGCGGGCGCGCGGTGCGCGGCATCCGCCGGCATGCACGGCGTGCGGAGACGTGGCGCCGCACCACACGTGTGCAGCCGGCATTCGAGGGGAGGAGCACCATGGCACGGTCGGTGAGCGACTTCATCGTCGAGCGAATGATCCAGTGGGGCATCACGCGCGTCTTCGGCTATCCCGGCGACGGCATCAACGGTGTGATGGGCGCGCTCAATCGTGCGAGCGACCGGATCACCTTCGTGCAGGCGCGTCACGAGGAGCTGGCTGCGTTCATGGCGTGCGCGCACGCGAAATTCACCGGCCAGGTGGGGATCTGCATGGCCACGTCCGGGCCCGGCGCCATCCATCTGCTGAACGGCCTGTACGATGCGGCCATGGACCATCAGCCGGTGGTGGCCATCGTGGGACAGCAGGCCACCACGGCGCTCGGCGCGGACTATCAGCAAGAGGTCGATCTCATCTCCCTCTTCAAGGACGTCGCGCACCAGTACGTCCACATGTGCGCCGACCCCGCGCAGGCGCGCACGCTGATCGACCGCGCCATCCGCATCGCGATCGCCGAGCGCACGGTGACGTGCGTCATCCTGCCGAACAACGTGCAGATCATGGACGCGGTCCCGTCTCCGCCGCGACAGCATGGGGTGACCTACACCGGCGTGGGCTACTCCGCGCCGGTCGTCGTGCCGCACGACGACGACCTTCGCCGCGCCGCCGCCATCCTGAACGAAGGAAAGAAGGTCGCGATGCTCGTCGGCGCCGGGGCGCTGGGTGCGAGCGAGGAAGTGCTGCAGACGGCCGATCTGCTCGGCGCCGGCGTCGCGAAGGCGCTGCTCGGCAAGGCCGTGCTCCCCGATGACCTTCCGTTCGTGACCGGATCCATCGGCCTGCTGGGGACGCGGCCGAGTTGGGATCTCATGATGCATTGCGACACGCTGCTCATGGTGGGCTCCAGCTTCCCGTACGCGGAGTTTCTCCCAAGAGAGGGACAGGCGCGCGGCGTCCAGATCGACATCAAGCCGCGCATGCTCGGACTCCGCTTCCCGATGGACGTCAATCTGTGCGGCGATGCGCGCGTCACGCTGCAACGCCTCATCCCGATGCTCGAGCGCAAGCGCGACCGGTCGTGGCGCGAGGACGTGGAAGACGGCGTGCGCGAGTGGTGGAGCGTGCTGGAGCAGCGCGCGATGGCGGGCGCCAATCCCATCAATCCGCAGCGCGTGTTCTGGGAGCTCTCACCGCGCTTGCCGGACGGCTGCATCCTGACGTGCGACTCCGGCTCGTCCGCCAACTGGTGGGCACGCGACCTCAAGATCCGTCGCGGGATGATGGCCTCGCTCTCCGGCAATCTCGCGACCATGGGGCCGGGCGTGCCGTATGCCATCGCCGCCAAGCTCGCACACCCGCACCGGCCGGTGATCGCCTGCGTGGGCGACGGCGCGATGCAGATGAACGGGATCAACGGTCTGGTGACGATCGCCGAACGGTGGAAGACGTGGAGCGATCCGCGGCTCGTGGTGCTCGTGCTCAACAACCGCGACCTGAACCAGGTGACGTGGGAGCAGCGCGTGATGGAGGGGGAGCCGAAGTTCAACGCCTCGCAGGTGCTGCCGAAGTTCTCGTTCAGCAGCTACGCCTCGCTCCTCGGGCTGGAAGGGATCGCGATGCGCGAGCCGGACGACATCGCGCCCGGCTGGGAGCGCGCGCTCGCGGCCGACCGGCCGGTCGTCGTGGACGCCTACACCGATCCGGAAGTCCCGCCGCTTCCGCCGCACATCACCTTCGAGGAGGCGCGGCACTTCATGTCCTCGATCCTGAGCGGCGATCCGCGCGCGTGGCGCACGGTGAAGCAGTCGGCCCGGCAAGCCGCCGCAACGCTGGTGGGCGCGGCCAAGTCGTGACGCCGCGCCCTTCCCTGCACGGCAATCGTCCGCCGCGCACGCTCGGCCCGTGCCACACGTGGCCGAGTGGATCACTTCCGAATGGCGCCGGTGCCTACGCCGGTTCTGACAGACCTTCAGGGGGTTGCTAGATGCGATACGCCAGAGCAGTTGCCGTGACGGCCGGCTTGTTTGCGTTCGCCGTCTCCGCCGCTGCGGCACAGCAGGACGAGCAGCGCGCGCCCCAGCAGTTCTCGGCAACGATGACGGGAAGCAACGAGGTCCCCGGGCCCGGCGATTCCGATGGCAGCGGGATGGCGATGGTCACCGTGGATCGGGCCAAGAGCCAGGTCTGCTACGAGATCACCACGTCGAACCTCTCGCAGGCGACCGCCGCGCACATCCATCGCGGCGAGGCAGGGGTGGCCGGCCCGCCCGTGGTCACGCTCAAGACGCCCACCAGCGGCCAGTCGAAGGACTGCGCGCAGGTGGATGAGGATGTCGCCGAGGACATCGTGGAGCATCCGGGAGAGTTCTACGTGAACGTGCACACCGCCGATCACACGAGCGGCGCCATCCGCGGGCAGCTCCAGGCGGCCGGCGGGATGATGCACGACATGGGCGGGATGAAGCAGCACCCGACCGACACGATGCGGCATGACACCACGACGATGCCGCACGACACGATCATGCGTCACGACACCACGAGCACGGGCGGGCGCACGCCCTGAGCCCCACGCACAGGCTGGGCAGGACACGCGGCGGAGTCTCCTCTCGGGTGGCTCCGCCGCGTTGCATCCGGTAGCTTTCCGCCCATCGCTACGCGGAGGAGCCACCCGTGCAGTTCATCGTCCGACTGCTCATCAACACCGCCGCGCTCTGGGTCGCCACCCGGCTCATCGGCGGGATCACGCACACCGGTGGCGTGGGATCGCTGCTCGTCGTCGCACTGGTGTTCGGAGTGGTGAACGCGGTCATCCGGCCCGTCATCAAGCTGCTGTCGCTCCCCGTCATCCTGCTCACGCTCGGCCTGTTCACCTTCGTCATCAACGCGCTCATGCTCTGGCTCACGAGCGCGCTGTCCACCTCGCTCGGCCTTGGCTTCCACGTGGCCGGATTCTGGAGCGCGCTCGTCGGAGCGCTGGTGGTCAGCGTGGTGAGCGCCATCCTTTCCATCTACGTGTCCGCCGACAATGCGTGATCTCTCCCGCGTTCGCGCCGCATGGCGCACCGCGCCACTCGTGCTGGCCGCCATCCCGTTCGCGCTCGGCTGTGCGGGGCACACGCCACCCGCCGCGACGACCGCTGCACCATCCTCCGCCCCGGCCACGTCCGACACCACGCCGCCGTCCGGCCGCGCGCCGCGCGCGGTGCGCCGCGATCTCCCCCTGGGCCCGATGATCCGGCGCGCCTACGCCGCCGGCACGCGCGACTCCACCGGCCGCCCGGGCGCGCATTACTGGCAGCAAACCGTGGACTACGTGATCGAGGCCACGCTCCAGCCGGACTCCGCACTGCTGCGCGGCACGGAGACGATCACGCTCCACAACACGTCGCCCGACACGCTGCACTCGATCGTGCTGCGCCTGCTGCAGAACTACTTCCGCGCCGAGTCGCCGCGGAACGACTACGTCACCGACGTCACACAGGGCATGCAGCTCGCGCGGCTCACGGTGAACGGGACGACCATCGATCTGACCAACCGGCGCCAGTATCGCGTGAATGGCACCATCGCCACCGTCCGGCTGGCGAACGCCATCGCGCCGGGCGCCGACGCGGCGCTCTCCGTGGCGTGGAGCTTCGTCGTCCCCAACGTGCCGCAGGGGGAGCGCGGCGAGCGCATGGGACGGTGGGGCACCACGCTCTACCAGATGGCGCAGTGGTATCCGCAGATCGCGATGTACGATGACCTGCGTGGATGGGACGCCGATCCGTACCTCGGCATCGGCGAGTTCTACAATCAGTTCGGCAGCTACGACGTGAAGATCACCGTGCCCGCCGGTTGGCTGGTGGGCGCCACGGGAACGCTCGCCAACCCGGAGGAGGTGCTCTCCGCCGGGGTGCGCGACCGGCTGGCGCTGGCGATGCGCGTCGACAGCACGGTGCACGTGGTGACGACGGCCGATCGCGGCGCGGGAAAGGCGACGCCCGCGGGCCGTGCGCTCACCTGGCACTTCACCGCGCCGATGGTGAACGACGTGGCATTCCTCGCCGCGCGCGATGTGGTGTGGGACGCGACGCACGCCATGGCGCCAGATCCCACGCTGGTCAGCGTGCTGTACCTGCCAGAGCACGCGCAGTACGCACAGTCGGCGCAGCTCGGCCGGTTCGCGCTGGAGCATCACGCGCGCTTCCTCATGCCGTACGCCTTCCCGCAGGCCACCATCGTCGACGGCCCGGAGACCGGGATGGAGTACCCGATGATCATCTTCTCCGGCCCGGGCGAGGGGGTGATCACGCACGAGTTGGGGCACGAGTGGTTCCCGATGATGGTCGGGTCGAACGAGACGTGGTACGGCTGGCAGGACGAAGGGCTGAACGAGTTCATCGACTTCGCCGCGGCCGCCGATCACACGCACACGCCCACCGACTGGCTCGACGCCGGCGCGTCGTATCGTGAGGTGGCCGGCAGCGAGCTCGAGCCGGCGATGATGTGGCCCAGCGACTACGCCGGCCCCGCCTACGGCGAGCAGGCGTACGTGAAAGCCCCGGTCGCGCTGCACGCGCTCGGCGCGATCGTGGGAGACAGCGCCGTGGACCGCGCGCTCGCCGAGTACGCGCGCGCATGGCGGTTCAAGCATCCGTCGCCGTGGGATTTCTTCATGTCGATGAACCGCTCGCTCGGCCGCGACCTGGATTGGTTCTGGGCCGCGTGGTGGTTCGGTACCGAGGCGTTCGATCAGGGAATCGCCGGCGTGCAGCAGCTGGGCGACAGCGCGCGCGTGACCGTCGCCGATCACGGCGGGATGGCGATGCCGGTGATCCTGCGCGTGGAATACGGCGACGGCACATCCGAGATGGTGCAGCGTCCGGCATCGGTCTGGTTCGGCGGCGCGCGAGAGACATCGGTCGCGATTCCGCTGCGCGGACGCCGGGTCGCGCGCATCACGCTCGACCCCGAGCATCGCTTCCAGGACGTGCAGCCGGACGACAACGCGTGGCCCGGGGGATCGCGATGACGCGCGGCGCGCGGCGGAGCGCGGAGACGGTACGCACTCGCGCTTCGCGCACGCGACCGCGCACGCGACCGCGCACGCGACCGCGCACGCGGGAGAGATCCGCGCCGGCGCGCAGGAGCGGCGCCCAGCGGTGCCTGCGCGCATGTGCGGCGCTGCTTCCGCTCGCCACGCTCGCGCTGGCCGCGGGGTGCGCGCACCATCCGGGCGCGGAGGGCGGAGCGCCGCGTCCCCGCGAGGAGGTGTCCATCTCGCTCGCCGCCGATTCGGTGACCGGACGCGGCTACCACAACGAGACGTTCGCCGCGATCAATCCGCTCAACACGGCGGAGATGGTGGTGTCGTATCAGGTACCGGCCACGGTGGCGCACTCCACCGACGGCGGCGCCACCTGGCGCGGCGCGCCGCTTCCCGGCACGGATGCGTTCGAGCTGGCCGGCGATCCCTCCGTCACGTACGACGGCGACGGACACGCGTACGCGCTCTACATCGCCTTCGACCGCCCCGACGATTACGACACGCTGGGGCGCGCCGCGCATCGCAACGGGATCTACATCAACCGCTCCGACGATGGCGGCCGCACGTGGCGCGGCGTGGCGGCGCCCGTGATCGAACGCGCGGAGCTGCCGGGCATTCCGTTCGAGGACAAGCCGATGATGATCATCGACCGGTCGCAGGACGCCGCGCGCCGCGGACGGATCTACGTGGCGTGGACGGAATTCCGGCGGCACGAGACGGCGATCCTCTTCAGTCGCTCGACGGACGGCGCACGCACCTTCTCCACGCCGGTCGAAATCAGCGATCGCGCAGGGAGCCCGAAGGACAGCGTGGGCGCGGCGGAGGGAACGGCGCTCGCCCTCGCGCCCGACGGCACGGTGTACGTGGTGTGGAGCGACTCCACCGGCATCCTGCTCGACGTGTCGCACGACGGCGGGCGCACCTTCGGCCGCGACCGCCTGATCGCGCGTACCAGCGACATCGTCTTCGGCATATCTGGAATCGCGCGGGCGAACGGCTATCCCTCCATCGCCTGCGATCCGCACGACGGTCGACTGTACGTGCTGTGGGTGGATGCGCGACTCGGCGCCACCATGCCGTTCCTCATCACGTCGGGCGATGGCGGGACCACGTGGAGCGAGCCTCGCGCCGTGGCGCCGCGTGACAGCGCCAACCGCTTCTTCGCCTGGATGGCGCTCGACCCCAGCACCGGACTGCTGGCCGTGTCGTATTATCGAGAGACGACGCCCGGTACGTTCGCCTACGATCTGGCGTGGTCCACCGATCGTGGCGCGAGCTTCACGTACCGTCAGTGGAGCGCCGGCACCTTCGCCCCGCGCGGAGAGTTCCTGGGCGATTACACCGGGATCGATGCACAGGGCGGCGTGGTGGCAGCGGCGTGGACGGAAGCGCGGGGCGACAGCGCGCGACCCGCGGGCGAGGAGCACCGGCCCATCGCGCATCACGCGCAGGTGGTGGCCGGGCGCGCGGTGGTGCGCGTGGGAGAGGAACGTCATTGAGCGGCGTGCGCACGCGGAGGAGCACAGAATGAGACGGTCCGTCTGGAGAGCGTCCGTTGTGGCGGCGATGATCCTCGCGGGGGCAGCGTGCCGCACCGCGCAGCACGCCTCGGAGCACGCAACGCCGAACGTGGCGACGGATACGCCACACATTCCCGCGCGGCAGCCCGCAGTGTTTCCTCCGGAGTGGCGCTTCCAGCCCGGAGGGCACGCCACCTTCGCTCCGCACCGGATGGTGGTGAGCAACAGCATGCTCGCGAGCCGCGCGGGGGTGGAGATCATGGCGCGCGGCGGCAACGCGGTGGACGCGGCCGTTGCGGTGGGATTCGCGCTCGCCGTCACGTACCCCGCGGCGGGCAATCTGGGCGGCGGTGGCTTCATGGTGATCCGTATGGCGGACGGGCGCACCGCAGCGCTCGATTACCGCGAGATCGCGCCGCTCGCCGCCACGCGCGACATGTACGTCGGCCCCGACGGGCAGCTCACCGATCGCGGCCTGGTGGGCGCGCTCGCCTCAGGGGTGCCGGGTGCGGTGGCCGGCATGGCCGAGGCGCTGCGCCGGTACGGGACGATGTCGCTGGCGGAGGTGATGGCACCGGCCATCCGGCTGGCCGATGAAGGATTCGTGGTGGACAGCGCGCTCTGGCGGCAGTTGCTCGCGGCGCAGCCGCTCATCACGCGCTTCGCGGGCGCGACGCTGTTCTACCCCGGCGGCGAAGCGCTCGTGCCGGGCACGCGCCTCCGCCAGCCGGACCTCGCGCGCACCCTGCGCGCCATCGCTGATCGCGGTCCGTCGGCGTTCTACACCGGCCCGATCGCCGATTCGCTGGTGGCGGAAATGCAGCGCGACGGCGGGATCATCACGCGCGCCGACCTGGCGCGCTATCGTCCGCTCTGGCGCACACCGGTGGAAGGCACCTTCCGCGGCTACCGCGTGATCTCCATGCCGCCCTCATCGTCCGGCGGGACGACGCTCATCGAGGCACTCAACATCCTGGACGGCTTTCCGGATGCGCCCTTCGAGAGCGCGACGTACAAGCACCTCTACGCCGAGGCGTTCCGCCGCGCGTTCGTGGACCGCAATACGCTCCTCGGTGATCCGGCATTCGTCCACGTTCCCGTGGAGCATCTGGTGAGCCGCGCCTACGCGGACTCGCTGCGCGCCACGATCGACGTGCACGCCGCCTCGCGCTCGCCCGTGTTCACCGCGTCCGCGCGCGAAGGGATGCAGACCACCAGCTATTCGGTGGTGGATGCGCAGGGGAACGCCGTCGCGACCACGACCACGATCAACTCGCTCTTCGGCTCGGGCGTGTGGGTGCGCGGCGCGGGGTTCTTTCTGAACAACGAGATGGACGACTTCACCTCGCGCCCCGGCGTCCCCAACCAGTTCGGGCTCGTGCAGGGGGAGGCGAACGCCATCGCGCCGGGAAAGCGCATGCTGAGCGCGATGGCGCCGACGATCGTGCTCGATCCCGATGGCCAGTTGCTGCTCGTGCTCGGCGCCGCGGGCGGCCCCACCATCATCACCGCGGTGGCGTCCGTCACGATCAACGTGATCGAGCATCGCATGTCGCTCGCCGACGCGGTGGCCGCGCCGCGCATCCATCACCAGGCGTGGCCCGATTCGCTCACCTACGAGCGGGGCGGACTCGACTCCGCCACCATCGACTCGCTCCACGCCATGGGGCACCGCCTGCGCGAGGTGCGGTCGCTCACCAACCTGAACGCGATCATGCGCGTGCCGGGCGGCTACGAGGGCGTGCCCGAGCCGCGAGCGAGCGGCGGAGCAGCCGGCTAGGCGGCGAACTCACCCTCCCGAGCGCGCATCACTCGAGCGGTAGAGCTCCGGAAACTGCTGCTGCAGGTGCACCAGCTTGGGCCGGTCGTTGTACACGATGTACGGCTGGTCGGGATGATGCTCCATGTAGTCCTGATGGTACGCTTCGGCCATGTAGAAGTGGTCGAGCGGTACCACCTGCGTGACGATCGGGCGCTGGAAGACGTGCGCCTTGGTGAGCTGCGCGATGTACGCCCTGGCCACGCGCTCCTGCTCCGCGTTCCGGTAGAAGATCGCCGACCGGTACTGCGTCCCCACGTCCGGGCCCTGGCGGTTGAGCTGGGTGGGATCGTGCGCGACCGAGAAGAAGATCTGGAGCAGCTTCCCGTAGGAGATCTGCGACGGGTCGAACACCACCTGCACCGACTCCGCGTGTCCGGTGCTCCCCGTGCTCACCGTCTCGTATTCCGCCGTCTGCGCGTTGCCCCCCGCGTAGCCGGAGACCGCGTCCGTCACCCCCTTCACGTGCTCGAAGACCGCCTCGATTCCCCAGAAGCAGCCGCCGGCGAAGACGGCCGTGTCGAGTCCGGGGCGCGTGGCCACGTCCTGTGCCGCGGCCGCTGGCGGGGGAAGCACCGCGCCCGCATCGGGGGCGCGCCGCAGCGCGACCATCCCCAGCGGGAGTCCCAAGGCAATCAGCGCCGCACCGCCTACGATCGACTGTTTCGTCATCCGTCATCCCTCCCGCGTCTCGAACGCCTCAGGTAGTACACCGCCACGCGAAAACGGCCCTCTTCGCGAGGGCATGCTGGAACGTGATGGCCGTCCTCGCTGCCGGCAAGGGCCGGCCACCGGCGGCGCGTGGCGCGTGACGCGTGGCGCGGCGGGGTCAGAATCGTCCTTCTCCGTACACCCGCAACATCGCGCCGGGCCGGTTGCCCGCTCCCGGCGCGTCGGCGTGCGTCCGCGGGCGCCGCCCTGCCGCTTCCTCATCTCCCACCAGCGTGCCAGTACAATACGATCCGACGCTCGTCACGCTCTCGATCCTGATCGCGATCGTGGCGTCCTACACGGCGCTCAACCTTGCCGGCAGAGTGGCGGTGAATCGCGGGCGGGCGCGCATGGCGTGGCTGCTCGGTGGCAGCGTGGGGATGGGAAGCGGCATCTGGAGCATGCACTTCATCGCCATGCTCGCCTTCCACCTCCCCGCGCCGATCGCCTACGACGTGCCGCTGGTGCTGCTGTCCTATCTGGCCGCGGTGGCCGCGTCGGCGCTCGCGCTGTACGTGGCGAGCCGTCCGTCCGTCGGGACGCCGCGCCTCATCGGCGCGGGGGTGTGCATGGGCGTTGCGATCGTCGCCATGCACTACACCGGCATGGCGGCCATGCGCGTCCCCGCGCACATCCGCTGGAGCGTGACGCTGGTCGCGGCGTCGGTGCTGATCGCCGTCACCGCCTCGAGCGTCGCTCTCTGGCTCTTTCTCTGGCTGCGCACCGACGACAGTCGCCGCGGGCGCTCGCTGCGCGTGGCTGCCGCGGTCGTCATGGGGCTCGCCATTGCCGGAATGCACTACACCGGCATGGCGGCGGCGAGCTTCCTGGCCATGCACGGAACGCCCTTCGCGCCGCACGGCTTCCTGCTCGAGGCGTCGGGGTTGGCGGTGCCGGTGGCCGGCGGGACGTTCATCATCCTCGCGCTGGCGCTCATCGGATCGATCACCGATCACTGGGTGCGCGTGCAACTCGCCTCCGCCGAAGCGCTCCGCCAGAGCGAGGAGCGCTACCGGTCGGTGATGAGCGAGATCAGCGAGGTGATCTTCCGCACCGACGCAGAGGGACGGTGGACCTTTCTCAATCCGGCGTGGACGCAGATTACCGGGTTCACGCCGGAGGAGACGCTGGGCAAGCTGCTGCTCGATTCCATCCATCCCGAGGACCGGAGCGCCAGCGTGGAGCAGTGCCGGCCGTTGATGGAGGGGAAGGCGGACTACTGCCGGCACGAGGTCCGCTATCGCACCAAGGATGGCGAGCCGCGCTGGGTGGAAGTGCACGCGCGCGCCACGCGCAACGCGGCGGGCACGCTGATCGGCACGGCGGGCGTGATTCGCGACATCACCGACCGGCGCCAGGCGGAAATCGCACAGCGCGCCGCGCGCGAGACCGCGGAAGCCGCCAGCCGGGCCAAGAGCGAGTTCCTCTCGCGCATGAGCCACGAGCTGCGCACGCCGCTCAACGCGATTCTCGGCTTCGGGCAGTTGATGGAGATGGACGCCACCACCCCGGATCAGCGGGAGAACACGGAGCACATTCTGAAGGCCGGCAAGCACCTGCTCGCGCTGATCAACGAGGCGCTCGACATCACCGGCATCGAGTCGGGGCGTCTCCGCCTCTCCGCGGAACCGGTAGACGTGGCGGAGATCGTGAAGGAAGTGCTCGAGCTCACGCGGCCGCTCGCCGCCAAGCACCGCATCACCCTGGCCGGGGACTCCTGTCCGACCGAACGGTACGCCCACGCTGATCGCCAGCGCCTGAAGCAGGTGCTGCTCAACCTCGTGGCCAACGCGATCAAGTACAATCGCGACGCCGGCATGGTGCGCGTGGAATGCTTGCGCTCGGGCACCGATCGCGTGCGGCTGACTGTCACCGACACGGGACCCGGCATCGCCCCGGAGATGTTGACACGGCTGTTCACGCCGTTCGATCGACTGGGCGCGGAGCAGACGGGCGTGGAGGGCACCGGGCTCGGCCTCGCACTCTCGAAGCGTCTGGTCGAGGCCATGAAGGGAGAGATCGGCGTCACCACGATGCGCGGAGCCGGGAGCACCTTCTGGGTGGAGCTGCCGGAGGCGGAGAGCCAGCTCGAGCGCCTCGAGCGCCTCGACGACGGCGACCTCTCCCCCGCGGCCGTGGAGCACCGCGCGTGCACGATCCTGTACGTGGAGGACAATCTCTCCAACCTCATGCTGATGCGCCGCCTGTTCGCCACGCGCCCCGCGGTGGAGCTCATCCCGTGCATGCAGGGCGGCCTGGCACTGGAGCTCGCGCGCTCGCACCGGCCGAACCTCGTGCTGCTCGACCTGCACCTGCCGGACATGACCGGCGAATCGGTGCTGCACCGGCTGCGTCGCTCGCCGGACTGCGGCGACATTCCCATCATCGTGCTCAGCGCTGACGCCACCCAGGGGCAGATCGACCGGCTGCTCGCGGCCGGCGCGCGCGCGTACATCACGAAACCTCTCGACGTGAAATCCTTCATGACGGTGCTGGACGACGTGCTCGCTCCCAAGGAGCTGGTGTGCTGATCGGCCAGGAACATCTCGCGCGGGCGCGCATCCTGATCGTCGACGACGAGCAGCCGAACGTCCGGCTGCTCGAGCGGCTGCTGCTCAGCGGCGGCTTCACCGAGGTGCGCGGCACCACCGATCCGCACGACGCGCTGCGCCTGGCGCAGGAGATCGACCCGGATCTCATCATGCTCGACATGCACATGCCGCATCTCGACGGCATCACGCTCCTCGAGACGCTGCGTGCCCGCACCGGCGAGAAGGACTACCTCCCCATCGTCATGCTCACCGCGGACACCACGCGGGAAACGCGGGAGCGCGCACTGGCGAGCGGCGCCAGCGACTTTCTCACCAAGCCGCTCGAGCGCGCCGAGGTCATTCTCCGCGCGCGCAATCTCCTGGCGACGCGCTTTCTGCACCTGGCGCTCAAGGATGAGAATCGCGCGCTCGAGGCCAAGCTCGTCTATCAGGCGTTCCACGACTCGCTCACCGGACTCGCGAACCGCGCGCTCTTCCGCGATCGCGTGGAGCACGCGCTCGCGCGCGCCGCGCGCGGCGAGCGCATCGCCATCCTCCTGCTCGACCTGGATGACTTCAAGGCGGTGAACGACACGTCGGGGCACGTGGAAGGGGACCGTCTGCTCGCCACGATCGCGGGCCGGCTCACGCGCGCGTCGCGCGGCTGCGACACGGTGGCCCGCATCGGCGGTGACGAATTCGCCGTGCTGCTCGAGGGGCTCAAGCGCGATGACGATGCCATGATCGTGGTGGAGCGCATCACCGAGGCCATGCACGTACCGGTGGCGCTCCAGGGACGCGAGCTCTCGGTGAGCGCGAGCATCGGCGTCGCGTACGCGCGCCCCGAAGACGGGGTGGACGAGCTGTTGCGCAACGCCGACGTCGCCATGTATCGCGCCAAGGATGACGGGAAGGGACGCCACGCCGTCTTCGAGCCCGGCATGTACGCCGCGCTGCTGGAGCGGTTGGAGCTGGAGGCGGACCTGCGTCACGCGCTCGACCGCGGAGAGCTCTGCGTGCTGTACCAACCGATCGTCGAGCTCGAGACCGGCACGATCACCGGCGTGGAAGCACTCGCGCGCTGGCATCATCCGCATCGCGACCGCACCGCGGCGTCGTTCATCCCGATCGCCGAAGAAACGGGGCTGATCGTGCCCATCGGGCGCTGGGTGCTCCAGGAAGCATGCCGCCAGGGGCGCCGGTGGCAGCTCGCAGCGGCCGATGGCGTCGCGCCGACGATGAGCGTGAACGTCTCCGCGCGGCAGCTCCAGGATGCCGAGTTCGCCACGGAAGTGGCCGCCATTCTCGCGGAATCGGAGTTCCCGGCGGAGCGGCTCATCCTGGAGATCACCGAGAGCGTGCTCATGTCCAGCACGCGCTCCGTGCTCGATCGCCTGGCCGAGCTGAAGCGCATCGGCGTGCGCCTGGCGATCGACGACTTCGGCACCGGCTACTGCAATCTCAGCTACCTGCAGCAGTTCCCGCTGGACATCCTCAAGATCGACAAGTCGTTCATCACGCACCTGGCGCAGGATGGCGGCGATGCGGCGCTGGCCGGCACGATCGTCGGCCTCGCCACCACGCTCAAGATGCGTACGGTGGCCGAGGGCATCGAAGATGCCGAGCAGCGCTCGCGCCTCATCACCCTCGGCTGCGGCTACGGACAGGGGTATCTGTTCGCGCAGCCGCTCGCCGCGGAGGTGGTGGACACGCTGCTCCGCCAGGGGAGCATCCGCATGCCATCCGCGGCGACGGACGAGGTGGGCGCCACCCCCGCCGCGGACGGCGCGACGCGTTCGTGATGCGCGCGCCAGCCGGCCGTCCGCGTGCCGCGGCCGTATCACGCGCCGGGTAGGGATCGTCACTCCGGGGAACGACGCGCCGGGAACGTGATAGGGAACGTTGCAGAGCTGGTGTATCGTGCCCGGACTCTGCTACGAGATCGCCCACCATGTCCTTCACGCAACCGTCACCCCGTCCGCCGGCACGGCGCTTCCTCCTCGAGGACATCGAGGTGCGGAGCTCGCGCGCCGAGGGGATGTCGTGCCGCGTCCTGCTCCGGCAGGG
Organism: Gemmatimonadaceae bacterium; assembly: GCA_035701265.1. GTDB lineage: Bacteria > Gemmatimonadota > Gemmatimonadetes > Gemmatimonadales > Gemmatimonadaceae > DASSNU01. The sequence continues at coordinate 70,574 of DASSNU010000004.1, read as the reverse complement.
GAGTGAGATTCTCGCCGGCAACGCGTCCACCGCGGACACGGGGCGGACGATGATCGACGTGGTGGCCGAGGCCACGCTCCTCGCGCTGGCGACCGCGGGCGAGTCGCGCGCGCCGCTCGTGTTGGAAAGCGCGCAGCTCCTGATCGCGGCGGGACATCGCTTCGTCTTCGTCGTCGTCGCCGCCGCGCTCCCGCGCGAGACGGTGTTGCTGAGCGGCTCCGCCGAAGTGCGCGACGGCGTGGAGCTGGCCACGGTGCTCGCCACGCTGGACGCGACCAACCGCTGGCTCGAGCGCGAACGCTCCGAGCGTGCGCGCCGCACGGCCTGAGCGGGTAACGCTCAGCGTCCGCTGAGTCCCACCGTGGCAGAGAAGCTCAACTGCGCGGTCAGCAGGATCTGATTCCCCGTCCGATTCACCTCGCCGCCCGGCGTATCGACGCGTGTGCTGTTGTGCAGCCACTCCAGGCTGAGCGCGTACGGTCCCGCGTGCAACCGCGCCATCGGCACGGTGAGCCAGCTCCGTAGCCGGTCCAGCCCGGCCGCGCGCACGTCGGCATCGTGCGGATCATCCGTGCCGGCGAACAGCCAGACGTCCACGTGCGGCAGGATGTCGATCCCCGCTTGCGCCCACGCGCCCCACCCCTCGATATCGGCGAACTGAATGATGTTGCCGAAGTGATGTCCCATGGCGCGCCCGAAGTACGCGTTCCCCTGCACCGTCAGCGCCGAGGCGCGCACCTGCCCGCCGATCTCCGTCGCCCAACTGTTCAGCAGGTCCTTGTCGCGCGGCGTCACCGACGTCGCGTCGGGGATCCCGGTCAGGTCCTTCTGATCGAAGTGCCCCACCGTGTAGAGCTTCCACGAGCCGCCACCGGCAAGCGATCCGTCGAAGTCGAGCCGTGCCTCGAGCTGCGGGATCCCCGCCTCCCCAACGTCGGGCACCGTGGCGTTGGTCTTGTCCGTCCACGAGTTCTTGAGGATGGCGGCGGTGAAGGTGGTATGCATCCCGCCTGACGCACCACGCAGTCGCTGCTGCCACCAGATTCCCGGAAAGCGCCAGCCGATGAACCCGCCGGAGCCCCATCCGAGCGGGGTGCCGAGGTGCGAGAGGGAGGCGGGGACGATCCCCTGCGTCAGCGACCAGTACTGCCCGACGCGGATGGTCGTGCTCCCGTTGGTGATGTCGACGTACGCCAGGCGGAGCCGCGGATTGGGCTGCTCGTCAAAGAAGGATCCCGACGATCCATTGAATCCGCCGAAGAAGTCGAATTCGGTGCTCGCGTTCGCGCGCCACCGGCCGAACACGATCGGCCCGGCGTAGTCCAGCCCGAACCGCGTGCTGCGCACGTCACCGCCGTGGAACCACTCCCTGGTTTCATCGGTCACGAACTCCGCCTGCTGCCCGTTCCCGAGACCGAACAGGGCATCCTGCGCGTACAGCGTCGCGCTGAAGATGCCCCGGATGGTGAGTGACTGTTCGGGCGGCGCGTTCCCGCCCTGGGCGCGCGCGGTGCGCGGCAACAAGAATCCAACAGCGAGCATCGTCGCCGCAGCGACGGTCGATCGCGGACGCAGCAAACGCATTCGTTCCCTCCCCTGTGCCGCGTCCGGTGCGGTGTCGCACACGCGCGGCGCCCCGTGAAGTGACCCCGGCCGTCGAGGGCGGGAGCGTCGTGTCCCGCGCTCGCCGGCACCCCGGCCACCACGCACGCACACGCGTGCTCCCTTCAATGGCCGCCGTCATAAGATGCACGCCCGTCGTCGGGAGAGCGAGCGGCTCAGTCCAGCTCGCGCTCTCCAGCGGCGATCGTCTCTACCGCCCGCACCACGGGCGCGCCGTCCGCGCGCAACGGTACGTGCTCCACGCGGCGCATCATCGCGGCGAACGCGTGCACCAGCTCGGCGTCGAACTCGGTGCCGGCGTTCCGCGTGAGATAGGACAACGTCCGCCCGACGGTCCACGAGGGGCGGTACGGACGCGTGGTGCGCAGCGCGTCGTACACATCGCACACGTGCACGATGCGACTCGCGACGTGGCACTCGCGTGCATAGTGCACGGCCGGATAGCCGCCGCCGTCGAGGCGGATGTGGTGCTCGTACGCCACCGTCGCGGCGAGCCCCATCCGGTTCGCGTCGGTGAGCAGGATGCGCGCGCCCTCCACGGGATGCGCGTTCATCAGCTCGCGCTCCTCCTCCGTCAGCCGCCCCGGCTTGAGCAGGATCTCGCGCGGGATGCGGATCTTCCCCAGATCGTGCAACAGCCCGGAGACGCCCATCGCGCGCACGTCGCGCGCGCCCAGTCCCATCGCCTGCGCCAGCGCCATCGAGAGCGTCGCCACGTTCAGCGCGTGCGTGGTGGTGTAGTCCTCGAAGTGCTCGAGCTCCAGCAGGGGGATCGCCGAGTGATCGTGCTCGGCCATCGCCGCACCGAGCGAGCGGACCACCGTGTCCGCTTCGGCCATCGGGACGTGCGCGTGCATGGCCGTCTCGCGGTGAATCCACATCACCGCGCTCGCCTCCTCCACCAGCGAGATCGGTGCGCCCCCGGTGTGCAGCTGCGGGCCCGGCTCGGCGTCCGGCTCCTCGGTGTGCGTGGCGAGCGCGGCCATCCCGAATCGGATCGTCACCGGGCGCGCGTAGCGCGCCTCCGCCGTGGGCGCCGGCTGGCCGTTCACGCGCGCGAACGCCTCCTCGACGAAGGCGGTGAAGTCGTCCTCGCTCACGACGTCGAGCGCCTCGATGCGCTGAATCCCCGCCGCCGTGAGGCGCGGCGCCCACTCCCACCGGCGCAGGTCGCGCAGCACTTGCGCGCCGAACAGAACGGCATCGCCCAGCAGCGAAAACTCCAGCGTGACCGCCTCGTCCTGCAGCTCCTGCAGCAGATGGTACGCGAGCGCGATGGCCCGCGCGCGCGCCGGATGGCGCGCGTGGTACAGCCCCATCGTCGCCAGCGCCTGGCCGAACGCCGCCAGGAAGCGCGCCGCCGTACTCATGGACGCACCGCCGGGTGCGCTGCACTCCCCGCGCCCGCGCCCGACGCCGCGGCGCGAATCTCCGGATCCTTGCTCCGCGTCGCGCGCGCGACCACGGCTGCCGCGCCGGCGTGATCCGGCCACTGCCGCAGCACGGCGATCGTCGCCAGCAGCTCCGGCGTCTTCGGCGCCAGCCGCGCGCGCCGCAGCCAGCCGCGCCGCAGCAGCGACCGTGACACCAGCCACGCGACGACCGGCGGCCGGCCGGCCGCGCCCAGCGCGCGGATGGCCAGCGGCGGCAGATCGCCCGTGAGCTCGTGCCGCTCCACGCGCCCCATGAGCGCGTACGCCGCATCCTCGGGCAGCCCGTGCAGCCCCGCCGTCAGCACCAGGCGGAGCACCTGCTCGTCATCGTCCGCCAGCCCGGTGCGGATGGCGTCCGCGCGCGCGGACGGATCGGAGAGGAGCAGCTTGTACGCTTCGCGCCGCACGCGCGCGTCCTCGTGCGAGGCGTGCACAGCCGGAGAGAAACCCGGCGGCCACGATGGCAGCTTGCCGGCGAGCAGCAGGAGGTTTCGGAGCAGGTACCACGGCGCACCGTCCATGCGCGCGATGATGCGATCGCCCACCTCCGCCCCCAACTGCTCCAGGAGGTCGAGCACACGCCGGCGCGCGGTGCGATCCTCCAGCCACTCGAGTGCATCGATGAGCGCGTCCGCCGCCGAACACCCCAAGCGGTCCACCAGCAGATCCACCACCGCGAGATCCACCGGCGTGCACGTGAGCAGGTAGCGGAGGTGTTCCTCGGTACCGATGTGCGCCCACAGCCATTCCGCTCCCGCCGTGGATGGAGCGCGCTGCGCGAGCTCCACCAGCCGTGCCATCGCTCCACTGCGCACGGCGTTCCCCACCGCGCCGCGCAGCCGCGGGCCGAGGGTCTCCGTCTCGAGCGCCATCATCACGGTGCGCAGCGGCTCGCCCGTTCCGGCATCGCGCAGCGCGAGCTCCGTCTCCTCCGCGGTCAGCTGCTCGAGCGCGCCGCGATAGTCCTCGGACGAAGACTCATCCAGCGCCCAGCCGAGCGCGAGCTGCTGCACGCTCTCGCTGAGCGCCGCCGCCGCGGCGTCGCGCCCGTGCCCCGTAGCGCCGGCGCGCAGCGCGAGCTTGGAGAGCAGCTGCACCATGGGTGCGGAGAGCGGCTGGCTGGCCACGTCCGCGGCGGCGTGTGCCAGCTCCACCACGGCGTCCGCCGTGAGCCAGCGCGCGCTCTCGCACACGAACGCGCGCATGCGTGCGCGATCCCCGCCCATGGCGATCGCGCGCCGCAGCGTCTCGGGAGCGAGGCGGCGCAGCACCGACGAGACGCGCGCGCGGAGCGCCGTCACGTCGCCGTCCACATCGCTCGGTGCAGCCAGCCGCTCCGACAGGCGGTGCAGGACGTCGAGCATCTCGCGCTCGCCGTCGTCGCTCTCGAAGCGGCGCCCGATGGCGGCAGCCACCGTCGCCGCGTCCGTCGCGCGTGGGTCCGCGGACGCGCCGGCCATCGCCGCGCGCACCAGCGCGCTCCACAGCTCGGCGGCACTCCCGGCGGCGGCCCCGGCACGATCCACCGCCACCGCGGCGTCGTCCCACGCGTCCGCCATCACCACGCGATCGTACGAGAGCGGCACCACGCGCACGTGCGACCAGCGCTCGCGGTCGCCGGCGGCACGCAACACGTCCGACGCATCGTCCGACTCGCGCGCCAACAGATGCAGCAGACCGGCGAGCTCGTCGTTGCTCACGCCATGCGCGATGCGGAGTGCCCCGATCTGGCGCTTGCGCAGCCGCGTGGCCAGCTCGCGCAACGCCACGTGCGCGGGATCGGATGCGGCGCCCTCCACCACGAGCTGCCCGTGCCCCACGCCGATCGCGAGCGCCGCGTGCCGCGCGAGCAGCGGCGCCAGCCGCCGCGCCAGTCGCGTCACGGTGGTGGCGAGGAGCGGATGTCCGTCCGGATAGATGGCGAACTTGCCGAGCGCGATACCGAGCTCGGCCAGAGCGTCCACGAGGTCCTGCGAGAGCGGGACGGGAGTGCGGTCAACCGGAGATGCGGTCACGCCGGGCGGTGCTGCGGGAAGAGGAGCGCTGCGCTATGTGTGAGACTGCGCCATCCGCTCACCCGTCACGCGCCGCGCTCAGGCGAGATCGTCTTTCCGTTCCGAAGATGAGAGAATGCTCATGGACGGCGCGCCGGCGCCGCCGTCGCGCGGCGTCTGCGTGCGCATCCCGGGGCGCACCAGCGTGAGGGTGAACACGGAGCCCACCCCTTCCGTGCTCTCGACCGTGATGTCGCCGCCCATCTGCCGCGCGAGCTCCCGGCTGATCGAGAGCCCCAGTCCGATTCCCTCGTGCGTGCGCGTGAGCGTGCGATACACCTGCACGAACGGATCGAACACCGCATCGAGCCGGTCGGCCGGGATGCCGATGCCGGTATCGCGCACCTGCACGCGTACGTGCGTGTCGGACGCCTCCTCGCACCAGACGTCGATCTCCCCGCCCGGCTCGGTGAACTTGATGGCGTTGGAGATGATGTTCAGCAGGATCTGCTGGAACCGGTCGCGATTGGCCTCGACCATGATCCCCGGATGGCAGCGCCGGAAGTGGTACGTGAGACGGCGCGCCTGCAGTTGCGGCGCGACGAGCGTCTCCAACTCGGCGATCGCGTCGTCCACCGGCACGCTGGTGAGCTCGATCGTCGCGCCACCCGCGTCGAGCTTGGCGAAGTGGAGCACATCGTTGATGAGCGTGAGCAGATGCTGCTGGTTGCGCCGGATGCGCCGCAGGTCCTCCCGCTGCTCCGCCGAGAGCGGGCCGCGCAGCTCCATCTCGAGCAGCTCGGTGTAGCCGGCGATCGCGTTGAGCGGCGTGCGCAGCTCGTGGCTCATCACCGCCAGGAAATCGCTCTTCGCCCGATTGGCGTGCTCGGCAACGGCGCGCGCGCGCTCCGCATCCTCGCGCGCCGCCATCTCCGCATCGTACAATCGCGCACGCTCGAGCGCCTGCGAGCACTGCTGCGCCAGCACCGTGAGGAAGCGGCGCTCGTCTTCCTCGAAAGTGCGCGCGCCGGCGAAGCCCCACCCGATCACGCCCAACAACTGCCCTTCCATGCCGAGCGGAAGCGCTGCCCACGCACCGCTGCTCGTGGCCGTGCGCAGCGCGGGGTAGCGCGCGTGCAGCTCCTCGCGAGAGCGGATGAACACCGGCTCCGCCCTCCGCGCCGCCTCGGCCACGGGCAGTTGCGCGTCGGCACGGACGTATCGCCACCACGCGAGCCCCTCGGCCGGAACACCGGCCGCGCGCACGAGCGTGAGCGCGCCATCCCCCGACGTCACCAGCATCATCCCGGCAATCGCCTCCACCGCCGCGATCCCCTGCTCCACCGCGACACCGGCAACCTCCTCCGGCGTGACGGCACGAGCCAACGCCGCGGTGAGCAGCTGCAGGCGCGCCGTGCGCTCCGCCGCGCGCGCGGTGGCCACCTGCGATGCCACCAGCTCCGTGTTCGTGGATGCGAGCTCCTCGGCGAGCGCGCGCGAGCGTGCCGCCTCCGCGGAGAGCGCCGCGTGCGCTTCTCCCACCTCGCCCGTCATGGCGTTGAACGTCTCCGCCAGGAGACCCAGCTCGTCGCGCCGCCGCACGGTGACGCGGCGCCGGTAGTTCCCCGACGCGATCGACGCGGCCGCATCGGTGAGCTCGGCCAGCGGATGCGTGAAGTGCCGGCTCACTCCCCACGCGCCCGCCGCACCGACCGCAACGAGGAGGAGCGCGATCAACGCCATCCGCGCCAGGAAGGCGTGCGGGCGGTCCGCGATCAGCGTGAGCGGCATGTCCGCCGCCAGGCTCCACGGCGTCCCGCTCACACTCGACACCGCGGCCAGGCGGCGCGTCCCGTCGGGCGCGGTGTACTCCTGCAGTCCGCCGCCGAGCGCGACCACGTCGCGCGGCGGCGGCGACACCACGCCGTCCAGCGTGACCCAGATGTCCGTCGGCGCGCTGTACGCGAGAAAGCGCGTTCCCGCGCCGGTGAGCTGCTCCAGTTGCTGCCGAACGCTGGCCGTCCCGTACACGCGGCGTCGCTGCATCAGGTAGCCGGCCGTCAGTCCCCCCTCGACGATCGGCGCACCTGTCCAGTAGAAGATGCTGTCGGCCACCGCGTACATCGGCCCTTCCCACCCGTGCGCGGCGTTGCTGTCCCGTGAGCGCAGCGCGAGTGTGCGCGCGTTGCGCACCTCGTCCGCCGACGCCGCGGTGCCGTACCGGGCCACCGTGTTCCCGTCCGCGTCCCATACTTCAATGGTCTGCACCGAGTCCGGCGGGAGGAGCAAGCGGAACGCGGTCACGGCTTCCGCCGCGACGGGCGATCCGTGCAGAAGGCGGCGCACTGCGGGGTGATTGGCCACCTCGAACATCGTCTCGTGCCGGCGGCGCACGCCTTCCGCGGACAGACTGCTCAGTTGCTGCACCGCCGATTGCAGCCGCGCTTCGGCGGTGGTGCGCGCGGTGTGCCGCACCTCGTCGTACGCCGCAATGCTCGCCGCACCCACGAGCAGCACGAGGAGCCCCACAATGAGGAGCGGGAGCTTCTGCTCGATGGACATCCCGGACGCGGAGCGCGGAGGGGGCACGGACGGCGTGAAAGTCCCGGTGATGGGCGGGGGTGCGGCACCCGGCGTTGCGGGACGCCACCCGCCGGCGGAGCGGCCAGCGATCGCGAGAAAGCTATGCCTCCGTACCGGGCGAGGGCCAGTGCGGCGGATCGCGGGACGCGGTGCACGATCCGCGCCCGGGTAACCGCGCCGCGTATTCCTTCGTCTCTCCGGCAGAGCACACCCGCTCCGGCCGCACCGACCAGGCCCGCTCCGCCATCCTCACGGCAGGTTCGCCGTCGAGCGGGTTCGTGGCCGCGCACTCTCAGCACGGGAGCGATGCATGTCTCGCCCGCGATGCCCGTCCATGCACCGTCTGCACGCCGCCGCCTGCGTGGTGCTCGCCGCCACGCTCGGCTCGTGCGGTCCCCACCACCACCTTGCCGACTACAGCTTTGCCGGCCGGGCGCTCGCGCTGGTGTACATCGCACCCCCTGCCCCCGTGCTCCTGCAAGGGCGGCACACCCTGCGCACGGCCAACGATCCCGTAGCCGCCGTCATGCGCGCGGGTTCGGGCGTGGCGCGAGAGATCGCGGGGCGTCGCGCGAGCGCACGACTCGACAGCGCTGCCGCTCACGTGGACATGGCGCAGCGCTTCGCGCACGCCGCGCTCGAGCGCACGAGCCGCTACCTGGGCACGCGTGCGGTGGAGGACGACGACGGCGCCGACTACGTGCTCGAGGTGCAGATGCGCAACGTCGGCATCGATGCACGCGGCGAGAGCGCGGCGTACCTGTTCACCAACGCGCAGGTCGTTCTGCTCGACCGGCGCACCGGCACGGAGATCTGGAGCACCGAGGTGCACGGCACCGATCGCCTCACGCCGTTCGTGCGCGGCACCGATCACGTGCCCGGCGGGATCATCACCGCCGGCACGCTCGATCTCGTCACCGTCGCGGATTTCGAGCAGGCGCTCCAGCAACTCGCCGATTTCTCCAGCACGCTGGTGAGCGACGAGCTGCGCTCCGCGCTGCGCGACGTGCGCCGGTAGCCGCCCTCACGGCGCGCGGCCGCCCGGTCCAAGGCGTCCGCTCCCGCCCCCGCGCACGGCATGGTCCGAAGCTTGCCCTTGGTCGGGAATCTCCGACAGCAAGGACGGTGATCATGCAGGCATACAGACTCCCCACGCTCCTCGTCGCGCTCGTCGCGGCGGCGGCATGCACGCGCAGCGGCACGGTCGAGACCGCGCCGCCCGCCGAACCGGCGCAGGCACCCGCCACTGCCGGCTCGCTCCCCGAGGGGACCGCGCTCCGCGTCCGCCTCGATGACCAGCTCGGGACGAAGAGCAATCGCGTCGGCGACGAATTCACCGCGACCGTGGTGGATCCCGTCGTGGCGCAGAACGGCGAGACCGTCGTCCCCACCGGCGCCAAGGTGCACGGCTCGGTGACCGGGTTGCACGAGTCCAGTCGCGCGGGCGATCCGGCGGTCATCAAGCTGGACTTCAACCGCCTCACGGTGAACGGGAACAGCTACTCGTTCGACGCAGCGGTGGAAGCCACCAAGCTGAAAACCGAGGGTGGAGACACCCGCGACGAGACGCTGAAGAAGGCGGGGATCGGCGCGGCCGCGGGCGCGGTGCTCGGCGCGGTGCTCGGCGACGCGGACCTCAAGAGCATCCTCGTGGGCGGCGCGCTCGGCGCAGCGGCCGGGACCGCCATCTCGCTTGGCACGGGCGATGTGCAGGGCGTGCTCCCCGCAGGAACGGAGCTCTCGCTGCGCTCCACGCAGACGGTCGCGCTGCGGTAGCACGATCACTCGCACCGCCGTGCAAGTACGCGATGCGCGGCGAGAAGATCGAGGAGGGCGCACGCCCTCACTCGGAGACAACACGGCCGGCGCGGCGGGAACGCACGCCGGCCGTGTTGCGCGCATCGCCCCGCGCGCCGGCAGCGTGAAACCCGGGCCATACGGCAGGCGTACAATCGGGCGAGCATCACGCGGGCGCGAGCATCACACCCGCGCCGACATATCCTCGCCGATGGAGGTGTCTCGCATGGCTCAGCCGCACCCGGCCCGCTCGATCGTCGCCCACGCACGCGCAGCCGTCGGTCGTACGCTCGGCTTCGCGCTCATCGCGCTCCTCATGGCGCTCGTCCCCGTCGCCACGCTCCACGCGCAGGATGCGGACAGTACGCGGGACACCGTGGACAGCGCTTCCTCTGCCGGACACGGGAGCCTGGTGCTGGGCATCAATCACACGGGGATCAGCTTCGGCAATTCACGCAGCTTTACCGGACTGCGCTTCAATTATCGTGACCGTGATCTGGAGCGCGTGAACGGGGTGAACGTCACCGTGTGGGGCCCGTACGAGCCGGCCACCGGAACGGTGAACGGCGTGGCGCTCGGTGTGCCGACCACCGGGGCGCGCCGCATCAATGGTGTCGCGACGGGGATCTTCGGCGCCGGCGCGAGTGATCGCCTGCGCGGCATCGCGGCAGCGCCGATCGGCATCGGTGCCGGCGGACGCGTGGAGGGCATTGCCGCGGCGGGGCTGGGGGTGGGCTCCGGGGGCGGGATTCGCGGCATCGCGGTGGCGGGGCTCGGTGTGGGAAGTGGCGGCGATCTTCGCGGCATCATGGTCGGCGGACTCGGGGCCGGGAGCGGCGGCGAGATGCGCGGGATCATGGTCGGCGGGCTCGGTGCCGGGAGCGCCGACGGCGTGCACGGGATCGTTGCCGGCGGGGTGGGCGCGGGGACCGGCGGCGACCTCGTCGGGGTGGGGATCGGCGGGATCGGCGTGGGCGCGTCGGGCGAGCTGCGGGGCATCGCCGTCGGCGGGCTCGCGGCGGGGAGTGGTAACGACATCCGCGGATTGACGATCGCGGGCGTGGCCGCGGGTGCCGGCGGAAGTATCCACGGGATCACCATCGCCGGCGTGGCTGCGGGCGCAGGCGGCGACGTGTCGGGGCTCACGGTCGCCGGCGTCGCCGCGGGCTCGGGTGGCGATCTCCACGGGATCACTGTGGCCGGGCTTGCCGCCGGCGCGGGGGGGAGCCTGCGTGGACTCACGATCACCGGGGGCGCGGCCGGCGCGCCACGCGTGCGCGGGCTCACCATCGCCGGCCTGGCCGCCGGTGGTGAAGACGTCGACGGCGTCACGCTCGCCGGCGCGTACATCCGCGTTCCGCCTGGCGGGCGCATCTCGGGATTCACCGCTTCCGCCTTCAACCACGTGCGGGGAGAGCAGCACGGACTCGCCATCGCGGTCCTCAACATCGCGCACGAGCTGCACGGCGTGCAGATCGGCCTGCTCAACTGGGCCGGCAACAATCACGGCCTGGCGCGGCTCCTCCCCATCGTGAACGTGCATCACTGAGCGGCGCGCGATCCGCGAGCTGCGCTCCACGCTCCCTACCCCGCTGCCAGCTCGTCCAGCGAGCGCGGCCAGTCCTCGCGGAGCAGGCGCGACAGCGCGCGGTCGGCGAGCAGGCGGCCATCCGTCTGACAGCGCGCGCAGTAGTTGGTCTCGTTCTGCGCGTAGACGATGCGCTGGATCGGCGCGCCGCATTGCGGGCACGGCTGGCGGAACTTCCCGTGCGCCTGCATGGCCGGATGAAACGCCGTCACGTGCTCGGGGAAATCGTCCCCCGTCTCCTCCACCAGCCGCGCGATCCATTCGCGGAGCGACGACTGCATTGCCGCGTACAACCGTGCGATGTCCTCATCGGACAGGTGGCGCGTCCGCTGCACGGGAGAGAGACGCGCGAGCAAGAGGATCTCGTCCGAGTGCGCGTTGCCGATCCCGCTCACGATGCGCGGGTCGCTGAGCGCGCGCTTCAGCGTGTGATTCTCCCGCGTCAGCGCGTCGCGGAACGCGGCTACGTCCACCGCCAGCGGCTCCACGCCTCCGCGGTCGTGCGCCGCCAGCGCATCCTCTCCGCGCACGATGTGCAGCGACGCGCGCTTCGTGGTGGCCGCTTCCGTGAGGAGCAGCGTGCCGGTGGGAAAGTCGAACGCCGCGTGCGCCCGTTTGCGCGGCACCGCCACGGCGGCGCGCTTCCAGTGAAAGCGACCGGTGATCATGAGGTGGATGACGGCGAACAGCTCGTCTCCCATGTCCAGCACCACGCGCTTCCCCAGCCGCCGGATGCCGCGCACCGTGCGCCCCTCGATGGCCGCCACCGGCGGATCCACCGTCCGCAGGAGCGATGGCGACACGATGCGGACGCGCTCCAGCGGCTGTCCCACGATGCGCCGCTCGAGCGCGTGGACGTAGAGCGTGATCTCGGGAAGCTCGGGCATACGAGGGCTGGAGCGGTGAATGGGGAGCACGCGTCGCTCCCCCGGCAGACCGTCCGGAGCCTCCCGCCCCGCCGACAGCGACGCCCGATCCTTGCGTCAGGCGCCTCACCTGCATCGGTACCGGAACCACAACGGAGGGGGGGACACCATGACGGAGCACGCGGTGGCGACGATGGAAGATGGTTCGCCGGAGCGCAGCGCGCAGCGGGCCACGCGCGCCGCCGAGCGAACCGTGGATCGGATGGCGGGGCTGGGGGAGGTGGGAACGCGCGTGGCGGACACGGTCCACCGCGAGGTGCTGCACGGCGGCGAGCGGTCGCGCGCGGTGGCCGACGCGCTGCACGGCACCTGGTTGCGTCACCCGCTGCATCCGGTGCTCACCGACGTGACGATCGGCGCCTGGTTGTCGGGCGCGCTGTTCGACGCGCTCTCCCTCGGAGCGCGCAATGGCGCCGCCGGCCGCGTCGCCGACACGCTCGCCACCGTCGGCACCGCCGCGGCCATCCCCACCGCGCTCACCGGGCTCACCGACTTCTCCACCGCACCCAAGGACGCTGCCCCGACCGCCACACTGCACGGCGTGATGAACAACGTCAACATCGTGCTCTATCTCCTGTCGCTCCGCGCGCGCCGGCATGGGCACCGCGCACGCGGCATCGCTCTCTCCACCGCGGCCATCGCGCTCAGCGCGGTGAGCGCGTGGCTCGGCGGTGAGCTGGTCTACCGTCACCGCGTCGGTGTCGATCACTCCGAGCAATTCACCGGGCCAACCGACTGGACTCCCGTCATGCGCAACGACGAGCTGGAAGAGCGCACCGCCGCACGCATCGCCGTGGATGGCAAGTCCGTTCTGCTCTACCGGGATGGAGAGCACGTGCGCGCGATGGGCGCGGTGTGCCCACACGCGGGCGGCCCGCTCGACCGCGGCATGTTCGACGGCGAGTGCGTCGAGTGCCCGTGGCACCAGTCGGTGTTCGACATGCGCAGCGGAACCGTGGTGCACGGGCCGGCCACGCGCGCGCCGCAATTGTTCGACGCGCGCGTACGCGACGGGCAGATCGAGATTCGCCTGCGCGTGCCGGCGGGAGCGGCAGCCGACTGAGCGATGCCGCTCAGCTTCCCTTCTTCTTCTGGTACAGGCCGACGAGCTGTGCCTCCGCAAGGACGTGTCCCTGCATGGCTGCCTCGAGCTGCGCCTTGCTGGGATGGTCCAACCCTTCCAGCACCGTGTCCAGCGCGTACAGCTTGAAGAAGTAGCGGTGCCGCCCGGTGGGGGGACAGGGACCTCCCCACGCGCCGCGCTTCCAGTCGTTGTTCCCCGCGCGCGCGCCCGCCGGCGCGTCCTTCCCCCCGGCACCCTCGGCGAGCGAGTGCACGTTGGACGGCACGTCGTACACCACCCAGTGCACCCACGTGCGCTGCGGCTTCTTCGGATCCGGAGCGTCCGGATCGTCCACGATGAGCGCGAAGCTCCTCGTACCCGGCGGCTCTCCCGCCCACTGCAGGGGCGGAGACACGTCGCGTCCCTCGCACGTGTAGGTGGCCGGAATTTCCTGACGTTCGCCGAATGCCGGCGACTGGATGGTGAACGTGCCGTTGCTCATCGTCGCGCCTCGCGCCGAATCCATGGATGCAGCGGCGGGTCCGATGTCTCCTGCGGCGGCGGTGGTCTCCGCGTCGGCATCGTGCGTCGTCCCTCCGCCGCATGCGACGGTGAACAGGATGAACGACGCCAGCAGCGGGCACGAGACGATCGTCGCGCCGAGCACCGCGCCATGCGGCACCGCATCGCGACGCCGCGCTGCGTGTATGCGCCACCCTCTCCGTTGAGCCATCGGACCCTCCGTATAGAATGGTGCCCCCGGATGCGCTGCATTCAGCGTGCCCGGTAATGTGTCGGCCGCCCGCCGCGCGCCCCCCCCAGACAGCGTGCCGGCGTCTCACCGACCCGCACGCGATCGCAGCGCTTGGCAGCGTCCCGCGCCCCCGATATACTGCGGACTCGGCGGGGAGACGCGGAACCCCCACGTCCGCTTGTTTCCCCCTCCCCCTCGCCGCAGTGCCCTCCCGCATCCGTCGCTCGTCTCTCACGGTGCGGTGTTCCAGGGGTCCAGCTCCGCCACCGTCGCCATCCCACCGCGCGGCACCACCGTGCCGCCACTCCTTCCTCGCTGGAGACGTCCATGCTCCGCCTCCCCATCCGCTCGGCGCGCGCCCTCGCACTCGTCGCGCTTCTCGCCTCCCCGCTCCCCCTGCTGGCGCAGCGGCCCGCCTCGCCCATGCCCGTGGGTGGCGCCGTTCGCATGGCCACCGCGGCCGACACCGTGCTCGGCGGCGCCGCGCCCGCCGACAGCGTGCGGATGGCGCTCGCTACCCAGTTGCTCGACTCGATGCACTATGAAGCGGTGTTGCACCGGAGCGTCTCCGTCATGCTCGATGCGCAACTGCAGGCCAACCCGCTCCTCCAGGATTACCGCGACGTGCTCGAGCGCTTCTTCGAGAAGTACATGTCGATGGAGCACATCGGACCGCCCACCGCCGCGCTCTACGCGCAGCGCTTCACCGCGCCCGAGCTGCGCGAGCTGATCGCCTTCTACAGCACGCCGGTCGGACGCAAGCTGATCGAGATGACGCCGGACCTCATGCAGGAAGGCACGCGGCTCGGACAGCAGATCGTCCAGGAGCACACGCCCGAGCTCATGTCCATGATGAACGAGCAGATGCAGAGGACGGGCGGCACCCCCTCCGCGCGCAGCTCCACGCCGGAGCGATAGCCGGCCGCGGCACGGCTCTCGCACGGAACCTCTCCACCGGCGCCGCCGGAGTGTGGCGGCGCCAGCTCGCTGCCGCGGGCCTTCACGCCGCGGCGCTCATCGGTGGGGAGGCGGAGACACATGGCACGACTCGGCACGGCGCACCACCGCGATCGCGAGGCGTCATCGCGCCACGCGCCGTCACCGGCCGAGCAGCATCGCGATGACAATGCCCGCGCGATGGACAGGGAGATCGACAGCGCGCTACACGCCGCACGCATCCCCGCGCGCGGCGCGGACGCCACCACACGGCGCGTCGACGAGCACGCGCCGCCGGGGTGGAGCTACAACCCGGCATCGTGGCGACAGCGACTGCCGGTCGTAGCGCTGGCGGTCGTGGGGGGGTGCGTTGCCGGATACCTCGCGCTCTATCAGTACGGCGTGGTGCGCGACGTGTGGGAGCCGTTCTTCGGTGACGGCAGTCGACGCATCCTCCATTCGTCCATCTCCTTCGCTCTCCCCGTCTCCGATGCAACGCTGGGCGCGCTCGGCTACCTGGCCGATGCGCTGGCGGGCGTGATCGGCGGTGTACGGCGCTGGCGCACCATGCCGTGGATCGTGGTGCTCTTCGGCATCCTCGTGGGCCCGCTCGGCGCCGTGAGCATCGCGCTCGTGATCGCGCAACCGGTCGTCTACCACACCTTCTGCACGCTCTGCCTGTTGTCGGCCGTCATCTCCATGCTCATGATCGGGCCGGCCATGGACGAGGTGCTCGCCAGTCTGCAGTATCTCCGGCGCGTCTCGCGCACGCCGGAACGCTCCGTGTGGCGCGCCTTCTGGGGGATCGGGCGCGACGATCTCTCCGCACCGCTCACGCGCGGCAAGCGCGGCGGAGCACAGTGAGATGTGGGCACGAATCGTGAGCGCGATCGTGGGCGTGTGGCTCGTCGCATCGCCGGGCGTGCTCGGCTACGGGGGCCGCGCGGCGGTCAACGACCGGATCGTCGGCCCGGTGATCGCCGCGATCGCGATCGTCGCCGCCGCGGGCGTCACCCGTGAGCTGCGGTGGGCAGAGCTCCCCCTGGGCCTGTGGCTGCTCATCGCCCCGTGGACGCTCGGCTATCATAACCCGGTACTCGCCGCGCAGAGCATGATCGCGGGGTTCGTGCTGCTCGCCCTCGTTCCGTTCCGCGGGCGCGTGCGCGCGTCGTACGGCGGCGGCTGGCGCGTGCTGTGGTCCGATCACGGTGACACGTGAGCGGCGCCCCTACTGAACCGTGAGCACGACGCTGCGCGAGCTTGCCGCGCGATGGTTCGGCCCTCCGGATGCCGCCACGGCCGGCTACCTGTGGGCGCGCTGGATCTTCCTGCGCGCGCTCGGGCTCATCTTCTTCTCCGCGTTCTATTCGCTGGCGGGACAGGTGCAGGGGCTCATCGGTCCGCAGGGCATTCTCCCCGCGGGAGAGTATCTCTCCGCCCTCGCGCAACTGCTGTCCCCCCTGCACCGCGTGTGGGCGGCGCCGACGCTTTTCTGGCTCGGCGCGGGGCACACCGCGCTCACCATCGCGGTGGCGGCCGGGATCATCGCGTCGCTCCTCCTCACGTTCAACGTGTGGCCGCGCGCCAGCACAATCGCGTGTACCGTGCTCTTTCTCTCGTTCGTCGCCGCGCTGCAGGTGTTCTCGTCGTATCAGTCCGACGGGATGCTGCTCGAGGCCGGAGTGCTGTCCGCCATCCTGGCGCCCACCGGAATGCGCCCGGGGTTGGGCGCGCTGCATCCGCCATCGCGCGCGAGCGTGTTCCTGCTGCAGTGGGAGTGGTTCCGCATCTACTTCGAGTCGGGGGTGGTGAAGCTGGCGAGCGGCGATCCCACGTGGCGCGCGCTCACCGCCATGGATCACTACTACGAGAACGCGCCGCTTCCCACCTGGATCGGCTACTACGTGCAGCACCTTCCGCACGCCTTTCACGCCGCGGTGGTGGTCTTCACGCTCGCGGTGGAGCTGGTACTCGTGTGGGGGCTGTTCGCGCCGCGCCGGTGGCGCATCGTGCTCTTCGCCATCGTGTCGGCCATGCAGGTATCGATCATCCTCACGGCCAACTACGCCTTCCTGAACTATCTGGTCCTCGCGCTGGGGATCTTCCTGCTCGACGATCGCGCCATGGCGCGGCTTCGCCTGCGACTTCCCGCCGGCACGCCGGTGCTCCGGCCGCGATGGCGCACGTGGGGAGCGGCGGTCGCGCTCGTGTGGATCTTCTACAGCACCGTGGCCGCACTCGCGGCGTACTTCATCCCCGTGCCGCGCCTGCTCGCGTTCCCCGCCCGCGCGATCGCCCCCTTCCGCATCGCGAACGCGTACGGGCTCTTTGCCGTCATGACTCCGGAGCGGTACGAGATCGAGTTCCAGGGCACCACCGACGGCACAACGTGGGTGCCCTATCCCTTCCGCTACAAGCCACAGGATCCGCAGGCCGCGCCCGGCATCTATGCGCCGTATCAGCCGCGCTTCGAGTGGAACCTCTGGTTCGCGTCACTGGGCGAATGGCAGGAGAACGAGTGGGTGGTGCTCACGCAGCAGCGGCTGCTGGAGCGCTCCCGCGCGGTGCTCGAGCTCTTCGCGCGCGACCCGTTCCGTGGCCGCGCGCCTCTGCAGGTGCGCGCGGTGCTGTGGAAGTACTGGTTCACCGATCTCGACACCAAGAACCGCACGGGCCGCTGGTGGAATCGCCGCGTGCTCGGATCGTACAGCGGGATCGTGGACCGCGGGCCGGACGGGGAGATCCGGTTCACGCCGACGGACGCGGATTAGTACCTGTAGTGCTCCCCCTTGTACGGCCCCTCCACCGGCACGCCGATGTACTCCGCTTGCTCCGGTGACAGCTCCGTGAGACGCACGCCGAGCTGGTCGAGGTGCAGCCGCGCCACCTTCTCGTCCAGCTTCTTGGGGAGCAGATAGACCTTCCGCTCGTACGAGTCGGCGTTGGTGTGCAGCTCGATCTGCGCCATCACCTGGTTGGTGAAGCTCGCCGACATCACGAAGCTCGGATGTCCCGTGGCGCACCCCAGGTTGAGCAGCCGCCCCTCGGCCAGGATCAACACGCCGTGGCCATCGGGAAAGACGAACTCGTCGTACTGCGGCTTGATGGTGATCCGCTTGATGCCGGGCACCTTCTTGAGACCGGCCATGTCGATCTCGTTGTCGAAGTGCCCGATGTTCCCGACGATCGCCTTGTCCTTCATCCGCTGCATGTGGTGCACGGTGATGACGTCCTTGTTGCCGGTGGCGGTGATGAAGACGTCCGCCGTCTCCAGCACGTCCTCCAGTGTCGCCACCTGATAGCCTTCCATGGCCGCCTGCAGCGCGCAGATGGGGTCGATCTCCGTCACCACCACGCGGGCGCCCTGTCCGCGCAGCGCCTGCGCGCACCCCTTCCCCACCTCGCCGTATCCGCACACCACGGCCACCTTGCCGCCGAGCATCACGTCGGTGGCGCGGTTGAGCCCGTCGATCACCGAGTGCCGGCAGCCGTACACGTTGTCGAACTTCGACTTGGTGACGGAGTCGTTCACGTTGATCGCGGGAAAGAGGAGCGTGCCCTTCCGCATCATCTCGTACAGCCGGTGCACGCCGGTCGTCGTCTCCTCCGACACGCCGCGGATTCCCTTCGCCACGGCCGTCCATCGCCCCGGGTTTCGCTTCTGCTCGGCGCGCAGCAGATCCAGGATCACACCCCATTCTTCCGGATCGTGCTCCGCGTCGAAGGATGGCACCGCGCCCGCGCGCTCGAACTCCGCTCCCTTGTGCACGAGGAGCGTGGCATCGCCGCCGTCATCGAGCAGGAGGTTCGGTCCCGCGCCATCGGGCCACATGAGCGCCTGCTCCGTGCACCACCAGTACTCCTCGAGCGTCTCTCCCTTCCACGCGAACACCGGCACCCCCGCGGGACGCTCCGGCGTTCCGTTCGGCCCCACCGCCACCGCGGACGCCGCGTGATCCTGGGTGGAGAAGATGTTGCACGACACCCAGCGCACGTCCGCGCCCAGCTCGACGAGCGTCTCGATGAGCACCGCCGTCTGCACGGTCATGTGCAGCGAGCCCATGATGCGCGCGCCGGCCAGCGGCTTCGCGCCGCGGTACTCCGCGCGCAGCGCCATGAGGCCGGGCATTTCGTGCTCCGCCAGACGAATCTCGTTCCGCCCCCAGGGCGCGAGCGACAGGTCGCGCACCTTGAAGGGAGGACGCTCCTGCGAGGCGGCGGTGCGCGCGCGCTCGGACGTGACCGTGGTTGCCATCGTGGAAATCCCTCGGTGTGTTGTGAAGCCTGTGGACAGTGTGTTCATCGTCGCGTACACGATCGTCGCGCAGACGCTCGCTGCGTGCGTGCCGCGTGCCATCTCACCACTCGAGCTCCGCCGCCGCCGTGCGCGCGGGAGAGTCATCAACGGCTGTCGCTGATGAATCGCGGGCAGAAGCGATCTCCGCGCCCGATTCGCCCGCGCTCGCGCTGGCGACCGCAGACTCGGCCACCGAGCGCATCTCTCGCCGAGCGCCGCCGTGGGCCGATGCCACGGATGACATCGATGCGTCCGGCGCCACCAACGCCGCAGCGAGCGCCGCCCCCGCGCGCGCGGAGCAGGCAAAGAGCGTGGGTCCCGATGCCGCAACATCCGGCGACAGCGGAACGTAACGCACATTGGTGAACTTCGCCTCGCGAAGCCAGCCGGTCATGCGCGCTTCGTCGAATCCCTGCCAGAGATGTCCCATGCGGCGCAGATCGTCACGATCGTGCGCGCGCATGTCCACCACCAGCAGCCGTCCTCCTGGACGCAGCACGCGCCGTGCCTCCTCGAGCGCGCGGAGCGGCTCGGCCACGTACGGCAGCACGAGCGCGAGGATCGCCGCGTCGAGCGATGCGTCCTCCATCGGAAGGCGCTCCAGCTCGCCATGCAGCAGCTCCACGTTGGAGACGTCGGACAGTCGCGCGCGCGCGGCGGCGAGCATCTCCGCCGAGCCGTCCACCGCGATGACACGCGCGACCCACGGTGCCAGTGTAGCCGCGAGTTGCCCGGTGCCCGCACCCAGATCGCCCACCACCCACGACGCATCGAGCAGCGCGGGGATGGCGAGCATCTCCGGACGCGATCCGAACAGCTCCGTACGAAGGCGGTCCCACTCCCCCGCGGCACTCGAGAAGAACTCGCGCGACGTGGCGCGCCGCTCGGCAACTACCGCGCGCGCCCGTTCAGCCACCTGCGATGCGGCGGCGGTCTGTTCGATCTCCTGCCGGACGAGCGCCCAGATCTCTCGATCGGCCTCAGAGAGCCGCTCGCGAGCGATCGCGTACCACCGCGTCGTCCCCTCCGCGCGCGACGACACCCACCCCGCGTCGGCCAGGAGCTTGAGCTGCCGGCTGGCGGTGGACTGCGGAATCCGGAGGATCTTCTGGATTTCGGAGACGGTCAGCTCGTGCTCGTCGAGCAGCAGGAGCAGGCGCGCCCGCGTGTCATCGGCAAGGATGCCGAGTCTGTCGAGTACATCGAGTACAGGTGCCGCCATGGGCAGCAATATATCCAGATGTTCGGATAGAGACAAGTAACCATCTGTGCCGTGGCCACTTACCACTGGCGGGCAGCCGGCAGAAGGGCGCCTGCGGGCCGAGAGGGCATGGAGGCTACCCCGTCGCGCTTGCCGCGGTGGTAGCCCATCTGCGTCGACAGCGGCGGCGAAGTCCGCGCGGCCAGATTGCAGTCGCGTCGTCTCCCCTGATGGAAGGGGCTGACCCCGCGGCGAAGCGCCGGCAGCCGCTGCTGTCGCACGAAGGCATTTGTGGGGGAGCGCGCGGAGGCATAGGTTGAGGTGCGCGCGGCTCGGCGCGCCCGCCCGCATGGCGGCGCGGCACACGATTCCGCTCCGCACCGCGCGCTCACTCCCCGTCATCGCTCCGCTCAGCAGCTCTGCCCCCGCACGCCCAGGCGGTGACATGCATCCGCTTCAACCTTCATCCGCATGACCGACGCGATCCGAATCGACGACATCTCCAAGCGGTACGCGGGACACGTGGCGGTGGACCGGCTGAGTCTCGCCGTCCCGGCCGGCACGATCTACGGCATCCTCGGTCCCAACGGCGCGGGGAAATCCACCACGCTCCGGATGATCATGAACATCATCGGGCGTGACAGCGGCAGCATCTCCATGTTGGGGGCGGATCCGGCGGCCGACCGCAAGGTCCTCCGCCGCGTGGGGTACCTCCCCGAAGAGCGCGGACTGTACAAGAAGATGAAGGTGCTGGACGTGATCGTCTTCTTCGCCGCGCTCAAGGGGGTGCCCGAAGCGCAGGGGCGCACGCAGGGGCGCGAGTGGCTGGAGCGGATGGGGCTCAGCGAGTGGGAGAACGCGCGCGTGGAGACGCTCTCCAAGGGGATGCAGCAGAAGGTGCAGTTCATCACCACCATCCTGCACCGCCCCGACCTGCTGATCCTGGACGAACCGGCCTCCGGGCTCGATCCGGTGAATCAGGAAGTGCTCCGCGACACGATCCTCGGCGCGCGGAGCGAGGGGCGGACGGTGCTCTTCAGCACGCACAACATGGATCAGGCGGAACAGCTCTGCGAGCACGTCTGCATCATCGCCGAGGGGCGCAAGGTGCTGGACGGCAATCTGCGCGAGGTGAAGCGCAGCCACATGGGGAACCGGTACGAGGTGGAATTCGAGCGCGAATCGCCGGCCATCCAGGAGCAGCTCCGCCCGGGGAACGGGACCTTCACCACCGTCACCGCGCTGCGCGATGGGACGGCGTTCGAGCTCGAGCTCTCGCGCGGCGCGGACACGCACACGGTGCTGGGCGTGCTCTCGCGCATCGACGTCCCCATACTCCGCTTCGCGCGTGTGCAGCCGTCGCTGCACGAGATCTTCGTCCAGCGCGTCACCGGCGCCGTCACGCCGCATCGCCGCCCCGAGGAAGCCCATGTCTGAGACGATGCTGATCATCAAGCGCGAGTTCCGCTCGCGCGTGCAGTCCAAGATGTTCGTCGTGGGGACGATCATCTTCCCCGTCTTCCTGGTCGCGCTCCTGCTCATCTCCGGCTCCAGCGACGGCGGGAAGCACCTGCGCGTGGCGGTGGTGGACCAGGCGCCCAGCACGGTGGGCGAGCGGTTCATCCAGTTGCTCTCGGTCCCGCGCGCGGACTCGGAGGGAAACACGTACACGGTGGACCGCATCGCGGCGCCGCTGGAGGGGGTGCGCGATTCGCTCAACCGGCTCGTGGCGCAGAAGGCGCTCGACGCCTACATCGTCCTGCCGTCGAACATCCTCGAAGGGGATAGCGTGCTCTACCGCGCGCGCAGCATCCCCGGGGCGCAGATCCGGACCGAGGTGAGGCAGGCCGCCTCACGCGCGGTGCAGGGGGAGCGGCTGGAAGCGGCGGGGCTCCGCGCGGAGCAGGTGGCGGCGCTGGTGCAACCGGTGAGCCTCTCGAGCACCCGCGTCACGGCGCAGGGGGAGCAGGGCGGGACCGACGCGTCGGTCTTCATCTTCGCCTACGTGGTGGCGTTCCTCATCTACTTCATGACGCTCTTCTACGGGATCAGCGTCCTGCGCAGCGTGCTCGAGGAGAAGACGAACCGCATCTCCGAGCTCATGGTGAGCTCGGTGAACGCGCAGAGCCTCATGATCGGCAAGGTCATCGGCGGCGGCTCGGCGGCCATTCTGCAGGTGGCCATCTGGGCCGCGTTCGTCGCGATCGCCGCCACGCAGTCGTCGTTTCTGACGCAGCGGTTCGGCATCTCCGCGCAGGCTCTTCAGGTGCTGCACATCGCACCCGCCACGGGTGGACTCTTCCTCCTGTATTTCATACTCGGGTTCTTCCTCTTCGCCGCCGTGTTCGCGGCGATGGGCGCGGCGGTGACGAGCGAGCAGGAGGCACAGTCGCTCCAGATGGCCGCCATCCTCCCGCTGATCATTCCGCTCATGCTCATCGGGTCGATCGCCACCGATCCGCTGGGGACGAAGGCGACCGTCCTCGGTCTCGTCCCCTTCACCTCGCCGATCGCGATGCCGATGCGGATCGCGGCGGCGGCCATCCCGCCCGCGCAGATCGCGCTCTCGGTCGTGCTCCTGGCGTTGTCGGTCGTCGCGGTGTCGTGGGTGGCGGGAAAGATCTACCGCGTGGGAATCCTGAGCACCGGCAAGCGGCCGTCGTTCCAGGAACTGATGCGCTGGATCAGGACGGCATAGCCCGCGAAGGACGATCCACGATGTGACACGCCCCGCACCGGGACTCTGCTCCCGGTGCGGGGCGTGTGTGCTGGTACCGCGTGCGGACTAGTGCCCCAGGCCGATCGAGAGACCCGCGCGCAGCGCGAGGTTCTGCCCGCTCGAGTTGGTGTCGTCCATCGTCGAGCCGTCCAACTGGAAGTCGTCGAGCGAGAGATGGTTGTACTCCGCCGACAGGTTGATCGCCACCATGGGCGCGAGGTGCAGCATGAAGCCGGCGCCGGCGCCGAACGCCCAGCCGTGCGTCTCCAGATCACCGGTGCCGATGATCGGATCGTCCACGTCCATGTTCTCCGACGTGCGCGTCACGCGCCCCAGGATGTATGGCTTGAACGGACCCGGCAGCGGGATGTTGAGCCGCGGCTCGGCGAAGAAGCCGTTCACGCGCATGTCGTTGCTGAAGCCCTGGACCTCGTGCACGCTGCGCTGATAGCCCGCGCCGAGCGACAGCATTCCCAGCGAGAGGCGCGCCTGCGCCTCGAAGCCGAACGAGCCGTCGATCCCTTCGAAGTCGGTCCCTTCGGGATTCACGTACACGCCGGCACCTTCGATGGAGAAGTGCGGGATTCCCTGAGCGTGTGCACGGGCGGGAACGGCCGCCGTGGCCGCCACGAACGCCGCCGCGAGCAGAACGTGAGTGGTACGCATGGCAAACCTCGTCTGTGTCGTGGGACTTCGGCCGGAGTGGCCTCTCCCGCGCGCGCTTCCTCCGTCGCGCGGGTACTCCGATGCAGACGGCGCATGCGCCTCCACGGCAACGCGCCCGCGCATTGCGCGCGTCAACAGCGCGTCGTGTGACAAAATTGTACAGGGAGTCGGGCACGGTGCCCGATGCGCTGACCCGCGCTCCGGGCCGCGCGCTGGGCCGCCACGATGCAACGGCGGGCGCCCGCTCGAGGCGCCCGCGACGTCACCTGCAGCACTGTCCGTGGCCGCGTGCGCGCGGCGTGCGCTACGCGACGGTGATGCTCTCGTCCAGGTAGATGTCCTGGATGAGGTTGAGCAGGCGGACGCCGTCCTTCATGGGACGCTGGAATGCCTTGCGCCCGCTGATGAGTCCCATCCCCCCCGCGCGCTTGTTGATGACCGCGGTGCGACACGCTTCGGCGAAATCGTTCTCCCCGCTCGCGCCGCCGGAGTTGATGAGTCCCACACGTCCCATGTAGCAGTTGGCCACCTGGTAGCGCGTGAGCTCGATGGGATGGTCGCCCGGGGTGAGCTCGGTGTAGACCTTCTTGTGCGTCTTCCCGAACTTGAGCGCGTTGTAGCCGCCGTTGTTCTCCGGCAGCTTCTGCTTGATGATGTCCGCCTCGATGCTGACGCCAAGGTGGTTGGCCTGGCCGGTGAGATCGGCGGCCAGGGAATAGTCGGTGCCGTCTACCTTGAAGGCGCTGTTGCGCAGGTAGCACCAGAGCACGGTCACCATCCCGAGCTCGTGCGCGCGCGCGAACGCGCGCGATACCTCCTGGATCTGCCGCGTGGACTGCTCCGAGCCGAAATAGACCGTCGCCCCCACGGCCACCGCGCCCAGGTTGAACGCCTGCTCCACGCTCGCGAACATGATCTGATCGAACGCGTTCGGGTACGTGAGCAGCTCGTTGTGGTTGAGCTTCATGAGGAACGGGATCTTGTGCGCGTATCGGCGCGAGATGGCGCCGAGGGTGCCGAGCGTGGTGGCCACGGCGTTGCAGCCGCCTTCGATGGCGAGCTGGACGATGGTGTCCGGGTCGAACATCGGCGGATTGGGCGCGAAGCTCGCCCCCGCGGAGTGCTCGATCCCCTGGTCCACGGGGAGGATGGAGACGTACCCCGTGCCGGCGAGCCGGCCGGTGTTGAGGATCTGCTGGTAGTTGCGCAGCACCTGCGGACTGCGATCGGTCTGCGCGAGGATGCGATCCACGTAGTCCGGGCCAGGCAGGTGCAGCATCGACCGCGGGAACCCCTTGGCCGTGTAGCCGAGCAGCGACTCGGCGTCGTCTCCGAGCAGCTCGTGGATTTCGTTGGTGACGGTGGTCGCCATGATCCCCTCGCAAATACGATCGACCGGTGCGGTGCCGCAGGCGGCACGTCGCGAGCGGTACCCTTACCCTGTCCGATTCGCGCATGTGCGCGTCGGAGGTCTACGGTCCGTTGTTGTACGCGGGCGCCATTCCGAAAGCGAAAGCGCACCGCGATAGCGATACCTGCTAGCAGTTTAGCAATTGATTGCTAATTACAAGTATAATGCGTCCCGGCGGTGCGCGCCCCAGCGTCCACAACGCGCGGAGGGGCCGGTGCCACACTGCGCACCGGCCCCCAAACTGCACGCGCCCCATCTCGCCGCGCGTGCTGGATGCCCGCCCGGTCACCCTGCCTTGATGAGCGAAAGGGACCCGTTCCCCGAGCTCATCCTGATCTTCGTCCCCCCATTGCCGATCGTCCCATGCACGTGCCCGGGGCGAATGCTCCCCTGCATGGTGATCGGGAAGTCCGTGCGCACGGAGCCGTTTCCAGTGTTCGCGTCGACCTCGCCCTGAAAATCCGCGGGCAAGGTGACGCGCACGCTTCCGTTCCCGGTGCTGAAGTGCATCTCCGCGTCCGCATCGAGCTGTGCCATGGATGCGACGATGGAGCCATTCCCCGAGCTCGCGCTTACCGGACCGTGCACCGTGGTCACCTGCACGTCGCCGTTCCCGGTGTGCGCGGACACGGTGCCCTGCGCGCCGTCCACGGTCACGGCGCCGTTCCCGGAGCTCGCCTCCACCGCGCCGGCGGCCGACGACACGCTCACGCGCCCGTTCCCCGTTCTCGCGACCACGTCGGCGCCGGCATCGCGCACCGTCACGGCACCGTTCCCGCTCCCGGCATGGAGCTTCACACCGCGCGGCAGGCGGACGGTCAGGTCCGCGCGCACGTTGCCGCGGTGGGAATGATTGCCGCCGCCCGATCGAATGCCGGTGGCATCGCAGGAGTCGCTCTCGTAGCGCGCGCAGATCACCCAGTTGTCTCCATCACGCACGGCGTCGAAGACGATCCGATCGCGCCCGTCCCGATCGCCGCTGCGCTCCCCCTGCACCGCGGCCTCGCTCCCCTGGGCGGCTGTCACGTCGATGGCACCGTTCGCGGAACGGAGGATCAACGTGGTGCCCGGCTGCATGGCCTGCTGCCAGCGGAACGCATCGGCGTCGACGGCGCGCTGCTCCTGCGCGGCGAGTGAAATGGGGCTGGCGACGACGAGCAGGGCCAGCGCGTGAAATGCCAGGCGTCTCATGCATCCTCCCGGTTCAAGACGAAGACGAACGATGCCGCGTACGCGGGCGGCAGGTGCGAGGTTTCAGGGGCGATGCGCGGCGGGCCGGGCGATACACCCGAACCCGCGACGCGCTCCGGGAGGGTGAGACAGCCGGAGATCGCCATCCGTTGGCACGCCGCACGCGAGTGAGGTGGGTGCACCGTCGCAACCGGGAGACCCCGGGCAGAGGGAGCAGAGGGGAGAGGGACAACGGAAGGGTGGGACGGTACACCGCAGCGGTCGGTTCTTCCGTGGCCGCCCCCAGCGCGGTGCGGGACTCGCAGCCGAGAGGTGGGTCGCATGAACGACGTATTCCGCAAGCTGGCGCAGACGGTGTCGCGGGCGATGGGGAGCGCGTGGGCCTTTCTCGCCGCTTTTCTGGTGATCGTGGCGTGGGGGATTACCGGGCCCGTCTTTCGCTTCTCCGACACCTGGCAACTGGTCATCAACACCGGGACGACGATCGTCACCTTCCTCATGGTGTTCCTCATCCAGAACACGCAGAACCGCGACGCGCGCGCCATGCACCTCAAGCTGGACGAGCTGCTGCGAGCGGTGGCGCACGCCCGCACGGGGATGGTCGACCTGGAAGATCTCTCCGACGCCGAACTGGACGTGCTGCAGAAGGAGTTCCAGGTGCTGCGCGAGCGCGCCCACGATGGCGTTGGCTCCCAGGATCGGCATAGACGTCCGCGCCCAGCGCCGTGAACGGAAATTTGCAGTCACGATGACCGAAGTCCGGGTTGCCGCGCCCCGCGCGCGGTCGTCCTGTCCGTGTGAGTACCTCCCCCGGTTTCGTCGCCGTTCATTCACTCCGCATGCGTCTCACGACGTGGATCCGTGCATCGCGCTCGCGGCGTGCGGCGCGTGCCGCTGGCGCGCTCTCGCTGTGCGCGATACCGCTCGCGTGGCTGTGGCTGGCGGACGCGGGCACCGTGGCCGCGCGGAGGACGCCGGGTCCCTCGCTCGACGTGATGATCGCGATGGCCAGCCGCTCGTCCATCCTCGCGCCGGCCGGTCTCTCCCCCGCGCCGCTCGCGACGACCACGCTCTCCACCGATGCGGTCCCCACCAGCGTGCTTCCCGCCGCCTCGGTGGCCGGGGATGTCGCGGAGCCGGCACCCGACGGCGCGCCGCGCGATCCGTGGAGCGACGTCGCGGCGCCTGAAGACGGCTGGTCGGGCGCGAGCCGGCGGCTGCTGGCGCGGATCGTCGATGGCGGACCGGATGGCGCGGGGCTCTACCTGCTGGACAGTACCGGCACGCCGGATGCCACCGCCGCCGTCCCGCTCACGCCGTTCACACGGAAGCGCGGCTCGTACGTGGGGACGTACCGAGTGGGGTTCTGGCCGGAGGAGCTGCACGACCGGCGCATTCCCGCCTCCTTGCGCGACGGGTTCCTGAAGGTGGCGCCTGAAGACACGGGGATCGCGCTCTCGGCGCACATTCGTCTCGGCGATTTCCTGGTGCACGACGATGGGCAGGAGGATGTCTGGCCCAAGTACGTTCTGGTGCGCACCGCGCTGGTGGACAAGCTCGAGTTGGTGCTGCAGGACCTGGCGCGTCATGGCGTGCGCGCATCGCGCGTGCGGATGCTCTCCGGCTTCCGCTCTCCGCTGCACAACGCCGCGCTCCGCGAGATGGGTGCGGCCGCGGAGAGCCGTCACATGTACGGCGAGGCCGCGGACTTCATCATCGACGCCGATGGCGACGGCCGCATGGATGACCTGAACGGCGACTGGCACGTGGACGCCGCCGATGCGCGCGTGGTGGGGAACGCGGTGGAGCGCGTGGAGCGGCAGCACCCGGAGCTCGCGGGCGGGCTCGGCCTGTACGCGGCCATGGGGCCGAGCGGTCCCTTCGTGCACGTGGATGTGCGGGGACACGCGGCGCGGTGGGGCTCCGGGCTCGGCTGGTGGGAGCGCGCCGCATCGAGCGTGCGGAGCAGCCGCGGCACTCAGGCGACGCCCGTGCGCGCGGGGCACTGCATGGCGCAGGGGGCGTCAGCGGTGCTCTGTCGCGGCATCCACTGACGCGCCCCGCGCCGAAGAGCGCTACTCCTCGCCGCCCTCCTGCCCGGTCGAGGCGCGCTCGAGCCGGAGCGGCCCGTTGGTGGTCATCACGCGAATGGACGCGCCGCCCGATCCCAACTGGGTGGTGACATGTGAGTGGATCCTCCCCTGCACGGTGATCGGGATGCCGAGCACCAAGGGCCCGTTGCTCGTCCCCACGTCGAGCTGCGCCGAGTAGTTCTCCGGAATCCGTAGCACCACCGGCCCGTTCGTCGTCTCCGCATCCAGGCCATTTCCGTCCCAACGGTCGCCGGCGAGCCGCACCACCACCGGCCCGTTCGTCGTGCGCGCGGTGACGTCGCCGCCCACCTCGCTGAGCGCCACCGGGCCGTTCGTCGTTTGGAGCGACATCCGGCCGGTCACGCCACGCACGCTCACCGGTCCGTTGACGGCGGTGACATCGACGTCGGTGTGCCGCGGCACGCTCAGCATGAAGACCACGCTCCACGATTCGTCATGCTCCTGCAAGTCGGGCCCCTCGGCGCGAATGTGACCATCGGTGGTCACGATGCGGATGTCGCGTGCCAACTCGCGTGCGCGCTCGTCGGATTCGGCACTCGTCTGGATACGCGCGGAGATGTCGATGCTGTCGCGATCCCAGGAGCGGACGGACGCACCGCCGTCCGTCCCACCGTTCACCTGCACCGCTCCGGTCGCGGCGAGCCCGGTGTGTCGTACCTCGCACGCGTGCGCGCGGTCGTCGTCGTGGGACTGGCGCCGGCAGCGCTCGAGCCAGTCATCGTCGCTCTGCTGTGCCGCGGCGGTTGCGGCGATCACGAGAGCGAGACAGGCCGGGAGCGCGGGGATCGCGCGTCGGATCGCGCGGGAGAGGGATATCGGCATCGCGACAGCTCCTGTAGGTGGGCGCTGTGAGAATCGTATCTGAGCGCAGGCACTGACAGGAGTGGGACAGCGGCACCGGGCCGGTGGTTGCAGCGAGGCGAGACGCGCGGTGGTCCCGGCACGCGTTCGGGAGCTCGAGGGAGCGCTCTATCCGAGCGCGGCGCGGTGGCGGGGCACGGCGGGCACGCGTAAGATGCCCCGCGTCGCACGCCGGCCGACACGTTTCGCTCGAGGCTTCTCTCCCGCGTGATACGTGGCAGGCCGGGTGGGCGCCTGCATCGATGACGGAGGTCGTATCCATGACAGCGCCGAGGGCATCGACGGGGAACGCTCCTCCCGCACTGCACGCGCGCGGCGTGTGGAAGCGTTTCGGGAGCGTGGAGGCGCTGCGTGGCGTGACGCTCGCCGTGCCGGCGCACGCGTGCGTCGCGCTCGTGGGGGAGAGCGGCTCGGGAAAGACGACGCTGCTCCGATGCTTCAATCGACTCGTGGATCCCGACACGGGCACGGTGTTCGTGCACGGGCGCGACGTGCGCGAGATGGACACGACCGTGCTGCGCCGCGATACGGGATACGTGCCGCAGGAAGGGGGACTGCTCCCGCACTGGACGGTGCTGCGCAACGTGGAGCTCGTGCCGCGCCTGCGTGGCGCGCCCGACGCCCGCGCACGCGCCGAGAATGCGTTGGCCATGGTGGGATTGGACGCCACTGCGCTGGGGGGACGGTATCCGCGCGCGCTCTCCGGCGGGCAGCGCCAGCGCGTGGCGATGGCGCGCGCGCTCGCACCGCGCCCCGAGGTCATCTTGCTGGACGAGCCGTTCGGCGCGCTGGACGCGATCACGCGTGCCGATGCGCAGCGCACGTTCCTCGACGTGCGCCGGGACCATCCGGTCACCTGCGTGCTGGTCACCCACGACCTGCGCGAGGCGATGCTCCTCGCCGACCGCCTTGCCGTGCTGCGCGCGGGCGAGATCGTGCAGGAGGGGACGCCGGACGAGGTGCGATCGCATCCGACCACGCCGTACGTTGCGGAGCTGCTCGCGCGCGCCGGAGTGGCGGCGTGAGACGCGCGCTGTCCCGCGTGACGCGGCGCGCGTGTGTGGCGGGCGTCATCGCGACGGCGGCGCTCGTGTCCGCGGTGCGCACCATGGATGCCCAACCACGTACGTCTCCGTCTTCGTCGCGCGCGATCGTGGTCGCCTCCAAGCCGTTCGGCGAGTCGTACATCCTGGCGGAGATGTTCTCGCAGCTACTCGAGTCGCGCGGGTACCGCGTGGAGCGCCGCCCCGGTCTCGGTGCCACGGAGATCGCTTTCAGCGCGCTGCGCGCGGGGGCCGTGGACGTGTACCCGGAGTACACGGGCACCGGGCTGCTCGCCATCCTGCACGAGGAGCCGCGCGGCGATGCGCGCGCGGTGTACGACGAGGTCTCCCGCCAGTTCACCGCGCGGTACGGAGTGCGCTGGCTGCCACCGCTGGGATTCGAGAACACGTACGCCATTGCCGTGCGCCGCGAGACGGCAGAGCGGTACGGGCTGCACACGTTGAGCGATCTGGCGCGCGCGGCGCCGCAGCTCTCCGCCGGACTCTCGGCGGATTTCATCGGACGCGCCGACGGGCTCCCCGGATTGCGCGCGCGCTACGGCATGCGCTTCGCGCGCGTGCGTCCGCTGCTGTCCTCCGTGAAGTATCGCGCGCTCGCCGCCGGCCAGGTGGACGTGGTGGACGGATACTCCACCGACGGGCTCATCCGCCGCTACGATCTGGTGGTGTTGCGCGACGATCGCGCCTTCTTTCCCCCGTACGAGGCGGCTGCGCTGGTGAGCGCCTCGCTCGCGCGCGAGATGCCGGGCGCGGTGGCCGCGCTCACACTTCTCTCCGGGCGCATCGGCGTGGACTCCATGCGCGCGTGGAACGAGCGCGTGGAGGTGGAGGGTGTTCCGGTGGCGCGGGTGGCGCGCGACGCGCTCGCCTCGCTCGGGCTCACGAGCAGTGCGACCGTGCAGACCGCCGGCACGGACACGTCCGCGCGCGCCGATGATGTGCGGGCTACACGCGGCACGCTCGCGGCGTATCTGTGGCAGGAGCGCGCGGCGATCGCGCGGCGTACGGGGCGGCATCTCGTGCTCACGGGTGTCTCCCTACTCGCGGCCGTGCTCGTGGCGGTGCCCATCGGGCTCGCGCTGGAGCGGCGCCGTGGTGCGGCGGAGGGTGTGGTGCGCGCGATTGGTGTTCTGCAAACCATCCCGAGCATCGCGCTTCTGGCGTTCATGATCCCGCTCATCGGGATCGGCGTGGTGCCCGCGCTCGTGGCGCTCTTTCTCTATTCGCTCTACCCGATCGTGCGCAACACGTACACCGGCGTGCGCGATGCCGATCCGGACGCCGTCGCCGCGGCCACCGCGCTCGGTATGACTCCCGCGCAGGTGCTGCGGCAGGTGCGGCTTCCGCTCGCCGCGCCGATTCTCATGGCCGGCATCCGCACCGCGGCGGTGATCGACGTGGGCACGGCGACGCTGGCCGCGTTCATCGGCGCCGGCGGGTTGGGGGAACCCATCGTCTCCGGCCTCTCGCTCGCGGACACGCGGATGATCCTCTCCGGCGCGATCCCGGCCGCGCTGCTGGCGCTGGCGGTGGACATCGCGCTCGGCGCGGCGGAGCGCGCGGTCACCCCGCGCGGGCTCCGGTAGCAGGCGGCGCGCGAAACGCAACGCTTTCCGCGGACGTACTGTCTCACCGTCGCCTGCCAACCCCGAGGTCTCCCTGTGTACGCCGTTCGATTCGCCGAAGTGCGGCGCGCCGCGCGCGCGCTGGTCCGGTCGCCCGTCGTGAGCATCTGCGCCGTGCTCTGTCTCGCGCTCGGCATCGGCGCCACGACCGCGATCGCGAGCGCGGTGAGCCGCGCGCTGCTGCAATCGTTCCCGCTGCGCAACCCGCAACGCCTCGTCGCCGTGCACCGCATCACGCCGCAGAGCGGGGCGCAGGGCACGTGGCCGGAGTCGGCGCCGAACTTCGTGGATCTCGCGCGCGCATCGCGGCAGGTGGAGCAGTTGTCGGCGTTCACGTACAGGCCGGTCCTCCTCACGTTGCCGCAGGATGCGGTTCGCGCGTCCGGGCTCGCGGTGAGCGGGTCGCTGTTCAGCATGCTCGGTGCGCGCGCGCAGGTGGGCCGTCTGATCGGGCCCGCCGACGACCGCACCGACGCACCGCGCGTGGCGGTGATGAGCGATGATTTCTGGCGGCAGCGCTTTGGCGGCGACCCCGCCGTGGTGGGACGCACGATGCTCATCGACGGCGAGCCGACCACCATCGTGGGCGTCACCACGCCGGACTTCCGCTTTCCGCACGGCGCGCGGATCGTGCGCCCCGAGCTCTGGCTTCCGCTCCGGCTTTCATCGCAGCAGCTCGCGCTGCGCCGGCAGAACTATCTCTCCATGCTCGGCCGGCTCGCGCCGGGGGCCACGGTGCAGTCGGCGCAGACGGAGATGCGCGGCATCTTCGCCAACCTGGCGAGCGCGTATCCGGAGCTCAACGGCGAGAACCTGCGCGTGGCACCGCTCGTGGGAGAGAACGTGCAGCAGGTGCGTCAACCGCTGCTCCTGCTGCTCGGCGCGGTGGGGCTCGTGCTGCTCATCGCCGCCACGAACGTGGCCGCGCTGCTGCTCGCGCGCGGCGTGCAGCGCCGGCGCGAGCTGGGAGTACGTGCGGCGCTCGGCGCCACGCGCCGCGACCTGTTGCGTCCCGCGCTGATCGAGAGCGCGCTGCTCACCGCGGCCGGGGTGATCCTCGGACTGGGCATCGCGCGCATCGCGATCGGGAGCATTGGACGACTGGCGGCGGCGCGGCTCCCCCAACTGGAGGGATTGGCGCTGGACGGCCGCGTGCTCGCGTTCGCGCTGGCGATCTCCGTGGTGACCGCGTTCATCTGCGGCGTGGTGCCGACACTGCGCAGCGCGACCGTGGACCCGCAGGACGCGCTGCGGGGAGGACGCGGCGGCGGAGCGGGGCGCGAGCACCATCGCGTGCTGCGGCTTCTTGCGGTGGGAGAGATCGGATTGTCGCTGCTGTTGCTCATCGGCGCGGGGCTGGTGCTCAAGGCGTTCGCCACGCTTCTGGCCAGCGATCCCGGGTTCGATCCCGGCCGGGTGCTCTCGATGCAGGTGATCGTCTCGGCACAGCAATACCAGAATCAGTCGGAAGTGGCGCGTTTTCTCGAGCCGGCGCTGGAGGCGGTGCGCTCCGTCCCCGGTGTGCAGGCGGTGGCGGCGATCAACGCGGTACCGTATCGGGCGTGGGGGATCAACTCGAACATTCGCTACGAGGGGCAACCCGCGGACAATCCCACCGAGCAGCCCATCGTGGAGCAGCGTCTGGTGACGCCGGACTTCTTCTCCGTCACCGAGCAGCGGTTGCTGGAGGGACGATTGCTGCGCGAGAGCGACGACGACCGTCCGGAGTCGCCACTCGTTGTCGTGGTGAACGAGGCGCTGGCCAAGCGCGACTTTCCGGGGCGGTCGGCGGTAGGGATGCGCTTCTACGTCACCGACACATCGTTCGCGACGATCGTGGGCGTGGTGAGCGACATCAAGAACGCGGGGCCCGTCGCGCCGCCGGCGCCGGAGATGTACTGGACGTACCGGCAGACGGGTGGATCGAGCACCTTCCCGCTCATGGTGCGCGTACGGCGCGGCGACCCGCGCGCCGTGATCGCGACGGTGACGGCGGCCATCCGCGGCGTGGATCCGCAGGCGGCGGTGTCGGACATCATGCCGATGAACGACGTGATCGCACGCTCGCTCGGCGAGCCGCGCTTCTATTTCAGTCTGCTGGGGTCGTTCGCCGGCGTGGCGATCATCCTCACGATCGCCGGTCTGTACGGCGTGCTCAGCTATTCCGTGGCGCAGCGCACGCGGGAGATCGGCATCCGGAGCGCGCTGGGGAGCTCGCGCGCTGGGGTGGTGCGGCTCATCGGGCTGGAGGGCGCCCGGATCGTGGCGGCGGGCGTCGTGATCGGCATCGCCGGAGGCGTTGCCGCTACGCGGCTGCTCGGCGCCATGCTGTACGATGTGTCGCCACTCGACGTGACCGCGTGGGGAGCGGCCATCCTCGTGATGCTGGTGGCGGCCGCGGTCGCCGTGATCACGCCTGCGCGACGCGCGAGCCGAGTGGATCCGGTGATCGCGATGCGCGTGGAGTAGCGCGTCACCTCCGGCGGAGGGCGCGTGCCCTCCGCCGGTAGGGGGTGCTCAGGGGGTGGCGCCGGCGGGCGGGCGGCTGGGCGGCGGTGTTTCCGAGTTCCACATGTCGTGCGTGATCTTCCAGCTCCCGTTGTGCTGCCGCTGGAAGACGGTGAGATACCGTCCCTGCTCCACCACGTTCGACTGCGTGGAAACCGTGTACGTTCCGGTGCGGAAGGCGACGTCGCCGGCCCCGTGTACTTCATCGCCCACGAGTTGCATCCGCACCGTGCTGTCGCCCAACGACGCGAACAGCTTCGCGATGGCGTCATGTCCGACGGCGCGCGGCATGCCCGGGGGCATGACCACCGCATCGTCCGCGTACTGGGCGGCCGCGGCGGCGGTATCGTGGTGGTTCATCGCGGCCGTGAACGCGGAGTCGAGCGCCTCCACCGAATCGATCGCGCCCTGCGAGAGTGCCGCGCTGCCTGCGCGTGCCTCCGAGCCCCGACACGCCAACGATGCGGCAAGCGCTGCCGCGGTGAGTGCTGCGACGACCGTTCTCTGCATACGACCGTCCCGCGTGAAGTGTGAACGCCGGCGCCGCTCACTCGCGGCAGCGCCGCGTGCATCGTCCGCCGTGCTGCCGTGCACAGGGACACGGTGGCACGCGGAGAAGAGGGGGGAGCAACATGTCACCGCGGAGCGGGCCGCGCCAGTCCGTCAGGGGGTGGCGCCGCACACGAGCGCTGTCACCGCGGTGCGTCGCTCGCGCCCGCGGCGCGCGTCGTCGCAGGTGGAGCCTCGCGGAACGCAGCGGCGATGGCGTTCCACATCCGCGCGCTCTCGATAGCGCCCACCGAGTAGATGGCGACGCCGCGCGCGCCGTGGCGGCGCGCGAGCCGGATCTCCCGGACCACCGCGCGCGTCCCCTGCCCCGCGTCGATCCCTACGTACACATCGTGCCCCAGCGTCTCCTGCACGCTCGTGACGTGATCGTCCACAG
Organism: Gemmatimonadaceae bacterium; assembly: GCA_035701265.1. GTDB lineage: Bacteria > Gemmatimonadota > Gemmatimonadetes > Gemmatimonadales > Gemmatimonadaceae > DASSNU01. The sequence goes on along the minus strand of DASSNU010000004.1, from coordinate 35,274 downwards.
CGCACACCCAATCGGCGCGCGCGCAGTAGGCGCCCTTCACGCGCAGGTACGTCATCGGGACGACCACGTCGAGGTATCCCTCGCGCGCCCACACGCGCGGGTCCTGCATCAGGTCGTCGCGCCCTTCTTCGGTGTGCCAGCGCCAGCGGTCGTCGTAGACGCCCCACACTGCCGCGCTCAGCACCACGCCGGAGCGCACCGCGGTGACGCTGTCGAACGTCTCATGCACGGTGGCGTTCACCAGTGCGCGGCGGAACGCATCCCACTCGGCAGGGTGCTCCTCCGGCTGGCCGCCGAAGAGCGCGAGACTGGCCGCATCGTACGACCAGTCCGCGCTGGGGTAGCGGATGCGGTCGAGGTGAATGCCATCGACCGCGTAGCGTCGCACGATGTCGGCCGCGACGGCGGCGAGCTGCGATCGCACGCCCGCGTAGGCGGGGGAGAGCCAGACGTATTCCTCGCTGTTCGGACAGGGGAATTGGCGCCCGCGACGATCGAGCATCACCCACTCCGGATGGCGAAGCAGGATGTGGTCCGGGTGTCCCGGGTCGGAGGTGCGCAGCGTGGCGCAGACCGCGGCGCTTCCGGCGGGAAGTCCGGTGAGCGCGTTGAGCCAGGCGTGCAACTGGAGACCGTAGCGATGCGCCTCGCGCACGGCCATGTCCAGCGGATCGTACGGTGGCGTGCCCCCCAGATGGCCGCAGAGGAGCACGGCGCACGGCTCGAGGTCGGAGCGGTAGAAGGCATCCGCCGCGCCGCGCACCTGGAAGTACACGATGTTGAATCCCGCGCCGGCCGCGCGCTCCATGATGTGCGCGATCCGCTCCGGCGAGTCGTACTCGAAGCGGTTCACCCAGAGTGCGCGCCCTTCCGCGGGAAGCTGCGCGGCCGCGGTGGACGCGGACGCCGCGAGCGCACCGAGCACGGCGAGCGCGGCCGCCGCCGGGCGTGAGAGACGAGGCACACCGGACACGTTGCCAGGACGACGGCGGCGCTCGCGCGCAACCGCGGCGCGCGGAGCCGGCGTGGATGCCGCGGAGCCCGCGCGACGATCACACACTGCCGGCGCGGGCTGGCACCGCCCGTGCGTTTTGCAGTTGGGCCGGCGCAGCGCGTGATGGAGCTCACGCCATCACGCGGCAGCGCCCGTCGAGCGGCGCGTGGCCCCTGCCGCCCACGATCGCGTAGACCCGCGCCGCACCCCGGACCCGACCCTCATCTGGATGGACCCAATTGCATGAAGATCGCGATGATCTCCACCCCGTTCGTCGCCGTGCCACCGCGGGACTATGGCGGCACCGAGCTGGTGATCTACGAGCTGGTGGAAGGGCTGGTGGCGCGCGGCCACGATGTCACGCTCTTCGCCACCGGAGATTCCGCGGTGTCCGGTGAGTTGCGGTATCTCTACGGGGAAGCGCAGTGGCCGCCCGACGTGATGACCGAGATCAATCACACGACCTGGGCGTTACAGCAGGTGCTGGAGGAAGACTTCGACGTCGTCCACGCGCACTCGGCGGGAGTGCTCGCGTACGCGAGGCTCACTCCCACGCTTCCGCTCGTGTACACCATGCACCATGTGCGTGACGAGGCACTGTCCGCCTTCTATCGCTACTTTCCCGATGCGCACTACGTCGCCATCTCGCACGATCAGGCACGGCGCGAGATCACGCTGCCGCAGGTGACGGTCGTCCATCACGGGCTGGATGTGCACCGGTTCGAGTGCGCACCGCGCGCGGGCGACTACGTGACGTTTATCGGGCGCTTTGCCGAGGTGAAGGGCGTGCACCGGGCCATCGACGCGGCCGAGCGCGCGGGAGTGCCGATCCGCGTGGCGGGGCAGGTGCATCCGCCGGATCGGGAGTTCGGCGCGCGCGAGGTGCAGCCGCGGCTCGACCGGCCGCACGTACGCTATCTGGGACGCATCGGCGTCGACCAGAAGGTCCCCCTGTTGCGTGGCGCGCGCGCGTTGCTCATGCCGATCACGTGGGACGAGCCGTTCGGCCTCGTGATGATCGAGGCGATGCTCGCCGGCTGTCCGGTGGTCGCCTTCGCGCGCGGGAGCGTGACCGAGCTGGTAGAGCCGGGGGTGACCGGCTACATCGTGCGGGACGTGGACGAGATGGCGGAGGTGATCCGTCCCGGCGGTCCGCTGGATGTCGTGGATCGGTTCGCCTGTCGCGCGTGCGCCGTGCAGCGCTTTGCGCGCGAGCGGATGGTGCGCGAGTACGAGCGGGTGTACGCGCACGCCGCGGCGGGTCACGTGCCGCGCCGGCCGCCGGCGCGCTGGATCGCGTGACGCGCGCAGGCGCGGAGCGTGCAGCGGGCGGGCGCGGGCGCGGAGCGTGCAGATGGGATGCACGCGAATCACGGATGTCCGCGGAGCCGCGTGACGCGGAGCGGAACCGCGTGCGTCGCGGGGATGACACGTAGGAGGGGCATGAGGCACGCATGACGACCATCGTTCGCGGCAGGCGGGAACCGGTACCGATCTCCATGGAGGAGGCGGTCGGATACTCTTCCATCTCGTGCCGTCACGATGCGCGCGTGGAAGGGAACCTCGTTCTCAAGTACGACCGGCTGTTCTGCCTGCTCGATCCGCACGGCAACATCACGCCGCCGGGCGCGTGCGGGCTCGGGCTGTTCCAGGACGACACGCGCATGCTCAGCCGGTACGAGTTGCACGCGGCGGGAGGGCCGCCGGTGCTGCTCTCCGCGCAGATCCAGCGGATGTTCCAGGCGCAGATCGATCTGGCGGTGACCGACACCGCCTTCGGCGGCGACCCCTGGAGCGCGTCGAACCGCGTGCACCTGCGGCGTGAGATCGTGGTGGACGACGTGCTCACCGAGCGCGTGACGCTCACCAGCTTTCTCTCCAATCCGATCGACTACTGGGTGGAGATCGCGCTCGCGTGCGATTTCGCCGACATCTTCGAGGTCCGCGGGTGGACGCGGCGCGAGCGCGGCGAGTTCTTCGCGCCGGTGGTCGACGCCCACAGCATCTGCTACGGCTACCGCGGGCGCGATGGCCGCTTCGTGCAGTGCGTGGTCGTCTTCCCCGATGTCCCCGACTGTCCTCCCCGCGAGTTGACCGCGCACGGCGCGCGGTGGACGTTCCGCCTCGAGCCGCACACGCCCGTATTCCTGCAGTGGCGGGTGGTCCCCACGCCGCCGCGCGAGAGCATGCTCAGCCGGCGCGTGGTCCCGCTCGCGCGCCTGCGCGCGCCGGTGGACGCCGCGTACGCCCACTGGGCGTCCGAGTCCACACGTTGGGCGAGCAACGTGGATGAGTTCAACCTGGCGATCGACCGCGCCGTGATGGATCTCCGCGCGCTCTACGTCGAATCGGACGGCATGCCGATCATCTCCGCCGGCATCCCGTGGTACTCCACCCCGTTCGGCCGCGACTCCATCATCACGTCCATCGAGTCGCTCTGTCTCAATCCGCAGATCGCGGTGGACACGCTGCACTATCTGGCGCGGCACCAGGGGGAGCGCGAGGACCCGTACACCGAGGAGCAGCCGGGGAAGATCATGCACGAGCTGCGGCGCGGCGAGATGGCGCGCGCGGGCGAGATCCCGCACGTGCCGTACTATGGGACGGTGGATGCCACGCCGCTCTGGCTCATCCTCTTACATGAGACGTGGCGGTGGACCGGCGATGAAGGGCTGGTGCGCTCGCTGCTGCCGAACGCCGAGCGCGCGCTGGAATGGATCGACCGCTATGGTGATCTCGATGGGGACGGGTTCGTGGAGTACGCCCGCACCTCGGCCAAGGGGTTGGTGAATCAGGGGTGGAAGGACTCGTGGGACGGCATCCCCTATCCGGACGGGCGGCTTCCCGAACCGCCGATCGCGCTGGTGGAAGTGCAGGGGTACGTGTACGACGCCAAGCGGCGGATGGCTGCGCTGTACGATGCGTTCGGCCAGCCGGAGCGCGCGGAGACGCTCCGGACCCAGGCGAACACGCTGCGCGAGGCGATCGTGAAGCGGTTCTGGTTGGAGGACGCGGGGATCTTCGCGCTGGCGCTCGACGGGGAGAAACGGCCGCTCCCCACCGTGACGACCAATGCGGGCCACCTGCTCTGGAGCCGCGTGGCCGATGCCAGCCAGGCCGCACGGTTGGCGCGACGCTTTCTCGAGCCGGACATGTTCTCCGGGTGGGGGATCCGCACGCTCAGCGCATCGCACGCCGTGTACAACCCGATGAGCTACCACGACGGCTCGGTGTGGCCGCACGACAACGCGATCGTCGCACTCGGGTTGTCGCTCTACGAGCACAGGGACGCCGTGCTCCCCGTGTTCACGGCGCTCGCGGATGCCGCCAACGGGATGGAGTACCATCGCCTGCCGGAGCTCTTCTGTGGCATGGAGCGGGCGCACGGGCGGCGCCCCGTGCTGTACCCCGTGAGCTGTTCCCCCCAGGCGTGGGCGTCCGGCGCGTTCTTCATGCTGCTCCAGGCGGTGACCGGGCTCTTTCCCGACGCCCCCGCGCGCATGCTCCACATTCGCGAGCCGCTCCTGCCGCCATTCCTGCAGCAGCTGGTGGTCCACGGTCTGCGGATCGGTCAATCGCGGGTGGCGCTGCGGTTCACCCGCCGCGGCACGCGGACGCTGGTCAACCTGCTCGAGGTGGAAGGCGATCGGTTGCAGGTCCGGATCGAGCTGACGTGAGCGGCCGGCCGGGCGCGCTCGCCGGCCGTGACATGCGAGGGTCGTGGCGGCGGGCATCATGAGATGTTCGCGTTCAGTGTGGGCGCCGATCATTGCCGTTCGAAGCGAACGGCGGCATCGGCCGCGCCAACGCATCGGCTCGTGGCCGTGATGGCGCCTGTGGAGACAGAACGCTGCACAGTGCGCTCGATCGATTCGGAAAGGTGATGTAGCCGCGCCACGCACGCCGGCGCGGTAGACCCAGGGCGTCGGCTGATCACCAACACTCAATGCGAACATCTCGTGATGGCTCGCCGGAGCACCCCGCACGCGTCGGGGCCGGGAGCGCCTGGGCTGACCCCACTCCCGCGCCGGGTTGCGCGGGCGCGTCACGCGGCGCATCAACAGACTGATGCGTCCCCGCCTGTCCACCCCATTCGTCGTCCTCGCCACGTCGCTCGTCCTGACGGCCGGAGCCACGACGGTCGTGGAGGTCACGGCGGCCGCCCGCTCGCACGCACGCTTCGAGGCGGCGGTGCGCTCCACGCAGGACCGGATCCGATCCCGCCTGTCCACCTATATCGCCATGCTCCAGGGCGCGAGCGGGCTCTTCGCCGCCAGTGACACGGTGACGCGCCGCGAGTTCAAGGCGTACGTGGGACAGCTCGACCTGCAGCAGCGCTACCCCGGCGTCCAGGGGATTGGCTACAGCGAGCGCGTCGCGGCCAGCAGCCGGGACTCGCTCGTCGGCATCATGCGGCGTACGGGGACGCCCGAGTTTCACGTGTGGCCGTCATTCGAGCGCCCCGAGTACCACGCCATCCTCTACCTCGAGCCGCTCGATCGCCGCAACGTGGTCGCCCTCGGCTACGACATGTTCACCGAGCCGACGCGGCGCGCCGCGATGGAGCGCGCGCGCGACACGGGACTCCCCGCCATGTCCGGGCGCGTCACGCTCGTTCAGGAGATCATGGGGGAAAAACAACCCGGGTTCCTCATCTATCTCCCGGTCTATACCGGGGACAGCACGCCGTCGACCGTCGAGGCGCGCCGGCAGCTCCTGCGCGGCTTCGTGTACAGTCCGTTCCGCGCCGGCGATCTCTTCCGCGCGGTCATCGCGAGCGAACCCACGCCTCCGCTCGCGTTCCGCGTGTACGATGGCACCGAGCCCACGGCTCCGCACCTCCTCTACGCCTACAGCCCCAGCCCGGACGTGGACTCGTTGGACGCGCCCGCCATCACGCACTCGAACATCGGGGGTCGGACCTGGACGATCGCCTTCTGGACGGTCCCGGGCACAGGACGCGGATGGCTGCTCCCGGGCGCCGTCGCGTTCGCCGGCATCCTGATGAGCCTCTCCCTCTTCATCGCGGCGCGCGCGGAGGCGCAGGCGCGGCTGGCGGCGCAGCGCAGCGAGGCCATCCGCAGCCGCTTCTTCGCCGCAATGAGCCATGAGCTGCGCACGCCGCTCAATGCGATCATCGGCTACAACGATCTCCTACTGCTCGGGGTCTACGGCGCCCTGGCCGACGCGCAACGCGTCGGAATCACGCGGAGCCAGCGCGCGGCCAAACACCTCGCCGAGCTGGTGAACGACGTGCTCGATCTGAGCAAGATCGAGGCAGGGAAGATTCTCCTGGACATCGAGCCGGTGAACGTCGCCGTCCTGGTCGAGGAGCTTTCCGCCACCATCGGGCCGATGGCCGAGGCGCGCGGCTGCGACCTGCAGCTCGAGTGCGCGACCGACCTCCCGACGGTGCGCACGGACCCGCGTCGTACGCGGCAGATCGTGCTCAATCTATTGTCGAACGCCACCAAGTTCGGGGGCGGGCGCCCGGTGCGGATTCGTTGCAGCCCGCTCGACGGTGGCGTCATGGTCGAAGTGGAAGACCACGGGCCGGGGATCGCGCCCGACAACATCGCGCGCATCTTCGAGGAGTTCGCGCAACTCCCCGACGTGGCGCACGGCGGAACGGGGCTCGGTCTTGCCATCTCCCGCCGCCTCGCGCGCCTGCTCGGCGGGCGGCTGGAGGCGGAGTCGACGGTGGGACACGGGAGCACGTTCCGTCTCGTGCTCCCCGCCGAAGCGCCCACCGACGGCGCCGCGCGCTAGCCCGCGCCGGGGCGCCGGAAGTCGCCGCGCGGCGCACCGCGATCACGGCCGCGTTGCGCTCCCGCTCGCCGCCGCGGGAGCATCACCCGCCGGCTTGCGCGGCATGGGGTCATCACGCATGGCGAGCGCGTACGCCGTGGCCGCCACCACGATCGCCGCCTGCTCCAGGTCCTCGGTGAGCGCGTGATCGTACGTGTCCACCGAGCTGTGGTGCGTGCGCAGGCCGTACTCGATGGGGTCCTGGATGAAGTTGAATCCGGGGATCCCCACGTCGTCGAACGCGACATGATCGGTGCTCCCCGTGTTCCCCGCGCGCACCGCCACCACACCCAGATCGCGGAAGGGCCAGAGGAGCTGCTCGAAGATTCCGTGCGCCGCCTGGTTCGACTGGTCCCAGATGCCACGAATCTTCCCGGTCCCGTTGTCCAGGTTGAGATATGCCGAGATGCGGTCGTGCAGCTCCGGGTGGTTCGCCAGCCAGTGGCGCGACCCGTAGAGCCCCTCCTCCTCCCCACTCCAGAGCGCGATGCGGATGGTGCGGCGCGGCTGCAGTCCGAGCGTCTTCAGGATGCGCATGGCCTCCATCATCACGACGGTGCCCGCGGCGTTGTCGGTGGCGCCCGTGCCGAAGTGCCACGAATCGAGATGACCGCCGATCATCACGAACTCGTTCGCCTTGTCGGTACCGGGAAGATCGGCGAGCGTGTTGTACCCCTTGAGGTCGTCGGTGAGGAAGCGGTTCTGCACCGAGATCTCGAGCTGCACACCCACGCCGTGCGTCGCGTTGCGCCAGATCTGGTCGTACTCGTCCTGCTCGACGATGAGCTCGGGGACGGGGATCGGCACCGAGGGATCGATCGCGCCCCAGTCGCCGCCGCCGCGAATGATGTCGTACTGCAGCGGCGACCGCGTGATGACGCCGGCCACGCCGGCCGCGCGCAGGACGCTGTCGCGTGCGCGCTCGCGCTTGTGCACCTGTGCCAGCAGGCTGTCCCACACCACCGGCGGACGCTCGCGCCGGCGCGGACGCACGGCGAGCAGACTGTCGAGCGGCTGCCGGCGGATGACCGGATCGAACTCCGGTGTGACCGGGCGTGGCTCCTCGAGCAGCACCCACGCGCCCTTGAGCTTCCCCGCGTACTTCGAGAGCGAATCGAGACCGCCCACGACGGCGATCGCAGGCGCCGTCACCGTCCCCTTGGTGCTCCCGGTCCACGCCGCCGGCTGCGCGTGCAGCGGCTGAACGAAGGGCGTGAGCATCCGCCCGCTGTACGACACGCGCTCCCACCCGCGGCCGAACACTCCCCACGGCTCGACCTGCACGTTGGACAGCCCCCACGACCGCAGCGTCTCGGCCGTCCAGTCGTTCGCGCGCCGCATGCCGGTGGATCCGGTGAGACGCGGGCCGATCACGTCGGTGAGATGACGTTCCAGCTCCGCGGCCTGGGGATGCTGCGCCGCCTCCTCGCGAATGCGTGCGATCACGCCAAGATCGACGCGCTCCTGGACGACCTGCGCCGTCGCGCCGGCGGACACGAGGGGGAAGGCGGCTGCGACGAGCGCCGCCACCAAGCGAACGGAACGAGAATTCCCGCGCATGACGCGCTCTCCGGAGTGGGATCGGGTAAGAAAGGAGGGAGACCGACTCCGCGCACGATGCTCCGCGGAGCACGCGCGCCGCAAGTGCCGCCGCGTGCGCAGCGCGTCATCCCCACGCGAGCACGGCGCGCCGGTCGCGCAGATCAGTCGCGCAGATCAGTCGCGCGGATCGCTCGCGACGCCGCGTCAGTCCTGGCCGAGGACGGCGCGCACCTGCGCCGCGGCGCGCTCGCCTGAGGCGATGGCGCCGTCCACGGTGCCGTTCCGCCCCGCACGCGCCGTGGCCTCGCCGGCGAAGAAGAGCGTCTCCTCCACCGGCTCCGCCAGTTGCGCTGCGGCGTCCGCGCCGCCCACCACGGGATAGCTGTACGCCCCGCGCGTGAACGGATCGTGCTCCCAGTCGTGCATCCACCGTCCCATGACCATCGTGCGGAGCTGGTCGTAGGACATCCCCACCGCGCGCGCCAGCCCGCGCAGCGCACGCGCGGCCACGCGCTCGAGCGGCTCCCCGGCCATCGCCGCCGCGGCCGGTCCGCCCACCCACCCCACGAGCATCGCCGCGCGCACGGGGAAGGTGGTCCACCACACCGGCACATCGGCGTCGGCACACTGGAGAAAGGCGAGCATGGCGGGGTCCGCGTCCGCAGGCCACGCGAGCGGGCGCGTCTCCCAGAATCGCTCGCGCAACGCGAACACGATGCGCACGGCCGACCCCATCGCGAGCCCGCGCGCGGCACGCAGCGCGGAGACGGGGGGCGGGTCGAAGGCGATGGCGCCCTCCTCGCCGTCGCCCGCGTGCAGCACGCCGAGCGGCACGGTGATGATCGCCGCGTCGGCGTGCAGCTCCTCCACACCGCGGCGCGCGGCACCGCGCGCATGCACGTGCACGCCAACGCGGCCGCGCTGCCACTCGATGCGGTGCACGACGGTGTCGAGTCGGAGCCGGCCGGCCAGGTCGCGCGCGAGCCACGCCGGCACCTCGGCGTAGCCGTCGAGCAGACGCGCGGATCGATCCCCGCCAGTGGCCGCGCTTCCCATGCGCGCGAGCGCGCGCTCGCTCACGCGCGCGGGGTCCGCGGCGTGAAAGCCGCTCACGAAGCGGCGCGCCGCCTCGCGCGCGACAGCCATGGAGGCATCGCTCGCGTGCGCGGCCAGATACTCGTCCAGCGACCGGTCGGGCTCGCGCTCCGGATCCATGCCGGCGAGCAGCTCTTCCACGTGCGCCCACGTATCGCCGGATGTCTCCATGCGCCCGTGCCGCGCGCTCCACCAGGCACCGGTGATCTCCACCGGCACGAGCGACGCCTCGCGCGCGAGCGTCTCCAACTCGGCGGGACGCCCGTGCACGAACTCCGCGCCCAGCTCCACGGGGAGCGGAAGCATCGGCACGCGCTGCGTGAGGATGCGCCCACCAATGCGGTCGCGCGCCTCGAGCACGGCGACGTCGACCCCAGCACGCACGAGCGCGCGTGCGGCGGCGAGCCCGGCCACCCCCGCCCCCACGACGATCACCGCCGTCACGACCCCCCTCCCCGGATCACGATCCCGCGCCGCGCACCGATCAGCGAAGCGCGCGCGCCATGAGCCGTTCCGGCAGCTCCGCTACCGAGTTGATGATCGCATCCGGCCGCACGCCGCTCCGCGCGACGTGCTCCTCGCGATACTTGCCGGTGCGCACAAGCACGCCGCGCAATCCGGCGGCCTGTGCCCCGCCCACATCCGCCTCCACATCGTCGCCCACGACGACGATCCGCTCCGTGGGCACGTCGAGCGATGCCGCGGCGAGCTCGAAGAACGCCGCGCTCGGCTTCCCCACCACCGTCGCGCGCTGACCGGCCGCGTACTCGAGCGCCGCCACGAACGGACCGGCGTCGAGCGAGAGACCGTCCTCGGTCATCCAGTAGCGGTTCTTCTGCAAGGCGAGGAGCTGCGCGCCGGCCACGAGGTGGCGGAACGCGCCGTTCAGCGTGACGAAGTCCCACCCGCGCGCCAGATCGCCGATCACCACCGCTTGCGGTTGCACATCGGTCACGACGAACGAGTCGAAGTCCTCGTGCGCGGCGCGCGGCACGTAGAGCGCGATGCGGCGGATCTCATGCTCGCGCAGCCAGCGGATGGCAGCCACCGTGGGCGTGAAGAGCTCGCGCTCCTCCACCGGGAAGCCCATTGCGCGCAGCCGCGCCACGAGCACGCTGCGCGGGAAGCGGGTGGTGTTGGTGAGATAGCGGCGGGCCACGCCCCGCTCGCGCAGCGCGCGCACCGTCTCCACCCCTCCAGGGACGGGAGCATCGCCCACATAGAGCGTGCCATCGAGATCCAACAGGACGGCGTCGGTGCGCATGAGACGGTACGGGGACGGCGATCGAGCGGATGCGGCAGACTCTACGCGCCGGAACGGGAGCGGTCAACCAGCGCCCGCCTTCGCCGCGCGCACGCTCACCCAGTGAGGCCGAGAACCACGATCCCCCACGCGAGCGTGAGCAGCGTGACGGGAATGCCCACGCGCGCGTACTCGCCGAACCCGATCGTGACGCCACGCGCCTGCGCGCGCTCGGCCACGATGAGGTTCGCCATCGATCCGATGAGCAGGAGGTTTCCGGCGAACGTCGCGCTCATCGCGACGGCGCGCCAGAGGAGCGCGGCGTCGGGGAGCGCGGGGATCGCACCGCGCCAGAGCATCACCGCCGGCACGTTGGAGATGAGGTTGGAGAGCACGGTGAGCGCTGCGCTCATCGCGGCGAGCGCGCCCCACCGGCTGCCGTGCGCGGCCACGGTGAGCGTGTGCTGGTCGATCCACGCCGCCCACCCGGTGCGCTCGAAGCCGCGCATCACGACGAACAGCGCGGCGAAGAAGAGGAGCAGCGGCCACTCCACCCGGCTCAGCGCCTCCGTGGGGTCGCGCCGCGCGACCACGATCATCAGCGCGCCCGCGGCGATCGCCACGAGCGGCAGCGATCCGCCGGCGAGCCAGCCGCCGAGCGCCAGCGCGAACACCGCGAGCGCTTTCGCGACCAGCCGCCGATCGGGCGCGGGGGGCGCGACCAGCGGACGTGCCGGGAAGGGACGCGCGAGCTCGTGCCGGAACGCCCAGCGCAGATACCCGTACGTGAGCGCGAGCGCGCCCGCGGTGACGGGGAGCATGGCCACGAAGAACGCGCTGAACGTCGTCCCGCTCCAGATGCCGACGAGCATGTTCTGCGGATTGCCGGTGACGGAGAGCGCGGAGCCCACGTTCGCGCCCATCGCGAGGGCGATGAGATACGGCGTGGGGCGCACGCCGAGCGGGAGGAGCGCGACCACCAGCACCGGCGTGAGCACGAGACAGATGGTGTCGTTCACGAAGAAAGCGGACAGCACGCCGCCGCCCACCACGGTGGCGAGCAGGAGACGCGAGGGCGTTGCCACGCGCGCGAGCGCGGCATGCGCCACCCACTCGAAAAATCCTCCGCTCTCCAGGTAGCCCACGATGAGCATGACGCCGAGCAGGAAGACCAGGACGTCCATGTCGATGGCGGCGTACGCCTCGGGGAGCGTGAGCACGCCGCTCACGACCATCGCGACCGCGCCGAGCATCGACGCGGCCGGCCGGTTGAGCGGCACGCCCGGAAGTCGCTGAACGGCGATGAGGAGATACGTCGCCACGAAGATGGCGAGCGCGAGCATGGAGCCCGATGCCGGTGCGCTGTTCAGGAAGGCGTCACCTCGAGCGCCAGTGCGTGATGCGATCCAGCACGGAGCGCGGCAGGAGGAGATCGTCGGAGATGGCGGCGATCTCCTCCGCTTCGCGCCAGGCGCGCTCGAGTTGATCCAGCTCCCCTTCCGCCGCGCGCCGCTCCGCCTCTTCGTGCAGCGCCATCTCGAGCGCCAGCCGGTCCACCGAGGAGAGTCCGAACAACCCGTGCTTGCGGATGGTGCTGTTCCAGTTGTCGCTCCGGCGCTTGATGATGGCCGGACGCGTGGTCTCGTGCGCCGATTGCGTGAGCGCATCGAGGTAGCGCTCCACGTTGCCAGCGTTCTCGATGCGCTCCACCGCCCGGGCCACCGTCTCGCGCGATCCGCCGAAGCGGTTGGCCGCCGGGACCACGAGCGCGGCGACACGCATGGCTTCGTCGCCCTCCACGCGCGTCTCTCCTCCCGCATAGCGAAGATTGATCGCCAGCGCACCGTCGCCGCCGCGGAGGAGCTGCGTCTGCGCCAGGTGGCGCCGGCGGACACGGAGCACCTCGCCGTTCGCACCGCGCACGCGCGCGATCACGGCATCGCCGCTGCCATGGATGGCCATCTCCGCAACGCGCCAGAGGGCCCACGCGAAGCCGCCGATTCCCACACCGGCCGCGGCGCCGCCGATCACGACCGCACCCAGCGCGCCGACCCCCGCGCCGGCGATGACCGTCTGCCGGCGCCGGCGGCGCCCGAACTGATCGCCGTAGCGCCAGGCGGCGAATTCGGGGCGCAGCGGCTGGCCAATGCGCACCAGCTCGGTCCCGTCGCGCATCTTCGCCAGTCCGACGTGCTCCGTGGAGATGCGGCGGCGCGTGTCGTGGTAGAGTTGCTCCGCGCGCTCGATCGCCTCCCATCGCTCCTCGAGCGGCGAGAGGTTCCACTTCTCGCAGTGCCGGCAGACCACCCAGAGTCGTCCCTTGGCGGCGTCGAACGCGAGCCGGCGCCCTACGGGAAAGCTCTCGATCGCCTCGTTGGCACCGAGCGGCTGGTTGCAGAAGAGACAGGTAGCGTACATTGAGCGCGTCCCACGGAGCAGGGATGGCGACGGTGATGGATTCTAATACGGAGCCCGCACGGTGAGCAGGGCGCCGCTGCGCGCGCGTGTCCTCCTGGCCATCGGGCTCGGCTGGGCGCTGCTCGTGCTCGTCGTGTACTTCGCGCCCACGGCACGTGAGCTTGCGCGCACCGGCTGGCCGGAGCTCGCGATCCACGGCGACTGGCGGCATCCCGATCTGATCGGTGCGGCCGCGCGCGCGGCCACCGCGCTCGTGGGCGCGGGGTGGCTGGTGCTGACCGCGGTTCTCCTCGGCGCAACCATCGCGCGCCTCGCACGCTGGCACTTCGACGATCCCGTGTTCGCGCTCCCCGCCACCTTCGCCATCGGCGCGGCGACGCTCGCATACATCGGGCTCGCCCTCGCGGCGGTCGGCGCGTACCACGCATGGTCGCTGCGCATCGTCACGATCGTGACGACGGTCGCGTCGCTGATCGTCCTGCGACGGGGAGCACCGCGCCGCATCTACATCGCGCGCCAGGAACGGCACGACACCGGCCGCTCAGAACACGCCGCGGTGCGCACGGAGCGTGGCATCGCGCGCGCCGCCCAGACCGCGGGGTGGCGCCGCCTTCTCCCACACGGGAGCGATCGCGTGTGGGGAGCGCTGCTCGTGATCGCGCTCGCCGTCACGCTCGTCGCCGCGCTCGCGCCGGAACGAGAGTACGACGCCGTGTGGTTCCACCTCTGGTTCCCGCAGCTCGCGCTGCAACACGGCACGCTGGTGGATGTGCCGAGCGAGTACGTCTCGCTCTATCCCATGACGTGGGAGCTCTGGTTCGGCTACGGGCTGGCGCTCGGCGGACCGGTGGCCGCGAAGCTCCTGCACTTCGTCTGTCTTCCCGCGCTGGCGATGCTCGGCGCCGCGGCCGCGCGCCGGTGGGGACGCGCGTCCCCGATGCTCACCGCGGCGCTCGTCGCCACCGTTCCGCTCGCCATGTGGGATGCCTCCACCGCGTACGTGGACCTCGCCACCACGCTCTACGTCGCGCTCGTCGTGCTCGCGCTCGTGCGCTACGTGGAGGAGCGGCGCGCGCAGTGGCTGGCGATCGCCGCGATCGCGCTGGGTGTCGCGCTGGCCACCAAGCATCTCGCGCTCTTCGTGGCGCTCCTCGCCTGCGGCGGTCTGGCGGTGACGCTCTGGTGGCGCGAGCGGAACGTCGTGCGCGCGCTGCGCCCCGCGCTGCTGCTCGGCGTGATCGCGTTGCTCATTCCCCTCCCCTGGTACCTGCGCGCGTGGCACGCCACCGGGAACCCTGTGTTCCCGGAGCTCTACCATCTGTTCGGTGCTCCGAGCGCGCGGTGGGATGCGCAGAGCGACGCGGGACTGCACAGCTTCATGGAGCACTTTGGACGTTCGCGTACGCTGGCACACCTGCTGACGCTCCCCTGGGACGCCACGATGCACGCGGCGCGCTACGATGGCACGACCGGCCCGCTCTTCCTCGCCATCCTTCCCGCGTTCGCGCTCGCGCGCCCCAGGCGCGGCGCGGTGATCGCGATTGGACTCTTCACGCTCGCCTTCGTGCTGCTCTGGGCGTCTCCCGTCGCCAGCTTCCAGCTCCGCTGGCTTCTGCCGCTGCTTCCGTTCGTGGCGTGGCTGGCCGCCATCGCGGCGCGACACCTCGTCGCGCTCACGCGCCGCGCGGCGGGACGGCGCGCGGCGCGCATCGTGGTGGGCGCGCTCGCGCTCCTCCTCGTGCTCGACCTCCCCTTCTTCACGCCGCTGCACGAGCGCGACCGGCACGGCTGGAGCGGGTGGCTCAACGGCACGCTGCACGGCGTGCCGGTCGCGGTGGTGGCCGGCGCGGAGTCACGCGACACGTTCCTGGCGCGGCAGATCCGCACGTACACCGCGTGGAAGTGGATCGATCGCTCCCTCCCCGCGGACGCGCGGCTCCTCACCTGGAGCGGCGGCGATCATCTGTACTCGCACCGCGCGCGCATCAACGTGTTCGCCCCGCTCGCGCGCGCGGCCGCGTGGGCACGCCCCGCCGATCGCGCGAGCGCGTTCGACTCCCTGGGCGCGCTGGGAGTGGACTACCTGCTGCTCGACCGCCGCTTTCTGCACGACAACGGGCTGCCCGACTTCACGTGGGAAGACTTCGCGCTCACCGACAGCGCCACGCGCGCCACACGCTACGAGCTGGTCTACGAGAACGACCATGCGCTCGTCTACCGTGTGCGATGGGAGAGCTTCGCCGCGACGCGCGTTGCAGCGGACTCGCAGGGCGCGAGCGGCGCGACGCACCGGCCGCCGGCGCGCCCCGCCGACACGACATCCTCCCGTACGGCGCGATCGCCGGAGGCGAAGCGCGCGGCGCACGCTTCGGGATCGCAGGAGCGCCCTGCAGGATCGCCGTAGCGCCCCCCCCCCCGCGCGCGGTCACGCCGTCCGCCGCCGCCCGGTGGCCGGCGAGAGGTCGATGAGGAGCGCGATCACGATCCCGACGATCGGCACGGTACCCCACTGGCCGCCGTACCAGTGCTGCACGGCCGTGTACCAGAGCAGCGTGGTGGGGAGAAAGATGAAGCCGAGCACCGGCCAGAGGATCGTCGTGAAGATCCCGTTGAACCAGGTCGTGAAGAACCAGAGGAGCACGATGATGACGCGCGGCGCGATGAGCGCGAGCAGCAGAAACAGGCAGGGCACGGGGAGCCACCTCCACTGAGGGAACGCGCGAACGCCGCCAGAAGCTGCCGGCGCGCGACAACCGACGTCCCCATCACATGCAGAACCGGGGCCCGCGCGTGAGCGGCGCGGACACCATGACAACGCCTGGCCGAACGACGGCCGCGGCCACCGCGCGCTGCGTGGCTCCTCGCCGAGCGTACGCCGGACCGGCATCGCCGCCCTTGCGTCCCGCCGCCCGCAGCACTATCGACAGTCGCGGAATCCCTGGACGACCCTGACTCTCACCGGAGGAAGGTTGTGACCGATTGGCAGCGCGGCGCGGTGGTGGCGCTCGCGGTTCTGGCGGCGCTCTCGGCGATCGCGTGCTCGAGCGGCGGCGCCGCAGGAGCGGGACCGCTCGACCGTGTGGTCTGCGTCTCCAAGCAGATCAACGAGTTCGTGTACGAGATCGGCGCCGAGGGGCACATCGTGGCGCGCGACCTCACGTCCATCTATCCGGCGGAGATCACGAAGCTGCCATCGGTGGGATACCACCGCGCGCTGAGCGCGGAGGGGATCATCTCGATGAAGCCCACGCTCCTCCTCACCGACGGCAACGTGGGTCCGGACGCGGTGCTCGACCAGGTGAAAAAGGTCGGCATCCCGGTGGACATCATGTCGCCGGGACGCACGCTCGACTCCGCGCAGCAACTGATGCTGCGGCTCGGCGAGCGATTCGGGCGCACGCACGAGGCGGACAGCATCGTGGCGCGGTGGCGGGCGGGAATGGATTCCATCTGGCAGGACACGGCGCGCTTCGCGGCCATGGGGCACGGCACTCGGCCTCGCGTGCTCTTTCTGCACTTCGGCCAGATCGGGAACACGTACCTCGCGCTCAAGTCGGGGCAGCCGGCCGACCAGATGCTGCGGTGGGCCGGTGGGGTGAACGCCATCGACTCGGTGGGCGGCATGACGCGGGTGACGCCGGAGCTCATCGCCAAGGCCGCGCCCGATGTGATCATCGCCACGGAAGTCGGCTTCGACCGCTTCGGCAGCGTCGACCGCTTCCTCACCATGCCCGGCATCGCGCTCACGCCGGCGGGACGATCCAAGAAGATCTATCGCATCACCGAGCAGGAGATCATGTACTACGGGCCGCGCACGCCGGCGGTGGTGCGCGAGCTCGCCGACATGATCCATCGGTGAGCGCGCGGCGGATCTATCTGCTCCTTGGCGTACTGCTGGCCGCCGCGGTGATCGCGTCGGCCTGCATCGGCGCCTTCCAGTTCACGCCGTCGGAAGTCGTCCACTACCTGGCGCAGGGGCTCGGCTGGCAGGCGGTCCCCGCCGGATCCGACGCGCTGGGGCGGAACGTACTGCTGCGCCTCAGGCTGCCGCGCGTGCTCCTTGCCGGCGTGACGGGCGCCGTGCTCGGCGTGTCGGGAACGCTCATGCAGGGACTCTTCCGCAACCCGATCGTCGAGCCGGGGCTTGCCGGTACGTCGGCCGGCGCGGCACTCGGTGCGGCGTTGGTATTCGTGCTCGGCGAGAAGACGACGCTGGCGTTCACCGCGCCCCTCGGGTCGTTCGCCGTGCCGGCGCTGGCGTTCGCCGGCGGCTTCGTCGCCACGATGCTCGTCTACCGCATGTCGTCATCCTTCGGCAAGGTGGACGTCTTCACGCTCCTCCTGGCCGGGATCGCGGTGAACGCCGTCTGCGCCGCCGGCACGGGCTTCCTCTCCTACATCGCGCGCGATCCACAGGCGCGGAACATCACCTTCTGGAACCTCGGCACGTTCACCACCGCCGAGTGGCGCGGCGTGACGCTCGTGACGGCCGCCTTCGCGCTCGGGTTCCTCTGGTGTCTGCGTTACGGCAAGGCGCTCAACGCGCTCATGCTCGGCGAATCGGAAGCGGCGTCGCTGGGCATCGACACGCGTCGGCTCACGCTCCGGCTGCTCATCGTGAATACCGCCATGGTGGCGGTGGCCACGGCGATGGTCGGCGTGATCGCCTTCATCGGGCTCGTCGTGCCGCACGTGCTGCGTCTGCTCAAGTCGTCCGACTACACGTTCCTGCTTCCCGCCTCCGCGCTCCTCGGCGCGGTGACGATGGAGCTGGTGGACATCATCGCGCGCGTGCTGATCCCGCCGGCGGAGCTGCCGATCGGGATCATCACCGCCGTCGTCGGCGCGCCGGTGTTTCTGTGGATCCTGCTACGGCAGCGGCGCGTCGCGTCGGGGTTCTATGGTTGAGCTGCGCGACATCGCCTACGTCGCCGGAGGGAAGACGATTCTGCGCGACGTGACCGTGTCGCTGCGCGAGCGGCAGTTCAACGTGCTGCTCGGCCCCAACGGCGCGGGGAAGTCGACGCTGCTCAACATCGCCACCGGGCTGGCGCGCCCCACCACGGGCAGCGTGCACTATGGGGAGACGGACATCCACACGCTCGACATGGAGACGCTCGCGCGGAAGCGCGCGGTGCTCTCGCAGCACATCGAGCTCGCCTTCCCGATGCCGGTGGAGGACGTCGTGCTGATGGGGCGGTATCCGCACTACGGCCGCGTGCCCTCGCCCCGCGACCGGGAGATCGTGCGGCGCGCGCTGGACCTCGTCGGCATGACGGAGCGCCGCGCGCAAGCGTACCCCACGCTCTCGGGGGGCGAGCGGCAGAAGGTGCAGCTCGCGCGCGTGCTGGCGCAGATCTGGAACGAGGATGACGCGCGCACCCCCACGTTCCTCTTCCTCGACGAGCCCACCTCCAGCCTGGACATCCACTATCAGATCGCGCTGCTCGACGTCGCGCGGGCGTTGCTCGAGCGCAATTGCACGGTGGTCGCCATCCTGCACGACGTGAACGTGGCGCTGCACTATGGGGACTACTTCGTGCTGCTCGCCGGCGGCCGCGTGGCAGCCGCCACGGAGGCGGACGGGATCACGCGGTCGTTGCTGGAGCGCGTGTTCGAGGTGCGGGCGCACCGGATCGAGGATCCCGAGACCGGGGAGCGGCTCTGGCGGTTCGCGCTGTGAGGGGGCGCGCGCTCGGAGGTGGTGGCGTCGTGCTGGGGAGCCTCGTCCCGGCGCGGCGTGCGGCGCGCGTCGACCCGTCGGCGCTGCGGGCCGGGCAAGGAGCAGGAGCGGAGCGATCGTGCGAAGAGGTGCGGGCCGGAATCGAACCGGCGAATAGCGGTTTTGCAGACCGCTGCCTTACCACTTGGCTACCGCACCGATGTGTCTGGAAGACTGTAAGCTATCCGCGAACGGCAGCAGCCTCAAGCGTCGCAGCCCAGCACGCATGCACGGCGCGCCGCGCGGCACTCCTTATTCGCGCACCTGGAGCTCGCGGCTCCGCTCCACCACGCGCCCGTCCGGCAGCCGCGCCCGCACGCGCACGATGTAGCTCCCTTCGCGCAACTGCCCGAGTTGCAGCGCGAGCGCGCGCCGCCACACCGGGCCGGCGCCGGAACGCTCGTCCCACTCGAGCTGCGTGCGGTACGGCGCACCCGCCAGGTGCAGCGCGCGCGCCAGGCGCCGGCCGAACCCCGCGCGCGCTTCCCACACGCTCACCTCCACCGATACCGGCGCCGGCTGCTCGCGGTCGCGATAGAGCTCCCAATAGAGCGCAATGCGCTCCCCCGCATGCACGAGCGTCCCCGCGCGCGCCAGCGGGAGCACATCGTCGAGGGTAGGTGAGACGCCGCCCGGAGGAACGTCATCGAGTAGCAGCACATCCGAGAGCGCCACCCCCGGGCCGGCCACGCGCGAGGCGTCGAGCGCGAAGCGTACGCGCACCGCCTGCCGCCCGGCCGCGGAGAACGCCTCCAGGCTCACCACGGATGGCACGGGTGCCACGCGCGCGCGCAGCACGGCGCGCGGACGGTCCACGCTGTCGCGCACGCTCACCATAGCATCGCCCGAATCGCCGCGGATGAAGAGCGCCGCCTGCACCGGCTCACCGGTGCGCCATCCACTTACCCGGCGACGCGCGCCGGGGGAGCCCGACGCGAACCGCACCGTGGCCGCATCATCGCGCGGCAGCGCCAGCACGCCGATCACCAGCACGCTGTCGCCGCGGCGAAAGAGCGCCACCTGGTACGCCACGCTGTCGAACCGCTCCACGTACGGCGGCGCGTAACCGGTGCGCGCGCTCGTGCTGTCCAGTCGCCACCCGTCTTCCGAAATCCGTTCCGGGTGGCGCGCGTCGTCGAGCGGCGGAAGGAACGCCCACGCATCGCCGTAGCGCGTGATCGAGCCCGATCGGTCCAGCGCGTACGCACCGCTGCGCCGCACGTGCTGCCACCCGGATGGCCAACCGTAGCGCAGCAGCAGCTCCTTCAGGTCATCCCCCCAGCGCGTGCGCTCCGGCGACCAGGCGCGCTCCTGCAGACGGTTCATGACGAGCCGCGATGCGTGCTCGGTGCGCCGCTCGTTCCCCGGCACGAGGTACAACGGGTCGGCCAGCCACCAGAATCGCCTCGTGATGCGGTCGCGCTCCGCGCCGTGGAGATGCTGGAACTCCCGCCGCGCCTCACGTGGCAACAGCAGTGAGAGATCGCTCCATGCGTCGTGCACCTGCGCCGGCATGAGCGCGAGCGCGCTGTCGTACACCGGCTCCGCCTCCGCGAACCGCTCGCCCGCGTGCAGCGCGAACGTCTCCAGCGCCAGGCACCACCACCGCTCCGCCGAACACCGGCGCGCCGCATCGCGCGCCTCGTCCACGCGCCCGTCCTCCACCAGATAGCGCACGAGCTGCCCGGAAATCCACCAGTCGCCGCGCACGCGCGCCGCCGCGTCGCGCAATCGCGCCAGGAGCGTGTCGCGCGCTTCCTGCACGCGCTCCGTCTCCGGAGGCGGTGTCCATGGTTCGTCATCCGCATCATCGAAGGTGAGACAGAAGCGCCCCACCCGCTCGTCGCACGAGCCGGAGGAGCCGCCGTCCCACACCCACGGCAGCTCCTGGATGCGGATGCGCTCGAAGCGCTCCTGCGCACGCTCGGCGTCGCGGCGCACGTGCGCCGAATCGGGCGCCGCGGAAGGCGCCTGCGCCGACGCGCTCGACACGACGCACCACGCCGCGACCACCACTCCCATCACGCGCGCAATCATCGCTCTCCGCCCGTCAGAAGCGCTCGAGCTCGCGGCGGAGCACGGCGGTCGTGTCGCCCAGATACACGAAGTGAATGTCGCGCATGTACACTCGCGCCACGCGCCGCACGTCCTCGCTGCGCACGTGACGGAGCGACTCGAGTGTGGCCGCCGCCCGGCGGTAGTCCCCGCGATAGAGCTGCGCGCGCGCCAGGAAGTCCGCCTGCGCCGCGTTCGTCTCGTTGTCCACGTAGTAGTCCACGATGAACTGATCGATGAACTGCTGCAGCCCGTCGCGCGTCACCCATCCCTCCTGCAGCCCGCGCACCTCGTCGAGCATGAGCGGGATCACGCGATCCGGCGCGATGGTCGTGACGTACATCCCCCCCATCGTGGCGGCGTGGTCCACGAACGGTGCGTACGCGGCGTAGGTGAGGCTGTGCTCCTCGCGAATGGTCTGATGCAGCCGTGCGCCGAGCAGCTCCGTGGCCACGCGGAAGGGCGCGTAGTCCTCGCTCGACGCCGGCGGACCGCGAAAGTAGCCGAGCAGATAGTTCGTCGGCAGCTCACGCTCCTCGGCCAGCACCGTCGTGGAGGTGGACGGCAACACGGGGGGGAGCGTCCACCGGTAGTGCCCGCGCGGCAGGGTGCCCAACGTGCGCGATACCGCGTGCTCCACGCGTGCGCGGGGCACGTCGCCCACCACAACGAGCAGCATGCGCGACGTCACGATCTGGCTGTCCGCGTACTGGCGCAGCGTGGCCGGCGTGATCGTGCCGAGCGACTGCTCGGTGCCGCTCGGCGCGAGCGCATACGGATGCCCCGCTGCGGTCACGCTGTCGGCCAGCCGGAAGAGATGCCCATCGGGTGTGTTGCGCTCCGCGCGCAGCGCGCCGACCAGATGGCTGCGCGCGAGCGCCACCGACACGTCGTCCAGCGACGGATGCATGAGCCGGCTGGCCAGGATGGCCCACGACGAGTCGAATTCCTCGGTGATGCCGCGGAAGGCGAAGAGCGTCCAGTCCGGCTCGGGGTGCACTACGAACTCGCTCCCCGTGCGCGCGGCCGCGTGACGCAGCGCGGCGCCGGGGTACTCGCGCGTGCCGTGCTCGCTCGCCTCGAGCAGCAGCGCCTCGATTCCCGCGGTGGTCGGCGTGAGCTGCCGCGCGCCGCCCAGCAGGTACAGGTGCGCGGCGACGACGTCGTTGGCGTGCGTGATGCGCTGGATGACGTGCACGCCCCCCGCCTCGTACGACACGGTGAGACTCTCCAGCGGCACGAGCCGCCCATCGGTGGCCGGGGCGACGATCGCGCCCTGCGGGTGCGGGGGTGGACAGCCGATGGCGAGCGCCGCCGCGGCCGGGAGCAGGAGCACCACGCACCGGTGCACGAGCGAGCGTCTCATGGCTGCGCCGCGGTGGAGACGTCGAACACCGCGCGCGCCAGCCCCTCCGCCTCCACGCGCATGTTGTCGGGCACGAGCAGGCCGATCACCTTCGGGCGCTGTACCAGATAGCGGCGGCCGTACGCGGCCACATCGTCGACCGTCTGCGCCGCCATGTTGTCCACGTAGTCGAAGTAGTACGGCAGGCCGGCCACGCTCCACCAGAACGCCACCGTGTGCGCGAAGTCGGTCGAGCGCTCCAGCCCGAACGCGGTGGACACGCGGCGCGCCTTCTGCACCTCGTGCAGCGCCTCCGCCGGATACGTCGCCGGATCGCCGAGCGTCTGCAGCGCGTCGCGGAGCGCCACGAGCGCATCGCGCAGCCGGTCGGGAGAGGTGACACCCGACACGCTGATCGGCCCCACGTGCGCGAGCGTGTAGTAGTTGACGTTGAGCGCGCGGAAGAGGCCGCTGTCCACCAACCGCTGCTGGAAGGGAGAGCCCGGCTCGTTCAGCAGATCGGAGAAGACGTCGGCCGCGTACGTGTCCTGCGGCTGGTCGCGCACGCTCGGTCCCTGCCACTGCATGAGGACGGTGACGTCCTGCACGTCCGCGCCCACGATCACGACGCGATCCTCGGTGAGCGGCGGAATGGGAGGAATCGGGTGCGCCGCGAACGGGTCATCGCCGCGCGTCCACCGCGCGAAGGCGGCGCGCGCCGCGGCCACCGCCTGCGCCGGCTGCACGTCGCCGCTCACGATGAGCGCGGCGTTGTTCGGGATGTAGTAGCGCGCGTACAGCGTGCGCAGCAGCTCGGGCGTCGCACGCCGCAGCGCATCCGGATTCCCGATCGTGTTCTTGCGGCTGAACTCGTCCCCCCACAGGCGCTTCCCCACTTCCTGGCGGAGATGCCAGAACGGATCCGCGGCCGCGCGATCGTACTCGCCCAGCACGACCTCGCGCTCGCGCTCGAGATCCGCCGCCGTGAAACGCGGCGCGCGCACCAGGTCCGCCAGGAGCTGCAAGCCGTGCTGCAGCGCGGACGACGGGAAGACCAGGTAGTAGGTGACGGCCTCTTCGGTCGTCGTACCGTTGTAGCGGCCGTTGAACTCGGCCGCGCTCTCGCCGAAGGTGGCACCGTCGGGCGCCTGGTAGCTGCGGAAGAGCATGTGCTCGAACAGGTGCGCGGTGCCTTCCTCGTCCGGCTCCTGCGTGAAGGAACCGTTCCGCACCACGACCACCGCCGTGACGAGCGGCACCGTGTGGTTCTCGACGGTGATGACGTCCAGCCCGTTGTCGAGCACGGTGCGCTGCATGACGCGCTCGAGCAGGGCGCGCTGCGTGGTGGGGGGCGCCACGTCGGCGCGCGTGCGCGCGGCGGGTCGGGAGACGGGCGCGGGGCGCTCCTGCGCGGCGAGCGCGCGCGCGCCGCCGGCGGCGACGAGAAACACCGCCGAGAGCGCGAGGCGAAGCGCGGAAGTGCAGCGCATGGGACCACCGGGAACAGGGCTCGGCCGGAGGAGCCGGCCATCACCGCACGATGCGCCGCCCCCTCCCTGCACGATGGGGACGTGCGCAGGCGGTGTCCAGCGGGGATAAGGGGAAACGCGGCGCTGCGCGGGCGGCCATCCCCGCGCAGCGCCGCGGAGCGTGCCCCCTATGTCCCTCTGCGCACCAAGGCCCGGCGGTCTACTCCTGTGCGCGGAAGTAGAAGGGCTGAGACACGCGCATGGGAATGACGCATCGGCCGAACTGAGCGGGCAGGAAGCGCCAGCGCGGGAGCACCGCGACGGCCGCTTGCAGAATACGCTTGTCCGTCGATCCCACCACGTGAATGCTGTTCATGTCCACGTGTCCCGTGGTGTCCACGAGAAAGTCGATGATGACGCGCCCCGCGGTGATCGCGGGCACGTCGAACGATGTCCCCGGCTGCCCGTTCCCCGGGCGCACGTAGGGCGTGGGCTGCATCCCCTGCGAGGCCGACCGGTTGCCCTGGGCGATGCGCACCGAGTCGAGATAGCTGCGCTGATCTACCGAGCGCATGGGGAAGCGCGGGGGCGGATTTCCTGGCAGCGCGGTCGCTATGCGCTCCTCACTGGCCTTGAGCCACGTGGGAACCGACGCGGAGAATATCTGGGCTCCCACCCCGAGGCCCACCGGCCCGCGCGTGCTCACCGCAAGGGCGAACTCCACCGAGTCGCTCTGCACGTCCTGCATGAATACGGGCAGCACCTTGGCCGCAGCAGCCTCGCGCAGGGCAGTGACGAGCGCCCGATCCATCTCCGGCGCGGCGGAAGCGCTTCCCACCCGCGGCTCCGATATCGAACCGTCGCGCCGCCACGTGAAGAACACCGTATCGGCCATCGCATCGAGCATCAGGCTGTCCACGCGCTGTCGATCCGCGGCCATGAGTTCTTCGAACTTCATCTCCCGGTCCTTCTGCTTCACCTCGCGAACCGTGTCCACGCGCGACGACGCGGAATGGCTATGCGTCCCGCTATGGCTCAGGTGAAGCATCGCGCTATCCGATACGGCCAGCGGCAGCGGCGGATGAAAGCGCACCGCGATTCCCTGCAGGCCGAGCTGCGTGTACATCGACGGAACCAGGGGACCGTCGGCATGCTGCCACAGCGACAGGAAGAACGGCGTCGTGGCGGTGGTGTCCGCCGGCGTCCGGCACGCCACACGCATCTCTTCGAATGACCTGCCCTTGTCCCCCCCAGCCGCCCCCTGCCCCCGCGCCATCGCCGGCGCCGCCACGAGCATGACCACCGCCATCAGTGGTGCCACCTTGCGCATCATCGTCTCCGGTGCAAGGATAGAAGTGCCGCACGTCGCACTCCCGCCAATCTGGGCCTCCCCAGCGTACCGTCAACACCGAACGACCGTTCGGCCGGACTCCACCGGGCCGAACCCCGTGTCCCCGCGGGCGCTCCAATCGTCTCTGTCTTGGAGGCGCGCCCTCCGCTGCCAACGGCCTGTGCCAACGGGCCTTCCGCTCAAGATGCGATCGTCGCTCGTGACTGCCCGTCTCCCAGAAATCACACTCACCGAGAGCGGCGTGCGCGACCTGGTCGATGGGCTGGATGCCATCGTCTGGGAGGCGGACGCGGAACCGCTGCGCTTCACCTTCGTGAGCGAGGCGGCCGAGCGCATTCTCGGATATCCGGCCGCGCAGTGGCTCGAGGACCCGGCCACGTGGGCCAACATGCTGCACCCCGACGACCGCGATCGCTCGGTGGCGTTCTGCGTCGAGGCGACGCACGAGGGACGCGACCACGAGTTCACCTACCGCGCCATCGCCGCGGATGGACGCGTGGTCTGGCTGCACGACGTGGTGCGCGTGGTGCGCGACCACGACGGCCGCCCCGCACGGCTGCGCGGCGTGATGCTCGACATCACCGCGCGCAAGGAAGCCGAGGCCGCGCTCAAGGACCGCGAGGCGCAGCTCCGCCAGGTGCAGAAGCTCGAGGCGGTGGGCAAGCTCGCCGGCGGCATCGCGCACGACTTCAACAATCTGCTCACCGTCATTCGCAGCTACAGCGAGCTCCTCCTGCAGGACCTTCCCGACGGAGACCCGAAGCGCGGCGACGTGACCGAGATTCGCGGCGCCGCGGAGCGCGCGGCGCAGCTCACGCGCCAGCTCCTCGCCTTCAGCCGGCGGCAGGTCCTCCAGCCGGTGGTGCTCGATCTCAACGCGCTCGTTGCGGACATGAAGCGCCTGCTCGCGCGCCTCATCCGCGAGAACGTGCACATCGACGCCGCGCCGATGTCCACGCCGGCGCATGTGCTGGCCGATCCGGTGCAGCTCCAGCAGGTGCTCATCCATCTCGCGATGAACGCGAGCGAAGCAATGCCCAACGGCGGCACGCTCACGATCGCCACCGAGCTCGTCACCTTCGACGAACAGCAGGCGGGTGCCGTGGGACCGCTGCGCGCCGGCCCGCACGTGGTGCTCCGCGTGTCCGACACCGGCCACGGGATGGACGCGGAGACGCAGACGCACATCTTCGAGCCGTTCTTCACGACCAAACGTCGCGGACAGGGCACGGGGCTGAGTCTCTCCATGGTGCTCGGCATCGTGGAGCAGTCGGGCGGCGTGGTGCGCTTCGAGAGCGAGCCGGATCAGGGCACCACCTTCCGCATCTACCTCCCGCTCATCGAAGAGGGAGTGACCCCTGGCAGCGCCCCGACGCGCGCGTCGGAAGTCGGCGGCACCGAGACGGTTCTCCTTGCCGAGGACGAAGCGGCGGTCCGCGCGATCACCAGTCGGACGCTGAGCGCACTGGGATATACCGTGCTCACCGCGCGCGACGGTGCCGACGCGCTCGCGCTGAGCCGGCGTCACGGCGGAGCCATCGACCTCCTGCTCACCGACGTCGTGATGCCGGTGATGGGAGGCGCCGAGCTGGCGTCGCACCTCACCGCCGAACGCCCCGGACTGCAGGTCATCTACATGTCGGGGTACGCGGACGACGAGCTGGTGCGGCGCGCCATGAGCGATCCGGCCATCGCCTTCCTCGCCAAGCCGTTCGATGGTCGAGTGCTGGCCAGGAAGGTGCGCGACGTCCTGGACGCCGCCACGCCGCGCGGTCAGAGCGTCTAGGGTCGGGCCGGCCGCGCGCCGCCAGCGCGGACCGCACGTCATCGTGGGGCAGGGCCGCCGCGCGGAGCTCAGCGCGCGCACCATACCGAGCGCCGCTGCGGACGGCACACCGCCCGCTGGACGGATCGCCGCCCGCACCACCCCTCGCCATTCTCCGTCCGTCGCGCCAACGTTCTTCTCGCGCGTGCAGTCGTTGTCCGGCACTCATCGCCTCCCCTTCTCCTCCCCAGGCCAGCGAGCGTCCCATGGACCGGAAGAGCGAGCTGTTGAAGGAGTTCGACCAGGAGATGCGCACCACCCGCCGCGTGCTGGAGCGCGTGCCCGATGGGAAGGGATCGTGGAAGCCGCACCCCAAGTCGTTCTCGCTCGAGCATCTCGCACAACTCGTGTCGTGGATGCCCGGGTGGATCGGACAGGCGCTGCGCGAGACATCGCTCGAGTTGAGCGGCGCCGGGCAGTACTCGTCCGAAAGCCCCGCCACGCTGCTCGCCGCGTTCGACCAGAATGTCCGTGACACGCGCGCGGCCATCCAAGCGGTCCGTGACGCCGACTGGGAGGTGAGTTGGGCGCTCACGCACGGCGGACGCGAGTTGATGCGCGCACCGCGTCACGAGATCGTGCGCCAGCACATGAGTCACCTGGTGCACCACCGCGCGCAGCTCGGCGTCTACCTGCGGTTGCTCGATGTCCCGGTGCCGTCGATGTACGGTCCCACCGCCGACGAGCAGTGGGGCGGAGGCGGCGCGGGATGATCGTCTTCATCCACGGGCTGCTGCAGGTGCCGACGCCGCACGTGGTGGCGGCGAGCCTGCCGGCGGGAGAGACGCTGGCCCCCGATCTCCCGGGCTACGGCACGCACGTGGATGCACGCGATGTGTCGCTGGACGCGGCGGTCAACCAGGTGGCCCGTGTCATTCGCGCGGCCGGCGCGCCGGCGCACGTGGCCGGACATTCCGTGGGGGGCGCGGCGGCGATGCTCCTGGCGTACCGCCACCCGGAGCTGGTGCGCTCGGTGATCAGCATCGAGGGGAACTTCATGCCCGCCGATGCCTTCTGGAGCCGGAGCATCGCCGGACAGTCGGAGACCGAAGTGGAGCACTGGCTGGCGGAGCAGCGGCGCGATCCGGCGCGCTGGCTCGCTGCGCAGGGGATCGTGGCGACCCCCGAGCGCGTGGTACGCACCGCCGAGGGATTGGCCGCACAACCTGCGACAAGCATCCGCGCCATGGCGCGTTCCGTGGTGCGCCACACCTTCGCGCCGGAATACCTGCAGATGGTGCAGCAGATCATTTCCCGCGGAACGCCCATCCATCTCATTGCCGGGGAGCGAAGCGTGGCGGGGTGGGATGTGCCGTCGTGGGTGCGCGACGCGGCAGCGAGCGAGCGGCTCGTCCCCGGCGTGGGGCATCTCGTGTGGCTGGAGGATGCGCACGCGGCGGGGGCGGCGGTGGTGGCCGCGGCCGCGCTCACCGACGCCCGCGCGACAGCCTGATCTTGCCCGGCGCACGCGCGGCGGCGAGACTGACGCTGCCGCGTGCGTGATCGCGGCACGCACGCGCCCGCGGACGGCGCACGCGCGACGACGGACACTGGAGGCGTGAGATGGAACGCATCGACCGGCACGGGGAGCAGCGCCGCGCACGCACGGAGTGGATGAGCGCGCGCATGCAGGATCTCCGCTACGCGCTGCGGCGGCTGCGGCGTGCGCCCTGGCTCACTGCCGGCGTGACGCTCGCTTTCGCGCTGGGCATCGGCGCCAACGGAACGATGTTCGGCATCGTCGACCGGCTGCTCCTGAGCCCGCCGCCGCACATTGCCGATGCCGATGCCGTCTCCCGCATCTACGTGAGCGAGCTCAACCCCATTACCAAGGAGCGGACTCCCAACAACACGATCTCGTATCCCGACTACGAGGCCATGCAGACGGTGCGCGCGTTCAGCGGCGTCGCCGCGTATGCCGGTACCCAAGTCACACAAGGCCGCGGCGCGGAGGCGCGGCAGGCCACGGCGCTCCTTGCGAGCGGGAATTACTTCCACGTGCTGGGCGTACGTGCCGAGGCAGGGCGATTCTTCACGGCGGACGACGCGAAGATCGGCGCGGGGCGCGTGGTCGTGATCAGTCACGCGACGGCCGAGCGCGACTTCGGCGGCGCGGTGAATGCGGTGGGGAAGACGATCGACATCGGCTACGGACCGTACACCATTGTGGGCGTAGCCCCGAGAGGATTCACCGGTGCCGATCTCTCGAGCACGGACCTGTGGCTCCCGCTCGAGGCTACCCAGGCGGAGAAGGAGGGGGACACCGGCGAGACGAGCTGGAAGACGCGCCACTGGTACTGGATGTCCATCGTCGCGCGTCTGGCGCCGGGTGCCACGCGCGAACGGGCGGAGGCCGAAGCGACCGCGGCGTATCGGCGCTCCGTGGCCGCGGATGACGACAAGTCGATGAAGGACGCGCAGGCCACCGTGATGGCGGCCTCGCTCATCGCCGCGCGAGGTCCGGACGCGCCGGGGACGGCGAAGGTGTCGATGTGGCTGGCCGGCGTATCGCTCATCGTGCTGCTCATCGCGTGCGCGAACGTGGCCAATCTGCTCCTTGCACGCGCGCTGCGCGATCAGCGTGAGGTCGGTATCCGGCTCGCCCTCGGCGTGTCGCGGCGGAGGCTGCTCTGGCAGGTGATGCTCGAGAGCCTCGTGCTGGCGTTCGTGGGGGGTCTGGCCGCGCTCGCCGTCACGGTGTGGGGGGGACCGCTGGTATCGCGCCTGCTGCTGCCGGACACGCCGTGGGGAGATGCCGTGTCGCACGGGCGGCAGCTCGCCTTCGTCGCGGGGCTCGCGCTCGTGGCCGGCATCGTGAGCGGCGCGATCCCCGCCATCCAGGCCACTCGGTCGCAGGTGTTGGAGACGCTCCGCGCCGGAACGCACAGCGCCACGCGGCGCCTGTCGTGGACGCGCGCCGGACTCACCATCGTCCAAGCCATGCTGTCGATCGTGCTGCTCACCGGTGCCGGGCTGTTCGTGCGCAGTCTGCAGCGCGTGAAGGCGGTGGACCTCGGGCTCGATCCGCGCGACGTGCTCACCGTGTCCGCGGTCTACGACCGCGACACGAAGACCGACGCCATGGCGCAGTTTCTGGATCGCGCCCTGCGGCGCGTGGCCACGCTCCCCGGCGTGGTCGCCGCAGGCGCCGACGTGGCGAGTCCCTTCCGCATGTCGTTCGCGACGGGTCTCCGCGTGCCCGGCATCGACTCCATGCCCCGCCTCCCCGGCGGAGGACCATACGTGGATGCCGTGAGCTCCGGCTTTTTCGGCGCGGCGGGACTGCGCATCGTCGCAGGACGCGGATTCCGGCCGGAGGACGACTCGCCGGGAGCCCCGCCGACCGCGGTGGTGAACGAGACCATGGCACGCACGCTCTGGCCGGGCGCGAGCGCGGTCGGTCGCTGTCTCATCGTCAGTCCCGACCAAAAAGGCGTGAAGCCGGACGTGTGCACGGAGGTGATCGGCGTGGTGCGCGACGCGCGGCGGTTCCGGATCAGCGACGAGAAGCCGGCCATGCAGTACTATCTGGCGCTGCACGCGAACACGCTGCCGGGCTCCACGGCGCAGTCGCTGCTCGTGCGCGTCCGTGGCGATGCGCCGGCCGCCGTCACCACCGTCCGCAGAGCCGTCACCGAGCTGGGCGGCCCGGTGCGCTACGTGGATGTCTCCTTGCTCGAAGACCGCATCCGCCCGCAGATGCGCTCGTGGACGCTGGGCGCGGCGATGTTCACCACCTTCGGGCTGCTCGCACTGGTGGTGGCCGCGATCGGGCTCTACAGCGTGCTCGCCTACGGAGTGGCGGAGCGCATGCACGAGCTCGGCGTGCGGGCCGCGCTCGGCGCGAGCCGGCGCAGGCTGGTGGCGCTCGTGCTCCGGCGCGGCGTGCAGCTCGTGCTCGCCGGAGTGATCATCGGCGTGGCGATCGCGCTCGCTGCCGCGCCGAAAATCCAACCGCTGCTCTTCGACACGTCGCCGCGTGACCCGCTCGTCCTGGTCTCGGTCGCGGCCGTGCTGCTCCTGGTGGCACTCCTGGCCAGTGTCGTTCCCGCCTGGCGCGCCACGCGCGTGGATCCGCAGCAGGCGCTGCGCGCGGAGTGAGCGGCGGGACGTCATCGAGCGGCCGCCGCCGGAGCGATCGTGCCGCGGAGGGAATTCAGTCGTGGCGCACGAGCTCCCACGTCTGTAGCAGCCCTCGTTCGCGGAGCAGGTCGTGCAGTATCCGGTCATCGATCGATGTCGCGCTCACACGCAGGATACCTCTCACGTCGCGCAGATGGCGGTCGGACCCGGAGAGCTGGTAGTACTCCAGCTTTCTGACGATGACGTACTCCACAGGCGCGAACCAGACGTCACCACCGGCAACCGGCTCCGACCGCCGACGTTGGAGCGCCCACTGGTGCAGCGGGTCGTCGCCAGCCACATACACGTCGGCACGTAACGCCGTCTCCAGGTGCATGATGTTGAAGTGCCCGAAGCGCGAGCGCTTCCGTTCCTCCTCCAGGACATCGAGCGGCGGGACGTAATACGCCGATGCAGGAAACGCCGACAGGAGTCGCTCGGCATCGCCGGGCCCGAGGCTCACGACGATGTCGACATCGTTCGTCATGCGCGGCTCTCCGTACGCGATGGCAGCCACCGCGCCGGTGACCATATAGCCGATGCCCGCCTCGTGAAGCGGTTGCAGCAGGAGACGATAGATGTCAGGGGGCGTCATGGGCGAATGCCGTGCGAACGCGCTGCAGCACGTCCTCCTCGGTGGCGCCCGGATGACGCCGGATCACGGCCGCACGCGTGATCTCCCACGCGAAATCGCGGAGCGATTGCGCCACGAGGAGCTTCTGCTCCACCGTCATGGCTTGGAGTGCGCGTGTCTGTGCGTCGAGTACATCGGGGTGCATACCGCGTAGCATGGCCCGTGGAGCGGACGCGCACAAGCACCGGACGGAACGACACCACGGTCGCGTCCCCCCCCTCCCCCGCAGCCCGCATCCCCGGCGCTCCGGCCAGCCGCGCTCACGCTTTGTCGGCAACATCCGAGTCGCGTCCTGTCCCGGCATTGGCCATCATTCTCCGTGCACCCTGACGTGCACCCTGAGGAGAGGAGCGACGTCGAGATGGAGAGCCGTACCGCACCGCCGAACCACGCGCACCGCGCGCACGCGCCGCACGATCACGTCTCCCCCCCGATGGCGCTGGATGGGAACGCCTTTCGCGCCGCGGGGCACGCGCTGGTGGACCGCATTGCCGATTTTCTCGACGGCGTGGGCGACGCGCGCATCACCCCGGGGCTCGTACCGCGCGGCGTCCGCGCCATGCTCCCCCAGGGCGGAATGCCGGCCCAAGGCGCCGATCCGTCGGCGTTGCTGCAGGAGGCCGCATCGCTCCTCTTCCGCGCGTCCACGCTCAACGCCAGCCCGCGCTTCTTCGGATACATCATCGGGTGCCCGTCCCCGGCGGGCGCGCTGGCCGAGATGCTCGCCGCGACGGTGAACCCCAACGTGGGCGCGTGGGCGCTCTCCCCCGCCGCCACGGAGATCGAAGCGCAGAGCATCCGCTGGCTGGCGGAGCTGGTCGGGTTCCCGCGCGATTGCGGCGGATTGCTGGTGAGCGGCGGGAACATGGCGAACATGGTCTGCTTCTTCGCCGCGCTGCGCGCCGCCGTGCCGTGGGACGTGCGCACGCACGGGATCGCCCCCGGCGCCGCGGAGCGCAACGCGAGCGACGATGCCACGCGCGGCGCCGCGCACGAGACGCGCACTGAGAGTCCGCACCACGCACCGCGACCGGTGGTCTACGCGTCGGAGGAGACGCACACGTGGGTGCAGAAGGCCGCCGACCTGAGCGGGATCGGGTTGGACGCCATCCGCTGGATCGCGACGGATGCCAGCTACCGCATGGACGTCGCCGCGCTGCGGCAGGCGATCGCGCGCGACCGCGCGGAGGGAGCTGGCGTGCTGCCCGCCATGGTGATCGGTACCGCCGGCTCGGTGAGCACCGGGGCGATCGATCCGCTGCGCGAGATCGCCGCGCTCTGCCGCGCGGAGAAGCTCTGGCTCCACGTGGATGGCGCGTACGGCGCCCCCGCAGCCATGCTCCCCGATGCGCCGGAGGACCTGAAGGCGCTCGCGCTCGGCGACTCGCTCGCGCTCGATCCACACAAGTGGCTGTACGCGCCGCTCGAGGCGGGGTGCGCGCTCGTGCGAGACGCCGAAGCGCTGCACGGCGCGTACGCGTTTCATCCGCCGTACTATCGCTTCGAGGAAGTGGACGGCGAGCCGCCGCTCAACTATCACGAGTGGGGGCCGCAGAACTCGCGCGGCTTCCGCGCGCTCAAGGTGTGGTTGGGGCTGCGTCAGGCGGGGCGGCGCGGCTACGAGCGGATGATCGCGCACGACATCGCCATCGCCCGCGCACTGCACCAGGCAGTAGCGGCGCACGGCGAGCTGCAGCCGCTCACGCAGTCGCTCAGCATCACGACGTTCCGCTACGTGCCACCCGCACTCCGCCAGGACGCGGAGCAGGGCGGCGCGCACGCCGAGCTGGACGCGCTGAACGCGGAGCTGCTCGCGCGGCTACAGGACGCGGGGCGCGTCTTTCTCTCGAACGCGGTGCTCGACGGACGCTTCGCGCTGCGCGCGTGCGTGGTGAACTTCCGCACGCGCGCGGAGGACGTGCCGGTTGTGGTGGACGAGGTCGTACGCCTGGGGCGGGAGCTGGCGAGCGCGCCGACGCCATAGCGCGAAAGAAGAAGCGCGCGTGCTACCCGCCGGCCACCGCGCCGACCACCAGGAACGGCTCCCTGCCGCTCGCCACGTCGTCCGGGAGCGGCGCATCGGGCGGCTCGTGCGAGAGATCTTCCTCGCAGGCGAAGAAGCGGAGGAACGCCCGCCGCTCGCCCGTCTGGTAGTCCCGGATGGTACCGCGCAGCACGGGATACCGTGCCTCGAGCGCGTCGAGCACGGCGCGCTGCGTCACCGGCGCCGCGACGTCGAGCTGCACCTCGCCGCTCACACGTGCGAGCGTGCGCAGATGCACGGGAAGCTCCACCCGGATCATGAGAGCGTCTGCACCTCCACCGACATCACCGGAGGCAGGTCGCGCACGATCGGCTCCCAGCTGTCGCCGGCGTCGGCCGATGCGTACACCTGCCCGCCGTTCGTGCCGAAGTACACGCCGCACGGATCGAGTCGGTCCACCGCCATGGCGTCGCGCAGCACGTTCACGAAGCAGTTCTCCTGCGGCAGCCCCTTGGTGAGCGGCTCCCACTCGTTCCCGCCGGTGCGGCTCCGGTAGACACGCAGCTTCCCGTCGGGGGGATAGTGCTCCGAGTCGCTCTTGATGGGGACCACGTAGATGGTCTCCGGCTCGTGCGCGTGCACGTCGATCGCGAAGCCGAAGTCGGTGGGGAGATTGCCGCTCACTTCCTTCCAGTTTTCGCCGGCGTCGTCGGTGCGCATCACGTCCCAGTGCTTCTGCATGAAAAGCACATCGGGACGCGACGGATGCATCGCGATGCGGTGCACGCAGTGGCCGACGTCGGCATCGGGGTCGGGGATGTATTGCGACCGCAGTCCGCGGTTGATCGGTTTCCAGGTCTTGCCGCCATCGTCGGTGCGGAACGCGCCCGCGGCGGATATGGCGATGAACATGCGCTTCGGGTCGGCGGGATCGAGCACGATCGTGTGCAGGCACATCCCGCCGGCGCCGGGCTGCCAGCGTGGACCGGAGCCGTGGCCGCGCAGGCCGGAGAGCTCTTCCCAGTTCTGTCCGCCGTCGGTCGAACGGAAGAGCGCGGCGTCTTCCACGCCAGCATACACGGTATCAGGATTCGTGAGCGATGGCTCGAGGTGCCATACGCGCTTGAACTCCCACGGGTGCGGGGTGCCGTCGTACCACTGGTGAGTACCGGGCACGCCGTCGTAGGCGAACTTGTTGCCCACGGGCGACCACGTCTTGCCGCCGTCGTCCGAGCGCTGGATCTGCTGGCCGAACCAGCCGCTGGACTGCGAGGCATAGATCCGGTTGGGGTCGGCAGGCGAGCCCTTGAGGTGGTACATCTCCCAGCCCGCGAAGTGCGGGGCGCTCACATCCCACTGCTGGCGCTTTTCATCGGACGTCAGGACAAAGGCGCCCTTGCGCGTTCCCACCAGAACCCGGACTCCGCGCATACAAAGTCTCCTGGCAAAAAAGTGACAGGTATTCTCGCCTCCCGGCGGCGAGGCCGCAATATGATGTCGAACGGGGGAGGGCAGGATCGACATGCCGGGAAGCGGCGCGCTGCGCGCGCCTGCGGGAAGCGCCCCGGCGGCCTGCGGCCGCGGGGCTGGGGGAAGCGGGGCCAGAGGCCCCTGCGGGAAGGCGCCTTCATCGCGTGCCGGAAACGGACGGGTGGGGAGTGTTCCGG
>DASSNU010000003.1:0-44324 GCA_035701265.1 Gemmatimonadaceae bacterium | reverse complement strand
TCACGCGGCTGACCGTCGACTCGTGCATGTTGATCACTTCGGCGACTTCGCGGAGCGTGAGGGGCTTGAGATACTGCACGCCCTTCTCGAAGAACTCGCGCTGCCGGTCGACGATGTAGTTCATCACCTTGAGCATCGTCTGACGACGCTGCTCGATCGCCTGAATCATCCAGTTCGCGGAGTTCAGCTTGCTCGAGATGAACTCCTTGTTCTCGCCCTCGAACTTCTTCTTGTCGCGCGCGATCTCCTGATACGCGCGACTCAACTTGAGACGCGGCAGGTTGGCGTCGTTCAGGAAGACGTGGTACTTGCCATCGATCTTCTCGACGACGAGGTCGGGGACGATGTAGTTGTCGCTCGCGTTGCTGTAGATGAGCCCCGGCTTGGGGTCGAGCTTGGCGATCTCGTCGGCGGAGCGCTGCACGTCGGCCGGGCTGATGCCGAAGCGCTTGGAGATCTCGCTCCAGCGGTGGTTGATCAGCTCGTCGAAGCAGTCGTGCACCAGGCGATAGGGGACCGACTGCTCGAGCCCGGCCTCGCGCAGTTGCACCAGGAGGCACTCGCGCAGGTCGCGCGCGCCCACCCCCGGCGGATCGAGCGACTGGATGATGCCGAGCATCTCCTCGGCCTCATCGATGGTGTAGTACGGGAGGTCCTCGTCGTCGCGCCCGGCGGCTTCGGCGCTCTTCTCCACCAGCTCGTTCACCGAGCGAACGATCTCCTCCAGCGAGTAACTCAGGTACCCGTCCTCACCGATGTTCCCGATGAACTCGTCGGCGAGCACCATCTGGCGGGGATTCAGGTCGAGCAGCGCCACCTGGTCGCGCAGGTGGTCGCTCAGGTCGCGTTCGGCGACGGTGACCGGCTCGAAGTACTCCTTCTCCTCGTGCTCTTCCGGACGCCCTCCGGCGTCGAAGCCGTTGAGGAGAATCTCTTCCCAGTCGATCTCGTCGGCCTCTTCCTGCTTCTCCTCCGCGGTGTCGTCCGCCGCCTCGTCTTCTTCGTCCTCCTCCAGCTCGGCCATCTCGAGGAACGGGTTGTTGAGCAACTCCTGCTTGAGATGCTGCTGGAGATCGAGGAGCGGCATGTACAGGAGATCCATCGCCTGATACAGGCGAGGGTTGATCTTGATCTCCTGCTTGAGTTGGGTGGACTGCTGCATTCCTGCTTTCATGCGTGCCCATCCCCCGGCCGCGAGCCGGCAAAGCGTGCGCGGAGCCGCGCCGACAACGTGGGGCCGAGATAGATC
This sequence comes from Gemmatimonadaceae bacterium, assembly GCA_035701265.1. Classification (GTDB taxonomy): domain Bacteria; phylum Gemmatimonadota; class Gemmatimonadetes; order Gemmatimonadales; family Gemmatimonadaceae; genus DASSNU01. Next base: position 43,075 of record DASSNU010000003.1, on the reverse strand, counting down.
TCGGCGACCGTGTCGTCGAAGACGAGGTCCCGGACGGTTCCGGAGACCTTGACCTGTCCGTCGAACATTATGTAGGCGCGGTCCACGATGTCGAGAGTCTGCTCTACGTTGTGGTCGCTGATCAGGACCCCGATGCCACGATGGCGGAGCCCGGCCACGATCGATTGAATGTCGTGGACCGCGATCGGGTCCACGCCGGCGAACGGCTCATCCAGCATCATGAACTTGGGCTCGGTCACGAGCGCGCGAGTGATCTCGAGGCGCCGCCGCTCTCCCCCGGACAGGGAGTACGCCTTGCTGTGGCGCAGGTGCTTGATGCTGAGCTCGTCCAGCAGCTCCTCCAGGCGGGCGCGGCGCTCCGCCGTGCTCAGCGGCATGGTCTCGAGTATGGCGAGAATGTTCTCCTCGACGGTCAGCTTGCGGAAGATCGACGGCTCCTGGGAGAGGTACCCGATGCCGCGTCGCGCGCGGCGGTACATCGGGACGTCGGTAATGTCATCGCCATCGAGCAGAATGCGCCCCGCCTGCGGTTGGATGAGCCCCACGATCATGTAAAACGTGGTGGTCTTCCCCGCCCCGTTGGGGCCGAGCAGCCCGACGATCTCCCCCTGTTGCAATCGCAGGGCCACGTCGTTCACCACGCGGCGTCGGCGGTAGATCTTCACCAGATCACGCGCCTCGAGCAGGCTCCCCACTCCTGTCGTCGCCGCCTGCAACGCTGCGCTCACCGCGCCGTGCTCGGCGGTGTGGCGCAGCACTTCCGTCACCTCCGTGCCTTCCATTTCGATCCGGTACGGACGGATCTCGCTCCAGTACCGGTCGGAGAAACGCACCTCGGCATCGGGAGACGCGAGTCCCTGCGGTGGCAGGACGATCACCCCCTGGCTCACCAGCCGCGGCAGCACCGTATCGGCCAGGTGCGTGCGCACCGCGTCCAGTCCGAGCAGTCCTGCCTCGCGCTCCGCGTCGCGCCCGTCGCGACGGATCATCTCGAGGTGATCGCTGCGATAGCGCATGGCCACCTCGTTGAAGGTGGCGCGTCCATCGTCGCGCGCGGCGCCGATCAGCGCGTGCAGGGCGATCGCGCACGACCGGTCCCCGCGCGACAGCTCGTCGACGAGCTGCTCCAGGCGCGGATTGTGGTTGAAGTCGACCGGCGAGCGAATCATGGACGCGCGCTCCCTGGCGGGGTCGCCACGGTGCTGTCCGTGCGCACGGTATCCCCCGGTGCGCGCGGGTCGAGATACACCCCCTCCGACTTGTCCAGCACGTCCACGCGCTCCACCTGCCGCTGCGCGAAGGTGATCGTGATCACCCGCCCGCGCACGTAGTTGATGGCCGGCGCGGTGGCGGTGCGATCGCTGGGCGCGAAGTGATAGAACGAGCGGGCATTCCCCTGCGCCGTGAGTCCCGTCAACACCGGACGGTTGCGCGCCGTATCGGCGGACGCGGTGCCCGTCGTGTCGTGCCCAGAACCTGCCGCACCAGCCTCGTTGCCCAACGTGTCGAACGTCGCGACGATCGTGTCGCCGCGAAGCCAGTCGCGCTCCGTGGTGTGCACCGCCACGCTGTCGGGCACACTCCGCGCGAAGGCGCCGGTCACCGCGCGCACCTCGCGGAGCCGCTGTCCGGGCATGACGATGTCCATCGAATCGGAGACGAGGTCGTAAGTGGGCGAGAAGGCGTGGGCGCCACCGGGTCCCCACGAGAAGACGCGCTCCATCTTCCCATCGGCGAAGGTGAAGGAGAGTGTGTCTCCCGTCATCGTGAGGTCCTCGCTCACCAGGCGGCCGGTGCCGCTGGCCAGCACGTGCTCCAGCACACGCTGCCGCGACTGGAGGTCCACGCCGACCGCGGTGAGGGTGAAGGGTCGCTCGCCGGTACCGTGGATCTCCGGATGGCCGATGAGCCGCGCGAACTCGGTGCCGCTGTCCATGAACGCCGAATCGCTGTGCGCCACGAGATCGGGGCGCGTGATGTCCACCTGTCCCGACGCGTAGACCAGGCTGTCGGCCTCGGACACGACGGTGTTGGCGACGACGAGCGTGGGCGCTGCCGGAGCGCCCGTGCTGTCGTGCGCAGCGAGCTCGATGGTGGGACGCTGCGGTGCCACCATGCGCGCCACCGGACGGAGCTGCGGGACGGCACGGTAGTAGTCCACAAGCGGCCCGCGGAGTGTGCTCCCACTGGGGAACCTGGCGTCCACGCTCCCCTCCGCGCGCAGCCGTTCCTCGGACATCCAGTACGTCAACAGCTCCGAGGTGAGCTCGAGCCGCGGCTCCGTATAGTGCACGTGGCCGAAGAGATGTACGACCCGCGTGTCGTCGAAGTATTCGAGGCTGTCCGCCTGCAGCACGATGTTCTGCGCGGGGCAGCGCGCCGTCCATCCTCCGCCACCCAGGAAGGTGTTGTAGCCCCCCGATGCCGTCTTGATCGACGTCACCCGTCCCGTCGGCTGCCCCTGGAACTCCAGGTGGCAGACGCCCGTTGGCGCGGCGGGTTGCTGCGCCGCTGCGCGAGGCGCGTACGCGAGCACGGCGATTGCCGCGAGGGCGATCGCGGCGGCGAGGGTGCGCGACGGCTTGGGCGCGCGCATCACGATCCCGGGAGGGTGAACACGCCGCCGCCGCCAGGATTCCGGAGCACGCGGATGTTGTTCATTGCCGGATCGGAAATGAAGCCGATCCCGGTCAGGCGACGCCCGGGCTCCGTGAAGACGAACGCGCTGTCGCTCGAGATCTGATCGCCGGCCTTGTTGTAGCGGAGCTGCTCGGTGGTGAGGAGCCGCCCGTTCTCGCCGGTCACGCGCACGTTCCCGAACGCCTCCATCACGTTGGTGCGCGCGTTTGACGTCCCCTCGCGGGCGGTTAGCACCGAGCTGGGCTGGCCGGTCTGCGTGAAGAACCGGAGGAGGATGTTCCGCATCACGACGCGCGTGTTGTCGTCGAACCAGAAGGCGCTGTCCGCCGCGAGCGTGGCTCGCAGGAGCCCGTGATCCGCGATGTTCCACTGGACCGGCGATGCCACCTGGTCGGCCGTATCGGCCATGGAGCTCTTCGCCACCGGCGGCTGCGTTCCACTGGAGCCACACGCGGCCATCACGGCGAGAAGGGCGAGCCCGAGCGCAGCGCGCGCGCTCCGTCGCACGGCAGCTCCGCGCCGGTGGCGCAGTGTCCGTGAGCGCGCGCTCACGCCACACCTGCCCGCATGAGATCGTGCAGGTGCGCCATGCCGATCATTCTCTCGTCCGCGTCGAGTACAGGCATTGCCATGATCCCGTAGGTCTCCATCCGGTACACCACGGCGCTTGCCAGTTCCTCCGCGTGGCACAGCTTCGGTTCGACGTTCATCGCGTCACGCACGGGCACCGAGAGAAAATCCTCCACGCGCTCCATGAGCCGGGTGAGGTCTCCCGCAGTCACGACGCCGATCACGTGATGGTCGCTGTCGACGACGGCCACCGTACCGCGGCGCTCGGCGAGCTGCACCACCGCATCGCGCATCGTGGCGGTGGGAGCGAGTATGGGCAGGCATTCGCTGACCATCACGTCGCGCACGCGCGTGAGCAGCTTGCGGCCGAGCGCCCCGCCCGGGTGCAGCCGCGCGAAGTCTTCCCGCGCGAAGCCCTTGCGCTCGAGCAGCGCGATGGCGAGTGCGTCGCCCAGGGCGAGCGCGACGGTGGTGCTCGTGGTCGGCGCCAGATCGTGCGGGCACGCCTCCTCGCGGACCCAGCCGTCCAGCACGACGTCGGCGTGGCGCGCGAGCGTGGAGGTACGGTCGGCGGTGAGCGCGACCACGGCCACGCCGAGCCGCTTCAACTCCTCCAACAGTGGGAACAGCTCCGCCGTCTCGCCGCTCTTGGAGATGAGGAGCGCGATGTCCGACGGCCCCACCAGACCGAGGTCGCCGTGCACGCTCTCCACTGGGTGCAGGAACGTGGCCGGCGTGCCCGTGGACGTGAACGTCGCCGCGATCTTGCGTCCCACCAACCCGGATTTCCCCACGCCCGCGACGATGACGCGGCCGCGGCACTCCGCGAGCAGGTCGACCGCCTGGGCGAACCCCCCGTCCAGCCGGCGCGCCGCTTCATCGAGCGCGTCGCGCTCCATGCGGAGGATCTGCCGGCCGCGATCGACCACACGCTCGCTGCTCATGACCGCGCTCCGGCGGGCGACGCGGACCGTTCGCGCACGTAGCGCTCGGTGGCGCTCTCCCACTCGCCACGCGCACGGAGCAACGCTTCCGCGAACTCGCGCACCGCGCCGTGCCCACCGCGTTGCGACAGGTGGACCGCACACGCCGCGCGAATCTCCGGCACCGCGTTCCCGACGGCCACCGGCAGCCCGACCACGCGCAGCACCGCCAGGTCGGGGAAATCGTCGCCGAGAAAGGCCACGTCGTCGAGCGCGATCTCCTCGCGCTGCAGGAGCTCGCGGAGGGCGGGGAGTTTGCGCGCGTGCGCGTCCTGTACCACATGGTCGACGCACAGCTCGGCAGCGCGCATCGCGACGCTCTGTGAGACGCGCCCCGTCACGATGGCCAGCTTGATCCCTACCGCGCGCAGCATCGACATCCCGAAGCCGTCCTGGATGTCGTAGCGCTTGAGCTCCAACGGTGAGCCGCCCACGTCGCCCAGATAGATGCCGCCCTCGGTGAGCACACCGTCGACATCGAGGCCCACCAGGCGGACCCGCCGTGCGACGTCGCGGTCGATCATCGGCGCGCCGCGTTCCACACGTCCACCGCGCGATCGATGAGCGCGGGGAGCGCGTCGAGGGGGAGCATGTTCGGTCCGTCGCTCGGCGCGCGGTCCGGGTCGGGATGCGTTTCCAGAAAGACGCCATCCGCTCCGGCGGCTACGCCGCCCAGGAGCAGCGACGGGATGAACTCTCGCGCGCCGCCGCTCGCGCCGTCCGGTCCCAGGCCGGGGCGCTGCACGCTGTGCGTGGCGTCCAACACCACGGGGACCGAACAGGCGGCACGCATCCGCGCGAAGGAGCGAAGGTCCACCACCAGATCGCCGTATCCGAAGAACGTCCCGCGCTCGGTGACGGCCACGTCGTCCGCCAGGGGCTGGCGCGCACCGTCATCACGGGGATGTGTGTCGCGACGCCCCTGATGCACCTTGTCCACCGCGCCGCGCATCGCCTCGGGCGCCATCCACTGCCCCTTCTTGACGTTCACCGGCTTGCCCGTGGCGCCGGCGGCAAGCAGGAGATCGGTTTGCCGGCAGAGAAACGCGGGGATCTGCAGCACGTCCGCGATCTCAGCGGCGGGCGCGCACTGTTCGGGCAGGTGAACATCGGTGAGCACGCGCAGTCCGGTGGCGCGGCGCACGCGCTCGAGCGCGGCGAGCCCGGCGTCCATGCCCGGACCGCGCGGCGCACCGGGCGCAGAGCGGTTGGCCTTGTCGAAGCTCGCCTTGAAAATGACGCCGCCGGGGATGCGCTCCTCGAGCTGCGCGAGCGCTTCGGCCACGCGAAGATTGAGCGCGTCATCCTCCACCACGCACGGGCCCGCGATCACGAACAGGGCGTTCGTCGGGAAGGCCGTGCGTGGCGCGGTGTGCGCTTGCCGGGAGCGCATCAGTCTCCGGCGTGCGCGGGCGTCTGCGGGGCACCGCCGGTCGTCGCACGGGCGCCCTCGCGCTCATGCCGTGCGCGTGCGGCGGCGGCGATGAATCCGGCGAACAGCGGATGGGGACGCGTGGGGCGCGACCGGAGCTCCGGGTGGAACTGGCATCCGATGTACCAGGGATGGTCGCCCAACTCGATGATCTCGACCAGCGCGCCGTCGGGGGAGAGTCCGCTGAAGCGCATGCCGTGTTCGGCGAACAACTCGCGGTACGCGTTGGCGAACTCGTACCGGTGGCGGTGGCGCTCGCTGATCTCGGGAATGCCGTACATCTCGGCCACCTTGGAGCCCGGGCGCAGCCGGCACGGATAGGCGCCGAGTCGCATGGTGCCTCCCATGTCGGTGACGTGCTGCTGCGACTCCATGAGGGCGATGACGGCGTTCGCGCACTCCGGCGCGAACTCGCTGGAGTGACTGTCGTCCAGGCCGCAGCGGTTGCGGGCGAACTCGATGACCGCCGTCTGCATCCCCAGGCAGATGCCGAAGAATGGGAGGCGCTCCTCGCGCGCGAAGCGGATGGCCTCGAGCATTCCCTCCACGCCGCGCACGCCGAAGCCGCCAGGGACGAGCAGGCCGTCCACGTCGCGGAGCAGCTCCGCGGCGCGCGCCGGCGTGGTGAACAGGTCGCTCGAGATCCAGCGGATGTCCACGCCGGTGTCGTTGGCAATGCCGCCGTGAATCAGCGCTTCGTGCACGCTCTTGTAGCTGTCCACGAGCTGCGTGTACTTCCCGACCACGGCAATGCGGACACGGCCGCGCGGAGCAGTGATGCGCTCCACCAGGCGCCGCCATTCGCCCAGGTCGGGCTCTCCCACGTCGAGGCCAAGCCGCTGGACCACGCGCGCGTCGAGCCCTTGCTCGTGGAACGCGAGAGGAATCTCGTAGATGGTGGGCACGTCGCGGCTCTCGATCACGGAGCCGAAGTCCACGTTACAGAAGAGCGCGATCTTGCGCTTCACATCCTCCGACAGCGGCAGCTCGGTGCGGCAGATGAGGATGTCCGGCTGGATTCCGATTTCCATCAACTCGCGCACGGAGTGCTGCGTGGGCTTGGTCTTCACCTCGCCCGCCGCCGAGATGAAGGGGACGAGGGTGAGGTGAATGAAGAGCGCGTTCTCGCGCCCCACTTCGTGGCGGAACTGGCGGATGGCTTCCAGGAAGGGCAGCGACTCGATGTCGCCCACCGTGCCGCCGATCTCGAGGATGACGACATCGTTCTCCGGCGCCACGCGCTTGATGGCGGCCTTGATCTCGTCGGTGATGTGCGGGATCACCTGCACCGTGCTCCCCAGGTACTCGCCGCGCCGTTCCTTGGTGATCACGTTCAGGTAGACGCGTCCCGCCGTCACGTTGTTGGCCTGCGACAGCGCGCGGTCGATGAACCGCTCGTAGTGTCCCAGGTCGAGATCGGTCTCGGCGCCATCGTCGGTGACGAACACCTCCCCATGCTGGAAGGGGGACATGGTGCCGGGATCGACGTTGATGTAGGGATCGAACTTGAGCATGGTGACGCGCAACCCGCGCTCCACGAGCAGTCGGCCGAGCGACGCGGCGGCGATCCCCTTCCCGAGCGACGAGACCACGCCGCCGGTCACGAAGATGTATTTCGTGGGCTGCTTGTCAGGCGTTTGTTTCATCACGACCATCCGGCGCTGAGGGCTGTCCAACGGGCATTCGCGGCAGCGAGATCATCTTCCGTATCCACGCCGTGCGCCGGCAGGCGGTCCACCATCGCGACACCGATGGCGATGCCGGCAGCGAGCGGGCGCAGTTGCTCCAGTCGTTCAATGCGCTCCAGCGGGTGCACCGGGAGCGCCACCCACCTGGCAAGCGCGTCCGGCGTGTACGCGTAGACGCCCACGTGGTGTCGCGCGGTGGCGTCGCGGAGCGGACGATCCGCCGCGTCGCGCAGGAAGGGCACGCTCGCCCGCGAAAAATACAGCGCGCGGCCATCGTCCGCACAGACGACCTTCACCACGTGCGGCGCATCGCCAGCCGACGCGTCCAGCGGCGAGGCCACGGTGCCGATGGGGAACCGTCCGTCCGCCACCAGGGCTGCGGCCCCGGCCACGGCATCGCGCGTGATGAACGGCTCGTCGCCCTGCACGTTCACGATCACGTCGGCGCTCCGGAACTCCGGCAGCCTCGCCACCTCGGCCACGCGGTCCGTGCCCGACGGGTGGTCCGCCGAGGTGAGGACGGCATGCACGTCATGTTCGGCGCATGCGCGCACGACCTCCGGGGCATCGGTCGCGACGACGACGTGATCGGCCACGTCCAGCGAGGTGACGCGCTCCCAGACGCGCACCACGAGCGGGACACCGCCGAGCGTACGGAGTGGCTTGTTCGGGAGGCGCTCTGCCCCGAGCCGCGCGGGGATCACGGCAAGGGTCGTCATGGGGCGGAGGGCGCTGCGCCGGACGCAAGATTCACGCCATCCAATATAGGGCTGCCGCCCCGCAGGCGCAAACGGCCGGCGATCGTGGTGTGCGAGCGCGGCCTGCGGGCGCGGCCTGCGGGCGCGGCCTGCGAGCGCGGAGCGTTCAGGAACGCTCGCGCCGCGCCAGACGCGCGCCCGTCAGCGCGACGGCTGGAGCGCCACGGAGGCGAGCAGGTTGGTCTTGCCGCTCTGCGGGTTCACCGCGAACTGAACCTGCACGAAGATGAACTTCACCCCCAGTGCAAGGTTCTGCTCGAGCGATGGCAGCGACCCCACGCCGGCAGATCCCACCATGTAACTGAGCGCCACCTTGGGGCTCCCCACCACGGGCAGCTGGACGCGCGAGATGTCCATCGAGTACGTAGCGTCCAGGTAGAAGAGCTGGTCTCCTCCCAGCGAGAGGATGGGGAATGTCGGGAGCGTCCCCAGCCCGCCCAGGTACGCGAAGCGCTGCGGCGCGGCGGTGTCACCCGCCGTGAGCATCACGTGCGCCAGGATGTCGAGCGACTGGTCGCGGAAGGTGGGGAGTGAGAACGTGGAGTGCAGCGTCCCCTGCGTGAAGTGCCGGTCTCCCGGCGCGTCCAGGGCGCTCTCCAATTGGAGCGTGGCGGACAACGTCGAGGCAGCGAAGCTCGGCTCGACGTGCACCGCGCCGACAATGGAGGTGATGCGTCCGTTCTCCACCGCGGGGTTGGCGCGCAGGATCCCGCTCGAGCTCTCGTCGCCGGTGATGCTCCACGGTCCCCCAGCCTCAACCGACTCGGCGTTCTCGGTCAACACGCCGCCGGACAGCCACCCGGAGCCGTTGAGCGTCACGAAGTTGCGCTGCAGCGCGAGCTGGTAGCGGATGCCGCGGTAGTAGTTGCGGTAGTCGCGGCCGCGTACCAACACGGAAAACGAATTGAACAGCGTCGGCCAGATCCATTCGTCGTTGCTGAATGTGGAGCGGCCGCCCCATGCTTCGAGCGACAGCCCATCCTTGATCGACGCCGACACGTGCACCTGCGGATCGAACGCGCCCAGATCGGAGCGGTACGTCACCTCCGGGGTGAGGATCACGCGTTGCCGGAGCAGTGCGATGTCCGGTCCCCACGGAATCACCAGTCCGTCCACACGCGTGTAGCGCGGCGTCCGGAAATAGAGCGCGTTCCGCAGCGGGAGGGGCGTGTCCGCCTGCGGTGGCATGGGCTGCCGCTCCACCAGCGTGACGTCGGCGGAGTCACGCACGGTGAGGTGCACGAAGCGGAAGTCCCACAGCCCGCCGCGCACGCGCGCGAGCGACGAGTTGATCACGCTTCCCCCGATCGCCACGGTGCGTCCGCTGACCACGGCGCCGGGGTGCAGCAGGAGATCGCCGCCGACGACGATCACGTCCCCGTCCACATGGCTCGCCACCGTGGCGCTTCCGCCCAGAACGATCACCGTGCGATCGAAGGTCGTGTCGCGCAGGAGCGCGATCGGCACGCTGTCCTGCCCCACGCGGATCGTCACGTGCGGCACCGCCAGCGCGCCACGGAGGATGTCACCCGGCTGCCCCACGACCGATGGTGCGACGATGACCGGACGCGGTGTACCGTGCGGCGACTGCGGCGCTGCCGCCGATCCGGGCGGGAGGAGCATGCCGGCGAGCGCCACCGCAACCACGACGCCGCTCAACATGCGGCCATCCGGAGGAAGTTCTGCAGCAGGCGCTGGCCCTGCTCCGTCACGATCGACTCCGGATGGAACTGCACCCCCCACACGGGATGGTCGACATGACGCATGGCGTGAATCTCCGATGGGTCGTCGCCGGCGGTTGCCGTTATGCGCAGCGCCGGCGGGAGCGATGCGCGGTCGACGACGAGCGAGTGATAGCGCATGACCTCGAGCGGCGACGGGAGATCCTGGAACAGCTCGCGCCCATCGTGCACGATCGGCGATGTCTTGCCGTGCATGACGCGACGCGCGCGCACGACGGTGCCCCCGTACGCCTCGCCGATGGCCTGATGTCCCAGGCACACGCCCAGCATGGGGACGCGCGCGCCCAGCCGGCGGACCAGCTCCACCGAGATGCCGGCGTCGGCGGGAGTGCATGGCCCCGGGGAAATCACCACCGCCGAGGGGGACAGCCCGGCCACTTCATCCACCGTGATCGCATCGTTCCGGTGGACCACCGGCTCGGCGCCCAGCTCGCCGAGCATCTGGACCAGGTTGTACGTGAACGAATCGTAGTTGTCGATGACGAGAATCATGGCAGCCCCGCCGTGTCCCCTGCCGCACTCCGCGCGCCCGTACGCAGGACGCGCCCGCGAGCCTCACGCCCGCGGATGATACTGCCGGTGCACCGACCGCAGGTACTCGCGGTCCACGTGCGTATAGATCTGCGTGGTCGAGACGTCCGCATGCCCGAGCATTTCCTGTACCGCGCGGAGGTCCGCGCCGCCTTCCAGAAGGTGCGTCGCGAACGAGTGCCGGAGCGTGTGGGGCGTCACCCGCTTGGCGATCCCTGCGGCGCCCACGTACTTCCGGAGAATCTTCCATGCACCCATGCGTGTCAACGGCATGCCGCGCGCGCTGAGAAAGAGGTGCCCGCGCCCCATGCCGTGCTCCAGTCGCGGCCGCAGCTCGCGCAGATACACCGCGGCGGCTCCGACCGCGCGGCGCCCGAGGGGCACCAGGCGTTCCTTGCTCCCCTTGCCGAACACGCGCACGAGCATCTCGTCGAGCATGAGATCGCGCGTGCCGATGGAGATCCACTCGGAGACGCGCAGTCCCGCCCCGTACGCCAGCTCCAGGAGGGCGCGATCACGGAACGCGAGCGGCTCGTCCAGCGATGGCGCTTCGAGCAGCCGCTCCACCTCCGCCACCGTAAGCACGTCGGGGAGCGAGAGCCACCGTTTGGGGGTCTCGAGCCGCTCGCTCGGATCGCTCACCATCTCGCCTTCGCCGACGAGAAATCGGAAGTAGCCGCGGACCGCGGACACGTTCCGGCGGATCGACGCGGGGGCGAGACCCAGATCCTTGAGATGGTACACGTAATCGCGCAGCAACCGCGGCGTCGCCTGCACCGGCTCGCCCACGCCCTTGCTGCGGGCGAACGTGGCGAAGCGCGCCAGATCGCGCCGGTACGCTTCGAGCGTGGCACCGGCAGCGCCGCGCTCCAACTGGAGATGGTCCTCGTAGCGCTCCAGTGCGAACGCGCGCGCGACGGTGTCGTCCGGGACCGGAATGCGCGCCGTCACGACGACGCTCTCCCGCGGCGGAGCAGCCAGACCACGATCGCGCCGACGACGACAACCGACGCCGCGACGATGGCGGTGGTGAGCGAGACGGAGCGGAGCGTGTCCAGCAGCAGGTGCCAGTTGGCCCCAACGTGATACGCGATCCACGTGATGCACCCGTACCAGAGCGCGCTTGCCGCAGCGATCACCAGCACCACCGGCCACGTCCGCAGCCGGAGCGCACCGGCGAACGGCGGTACCACGGCGCGCACGCCGGGGATGAAGCGGCTGAGAAAGAGCGCGAGCAGACCGTACCGGTCGTATAGCCGACGGAGCCGTGCCTCGGCGTTCTCTCCCGTATGCCGCAGCACGTATCGGTGGAGTGGCGCCGTGCCGTAGCGTCTCCCCAGTCCGTACACCACCATGGCGCCGGTCACGTTCCCCGCCCACGTGGCGGCGAAGGTGGCATACACGGTCGCGCTCCCCCGTGCCGCAAGGAAGCTGCCGAAGGCCACCACCGTGTCGGCTGGAAAGGGCGGGAAGATGTTCTCGATGGCTGCCGCCAGCGCGAGCGTGGCGTAGAGAGTCGCGGGGGGAAGCTCGCCCAGCCACTGGAGCGCATGGTCCATCGCTCCCTCACGAGCGCGCGTGGAGGGTGGCAACCGCGATGCACGCGATCCCTTCTCCGCGGCCGATCCACCCCATCCCCTCGTTGGACTTCCCCTTCACGTTGACGGCGCCGCCGGTGACCTGTAGCGCGTTGGCGAGGGCGGCGCACATCGCGGCGCGGTACGGGCCAATGCGCGGCGCCTCGGCCACCACGGTGACGTCCACGTGTGTCACCAGCCATCCGCGCGCGGCCACGCGTGCAACGGCCAGGCGGAGCATTTCCAGGGAATCTCGCCCGGCGTTGGCCGGATCGGTATCGGGAAACATCGCCCCGATGTCTCCTTCACCGGCGGCGCCGAGCACGGCATCGGTGACGGCGTGCGCCACGGCATCGCCGTCGGAGTGACCGACGAGCGCGCGGGAATACGGGATCTCCACACCGGCCAGACGGAGCGAACCGCCCGCGTCGCTGAAGCGGTGGGAGTCGTACCCGATCCCCGTGCGGAACATCAGGTCACGCGGCCCAGGATGCGCAGGGCGAGATGTGCCGCGTTCTTCGCGTTGTCGATGCCGACGGTGCCCACCGGCACGCCGCTCGGAAGCTGGGCGATAGCGAGTAGCGCGTCGATGCCGTTCAACGGTCCAGCGGCAAAGGGGACGCCGATCACCGGCAGCGGCGACACGGCGGCCACCGTGCCCGGGAGCGCGGCCGAGAGCCCCGCGCCCGCGATGATGACGCGCACGCCGCGTCCCTTCGCCTCGCGCGCGATGCGCGTGGTCTTGTCCGGGTCGCGGTGGGCGCTGGAGACGACCAGCTCGTGCGCGACGCCGGCTTGCTCGAGCACGGTGAGCGCCGGCTGGATGCGTGGGCGGTCGGATTCCGAGCCCACGATGATCAGCACCTCGGGCGCGCCCGAGGCACTCCCGCCCTGCGTGCCGGCCGATGCGCCGGTCCCCGTTGCGTCCGCGCTCATGCCGCCACCCCCGCCGGTGTGCCGATGATCGAGTAGTCCTGCCGCCGCCGTGCCGGCGTGAATCCGGCATCATGAATCAGACGTTCCATTTCCTCCGCCGTCGTGCGATGCGTCGTGTTTGCCGCGCTCACCACGTTTTCCTCGATCATGAGCGATCCGAAGTCGTTGCAGCCGAAGCGCAGCGCGATCTGTCCGATCTTCATTCCCATCGTCACCCAACTCGCCTGCAGGTTCGGCACGTTGTCCAGCACGATCCGGGCGATCGCGACCGTCCGCAGGTAGTCCACCGCATCCGTTTTGGGCTGCGCGGACATGGTCGGCGTGTTCTCCGGCTGCAGCGGCCAGCAGATGAACGCGGTGAATCCCCCGGTGCGCGCCTGGAGCTCTCGTACGCGCTGCAGGTGCTCCAGCCGCTCGGCCAGCGTCTCTCCCAATCCGTACATCATCGTCACCGATGTTTTCATCCCTTCCTGGTGCGCGAGCTCCATGATCTCCAGCCACCGGTCGGCGCCCGCCTTCTTGCGCGCCACGAGATCGCGCACCCGCTGTACGAGAATCTCGCCGCCGCCGCCGGGGATCGAGTCCAGCCCCGCGGCCATCAATTCGCGGATGACGTCCCGCGCATCCATGCGGAACGTCTTGGCGAAGAAGTCCACCTCGCTCGGGCTGAAGCCGTGGATGTGGATGGCGTGATGCTCCTTGATGTAGCGGAGCAGATCGAGATACCACTCGAACGGGATGTACGGGTTGTGTCCTCCCTGCATGAGGATCTGCACCGCGCCCATCGCCTTGGCTTCGTCGATCTTCGCGCCGATCTGCTCGTACGAGAGCGTGTAGCCTTCCGCGTGCTTGGGGCGACGATAGAACGCGCAGAAGCCGCAGTCCGCCACGCAGACGTTGGTGTAGTTGATGTTCCGGTCGATGATGAACGTGACGACACCGTGCGGATGGAGCGACTGCCGGATCCGGTCGGCTTCGCCGCCCAGTTCGAGCAAGGGCGCATCGCGGTAGAGCTGCAAGAGGTCGCGCATGGCGGTCAGGCTGCAGGGAGAAACGCGAGCGATCCGTCGGGCACCTCGCCATCGGCCGCCAGGCGGCGGAAGAAGTCGGTGAGCCCGGCCAGATGGCCGTACGACAATCGATAATCGAGTCCGGAGAGAAAGGTCGCGCACGTCGCGCGCGGCAACCCCGTGGCGTCGGATGCCTGGGCGGCCAGCGTGTCGACGTGCGCCAGCCCCCAGTCGCGCGACTCGATCAACTGCGCGTGCACGGCGAGCGCGGCACCCACGGCGGCGTCGCGCCGCGCCACCCAGACGGCAAAGACGAACGGAAGCCCGGTCCAGGCCTTCCACGCGGCGCCCAGGTCGTAGACGTACGGATACGACGGCAGGGCGTGCGCTCCACTGCGTTCGGCCCCTGGCGTTTCCGGCTCCGAGCTGCCATTCGCGTGGTGCACGACGGATCGGGGCGACTGGGCGGCGCCGAGCAGCAGCGCGGCATCGCCGATCACCAACCGGGCATCGTGCGGCTCACTCGCCAGTCGCTCCACATCGCGCAGCTCCGCGTCGCCGGCGGCGAAGTCCGGCTGCGCACGCCAGACGTGCCGGAAGAGGAGCCGCAGCAGCGCCACGCTGGTCATCGAGCTCCGCGTCAGGAGCACGCGTCGCCCGGTGAGCTCCGGCGCCGGACGCTTGGAGAAGAGCATCACGCTGCGCACCGGGCCGTCGCATGAGATGGCCAGATCGGGAAGCAGCAAGTAGCGCGACGCCGCGCGCGCGTACTCGACCGCGGAGACCACGCTCACATCCAGCTCCCCGTCCGCCATCATGCGATTGAGCGTGCTGGGGATTCCGTCGACGATCGTGCCGGCAAGCGGGAGCAGACCGCGGTCGATCGCCCCGTAGACCGGGTAGCAGTTGATGTACGGGATGCGCCCGACGCGCATCTCAGGCGGCCTCCGCGCCCGCCACCGGCTCGAATTCGCGGATCACCCGGTAGAGCGCGTCCCGCTCCACGGGCGTCTTCCCCGCTCCGCGGATGAGGCGGAGGACCTCATCGAGCGCCATCCCCTGCGCGGTGTGCGCGCCTGCTTCGTGATAGATCTTCTCGCGCACGACGGTACCCTCCAGGTCGTTGACGCCGAAGTGCAGCGCCACCTGGGAGAGGAACGGCGTCACCATGATCCAGTGCGACTTCATGTGCGGGATGTTGTCCAGGAAGAGCCGCCCGACCGCCAGATTGCGCAGGTCGTCCATGCCCGACGTGGCCGTGCCCTCGCGTCCCAGTTGCCGCCCCAGCTCGTTGTGATCGGGGTGATAGGCGAGCGGGATGTAGGTGAGGAACCCACCCGTTTCATCCTGCAGCGTGCGGAGCATCTCCAGATGCGCGATGCGGTCCTCGACGCTCTCGACGTGTCCGTAGAGCATGGTGCAGTTGGAGCGGATGCCGAGCCGGTGTGCCGTGCGATGCACATCGATCCAGTCTTCCGCGGCCAGCTTGCGGTCGGCGATCGTGGCGCGGACGGCGCTGCTGAACACCTCCGCGCCGCCGCCGGGGAGCGTGTCGAGCCCGGCATCGCGCAGCGCGACGAGCACGTCCTCCACGCTCATCTTCTCGATCCGCGCGATGTGCGCGATCTCCACGGCCGTGAGCGCCTTCACGTGCACGTGCGGGAAGTGGGCCTTGAGCGCGCGGAAGATCTCGGCGTAGTAGGCCAAGCCGGCCTTCATGTCGAGGCCGCCCACAATGTGGAATTCCCGCACGTACGGGTTCGCCGACGCCTCGGCGAGCACCTGGTCGAGCGTGTAGCGGTACGCCCCGTCTTCCTTGGGCAGTCTCGCGTACGAGCAGAAGACGCACGTCTTGCGCAGAATGCAGACGTTGGTCGGGTTGATGTGCTGGTTGGCGGCGAAGTAGACGCGATCGCCGTGGCGCGCGCGGTTGGCGGCGTCAGCCAGCGCGCCGAGCCCGATGAGGTCCGGCGTGCGGAAGAGGGTCATCCCGTCCCGCGCATCGAGGCGCGCGCCGTCGGCCACGCGCTCGGCAATGGGGAGCAGCGCCGTGTCGGTGATGCGATCGAGCGCGACCTCCACCCGTGGCGGCATGTCTACTCCGCGAAGCGCGTGATGGCGAGACAGGCGTTGTGTCCGCCGAATCCGAAGCTGTTGCTGATCGCCGCCGTGACCTGCCGTTCGACCGCCGTGTTCGGCGTGTAGTTCAGGTCGCAGGCGGGATCGGGGACGCTGTAGTTGATGGTCGGCGGGATCCGCCCGTCGCGGATCGCCAGCACGGTGATCATCGCTTCCACCGCGCCGGCCGCACCCAGCATGTGCCCGGTGGCCGATTTGGTGGAGCTCACGTTCAGATCGCGTGCCGCGTCGCCGAAGACGGCCTTGATCGCAGCGGTCTCGTTCTGGTCGTTGGCGGGCGTGGAGGTGCCGTGCGCGTTCACGTACTGGATGCTCTCCGGCGTGAGCTTCGCATCGGCGATGGCCAGCCGCATGGCGCGCTGCGCGCCCTCGCCGTCCGGTGCCGGGGCCGTGAGATGGTACGCGTCCGCGGTCATCCCGAATCCGGCGATCTCGGCGTAGATGCGCGCGCCGCGCTTCCGCGCGTGCTCCAGCTCCTCGAGAATGACCACGGCCGAGCCCTCGCCCATCACGAACCCGTCGCGCGTGGCGTCGAACGGGCGCGAGGCGGTGGCCGGGCTGTCGTTGCGCTCCGACAGGGCGCGCATGTTGGCGAACCCGCCGATGGCCATGGGGGTGACCGTGGCCTCCGCGCCCCCGGCCAGCATCACGTCGGCGTCACCGTACTGGATGACGCGCGTCGCGTCGCCGATGGCGTGGGCGCTCGACGCGCAGGCCGACACGGTGGCGTAGTTGGGCCCCCGGGCGCAGAAGCGCATGGAAACGATCCCCGCCGCGATGTCGGCAATGTACATCGGAATGAAGAACGGTGAGATCTTGCTCGGTCCGCGTTCGCGATACGTGTCGTGCTGCTCCTCGAACGTTTGCAGCCCGCCGATCCCGCTCCCGATGATCACGCCCGTGCGATCCGGCGTGTACGCGGTGCGGTCGTCGAAGCCGGCATCCTGCATGGCCTGCACGGCGGCGGCCACCGCGTATTGCGTGAACGTGTCCGCCCGCTTGGCCTCCTTCCGATCCATGAAGGCGTTGGGGTCGAACCCCTTCACCTCGGCGGCGAAGCGCACGGGGAATCCGGACGCGTCGAACTTCGTGATGGGCGCCGCGCCGGACACGCCGTCGAGCAGAGCACGCCAGGTCGTCGCCACGTCGTTGCCGACGGGCGTGACACAGCCGAGGCCGGTGACGACGACCCGCCGCCGCATCAGCTACCAACCTTCTCGTGCAGGTAGCGGAGCGCATCCCCCACCGTGCGGAGCTTCTCCGCGTCCTCGTCGGGGATGTCGATGTTGAACTCCTTCTCGAACTCCATCACCAGCTCCACGGTATCGAGACTGTCCGCCCCCAGGTCCTCCATGAAGCTCGCGCCGTCGGTCAACTTCTCGCGCTCCACGCCGAGCTCCTTGGCGATGATGTCCCGCACCTTCTCGTCTAGTTCGGCCATGGATCTGGTCCTCGCCTGATATGATGGGTGGTCAAACGGCAGCGGCTCTGCCGCCGCCCCAAAATTACATCACCATGCCGCCGTCCACCACGAGCACCTGACCCGTGATGTACGCCGCGTGCTCCGATGCCAGGAATGCCACCACGCCGGCCACATCCGTCGGCGTCCCCAGCCGCTGCAGGGGGATCTGACCGGCCAGCGCGGCGCGCGCGTCAGAGGTGAGCGCGGCCGTCATGTCGGTCTCGATGAACCCCGGGGCAACGGCGTTCGCCAGTACGTTCCGCGACGCGAGCTCCTTGGCTACCGACTTGGTGAGTCCCACCAGTCCGGCCTTGCTCGCCGCGTAATTGGCCTGCCCCTTGTTCCCGACCAGCCCGACCACGCTCGTGATGTTGATGATTCTCCCCCACCGGCGCTTCATCATGCCGCGACTGGCCGCACGGATGGCCGCGAAGGCGCCGCGGAGATTGGCGTTCATGACCGCGTCCCAGTCGTCATCGCGCAGCCGCATGAGGACGTTGTCGCGCGTGATGCCGGCGTTGTTCACGAGAATGTCCACAGCGCCGAGTGCGTGCTCCACGTCCTCCACGAGCGTGGTGACGCCGGCCGTGTCGCTCACGTCGGCGCCGAACCCGACGGCGCCGGCGCCCAGCTCCGCCGCCACGCTCTGCGCACGGTCGCGGTCGCGTCCGACCACGGCCACCCGCGCTCCGCAGGCGACGAGCGTCTCTGCCACGGCGCGTCCAATGCCACGTGTGCTTCCGGTCACCAGGGCGGAGCGTCCTTCCAGGTCGATACGCATCACGACACCCGTTGCAGGAGTTTGTCCACGTCGGCCGGCGTGCCGCAGGCCATCGCGTCCGCGTCGGGCACGATCCGGCGCACCAGATTGGTGAGCACGCTCCCCGGCCCCATCTCCACGAAGAGCGCGCCGGGCGCGGCATTCCACAGGGCGCGCATGACGCCTGTCCACCGCACGGGCGAGGTGAGCTGTTCGATGAGGAGGCGCCGCGCATCGCCTGCAGTGCCGACAGGCTCCGCCGTGACGTTGGAGACGACCGGCCAGACGGGATCGCCGAGTGCGCACGACGCGAGTGCGCTCGCCAGACCGGGTGCGGCGTCGGCCATGAGCGGCGAATGGAACGCGCCGCTCACCTTGAGCCGCATCGCGCGCTTGGCGCCGGCGGCGCCGGCCAGCTCCACGACGCGCTCCACCGCGGCCACCTCGCCGGAGACCACGCACTGCTCCGGCGAGTTGTAGTTGGCCGGCACCACGATGCCGGCGTCCGATGCCTGCTCGCAGAGCCGCTCCACGCCGGCATCGTCGAGGCCGAGGATGGCCGCCATGGCGCCGGGCTGTCGCTCGCCGCACTCGCGCATGAGCTCGCCCCGGCGCCGCACGAGCGGCGCTGCATCCGTCAGGGTGAGCGCGCCTGCCGCGAGATACGCCGTGAACTCGCCCAGGGAGTGTCCAGCCGCCGCGCGCACGCGCCCGGCAAGCTCGCGCTCCACGACGGCCCACACCGCAGCGCCGTGCGCGAGGAGCGCGGGCTGGGCGTTCTCGGTGGCAGTGAGCAGCTCGTCCGGTCCCTCGAAGCAGATGGTGGAGAGCTTCGCGTGCAGCACGTCGTCCACCTGCTCGAACACGTGCCGCGCGTCGGTGAACGCCGACGCGAGCTCCCGACCCATCCCTGTCTTCTGCGAGCCCTGTCCTGGAAAGAGCAGGACGATGTCCATGGCCTCCCCACTCCCACACGTGACGCGGCGCGGAGGACATTCCGCGCCGCACGACTGGCGCCGGCGGGGGCGGACATCGCGTCCGCGCCGCCCGGCCGCGCTGCTAGAACCGCACGACCATCGAGGCCCAGGTGAAGCCGGCCCCGAAGGCGACGAACAACACCGTGGCGCCCGGGTGAACGCGACCACCCCGGATGGCCTCGTCGAGCGCGATGGGGAGCGAGGCCGACGACGTGTTGCCGTACCGGTCCACGTTCACGAAGACCTTCTCCGAGGGGATGCCGGCGTGCTTGGCCGTGGCCTCGATGATGCGCACGTTGGCCTGGTGCGGGATCAGGAGGTCGACGTCGGCTGCATCGATCCCGGCGCGCTGGAGTGCGCAATCGGCGGCCTCGCACATGGAGCGGACGGCCGCCTTGAACACTTCGCGACCGGCCATCTTCACGAGGTGCGTGCGCTCGCGGACGACGCGCTCCGACATGGGGATCGCGGCGCCGCCATCGGGACGCCAGAGGAGCTCCGCCAGCCGCCCATCGCTGCGCGTGAACGTGGAGAGAATGCCGCGTCCGTCGTTCGCCGGCTGCAGCACGGTGGCTCCCGCGCCGTCGCCGAACAGCACGCACGTGCTGCGATCGGTCCAGTCCACGATGGCGCTCATCTTTTCCGAGCCGGCCACGAGCACGGTGCGCGCCGCGCCCGATGCGATGAGCCCTTCGCCGACCGTGATGCCGTACAGCCATCCGGAGCAGGCGGCGGAGAGATCGAAGGCCGTGGCGCGAGTGGCGCCGAGTGCGGCCTGCAACTCGACGGCCGTGGCAGGGAGCAATCGATCGGGTGTCGCCGTGCTGAGGAGCACCACGTCCACGTCCGCGGGCGCGACGCCGGCGCGCTCGAGCGCGGCGCGCGACGCATCCGCGGCCATCGAGCAGGTGCTCTCCCCCTCGCCGCACACGTGTCGCTCGACGATGCCGGTGCGCTCGACGATCCACTCGTGCGAGGTCTCGAGTCCGGTGGCCGCCAGGTCGTAGTTGGTGACGACGCGAGACGGTGCCGCGCTCCCGACGCCGGTGAGCTGCGCGATGGGGCGCTTCATGCGCCCGCTCCACCGTCGGCCGGCATCTGCGCCAACCGACGGCCGATGTGATCGTTCATGCGAGTCTCCACGGCGCGCAGCGCGACGCGCAGTGCGTTCTTGATGGCGCGCGGCGACGAGCTGCCGTGCGAGATGATGCTGACGCCGCGCACACCGAGGAGCGGCGCGCCACCGAACTCGGAGTAGTCGAAGCTGCGCGTGGCGTCTTCCTGGAGGAGCCGCGGATCCACACCGCCCTTCTTGAGGAGCGACGCGATGAGGGGACCGACCGACTCGTAGAACTTGAGCAGCACGTTGCCCACGAAGCCGTCGCACACGACGACGTCCACCGCCGAACGAGCGCTCCCGCCGGCCAGGATGTCGCGTCCCTCCACGTTGCCCACGAAATGCAGCTCCGTGTCCTGCAGCCGGCGGTGGGCATCCTTCACCGCGGCGTTCCCCTTCTCCGGCTCCTCGCCGATGCTCAGGAGCGCGACCGCCGGCTTTGGGCGCCCCAGAATGTCCTCCGCGTACACGGCGCCCAGCCGGGCGAACTGTACGAGCTCGGTGGCGGAGCAGTCCACGTTCGCGCCGGCATCGAGCACGACGACCGGCTGTCGCGCCGTGGGGAAGACCGTCGCGATGGCCGGCCGCGTGAGCCCCTCGTGGAGCTTGAGCTGGAAGACGGAGCCCGCCATCTGCGCGCCCGTGTTCCCCGCGGACACGAACGCATCCGCCTTGCCCGACGCGTGCAGGTGCAGTCCGACGGCCATCGAGCTGTTGGGCTTGTGCCGAAGCGCGGTGGTGGGACGGTCGGCCATCTCGATGACGTCCGGTGCGTCGACCAGGTGCACGCGATCACGCTGCGGTGCCACGCCGGCGTACGCACCGGCGATCAACCGGTCGAGCACCTCGCGCATCGGGTCGGTGCGCCCCACGAGCAGAATCTCGAGCGATGGATCGAGCTCTCCGATGGCCATGAGCGCGCCCTCGATGGGCGCCTCCGGGGCAAAATCGCCCCCCATCGCGTCCAGCGCGATGCGGGCCAACGCTACGCTTCCCGAGCTGCGACGCGCTGCGTGTCCGCGTAGTAGCCGCACTCCGCGCACACGTGGTGCGGGCGGCGCAGGCTCTGGCAGCGGGGGCAGGGTTGGAGGGCGATGGCGGGGGCGCGCTTGTGCGTGTTACGCGCGCGCTTGCGGCGCTTGGAGCTCCGGCGTTTCGGGACGGCCATGGAAGAATTCCGAAGAAGGTCAGTCGTTCAGGACGACGCGCGGTCCCGCACGGCGGCCCGGAGCGCGTCCCAGCGTGCATCCGGCTCCGGTGCGCAGCGGCACGGCGCAACGTTGAGATCGGCGCCGCACCGCGGGCAGAGACCGCGACAGTCTTCGCGGCAGAGCACGTAGGCGGGCGCGGCGAGCAACCACTCCTCGCGCACCGCCGGACGAAGATCGATCACCTGCGCCCGTGGCGGCAGGACATACACATCCGATTCCTCCCCACTCTCCCCGGTCGCTTCGGCGAAGACGAGATGCACGTCCTCCTCGATCTGCACCGCCGTCTCCGTCAGGCACCTGCGGCACGAGGCCACCGTGTGCCCCGAGAGATGACCACTGAGATAGAAGCGCCCGCTCCCCGCCGACGACAGCCGCCCCGTCACTCGAAGCGGCGCGCTCGGCGTCACGTCGCTGTCCTGCCAGACGGCATCGTCCTCGGGCAGCACGTCGTCCACGCGAACGGCGTGCTGCTGCACGTCGCGTAGCGTAAAGCACAGCATAGCCACGAAATGTACGCCGCCTGGCTTCTCAAGTCAACGCGGCACAGCGGGTTAGCCCGCTTCGCGTTCGGCCGCTTCGGGTTGTCCCGCTTCGCCGCACACGGCGCCTCGCCGGGTGGACCCTACGACCCGAGCAGCTCCGTGTCGGGGAAAAAGAAGCGCATTTCCCGCGCGGCGTTCTCGTCCGAGTCCGACGCGTGGATGGCGTTCCGCTCCTTCGACTCGGCGAACAACCGGCGCACCGTGCCCTCGGCCGCCTCGGCGGGATCCGTGGCGCCGATGACCCGGCGCAGCTCCGCCACGGCATCGTCGCGTTCGAGAACCATTGGCATGCACTCGCCCGACGTCATGAACCGCACGAGCGATCCGAAGAACGGACGCTCGCGATGCACGTCGTAGAACGCGCGCGCCTGCGCGTCGGAGAGATGCAGGAGCCGAACGGCGCGAAGCCGGAAGCCGGCTCCCTCGAGGTGTGCGAGAATCTGGCCGCCCTTCGCGCGGGCGAGGGCGTCCGGCTTGATGATGGCGAGTGTTCGGGATGATGGCATGGATCAGGTTCCGATGAGCTTGCGGATGATGTCGCCGCGAGAGAGAAATCCCACCAGGCGCCCCTCGCGCACGACGGGCACTCCCTCGACGTCCTTGTTGGTCATGAGCGAGGCGGCCTCGGCGAGTGGCTGCTCCGGGGAGACGGCCAGCACCTGCCGCGTCATGACATCGCGCACGGTGCGGCGCACCAGCGCGGGGCCCGGTGGATGGTGCCCTGCTCCGCCGAGGATGGCCGCGGTCAGCATGTGACGCAGGAGCTCGCGCTCGGTGAGCATCCCGATCAACAAGCCGTCGCCATCCAGCACCGGCAGCGCGCCCACCCGCGATCGTCCCAGATCGCGCGCCGCGTCGCGCAGCGGCGTGTCCGGACCCGTCACGCGCGGACCCTCGCTCATGATATCGCGTACCACGAGGTGCTCCGGAATTTCCTGTTGCCAGAGCTCCGATTGGGCCAGGAGCTCGGCGGGCGAATTCGCCGCCAGAATGCTGTCCACCGCCGCGGGGGTGGACAGCAATTTCCCGAGCGCGCCGAGCAGTTGCAGATACCGCGCGGCGAGCCGCGGGGGCGCGAGGATGAGCAGGACGATGCGCGCTTCCTGCGTCTCGCTCTCCGTCACCTCGCGCCGGATCGGCACCGGCGACACGCCGATCGCGACGACCAGCTCCGCCGCCGCATCGGTGCGGTAGTGCAGCAGGAACGCGCGGTCGCCGAGGGCGACGATGTCCTCGCCGCGCTCCTCGGCAATGCGTGCGCGGAGCTTGTCGGCATCCTCCACCGCGCCCACATCGGCCAGGCGATCGGCCAACGTGAGCGCCGCCGCCCGCAGCGTGTCGGCCTGCAGCGGCACCACGACGTGCTCGCGGCGGAGGAGGTCTGCGATCTTCACATGCGGGATCGCACGAGGTCGACCACGTCCAGTGGACGCTGCGCCACGCCGAGCCCGGCGTCACGGAACGCCTGCAGCTTCTCCGCGGCCGTGCCGGATGAGCCCGAGATGATCGCGCCCGCGTGTCCCATGCGCCGCCCGGGCGGTGCCGTCTGTCCGGCGATGAAGCCGACCACCGGCTTGCTCATCCGGTCGGCCACGAAGCGGGCCGCGTCCTGCTCGTCCGTGCCGCCGATCTCGCCGATCAACACCACCGCCTTGGTGTCGGGGTCCGCCTCGAACGCGGCAAGGCAATCGATGAAGTTCGTGCCGATGATGGGATCGCCGCCGATACCGACGCAGGTGGTCTGTCCCAGTCCCGCGCGCGTGAGATGGTAGACTACCTCGTAGGTGAGCGTTCCCGAGCGGCTGACCAACCCGATGGGACCGGGGCGGCAGATCTGTCCCGGGATGATGCCGACCTTCGCCTTGCCAGGCGCGATGAGCCCGGGACAGTTGGGGCCGATGAGTCGTGCGCCGCGCTCGTGCACGTACGGGTACACGCGCGTCATGTCCAGCACCGGCACGCCTTCCGTGATGCAGACGATGAGCTCGATGCCGGCATCGGCCGCTTCCATCATGGCGTCCGCCGCGAATGCCGGCGGCACGTAGATCACCGACGCTTCGGCCTGTGTTTCGCGCACGGCCTCGGCCACCGTATTGAAGATCGGCACCGCACTCTCGAAGCGCTGTCCGCCCTTGCCCGGTGTGACGCCGGCCACGAGCTGCGTGCCGTATTCCAGCATCTGCTTGGCGTGAAAGGAGCCGTCCCGCCCGGTGATCCCCTGCACCAGCACTCTGGTGTCCTCATTGACGAAGATGCTCACGCCGCACTCCCTTTCGTGGCGAGCTGCACCGCTCGCTGGACTGCCGAATCCATGTCGGTCATTGCGTTGAATCCGTTTGCCGAGAGAATCTCGAGCGCCTGCTGCTCGTTGGTGCCGGTGAGGCGGATCACGATCGGCACGCGGAGCGGCGTGCGCTTGGTGGCGGCGACGATGCCGTTAGCCACGTCGTCGGTGCGCGTGATGCCGCCGAAGATGTTGAAGAGGATGGTCTTGACGGCCGGGTCGCGGGTGATGATCTCGAGCGCGACGACCACCTTGTCGGGATTGGAGGAGCCGCCGATATCCAGAAAGTTGGCCGGCTGCCCTCCGTAGAACTTCACGAGATCCATGGTCGCCATCGCCAGCCCGGCGCCGTTCACCACGCACCCCACGTTCCCTTCGAGCTTGATGAAGCTCAAGCCTGCCTCGCGCGCGCGCACCTCGCTGGGCGCCTCCGCCGATGGGTCGCGCAGCGCCGCCAGATCGGGGCGGCGTCCGAGCTCGTTGTCGTCGATCACCATCTTGGCATCGAGCGCGAGCACGTGCCCGTCGGGCGTCGTGACGAGCGGGTTGATCTCGGCCAGCGAGCCGCCGTTCGCGACGAAGACGTCGTACAATTGGCGCAGAATGCGCGCAGCGGCGCGGGCCTGCGCGATGTCCGGATACAGAAACAATCCCAGCCGCAGCGCCTGAAACTCCAGGAGACCGTAGCGCGGGTCGACCGGAAGGCGGAGGATGCGGTCCGGCGACTTGGCCGCGACTTCCTCGATGTCGATCCCCCCTTCCGGGCTGACCATGAACACGGGCCGCTTGCTCGCCCGGTCGATGATCACACCCACGTACGACTCCGATGCGATCTCCGCGGCGGGAGTGACCAGCACGCGGTGGACGGGAAGGTCCTTGATGGTCATGCCGAGGATGCGCCGCGCGGCGTCGGCGGCCTCATCCGGCGTGGCGGCGAGCTTCACGCCGCCCGCTTTGCCGCGTCCTCCCGCGTGCACCTGCGCCTTGACGACCACACGTCCGCCGAAGCGGCGCGCGATGGCCGCCGCTTCTTCCGGCGTGTCGGCAACGTCGCCGGGCGGGACCGGAATGCCCGCACTGCGAAAGATGTCCTTGGCCTGATACTCGTGAATGTTCACGTACGCTCCATGGTGATCGTGGTGCCCGCCAGCCCGCGGACGGCGTCGCGCCCGCGGCTGAGCTCCGTAATGATAGCGCGACCGCCGGTGCGTCGCACGAACGCCGCTGCCGCGCGCACTTTCGGCGCCATGCTCCCCTCGCCGAAGGCGCCATCACGGTCGAGCGCGTCCGCCTCGTCGGCGGTGAGCGTGCGCAGCGCGCGCTGCTGCGGTGTGCCGTACGCCGCATACACGGCGTCGACATCGGTGAGGATGAGCAACAGTCGCGCGTCGAGCTCGGTGGCGAGCACGGCAGCCGCGAGATCCTTGTCGACGACGGCGTCCACTCCCTCGAGTCCGAGCGCCGGGTGGTCGTACACGGGTGCGCCGCCCCCGCCGCACGCGATGACGATCGTCCCCCGTTCCACGAGATGCGCGATGACGTCGACCTCGTGCACATTGTGGGGGACGGGGCTCCCCACCACGCGCCGCCACCGCCCCCGCGCGTCGGTCGCCACCGCGACCCCCTCGCGCTCGAGTGCGTGCGCGCGCTCAACGGGGAGCGCGTGGCCGATGAACTTGGTCGGGTGCGCGAGCGCCGGGTCGTCCCGCTCCACCCGCACCTGCGTGATGATGGTGACCACGTGCCGGTCACTCCCCGCCCGGCGCAAGGCGTTCTCCAACGATTGCTGGATCATGTAGCCGATCCAACCGGCCGTCGCTGCCACGAGCACGCCGAGCGGGAGGGGCGAGACTTCGGCACGTGCGAGCTCGTTGCGCACGAGCGCGTCGCCCACCTGCGGGCCGTTCCCGTGCACGACGCACAGATTCCAGCCGTCGAGCGCGAGATCGACGATGGGGCCCAGACTGTCGCGCGTGTGGCGGAACTGGTCGTGAATGGTGGACCGCTCGCCGGCGGGGGAGAGCGCGTTGCCGCCGAGCGCAATCACCGCGGTGCCGAGTCCGCTCTGCTCGGCGCGCGCCGGAGTGCCGGGGGACGTCACCGTCACGATCGGCGTCGCGCGATCATGGCGCGCGTCCCAGTTCCCGGCCGAGCGCCTCGTAGGCGCGGCCGAACTCCACCCAGTCGCCGCGGCGCATGGCTGCGCGCATGCGCTCGTAGAGCGCGGTGACACGCTCGCGGAAGTCGGCCGGTGCGCCGCTCGCCGGTGTGGACGCCGAAGCGCTTCCCGCGGTGCCACGAATGGCGGCGAGGAGCGTGGGACCGGCGCGCACGCTGTCCCCCGTCAGGACCGCCACCGCGGCCAGCGTGGGTGGCTCGGCGCTGGGCCATGCATACGCCGGCTGCACGAACGCGACGCCGCGTCGCAACGGGATCACGCGGATCGCGCCGCGCACCAGCCGGACATCACCGGGGATGACCGCCGCGCTGTCGAGCGCGCGCCGGAGGCGGTCCACCACCACTGCCCACCGCGTGGCAGGTGGATCGAATGGAATCCACACGACACCGCGCCTCGGACCGCCGATCGCCGCCACCGCGCCCACCACCGAGTCGCGCTCGCTGAGCACCGGACGTACATCCGCCGTCACGGGCACACCGCCGGTGAGCAGCATGAGTGGCGGCTCCTCAGCCGACGCTACGGTGGAATCGGATCCGTCGTTCCACGGCACGTGTCCCGCCGCGACGCGCGCGGGCGTTCGCCCGGCGCGCGCCATCACTTCGGCCACCACGGCCGCGGAACCGGCCGGCGGCGGCAGCGCGGCGGCGGTCCGCGGGCGCAGACTCGTCTGATCCACGAAGAGATGTGGGAGCACGCGTGCCCAGCTCTCCGCGATCGGGTCGAGCTCGCGATCGCGCACCAGCATCACCGCGCCCGTGGCGCTGTTCACGATCGCGACGGCGGCGTGGCGCATGTACCGCACATCGCTTCCCGCGGCTGCAATGGCGGCGGCAATGGGAAACGTCTCCGAGGCGGCGTAGAGGTCCACGACCCACAGCACCGTGTCGTCCAGCATCACCGCGTGCGGTCCGCCGAGTGAGAAGAACGGCGTGAGCGCCGCCACACGCTCCGCCGCCCCGCGCCGCGTGACGACGCGTGGATCGGGCATCGGGAGGTCGCGCAGCAGCAGCCGCACGTTCTGCAAGCTCCACGCATAGGCGAGCCGCGACAGCGTGGCCGAGAGGCTGGGCGCGACGACGGCGCCGGCAGAGTCCGCGACGATCGCGTACCGCACGGCCGGGGCGCTGTCCACGACGAGCAGCCGCGCGGTGACGGACTCCTCGCCGATCGCCGCGGACGCGCCTGAGGGGGACGACGTGCGCCCGCGCGTGGCGTCAGCCACATCGACGCGCGTGACCAGCCATGCCGGCGCCGCCGCTTCCGGGCGCGCGGCGGGAGGCGATTGCAACAGGAGCGCGGCCAGTCCATCGCTGCGCGCATCCCATGCGATCGACCGCACCGCGCCTGCGCTGGAACGTGTCAGCGTCACCGCGCGCTCGAGCGCGGCGGCATCCCACAGCGGGATCGCTCCCGCCGCGGTCGCGAGCGAATCCGGAAGCGCGAGCGCGGCCGCGGGCTGCAATGTGCCGGACGCGCCGTCGGCGCCCAGCGCGGGCAGCTCGAGGACGCCGAACGCCCGGCGCGTATACGCCGCCTGCGCCTGCACGTACGGAGCGTCGCGTTGATCGGCGCTCTCCACGCCCATTCGCTCGACCACGAGCGGCGCGGCGTGGCGCAGCGCCAGGGAGATCACGAGCACCGTGGCGACCGCGGTAATGGCGACGCCGATCTGTCCGGTGAGTCCGAACCAGAGCGCCACCAACGCTGCGCCCATCGTGAGGATCGCGAGCCACGTGTAGACCGGAATTCGCGCGTTCTCGTCGATGGCGGATACCACTCCGCCGGCGCCGGTGCCGTTGAGCAGCACGCCGTAGGCGTCCAGGCGATAGCTCCACGCCACCAACAACAGGAGCACCGCGCCGAGCACCACCCAGTGGCGGCGCACGTACTGCGACGCGTAGAACCCGCTCCGCCCCACGCGGAGGCTGGGCGTCAACGCGTACAACAGCGTGACGACGATCGCCGTGACGATCACGACGAGCAACGCACGCAGGTGGATCAGGCGCTCGAGCGGCAGCCAGTAGACCCAGAAGCCGAAATCCTGCTGGAACCGCGGATCACTCTCGTGAAACGGCACGCCGATGCGTGCCAGCGCGAGGGTGGTCCACCGATCGGGCGGAATGGCGAGCAGCGCGCCGAGTGCGACTGCGAGCACGGCCGCCGTGGCCACGAGATAGCGCCCCGGCACTTCCTCGCCGATCTCGATGTTCGCCACGCGTCGCGGAAGGACGAGCGAGATGACGCTGCGCCGCACGGCGTAGAGATTGGCGAAGACGAACGCGGCGGCGATCGCGCCGGACACGCCGGAAAGCAGGAGCACCGAGCTGGCCTTGAGGCGCCACAGCTCGAGCGCTCCCATGGCCGCGTACCACGCCCGCCCCGTCCAGATCGCGGCGGCGGTGCGGATCGCCACCAGGAGCACCCCGGCGCCGGCCAGCGTCAGCAGGACGGGATGCCGCGAGCGCACCTAGGCGGCCACTCCGCGTGCACGGAGCCACGCCTCGAATTCCCCCTGGATCTCGCGCAGCCGCTCCGGCGTGCGCGCCTCGAAGCGCATGACGAGCACCGGCTGCGTGTTCGACGCACGGAGCAATCCCCACCCGTCGCCGAAGAGCACGCGCGCGCCATCCACGTCGATCACGTCATGCCCTCGACGGAACTCGCGAACGGCTTCGTCCACGATGGCGAACTTGCGATCGTCGGGGCAGTCCACGCGGATCTCCGGCGTGGACACGTATTTCGGGACATCGGCCAGCAGCTCCGACACGCTCCGCCCGGAGGCGGCCACGATGCGCAACAGCCGCGCCGCGCCGTAGAGCGCGTCATCGTGTCCGTAGAAGCCTTCCTGGAAGAACATGTGTCCGGACATCTCGCCGGCGAGCGGCGCGTGCAGCTCGCGCATCTTCTCCTTGATGAGGGAGTGTCCCGTCTTCCACATCACCGGCTCTCCCCCCGCCGCCCGCACCGCGTCGGGGAGCGCCTGCGAGCACTTGACATCGAAGATGATCGGCTGCCCGCGCCCGGTGCGCGCCAGGACATCGCGCGCGTAGAGGATGAGCACGTGGTCCCCCCACACGATCTCCCCGCGGTCGTCCACGACGCCGATGCGGTCCGCGTCTCCGTCGAAGGCGATGCCGATGTCCGCGTGCTCGCGCCGCACGGCGGCGATGAGGTCCTGGACGTTCGCCGGCACGGTGGGATCGGGGTGATGGTTCGGGAACGTGCCGTCGCTCTCGCAGAAGAGACCGGTGTAGTCGACACGCAGCCGCTCGAAGAGCTGGGGCGCCACGAGCGAGCCCACGCCGTTCCCGCAATCCACGATCACGCGGAGGCGCCGCGCCAGCGTCCCGGTGCGCGCGACGATGTCATCGATGTAGCGGTCGATGATGGCGTCGTCGGTCACCGTACCCGTGCCGGTCGCGAAGTCGCCGCTGGCGATGATCCGGTAGAGCTCCTGGATCTCCTCGCCGTGGAGCGACGCGGTGCCGACGCACAGCTTGAACCCGTTGTACTCGGGCGGATTGTGCGAGCCGGTGATCTGGACGCCGCCGCTCACGCGAAGATGATGGAGCGACCAGTAGAGGAGCGGCGTGGGCACGAGCCCCACGTCGATCACCGAGGTTCCGGACGAGGTCAGCCCGCGGACCAGCGCGTCGCGCAGCGCGGGGCCGCTCGGCCGGTTGTCCCGCCCGACGGCCACCGGCCCGGCCACCCCGTGCCGACGGAGATACGTCGAGAACGCGCGGCCGAGCAGCGTGGCGACATCAGGGGTGAGATCCTCATCGACCACTCCCCGCACGTCGTACTGCCGAAAGATCCCCTGATGGACTTGCATGTGTGCACCTCGACGGCAACGCGGGGCCGCTTGCACGGCCCCGCCAGGTCAACGTCGCGCCGTCGCCGCGAGCGTCCCGGGCGCCGGCCCGGCTGCCGTGGCGGGCGTCGTGCTCGGCACGAGACGCGCGATGGGATTCGGATAAATCCCGAAGACGAGCAGCAACACCGCTGTCACCGCGATCACCACGCCGGTGACCCGCGGGACGCGCCCGGGCTCGGGCGCCGTGGCGGGGCGCGAGCGCATGAACATGTTCATGACGACGGCAAGATAGTAGCCCGCCGACACGACGCTGGTCAGCACCACCACCACCGCGAGCGTCACTTCCGGCGTGGGTGCGCGGAGTGCCGCGAGCAGGATGTACCACTTGGCGAAGAATCCCATCCCGCCCACGATCGGGAAGCCGAGCAGGGCGAGCATGAACACCGCCATGGCCACCGCCGTCCAGGGGCGCACGCGCCAGAGCCCGTCGAAGTCGCGCAGGTCGATGTGGCGCTCTCCCGTGTGCGCCACCGCCGCGACCACCGCGAACGCGCCCATCGTTGCGAGCGTGTACGCCAGCAGGTAGAACACGAACGCCGAGGCGCCCGCCGTGGTGCCGACGACCACGGCCACCAGCAGGTAGCCCGCGTGCGCGACGCTCGAGTAGGCGAGCAGCCGCTTGATGTTCCGCTGTGCGAGCGCGACCACGTTTCCGACGATCATCGTGGCGAGCGCGAGTCCCCAGAGCGCGCCGTGCCATGCCTCGCCCGCGTTGTTGAACGCTTCGAGCCAGACGCGGAGGAATGCGGCGAACGCGGCCGCCTTGACCGCGGCAGCCATGTAGGCGGTGTACGGCGTCGGCGCGCCCTCGTACACGTCCGGCGTGTACATGTGGAACGGCACCGCGGCCACCTTGAAGCCGAAGCCGACGATGAGCAGTCCCATGCCGACGAGCAGCATGGGACTGTGCATGGCGCCGTTGCGCGCCACCCAACTCCCGATCGCACCAAGGTTCGTCGAGCCGGTGGCACCGTACACGAGCGCGATGCCGTACAGCAGGAAGCCGGTCGAGAAGGCGCCGAGCAGGAAGTACTTGAGCGCTGCCTCCGCCGCCGCTGCGCTGCGTCGATTGAGGCCGGAGAGCACGTACACGGCCACCGACATGAGCTCGATCCCGAGGAACACCAGGATGAGATCGCGCGCGGCGCCGAGCAGCATCATCCCGGACGTCGCCAGGAGCACCATGACGTGCGACTCGGCCAGGACGATCCCCTGCCGCCGCTCGTAGTCGATGGACATGGCGAGCGCGAGAATGGCGCCGAGCAGGAAGATCACGTCCGCGCTCCAGCGGAACACGTCCACTGCCACCATGCCCGGCGTGGCCTCGAGCCCGAACCCGACGTAGAACAGGATCGCCGCAATCGTCAGGACGCAGACGGCGATGGCGCCGATCCCCACGGCACGCTGGTGCTCGTCGCTGTCCGGACGCGCCACGGCAATGAGCAGGAGCACCATCGCCCCCACCAGGAGGACGATGTCGGGACCGAGCGCAAGCGCGAGCTGGCCGGGGCGTGCGAGATCGAGCAGCATGTCAGCGCGCCTCCGTGCTGGCCTGCATGGGCCCGGTGGGTGTGCCGCGCTGGACGAGCTGCACGAACCGGTTGGCGGACCCTTCCATGCGCCGCAGAATGGGGCCCGGCGCGACGCCGATCCAGATGATCATGACCGCGAGCGCTACGAGCAGCGTGGTCTCGCGCGCGTTCAGGTCGCGCAGTGCACGATTCTCCGGGCGGGCGAGCGGCTGGTACAGGATGCGCTGGATCGCCCAGAGCAAATACGCCGCGGCGAAGATGACGCCGGTGGTCGCCAGCGCTGCGGCAATTGGCCTGGTGCGGAAGCTCCCGATGAGCACGAGGAATTCGCCGATGAATCCGTTCGTGGAGGGGAGCCCGATGCTGCTCAACGACACGAGCGTGAGGAAGGCGGCGAACATGGGCATCACGCGCGCGAGCCCGCCGTAGGCATCGAGCGCGCGCGTGTGGCGCCGCTCGTAGATCATGCCGATGAGCAGGAAGAGCGCCCCGGTCGAGATGCCGTGGTTGATCATGACCATGAGCGCGCCCTGCACGCTCTGCAGCGTGAGGGCGAAGATGCCGAGCATCACGAACCCCAGATGGCTGACCGACGAGTACGCCACCAGTTTCTTGAAATCCGGTTGCACCATGGCGACCAGCGCGCCGTAGATGATGCCGATCACGGCGAGGACGATCATCAGGGTGCGGATCGCCGGATGGAGCGCCGCACCCGGGAAGAACGGCATGGCGAAGCGGAGAAAGCCGTACGTCCCCATCTTGAGCATGATCCCGGCCAGGATCACGGAGCCGGCCGTCGGCGCTTCCACGTGCGCGTCGGGCAGCCAGGTGTGCAGCGGGAACATCGGCACCTTGATCGCGAACGCGAGCGCGAACGCGCCGAACAGCCAGAGCGCGGCGGCCCCTCCGGTGGCCGATGCCGCGTGCAGGACGTGCGTGTAGGCGAAGGACGTGCCTCCCGCCGCATTCCATAGGTAGAGGATCGCCACGAGCATGAGCAGCGATCCCAGCATCGTGTAGACGAAGAACTTGATGCTCGCATAGAGGCGACGCTCGCCGCCCCACATCCCGATGATGAAATACATCGGGATGAGCATCACCTCCCACATCACGTAGAACAGCAGGAGATCGAGCGACACGAACACGCCGAGCATCCCCGTCGTCAACACGAGGAGCAAGGCGTAGTAGGCGCCGAGGCGGTCGCGGATGCTCGTCCATCCCCCCAGGACGGCGAGCGGCATGATGAACGTGGTGAGCAGCACCATGAAGAGTGAGATGCCATCCACGCCCACCGTGAAGCGCGCGCCCCACGCCGGCACCCAGCTCCAGTCTACCGCCGCCTGCCAGTTGGGCGATGCGGGGTCATACGACCACCAGAGCCCCACGGACAACACGAACTCGAGCAGAAAGACGATGAGTGTCGCCCATCGGATCGCGCCCGACCGCGACCACTCGCTGTCGGCGGCCTCGCCGTCGCGTGCGTCCGGCCGTGCGTGCGCGAGCAGCAGTACGACCGCCGCGCCCACGAGCGGGAGCACCAGCAGGACCGGAAGGATCCAGTGGTTGTAGCCGATCGACGTCAGAAAGTCTGTCATGCGCGTCAGCGGAGGGTGAAGGCGCCCAGGACGGCGAGCACGCCGACCACGATCGCCCACGCGTACGTTCCTACCTGTCCCGATTGCACCCACGAGCCGATCCGCGCGCCGATGCGCGCGGCCACGGCGCTGCCGTTCACGAACAGCCCGTCAATGATGCCGGCGTCAATGAACCGCCAGAGCACGAAGCGCGATCCCTGCACCACCGGTTGGATCACCGCGGCGTCGT
This sequence comes from Gemmatimonadaceae bacterium, assembly GCA_035701265.1. Classification (GTDB taxonomy): domain Bacteria; phylum Gemmatimonadota; class Gemmatimonadetes; order Gemmatimonadales; family Gemmatimonadaceae; genus DASSNU01. The sequence goes on along the minus strand of DASSNU010000003.1, from coordinate 9,304 downwards.
ACGCCTCGTCCACGTAGTACTTGTGCTCGAGCACGCGGCCGAAGCCGTGCGACTCGGGCGACTCCGCCTTCGGGCGAAGCCGCGCCGGCGACAGGGCGACGATCGCGATCACGATCCCTGCCACCGCGACCGCGATGGCGACGAGAATGAGCATGGCTTCTGTGTGCGTGGCCCCCGCTCCCTCCGCCGCGCCCGCGATGCTGGCGGTGGCGCCGCCAACCACCGGCTCCAGCCACCGTTCGAGCGCCGTGGTGGGACCGATCGGCACCACGCGATGCAGCAGCTCTGGGACGTTCAACCATCCGCCCATGATGCTCAGAATGCCGAGCGCGACGAGCGGGCCCGTCATCGACCACGGCGCCTCACGCAGATGCGAGCGCTCCGCCTCTCCCGTGCGGTTGGGACCGTGGAAGGTGTAGAGCATCATGCGCGTCATGTAGATCGCGGTGATGAGCGCCCCCGCCAACCCGAGCGCGTACACGCCGTAGAGCACCGTGCTCCCCGAGAGCCCCAACCAGTGCGCGTCGGCCAGCGTGGACCCCTGCGCGCGGGCGAAGGCGCTCCCCAGGATCTCATCCTTGGAGAAGAACCCGGCGAACGGCGGGATACCGGCGATCGCCAGCGTGGCGATCCACATGAGAATCCAGGTGACCGGCAGATAGCGGCGCAGCCCGCCCATGTTCCGCATGTCCTGCGCATCGTCGTGCCGGTGCGTGTGGTGATACGCCGCGTGCATGGCGTAGATCACCGAGCCCGAGCCCAGGAAGAGCAGTGCCTTGAAGAACGCGTGCGTCACCAGGTGGAACATCCCTGCCACGTACGCGCCCACGCCGACGCCGATGAACATGTATCCGAGCTGCGACACCGTGGAGTACGCGAGCACCTTCTTGATGTCCCACTGCTTGAGCCCGATCGAGGCGGCGAAGATGGCCGTCACCGCGCCCACCACGGCCACGGTGAGACTCGCCACGGGCGCCATCGCGAACAGGAACGAGCTCCGCGCCACGAGGTACACGCCCGCCGTCACCATCGTGGCCGCGTGGATCAACGCCGACACCGGCGTGGGCCCCGCCATCGCGTCCGGCAGCCAGATGTACAGCGGAATCTGCGCGCTCTTTCCCGTGCACCCGAGAAAGAGGAACAGGCAGATGGCCGTGACCACCGCGCCGCCGGGCACGAGCGCGCCCGCACGCGCCGCGACACCGGTGAAGTCGAGCGTTCCGAGGTTCGCGAACAGGAGGAACATCGCGATCAGGAACCCGAAGTCGCCAATGCGATTGACGATGAAGGCCTTCTTCCCCGCGTCGGCGTTGGCCTTGTCCTCGAACCAGAACCCGATGAGCAGATACGAGCAGAGCCCCACGCCTTCCCACCCGATGAACAACACGGGGTAGTTGGCGCCGAGCACGAGCAGCAGCATGAAGACGACGAAGAGGTTCAGGTACGCGAAGTAGCGCGGGTACCCGGGGTCCTCCTTCATGTAGCCGACGCTGAAGATATGGATCAGGGTGCCGACGCCCGTGATGACGAGGACCATGAGCATCGAGAGCTGGTCGAGCTGGAACGCCCAGTCTACCTGCAGGTCGCCGACCGGCATCCACGAGCCGTACCGCTGCACGAACGGCGTGTGCAGCGCGTCCGCCCCCGCGCTCCGCATGGCGACGAAGATCACCACCGCCAGCACGAATGCGAGCCCCACGGCCAGCGGGCCGATGAGGCTCACCAGCCATGCGGCAGGATGCGCGGAGGGCGTGTCGTGCGCTTCCGGATGGGCGTCCGACTCGATACCCTCGTGCCCGTGCGCCGCACCGTGCGCCGCATCGGACGGATGTGAGGGATCCGCGGGCCCGCGGCGGTACGCCGAGAGGAGGGAGATGAGCCCGTTGATGACGAACCCTGCCAGCGGGAGGAGCGGCAGGAGCCAGAGGAATCGGGCCGCCGTCCCCGCGAGCGGATGCGCGCCGGTGCCGGCGAGCGCGTGCTGGAGCATCAGCCCTTGAGCAGGTTGATGTGCTGGAGATCCACCGACTGATGGTGCCGGAAGATCGCAATGATGATCGCCAACCCGACTGCCGCTTCCGCGGCAGCCACGGAGATGACGAAGAGGACGAAGACCTGTCCGCCCATGCCGTGCAACCGCGACAACGCCACGAAGGCGAGGTTCACCGCGTTGAGCATGAGCTCGACGCACATGAAGACGATGATCACGTTCCGGCGCGTGAGGACGCCCACCACGCCGATCGTGAACAGCACCGCGGACAGGAAGAGAGCTTCAGGGACCATGGATCACACCCTGCGCTTGGCGAGCAGCACGGCGCCGACGATGGCCACGAGCAGGAGCAGGCTCGTCACCTCGAACGGCAGGAGATAGGTCGTGAGCAGTGGACGCGCCACGCTCCCGATGACGTCCGGCGACAGCGTGGCAGGAGGCGGGGGCGACGGCACACGCTGCCGGCTCTGTACGAGCACCTCGGCCAGGAGCAGCACGCCTGCCGTGAGCGCGGCGACCTGCGTCCATCGCCCCTTGATGTCCGCCACGGAGCCGTGCCCCAGGTTGAGGAGCATGACGACGAAGAGAAATACCACCATGATCGCGCCCGCGTACACCAGCACCTGGATGGCGCCGATGAACTGCGCGTCGAGCATGACGTAGAGCACCGCCAGCGCGAACATCGTGTTCACGAGCCACAGCGCTGCCGCCACCGGGCTCTTCCGGGTCACGAACGCCAGCGCGGAGGCGATGGCGAACAGCCCGAAGAAATAGAACGTGAGCTGAAAGAAGAAGTTCACTCGCCCTTGGGGTCCGCGGGATCCCACAACTCGCAGACCGGATGGGTCTGCGCCATCAAGCGCTCCAGATCGTACACGAAGCCCTGCCGGCTGTACTCAGAGTTCTCGTAATGCCGCCCCACGTGGATGGCCTCCTCGGGGCAGACCTCCTGGCAGTAGCCGCAGAAGATGCAGCGGAACTCGTCGATCTCGTAGACGAGCGGGTAGCGATTCCCTTCCTCGTCCTCGCCCGGCACCAGCTTGATGCAGTTGGCCGGGCAGATCTGCGGGCAGAGGCCGCACGCCACGCACTTGGCTTTTCCGTTCTCGTCCGTCAGCATGCGGTGCGTGCCGCGCCAGCGCGGCGAGATGGGATCCTTCTCCTCCGGGTACTGCACCGTCACCTTGTGCGGGTCGATGAGGTGCTTGAAGGTGAGCGACATGCCCTTGAGCATGGCGCGCACGTAGCTGACCTCTTCCACCGGCCGGTCGAGCACCTTTACCTGGATCGTCATCGGTCAGGACTCCATGGTCCAGCGGGGCGCCCGTCCCAGCATCGCGCTCTGTGCCGCGCGGGCGCGCGCATCACGGAGCCGCGCCACCTCCGCGGCCGACAGCCGTGGGCTCGCGCCGTGCACCAGTCGCCCGCGGTCGAGCCCGACGAACACCCCTGCGGCGAGCACGATGTTCAGCGCGCCGAGGATCCACCACTGCAACGTGCTCGTCACACCGAGGAACTGGAGCAGCAGCATCACGCCGGACAGCACGACCACGTACGCCAGCGCCAGGGGGAGCAACACCTTCCAGCCGAGCGCCATGAGCTGGTCGTAGCGGAAGCGCGGCAGCGTCCACCGGACCCACATGAAGACGAACAGGAAGAAGAGCACCTTGATGCCGAACGCCACCAGCGTCAGCACCGTCTTGTACCACGCCCACGGCGCGTGATTGAGCGCCGCCAGCGCATCGATCCCGAACGACGGCACCGACCACCCGCCGAAGAACAACGTTGCCGTGAGCGCGCTCACGGTCACCATGTTCGAGTACTCGGCAATGAAGAACATCGAGAACTTCATGGCCGAGTATTCGGTGTGATACCCGGCGATCAACTCGGACTCCGCCTCCGGCATGTCGAACGGCAGGCGGTTCGTCTCGGCGAAGCCGCTCACGAGGAAGACGAAGAAGCCCAGGAGCAACGGGAGCACGTTCCACCCCAGGTGCTGCTGCTGGGCCACGATCACGTTGAGGTTGACGTTCCCCGACATCAGCAGCACCGAGAGGAGCGCGAGCCCCATCGCCACCTCGTACGACACCATCTGTGCGCTCGCGCGCAGTCCGCCGAGCAGCGCGTACTTGTTGTTCGATGACCATCCCGCCAGCGTGATGCCGTACACCCCGAGCGAGGCGATGGCGGTGATGAACAGGAAGCCGACCGGCATATCCGCCACCACCATGTCGATCTGTCCCAGGTTGCCGATGCTCGTCGGGAGCGGCGCGGCGAACGGGATGACCGAGAAGGTGAGTAGTGCCGGGATGAACGCCAGCATCGGCGCGAGCATGAAGATCGGCGTGTACGCCTGCGCCGGGAGCGTCTCCTCCTTCATGATGTTCTTCAGGCCGTCCGCCGCCGGCTGTAGCAGGCCGCTGGGGCCCACGCGGTTCGGGCCGTGGCGGTCCTGGATCCACGCGGAGATCTTGCGCTCCGCCAGTGTGAGGAGCGCGACGCCGACCATGATCACCGTGAAGACGACGATGATCTTCACGATGCTGAAGACGACGAACCAGCCAAACGAGGGCTCGCCGAGGTCGGGCGCCTGGAGGAGGGCGTGCACCGGGAGGGGGATCACGGCGTGACTCCCGCAGCGGCGCGCTCGGTGGGCATGATGGCACCGCGCAGCCCGAGCCGGTCGTAGCTCAACCCGGCGAATTCGGCGCGTGCCGCGGCCATCGCGTCGAACACCTCCGATGCGAGCACGTAGTCGGTCTCCTCACCCAGGGCGCGCAGCACATCGCCGGCGGCCGCCCAGGCAGGACGCGCCATGCCGAGCGGCGCCTTGGCCTGCAGGTAGCGCTGCACCCGCCCGCGCAGGTTGGTGAAGGTTCCCTCCTCCTCCGCCATGTTGGAGGTGGGGAGCACCACGGCGGCATGGCGCAGCGCGCCCGGCAGCGTGGTGCCGAGCACGATCACTGCGCGCGCACGTGCCAGCGCGGCCGCATCCGCGTCCGTTACCGGGTGGTCGGCCACGACGACGACATCGCCATCGTGCACACCGTCGAACGGCGTGTCGGTCTTCCGGAACCCCAGGGTTTCCGCTCCGCGCACGTTGGCGGCACGTTCCGCGCGCAGTGCCAGGTCGGGCACGCCCTCCAGCGGCGCCTCCGGTCCGCGCGTCACGCGGAAGACACCCTCCGCGCCGCTGCCTGCGCGCTGCATGACGCGCGAGAGCATCCAGAGCGATTCGTTGGAGAGCATTGGGCTCGCAGCCACCACCACGCGCGATGCGCGCACGAGATCGGCGGCGGCGCGCACGGCGGCATCCCAGTCGGCGGCGAGGAGTCGGTCTCCCTGCCGGATGAGCGGCGCTTCGATCCGGTCCGGCGCGTTCATCCACCGGTAGTCCAACCGCCCGACGTCACACAGGAAGTACCCGTTCACCTCCGTGTTCGGGCGCGGACGCATGCGCACGACCATGTTGTCGCGCGTCTCGAGCATCGCGTTGCACCCCTGCGTGCAGTTGGGGCAGATGGACGGTGTCCGGTCCAGCTCCCACGCGCGCGCCTTGTTGAGGAAATCCTTGGACAAGAGCGCGCCCACCGGACACAACTCGATGACGTTCCCCGCCCACGGGTGCGTCAGATCCTGCCCTTCGAACTTTCCGATCAGCGCGCGATCGCCGCGCTCGCTCACGTTCAACACGGGATCGTGCGCCACGTCGTCCATGAAGCGCACGCAGCGGGTGCAGAGAATGCATCGGTTGGGGACGTACAGCACGTCTCCGCCGAAATCCTCCACCGGGTTGAAGCGCTTGGGGTCACGCAGGCGCCCCTGCGCACGGCCCTCACGGTACGTGTAGTCCTGCAGCTCGCACTCGCCGGCCTGATCGCAGATCGGGCAGTCGAGCGGGTGATTGATCAGCAGGAACTCCAGCACACCCTTGCGCGCCTCGAGCGCCTTGGGCGATTCCACGTGCACCACCTGCCCTTCCGCCACCGCCGTGGCGCAGGCCGGGGCGAGCTTCGGCGCCTTCTCGACCTCCACCAGACACATGCGGCACACGCCCGCCACCGGGAGCCCGGGGTGGTAGCAGTAGTGCGGGATGAGCACTCCCGCCGCCTTGCCGGCCTCGAGAATGGACGTGCCCGCCGGCACGCTGACCGTGCGGCCCTCTATCGTGAGGGTGACCATGGGCGTCTCAGCCATGGACGGCCACCATGGAGCGCGAGGCGGGGATCTTCGCTTCGAACTCGGCGCGGAACTTCATGATGCCCGAGACCACCGGCGCCGCGCACGAATCGCTCAGCACGCAGATCGTCTTGCCCGTCATGTTCTCCGAGATCTCCAACAGGGTGTCGAGATCCTCCGTGGTGCCACCACCGGCCACCATGCGCTCGAGGATCTTCGTGACCCACGCCGTTCCCTCACGGCACTGTGTACACTGCGCGCAGCTCTCGTGGGCGTAGAAGCGGGCTAGCCGCGCGATGAGGCGGACGAGGTCCTGCGAGTCGTCGAAGACGATGACGCCGCCCGAGCCGAGCATGGAGCCCTGCGCAACGAAGCCCTCGTAGTCCATCAGCGTCGCCTCGGCTTCCTCCATGGTCTGGATCGGCACCGAGGAACCGCCCGGGATCACCGCCTTGAACGAACGACCCGGCGGCGGTCCCCCGACCACGTCGTACAGGAATTCCTTGAATGGGAAGCCGAGCACCACTTCGTAATTGCCCGGGCGCCGCACGTTGCCGCACACGGAAAAGAGCTTCGTGCCCGTGCTCTTCGGGTTCGACAGCGACATTGCCTTGTACCACGCGGCGCCGCGCGTGAGGATGTGCGGCACCGCCGCAAGCGTCTCCACGTTGTTGATCGTCGTCGGCATGCCGAAGGCGCCGGAGACTGCGGGAAAGGGCGGCTTGATCCGCGGGTTGCCGCGGCGCCCTTCCAGCGAGTTCATGAGCGCCGTCTCTTCGCCGCAGATGTACGCGCCGGCGCCGCGGTGCAGGTAAATGTCGATCCGCTTCCCGGAGCCCATCGCGTTCGCGCCCAGGATGCCGGCGTCGTAGGCCTCGCGCAGGGCGTCGCTCATCACGCGCAGCGGCTCGGTGAACTCGCCGCGAATGTAGATGTAGCAGCGCTCCGCGCCGATCGCGTACGCGCCGATCGCACACCCTTCCAACAGCGCGTGCGGCGTCCACCGCATGATCTCGCGATCCTTGAACGTGCCGGGCTCGGATTCGTCCGCGTTGCACAGCAGGTAGTGCGGCTTCCCGTCACCGGGCTTCATGAACGACCATTTCACGCCGGTAGGGAACCCTGCCCCGCCGCGCCCGCGCAGTCCGGACTCCTTCACCACGTCCACGATCGCCGCCGGCGTCATCCCCAGCGCCTGTTCCAGCGCCTGATACCCCCCGTGCTTCCGCCACGCATTCAGCGATCGCGCCGACGCGTCGCCGAATGCCGCCGACAGCACCGGCGTTTCGCGCGAGTGCGGCGCGTGTGGATAGCCCATCAGCGCAGCTCCTTCAGGATGGCGGGCACGCGCTCCGGCGTGACCGATTCCACGAAGTCATCGTTGATCATCACCGGCGTGGTGAAGCCGCAGGCACCCAGACACTCCACCTCGATCACCGTGTAGTTACCGTCGGGCGACGTCGCTCCCAACTCGCCGCACCCGGTGTGGCGTAGCAAGGCAGCCACCACGTCCTCCGCGCCGCACGCCGCGCAGGGCGACGTGGTACACACCTGGATGAAGTACCGACCCACCGGATGCTGGTGGTACATCGTGTAGAAGGTGACGACCCCCTTCACGTACGCGGGCGTGAGGTCGAGCAGTTGCGCTACCTCCGCCATCGCCTCCTCACTCACCCAGCCGCGCTCGCGTTGCACGATCCACAGCGCGGGGAGGAGGGCGGCCATCTTGGTGGGATAGCGGGCGAGCACATCGTCCAGCTCGGTCCGCAGCGCCCCCTGGAACACGGGCCCCGCGCCGTCGCCGTGCGGGTGCGCGGCGCTGCCGTGCGCGGCGTCCGACGGCGCGTGCGTCCCGCCCATCTCGTGTGCGCTCACCGGTCGATCTCTCCCATCACGATGTCGATGCTCGCGTTGATGGCGATCACGTCGGCCAGGAGATGCCCTTCGACCATCTTGGGAATGGCGGACAGATTCACGAACGACGGGGGCCGGATGCGCCACCGCGCCGGCTTGGCCGTGCCGTCGGAGACGAAGTAGTAGCCCTTCTCCCCCTTGGGGCTCTCCACCGGGACGTAGCACTCGCCGACCGGCGGCGCCGCCCCTTCCATGACCTGCTTGAAATGATGGATCATCGATTCCATGTCGCTCATCGCGCGCGACTTGGGCGGAAGCACCACACGATGATCCGCGGTGTTCACCGGACCGCCCGGCAGCCGCGCGACCGCCTGCTCCAGGATGCGCACCGACTGGCGCAGCTCCTCCATCCGGACCAGGAAGCGATCGTACACGTCGCCGTGCGTGGTGACGGGGACATCGAAGTCGTACGTCTCGTAATCCAGATACGGGAAATCGCGGCGCACGTCGTACGCGACGCCCGACGCGCGCACCAGCGGCCCCGAGAGCCCGTAGTTCACCGCCTCCTCCGCCGTCAGCACGCCGAGCCCCACCGTCCGACCCACCCAGATGGCGTTGCGCGTGAGGATGCGGTCGACTTCATCGATGGTTCGCGGAAAGGTCCGCAGAAAGTGCTGCAACTGGTCGAGCCATCCGTCGGGGATGTCCGCGGCCATGCCCCCCACGCGCGTTGCCGACGTCGTGAGCCGCGCCCCGACCCAGCGGTCGAAGAGGTTGTAGACGTTCTCCCGCTCCTGGAACGCCCACAGGAACGGTGTGAAGGCGCCGATGTCGATGCAGAATGTTCCCAGCCAGACGAGATGCGAGATGATGCGCGAGAGCTCCAGCGCGATCACGCGCAACACCGTACACCGCGGCGTGATCTCGATGCCGAACAGTCGCTCCGCGCCCAGCGCGAACGCGACGTTGTTCCCCATCGAGTTCAGATAATCTTCGCGGTCGGTCCACGGAATGATCTGCGTGTACTGGCGGTACTCCCCGATCTTCTCGAAGCCGCAGTGCAGGTAACCGATGTGCGGGATGCACCGCACCACCGTCTCGCCGTCGAGCTCGAGCACCAGCCGCAGCACGCCGTGCGTCGCCGGGTGCTGCGGCCCGATGTTGATGAGCATGTGCTCGCCGTGGATGTCGTCCTGCGCCTCGTCCACCATCACCTCGCCCTCCACCGGGACGATGGGGGCGTGGACGAGCGAGCCACCCGGCGAGAGTTCCGGATTCCGC
>DASSNU010000002.1:0-405488 GCA_035701265.1 Gemmatimonadaceae bacterium | reverse complement strand
AGAACATGATCATGGTACGCGACATCGAGCTGTATTCGTTATGCGAGCATCACATGCTGCCTTTTTTTGGAAAGGCGCACATCGCTTATATTCCCGATGGCAAGATAGTCGGGCTCTCCAAGCTCCCCCGCATCGTCGAAGTGTTCGCAAGGCGACTGCAGGTGCAGGAGCGGCTCACTGAACAGATCGCGCGGGCCATCGAGGAAGTGCTGCAGCCGCGCGGCGTGGGCGTTGTGATCGAGGCCTATCACCTCTGCATGATGATGCGCGGCGTGGAAAAGCAGAATTCCACAACAATCACCTCGGCGCTCCGCGGCGAGTTCCGCACCTGCCCTATGACTCGCGACGAATTTCTGCGCCTGGCGCACGGCGGCGGCAGAGGGAGCGGACGGACGGGGTAACGCGCCGTCCGCGTTGCACGTACGCTCCTCGTTGCGCATCGCGATGCCGGCATCGCCATGCGCACCGCGCCATGCGTCTACAAACGTTTCGTACGGTGCGCGCACGACGGTGCACGTAGCGCGCGTGGCTGGCGCCGCGCGCCGCGTGCGGATCGTGCATGGCGCACCCTTGCGTCTGAGCGCGGTGCCGGTGTACTTCTGTCCTCGCGCCGACGTGGATGGCGGCGCCTCACCGGAGGAACGTGGATGGCTACTCAGGCGCAGGTGCGTCACTTTCGTTGGGATGACCTTCCGCGCGAGCGCGTCACCGACATGCTCGACCGGCGTCTCATCACCGGCGACCGCATGATGCTCGCGCACGTGTACCTCAAGAAGGGGTGCATCGTCCCCAAACACTCGCACGAGAACGAGCAGCTCACTTACATCCTGGAAGGGGCGCTCCGCTTCTGGATCGGCGACGACGGCGCGCAGGAGCTGGTCGTGGGCGCTGGCGAGGTGCTGCACATTCCCTCCCACGTGCCGCACAGAGCGGAGGCGCTGGAGGACACGCTCGACGTGGACATCTTCAGTCCGCCCCGTGCCGATTGGCTGAACGGCACGGACAGTTACTTCCACCAGAAGTAGCGCGCGTTGGAGCTCGGCCTGGAGGGGAAAGTCGCGCTCGTGGCCGCGGCCAGCCGCGGGCTCGGGCGCGCGGTGGCCGAGGAGCTCGCGGCCGAGGGTGCCGAGCTCATCATGTGCGCCCGCGGACGCGAGGCGCTCGACGACGCGGCATCGCACATCCGCGCAGGGTACGACGCCCGCGTCACCACCGTCGCCGCGGACCTGTCGCAGCGCGCGGGGGTGGACGCGGTGCTCCGCGCGGCGCTCGCCGGTGGGCGCGGCGTGGACATCCTGGTCACCAACACCGGCGGTCCGCCATCCGGCCCCTTCGCGCGGCACGACGCCGACGCGTGGCGGAGCGCGGTGGATCAACTGCTGCACAGCGCGGTGGGACTCATTCGCGGCGTGCTCCCCGGAATGCAGGAGAAACGGTGGGGGCGCATCGTGAACGTGACGTCCATTGCCGCCAAGCAGCCCGTGGACGGGCTCGTGCTCTCCAACAGCATCCGTGCCGCAGTGACGGGGATGGCGCGCACACTCGCCAACGAGGTCGCGCCGTTCGGCATCACCGTCAACAACGCGCTGCCCGGCTACACGCGCACGCAGCGGGTGGAAGAGCTGGCCGCCAGTGTGGCTCAGCGAGAAGGCATTGCACTGGAGGAGGCACACGCGCGCTGGGAGCGGGAGATCCCGATGGGGCGGTTGGGAGAGCCGCGCGAGTTCGCCGCGTTGGTCGCGTTCCTCTGCTCGGAGCGCGCCTCGTACATCACCGGGCAGTCGGTGGCGGTGGACGGAGGGTGGGTGCGCTCGCTCGTGTAGCGTGCCCGCGCGCGCTGCTGCGACGGCGCGACGACACACGCGGCGATCGCGAGCGGTAGATTGTCGCAGCGCGAAGGCGGGCGCCGATGCCCCGCCGCAACCACGATCGGAGTGCAACGTGCCCCACGCATCAGGCATCACCGCGACAGAGTGGATCTGGAAGGACGGCAGCCTCATTCGGTGGGATGATGCCCGCGTGCACATCCTGAGTCTCGCGGTGCAGTTCGGGTCGTCGGTGTTCGAGGGGATCCGCTGCTACGACACGCCGCGCGGGCCGGCGATCTTTCGTCTGTCCGACCACCTGCGCCGTCTCCACGATTCCTGCCGCATCTACCGCATCGCGCTGGAGCACGACATCGACACGCTGACCGAGGCGTGCGCCGAGGTGGTGCGGCGCAACGCGCTGCGCGCCTGCTATCTCCGGCCGATCGTGCTGCGTGGATACGGCGCGGTGGGGATGCTGCCGGCCGGGAGCACGGTGGAGACGTTCATTCCCGCGTGGCCGTGGGGGGCGTACCTGGGGGAGGAGGCGCTCGAAGCGGGCGTGGACGTGTGCGTCTCGAGCTGGCAGCGTGCCGAGCCGAACACCTTTCCGTCGCTCGCCAAGGCGGCGGGGAACTACAACAACGCGCAGCTCATCAAGATGGAGGCGGTGGCGAACGGCTATGCCGAAGCCATCGCCACCGGTCCGGGCGGACTGGTGAGCGAGGGGAGCGGACAGAATCTCTTTCTCGTGCGCGACGGCGAGCTGCTCACGCCCACCGTGGACGGGACCATCCTGTCCGGCATCACGCGCGACAGCATCATGACGCTCGCGCGCGAGATGGGGATTCCCGTGCACGCGCAGCCGATCCCGCGCGAGATGCTCTACTGCGCCGACGAGCTGTTCTTCAGCGGAACCGCATCCGAGGTGACGCCGATCAGAAGCGTGGATCGCATCGCGATCGGCAGCGGACGGGCGGGGCCGATCACGAAGAAGCTGCAAGCGCGCTTCCTCCAGATCGCACGCGGGGAAGAGGACGACGAGTACGGATGGCGCACCGAGGTGGCGTAGCGGTGGTGCCGTACACCCACGCGGCACGTGTCCACGCGTGCGCGCACGCGCGCTGACGCATGAGCTGGAAGCGCTTCATCCGACTGACGGCCGTGATCGCCGTCTTCGATCTCGTCGTGACGTCGCTCGACAATCGCGCGCAGGACATCGTGCTCGTGGGCGTGCTGGTGGTGTGCGCCGCCATCGCGCCGGTGGTGCGCTGGCGATGGCGCCGGCGACTCAAGGCGCTGCGCGCCCTCCCGCCGGATGAGGCGGCGCGTGCCGTGGACGAGCTCCCGGAATGGGAGCGCGCCGCCGCGCGCATCGCGCTCGATCTGGTGACGAGCGCGGAAGCCACCGCTCCACCGGAGGGATGCACCTTCTCCTACGGTCGTACGCCGAAAGCGCTCCGCGAGGGGACGTTCTGGTTCTCCGCAGCGGTGCCGATCATCGCGCTCGTCGTCATCATGATCAATCCGGGGATCCAGGACCGCTGGTACCTGGTGGCAATGGCCGTGTTTTTCACGGTGAGCGTCGGCGTGCAGCTCCGTTCCTGGGACCGGGAAGGGGAGACGATCCAGGTGACGAGCTCCGGCCTGCGCGCGGTGAGCGGCGATGGCGTGGTGACGGGCATGCTGTGGAGCGAAGTCGCGGCCATCCGCAACCGGCGCCTGCTTGGCCGCGTGGAGATCCACGCGGTGGACGGACGGCGGTGCATCCGTGTGCGCTACACGCTGGTGGACTTCACGCGATTCATGGAGCTCGTCGTGGCGCACCTCAAGGACGCCGGAGAGCGCGCGGCGGCGTACCGACGGTAGCGCGGCGTCCCCGCCCGCCGTACCGCGCTCGGGCAACACGCGCCGCACGCGTGGCGGCGCGGATCGCCACCGAGAACACGAGGAGGGAGGGATGGTGCGGAGCATCGTGGCCGTCGTCGCCGGGCTCATCGTGAGCGTGGTCGTGGCTGCCATCACCACCGTGCTCGCCGCGGCAGCATTCGGCGTTCCACTCGGCACGCCGGCAGCGCCGGGAGCCGTGCCCATGGGCTTCGTGCTCACGAGTCTCGCCCTCGCGCTCCTCTCCGCCGCGGGCGGCGGCGCGCTGAGCGCCGCCATTGCGGCGGACCATGCCGCCGCGCACGCGGCCGTACTCGCGCTCGTGCTGGCATTGCTTCTGGCGCCGGCGGTGGGGCGCCCACAGGCGGGGCAGCCGCAGTGGTATCCCCTTGCCCTGCTGGTTGCGGCGGCGGGTGGAGCACTGGCGGGCGGGAGCATCGCGGCTGCGCGAAGAACGAGGTAACGAGCGGCCGCGCACACGCTCGATCTCCCGCTCCTCGCGCCATGTTGCAGTGCGCGTGGTAGCCGATCGCTCGCCACGACACGCGAGGAGCAACCGAGTCTCAACTCGTCGCGGCGCTGCGGGCGAGCGGGAGCTCCTCGCAGCGGGAACACGTGGCAATGTCCCCCCGATACACGGCTCCGCATCGCGGACAGTAGCACTCGTCGGCATGCACGCCATCCGGCGGCGACGCCACCACGGAGCGCAGTGCCTCGTGCCCCACCGCGCGCGCCATCTCGTGCGCCGTAGCGCCGGCGTCGCCGGGTGAGTGACAGAAATCGTACGCCGCCGGCCGGATCCAGCTCCGGAATGCGTCGTCGCCGAGCACGTGTCGCGCGACCGCGAACCGCGAGAGCCCGACGGTGGTCCGGCGCAGCACCACCTCCACTGCACGCGGCGCGGAGAACGGTGACAGGAGCGGTGCGGCGAGGCGAAGCGCCTCACGCGGCGGCGTGCCGAGCATCCGGAGCGCGGTGGCGGCGACGAGAGCCGTCCAGCACGCCAGCATCAGCACGGCGGCCACCGACGCGATCAGCCCGGCGCCGCCAAAGCGAGTGGATGCGGCGGGGACACCCAGTACCAGCGCCGCGAGCTCCAGGGTGCCGAGCACTTCCAGCGATGCGGTGAAGGCACGCAAGCGCTGCTCGCGCGCCTGCAGGATCCGTAGCTCGCGGGGGAGCGTGGGGTGCCCCCGCACGCGCGATGCCTGCGCGGCCGGCGCGAGCACGAGCGTGATGAAGAGCGGTGGCCAGCGCGCGACGAGTCTCGCGCCCGCGGTGGCCGACGGCTCCGCCGCCACGCTCCACCCGCTGCCCCAGCGGCGCCGCAGCACGAGCGCGCCGGCCGGTACGCGCTCGATGCTGTCGAGCAACGTGACCGCCGCGAGCGCGAGCGCGACGCTCCAGTTCAGGAAACCGTCCCGCGCATCTCAGCCACTTCCCGCCGGAGGTGACGACGGGGACGGCGGCGGGGGAGCGGCGCGCCGACGCGCCGCGGCGCGGCGCTCCCGCATGCGCTTGAACCACGCACCGATGCCCACCACGGCGGCCACGAGCGCCTTCCACAGCGCCGCCGCAGCAGCGGCGATCACCTTGAAGAGCTTGCCGAAGAGACCGAGCTTGGCCGCCGCCACGCCCGCACCGCCGGCTACGAGCGCGGTGAGCCCGTACTTCGCCACCTTGTCGCCCTTCCGCCACTCTCCGTAGGTGTGACCGGGGAGGAAGCTCGTGCTGGCGATGATCCCATCGAAGCTCGGGACCGCCTCGTCGAGCTGCGACGGATCGAGCACGAGATCGGCGTGCAGCACGCCACCGCGGCCAAGCAAACGCACCGAGTGATTCACCACGGCGACCGAATCATCGTCGTGCGCGCGCGTGGACCACGTGAGATTGTGCGTGGCGGAGTCGTAGTACGGAGAGCGAATCCAGCCGTCGATGGTCAGCGTTCCCCACCCGTGTTTCCGGCGCTCCTTGTTCGCCTCGTCCGTGCCGCTCCGGATGGTCGCGAGGATCTTGTCCGCGTCGAGCGAGTCGCGGTCATTGTCGCGCACGTATCCGCTGCCGTCATAGCTGAACACCACGAACCAGGGAGACTCCGCCGTATCCGCCGGCTCACAGATGAGAACGCCCTTCTCGCTTCCATCCGGGGGATTCTGCGTGGCAATGAGGAAGGCCTTCGCCCCTTTCTCTCCGGTAAAGCGGCAGTGCTCCGGCACGCGCAGCTCGGCCTGCGAGCCGAGCCGGGCCGAAACGGGACCCTTCGTCCACTCGATGGATGCGAAGAGCGACTCCTGTGCCGAGCTGTCCGCCTGCGCGGCTGCGGTCGCAGGCGCAGCGATAGCGAGTGCGGCGTACACCAGCGCGGTCACGACGGACCGCTGGTGTCTCAACATCTGCGAGACGTGGATCGACATGCGGCGCTCCCGGAGAAGGGCTTGGGGTTCCGCCATCCGTCGCCGGGCGGCGACATCTCGGAGAGGACGATCGCGGTGGCTGCAGGAAACCCCGCGAGCGTGCATCCCTACCCCGTCCGCTCGAGCAGCACGATGCCGGACATACGCCGCCCTTCCTCGCGTTTGGCCGGTGACCGCAGGCGAAACATCAGATTCCACAGCCACGCGAGCGGCATGGTGCGCCTGAGGCGAAGCGCCTCGTCCCACATCGATCGGTACTCCGCCTCGCGCCAGCCGAGTGGAGAAAAGAACGCGGTGCCCTCGGCGGGCGCGAACACCATGGGAGCATTGCCGGCGGAGAGCTGCTGTCCCCACTGTCCCTGCAGCATGCGCAGGAGTCGCGGCGACGCCAGATCGATGAGCCACCAACGGAAGGCCGTGCGCGCGTGCAGCTCGCGCGCCAGGTCGGCCACGCGCTCCGCGGGGAGGTAAACGAGGAGCCCTTCGGTGAGCACGAGCACGCGCTGCGCTTCCGTGCTCACGCGATCGAACAACGTGCGGCGGAACGCCGGATCGGTGAGATCGCCGATCGCGCGCTCGTAGCGGCAGACGGGCCGTTCGCCACGGAGCGTCTCCTCCTTGTACCGCAGGATGTCCGGCAGGTCCGCGTCCACCCAGAGCAGCGAGGCAGGGAGGGGAAGCCGGTACGGTCGCGCGTCGAGTCCGGCAGCGAGATTGAGCACGCCGTCCACCTGTGCCTCGCGCACCAGCCGGAGGATGATCTCGTCCATCACCGCCGTGCGCACGATCATCGGCCAGGCCATCTGCTGGCCGCGATGCATGGCCGCCACGATCTCCTCTCCGCGCCGGCCGGCGAGCCGCCGCGCGAAGGGATCGTGGAAGATGGCGTCTGGCCGCTCCGACTCCATCGCGCGGTAGACGGCCACCCAGCGCGCGGTGTCGGAGATGTGCCTGATGGGGGGCGTCGTCATCGCAAACGCGGCACGGAGCTCGCGGTGGTACCGTCACCGGCATGGCGCGGACCGACCGCCGCACCGCCGCGCGCGCACACGCACACTCTCACCGGGTCACCTCCGTCATGGCGTTCGATCAATATCACGAGCCACCATCAGAGCTGCCGCAAGCGACGCGCACCTTCGCGCGGATGATCGCCTCGCTCATCGAGGAAGCGGAAGCGATCGGGTGGTACGAACAGCGACTGAGCGTCGAGCAGGATGCCGACGCGCGTGCGATCATGGCCAACGCGCAGAAGGAGGAATTGAAGCACTTCGGCATGGACCTCGAGTTCCTCCTCCGTCAGACTCCCCTCTGGCGCGAGACGCTGCAGGGGATCCTCTTCCGGCCGGGAGACATCGTACAACGCGGCGAGCGCGCGGAACAGAGTGCGGAGTGACGCCGGAGCGGCGGGCGGTCCGGCCGTCGGTCCGCCCGCCCGGCGCTATTCCACGTCCTCGTGCCGGTGCACGGTGAGTCCGGCGGTGAGCGCGCTGGCGAGCGCCATGCCGGCGGCGGTCCACATCACGATGCGGAAGCCGTGCACGAACGCCGTCTGGACGGCGCGCCGCAGCTCGGAGGCCTGTGCTGCGCTCAGGCCGGGCGGGGCACGGAAGGCAGCGAGTTGTAGCCGCTGGCGCTCCACGAGCGCGCTGGCCGTGGCACTCAGGCGCAGCTCCGATGCGATGGCCGCGAGCCGCTCCTGGAACAGGTGGATCATCACCGCACCGAGCATGGCCACGGCGAGCAGCCCCGCCAGCCGGGAGACGGCGTTGTTGATCCCCGACGCGATCCCCGCGCGGCTCGACGACACAGCGCCCATGACCGTGGTGGTGAGCGGCGCGATGGTGAGCGCCATGCCGAGTCCCACCACAGCCACGCCGGGAAAGAACGTCGTCCAGTAGCTCCCTCCCACCTCCGGGAGCGTGAGCAGGGCGAATCCGACGGCCGCGATCACCGGTCCCACCACGAGCGGCAGCTTGGGACCGAAGCGATGGAGCAGCCCGCCGGACCAGCGCGAGAGCAGGAACACCGCCGCCGCGAACGGGAGCAACGCGGCGCCCGCCTGCGTGGCCGAGTAGCCCTGGATCTGGATGAGGTTGAACGGGAAGAAGAACAGGGCGCCGTTGAGCGCCCAGTAGAGGAGAAGCGTGACGCCGTTGGCGCCGCTGAACGTCTGCGACTGGAAGAGCGACAGCGGCAGCATGGGGTGCTGCGTGCGCTGCTCGTGCAGCAGGAAGATCGCGAACATTGCCGTCCCCACCACGAGCGCCACGATCACGTTGGGCGCGGCGAAGCCGCCGCGCTCCGACTCGATCAACCCGTAGACCACCCCACCCAGCGCGACGGTAGCGAAGGCGGCCCCCCACCAGTCGAGCGCCCCCTCGACGTGATGCGTGGGCCGTTCGTCCACGCGCAGCCAGAGGATGCCGATCACCAGGAGCGCGAGTGGGGGATTGATGAAGAAGATCGCGCGCCAGGAGAGATGCTCCACCAACCATCCGCCCAGCACCGGTCCGCCCGCGGCGGTGACGGCGGTGAAGCCGGCCCAACTCCCGATGGCGCGCCCGCGGTCCTCGCGGCGGAAGGCGTCGCGCAGGAGCGCCAGGCTGCCGGGGACGAGCAGCGCGCCCCCCATCCCCTGTACACCGCGCGCGATGATGAGCTGAGCGGAGTTGGGGGCGAGCCCGCACCAGATGCTCGCGGCGGCGAAGATCATCGTCCCGATGGCGAACACGCGGCGCCGTCCGATCCGGTCGCCCAGCGACCCACCCACGAGCATGAACGCGGCGAGCGCCAGCGCGTAGCTCTCCACCACCCACTGCATCGCGATGACCGTCGCCCCCAGGCTGGTCTGCAGCTCGGGGAGCGCCACGTTGACGGCGGTGCTGTCCAGGAACGCCATGCTCGAGCCGAGCACGGTGGCGGTGAGCACCCATCGCCCGCGGGCGGAGTGCAGCGACACGGCGGCCGGAGCGGAAGCCGGCGGCTCCTCGATGGTACTTGCTTCAGGGTACACGGGTCGCGGATCTCGGGTGGCAGCCTGTCGCACGACGCCGTGGCGTGAGCGATCCGGACGATGCGCAGCGTCGGAGGCTACGCGAGCGTCCCCGACTCACGCGGCGAGGCGACGGGGCGTGCCTCCTGCCGCGCGCGGTTCCGACAGTAATACACGACGGGGCGCTCCGCGTCGAGTCCATCCGTGCCCGTCGCGGAGCGCCCCATACGCACGCGGGCGCGCGACGTGACGCCCATGGGCGCGATTGACGCCTGTCCGGGAGAGGCATAGCTTCCAAAGCTATGGCAAAACAAGAAGCGATCCAGCTCGAGGGCACGGTCACCGAGGTGCTGCCGAACGCGACCTTTCGCGTGCTGCTCACCAACGGCCACAGCGTGCTCGCGACGATCGCGGGCAAGATGCGACGCTTTCGCATCCGCGTGCTGCAGGGCGATCGCGTCACGATCGAAGTGTCTCCGTACGATCTGAGTCGCGGCCGCATCATCTTCCGGCACAAGACCTGACCGTACGCCGGGCGTCTGCCGGCGTACGGCCGCCGCGCCCCCTCTCCCCGCCGCTCCTCACCCCGCCACAGCGCGTCCTCGGCGCCACGACGTCGGGATCACCGGCCCGCGTACGGCCGGCACGCCGCGCGCGATGCCGCCAGCAACTGTAGCCGTCGGCGCGATGTCTCAAGAAACGCCAGCGCCGCTCGGCACGTAGTGATCCGCGCGCTTCCATCGCTCTCTGCGTGGGCGCGTGAGTTCCGGCTCTTCCGCGAGTGGACGCCCGGCGACGTACCGAAGAAAGGCATCGGCGCCCTGCGCTGGCGCGCGGTGGCGCCCCCGCCGACATTTGCTCCGCATGAAGAACGCTCACGCGCCCCGCTCCCTCACGAGAGCGGCACCATCCGGCGGCGCCGTGCCGCCACCATCCACCGCGCCTCAGGGCGACGATCCGCGGCTGGCGCATCTGATTGGCGCCTCGCTCGCCCCGGGGATGATTCCCGCGGCGGTCATCGTGGGCTTCCCGTCCGACGAAGGGGTGCGCCGCAACGGGGGGCGACCCGGTGCGAGCGCCGCTCCTGCCGCCATCCGCGAGCGCCTGCTGCGGATGACGCCCGACCCGGAGAGTGGCGACGCGTTCGTCTCGCTCCTGGGCGCCACCGCCGACCTGGGCGACGTTCCGGTGACGGGCGACGTGGACGCGGACCAGCGCGCCCTCGCCGCCACGCTCGAGCCGCACCTGGCGCGCGGGAGCTTCGGCATCGTGATCGGCGGCGGGCACGAGACGGCCTACGGACACTTTCTGGCCTACGCGCGGCGCGGCGAGCGCGTGTCCATCCTGAATTGGGACGCCCACCTGGACGTGCGGCCTCTCGCACCCGCGGGAGCGCACTCCGGCTCTCCCTTCCGGCAGGCCATCGAGCACCCGTCGCGCACGTGCGCGCGATACACCGTAGCCGGCCTGCTCCGTCACTCGGTGGCGCGCGCCCATCTGGCGTTCGTGCGCGATGCCGGTGGCGACTACGTCTGGCGCGATGCGCTCTCGGCCCCGATGATCCACGCCGTCTACGACGCCGCGCGCGTGCCCGATGCGGCGATGATGGTGAGCTTCGATGTGGACGTGGTGGACCGCGCGCACGCACCAGGGGTGAGCGCGCCGGCCACGGGCGGGCTGGACGTGGCCACCTGGTTGCACGCCGCGCATCTGGCGGGGCGCACGCCCGCCGTGCGCTCGGTGGACGTGGTGGAAGTGAACCCGGCGCACGATCGCGACGGGCAAACCGCAACGCTCGCCGCGCTCGGCATCTGGTGGATGCTCAAGGGATTGGCCGAGCGTGGCGCGAGCGGCGGAGCGCCACGATGAGCGTGCGTCGCGTGCGTGCAGCGTTCGGCGATGGTAATGCGTTTCTCTACAGGCGGGTGACGACGCTCACGCCGCCGAACTTGATGAACGCGCCTGCGCCGGTAAGTTGGCTGTCGAGCCCTGCCGCACGCGCGTGTCCTTCACAACGGGTGGCCGCTCCCCGATGACGTCCACGCTCCGACATCAAATTTTCTTCGACGCGCTCACGGGCCTCGACGCGAATCGGGAGGAGTACGTGACCATCGCCGCGGGATTGGTGACGCTGCGGCTGCTCGACACGTACACCGGGCCATCGCTCCTGGCGCACAACGTGGATCCCGACCACGCGCTCGCGGTGCGGGGGTACGTCGCGCGCGACAAGGTACGTCCGACCATCGCCGGGGTGCTGGAATCGGTGCTCGACGCGCTGCAGCACACCGATGTGGGGCGTGCGCGGGCGGTGACGCCTCGCCTCCTCATCTATGCGCGCGCGCTGGAATACGAAGGGCGGTGGGAGCTCGCGGCGGACGTGTACCAGACCGCGCTCGAGCTGGTGAGCGACGCGGAAGACGCGGAGCTCCTCTCGACGATGCACCGGGATCTGGGGACGTGCTTGCGGGTCATCGCGCGGTTCGATGAAGCCGCTGACGAGTATCGCGTTGCCCTCGCGATTGCACGTCAGGCCGGTGATGTGGAGGGTGAGCTGTGGGTGCAGCATGCGCAGGCCGCGTTAGCCCTTCAGATGGGGGACGGGACGGGCGCGGAGCGGCGACTGCTGGCACTTCAGCGGAAGGCACGCGCGTACCGTCTGTCCGGGTTGGAAGCAATGGTGATGCTCGAGATGGCGACTCTCCATCATTCGCGAGGTGAATTCGCGCGTGCGGCGTGTCACGTCCACGCTGTCCTGGATCGTTTGCCAACACCGGTTGCACGGGACAGAGCGCTTGCCGATCTCGCGACGGATCTCTGCGAACTTGGTTACCGCGGAGCGGCCCGCGATGCACAGCTCTTGGCAGCCACAACAGCTCATGAATGGCATGTCCGGCAGCATGCCCTGATCAACTTGATGGAGCTTGCGGCAATCGACGGCGACCTCGCCGCGTTTGACGATTACTATCGGCAACTTGACGGCGTGAGAATTC
The DNA here is from genome assembly GCA_035701265.1 of Gemmatimonadaceae bacterium. Classification (GTDB taxonomy): domain Bacteria; phylum Gemmatimonadota; class Gemmatimonadetes; order Gemmatimonadales; family Gemmatimonadaceae; genus DASSNU01. Next base: position 393,400 of record DASSNU010000002.1, on the reverse strand, counting down.
TACCGCGGTCAGAGGCCTACTATCTCCTCTACGCCGCCCGCGGAATGCGCGCCTTCGGCCGATACAAGGCTGCCGAGGTCCTCCTCCAGCGCGGCATGGACCACGTCGAACGACACCATCTAGAGGCGTTTTCGCCGGAATTCGAAGCCGAGGCCCAGGCCCTCGCGCGCAGGGAGCCGCTCGCCCCCGCGCCAGCGCCCCCGGAAATGACGCCCGAGATCGCCGCCATCGCGTCCGACCTGCGCGCGCGACGCGACATGGCCGGTGTGGGCGCGTAACGCGGTCGCCAGCGGGTCGCCGGCGCGGACATGACCCACGAACATCACATCGTCGTCCGCCGCACCGCGCGCTTCTACACGACCGGCGGCGGCGAGCCGAGCGCGGTGAGACAGCTCTTGCTCGTCTGCCACGGCTACGCGCAGTTGGCCGCGCGCTTCCTGTCTCGCTTCGAGCCGCTCGCCGACGACTCGCGCCTCATCGTGGCTCCCGAAGGGCTCTCGCGTTTCTACCTGGAGCACGCCACCCGCGTGGGCGCGAGCTGGATGACGCGCGACGACCGGATGGCCGAGATCGATGACTATCTCGGATTCCTGGATGCGGTCTACGAGCAGGCATGCGCCCCCTCCGTGGCGCGCGGCGCCGCGCTTCACGTGCTCGGCTTCTCACAGGGCGTTGCCACCGCCGCACGATGGGTGGCTCGGCATCCCGGGCGCGCACGGCGACTGGTGGTCTGGGCGGCGCTCCTTCCGCCGGAGCTGGAGCTCTCGGGACCGTGGATAGATGGTCTCGAGATCGTGCTCGTGATCGGCGCGCGCGACGAGCTCATCGACAGCACGCGGTGGAACGAGCAGGAAGAGCGGCTCCGGAACGCCGGCGTGGCGCTGCGGTCGCTGCGCTTCGATGGCGGCCACGTGATCGACGCGGGGATCCTCCGCATCCTGGCCACGAGCTGACGCCGCGCGGCGCGACGACCATGCCGCCCGCGCGCTCCGCTCGACGCGTCAGCGGCCGCGTGCGGCCACCGCCCACTCCGCCACCGCGTGCTCGCCGCGCGCGCCCACGATCCGATCGTAGAGGTGCACGGTGACGCACACGTGGTTGGGGACCACGCGCACCAGCGCTCCCACCTCGGGGCGCCACGTCGTCCCCCGCAGATCGAGGATGCCGTGCTCCTCGGACATGCGCACCACGCGCACCTCGGGATGGTCGAGCAGCGCGCCGTATCCCTCGCTCTCGCCGCCGGGGAGCGGCTCGCGTCCCAGCGCCTTGGTCCCGGCGTCGATCACCGCGTGTCCGGGCACTGCCGTGCTCACCACGGTGGCGAGCACGGTGAGCGCGCAGTCCTCCCACGCGCACGCGCCCAACTCCTGCGTGGCGCGATCGTTGTACACGTAGGTCCCGGGGCGCACCTCGGTGACGCCGGCCACCTCGTGCATGCGCCACGCCGTAGGGGTCGAGCCTCCGCTCACGACGCGCGGCGCGAGCCCCGCATGGCTCAGCGCGGCGAGCAGCGTGCCCAGGTCACTCTGCAATCGCTCCAGCTTGTCATCCTGCCGCTCGGCGCGGTCGCGGATGTGCCCCGGGTAAAAGGCAACGCCGTCGTAGGCGAGGGGCGGATTGGCGCGCACTGCACGCACCACGTCGATCACCGACTCCACCGTGGTCGCGCCGACGCGATGCATGCCCAGATCGGCTTCCACCAGCACGTGCACCTCGCGCCCCCGCTCGCGCGCGGCTTCGGCAAGGAGGGTGACGGCGCGCACGGAGTCGAGCGCCACGGTGAGGCGTACGTCGCGCGTGAGCGCGGCAAGCCGGTGTGCGCGCGGGCGTCCCACCGGCGGATAGGCGAGCAACAGGTCGTCCGCGGCCGGCGCCATCACTTCCAGCTCACGCGGCGTGGCGCACGTGAGCCCCACCGCGCCGCGCCGGAGCTGTTGCCGCGCGACCCAGGGCGACTTGTGCGTCTTGATGTGCGGGCGCAGCGCCAGCCCGTGCTCGCGCACGTAGGCAGCCATCCGGTCCAGGTTCCGCTCCAGCCGGTCGAGGTCCACCACGGGCACCGGCGTTTCGAGCAGGTCGAGCGGTGTGGCGCGGTCGAGCCCGATCCCGTCGAGCGTCAGCATGGATGCGTCCTCCGCATGCGCAGCAAGCAGTCGCGATGCGCGCGTGTACACACCGGGCACGGATGAGAACATCGAACCGAGCAGATGCGATCGCGATCCACAATGAGAGAAGCCCGGCCAGGGCAGGTGAGACGGTTACAATGTACGGCATGACGACGCCGCGTGCCGCTCGTCATCCGAAAGACGGCGGCGCTCGCGCGATGACTGGTTGAGCGCACGGAACGGAGCGCGCGCATCGCCGCCCACCATGCAACCATTTCCGCCGGATCGAGTATCATACAGATGAGCGCAGCGTCCGCCGCACGTGCTGCCACCGCCCGATGCCGGCCGCCCCTGTGGCCATCGCTGCTCGGCCATCCCCGCGCTGACGTCCCCATGTCTCTGCGTCGTCTCCTTCGATCGCTACCGGTGCTGCTCGCCGTCGTCGCGGCGGGGCTCGCGTCGTGTGAGCGGTTGTCGGTGGGACCGGAACTGGCGGCGGAGCTGGGCAATGGACGCGCCTACGCCTCGCGACTCATCACCCAGGGGCGTGCGGCCGAGGCGCCGTCGGATGTGGCCGACAGCACGGTCATCGCCCTCACGTATCTGGAGCGGCTCCGCCTGGGGCTCGGCAGTCCCTTCCGGCTGATCGAGCTCGCGCGCTCCGATCCGCGGCTCACCGACTCCGCGCGCGCGCATCTGGGGTGGGCGCTGCTGGCGAGCACGCTCGATGGGCGCTCGTACGAGATCGACCCCGCCGTCTTCACACACGCAGCGCGGCGCGATTCCGCGGTGGCGCGGGAGACCGCTGCATCGCACCTGGCGCTGGTGGAGCGCGCGGTGGGAGACGCGCAGGATCCCCGCGCGGGCGAGCTGGCGGTGCGACTGGCGTACACCCTCGCCGCTTCGGAGCACAGCGCGAGCCGCGGCGCACCGGTGGTCGCCGCGCGCGTGGCCGCGCTGGCGCGCGACCGGTTGCTTGCCCGTGACGATGCGCTCGCGCTGCTCCGTGCCGCGCGCGCCGAGCATCGCGATCCGCTCGCGCTCATCACGGCGTGGCGTGCCGGCCGCCGCTTCCGCGTGGAGCGCGCCCCCATGGAGCCACTCCCTGCTGCCGTGCAGCGCGAGGCGATGGATGCCGCCCCGTCGGTTCTGGAATCCATTCGCAATCTGGCCGTGCGCGACAGCGTGCTCACCGCGGACACGAGCGCCGTCGGGCAGGACGGGGAGGACGCCGCGTCCATCCGCACCGCGGCCGGACCGATCGCGGAGCCATACCTGTCGCGCGCCGCGGCCGCACGCGCCGCGCAGGCGGCCGCGCGCTTTAACGCACCGCCGCAGGCGCCCATCGTCGTTGCCATCGCGAGCTATCGCGGCAACCTGGTCGCGCCGGAGGGTCTGGCGTATCCGCAGCGCGCCGAGCGGAAGCGGTTCGCGTCGCTCGCGCGGAACGAGGAGAGCTTCGCCGCGGAGTACGACGTGCTGGCGACCGACACGGAAGCTGGCGGGGAGATCCCCGCGCTCACCGCGCTGTCGGCGGCCGTCGCGATGCGCGCGTACGCGCAGGAGGAGATCTGGCTTCCCGGCTGGCCGGGTCCGTCGGACAAGGAGCTGCGCGACCGCTTCGGACTTGCCGCGGTCACCTTCGATCGGGATGTCCCCACCGACTGGCGGCCGTACTACCGCCGCATGATCGCGTCGGCGTTGGCGGACATGCAGCGCGTGATCCCGTCGCTCACCGTCTCCGGTCTCCACATCCATGTCGGGGAGAGTCCGCTAGGTGACGCTGCGCTCGCGTTCCACGATCCGGCGTCTCGCACGCTCTTCCTTCCGGTGGGCACCGGCGCGGGGACGCTCGCGCACGAAGTGGCGCACGACCTCGACTGGCAGGTGGCGCGTGCCCGCTACCACTCGCGGGCGCAGTACGCCACCGACCGCGCCATCCGCGATGCCAGCGGGCCGCTCGCCACGTCGCTGCGCGGTCTCACCACCGCCGCCCTCATCCCGCCACTGCCGGAGAACAACTACAGCCCGCCGCACGCGCAGCGCCCGGCGGAAGTGTTCGCCCGCAGCGTGGACTGGCTCGTGGCCGTCTCGCTCGCGCGCGAAGGGCGCACGAACGGCTATCTGTCGTCGGTGCAGGACGACCTGCTGACCGGCTATGTGACGGTGACGCCGCCGGATATCACCGGCGAGGCGGGCCGCGCGTTGGTGAACATCCTCGACGACGTGTCGCCGGTGGATGACTCCATGCGCGAGTGGTTCCTCACGCGCTACGGTACGGGACGCGCGCTCACGCCGTACGATCTCGTGCGCCGCATCAGCGAGGTGTCCGTGCGTCTCCAACCAACGGGCGCCGCCCTCTCGTCCGCACAGTTGCTCGCGCCGCTCCGCGCGGCGCGCGACAGCGCGATCGACATCGTCCGGCAGGAGGGGTGCCGCGTCGGCGCCACCGATGATGATCGTCGCTCGGCTGCGGCGCGGCGCGACCTGGTGCTCCTGGCCACCGAAGCGCGCGGTGAGGGGCTGGTGCGCGGCGCAGCGTGGTGGGTGAGCACGCGCGACGCGCGCACCTTCGCGCGCCTGGCCGCGCTGCAGGGTGTGGTGTGGCCGGTGGGGGACGGCGGGATGCTGACCGCCGGGCTGGCGTCGCGGCTCGCCGCGCTCGACGACGCACTCGCCGCGCTGCACGACGAGACGCGCGACCTCCGCCGGGCCGCCCTGCGCTGCGACGTGCCTCAGGGCGTCGCGTCGTCCGACGCGGAGGGCACGGCGGTGCGCATGACTCCCCACCCTGGCGCGTAGCTCGGCGCGAGACTGATGGGCAGGCGGCCGCCGATGGCGGAGGCGCCGGCCACCGCGCGCGCGGCCGCACGCTGTGCCACCGCCGCATCGCTCCACGCCAGCAGCATGGCCTCCGGCGCGCCCACCGACGACGCGACGTACGGATCGCCGAACGCGATGTAGATGACGGGCCGCGCGGCCGCCGCGCGGCGGATGGCTGCGCGCGCATCCTCGGACACGCCGATCGTCCCCGCGCCGGGCGCGGCGTGCGCGTACGTGGAGATCACCACCGTGCCGGGCGCGGTGCGGATCGCGCGTTCCACGGTGCGGAGCTGCGCCGGCGTCGGGCGCGTCACGACCATCGACGTCACCTGCCAGCCGAGCGCGCGCAGCGACGTGGCGAACGTGGTGCCCGGCGCCCGCGTGCCGCGCTCGGCGAAGACCACGGACAGCACCGGCGCGTCGCGACGGAGCGGGATCAGTCCGTCGCTGTCGCGCACCAGGGTGATCGAGCGGGCGGCGATGCTGTCCGCCAGAGTGCGGAACCGCGCGCGCAGCGCGTCGCTCGGCGGCTGCGGGCGCGTGCCTCCCGCGCGTACGCGCTGCTTCGCCCGGAGGATGCGTCGCACCGACGCGTCGAGCCGTGCTTCGGTGAGCCGGCCATCACGGACCGCGCGCACGAGCGCATCCACCACGCGCTCCGGATGCGGTGGTTGCAGCAGCACGTCCGCTCCCGCGGCCACGGCGCGCACCGCCACCTCCTCGGGCGTCGCGATGGCCACCCCGCCCATGTCCAGCGCATCCGTGACCACCAGCCCATCGAACGACATGGCGTCGCGCAGCAGTCCGCGCAGCACGTTGGCGGAGAGCGTGGCCGGCACGTCCGTTCGGCCGGTGATTGCCGGCACGGCCAGGTGCGCGGTCATCACTCCGCCCACGCCCGCCTGAATCGCCGTGCGGAAGGGGACCAGCTCGACCGAGTCGAGCCGCGCTCGGCTCGCGCGCACCACCGGAAGTGCGACGTGCGAATCGGTGTGCGTGTCGCCGTGCCCCGGAAAGTGCTTCACGACCGAGAGCATCCCGCCGTCCTGCAGCCCGCGCACCGCGGCGCGCGTCATGGCGGCGACCAGGCGCGGGTCCTCGCCGTACGATCGCGTGTTGATGATCGGGTTACGCGGATCGACGTTCACATCGGCCACCGGTGCGAACGCCACGGTGATCCCCGAGGCGAGCGCCTCGCGCGCGGTGGCGCACCCTTGTGCGTACGCGAGCGCGGTGTCGCGCGTTGCGCCGAGCGCCATGTTCCCCGGATAGACGGTGCCGCCATCCAGGCGCATCCCCGGCCCCCACTCCAGATCGCTCGCCACGAGCAGCGGGACCGCAGCCACGCCCTGCAGGCGCTGCACGGTGGCGCGCGTGCCGGGCGCGCCGCCACGCCCGACGATGAACCCTCCCACCCCCACATCGCGCGCCAGCCGCTCTGCCTCCTTCGCGGCGGCATCGGTGGGGGAGAGCCCGCCCGGGATCCACGGCATCACGAGCTGCGCGGCTTTCTCGCGCAGCGAGAGCGTGGCGAGCAGCGTGTCCGCGTGAGCGAGCGATGGGTGGCCGTTCGCCGCGATGGACGAATCGCACCACGCGTCCACGGGCGGTGCGCCATCGGTGCGCGCGGCGGGTGGTCCGACGGCGCTCGCCGCTCCCCTCGTGGTCGCTGGCCCCGCTGCCCAGAGCGCCGTCGTCGACAGCACAGCGGCGGCCACGAGCGCCGCGATGATCGCCGCCGCACCGTGCCGCGCGCGGAGCGGCGGTGCACCGTGCCCTACCACGATCCGCGCAGCGGGAGGCGGAGGGTGAAGGTGCTGCCCTGCCCGGGCGTGCTGCACACGGTGATGTCGCCTCCCAGCAGGCGCGCGAGCCGGCGCGACACGCTCAGCCCCAGTCCGGTTCCACCACGGTGCCGGCGCTCGGGATGCTCCACCTGCCAGAACGCGTCGAAGATGCGCTCGTGGTACTCCGGCGCGATCCCCGGACCGGTGTCGTGGACGGCGAATTGCGCGCCATCCCCATCCGCGCTCACGCGCAGGGCGACCTCGCCACGCTCGGTGAAGTTCACCGCGTTCGCCAGCAGATTGACGAGGATCTGCTGCACGCGTCCCATGTCCGTCACCATCTCGGCCGGCGCATCGGCGGTATCGAGGGTGAAGCGGAGATGCTTGTCCACCGCGAGCGGCTCGGTGAGCGCCATCGCGCGTTCGGCGATCTCCGCCAGGCTCGCCGGGTGAAGGTGGATCTCATCGTGGCCGGCCTCGAGTCGCGAGAAGGTGAGGATCTCCTCGATGAGCGTGAGCAGGTGCCGCCCGCTGGCGACGATGCGGCGCAACTGCTCCTCCTGCGCCCCCGTCACGGGGCCGCTGATCCCCTCCGCCAGCAGCTCCGCGTACCCCATCATGGAGGTGAGCGGCGTGCGCAGCTCGTGCGACATCACGGCCAGGAAGCTCGATTTCGCCTGGCTGGCCGCGAGCGCGGCAGTGTGCAGCCGGCTGTTCTCTATCGCCAGCGCGGCGCAGCCGGCCAGGTCCTCTGCGAAATCGAAATCATCGGGGCCGTAGACGCGGCCCGACTCGGAGGCGACGAACGTGAGCGCGCCGAGCGTGCGCTCGTGCGCGACGAGCGGCACGATCATCGCCGAGCGCAGCCCGAGCGCGCGGAGCATGGCGCGGTGTCCTTCATCGCGCGCGATGTCGGAGAGGATGGCGTCGTCGATGCGCGGAAGCAGGAGTGGGCGCCCCGTGCGCAGCACGCGGGCGGCGCCACCGGGGCGGTCCAGGTCGGGGGGAAAGCGCTGCACCATCGCGCGGGCGAGCTGCTCCTTGGACGGATCGGTGTGCACCACAGTGAGGCGGCGCACGTGGTCGTCCTCCAGCACGTCCACGCTGCACCAGTCTGCCAGCCGCGGAACGGACATGCGCGCCACCGTGGCGAGCGATGTCTCGTAGTCGAGCGACGAGGCGAGGAGCTTGCTGGCCGCAGCCAGGAAGCTGGTGCGGTCGCGCGCCTGGGTGAGCGCGCGGCGCTGCGCCTCCGCGCTCAGCGCATCGGCGCGATCGGCGTGCAGCGCGCCGGGGAGCGGGACCGCGTCGCGCGGCGTGCCGGGTCGGTCAGCCGGCGGGCTGGACATCGCCTCGATCCGACTCCGCGCGCTCGCGACGCGGGAGCGTGACGGTGAAGGTCGACCCCACACCAGGCTCGCTCTCCACGGCGAGATCCCCACCCATGGCGCGCGCCAGATCGCGGCTGATCGCGAGTCCCAACCCCACGCCGGAGCCATCGCTCGCCACCTGGCGATCCACCTGCACGAACGGCGCGAAGATCGCTTCGCGCTTGTCGGCCGGAATGCCGCGCCCCGTATCGCGAACGTGGATGTGCACGTCCTCGTCGTCCGGCTCCCACGCCAGCTCGATCCGCCCTCCCGGGTCCGTGAACTTCACCGCGTTCGTGAGGAGGTTGAGCACGATCTGCCGGGCCTTCTCGTGGTCGGCGCGCACGGTGACGTCGGGATCGCCGCCGTGGTAGCGGTACGACAGCTGCTTGTCGCGCAATTGCGGCTCGATCAGCTCGTCCATGGTGCGCAGCATCGCATCCACCGACACGTCGGCCGCCTCGAACTGCACGTGCCCGGTCTCCAGCCGGGCGAAGTTGAGCACGTCGTTGATGAGCGCCAACAGGACGCGGTGGCTCTTCCAGATCCGGTCCACGTAGAAGCGCTGCCCCTCGGACAGCGGACTGAGGATCCCCATCTCGAGGAGTTGCGTGTAGCCGCCGATGGCGTTGAGCGGCGTGCGCAGCTCGTGGCTCATCATCGCGAGGAACTCGCTCTTCGCCCGGTTGGCGGCCACCGCGTCGGCGCGCGCGCTCTCGGCCTCCATCCCCCGCCGCGTGAGATCCTCGTTGGCGGCCTCGAGCTCTTCGAGTGTCTGCTCGAGCTCTTCCGCCTGCATCTCGAGTTCCTGGTGCGCGTCCTGCACGTCGCGGAGCAGGCGCGCGATCTCGATGGCTGCCGCGGCACGCCGGGCCAGATCGGCGGCCACGTCCAGGTCGTGCTCGTCGAAGCGCCGTCCCGACTCGGCGGACACGAAGGTGAGCGCGCCGAGGATGCGTTCGTGCGCCACGAGCGGAACGATCATCGCCGAGCGGAAGCCGATGCTCCGCAGCAGGGCGAGATGCTCGTCGTCGCGTGCCGCCTCCTGCAACAGAGCATCGGTGACGTTCGTGATGAGCTGCGGCTCGCCGGTGCGAAGGACGTGGTGGACGCCCCGATCCGCCGTCGTATCGGCGGGGTAGCGCCGCTGCAGATCGCGCGCGAGTTGCACTTTGCTCTCGTCCTCGTGCACCACCGCCAACCGAGCCAGCGTGCCATGTTCCTGCAGGAGGTCCACCGCGCACCAGTCGGCGATTCGCGGCACGGCGAGCTGCGCGACGGTGACGAGCGTCGCCTCGTAGTTCCGCGACGCGTGGAGCAGCATGCTCGCGTCCAGCAGGAACTGCTGCGATGCCTCGATGCGCCGCCGCTCGGTGATGTCCACCGCCGATGCGACCATGCCGGTGGACTGTGCCCCCACGGGAACGCGCGGCTGCCCCGTCGCCAGCAGCCAGCAATACTCGCCGTCGTGTCGCCGGAAGCGGAACTCCTGCCGGAACGAAGCGCCGGTGCCGAGCGTGTCCTGGACGCCGCGCTCCACCGCCTGACGCTCATCCGGGTGCACCATGCGAAGCCACGCCTCGGACGGCACGATGCCAGCGGGGAGCTGCGTGCCGATGTAGTCCCGCCACTGCCGGTTGGCGAACACCACCTCGCCGGCGGCATCGGTGACCCAGAGCATGACCGGGGCACTGTCCGCGAGCGTGCGGAAGCGCATCTCGCTCTCCCGCAACTCGGCCTCGGCACGCTGGCGCGCGAGGGCGGTGGACAGCACGTTGGCCACCTCCTGCACGAACGCCACGTCGTCGTCGCTGAAGTGCCGGTACTCCCGCGTGTGCACTCCCAGCACGCCGAAGGGTCCGTCGTGGCCGTACATGATCACGCTCACGCCGCTGTGCGCGCCTTGCTCGCGCAGGAACTCGGTCTCCTCGAAGCGCGAGTCGTGCTCGAGATCCTCCACCACCACGGGCCCGCTGGCGAGCAGCGTGTAACCGGCCACCGACCGGTGTCCTCCCGGCACGCGCGTGTGTCCGATCAGATCCGGCGGCCACCCCACGCTCCCGCGCAGCAGCAGCTCGTCGGTGCCCGGGATGACGGTGAGCAGCTTGCACAGCTCCGCCCCCAACCCGCGTGCGGCCAGCTCCACCGCTTCCTGCATCAACTGCTCGAGATCGATCCCGATGAGCGCGCGCTCGCCGAGTCGGGCGATGGCGGTCTGCTGGCGCACGCCCGCCTCGAGCGCGCGCACGCTGGAGCGCGCATCGGTGACGTCGCGCACCGTGCTGATGGCCAGGACGTGCCCCTCGAATTCCGCCCGGCGCGCGCTCACCAGCGACCAGCGCTCCTCGCCCGTGATGCGGTCGCGGAAGCGCACGACCTCGGACGGCGAGTCCTCCCCGGCAAAGACGCGGCGCCCGGGGAGCCGCTCCAGGGGGAGCACTCGGCCGTGATCGTCCAGCAGCTCGAAGCGGGAGAGAAAGTGCCGCGGGGGGGCGGAGGTCATCTCCGCAGGGGACGCGTAGCCGCTCATCCGGGCGATGCGCTCGTTGGCGTACACATAGTGCCCGGCCGCGTCCTGTACCACCACGCCGTCCGCCAGACCGCCCAGAATTGTGCGCAGCAGCGAGAGCGCGCGTCCGTCTGCCTCAGGCAGAAGGCTGTCAGTCCCCATCGACATCCGTCAACGCAAGGCGAGCCCACAGTCCCCGGGCGGCGCGCCGCCCCGGCACCCGGCCGTCCGTAACCTATCGGCGCCGGGTCCCAGGCGCAAAGCGACGCGCGGCGGGGGCACGCACGCGCACGCCACGCGAGCGCGGCGCGTGCCGGCGTGGCATCCTGATCGCGCGATCACCAGCCGGGAGCGATCTCGAGTCCCCACACGCCGCTCTTCTGCGGCCGCTGGAAGGGATGGGCCCAGAAGATTTCGGCGATCGCGATGCCGAACACGTTCAACCGTGTCGCGATCCCCGCGCTCACCACCGGCACGCGGTCCGCCGTGTTCCGGTCGAAGCGGAGCTGCGGCGAATCGCCCGCGCTCCACGCCAGCCCGGCGTCCACAAATGGAGCGATCTCCACCGGAAGGATGCGCGTGGTGAAGACGCCGTACTGGCTCGTGCCGAAGAGCGGGAGACGCAGCTCGAAATTCGCCACCGCCACGCGACTCCCGATGAGCCGGTCGAACTCCGGGCAGCTCTGCGAGGTCGTCGCGCTGGCCGTGCACTCGCTCACATCGAAGGAGCCCTGGCTGTAGCCGCGCACGAGCTGCGGGTCGCCCACGAAGAGTGGCGCGAGGCGTGGATCATCCGCGCCGCCGCCGTAGCGCCCGTAGTGCAGCCCGCGTATGGCGAAGGTGAACGGATTGCGGAAGAAGTACCGCCGCCAGTCGGCCAGCACGCCCGTGAAGTTGATGGAGCCGAACGTGGGGGACACCTCCAGGCGATAGCGCATTCCCGACGTGGGCGATGTGAAGCCGAAGTAGGCATTGTCCCCTACCAGCGCGACGCTCGTCTCCCCCAGGTTCAGTCCGGGCGGGCCGCCCAGGTCGCGCCGTCCCTGATCCACGATGGCGCCGTTCTCGAGCACCACCACGCTGTCGAGCTCGATGTCGAAGCCCACGTGGCGGTACGCGGCGCCGAACTCCAACCGTCGCGTGGTCGAGAAGGGATATTGCGTGGAGAACCCGACCTGATTGTCGAAGACGTGCTGCAATTCCTGGAAGACGATGAGCGCGGGAATCGATCCGCCTCCGCTCGTGGGGATCTCCGTCTGCTGCACTCCCTGGAATCCGGACAGATACGGAATGCGTCCGGCGGATACGAGCCAGTTCCACCGGTGCTCCGTGTTGAGATACACCACCTGCCCGCCCACATCCTTCAACTCGCCATTCGCGTCGAGCGCGAGTCCCAGCGTGCGGTTGCCGAGCATGTCGCCGAAGAACACGGATGCACCGCCGGAGAGGAACGTCCCGAAGCTGCTCGTGCTCACGCCGATCGACGGCGGTCCGACGTACTCGAGGCCGAGCGATGGGTGATAGTCCGTCCGGGCGAACGTGGTGTCCGATGGCAACCCGAGCGCGGGAGACGCCAGGTACCGGCTCACGACCTGCGTTCCCGTGGGCGGATTGGGCGGAAGAATCGCCCCGAGCGCCAGCCCGGTCGAATCGCGCGGAACGGGGTGTCCGACCAGGCTGTCCGGGTCCAGCCCCATCAGGTTGTAGCCCTCGTGGTCGAACACGGAGAACACCACCCGCCCGCTCTGCGATGCCACCGAGATGGCCGGCGACAGCTCGGTGATGCCGCTCACGCCGGTGGCGACCTGCGTCACGCGGAATACCTCGCCCGTGGCGAGCGTGACGCGATAGATGTCACTGTACCCGTCCGGGTCCGCCACGAAGTAGAGATCGCGCCCGTCGGGTGAGAAGTGCGGGTCGATGTGACGCGCGTCGGGGAAGATCGGGATCACGCGCACGTCGCCGGTGGTGGCGTCGGCCAGCGCGATGCGCATCGGACGATAGGTGAGCGCGCTGAAGTCCGTCCCCTCGCCGCGGTCGGTGATGAACGCGATGGTCTTTCCGTCGGGGGACCACGCGGGCTCCAGGTCCGCGTACCGGTCGCTGGTGAGCCGGTGCGTGGAGTTGCTGGAGAGGTCGTAGACGTACAGGTCGCTCTGCCCGCCACGGATTCCCGACACCGCCAGCCGCTGCCCATCGGGAGACCAGGCTACCGTCGAGATGGCTCCCACTCCGGGGATCGCGATCCGGCGCGCGATGTTTCCGTGCGCGACATCCACGATGGCGATCTGGTTGTCGCCATTCACGTACGCCACGAAGGCGAACTGCCGCCCATCGGGCGACCAGCTTCCCGCGGAGTTGATGAAGCTCAACGCGTCGAAGTGAGAGTCCTGCGTGGGGCTCGCGAGCTTCTTGATCACCTTGCCGGTGTGCGCGTCGGCCAGGTAGAGGTTCACGTCGAAGAGACCGCGGCTGGAGAAGAAGGCCACGTAGCGGCCGTCCGGACTGAGGGCCGGTCCCACGTTCATCTCCGCTTCGTTCTTCTCGCCAACCACCACCGGCTCTCCCATCGCACGCGCCGCGGTGCGCCGCTGGGCATCGGCGAGATACGCGTCGCGCGTGGCGCGCGCCCAGAGCGCCGAGAGCGTGTCCACGCTCACGCCCAGCACGCTGGCGATGGCGCCGGGGAAGCCGCGCTTGAGCGAGGCGACGTACACGTTCGCCACCGCCTGGTCGCCCCACTGTCCGCCCACGTACGCCCACAGCGCCTGTCCATAGCGGTAGGGGAAGTAGCGCGGGTCGCGACCGAGCTGGTCGATGGTGGGGAAGTCGTTGTTGAGCACCGCGTCGCGCATCCACATGGCCGTCAGACTGCTGTGCCGTCCCAGCGACAGGTACTCGGCCATTCCTTCCACCAGCCAGAGCGGGAGCGTGTTCATCGCGCGCAGCCCGCCCACGTCGTCGTTCTCCGCGATGTCGTACTGGAACACGTGCACCAACTCGTGTCCGATGACGTGGTCGTTGTCGGCGTACGATCCGGTGAAGGGAAGGACGACGCGGTTGCGGAGCGCTTCCGTCACGCCCCCCGTGGCCTCGGAGATCAGCCCGCCGATGACGTTCGTCTGCTGGAAGTCGGGCTGGTTGGCGTAGAAGATCAGCGGCTTTCTGGCGGAGAGGGAGTGATGGAAGATGCTGCTGAGACGCGTTTCCCATCGCTCGGCCATGCGCGCGGCGTCTTCGGTGGTCTGCTGCTCGACGGGGTAGTAGTGGATGTCGAAGTGATCGGTGTGCAGGACCTCGAAATCGAAGTGCTCGTACTGCACCTTGTTCCGGCCGAAGTACTGTGCGGCAGCGGGAGCAGGCACGACGGCAAGCGCCACCAGCAGGGCGGCGGCGCAGCCGGCTGCCCGTGGCACCGCGGGAATCCAGCGGAGCATGAGATCCTCGTGCGTGAAGTGCGCACCACGGGCCGGAGCGTGCGGCACGCGCTCGCACTCGCGTCCCACCGGTGCGGAAGCACGCCACCTCTCCCTGGTGTCGCGGGTGAACCCGCAAGGGACGGACCATCGTACCGCGCGGCGCGTACGACGTTCCCTGTCCATGGTCAGGCGCGTCGACTATCGTGACCGGTCGCCCTGGCCGAGCGCGGTTGCGCCCGCCGGAACGACCTACCATCATGGGACCCCGTGACCCCTTCGTCCACCGCACCCCAGGCGCCCCTGCGCCCACCGTCGCCCCCGCTCCGCAGCCGTCCGTCGCTGGATCAGCGGGTGGAGATCGAGACGCCGGAGCTCGTCGCGTTCTCGTATTCCATCGCCGGTGTCGGTTCGCGCGCGATGGCCGGGATCATCGACATGCTCGTGCTGACCGCAGGGATCGTGGGCGTCCTTCTCCTGTGGCCGCTGGTGGCGCGATGGGTGCCCGCGGGTGCGTTGCGCTGGCTCGGAGCGTGGACGAGCGCGGCCATCATTCTTGGCGGGTTCGCCTTCTTCTGGGGCTACTTCGTGCTCCTCGAGGTGTTCTGGGACGGTCAGACCGTCGGCAAGCACGCGCTCCACATCCGCGTGGTGCGCGACGGCGGCTACTCCATCACCTTCGCCGCATCCGCCATCAGGAACCTGATGCGGGTGGTGGACTTCCTTCCCAGCTTCTACGCCGTGGGCGCGGTCAGCATCATCCTCACGAAGCAGGGGAAGCGGCTCGGCGACCTGGCTGCCGGCACCATCGTGGTGCGCGAGCGACTGGTCGCGCTCCCGACCGTGGCGCCGATGGCGGGGGAGGCGGGCGGGGCGCAGTCCCATGCGCCGGCCGTCTCCGCGCTCCTCACCGAAGGTGAGTACTCGCTCCTCGACCGGTTCCTGGCACGGCGGAAGGCGCTCGATCCGGCGCGCGCGAAGGCCATGCAGGAGCAACTGTCCACGCGCTTCGAGAAGCAGCTCGAGGCCGTGTCCGGTCGAGGATTGTCTCAACTGCTCGCGCTGCACCAGCGCGAGCGCGAAGCGCGCGCGGCGGGCGTGTCCGCACGCGGCGAGACGGGGGCGGGGAGAGAGCAGCACGCGATCGTGGCGCGTGGTGCGGCACGATGGAGTGCATTCGCCACGCGTGTGAGGGGGTTGCGGCGGCGTGGGCTCAAGTCGCTCTCAGAGCCTGAGGTGCGCGAATTCGCCGCCGAGTATCGCGCGGTCACCACCGATCTGGCGCGGCTCCGGACTGCGGCCCGCGGTCGGGTGCTCGACTCGGAGTTCTATCTCAGCCGCCTGGTCGCCGCGGCCCACAACCTGTTCTATCGCCACGCGCGTCTCACCCCGCGCGCGGTGGCAGAGTTCGTCGGCCACACGATTCCGGCGGAGGTGAGACGCTCGGGGCTCCCCATCGCGCTCTCCGCTGTACTCCTCTTCGCGCCGGGGGCGGTGGCCTACCAGGCGACCGTGCACGATCGTGCGCTCGCCCGGCGTATCCTGGGCGACGGCATGATCGCGCGCGCGGAAGACGGTGCCCGGCGTGCCCGCGCTGGGCACGCGGAGTACATCAACGTGGATGAGCTGATGCGTCCGACGATGGCCAGCAGCGTCATCGGCAACAACGTCACGGTTAGCTTCATGGTGTTCGCCGGCGGGATCACCGGCGGGGTGCTGACGGCGCGAGAGCTCGCGAAGAACGGCGTGATGCTCGGCGCCGGGCTGGGGCTCTACCGCAATTATGGTATCATCGACCAGATGCTCACCTTCGTGGCGTCGCACGGGGTGCTGGAGCTCACGGCGATCACCATTGCGGGCGGCGCGGGGTTCCTCATCGCCTCCGCGGTCCTCCTTCCCGGCGCGCTCACGCGCAAGCAGGCGCTGGTGGCGCGCGGCAAACGCGCGATCACCCTGGTGTGCTGCACCGCCCTCTTTCTCGCCGTCGCCGGGACGCTCGAGGGGCTGGTGTCGCCCGACCCGGACATCCCCCACGCCGCGAAGGCTGCAATTTCGGTCGCGACGGCGCTGCTGATCGTGCTCTACCTGAGTCTCGGCGGGCGCGGAGCGCCTACAACACGCCGCGCGCCTTGATCTCCAGGTAGCGATTCACGAGCGCCGGCGTCATGGCCTGCGGCGGCGTGTCGATCACCTCCACCCCCGCGCGGCGCATCTGCAGGAGCGCCTCCTGCCGCGCCTGCACCAGCTCCTCGGCGGCCGCGTGACGGTACAGCGCCGCCGGATCTTCCTCGATGCGCGGTACGGCGGCCGCCATGAGCTGCGGATTCTGCATCGCCACCACGAGCGGCAGGTGGCGCGACCGGCTTGCCGCCGTGTGTGCGATCACCACGCGCGAGGCGCGGGGGTCGATCACATCCGTGAACAGCACGATGAGCGACCGGCGGCGGTATCGGCTGGCGAGCGTGCGCAACGCCAGCGCGTAGTCGGGCTCGACCATGGTCGCATTCACCGGGACGAGCGCGTCGCGCAGCACCCGGAGCGCCTCGCCGCCGCGCGCCGGCGGCACGAACGCGCGCACGGCATCGTCGAAGACGATGAGCCCCACACGGTCGCCGGAGCGCACGGCCACGTCGGCCAGGATGGACGCCGCCGAGAGCGCCATCTCGAAGCGCGAGGTCCCGTTGGAGAGCTGGGTCATCATCCGGCCGGCGTCGATGGCCAGGATGACCGTCTGCCCCTGCTCCACGGTGAACTCGCGCGTGGTGAGCTTGTCGCGGCGCGCCGAGACCTTCCACGCGATGTGACGCGGGTCGTCCCCCATCACGTAGTCGCGGAGTCCGGCGAAGTTGGTGCTGTCGCCGCGGTGACGCGTGACCCGCACTCCCGCATCCACGATGCGCTGCTGCATGGCGAGCAGGCGGTAGCGCCGCAGCCCTTCCACCGACGGGACGATCGCGACGGTGTCGTCGAAGTCGTAGCGCAGTGTGCGCTGCATGAGTCCCAGCGGACCGGCCACGCGCACGGCCACCGGGCCGAGCGGTACCACGCCACGGACGCTGCCGCGCGCCGCGAAGGGAATCTCCGCCGTGCCATAGCCTGGGAGGCGGAGCGGCGCGGCCGCGTCCGTCACGCGCTCCAGCGCGTCGGGCAACGCATCGTGCAGCGTGACGACCATACGCGATCGGCGTGCGGAGTGGAGCGTGTACACGCCGGCGTTCTCCTCGCCGATCCCCACGGCGTCGGCGAACGTTCGCTCCACCACGAGCTCCCCCGCGAACGGCGCGGCGAGCACGTCGACGATCGCGGATGCTCCGATCAACAACGCGACAGCGACGGCGACGAGCACGCCCTCGGGCGAGCCGGAAAATGCCCAGATCGGCGCGGCGACCGCGATGACCGCAGCCAGGCGGCGTGTGGGGACGACGCGCACCAGCGCGAGCCACGGGTGCCGCGCGGTACCCTGCGCGACGCCCATCAGACGATGCTCATCGTGCGCCCCACACCGGCAAACCCCGGGAGCACCTCGCCGCGCCCTCTCACTGCGGCGCCGGAATGCGCGCCAGGAGCGTGGACAACACATCGTCCGTGCTGCGCCCTTCCACCTCCAGCTCGGGAGAGAGGATCACCCGATGGCGCAGCACCGGGATGGCGTAGTCCTTCACGTCATCGGGCGTCGCGAAGTCGCGGCCGGCCAGGAGTGCGGCGGCACGGGCCGCGCGCATGAGCGCCACGCTCGAGCGCGGCGAGCCGCCGAGGGTGAGCGCCGGCTCCTCGCGCGTGGCGCGCACGATCGCGCTGATGTACGCCTGCACCTCCGGTGCTACGCGCACGCTGTCCATCGCGCGGCGGAGCTCCACGCGGGCGTCCGCGTCGATCACCGGATCCAGCACGGGCCCTCCCGCGCGGTCGGCGTCGTTGCCGCTCGCGACGTTGGCGAGCATGGTCAACTCGGCTTCCGCCGATGGGTACGGCACCCGGATCTTGAGCAGGAAGCGATCGAGCTGCGCTTCGGGAAGCGGATAGGTGCCTTCGTACTCCACCGGATTCTGCGTGGCGAACACGGTGAACATCTCGCCGAGCGCGTGTGACGTGCCGTCCACGGTGGTCTGGCGCTCCTGCATGGCCTCGAGCAGCGCCGCCTGCGTCTTGGCCGGCGCGCGGTTGATCTCGTCAGCCAGCAGCAGATCGGTGAACACCGGACCGGAACGGAATTCCGCCGTCTGTCCGCCGTTGCGGTACACGGTGACGCCGGTGATGTCCGACGGCATGAGATCGGGAGTGAACTGGATGCGTCCGAAGCGCGCGCCGAGTGCGGCGGCCAGCGTGCGGACGAGCAGCGTCTTGGCGGTGCCGGGCACGCCTTCCAGCAGCGCGTGTCCGCGCGCGAGGAAGGCCACGAAGGCTTCGTCCACCACGGGTTCCTGTCCAACGACGTAGCGGGCCACGGCGCGCCGGACGCGCTCCGCGGCCTCGGCGATCTGATCGGGTGTCATCACCGCTCGAGTATCCTGTCGATGTGGTCGATGGAGTGACCGAGCGCTGCGAGCTCGGACGTGGAAACCGGCGCGTCGAGCGCGGACCGGAGGCGGGCAACATCGTCGCGCACCTGCGGGTAGCGCACGGCGAGCGCTTCGAGATAGGCATCGTCGTCCTGCGTGGCGAGCGCCGCCGCGTGACGGCGCCGCCGCAGCCCGCGCACGAGGAGCCGGGTGGCGGTGCGTGTCGCATCCACCTGTTGGTACGCGCTGGCGAGCGCGCCCACGTGCTCCACAGGCGACCGGCGCTCCACGACGCCCTGTTCGCGAGGACGGATGGCGCGGACGCCGAGGGCGAGGAGCAGGACGAGCCCGGCGGCCAGCAGTTGGAGCGTGGTGCGCCCGGCCGGCGTATGCGCCAGCGCATCGTACATCACCGCCAGAGGGCCGGTCGGCTCCGCGTTCAAGTGTAGCCCGTAGTGATATTCGTCGAACACCAGGCGCCGGCTTCCGGATGGGGAGAGCCACTCGAGCATGCGCACCGCGAGCACCGCTGGAGCGCCGCGCCGGAGCGAGCCGTTCCGCAGGAGGTCGGCGTCGGCGACCATCACGATCCGCCCGCGCCCGTACGGGAAGCCGAGTACCGATGGCACCGTCTTCTCCTCCTGCGTGCTGTCCGGCCTCGTGCGCGCGAGCAGCGCGACGAAGACGGTGTCCCCGGGGTGGTGCGGCAGCGTATCCACGGAGGGCAGCACGGTGTCGCGCACCACGGCGAGATAGCGGTTGGGAAGGTCGTTCGGCGCCAGGCCGCCGTCGAGCGGACGCGCGTCGGGCCCCGGAGCGGCGCGGCCCGAGACAGGGAACGACGCGCCGATGCGGAGCGAATCCGCGAGCGCGCGGTCACCCGTCGTTCCGATCATGAACCGGTTGGGGGGAACGATCAGCAGTCCCGCCCCGCGCCGCACGGCGTCGAGCAAGTGCGCGCTCTCCTCGGCGCTGATGCCGTAGGGAGGATCGAGCACGGCGTACACGGCGCGTGCATCCATCGAGTCGCTGTACGCTTGCCCCAACTGCTCGGCGCGCCAGCCCAGCCGCTGCGTCACCTCGAACAGCCCCTGTGCTCCGCCCGCGTCCGTGCTCCGCGTGCTGAGATAGGTATGCGTACGCGCGGACCTCGGCTCGGGTGTGTTCACCACCGTCACGAGGATCACCACGAACGCGACCGGCAGGACGATCTGCGGACGGAGAAGCCAGCGCCAGAAATTACCCATGTGCGCTCACGATCGGAGATGCGAGCGTCCACAGCCGCTCGTAGCGATCGCGATCGCACTCTCCCACGCCGTACACCACGAACTCGTACGACCGCCCGAACTCCCGGAAGCGCGAGAGCAGCGACGACGATCTGGCGCGGAGGTCGCGCGCGTAATCCCCCACGGTCTTGGATGGGTGAAGCTCCAGCCGCTCGCGACGTGCCGCCTCGCGGAGCAGTGCCGCATACAGTGCGTGCGCCGCGCCGGTGAAGTCGCCGCGTGCCGCAAGCGTCTGCGCGAGCGCGAGCGGGTCCATCCCGAACGCCACGCGCGCCGCACGCGTCGCGCGCAGCTCACGACGCCGCGGCTCGTCGCGTATCGCGATGACCGTCCGCCAAACGATCAACGCGACGACCACCGCCAGGCCGACGATCACCGTCCACCGAAGCCCCGGCGCTCCCCAGATGAAGTGGAGCGCGCGCCCGATCGCTCCCCACACCGGCTCCAGGACGTGGACACCAACCCACCCCCAGAAGCGCTGCCAGAGCGTGCGCCGGTCATCATAGCGCGCTGCGCTGAAGACAGCCTGAACCGTGTCGCGGATGGCCTGGTCGGTGAGCGGCTGGTGCTGGAGCATGCGGGCGGCGGGTAGAAGCGCAGCGCGGGGGGACGGTCACGCGCGCGTGCCGGGCGGCCGGCGGGTGGTCACAAGATATGCGTCCGCCGCCCGCGCGCCAACGGGGCGGCACCGGCGCCGCCGGCGGCACGCGCGCCACGCGCGGCCGCGGTGGCGCAGAGCGAGCGCACGGGGCACCGATCGCAGCGCGGCGCACGCGCGGTGCAGACGAGCGCGCCCAGTTCCATCAACGCTTGATTGTGCACCCACGTCGCTCGCCCCGTCCGTGGGAGCAGCGCGCGCGCGATCTCCCAGAGGCGCGCCGCGCCCCGCGCGGAGCGGGGGTCGAGCCGCGGTGCGAAGACGCGTCGGAGCACGCGCGCCACGTTCGTGTCCACCAGCGCCGCCCGTCGCTCGAAGGCGAAGCTCGCCACCGCGCCGGCAGTGTACGCTCCCACCCCGGGGAGCGCGCGCAACGCGTCCGGGTCGGAGGGGAGCGATGCCGCGCTCTCGCGCACGACCGTCCGCGCGAGACGGTGGAGACTCCGCGCGCGTGCATAGTAGCCGAGCCCGCTCCACGCTTCCATCACGCGCGCCGGCCGCGCGCGCGCCACCGACTCCAACGTGGGGAAGGTCGCCAGGAACGGCTCGTACTTCTCCAGTACGCGCGCCACCTGGGTCTGCTGCAGCATCACCTCGGAGACGAGCACCGCGTAGGGATCGCGCGTTCGCCGCCAGGGGAGATCCCGCGCGTGGCGGCGATACCACGCCCGCAGCCGGCGCCCGAAGCGCTGCCGCACCTCCGCACGCTCCCACGCCGGAACGCTGCGTGCCGCCATGCGTCAGTAGCGCGCTTCCATGCCGTGCACCACCCGGAAGGTGTCGCGCGCGATCAGGAGCTCCTCGTCGGTGGGGATCACCCACACCTCCGGACGACTGCCGTCCGTGCTCACGCGCCCTTCCGCGCCGCCGGTGGTGCGCGCATTCGCGTGCGCGTCGAGCGTCAACCCCAGCCAGCCGAGCCCGTCGACGATGCGTGCACGCACGTCGGGCGCGTTCTCGCCGACGCCGCCCGCGAAGATCACCGCGTCCGCGCCCCCCAACGCCGCCAGGTAGGCACCGATGTACTTGCGCGCGCGATAGCAGAAGAGGTCGATCGCCAGCCGCGCGCGGCGATCGTCGTGCTCCTCCGCCTCGGCGAGCAACTCGCGCATGTCGTTCGTCAGCCCCGACACACCGAGCAACCCGGACTGCTTGTTCAGCATCCCCTCGATCTCGTGGAGCGACATCCCCTCCTTGGCCGCCAGATAGTCGAGGATGGCCGGGTCCACGTCGCCGGAGCGCGTGCCCATCACCAGCCCTTCGAGCGGCGTGAAGCCCATCGATGTGTCCACCGCGTCGCCGTTCGCGATGGCGCACGCGGAGCAGCCGTTCCCCAGGTGCAGCGTGATGAGACGCGTTCCCTCACGCGGGCGTCCGGTGAGCTGCCGGTAGCGATACGCCACGTACCGGTGCGACGTGCCGTGAAAGCCGTACCGCCGCACGCGATAACGACGGTAGTACTGATACGGAATGGCATACAGATACGCGCGCTCGGGGAGCGTCTGGTGGAAGGCCGTGTCGAACACCGCGACCTGCGGCACGTTCGGGCCGAGGACCGCGCGCACCGCGTGGATGCCGCGCAGGTTGTGCGGGTTGTGGAGCGGCGCCAGATCAATGGTCTCCTCGATGCCGCGCAGCACTGCGTCGTCGATCCGCACGGAGCGGGTGAACCGCTCGCCGCCATGCACCACGCGGTGTCCGGCCGCGCCGATCTCCGCCAGGCTCCCCACCGGCACGCCGGAGCCGGCGCTCGCGATCCACTCGACCACGAAATCGACTGCGGCGCGGTGATCGCGGAGCGGGGCCGTGCCGCGCACCGGGCGCCCGTCGGCGCCGGCCAGCGTGTACACCGCCTCGCCGCCAATCCGCTCCACCTGTCCGCGCGCGAGGCGCAGGTCGGTGGTGGCCGCCATGCGCTCCGCGTCGGTGGCCACGAGCTGAAACTTGAGCGTGGACGATCCCACGTTGAGCACGAGAATGTTCACTCGTCCTCCCGCGTGCGGCGGCGCCGCTTGCGCTCGCTCCGCTGTCGCTTCTCCTGGAGGCGCCGCTCCACGGCCGCGCGTGTGGGGCGCGTGGGCACGCGCGCGCGGCGCACGGCGAGCGCGCCACGGATGAGCGCGGCCAGCCGCGCTTCGGCCGCGTCGCGATTGCGGCGCTGACTGCGATGCTCACTCGCCACCACGCGGATGGCCCCCGAGGCGTCCAGCCGCCACGCGAGCGCGGCCAACACGCGCTCGCGCTGCGCCTCCGACAACGCGCGGCTCTCCGCCGGCCGCCAGAGCAGCTCGATGCGCGTGGCCGAGGTGTTCACGTGCTGGCCACCCGGCCCGCCGGAGCGTGTGGCGCGCACGTCCAGCTCCGCGCGCGGGATCGCCACACGCGCCGTCACGCGCAGCACCGCGCCCGGATCAGTGCGCTGCACCGCGCGCCGCTCCACTCTCCCCGGCGCGCGGCGGCGCGCCCGCGCGATGGACGCGCACCGCCGCCACGCGCCGTCCGTCCATGGCGACCACCTCCAGCTCGCCCCCGGGATAGCCGACGCGGTCGCCCACGCGTGGCAGCCGCCCGAGCTGGGAAAAGACGTAGCCGCCCAACGTGGTCCATCCTCCTTCCGGGATCAGGATGCCGTAGTCCGAGCGCACGTCGATGAGCGAGAGCGACCCGGCCAGCTCCAGCACGCCGTTCAACTCGAGCGCGTCGCGGATCGCCTGATCGTACTCGTCGGCGATGTCTCCCACGATCTCCTCCACCAGATCCTCCATGGTGAGGATCCCCGCCGTCCCGCCGAATTCATCGAGCACGATCGCCAGGTGGGCGCGCGTGCGCCGCAGGTCATCGAACACGCGCTCGGCGGCCCGGCTGTCCGGCACGAACAGCGCGTCGCGCACGTACTGCTCGAGCCGGAAGTCCTCGGGGATTCCGCCGTCCATCCCCGCGACCCAGAGGTCCTTCGCCACGAACACGCCCACGATGTCGTCCAGCGACGTGCGATACACCGGATAGCGCGAATACCGCTCGGTCCGCAGCACGTCCCACAATTGCTCGCGCGTGACGTCGATGGGAAGTGCGACGATCTCCGTGCGCGGCCGCATGACGTCGCGCGCACGCTTCTGATGGAAGTCGAACACGCCGGCCAGCATCTCGCCCGGCGTCACGCCCAGCAACCCGTGCGCGCGCGTCTGCATCACGAGAATCCGGATCTCCTCCGGCGAGTGGACACGCGCACTCTCCTCCACCGGCCGGAGTCCCGCCAGCCGCAGCACCGCGTTCGCCGTCCCGTTGAGCACGGCGATGAACGGCTTCATGAGCAGCGAGAACCATCGGAGCGGGTACACGATCCACCGGCTCACCCCCTCCGGGTTGAGGAGCGCCATCGACTTCGGGGCGAGCTCGCCGAAGACGATGTGGAGGAAGGTGATGACGAGAAACGCCGTCGTCGCCGCAGCCACGGTGTGTTCGGCCGCGGGGGGAATCGTGTACCCGAACGCGCGGAGCACCCGGTCGAGCACGCTGGCCACGGTGGCCTCGCCCACCCAGCCCAGGCCGAGCGAGGCGAGCGTGATGCCGAGCTGCGTGGCGGAGATGTAGCGGTCGAGGTGGGTGATCGTCTGCTGGACGGCGATCGCGCGGCGGTCGTTCTGCCCGGCCATCGCGTCGATGCGGCTGCGCCGCGCCCCGACCAGCGCGAATTCGGCGGCCACGAAGAACGCGTTGGCCGCTACCAGGACCACCACGGCCAACAGCCGGAGCAGAATGTCGCCCGCGCTCAGGGGATCGCCCGTGCCGTGCACGTAACTCCTTCACCCGTTGGTCGTCCCACAATATAGCAAAACGCAGGTCTCACCGACGGTTGCACCGCGGCCTGCGGCACCTGCGCCCGCGTGATGCGCCATGCCGGCGCCGGCCACGCGGCGCGCTCCTTGGCCCGACTCCGGATGGTACAACCCGGTCGCATTCTGCGCTGGATCTACATCGGACGCCTCTCCCTGGCGACGGCGATCTTTCTCGCCGCCGTCTTCTCGTGGCGGGAGGCGGACGCGACCGACACGCTGGTCGCCGCGCTCGGGATGTTTCTCGCCGCCGCGTTCACGGCGGCCTCCGCGTGGCTCACCCGCGGCGGCGACAGGACGCCCAAGCGTACCTTCTGCCTCATCCAGGCGCTCTTCGATCTCGCGCTCGTCACCGCGATCGTGCACGTCACGGGGGGCGCGACCTCGCAGTTCGCCGCGCTCTACGTCCTCGTCATCGTCAGCGCGTCGCTCCTCCTTCCGGTGGGCGACGGCCTCGGCATTGCCGTCCTCGGCATCTCGCTCTACTGCGTGGACGTGCTGTGGGGATACCGCTCCCCCATCGACGTTCCGCTGCTGCTGCAGCTCGGCGTGTTCGGCGCGGTGGCGCTCAGCACGGCATATCTCAGCGCGCGGCTCAAGGAAGCGGGACACGATCGCGAGCATCTCGAAGCACAGCTCGCCCTCGCCCGCATGCAGGCGGAAGACGTGTTGCGCAACATTCGCAGCGGCATCATCACGGTCGACCAGCTCGGCCGCCTGCTCTACGCCAACCCGGCCGCGGGCGCCATGCTCGGCTTCGAGCCGCGCACGTCAGTAGGGCAATCCATTGTGCAGCTCCTGAGCGGGACCGCGGCCGAGCTCGCCGATGCGCTGCACGACGCCGTGCAGTACGGCACGCGCGTCACCCGCGGCGAAGCGACCATCACGCGCGCCGGCCGGACGGTGCAGATCGGGCTCACCACCACCACCGTGGAGAGCAGCGATCCTCCGGGACTCTCGGCCACGGCCATCTTCCAGGACATCTCCGACAACAAGCGCCTGGAAGCGCTGCGCCTTCGCGCCGAGCGACTCGAAGCCGTCACCGAGCTCAGCGCGTCGCTCGCGCACGAGATCAAGAATCCGCTGGCCTCCATCCGGAGCGCCGTCGAGCAGCTCTCGCGGCGCAGCGCCGCCACCGACGACGAGCGCCGCCTGAGCGCGCTCATCGTCCGCGAATCCGACCGGTTGTCCCGCCTGCTCTCCGAGTTCCTCGACTTCGCGCGCGTCCGCGTGACGAAGGTCGAGCGCGTGGACGTGGGACAGATCGTGCGCGCGGTGGCCGGCCTCGTGGCCCAGCATCCGCAATCGCGCGGCATCGCCGTCGAGTGCGTCGCACCGCTCGGCGAGCACCTGGCCGAGGGGGACGAGGACCTGCTGCACCGCGCGCTGTTCAACGTGGTGCTGAACGCCGTGCAGGCGTCTCCGGATGACGGTCGCGTGACCGTCGAGGTGGAGACATCGCGCACCGACCTGCTTCCGCGTGGCGTGCGGATCGCCGCCGACGCCGTGCTCATCCGCGTCACCGATCAGGGTGGCGGCATTGCCGAGGAGATTCGCGACCGCGTGTTCGATCCGTTCTTCACGACCAAGGCCGGGGGGACCGGACTGGGCCTCCCCATCGTGCACCGCGCCATCGAGGCGCACCGCGGCATCGTGCTGCTCGACAGCTCCCCTGGCGGGACGCGCTTCACGATCGTGCTGCCGCGCGCGCAGTCGAGCATCAAGGAGGCCGCGTGAGCGCCGCCGCCGCACGTCCCCAGGTGCTCGTGGTGGACGACGAGAGCAGCATCCTCGAGACGCTGCAGATTCTGCTCCGGAACGAAGGGTTCGAGCCGCACGTGGCGCACGGCGGCAAACAGGGGCTGGAGCAACTCGGCGCGCTCTCCCCGGACATCGTCCTCACCGACGTGCGCATGCCGGGCGTGGGCGGGCTGGACATTCTCAACGCCGTCCGCGAGCGCGACACGGACCTTCCGGTCATCCTGATGACGGCACAGGCCGATCTGCGCTCCGCCATCCAGGCGGTGAACGCCGGCGCCTATCACTACATCCAGAAGCCGTTCGCCAACGACGACCTCGTGGCCGTGCTGCGGCGCGCGGTGGAGCACCGGCAGCTCCGCTCCGAGAACCGCACGCTGCGCCAGGAGATCCGTCGTCGTGAACGGTCGGGAAGCCCGTCGGTCGTGGGGCGCAGCAAGGCGTGGGTGAGCGTGCTCCGTCTGGCGGAAACGGTGGCGCCCACGGAGTCCACCGTGCTCATCCAGGGAGAGTCGGGCACGGGAAAGGAAGTCATCGCGCGCTACATCCACGATCTCTCGCAGCGCGCGGATGCCGTCTTCAATTCGATCAACTGCGGCGCGCTCCCGGAGAGCCTGCTCGAGAGCGAGCTCTTCGGCCACGTGAAGGGCTCGTTCACCGGTGCCGTGCGCGACAAGGTGGGACTCTTCGTGGCCGCCGCGAAGGGCACCTTCTTCCTGGACGAGATCGGCGAGACGACGCCGTCCACCCAGGTGAAGCTGCTGCGCGTGCTGCAGCAGCGCGAGGTGATTCCGGTCGGCGCCACCGAGCCGGTGAGCGTGGACACGCGGCTCCTTGCCGCCACCAATCGCGATCTGGAGGAGGAGATGACGCGCGGCACCTTCCGCAGCGATCTCTTCTACCGGCTGAACGTCTTCGCGTTGCACCTGCCGCCGCTCCGCGAGCGGCGCGATGACATCCCCCTCCTGGCGGAGGCGTTCCTGCAACGCTCGGCCACGGCACGCAGCGAGCAGCCCAAGCGCCTGAGCGAGTCCGCGCTCGACGCGCTGCAATCGTACTCCTGGCCGGGCAACGTGCGCGAGCTGGAGAACGCGCTCGAGCGCGCGGTGATCCTCTCCAAGGGAGACGTCATCGAGCCGAGCACGCTCCCCGAGCGGGTGACCAGCCGTCGCGCCGAGCCGCTCGTCTCCGACCGTGTCGCCGCCAATCCCACGCTGGACGTGGTGGAGCGCGCCTACATCAACTGGGTGCTGCAGAGCGAGGGCGGGAACAAGAGCCGAGCCGCCGAAGTGCTCGGCATCGATCCGTCCACGCTCTACCGCAAGCTGTCTCGCTACGAAGGCAACGGAAACGGAGGACAGTCGTGAGCGCCCCCACCGCACCCGCTACGCCGCCACCGGCGCCCGCGGCCGGGCCGCACTCCTCCGATGCGCCGCCCGTGGGCGCACCACGGGGCGACGGCCGGATCGCGATGCCGACTGCATCCGCCCGACCTGGCCGGCGTGCGTCGCTGCAGACCGAGCTTCTCCTGGGGCTCGCCGTCGTCGCGATGGGCGCGCTGCTCATCGCCATGGTCACCGTCCTGCTCTTTCAGGATGCGCTCGCCACGCGCGCGGGGATCTTGCTGCTCACGCTGCTCATCTTTGCCGATCTCGTGGTGTTCGTGGCGTTCGGCACGCTCAAGCTCCGCTCGCTCGTGCTGCGTCCGCTCGACGTCACCGTCCGCACCGCGGAGCAGGTGGCGGCGGGTGACCTCTCGCGGCGCGTGCCGCAGAGCAACGTGGCGGAGTTCGACCGGTTGGCCACGAGTCTCAACCGGATGACCGCACGCTTGCTCGAGGAGCAGGCGTTGGTCGCGCGCTTCGAGAAGATGGCCGGGGTGGGACGGCTGGCCGCCGGCGTGGCGCACGAGATCGGCAATCCGCTGGGCGCCATCAACGGCTACATCCACCTGCTCCGCCGCCACGCCGCGGGGGATCCGCAGCTCGAGGACACGCTCGCCGGCATCGAGCACGAGAGCGCGCGCATCGACCGGATCATGCGTGGCATGCTGGAGTACGCGCGCCCGCGCCGCAGGTCCACCGTCTGGCTCGATGTGAACGACTGCGTGCGGCGCGTGACGAAGATGCTCGACGATCAGGGGGCGCTGCGCGGCGTCACGTTCGAGGCCACGCTCGCACCGCGGCTCACGCCCATCGCCGGCGACCCGCACGAGATGGATCAGGTGCTGGTGAATCTCCTGCTCAACGCGATCGACGCCACCGAGCGTGGCGGGACGATCCGGATCGTCACGCAGGAGCGTCCGTTCGACGCCAGTCTCGCCGCGCCGCCCGCCGGTCGCGCTGGTGACGACGCCCGCTCCGCGATCGCGCACGACCCCAGCCCGCGCGTGCGCGCGTGGATGGCCACCGTGGGAGAGCCCGCGTCGGTCATCGAGGTCGTGCTCGCCGATTCCGGACCCGGCGTGCCGTGGAACAATCGCGAGCGCATCTTCGATCCGTTCTTCACCACCAAGGATGTGGGGAAGGGCACCGGGCTCGGACTCGCGATCGTCTCGCGCGTCGTCGAGAGTCTCGGCGGCACCGTGTGGGTACGCGCCGCTCGCGAGGGCGGCGCCGCGTTCGTCATCCTGCTCCCGGTGCCCGGCGCATCGCCCCCCGCCACCGCGGGGTGACGGGGATGCGTCTCCTGGTCGTGGACGACGAGCCATCGCTCCGTCGCACGCTCTCGCAGATTCTGGCTGCCGAAGGCTACGACGTTTCGCAGGCGAGCGACGGTGAGGATGCGCTCGCCCGCCTGGCCGAGCGCGAGGCCGATCTCGTGCTCTGCGACCTGCGCATGCCGCGTATGGACGGACTGGCGATGATCGAGCGCTACGCCGCGAACGGCGGGCGCGGGCTCGTGATCGCGATGAGCGCCTACGGCGACATCGAGACCGCCATCGAGGCCATGCGCAAGGGCGCGTACGACTACATCGGCAAACCCTTCCGCCCGGACGAGGTGATCCTCGCGGTCCGCAAGGCCGCCGAACGCGAGCGGCTGCGCCGGCGCGTGCAATCGCTCGAGGCGGAGCTCACGATGCTGCGTGGCAACGGCGGTCTGGTCGGCCGCAGCCGCGCGCTGCACGCCGCCATCGAGGTCGCGCACAAGGTGGCGCGCCACGACTCGACCGTGCTCATCACGGGGGAGAGCGGCACCGGCAAGGAGCTCGTGGCGCGGCTCATCCATCAGTCGAGCCCGCGCGCGGAGCGTCCGTTCGTGGCCGTGAACTGTGCGGCCATTCCGGAAGCGCTGCTCGAGAGCGAGCTGTTCGGCCACGCGAAGGGTGCGTTCACCGGCGCCGTGGGGGAGAAGGCCGGGTTGTTCGAGGAAGCGCACGGCGGAACGATCTTCCTGGATGAGATCGGCGATCTCCCGCAGTTGCTGCAGGTGAAGCTGCTGCGCGTGCTCCAGGAGGGAGAGGTGCGCCGCGTTGGGGCCACCGCGGTGCGCACGGTGAACGTGCGTGTGGTGGCCGCCACCAACCGCGACCTCGCTGCCGACGTCCCCGCCGGACGCTTCCGCAGCGATCTCTACTACCGGCTGAACGTCGTCCCCATCCACCTGCCCGCACTGCGCGAGCGGCGCGAGGACATTCCCGAGCTCGCGCTGCACTTCCTGCAGCGCTTCGCCGATCGCTTGGGGTTCGACGCTGGCGGCTTCTCCCCGGCGGCGCTGCGGCAGCTCGCGACCTACGACTGGCCTGGCAACGTGCGCGAGCTGGAGAACGCGGTGGAGCAGGCGCTCGTGCTCTCCTCCGGAACGACGATCGAGCCGTCACACTTGCCGGAGAGCGTGCGTCGCGGTCCGGTGTCCGCCAACGGAAGCGAATCGCCCGACGACCTCTCCATCAAGCGCCAGCGCGAGTCGCTCGAGCGCACGCTGATCCGCCGCGCGCTCGATCGCACGCGTGGCAACCGCACGCGCGCGGCACAGCTCCTGGAGCTCTCGCACCGCGCCCTCCTCTACAAGATCCGCGAGTACGGTCTGGAGCAGTGATGGGTGCACGCGGACGCCCGTGCAATGTCACGCGGCAGGTCCGCAAAAAGGTGCAACCTCGCACCTTGTTGCAGGCTTCGCGGAGCGGGTGAATCGCCGTTGTCGTTGGTACTCCACCACTTGCGCTCTGGCACGCAGCGCGCATCAGGCGGCTCCGGATTCCGACACCCGCAGGAGCGTATGAGATCGTCACGACGCGGATTCACACTCGCCGAATTGCTCATCGTCATCGTGATCATGGGCGTCGTCTCCGTGATCGCCCTTCCCAAGGCCACGGACATGATGACCTCGCTGGGCGTCCGCTCGGCGACGCAGAGCGTGGCCGCGTACCTGGCCCGGACGCGCGCTGCCGCCATCCAGACGGGGCGGACGGCCACCTTCGTACGCTCCGGCAACGTCGTATGGGTGCGCGTCACACGCTCCGGCGGCGCGGTGGACACGATCGGCCGTCCACGCGACCTCGCCGCCGAGCACAGCGTGACGTTGAGCGGCCCCGACACGATTGCATACAACCCGCGTGGTTTCGCTGTCGCACTTCCGGCGACCACCGCTATCGTCGTCACGCGCGACTCCGAGCGCGACTCGGTGTGCATTTTCGGGCTCGGCAAGATCTCCACTACCCAGTGTGGCTTCTGATGACTCCCCCTTCGCCTCTTGTGCCGCCGCACGCGTCCGTTCGCGCGCGCCGCGCATCGCGCGCTCGGCACGCATCCGCGCGCTCCCGTTCGCGCCCCGTGGCGGGCGCGCGAGCCGGCTTCACCATCATCGAGGTGATCGTCGCGGTCATGATCCTGATCGTGGGCGTGCTCGGGCTCGCCAGCACGGCGGCCGTGGTCTCGCGCATGATCGGCAGCGGCGGCTACCAGACCGTGGCCGCCAACGTGGCGCAGTCGCGCTTCGAGAAGCTGCGCAGCACGCGCTGCGCGGACCTCGCCGGCGGCAAGGAGACCACGCGCCGCATCGAGGAGCTGTGGGTGGTCAAGCAGGTGGGGGCGCAACTCTACTTCGCCGTGGACAGCATCACCTTCACCGACCTCCGCGCCACCCGGCACCAGGCCTACCGGAGCTTCGTCGCATGCAAGCCATGACCGCGCGCTCCCGGCGGGGGTTCACGCTCATCGAGCTCATGATCACGCTCGTGCTGCTCTCCTTCGTGGCGGCTGCGCTGATCAGCGTGATCGTGGGACAGCAGCGCTTCTACGGAGACACGAACGAGATCGTGGAGGCCCGGGGGAGCATGCGCCAGATCGCCGAGCTGCTCCCGAGCGAGCTGCACGCGCTCTCGCCCTCGTCGGGCGACATCCATAAGTTCGCCGACCGGGGAATCAACTTTCGCGCGACCATCGGCGCATCCATCGCGTGTACCGTGGATGCTGCGAATGGCATCATCGTCATCCCGCCCACCTCGCTCAAGCGTGACAACGCGCTCACGTCGTGGATCACCACGCCGGTGGCGGGAGACTCGATCGTCATCTTCGACAGCGGAGTCTCCCCCAGCCAGTGGCGCATGTACGAGCTCGCCAAGGTCGGAGGGAGCGCGAACTGTCCCACGTACACGGCGGACGCCACCGAGGCGGCGGCCGGAATCACGCTCGTGACCACGGACCCGCTGGCGAACACGATTCCCGCCGGGGCGTCCATCCGCTTCTTCCACACGGCCCAGTACGAGGCCTATCAGGCGGCGGATCGCCGGTGGTATCTCGGCTACTTCGACTGCATTCCCGGGCGGAGCCCGGAGTGCACGACCATCCAGCCCGTGTCCGGCCCGTACGCCACGGTGGATGGATCCAATGCGTCGGGCGTCTTGTTCCGCTATCTGGATGCCGACGGCAAGGTGACCGCGGATCCCACGCAGGTCGCCCGGATCGACGTGCTCGCCCGCGCGGAGTCGCGCGATGCGATGCGCGGGGCCGGGCGTGCGCACGCGATCTATCAGGACTCGATCGCGTTCAGCATCGCTGTCCGGAATTGACGCTCATGCTCTGTTCGTCAAGGAGACTGACCATGTCGCAGCCCCATCATCGCGCGGCGATCTCGCACGGCACCTCGCACGGGGTGTCGCAGCGCCGCCCGGGTGTCGCCCTCGCGCTCGCCATCGGCGCGATCGTCGTCATCGGCGCGCTCATCGCCGGCGTGTTCTTCGCCTCCACGCAGGAATACCGCATCGGGCGAAACTCCCTGCTCGAGACGCGCGCCCTCACGGCCACGGAGTACGGGATGTATGCCATGGTCGCGACCGCGGGGAGCATCGCCGATTCCGGGTGGAACACGCAGTGGAACGGCATGCTGGGGAACGGGCAGATGGTCACCCGTGTCTACAGCCCGGGGAGCGGCGCGACGGACACGGTGCGCCTCACCCGACTCAACACCAAGGATTTTCTCCTCGTCTCCGAAGGCATCGCCACGCTGGGTGGCACCTCCGACGCGGAGGCGCGCCGCCGCATCGGCGCGCTCGTCACGCTGGCCACGCCGAACATGAAGTTCCTCGGCGCGCTCACCTCGCGCGGCGCGACCAAGATCGGCGGCAGCTCGCTCATCGACGGCAACGATCACGTCTATTCCGGGTGGGGATGCCCCGCCGCAGGGCCCGCGCTCCCGGGCCTCACGGTGCAGGATGTGTCAATGGTGTCCACGAGCGGATGTAAGTCGCTGAGCTGCTTGGACGGCGATCCCAAGGTCGCGGAGGATCCCGCTGCGGCCGATACGTCCACGTACTTCCAGTACGGCGACATGGATTGGGCCACGCTCACAGCGTCCGCGAGCAAGATCATTCCCGCCGGTGGCTCGCCCGGCGGTGTGGCGCCGCAGCTCAATGCGGATGGCACCTGCAACACGACGCCGCTCGGCAACTGGGGCGACCCGACCAAGGCCGGCGCGTGCGCCAACTACTTCCCGATCATCTACGCCAAGGGCGATCTCTCGCTCTCTGGCGGGATCGGGCAGGGCATCCTGCTCGTCGAAGGCGACCTTTCCGTCCAGGGTGGCGCCGAGTTCTTCGGTCCGGTGATCGTGCGAGGGATGTTGAAGACCACCGGAACGGGAGGACACTTCAACGGCGGCGTGATGGCGGCGAACGTGGACCTCGATCAGAACACGGTGCTCGGGAACGCCGTGATCAACTACTCGAGCTGCGTACTCAACGCCGCGCTCACGGCGGCCGCAACGCCGATGTTGGCCGGACAGCGTGCCTGGGTGGAGCTCTTCTAGCGCTGTCCGTTCGCGCAGGTCGCACGTGTCGGAACAGGTGTGAGAGCGGCGGGGTCACCAGCCCCGCCGCTCACGCTTTTCGCCCCTTTTGAATGCTGGCGTGCTGCGCCGGCCCCCGTACCGGACCTCCCGAATGCCGGCCGAAATGCGCCCAACACGGGCGCCGCGCGGCCGGATGATGGAGGCGGCGGGCGAGTGATGCCGAATCACGATCTGGCGCGTCCTACCATCCACCACGCCGCGAAGGGGTTGCCGTGCGTTGCGTGACAGCGTCGGCGCCGCACGTAACGTGTCGCGCGCGTACCGCAGGGGCGCCCCGTCCATGCTGCAACATCCTGTTACCTCTCCCCCCACCAGTCGTGTGTGAGATAGCACGAACCGGTCTGGCGCGCGTCAGACACCGTGCAGCATGAACGGCGTCCTTCGCGCGTGCGGTGTCAGCCTCCTCTCACCTTCGCGACATCTCATGGCGCTCCTCGGTCGAAAGAAGACAACAATCGGTCTCGATATCGGCTCGGGCCTCATCAAGGTGGCAGTCGTCGATCATGGCCGGGGTGAGCCGGAGCTGACCAAGGTCGCCATCGCTCCGCTCCTCGCCGACGCGATCGTCGAAGGGGAGATCATGGACCCCGGCATCGTGGCCGACGCGATCCGCAGCGCGATGGCCGGCGTCACCAAGAAGCCCAAGAACGTCGTCACCGCCGTGGGCGGACGCGACGTGATCATCAAGAAGATCCAGATCGACCGCGTGAAGGAGCAGGCGGCGCGCGAGCTGATCCGCTGGGAGGCGGAGCAGCACGTGCCGTTCGACATGGAATCCGTCGAGCTCGACTTCCAGATCCTCGACCCCGATGCCGATGGTCTGGAGATGAGCGTGCTCCTCGTGGCCGCCAAGCGCGAGCTCATCGAAGGCAAGATGCGCCTGCTCACCGATGCCGAGGTAGCGCCCGGCGTGGTGGATGTGGATGCGTTCGCGCTCCACAACGCGTTCGAGGTCAACTACCCCGATGCCATGACCGGCGTGGTGTGCCTGGTGAACATCGGCCACGAGGTCACCAACATCAACATCCTGGATGACGGCGTCCCGCTGCTCACGCGCGACCTCGCGCTCGGCACGCGCCGCTTCCGCGAAGATCTGCAGCGCGAGCGCGGGCTGAGCGCCGAGGAAGCGGATGCGCTTCTCCAGGGGTTCGACCGCTCGCCGCACCTCGATTCGGTGATCGCCGGACGCGGCGAGGAGATCGCGGTGGGCGTCGAGCGCGCCGCGGCGTTCCTCGTCTCGTCATCGCGCTCCGCCAGCCGGCTCAAGGCGGCGTACACCTGCGGCGGCGGATCGCGCGTTCCCGGACTCACCGAAGCACTCGCCGCACGACTGCACATTCCCGTGGAGCAGGCGACTCCGTTGCAGCGACTGCGCATCCGTGACGGTGCTTTTGATTCGCTCGTCATGGACGAAGTCGCGCCGCTCCTGATGCTCCCCATCGGGCTGGCGCTGCGCCAGGTCGCCTGATCCTTCCCGAGACGACGCTTCCATGATCGAGATCAATCTCCTCCCCGGATCCGGGAAGAAAGCCCGGAGCGGGGGCGCGGGCGTGAACCTGTCGGGCGCGCTGTCCGGAATGGCCGCGCGCGTCAAGGATCCGTTCCTGGCGGGCGCGATGGCGGCGATCGTGATCGCCGTCCTCGCCATCGGCGGCATGTTCTGGAAGACGCGCGCCGAAGCGAATACGCTGCTGGAGGGACTGCAGCGCGCGCAGGCGGACTCCATCCGCTACGCCAGCATCATCAAGGAGAAGCACAAGGCGGAGACGCAGCGCGACTCCGTGCTCAAGCAGATGGCGCTCATCAGCGCCTTCGACGACAAGCGCTACGTCTGGCCGCACCTGCTCGATGAGATCAGCCGTGCGTTGCCGCCGTACACGTGGCTCACGTCCGTCGAGCAGACCAACATCACCACCGACGATCCGCAGCGCGCGCTCCCGCAGCGTCCCGCGGCGGCAGCCAAGAACGGGAAGAACGCCAAGCCCGACTCCGCGGCCGATGCCGACTCCACCGCCGGACCGCCGCAGGTGAAGCTGCGCATCATCGGGAACACGGTGGATATCCAGGCGCTCACGCGCTTCATGCGGCTGCTCGAGGCATCGCCGTTCCTGCAGAACGTCCAGCTCGTGAAGTCCGCTCTCATCATCGTGGACAACAAGGAAGTCACCGAATTCACCGTCGACGCCGAGTACGAGGTGCCGGATGCGTCGGTGATCCGGAAGACGCCTTTCACGCTGTCGGTGAGGTAACCCATGGCCCTCGAGATCAAGACGCAGCGCGAGAAGGGCCTCGCCGCTCTCATCTTCGTCATGCTGCTCGCCATCGGCGCCTACTGGTACGCGGTCTATCGCCCCAAGGCGACGGAGCTGGCCGCGCAGCAGGAGCGGCTCGATCACATCAACGCCGTGAACGAGCGCGCCAAGGCCGAGATGGCCAAGGGCAACCTGAAGGAGCTCAAGGCGCAGTTGGACCAGTACCAGAAGAACCTCGCGATGGTGCGGACGCTCGTCCCCACCAGCAACGAGGTCCCCGCGCTGCTGGAGCAGATCTCCACCGCGGCGCGCAAGGAGGGGCTCGACCTCGCCTCGGTGGATCCGCTTCCGGTCACCGACGGTGAGTCGTACGCCACCTACAAGTACAACATTGCCATGCTGGGCAGCTACCATCAGCTCGCCGCGTTCCTCACGAACGTCGGCTCGCTCACCCGCATTGTCCTCCCCACGAACGTCCGCCTGGTGCCGCCGAACAACGTGAAGGCGGCGGAGGCGCACCAGAAGCCCAACCAGGCGGTGATCGAGGCGCACCTGCAGCTCCAGACGTACGTGGTGCGCAAGTCGCCGAGCGAGAGCGAGGACATCGCCATGAACACCGCCGGTGGAGGCACGCGATGACCCGCTCCTCCTGTGCGCACACGCTGCTGGCCGCAGCGGTCGCCGTCGCTGCCGCGCTCGTCGCCGCCACGCCCGTGGCGGCGCAGTCCGCGCCGGTCAGCGTGGCCAAGCGGGCAGCCACCAACGCCGTGCAGGCCACCAACCGCCACACCGCGGCGATGACCAATACCGGCGCCGACACCTCGGCCGCGCGCGCGACCACGCCCGCGTCCGGACCGTCGCACGGCACGCCGTCCAGGGGCGCCGGTACGACGTCGCATCCCGCGCAGCAGCCCGCGTCGCAGAAGCCCGCGTCGCAGAAGCCGGCTGCCGCGGCATCGCACGCCGCGCCCACGTCGGCGGCCGGACCGAAGCAGGTCGCCGCCAAGCCGGGCACGCCCCCCGCATCCGCGCGCGCACAGTCCGCCGCGGCGCAGCACCCCGTCGGCGATTCCGCACGCGAGACGTCCATTGCCGATCGCGGCGGTCGCGCGGAATTCGCCATCGAGCGCGAGACGTTCGCCTACACGCGCGACGGGAGGAGAGATCCCTTCCTCTCGCTCATGGCCACGGGCGAGCTGCGTCCCATGCTCGATGACCTCGTGCTCACGGCCATCGTCTACGACCCGAATGGGAACTCCGTGGCCGTCCTGCGCGACCGTTCCTCCGACGATCAGTATCGCGTGAAGAACGGACAGCAGCTCGGCCGCATGCGCGTGGCCGCGATCCGACAGAAGTCGATCGTGTTCACCATCGAGGAGTACGGCTACAGCCGCCAGGAAGTGCTGGCGCTCAACGATTCCAACACTGAGAGGAAGAAATGAGGCGAGTCTGGACGCTGATCGGACTGGCCACCGGCGCGCTCCTTCCGAGCGTCGCCGCCGCCAGTCCGGCCCGAACCGTGGCCCCACCGGTCGCCGAGGTGAGGGCGCTCAGCGTGCTCCCGGCCGCCGGACGCGCCGAGGTCGTGATCGCCGTCGACGGTGCGGCTGTGAACGTGCGTGACTTCACGCTCGAGCACCCCACGCGGATCGTCATCGACCTGACGGGCGCCAAGCTCGCGCTTCCCGCCGCGTCCTACGATCAGTTGCAGCGCGGCGCGATCACGAACGTGCGTGTCGGCCAGTTCCGCGACGACGTCGTCCGTGTCGTGCTCGATCTGGACGGCGTGCAGCCGTACACGGTGACGCGTACCGATGGTGAAGTGCGCATCAGCGTGGCCGGCGCGCCCGATCGCTTCGCCGCCTGGCGCACCGGCGCCGCCGCCGCCGTCGCGGCGGGCGACGTCACCATGCCGACCGCTGCCGAGCGCGCCGCGCGCGAGCCGCAGCACGTGGCCGATGCCGCCGCCCCGGCGCCGCGTCCGTCAGTGCTCGCCGATCGCGCGCCCGCCACGCCGCGCCGCCTCGTGCGTCTCGATTCGCACGCGCCGGCCGTCTCGTCGCAGCCGCGCATCACCGTTACCTATCAGGACGCCGAGATCCGCGACGTGATCGCCGCGTTCGCCGTCTTCTCCGGCCGCACGATCGTGGTCGGCAAGACGGTCAAGGGATCGGTGTCCGCCGAAATCCACGACCAGCCGTGGGACGTGGCGCTGCGCGCCATTCTGCAAACGCAAGGGCTCGCCGCCCACGAGGATGCCAACGGCATCATCCTGGTCGACAGCTACGAGAA
This sequence comes from Gemmatimonadaceae bacterium, assembly GCA_035701265.1. Classification (GTDB taxonomy): domain Bacteria; phylum Gemmatimonadota; class Gemmatimonadetes; order Gemmatimonadales; family Gemmatimonadaceae; genus DASSNU01. Next base: position 355,525 of record DASSNU010000002.1, on the reverse strand, counting down.
CATCGCTGCGCAGCAGGCCACCGAGCCCATGCAGACCGAGGTCATCCCGGTCAACTACGCCAAGGCGGCCACGCTCGTCAGCACGGTCGAGAAGCTCCTCTCGCGCACCTGCGGCGGCCGTCCGGTCGGCCCGGGCGCGGACGGCGCACCGGCCCCGGTGCCCACGTCCGGCAGCTCGGCGTCGAACACGTGCGTCACCCGCGGCAGCGTGACCGTCGACTCGTCCACCAATCAGCTCGTCGTGCAGGACGTGCCGTCGCGCATCGCCGACGTCCGTCAGTACATCAAGCAGCTCGATGTCCGCACCCCGCAGGTAGCGATCAAGGCCAAGATCATCTTCGTCGATCGCACCAGCATCGAGGACATCGGCGTGGCGTATGATCTGGGAACGAGCAGCCAGTTCTTCAACAAGCTCGTCCAGCGCCCCGATCCGAGCACCTTCAAGCCGACCGACACGGACGGCGACGGCGTTCCCGACGGCTTCACCGGCGATCCGTTCAATCAGAACACCAATGTCGTGGACATTGGCGGCAACTCGCTGTCCGCCATCGCCAACGCGAACTCGCGCGTCATCCAGCCGGCGCTCCAGCTCATCTTCTCCACCGCGCTCGGCAAATTCAACCTCACCACCTTCATCGACGCGCTGCAGCAGACGCAGCTCGCCGACCTCCAGGCGGAGCCCAGCGTGGTGACCCTCGACAACCACGAGGCCACCATTCTCTCCGGTGAGGAGACGCCGATCCGCGTCATCGATCTCGGCTCGCAGTCCAGCGGTGCCGCCAACCAGGTACCGCGCGCCACGGTCGACTTCAAGGAGACCGGAATCATTCTGCGCGTCACACCGCAGATCACGAACAACCGCCAGGTGGTGCTCACCGTGCACGCGGAGCGCTCGAACCTGCTGCCCGCCGCCTCGGACCTGGGCTTCACCTTCCAGAAGCAGAGCGCCGACAACCGCTTGCTCGTCAACGATGGCGAGACGGCGGTCATCGGCGGCCTCACCGTCACGCAGGTGCAGCAGTCGCGCGTGGGGATTCCGATCCTCGTCGACCTGCCGTTCGTCGGCCGCCTGTTCGGCGAGACGCGCACGGAAGAGGAAAAGCGCGACCTGCTGATTCTCATCACGCCACACATCGTGGATGAGGGCGAGACCCTCGGCCCGCCCGGCGATGACCGGTAATCCACTGGGGATTCCTATGATGCCGTCTTCATCGCGCTCCGCCGCGCGCCGCGCGAGTGCCGTCAGGCTCCTGGCCGCTGCCGCGCTCTTCAGCGGCGCGGCGCTCCTCGCGGCCGCGTGCACCGACAGCACCGCCAGTCAGATCGGCGCCGACCGGAGCACGCCGTTCGTGTCCGTCGCCGCCAACGACGCACCGAACGACACCACGCTCTCGTTCACCGTCCACGCCGGAGACAACCTCGGTCTCAAGCGTGTGCTCGTGACCGTCACCGGCGGCGTCGTGAGCGTCTTCGACACGACGATGACGAGCGCCGTCACCGCGCTCGATCTGCCGTTCGACCTGACCGTGCCGTCCAGCGTCGCTCCCGGTACGCCGGTGATCATCGTCGCGCAGGCGACGGATGGAGCGGCCAATGTCTCGCCGCCCGATACGCTCTCGCTCGCCGTCGGCAACGTCGCCCCGGCACTCGTGATCATCACGAGCCCGGCCAGCGGCAGCGCCGCGGTGGTCGGGAAGTCCGTCGTCCTCTCCATCTCCGCGCGGAGCGCCCTCAAGGTCGCGCGCGTCGGATGGCTGGCGACCGGGGTCGCATCGTTCGGTGATTCGACCCTCTTCGCCACGCCCCTCAAGGACTCGGTGCCGGTCATCGACACGCTGAACGTCCCGTCGACGGCCGGCACCGGGCAGCTCACCGTCACGCCGTTCCTGGTCGATTCCCTGGGCCAGCGCGTGACCGGGAATCCTATTACGCTGAACGTGCAGACCGCGGCGGCGACCGGATCTGTGCCCGTGGTCGACTTCCAGGTCAATCCGCGCATCGAGGTCACCGACACGGTGCACGTCGAAGCGACCGATCCGACTGGAGTCACGAACATCGGCTATGAGGTGCGCACGCTCGCCGGGGTGCTCATCGCCGCCGATTCCGTCAGCTCCACCGGACAGATCACCCAGCTCCTGGAGCGGTTCGATCTCAGTCTGCCGATCACGACCTTCCCGACCAGCGTCACCGTGTCGGCGTTCGCGACGAACTCCATCGGGACGCGCGCCTTCGCGCTCCGCGGCGGCGTCACGCGCCTCGACACGGTGGTCGTCGTGGCCGGTGTCACTCGCGGGCTCCCCAATGGCGGGCGCCTGGCGGATGGACTCTACCACCCGAATACCGACCGACTCTACCTCACGAACATCGATCGGAACGAGGTGGAGGTCTTCAATCTCGCGGATTCCTCCTTCCTGACGCCGATCGTGGTCGGCTCGCGTCCATGGGGCATCGCGCCCTGGCCGCGCGACCGCAACGGGACCATGGGCGATACGCTGCTCGTGGCCAACTCCGGCGGCACGAACATCAGCTACATCAACCTCAACGCCGGTACCACCGGCGCCGAGGTGTACCGCTACGCGCTGCCCAACATTATCGTCTCCACCGTCACGACGGAGCTGTCGTCGATCACCGGGCAGCCGTTCCAGAAGAAGACCGAGCACGACTTCAGCGACCGCCCGCAGTACCTCGCGACCACCTGTCAGGGCCCCACGGCCCCGGGCTCGTTGTGCGGTGACGTGATCCTCGTGTACAGCACCACGCCCACAGGCGGGCAGACCAAACCGTTCGAGAAGAAGGGAACCATCCGGTGGGAGGATCTGAGCGACAGCACCTCGCACTTCTTCTTCGAGCAGGCCATGGGGCAGGGAGAGGGACGCGCGGATACCCTCGAGATCGAGCGGCTCGCGGCGCTCGGTACGGGGAGCGACTCGGTGCTGGTGCCTTTCCTCCAGCGTGGCGTCGGTGCGCCATTGACGGACAGCGCCGCGTTGTTCTCTGTGGTCGTGCGCATCGATGCGCTCGGCTTCCGCGACACCACCTTCGTCCGCAACTCCGGCAACTTCCGCCGCGCCGTTCTCGGTGAAGGCGGCGATGTGGATGGAAGCCGGGCGCTCATGTACGACGCGACCAGCGGCATGCAGTCCACCTTCGTAGGTGCCGACGGCACCGTGTGGCCAATCCCCACTCCGGTGATCGACAACGGCGTCTCGCGTGCCGTGGACGTGAGCGACTATCAGGGGAACGCCTTCGCCGATGTGAAGGGCGTGGCCATCAACTTCGATGGCGCGCTCTCGGCGATCCGCGCCGATTCCACGTACATCATTGATCCCACGCTCCGTCTGCAGGGGCTCCTGCAGACCACCGGAGCGAACGCCGGCTTCGACTTCCACCCGCAGAACACGGGAGTCAACTCGGCGGGGAACACGCGGCTGGCCTTCGCGGCAGCGGCGGATCCGGTGATCGAAGTGTACGACACCTTCTGCTTCCGGCGTGTCGGGCTCATACCCGTGCGCGATCCGATCATCGGTCCCATCAAGGCGTCTCTCCGCGGAGCGAACATCGTTCTCGTGGGGGCGACGGCTACCGGCGTGGTGATCGTGACCGTACCCAACACGCTGGCCACGACCTGCCCCTGACGGAGGCACGGCGTGGTCGTTCCGGCCGTCCGGCAACGAAAGTTGCCGGGCGGCCACTTTTTTTGCGGGCAGTCTCGTACGTCGCATCGTTCCCCTCGCCATGCCCGCGGCCGACGTGTAAACTCTCCTATCCTGGCGCGCTGAACTCCGTCCCCCCCCGAACCTCCATCCATGCTCCGCTTCACCACCGCCGGGGAATCCCACGGCGCTGCACTCGTGGCGATCCTCGAGGGGATCCCCGCCGGCCTTCCGCTCACCGCAGCCGACATCGACGCCCAGCTCCGCCGTCGGCAGCAAGGGTACGGGCGCGGGCGCCGCATGCAGATCGAGACCGATCACGCGGAGCTCCTCTCCGGAGTGCGCGCAGGATCCACGCTCGGCTCGCCGATCGCGATGCTCATCGGCAACAAGGATTGGCGGAACTGGCAGGAGATCATGGATCCGGCTGAGCGCGACGGCGATCCCGCGCCGCGCCGCCGTGCCGTCACACGCCCACGCCCCGGTCACGCGGACCTGAGCGGCGCGCTCAAGTACGCGCGCACCGACGCGCGCGACATCCTGGAGCGCGCCTCCGCACGGGAGACTGCGGCCCGCGTCGCCGCCGGTGCCGTCTGTCGCACGCTGCTGGCGAATTTCGGCGTGGCCATCGGCAGCCACGTCATTCACCTCGGTGGCATTGACGCCGAGCGCCCCGATCCGCTCCCCGCGCCGGACGCGCTCAACACCGCGGCGGACCAGAGCCCGCTCCGCACGCTCGACGCGTACGCCGAGCGCCGAATGATCGAGCGGATCGACGAGGTGAAGCGCGCGGGGAACACGCTGGGCGGCGTGTGCGAGGTGATCTGCGCAGGCATTCCGGCTGGGCTCGGCTCCCACGTTTCCTGGGACCGCAAGCTCGACGGCCGGCTGGCCGGCGCGCTCATGTCCATCCCTGCCGTGAAGGGAGTGGAGATCGGGCTCGGCTTCACCGGCGCCACCAGGACCGGCGCCGAAGTGCACGACGAGATCGACCCCGCGCCCGGCTCGGCGCTCACCGGCAACGTCCGGCGGAGGAGCAACCGCGCCGGCGGGCTCGAGGGAGGGATCACCACCGGCGAGCCGCTCGTTCTCCACGTGGCCATGAAGCCGATCAGCACGCTCATGCGCCCCCTCGCCACGGTGGACATGGACACCGGCCAGCCCGCGTCCGCAGTGGCGGAGCGCAGTGACGTGACCGCGGTGCCGGCCATGGGGGTGATCGCCGAAGCGATGGTGGCGTTCGTCGTCGCGCAGGCGTTCCTCGAGAAGTTCGGCGGCGATTCACTTGACGAGTTGCGCCGCAATTACGACGGCTACGTGGCGCAGCTTTCCACGCGCGTCGCCGGCCGCGGCGCCACAACCGCCGCCTCGGCAGCACCGAGCGCGGACTCATGACGCCGCGACGTCCGACGCCTCCCCCTCCACCATCCGTGCCCCAGGGGGGCGGAGAATCGCGCGCGCCCCGCAAGCGGGCGTCGCGCACAGCTTCCGGCGCCAGGCGCACGCGCGCTCACGCAGCCGCTCCGCGCGAGCCGATCACCATCGCGGACGACGCGCACGTCGTGCTGGTGGGACTTCCAGGCTCCGGCAAGACCACGGTGGGGCTGGCGCTGGCCGATGTGCTCGACCGTCTCTTTCTCGACTTCGACCACGTGATCGAGACACGCGAGGGCGCCACCGTTGCGAACATCTTCGCCACGCACGGGGAGCCCCGCTTCCGCTCGATGGAGCTCGAGCTGACGCGCGAGATGGTGGGCGGCCCGGGGCTGGTGCTCGCCCCCGGCGGTGGGTGGGCCGCCATCCCGGGCGCCGTCGAGCTCCTCTGCCCGCCAGGCATCATGGTGTACCTCAAAGTCCGCCCGGAAACCGCCATCGCCCGCCTGGGCCGGGGCAAAGAACGTGGCGCGCGCCCCCTCCTGGCCGGTCCGGATCCGCTGGGCACCCTCCGCAGCCTTCTCGCCGAACGGGAGCTGGCGTACCGCCGCGCAGACCTGGTGGTCGACGCCGAACTCGTTGTGGATGAAGTAGTTACGAGGATAGCCGGCGCGCTTGCCGCACCCTCGCTGGAGGGCTAGCTTTCCCGGAGTCCCCCCCAATCGTGTAAGTTCGGCTGGCCGGATGGGCGCTCCCGGCATGATGAAGCTTGTCACCGGAACGTCTCGGTGACGCATTCGTCCTGTATAGGAGCTTACCTGTCCCCCGTCTGTATATAAGGAAGTACGAGCAGGGTGCCGAACCGCCGGCGCCCGGGAACCAGGGATTGGACAATGACGTTTCGCGTACTCGGGCCGCACGAGCGGGCGCGCTTCGCGCCGGATGCATGGGGACACCTGCTTTCCCTGAACGGGAAGGGGCTCCTCAGCTCTGCTGAGCTCGAGCACGTCATCGAGCGGGCACTCCTGCAGATCGACGGGCGCATTGCTCTCGACGATCTGCGCACCGTTCTTGAAGGCGCCGGCATCGTGGACGACTCCGCCGGCGACGACAACGCGACTGTACACTGAACGATGGCCCAGAAGCGAAAGACGACCACGACAGCCCGCAAGCGCGGCGGCAGCAAGCGCTCCGCTGCGCCGGCTCGCACGAGCGTGAAGGCCTCCGCACCGCGCCGCTCCACGAGCGCCGGCGCCAGCGGCGCGAGTGCCGCGCCCCGGGGCGGTACGCGCTCCCGATCCAGCGCGGCGGGCACGCGAAGCGCCGGCGGCGCCGGCACGCTCACGCGCTCACGCACCGGCACCTCGCGCAAGAAAACGGGCCGCGGCACGGCCACGCGCGGCAACAGCGGGCGCGCGCGCTCCCTCAAAGCCGCCGGCAACGGTGACAACGGCTCCAACGGCTCGGTGGCGGGCAAGTCGCTCGTCATCGTCGAGTCACCCGCCAAGGCGCGGACCATCGGCAAGTACCTGGGGCCCGACTATCGCGTGCGCGCCACCATCGGCCACGTGCGCGACCTCCCTCCCAAAGGACTCGGCATCGACGTCGAGAAAGGGTTCACCCCACGCTACGTGCCGGTCGAAGGCAAGGAAAAGACACTGGCCGAGCTGAAGAGCGCCGCGCGCGAAGCGTCGCGCATCTTCCTCGCGACCGACCCGGACCGTGAAGGCGAGGCCATCGCCTGGCACGTCGCCGAGAGCATCCAGCAACGCGGCATCGCGCCGATCCGGCGCGTGCTCTTCCACGAGATCACGCGCGATGCGGTGCAGCGTGCCATCCGCAACGCCGGCGACATCGACCAGAAGAAAGTGGAAGCGCAGCAGGCTCGCCGCGTGCTCGACCGTCTCGTGGGCTACAAGACCAGCCCGCTCCTCTGGAAGACCATCAAGAAGGGGCTCTCCGCCGGCCGCGTGCAGACCGTCGCGCTGCGCCTCATCGTCGAGCGCGAGCGCGAGATCCGCGCCTTCAAGCCGGTGGAGTACTGGACCATCCAGGCGCTCATGGAGAAGGCCGGCCAGAGCTTCATCTCTCGCCTGCACCAGATCGACGGAAAGAAGCCCGAGATCCACAACGAGCGTGAAGCCTCCGGCATCCTGGCTGACCTCAAGGGAAAGAAGACGTTCCAGGTCACCGACGTCCGGCGGCGCGAGCGGCGCAAGAATTCGAGCGCTCCCTTCACCACGAGCACTCTGCAGCAGGAAGGCGCCAAGCGCCTGGGCTTCGGCTCCAAGAAGACCATGAAGGTGGCGCAGGGGCTGTACGAGGGGATCGACCTCGGCGCCGAGGGCGCGGTGGGTCTCATCACCTACATGCGCACCGACTCCACGCGCGTGGCGGAGAGTGCCGCACAACAGGCACAGGACTACATCGCCACGCTCTTCGGAAAGCAGTTTCTCGCACCGGGGCTGCAGCTGTATGGCGGTGGGAAGAACAAGGCCAACACGCAGGACGCGCACGAGGCCATCCGTCCCACCGATCCCACGCGGCGCCCGGAGCACGTGCGCAAGTTTCTCTCGGCGGATCAGTACAAGCTGTACGAGCTGATCTGGAAGCGCTTCATGGCGTCGCAGATGGCGCCGGCCGTGTTCGACACCACCACGGTGGACTTCGACCTCGGCCGCTATCTGTTCCGCGCCACGGGGAGCGTGGTCAAGTTCGAGGGCTTCCTCGTCCTCTATCGCGAAGCGCACGAGGAAGGGGAGGGGAAGGCGCTGGAGGACGAACAGGCGCTCCCCGTGCTGGAGAAGAACGAGAACGTCCCCGTCAAGGAGATCGTCCCGCGCCAGCACTTCACCGAGCCGCCGCCGCGCTTCAGCGAGGCGAGCCTGGTGAAGGAGCTCGAGCGGCTCGGCATTGGCCGGCCGTCCACCTACGCGTCGATCATCTCCACGCTCGCCGATCGCCACTACGTCACGCTGGAACAGCGGCGCTTCACACCCACCGAGCTGGGCGAGACGGTGGAGAAGATCATGGTGCGCCAGTTCCCCGACATCTTCAACGTCACCTTCACCTCCACCATGGAGCAGGATCTCGACCGTGTGGAGGAAGGTGAGGCCACCTGGCGCGAAGTGCTCGAGGAGTTCTACACACCGTTCTCCGCCGCGCTCGGCAAGGTGGACGTGCACGAGCTCATCGCGCAGGCGCACGATCTGTCGGTGCTCGAAACCGAGCGGTGTCCCGAGTGCGGGAGCAAGCTGAAGGCGCACGGCGGCATTTTCGGGCCGTATCTCGCCTGCGAGCGCCGCCCGGAGTGCAAGTTCACGCGCCGGCTGGGCGCGCACCGCAAGCCAGCCATCCCGACCGACGAGAAGTGCCACGAGTGTGGCGCGCCAATGGTCATCCGCCACGGCCGCACCGGCGAGTTCCTCGGCTGCAGCCGCTTCCCCAAGTGTCGGGGGACGCGCGCGCTCCCCACCGGGATCAAGTGTCCCAAGGATGGCGGAGACATCATCCAGCTCCGCTCCAAGCGCGGCGGCCGCGCGTTCTACGGATGCGGCAACCATCCCGACTGCGACTTCGTCTGCTGGAACCGTCCGGTCAAGGAGCCGTGCCCCGAGTGCGGCTTCGAGGGCGCCGAGGCGCGCTCCACCAAGGCGCGCGGCGAGTTCCGCCGCTGTCTCAAGTGCGGCAACGAGTGGGACGTAGCCGCTCCCGCGGAGGCGGTGGCCGCGGGCTAGCGACACGCGCCCTCTCACGTGCACGTATGATCGCGGTCGGGGCATTCGTGCTCCGGCCGTTCGGCATTCCCCCGTCGCGCACAGCACTCTATTCTTCCGTATGCCTCCTGCACTCTCTCGCGACGCCGCGCTGTCATCACTTCCCGAGGTACACGTCGTGGGCGGGGGACTGGCCGGCTGCGAGGCGGCGTTCCAGCTCGCGCGCTGCGGGGTGCGCGTCATCGTGCACGAGATGCGCCCCGAGCGCCCGACGCCAGCGCATCGCACCGATCGCCTGGCCGAGCTCGTCTGCTCCAACACCTTCAAGAGCACGGAGACCACCAACGCGCACGGGCTGCTCAAGGCGGAGATGCGCCTCCTCGGCTCGCTCATCCTGCACGCCGCCGACGGTGCGCGCGTGCCCGGCGGCACTGCGCTGGCCGTGGACCGCGACGTCTTCTCCGCCACGGTTCAGCAGCACATTCTTGCCGACCCGCGCATCACCGTCGTGCGCGGCGAGGTGACGGAGCTCCCTTCGCCCGCGGTGATCGCCACCGGACCGCTCACTTCGGACGCGCTCGCCGCAACGCTCCGCGCACGACTCGGCGTCGACGCGTTGGCCTTCTACGACGCCATCGCTCCCGTGATCGCGGCGGAGTCCATCGACGAGAGCCGCGTGTTCCGTGCGTCGCGCTACGACAAGGAGACGATGGACGTCGGCGCCGATGCCGCCGGTGCATACCTCAATTGTCCGTTCACGCGCGAGGAGTACGACGCGTTCGTCGCCGCGCTCGCGGCGGCCGACCAGCACCGCGGTCACGACTTCGACGCCGTCCCGTACTTCGAGGGATGCCTCCCGGTGGAAGAGATGGCCGCGCGCGGTGCAGACGTGCTGCGCTTCGGGCCGCTCAAGCCGGTCGGGCTGCGCGATCCGCGTACCGGACGCACGCCGTACGCGGTGGCTCAGCTCCGTCAGGAAGATCGCGCGGGACGCATGTGGAACCTGGTGGGCTTCCAGACGCGGCTGCGCATCCCCGAACAGCAGCGCGTCTTCCGCCTGATCCCCGGGCTTGCCGACGCGGAGTTCCTGCGCTACGGGTCCATCCACCGCAACTCGTACGTGAACTCCCCCGCCGCGCTCACGCCCCATCTCTCCCTGCGCGACGATGCGCGCGTGCTGCTTGCCGGCCAGATCACCGGCGTGGAGGGATACACCGAGAGCAGCGCCACCGGACTTCTGGCCGGCATCAACATCGCGCGCCTGCTGCGCGGCGACGAGCCGGTGCTGCCCCCTCCCACCACGATGCTCGGCGCGCTGTACCGGTACGTGCGGGAGGCCGACCCGCGCCACTTCCAGCCGATGAACGCCAACTTCGGTCTGGTGGACGACCTCCCGGAGCGCGTGCGCGACAAGCGCCGCAAGCGCGAGCTGATCGCCGAGCGTGCGCTCAGCGACCTCCGTGTGTGGATGCGGGAGGTGGGGGAGGAATCGCCGCGGGCGATCGGCACCGTCGCGCGTGCCGCGGCGGGCGATGACTGAGCGTCGCCGGTCGTCCGCCGCCACGCGCAAACGCGCGCCGGCAAACGCGCTGCCGAAAGACGCATCGCGCACCGACGCCGAGCGCGCCGCGCACGCCGGGCACCAGGAGCGCGCCGCGGAGCCGGAGCGTCCTGAGCTCGTGCGCGATTTTCTCCGCCACCTCGAGACGGAGCGCAACGATTCCCCGAACACCCTCGCGGCGTATGCCCGCGATCTCGATGCCTTCGTCGCCTTCCTCGCTGGCTACTACGGCACCCAATCGTGGACGTGGGAGGGCATCGATCGTCTCGCCATCCGCGCCTTCCTCGGCCACCTCACCCGGCGCGGGCTCCGCAAACGCTCCATCGCGCGGACGCTCTCCGGCGTCCGCAGCTTCTATCGCTTCCTGAGCCGCACCGAAGCGGTGGAAGCCAACCCCACGCGCGGCGTCTCCTCCCCCAAGCTGGAGAAGTATCTCCCCGCCTTCCTCGACCGTGCGCAGATCGATCTGCTCTTCCAGATGGCCGAGGTGCGCGCGTGGGAGGGACGGTTCGTGGATGTGCGCAATCTCGCCATCCTCGAGCTCTTCTACTCCACCGGCATGCGCCTCTCCGAGCTGTGCGGCATCGCTCGGCAGGACATCGATCTCGTCTCGCAGCAGGTGAAGGTGCGCGGCAAGGGACGCAAGGAGCGCATCATCCCGGTGGGCGACCACGCACAACTCGCGCTCCGGAACTACGAAGCCAAGCGCGACGAGCTGCTCCGCTCCGTGGGCGCGCGCGGCGATCGCACCGCGTTCTTCATCGGCCGCACCGGGCGGAGGATGACGCCACGCGCGGTGCAGAAGGTCGTCAAGGCCTTTCTCGATCAGATCGATGAGGACGCCGGGCTCAGCGTGCACTCGCTGCGCCACACCTTCGCCACCCACCTCCTCGATGCCGGCGCCGATCTCCGCGCCGTGCAGGAGCTGCTCGGCCACGCGTCGGTGTCCACCACACAGATCTACACGCACACGAGCATCGACCGGCTGCGGCAGGTCTACCGTCAGGCGCACCCCCGCGCGTAGTCTGCGCGCCGGCGGAGCTCACAGTCGCGAGCAACGGGCACGGCCGCCCTGTCGCGCGTGGCAGGCGGGCTGCGCGGTTGGCCGCACGCGTCACGCGCGGGAACGGTCCATGCACTTCGTCCACCGCGCCATGCGCATCGAAGTGTTCGTCCCGACCCTCCTCGGAATCCTGATCGTCCTCATCGGCGGCGCCTTCGTTGCCGACGGGCTCATCCCCGACGGCACGTTCGTGGCCGCCGAGCGCCGGCGTCGCCCGCGTCCGGAGCGCGATCATCGCGGCGAGGTGCTCCTGGGCCTCGGCATCATGGCCGCGGGGACGGCCGTGATCGGGCGAGACACCTGGCGCTACTCCACGCTCGCAGTCCTGGTGGGGGCTGTGCTCATCGCCGCCGGACTCGTGCTCAACCTGAAGTACGTCCGCGGCATAGTGCTCGGCCCCGTGCTGGGCCATCGACTGCGGCGCCGGGCGAGCGACCGGGAGCGATCTCCCGGCGGGCCTACGGAGTCGCCGTAGGGGACGATGCGGCCGGGCGCGCGCCCCGCCCCTCCATCGCGCCCGGATGTATCTTTCTCGCATGTCCTCCTCCACCAACCCGGTCGTTCGCTCCACCACCGTGCTCGGCGTGAGGCGCGATGGCCAGCTCGCCGTCGGCGCGGACGGGCAGGTCACGGTCGGCGAGACGGTCATGAAGTCCAACGCCCAGAAGGTACGCGTGCTGCGCGGGGGGAAGGTGCTCGCCGGCTTCGCCGGCTCGGCCGCCGACGGGCTCACCCTGTTCGAGAAGTTCGAGGAAAAGCTCGAGCGCTACCCAGAGAACCTTCCGCGCGCGGCCGTCGAGCTGGCCAAAGACTGGCGACGTGACCGCGTGCTGCGCCGCCTGGAGGCGCTCCTTGCCGTGGCCGATCGCCAGCACGCCTTCGTGATCTCCGGCACTGGCGACGTGATCGAGCCGGACGACGGGATCCTCGCCATCGGCTCCGGGGGACCGTACGCGCTCGCCGCCGCGCGCGGGATGCTCCTCCACTCGTCGCTCCCGCCGCGCGACATCGTGCGCACCGCCCTCGAGATCGCCGGCGACATCTGCATCTACACCAATCGGAACATCACCGTGCTGGAGCTCGAGTGAGCGCCCGGCGCGGTGGTCTCACATGCTGCCGGGGTGACCTCGGGCCCGCTGCGCGCGCGGCGCTCCCGGCGCACCTTGCCGCATAGATGCCCACCAATCGCACCCAACAGGCGGTCGCGCGCTTGGCCGATCTCACTCCGCGGCAGATCGTGGCCGAGCTGGATCGCTACATCGTCGGCCAGGACGAGGCCAAGAAGGCGGTCGCCATCGCCCTGCGCAATCGCTGGCGCCGACAGCAGGCGCCGGACGACATCCGGGATGAGATCTCCCCGAACAACATCATCCTCATCGGCCCCACCGGCGTGGGGAAGACGGAGATCGCGCGTCGCCTTGCCAAGCTGGCCGGCGCGCCCTTCGTGAAGGTGGAGGCGTCCAAGTTCACCGAGGTCGGCTACGTGGGGCGCGACGTGGAATCCATGGTGCGCGATCTCGTCGAGAACGCGATCGACATGGTGCGCACCGAGCGCGAGAGCGAGGTGGAAGACCTCGCGCAGGAGCGCGTGGAGGAGCGGCTGCTCTCGCTCCTCCTCCCGGTGCCCGGGTCCGCGCCGTCCGATGCGGAGCCCGCCGCGGCCGGTGTGGGTGCTGCGCGCTCCGCCGGCAGCGAAGGGGGCGAGCGGCGCTCCTCCCAGGGAACGCCCGTGCGCGCCGACGGTCCCGACGCGGTGTTCGTCGTCTCCCCCACCGGGCAGGTCTCCCGCGATGCCGACGATGGCGCCGCCGAGCGCTATCGCCGCACGCGCGACAAGCTCCGGCAGCTCCTGCGCGACGGGAAGCTCGAGGACCGCGAGGTGGAAGTGGAGGTGACGCAGCCCACCGGTCCGATGATCGACATGATCGTGCCGCAGGGCGCCACCGAGGGGATGGAGAACTTCTCGCAGATGCTCCAGGACATGCTCCCCAAGCGCACCAAGCGGCGCACGGTGCGCGTGTCCGAGGCGCGCCGCATCCTCATGGAGCAGGAGCTCGAGAAGCTCGTCAACATGGACGACGTCACGTCCGACGCGCTGGAGCGTGTCGAGAAGATGGGGATCATCTTCCTCGACGAGATCGACAAGATCGCCGGCGAGCGTGCACAGGGCGGCGCGGGGCCCGACGTCTCGCGCGAGGGCGTGCAGCGCGATCTGCTCCCGATCGTCGAGGGCTCCAACGTGCAGACCAAGTACGGGATGGTGAAGACGGACCACGTCCTCTTCATCGCCGCCGGCGCGTTCCATGTCTCCAAGCCCAGCGACCTCATCCCCGAGCTGCAGGGGCGCTTCCCCATCCGCGTGGAGCTCAAGCCGCTCACCGAAGCGGACTTCGTGCGCATCATGACCGAGCCGGAGAACGCGCTCACCAAGCAGTACGCCGCGCTCGTCGCCGCCGAAGGCGCCGCGCTCCAGTTCACCGACGACGGCATTGCGGAGATCGCGCGGCTCGCCACGGCGGTGAACGACCGGATGGAGAACATCGGCGCGCGCCGCCTGCACACCGTGATGTCCACCTTGCTCGAGGATGTGCTCTTCGATCTTCCGGACCGCCGCCGCGACGACATCGTCGTCAACGCGCCGCTCGTGCGTGATCGCCTGAAGACCATTGCCGAGGACGAGGATCTACGCCGCTACATTCTCTGACGTCGCCCGCCGCGTGGCATCGCGGCGCGCGCGCTATCCGCATGCGCCCGCCGCCGCGCGCGTGCGCGTCGCGCGTGAATGCACTCTCACTCCACCAGGAACCCATGCCAGAGCGCCCGCATCGCGACTTTCTCGCCATTCCCGACTTCACCCGTGACGAGCTGATCCGGATCTTCGACCTGGCCGACGCCATGCGCACCGGCCGCTACACGCGCACGCCGCTCGCCGGCAAGTCGCTCGCGATGATCTTCATGAAGTCCTCCACGCGCACGCGCGTTTCCTTCGAGGTGGGCGCGTGGCAGCTCGGCGGACACGCGCTCTTTCTCTCGCCACGCGACGTGCAGCTCGGGCGCGGAGAGCCCATTGCCGACACCGCGCGCGTGCTCTCGCGCTACGCCGACGGCATCATGATCCGCACCTTCGCTCACGCGGAGATCGAAGAGCTCGCCCGCTTCGCCGACATCCCCGTCATCAACGGGCTCACCGACCTGTTACACCCCTGCCAGGTGCTCGCCGATCTGCTCACCGTGCGCCAGGCGCTCGGCGGGTGGGAAGGGAAGACCATCGCCTGGATCGGCGATGGGAACAACATGGCGAACTCGTGGATCAACGCTGCGTACCGGCTCGGATTCCGCCTCGTGCTCGCCTGCCCCGAAGGGTACGATCCCGATCCGGAGCTTGTCTCTCGCGCACGCACCACCACGGATGTGCAGGTGGTGCGCGATCCCGCGCGTGCGGTGGAGGGCGCGCACGTGGTCAACACGGACGTCTGGGCATCGATGGGGCAGGAAGAGGAGCAGGCCAAGCGCGTCCGCGCCTTCGCCGGCTACACGGTGACGCCCGCGCTCATGCAGCACGCCGCACCGGGAGCAATCTTCCTCCACTGCCTCCCCGCGCACCGCGGCGAGGAGGTGGCCGCGGAGGTGATCGACGGACCGCAGAGCCGCGTGTGGGACGAGGCCGAGAACCGGCTGCACGTCCAGAAGGCGCTCATGGCCGTGCTGATGGGAGGGGAATCGCTCGCCTGAGTGCGGCGCCCGCGCGGCGATCGCGCGCTCGGGTGCCGCGGCCCTGCTACCAGGGGATTCCCGCCACCCGCTCCTGCTGGTCGTCCGCGTCCGGTCCGGCGGTCTCGCTGGAGCCGTTGTGTGACACGGAGTATGGAAGCGAGTTGAGGCGTCGTCGCGCGTCGGGAGCGTCGCCGTCCGCACCGTTCTCCGGTGCCGCGCCGTTCGCCGGCGCCACCTGCGCGTTGGCCGCGTCGCCTTCGCGCACCATACCCGCTTCGCGCAGGAACTCGGCGATCGCGAACCGCGCGCCGCCGCGCGAGCGGATCTCGTTCGGCGTGGCGTGCAGGTAGCGCTGGCAGCTGTTGCGGAACGCGCTCCCGGAAGGATAGTCGAGCGCGAGCGCCACGCTGTCCGCGCTCCGCCCGGGATCTTCCAGCAGGCGAGACGCCACGATCAGCCGGCACCACGCGATCAGTCGCTGCGTGGGTGGGAACCCCGACGCCGACAGACGCTCGGCCAGCGCTTTCCGCCGGATCCCCAGGATGCGCGCCAGCTCCAGCGGAGAGAGATGCTGGTGTGCCCGGATGATCGACACGAGCGTCGCGTCCCGTACCGTGGGCTTGGCATCGCGCAGTGCGAGACGCAACTCCCCGAGCACGGCGCGCGCTTCTGCCTGCTCGATGAGCGCGCGCAACTGATGCGGATCGTCTTCCTCGTCGCACAGCGCCAGGCCGTCGAATCCGAAGCGCCCCGCCTCGAACAGGTCGCGCGGGCGCGCGGGCGGAATCGCCGCGTAGAGCACCACCGTCACCGACGGATAACGGCGCTTGAGATGACGCAGATGATCGAACGCGGCCGCCGTGCCGGGAGGCGCGACGATGTCCACCACCGCCGTCGTCACCGGCTGTGACGCGCACGCGGCCAACAGCTCGCTCCACGAATTGCACGTCACGAGCGTCGACCGCTCGCGCAGTGCCGTCCGGAGCCGATTCAGCCGGAGCTGGCTGGGAAGCAGCGTTGCGACCAGACCCATGGTGTTGGACGGAAAACCGTTGGCGCAGCCGCGCGTGGAGGAGATGATGCCCTGGCACCATCGAAATCGCGCCGGCTGCGGTAACCTGCTGCCGGGCGCTCAAGAGAAGGACGCCGCATCCCGCATACTGTCACGCGCCTGTCCGCAACCCTCACGCGAGGGCCGCGAACAGGGGGCTAGACCCCCTCCCCCCTCACAGGAGCGGTCCCGTCCTGCCTCCGCCAGCACGTCCCCCATCCTCCCTCAGGCGCGCGATCAGGCCTCTAACTGCCCTGCCTGCCTGGCAGTGGTCATGCTGTCGTGGCATATTTCCGCACGAGCCATCCCCCCATTCCCTCGAGTCTCATCCCATGGCGCACGAAACCACAGGCACGCTCCGCCGCACGCCCTTCCACGACATCCACACCAGCCTCGGCGCCAAAATGGTACCGTTTGCGGGTTTTGAGATGCCCGTGCAGTACCCGACCGGCATCATCGCCGAGCATCGGGCGGTGAGGGAGCGGTGCGGGCTGTTCGACGTGAGCCACATGGGCGAGTTCATCGTGCGCGGCCCGCAGGCGCTCGACTTCGTCAACTACGTCACCACCAATGACGCGCGCGCGCTCGCCGTGGGGCAGGCGCAGTACTCCATGTTCCTCAACGAGCGCGGAACGATCGAGGACGATTGTCTCGTCTACCGTCTTCCCGATCGCTACATGATCGTCGTGAACGCGTCCAATCGAGAGAAGGACTTCGCGCACATCGGCCGCCACGCGGCGCGCTTCGACTGTACGCTCGAGGACGTGAGCGACGACATCGCGCTCCTCGCGCTGCAAGGTCCGGAGTGCGCGGCGGTGTTGCAGCCGCTCACCGCCACCGACCTGGGCTCCATCGCGTACTACCACTTCGCCATCGGCGACGTGGCCGGCGTGTCGGATGTCATCATCTCGCGCACGGGATACACGGGAGAAGATGGCTTCGAGCTCTACTTTCCCGTCGCGCACGCGGCGCGCATCTGGGAAGCGCTCACGCGCGGCGGCCGCGTCACGCCGGCCGGGCTCGGCGCGCGCGACTCGTTGCGTCTCGAGGCGGGGATGGCGCTCTACGGAAACGACATCGACGACACCACCACGCCCCTCGAAGCGCGGCTGGCGTGGACCGTCAAGATGGACAAGGGCGATTTCGTGGGACGCTCGGCGCTGGAAGCGCAGAAGGCGCGCGGTGTGGACCGCCGCCTTTCCGGCTTCTCCACCACCGAGCGCATCATCCCGCGTCCTGGTTATCCGGTGTACGTGGGCGGCGAGCGCACGGGCGAAGTACGGAGTGGCGCGATGAGCCCCACGCTCGGCGTCGCCATCGGCACCGTCTATCTCCCCGCCGCTCATGCGCGCGACGGCGAAGCGATCGAGCTGGAGATCCGCGGCAAGCGCGTCCCGTGCACGGTGGCGAAGATGCCCTTCTACAAGCGCGCGGCAGGGACGTGAGCAGGCGACGCGACGTGCGACGGCGAACGAGCCCGGTTGGTGAGTCGGATCGGGGGTGATCCGGTGAAGGTGCTCATCACGCTCACCGATGTGGAGCCGGCGGTGCGGCTCAACGCGCTCCTCGAGAAGAGCGGCGTGGAGACGATCGTCGTCTCTCCGCTCGACGACATCCGCTCGCAGATCGAGCGCTCGCATCCCGACGTGGTGGTGTTCACCGGCGGTCTCACCGAGGCCACCACGCTGCAGCTCGTGAAGCGCGAGCTGTGGGACGGCGCGTCGGTGGTGGGGTTGGCGGACATCGACGATCCGGCGCTGCACGAGCGGCTGCGCACCGTAGGATTCGCCGAGCTGTATCCCAAGCCGGTGGACCTGGATGAAGTGTTTGCCGGCATCCGCCGCATTCTGCATCGTCGCGAGCTGGCCGAGCTCACCGGGCTGTACGGCGACAGCGAGGGGATCCGCGAGGTGCTGGTGCGCATCGAGCAGATGGCGCCCGTCTCCAGCACCGTGCTCATTCAGGGCGAGAGCGGCACGGGCAAGGAGCTCGTCGCACGCGCGCTGCATCGCCTGAGCCCGCGCGGCGCGCGCCCATTCATTCCGGTGAACATCGGCGCGCTCCCCGAAACGCTGCTCGAGAGCGAGCTGTTCGGTCACGAGAAGGGAGCGTTCACCGGCGCGGCGGAGCGGCGCCTCGGCCGCTTCGAGCTGGCCAATGGCGGCACGCTCTTTCTGGACGAGATCGGCGAGGCGCCGCTTCCCACGCAGGTCAAGCTCCTGCGCGTGCTCGAGCAGCGCGAGGTGATGCGTGTGGGCGGGACGCAGCCCATCCGCGTCGATGTGCGCGTCGTCGCCGCCACCAACCGCCCGCTTCGCGAGCACGTGGAGCAGGGGACGTTCCGGCCGGACCTGTACTACCGGCTGAACGTGCTCTCGATCTATCTCCCCCCGCTGCGTGAGCGGCGAGAGGACATCCCCATCCTCGTGCGCCGCTTCGTCCAGGAGTTCTCGCGCGAGCACGATCGCGCGTTCCATGGCATCTCCGCCGACGCCATGCAGCTCCTGGTGGAGTACGAGTGGCCGGGGAACGTGCGTGAGTTGCGGAATCTCGTGGAGAGCATGGTGGTGCTCTCTCCGGGGCGCGAGATCACCGCCGCGGACATTCCCGGCTCCATCCGCGACGGCGGCTCGGCGCGCTTTCTCCCCGTGCCGGTGGGGCACATCCTGCGCGGCGCGGAGGAGGCGGGCGGGCGAGAGCTCGAGTTCATCGTGCGGAGCCTGGTGGAGCTCAAGCTCCAGGTGGAGGAGCTGCGCCGGCGCACCGACGATCTGCGCGTGGCGGGGGGGCATCCCGAGCTCCTGAGCGAGGTGCATGCGCCCGCGGCGTTCTCGGCCTCTCCCCCCCTGGTGACCGGTATCGAGCCGCGCGAGGAGGCGCCTCCACCGAATCTGGTGACCATCCACCCGGGGATGACGATGGCCGAGATCGAGCGCGCGGCCATCGAGGCCGCGTTGCGCGAGACGCGCGGCAATCGCCGCCGCGCGGCGGACCTCCTGGGCATCGGGGAGCGCACACTGTACCGGAAACTCCGCGAGTACGAGATCCCCGACGGTGCGGGCAAGCGCGGCGAACCGGGCGGGACCGAGGCGGCGGACGCCGAGCGCGAATCGAGCGGCGAAGGGCGCGGTGCCCGGGCGTCTGAAACGGCGCGGGAGGAGGACGCCGGACGGCCGCGCGGCGCGGAGGACGGCGGACTCGCCGCGGCGCCACATCGTGCGGAAACGCGGGGCTAGGAGCCGGCGGACGGGGGGCGCGCGATGGCGATGGGCGCTGCGGAGCTCGCGCGTGGGCGGGCCATCTCGCGCGCGGCGGTATGCGTCAAACCGTCCGTAGCTCCTGTCACATTATGTAGCGCTCGTCTCATTCCGCGACGTGAGCGATCGTCGCGTGCTCCTCGCGGGCGTGAATGAGGGGTGAACGCGCTGTGACCTGGGACGCGTTGGCGCGTGATTCACGTAAGCTATTGCATCACAGCCAGGTCGCCCGCATATTGGCCGCTCCGGCGTCGCATCGATGGGCGCTGGATCTCACCCTGGCGTAGCCCGGTTCGGGCCTTCCCACACGCCGTCGTATCGCTGCCCTCAACAGGTCATCTATCGCCGCCGTGTCCGCCAACGTGTCTGCTGCACAGCCACACTTCGGCTCGCCCTCGCCGTCTCCGATTGCCGGGAGCGTTCTTCCCATCAAGCGTGCGGAGGAGTTGCTGCTGACGCTGCCGGGAATCCTGGCGGCGCGCATCGTGGCGGGGGAGAACGGGGCGGTGAACGAGATTCATCTGCTCACCAGCTCCGACGTCACTCCCAAGCAGACGGTGCGGAACGTGGAGAGCGCGTTGATCGCGCATCTCGGCATGAAGGTGGATCACCGAAAGATCTCCGTCGCAACGACCATCGATCCGCAGAAGGCGCTCGACGTGCGCGAGCTGCAGGAGCGTGGCGCGGACGCGGCGAGCATGCGGAAGTTGTTGTTCGAGGACGTGGAAGTGCGTCGCTCGCGCACGCGTGGAGTCACTTGCAAGGTCACGCTGCGTCGTGGCGACGCGTCGGTGATCGGAGAAGCTGAAGGAGCGGAGACGGAGCGGTCGCGAGCGGAGCTCGCGGCGCGCGCCACCCTCCTGGCCATTGGCAAGGTGGAGGGCGAGGACAACGTGCTGGCCCTGGATGGGTGCAAGTTGATCGACGCCTTCGACCGCGAGTTCGTCTTTGTCGGGATCAGTGCGCGGCGCGGTCGCGAGACCACCGTCCTGGCCGGCAGCTGCGAGATCCGGGAGAGTCCGGAGACAGCGAGCGTACTCGCCGTGTTGAACGCGACCAATCGCTGGATCGACCGCCGTCGCTGACGCACGGCGGATCGCACGCGTCAGCCGGCGAGAGCGGCGGGACGTGCTCTACTGGCGGCGCGCGGCAGGGCAGGGCGGATGGGCGTACCGTATCGAGTGACTACGACCAGCATCGCACGATGCTCGACCTTATGACCACACTTCACTTCTCCCCCCCCGTTCCTCGACTGAGCGGAGCCAAGCGGATCAGGAAATAAGCACCACGAGCGAAGCCGACTTTTCGCACATCCGGGATAACCGATGTGACATCAACGAAAAGGAGGTGACGCGAAATGGATATCCTGTCCGCAGTTTGGGCGTTTTTGTGCAGCATCGGGCACCAATCCTGGGCCTAAGTCGGCGAGCGGGGGGATCCCACAACATGTCTTTCAGAGTTCGACTCTTTATTGCTGCCGTTGCTGTCGCCGCCGCTATCGCGACCCTGCAAATCGGGCATCTCGCTCCTGGCCCTGTTGCGCAGTATCTCCCGGCGGTGATGTTCTTAACTGCTGTCGGTGCGGTAGGCCAAATCTTGGTCTATCAGCTTCCCCATGGTGCCACTGGCTCGGTCTCATTCATTCCGTTCTTGGCCGGTGCCCTTGTTGCACCTCACTGGTTGGCGGTGATCGGAGCCGCACTAGCAGAGCTGGGCGGAGAGGTCTACAAGAAACGGGAGGTGCCGAAAGCCATTTTCAACATGGCCCAAACAGCACTGTCGACTGCCATCGCAATTCTGGTGTTCCTAAGTTTGGGCGGAATTTCCCTGGACGTGCTATCTGGCGGATCGGTCACGGCTGCTACATCTCGGGTCGGTACTGCGTTCGCGGGCGCCGTGCTCACATATTTTGTCGTCAACAGCGCGGCAGTGTCCGCTGTGATCGCGCTCAACGAGAAACAGCGTTTCTGGAAGATCCTCCATCAGAACACGCCATCGTCGCTTGTCTACATCGTACTTAGCTATCCAGTAGTTTTCTTCTTGGCTTGGGTGTACGTGCGATCTGGACCAATTGCCGCCGCCCTCATGTTGTTCCCAATTTTCGGGGCGCGTCAGTTATTCGCCGCGAATGTGCAACTTGATCGCGTTAACCACGAGCTACTGCAGCTAATGGTAAAGGCGATTGAAGCACGTGATCCGTACACCTCCGGCCACTCTCGTCGGGTAGCGCAGTACTCCGAAGTCATTGCGCGAGCTGTTGGACTCAGCGCACGACACGTCAAGCGCATAGCGACTGCTGCGCTCCTACACGATGTCGGCAAGATTCATGAGATTTACGCTCCCATACTCCGGAAGCCTGATCGCCTCACGCCGGACGAATGGGAGATAATCAAGACGCATCCAATCAAGAGTGCCGAACTGGTATCCAACGTGTCACACCTCCGTGATCTGATTCCTGCGTTGCGACATCATCACGAGAATTGGGATGGCACTGGCTACCCCGACGGTATTGCCGGAGACGCCATACCACTAGCGGCACGGATTATCATTTTCGCCGACACCATCGACGCGATGACATCTGACCGGCCGTACCGTAAGGCTCTTGGTGAGGCGGAAGTCCGCGCCGAACTACTGAGATGCCGGGGCAAGCAGTTCGATCCTGTATTTTGTGATCGCCTGCTTGCAAGTCCATTGTTTGCGACGTTGTTCGAACTCCATCGCGCGAATCCAGTGCGCGCCGATGAGGCGAGTGCCCCAGTGCGTCAACCGAGATTGCGGATTGCTAGCTTGTAGAAGTACGGAGGCTCGAATCACGCTTCGTTGATGCTGTAACCGGAACATTGAGCGATCCGGCGAGCACGACGAGGTCCCCTGGGAGTGGGAAGCGACACCGGCGATGCTGGTGCACATAGGCGTAGAGCACGTCGTGTGCGGTCTGGTGCTCGCATCGCGCTGCCAGCGATTGACAATAGGCGTTAGCCAGAAAGTCTTGAGCAATAAGAGTCTTCGCGCGTTCGTATAGAGCGGCAAGGGCGACGTGCTCACTTTCGCTGAGCAACCAACCTGATTCGGCTGCATTGACGTGAGCACGGAGAGAAGCAACGTAGGCTATCGCCCGGCGGCTCCGGTTCTCACTGAAAAATGCAGATTCGAGCTTGCTCAGGTAGCGACGCGCCGCAGGTAGATCGTTGTCATAAAGCGCGAGCTCAGCGGCGTTTGCCCAAGTCGCCGCAGATGCCGTGTATTCAGAGTGGCCCGCAGTAGAAGCGACTGTCCTATCTTGCCATTCGCGTGCGGCCTCGTAGTCGCCAAGCTGCATAGCCATCCAAAAAAGATCCTGCATTGTCCGCTGAAGCAGCCCTATTGCGCCTAGCGGAACCAGGTGCTCGTATGCGCTGGTGAGGAGGGCACGTCCGTCATTCACGTCGCCTGCGCTAAATAGTGCGATCGCCGCATAATGTGTGTGTCGTATAGCCGTGACGCGCGGGGTGGCGACTTCCTGTAGTCGCGCGAGCATCGCTCGTGCCAGCGCTGGTGTACGCGAGATATCGCCGAAGCAGGTCTCGAAGACTAGGCAGGCGGCGAGTGATGTGTTGTCATCTGCGAGAGCGCCTGGCTGGCCAAACGCTTCGGTAAACAATTGACGCGCGATATCGGGATCGAGTTCATTGTCAGCGATCCGAATTCCAAGAAAGGCGGCCTCGCGACGATGAGCCTCCGTGCTCGATCGGCATTGTACACACCGAACTAGGCGGGCGAGGATTGATGAGAGTGAGTGACGCAACATCCAACGTGCGTGTAGACACGCAAGTTCGTTCGAGTCATGCAGCACTTGACGGTCAGTGGGAGAGCCATCGTGAGTGCGCAGTATGTCATCGTGTGTGGAGAGAACATCCGCCCACTGGGCAGCGAGCTGCGCTGCTTCCAGTTTGGTCTGTAACAAAGAATCTCGCTGTTCAGCGTCCCGTGTGAGGCCGAGAGCGCGATCCACTTGTGCTATCCCAAGGGCCGGCAAGCCAATATCAACAGCGTGTCGGGCACAGTCTCGGAATAGCGCGACGGCTCTCGAGTTCTCGCCGGCAGATGCACAGTGTTCGGCCACAGCGGAGAGAATTGGAATGACGTTGCCTTCACCTGGGAACCGCTGTAGCGAATTCGCTGCGAACGTGTGCAGCGCTCGGAGCCCGAGCTGCGACATCTGACTAAGTGCCGCCGAGCCCAGCAGATCATGTGCCGCCACTACGCCTGAGGATTCGGCACGGATCACCCTATGCCCCTCCAACTCATCCAAACTGTCTAGCAACTCCGCCCGCCCCATTCCCACCACCGCCTCCACGCGCTCCAGCGTGGAATGCTGCCCCAGGATCGCACACGCCTGTAGCACGCGCAGCGACGAGGGCCGCAGTCGCTGCAGCCGCTCCGTGATGAGATCCATGAGCGTGCCCGGCGCCCGGTAACTCCCCCCTTCCTCGATCGCGTGCAGCGCCAGCTCGCGCAGGTAGTACGGGTTCCCACCGCCCGCCGAGGCGCACCAGGTGAGAAAGGCATCGCTCGCCTCGCGACCGGCGTCGGTCACCACCTGACGTACCAGGTCGCGTGCGGCGGCGGGCTCCAACGGCGCCACGAGATGCCGCCGCAGCGAGGGGAGTTGCACGATCCCCCGTCGCTCGGGCACGTCCCCTTCGCGACTGGTCAGCAACAACAGAATCCGCCGCTGCTCCATCCACGGAAGAAACTCCTCCAGCAGCTTCCACGACATCACGTCCAGCCACTGCACGTCCTCGATCAGAACGATGAGCGCCTCCTCGGTCGCCACGGCGTCGAGCAGATCGGTGAGCGCGCGCCGGATGCTCGCGAACAGGAACTCCGCATCCGCCGCCTCCGGCGACAACGTGGTCTGCTCACTGTCGTGCTCCGTCAGCCGCCGCAAGTACGACATCGTCTCCGGCGACACGCCCAACCCACCCGGCAATGCCAGCAGCCGCGGAACGAGATCCACGAACGCCGAGAGCGGACGCTTCTCGTCCATCGCCTGACACGACGCGCGTGCGACCACTGCCCGGCGGACGAGCGCGGGACCGGTGAACTCGGAAACGAGTCGCGTCTTCCCGATCCCCGGCTCGCCCCACAGCAGGATCCCATTCCCCCGACCGCTCTGCGCACGGTGCAGCGCGCGGCTCAGCATCGCGATGTCGGCGCTCCGCCCGACGAACGGCACGGGACGCGTGTGCAGACTGCCGCTGTACTGCGCCGTTTCCGCCACACGCCGACGCAGCAAGATTGCCGGAAGACGAATTTCCCCCGCCGCCGGACCGAGCTCCTGGAGATATTCGTCGATGATCGCGAGCGCCTGCGACTTCCCACCCGCCAGCGCCGTGGCCTCGGCCAACGCCAGTGTGGCCTCCTCGTTCAGCGGATCCACCTCGAGACACACGCGCGCCAAGGCATCCACCGTGCGCCATTCCCCGCGCCCGCGCTCCGTCAGGATGGCCCCTACCAGCGCACGCCGCGCGAGCGCGTCGATCACGTGGCGCTGGCGCTCGAGCCAGTCGCGGAAGGGCGTCGAGAACGTGGGCATGTACGTTCTGAGGAAGCCGCCATGCACGTGCTGCAGCAAGAGCTCTCGCGCCACGTGCCCATCGCTCCGCTGCAGGAAATCGTAGTCCGCCTCCACCTGCTCAGTCGCGATCCCCACACGCGTGCGGTCCCCGACGATCGGCGCACCCATAGCGCGCAGCCGGTAGAGCGCTTGCCGCAGGTTGTGCGACGCCTGCCGCTCCGTTGCCGCCGGCCACAACAGGCGCAGCAGCGCGCCGCGCTCGATGGTTCGCTCGCGCTCCACCACCAGGTAGAGCGCCGTACCGAACAACACCTCGGCGTCGGGCAGGAGCTGCGCCCCGTCCAGCTCGAGAACGCACTCTCCCAGGCTGCGAAGTCGAATCATTGCCCCTCGTGCGCAGAACTCGGCAAGTCACCAGCCGGTCAAGGATGTCACCGCGCGTCAGCGACGCGTCATTTCTCCCCCGAGCCGGCGTCCGAATCTTCACACTCGCGCCCCCTCAGACCAGGGTGCAGACGTCTCGACGTGGCAAGACCGCACGGGTTCACCGTGCATCAGCGGGTGGCTCCCGCGCCGATTCCATGGCGCCCCAGCCCCCATCCAGGTCGTCTCGCAGACCTGGGTGCTCTGCCGTCTTGCCCCCACCGTCTACAGTCGAACATCTGTTCGGACACGCGGCAGCTCCTCGCGCGCGATGCCTCGCGCGCGAAAGAAGGGATGCCCCTCCCAAGGACGGATCCTCCTCTCGTAGGCGGCGCCGCGAGCGCTCCGCTGCCACTTCCTGGCACACCTGCGGCACCATCGGGACACCTGTGGCGGCACACGCGCGACTCTTGCCCCGCACCACGCGCATAACGTATTGTCCGCCCCAGGTATGGCAGGCGCGCCGCGTGCATAGCGGCTCGTAGGCCGGACCCGCTGTCGTTCGCCCTCACAGGTCTCCTTCCGAAAAAGGCACCCCGGCCGCGAGGCCGGTCCGCAACGCCACGGGTCTCTCCGGAGACAGCCGGCTTCCGAAGAAGGCGACGCGTCCCTCCCCCAAGGAGCCATGGCGCGTAGCCCAAAGCCCACAGCGTCCGCCCGACCGGTCGCCGTGCTCGCCCTCGTGGCCGGCGCGGTCCTCGCTGGCGACCTGTTCACCAAGAGCCTGGCGGTGCTCTGGGCCGAATCGCCGCGCGCGCCCTCGCTGGCCCTGGGGCGCCTCCTCCGGGTCACGCTCGTCTACAACAACCACTCCGCCTTCAGCGTCTCCATTGGCAGTGGGACGTGGCGCGTGAACGTCCTGCTCACCGTCCTCGCGCTCGTGCTCCTCGTTCCGATCTGCCGTGACCTCGCGGTGATCGACCGTCGCTCCACGGTGGCGCTCGGCCTCATCGGCGGCGCGGGGCTCGGCAACCTCCTGAGCCTGCTCACGTCTCCACTGGGCGTGGTGGATTTTCTCGCGCTCAACACGGGCGGTGGGCGAGAGCTGGTGATGAATTTCGCGGACATCGCGGCGTACGCCGGCGTGTTGCTCCTCCTTCCCACGGGCGGCCGACTGGTGTCCGCGCTGCGCGCCCAGCGCCGCGTGCGTCGCGCGTACGCGGCGCTCGAGACGCCGGCAGCCCGCGCGGCGCGCCTCATCGAGGTGGAGCGGCCGCTCACCGTGCACGTCGAGCGATCGGAGCGCGCCGATCCCGCTGCACGCCGCGACCCCGTGCGCCCGCGGCATCCGATTGGCGACGCCGACGCACCGCATCACCCACTTTCCGGAGGCGATTGAGCGATGGCCCACGAGCACGACGCCACGCACAAGGAAGCCGAACACGCCGTCGGCGCGGCCACTCACGAAGTAGCCGGAGCACACGCCGTGCACCGCGACGGTGCCACGGAGTCCGAGGGTGACGCCCGATCGAGCGGTGAGGAGACGGGCGCCATCGACCGGCGTCGGTTCGTGCGCATGGCAGCCGTTTCGGGCGCTGCCGTGGTCGCGCTCGGAGGGATCACCACCGCCTGCACGCGCGATCCCGCGCACGGCAACGAGCGCGACGCGCACCGCGCGACGCCGGACGCACCGCCTGAGTTCGAGTTGGACGAGGCGACCATCGTCCAGTTGCAGGAGGGCATGCGCTCCGGGAAGTACACCGCGCACTCCATCACGCAGCTCTATCTCGATCGCATTGCCGCCATGGACCGCGCGGGACCGACGCTGCGTGCGGTGATCGAGACCAATCCGCAGGCACTCGAGATCGCCGCTGCGTTGGACGCCGAGCGAAAGGCAGGGAAGGTGCGCGGCCCGCTGCACGGCATCCCCGTTCTGCTCAAGGACAACATCGGCACGGCGGATCGCACCACCACCACCGCCGGTTCGTACGCGCTGCAGGGATCCATTCCCGCCGCCGATGCACCCGTGGCTGCGAAGCTGCGCGCCGCCGGCGCCGTGCTGCTCGGCAAGGCGAATCTGAGCGAGTGGGCCAACTTCCGCTCGTCGCGTTCGAGCAGTGGGTGGAGCGGGCGCGGCGGACAGTGCCGCAACCCCTACGCGCTGGACCGTTCACCCTGTGGTTCCAGCTCCGGATCCGGCGCCGCGGTCGCCGCCAATTTCTGCACGGTGGCCATCGGCACGGAGACCGACGGCTCCATCGTCTGCCCGTCGTCGGCGAACGGCATCGTTGGGATCAAGCCCACGGTGGGGCTCGTGAGCCGGACGGGGATCGTCCCGATCTCCCACACGCAGGACACCGCGGGCCCCATGGCGCGTACCGTGGCCGACGCGGCCGCGCTGCTCAGCGCACTCACCGGTGTAGATGCCGCGGACCCCGCCACCGCGGACAGCCGCAGCCACGCGGAGGCTGACTACACTCGCTTTCTGGACGCGAACGGTCTTCGCGGTGCGCGCATCGGTGTGGCGCGCAAGCGCTTCTTCGGCTTCGACCCCAACGTGGACCGCCTGGCTGAAGAGGCCATCGCCGCCATGAAGAGCGCCGGCGCCATCATCGTAGACCCGGCGGACATCGAGACGGCGGGGGAGTTCGACGACAGCGAGTTCCAGGTGCTGCTCTTCGACTTCAAGAACGACATGAACGCGTATCTCGCGTCGCTCGGCGCGCGCGCTCCGGCGCGCACGCTCGCCGACCTGATCGCGTACAACGACGCGCACCGCGATCAGGAAATGCCGTACTTCGGGCAGGAGACCTTTCTCCAGGCGCAGAAGAAGGGGCCGCTCACGTCGGACGAGTATACCAAGGCGCTCGCCAAGTGCCGGAAGATGGCGCGCACGGATGGCATCGATGCCACCATGACGAAGCACAAGCTCGATGCGATCATCGCGCCCACCGGCGGACCGGCGTGGACGATCGATCTACTCAATGGGGACCACTTCACGGGCGGTAGCAGCACGCCTGCGGCGGTGGCGGGGTATCCCAACATCAACGTGCCGATGGGGCTCATCCACGGCATGCCGGTGGGCCTCTCGTTCTTCGGCCGCGCGTGGAGCGAGCCCACGCTCATCCGCATCGCGTACGCGTTCGAGCAGGCGACGAAGCACCGCGCGCCGCCCAGGTTCCTGCCGACGGCCAACCTGACGTAGCGCGCCGCGGCGCTCAGAAGCTCCCGGTGCTCCCCACGCCTCCCTCGCGCGTGGTGCGCTTCACCACGCCCGGCACCCACGGCAGCACGCCGTGCGTGCTCAGCACGATCTGCGCGATGCGCTCCCCGTGCGCGATCTGCACCGGTGCCGCCGCGGCTCCGCGCATCATCACGAGCCACTCATCCGGGTAGTCGCAGTCGATCGTCCCGGGCGCGTTCGGGATGACCAGCCCTTTGCGAAACGCGAGCGAGCTGCGCAGCCGCACCTGTGCTTCCCACCCGTGGGGGAGACGGGCGCGGAACCCGAGCGGCACGAGCACGGTGACGCCAGGCGCGATCTCGAGTGTCGCGCCCGTAGCCGACATCTCCTCTTCCCACGCGCGTACTCCATCCGAGCACCGGACGCGCCGTCCGTCCAGAAAGGCGCGGACGTCGTAGCCCGCCGAGCCGGCGGTCGCCCGCTCCGGTGGCTGCACGCCCGGATACAGTGCCTCGAAGAGAATCTGCTCGTGCGGGCCGCTCTCCTCGTGCGTCTTCATTCGCGAGCCGCGCGCGTGGAGCCCGGCGCGGGACTCCGCGCCGGGCTCGAGCATCCGCTGCTGAGATGCATGCTCACCAGATCTGCGCCTGCTGCTCGGGCGGGCGGACCATTGGATCCCCGGCCTTGCAACCGAACGCCTTGGCGAACTCTGGCATGTTGGACAGCGGTCCATTCACACGCCATACGCCGGGCGAATGCGGATTGGTGGCCACCATGCTCCGCAGATACTCCGGCCGCGCGCGCTGCCGCCACACCTGCGCCCACGAGAGGAAGAACCGCTGCTCCGGCGTGAAGCCGTCGATCTTCGTACGCGGCTTGCCGGCGAGCGCCTTCTCGAGTGCAGCGTACGCGATGGTGAGCCCGCCCAGGTCGGCGATGTTCTCGCCGAGGGTGAGCTTGCCGTTCACGTGCGTCGTGCTGTCCACCACGGTGTAGCCGTCGAACTGGTCCGACACGCGCTCCGCGCGGCTCTTGTACTGCTCCGCGTCGGCAGCGGTCCACCAGTCGCGCAGATTCCCCTGTGCATCGAACTGGCGCCCCTGGTCGTCGAAGCCGTGCGTCATCTCGTGCCCGATCACCGCGCCCATCCCGCCGTAGTTCACCGCGTCGTCGGCGTTGGGATCGAAGAACGGCGGCTGGAGGATTCCGGCAGGGAAGACGATCTCGTTCATCGACGGGTTGTAGTACGCGTTCACCGTAGGCGGCGTCATCCCCCACTCCGTGCGGTCCACGGGGCGGCCGATCTTCTCCAGGTTGCGCGCCGTCTCCCACGAGCGCGCGCGCAGCAGGTTCTCCACGAACGCGCCCGGCTTCACCTCGAGCGTGGAGTAGTCGCGCCACTTGTCGGGGTAGCCGATCTTCTTGGTGAACGCCTGCAGCTTGGCGATCGCGCGCTGCTTGGTGGTGTCGGACATCCACGCGGCGCCTTCGATGTGATCCCGGAGCGCCGCCTGCAGGTTGTTCACCATCTCCAGCGCACGCTTCTTGGCCGCGGGGGTGAACGTACGGCGCACGTACTCCTGCCCCAGCGCTTCACCCAGCGCCGCGTTCGTCGCCTGCAGACAGCGCCGCCAGCGTGGGAGCAGCTCCGTGGCGCCGGTGAAATTCCGATTGAAGTTGAAATCCTCGTTCACGAAAGCCGAGCTGAGCGCGGGCGCGGCATTGTCGAGCACGTGCCAGCGGAGATACGCCTGCCAGTCCTCCACAGGCACGCTGTCCAGCATGCCGTCCAGCGCCTTGAAGAAGTCCGGCTGCCGCACGTCGATCACGTCCACGCCGGACACGCCGATCTCCTGCAGGAACCGGTTCCACTGAAAGCTCGGCGTGAGCGCCTGTACCTCGGCGAGCGACATCTTGTGGTACACGGCGTTCGGATCGCGCTGCTGGACGCGCGTCATCGATGCGTTGGCCAGTTGCGTCTCCAGCGCCATAACACGCTGTGCCTGCGCGCGCGCGTCGGCAGCCGGCACGCCGGAGAGCTCGAGCGTACGCGCCACGTGCGCGACGTACGCATCGCGGAGCTGCGCCGACTTCTCGTCCGTGCGCGTGTAGTAGTCGCGGTCGGGGAGGCCGAGGCCGCCCTGTCCGGCGATGGCGATCACGTCCGTGCTGTTCTTCGGATCCTGACGTGCGCCGAACGAGAACATCACGCCCAGCCCATCACGGTGCAGCTCGGCGACCAGCCCCTCCACATCCGCGCGTGTGTGGAGCGCCGCGATGCGGTCGAGCATGGGCTTGATCGGCGTGATCCCCTGCCGCTCGGCCTGCGCCGAGTCCATGCAGCTGCCGTAGAAGATGCCCAGCTTCTGCTCGTTGCTTCCCGCCTTGGCCGTGGACGCCTTGGCCCGCGCGTCCTCCAGGATGCTGTGGACCACCTCGTTGTTCTTGTCCGCCAGCTCGTTGAAGCTCCCCCACACCGAGTACGCCGCCGGGATCGTGGCGCGCGTGAGCCATCCGCCGTTCGCGTATTCGTAGAAGTCCTCGCAGGCGGCGCACGTGGTGTCCATGTTGGCCGGATCGATGCTCCGCGCGTGCGACCGCTGCGCGCTCTGCGCCACGGCCGGCGCCGGATGGAGCGCGGCCAGCAAGAGTGCGAGGGGGAGCACCAGAGGGAGCGCTCGCCGGGTGAGTCTGGTCATGTGAGAGTACCGGTTGAGGGTCCAACGGACGGCGCTACGCCGCATCGTGCATTGCGCAGAGCGGCGGGTGGCAACTCTGCCCTCCTAACGTCTATCGCGCGGACCACGTTGAGGTCAACCATCCGGTGGCCGGCACGGCGGCGGCACAGTAGCTTCCAACGCGCGGGCGCAGCCTTCCTCGCCACGTCCGCGCACCACGAGAGCGTTTCATGGACAGCCCCGCGCAGACGTTCACCCACACACTCCCACCCCACCTGGCCACCTGGCAGCTCCCACCCGACTGGAAGTGGGGCGCCGAGGGAGTGTGGGGCGAGTACAGGCACTATCAGGAGATCGTGGATGCGCTGGGGCGGTCGCTCTCGCTCGTGAGCGCGCCAGATCCGGCGCACGCCGTCTGGCTTCGCGATGAGGCGCGGCATCTCGCGCACCGTGGCCACCCGTCCATCCCCACGACGTATCACTACTGGGCCGAGGGCACCGACATGCGGCGCGGCCCGGGATACCTGCGCCGGTGGATCGCAGGCGAGACGGTGGCCGCGCGCTTCGCGCGACTGGGGCGCGAGGACGTCCCCTACATGCTGCAACTCATGCGCGCACTCGGCTCCACGCTGGCGTACCTGCACAGCAGCGGCTCGGCGCACGGTGCAGTGTCGGCGGCCACGACGTGGATCAGCCCGACAGGACGGATCTGGATGCTCGGTTGGGAGTGGGCGGTGCCGCGCGCGTCCATTCCGCGCGGCCTCACGCCTGACCGGCGTCTCTATCCCATTCCGCCGGAGTGGGGAGACGACGCGTGGGAGCCGACGGTGGAGAGCGATCAGTGGCAGCTCGCCGCCACGTGCGTGCTCGCGCTCACCGGCGAGTACCCGGGCCCCGCACCGGCGCCCATGGCGCTGCTGGCGCCGGAGTGCCCACCGTCCGTGGCGGCGGTGCTCGATCGCGCGCTCTCTCCGCAACCAGCGCGCCGCTTCGCGACCGTCGCCGCCATGCTGCGCACGCTGGATCGCGCCGTGGGGAGCCGCACGGCGCTCCTCGTGAGCGGCAGCGTCCCCGCAATAGGGCCGGGGAGCGGCCGCGAGTCGGAGGAGGCACGTCTGCGCTGGGCGGTGGGTGACGACTACGAGGTGCTCGCGCGCCTCGGATCCGGTACCTTCGGATCGGTGTGGCGCGTGAAGGACCTCACGCTGGAGCGCGAGGTCGCGCTCAAGATGCTGCATCCCGAAGTGGCGAGCGACGCGGCCGCCGTGCGTCGCTTTCGCCGCGAGGCGCGACTCGCGGCGCAGCTCGCGCATCCGGCCATCGTCCCCATCTTCGATTGGGATTCCAACGGTGGCGTGTCGTGGTACACCATGGAGCTCGCCGAAGGAGGATCGCTGGCCGAGCTCGTCGCGCGGCGCGGACCGCGTCCGCTGGCGGACATGGCGCCGCAGATCGAGCAGATTCTCGACGGGCTGGCTGCCGCGCACGCGAGCGGAATCATCCATCGCGACCTCAAGCCGGAGAACATCCTGATCGATCGCTCCGGGCGGTGGCGCATCGCGGATTTCGGCGTGGCGCGCGCCATGGAAGATGACGCGCCAGGCACCACTGGTACGCCAGAGTTCGCCGCGCCCGAGCAATTGCTGGGGGAGCCGCAGGGGCCGGCGGTCGACTGCTTCGAGGTGGCGGCGATCGCCGCCTACGTGCTCACGGGGCGCCTCCCCTTTGGTGGCGGAGACGGAAAGGCGATCCTCGCCCGCCAGCTCTCCGGCGCGGTAGACCTCGCGCCCTTTCCGCCGCCGATCGCCGAGTGGCTGCGACGCGGTCTCGCGCCGGATCCGGAGGACCGCTTCTCCGACGCCACCGAAATGCAGCGCGCGTGGCGCGACGCCGTGGATGCCACCCTCGAGCAGGACGCGCACGCGCCATGGTGGCGCCGCTGGTTGGGCACCGACACGCCGCTCGCCTCCACCGCGCGCCGGGAGCTGTGAGCGCGGAGAGCGTGCTCCCCGCTCCGCGCATGCACCGGTGCCGTCGTCGCGCCGCGTGCGCGCTTCTTGCCCTGGCCACCGCCGCGTGCGCCACGCGCCGAGCTCCCGCACCCGCACCCGCCGCCACCGCTCCACCACCAGCTCCGACGGTGACTCCACTCCCCGCTTTCGACTCGGCCCTCTTCGCCGCCCCCGCGGACACATCCGACGCGGCGCTCACCGCGCACGTCGGCGCGCTGGCCGACGCGTACATGGCGTCCATGCTCGCGCACGCGCCCGAGCTCGGCACGCTATATGGCATTCCGGGGAGCCGGCACGACCGTCTCCCGGACAACTCGCCTGCGGCGCTCGCGGCATGGCATGCGCGCGAGGACTCGCTGCTCGATGCGGTCCGCGCCGTGGACAGCGCGCGCGTCGACCGCACGGGCGCGTGGATCACCTACGGCCTGTTGCGTGAAGCGCTGGAAGCCTCGGTGGGCACGCGCATCTGCCGGCACGAGCTGTGGGGGGTGAGCCAGTTCTCCGATGGATGGCCGAGCGCGTTCGCCACGCTCGCTGCCGCGCAGCCGGTGGGGACGGACACGCTTCGCGCGCAGGCGCTCGCGCGGTGGGGCGAGCTGCCACACTGGGTGGACACCGAGATCACGAACCTGCAGGAGGGGATGCGCCTCGGCTACACGGCGCCACGCGGCAACGTGCGACTGGTCATCGCGCAGATCGACTCGATCCTCGCCACACCGTTGGAGGAGTCGCCCTTCTACGAGCCGGCCACGCGCGACTCGTCGTTCACCTTCCGGAGCGCGATGCGTGCGCTGGTGACATCGGAGATCGCTCCCGCGCTCCGGCGCTACCGCGATTTTCTCGAGCTGCACTATCTGCCTGCCGCGCGCGAAACGATCGCCGTCTCCGCGCTGCCCGACGGCGCGGCGTGTTATCAGGCGCTCGTGCGCAGCCACACATCGCTGGATGTCCCCGCGCGCGACATTCACGAGCTCGGAGTGCGCGAGGTGGCCGCCACGGACTCCGCCATGCGCGTGATCGCCGAGCGGAGCTTCGGCACGAGCGACGTGGGGGAGCTCCTTGCCGCGCTGCGCACCGACCCGCGCTACACCTTCCAGTCGCGCGACGAGATCGTGGCGTACGCATCGGCCGCGCTCGCGCGTGCGCGCGCCGCGGCGCCGCAGTGGTTCGGGCGGTTGCCGCGCGCGGACGTGAAGATCGAACGGTATCCGGCGTTCCGCGAGCGCTCCGCATCGGGCGAGTACATTCCGCCGGCCGAAGACGGCTCGCGTCCCGGCATCTTCTACATCGCCACGTACGATCCGGCCACGCGCAGTCGCGCGGGGATCGAGGCCGTCACCTTCCACGAGACCATACCGGGGCACCACCTGCAGATCGCGCTGGCATTGGAGCGGGGGGACGCCGTGCATCCGATCGCGCGCTATCTGGGCTCCGCCGGGTTCATCGAAGGGTGGGCACTCTATGCGGAGTCGCTGGCCGACGAGATGGGGCTGTACACCGGCGATCTCGACCGCCTGGGGATGCTCTCCGAGCGTGCCTGGCGCGCGGCACGGCTCGTCGTCGATCCAGGCATCCACATGCTGGGGTGGTCGCGCCAGCAGGCCATCGACTATCTCCTCGCGCACACGGCGGTGTCCCCCGACGAGGCCGCATCGGAGGTGGATCGGTACATCGTCGCTCCGGGGCAGGCGACGGCGTATATGCTCGGTGCGATCACCATCCGCGACCTGCGCGAGCGTGCGGAGCATACGCTCGGGAGCGACTTCGACGTGCGCGCCTTCCACGATCGCGTGCTCGAGAACGGGAACATCACGCTCCCCATGCTGCGCCACGTGGTCGACCGGTGGCTCGCGGCATCGCGGCCGTGACGCGGCGCGTTCCACGCCGCGCGTCCGTGACTCGCTGGCGCTGCGGGGCGTGACAGTGCATCGTGCACGGAGGATGTCGTCCGAAGCCCGCACCGGAGCGCGATGACCGTGTTCGCCGCACTCGCACTGCAAGCGCCAGCTCCGCCGCCGGTCCCCGAGATTCCGGGGCTCCCCGACTCGGTGGTGGTCATCCTCATCGGCATCTTCATCATGATCGTGCTGGTGGCGGTGGGCATTCCGATCGCTCGCGCCATCGGGCGGCGCATCGACCGCCGCAGCCTCGGCGCGGAAGGCTCCGACGCGATCGATGCACGTCTCGCCCGCATCGAGCAGAGCGTGGATGCCATTGCCATCGAGGTGGAGCGCATCTCCGAGGCGCAGCGCTTCAGCACGAAGCTGCTGGATGATCACCTGCGCGAGATGAAGGCGCTGCGTCCCCCGGAGAGCCGTCGAGACTGATGACGTGCGCCCATTCATGCGACACGGCCCCGGAGCGATGCTCCGGAGCCGTGCGTCATGCGGGACCAGCCGGTCGACTCACGCGGTGGTGCCGATGAACGCCACCGTGGGCTCGTTGCAGTTCGACCACTGCACGCGCACGAAGACGCGGCCATCCGTGCCGGAGACCACGACGTGCACCTCTCCCGTGCGGAAGGGCGAGTCTCCCGTCTCCAGGCAGGCGGGATCGTAATCGAGCGGCGTGCTCGTGGCGATCGAGAAGAAGAAATTCCGTCCCCCCTGTTGCCACGCGACGTCGTCGCTGGTGCTGTAGAAGCCGCGCGGAAGCGGATCGCCGGGAGTCAGCGATTGTCCCTCCGCCGGCGTGAAGCTGGCGTCGCCATTGGTGATCAGTGTGGCCGGCTCCTCACCGCTGGCGACGTGGAGCACCGACAGGTTGTGCGATTCGGACAGTCCCGTCTGGCTCGCCGACGCCGACTGCGTGCCGTCCCAGCTCACCGCGAACGATGTGTCGGGCGACTGGAATCCGATCGTGAAGTCGGAGTACGTCAGGTTGTGCGCGAAGCCCGGGGTCTGCGGCTGCGGGTCCGTCACGTGGATCGTTCCCGTCGCCGAGATGAACCTGTCCAGGCTGCCCTGGAAGATCACGCAATTCGGGGCCTTGAAAGTGAACGTCAGGTCGTCGGGCACGCCATCGCCGTCCGTATCCGTGGGCGGATCTTCGGACAGGACGGGGCAGGGCGTTGGCTCGGTCACGCTGAGCCGCCCGAGCGCAGGCGATTGCCGGCTCGTGGCCAGTGGACCGAGCGTGGAGGTTCCGAGTCGCTGCAAGCTGATGGCGCTGCCGTCCAGCGCGGCCGGATCGAGCGTCGCGACCGAGGCGGCAATTTCGGTTGCGACAGCACTGCCGATCGCCGCCGCTTGTT
Organism: Gemmatimonadaceae bacterium; assembly: GCA_035701265.1. Taxonomy (GTDB): domain Bacteria; phylum Gemmatimonadota; class Gemmatimonadetes; order Gemmatimonadales; family Gemmatimonadaceae; genus DASSNU01. The sequence goes on along the minus strand of DASSNU010000002.1, from coordinate 319,086 downwards.
CCTCGGTAATGCTGGGCGCGGGGCCGAACGCATCGGAGCAGGCGACGAACACCAGTGCGGTCGCGGAGACGCCGAGAGAACGCAGCGCAATGCGAACTGTGCGGGAGGCGGACTTCACGTGGAGAATCCTTGTCGGGAGTGACCAAAGAGGCGCCGAACGCTGGTCCGGACGCGACGACAGGTACTCCAACGACGATTCACCGGCGCGCGGGTCATGCCCGCGCGTTTCAGTCGGGCTGACCGTCGAGTACGATCAGCCGCTCCGCGCTCACGCCTTCCGCTTCTCCCTGGAAGTTGACGAGCACGCGATGCCGGAGGACCGCGTGCGCGATCAAGCGGACGTCATCCAGGTCGGGTACGGCGCGTCCGTCCATCGCCGCCCGCGCCTTGGCACCGAGCACGAGGTACTGTGACGCGCGCGGGCCGGCGCCCCAGCTCGCGTACTTCCGCACGTCGCCGGTTGCCTCCGACGAATCGGGGCGGGTGGAGCGCGCGAGCCGGACGGCGTAGCGCACCACGGTGGGCGGGGCGGGGAGCCGCCGCACGAGATGCTGCAGCTCGGAAAGCTGTGCCGCGTCGAGCACCGGATCGATGGACACGTCCAGATCGCTCGTCGTGTTGGCGACGATGCGCTCTTCTTCCTCGGCGGACGGGTATCCCACGCGTAGCTCGAACATGAAGCGGTCGAGCTGTGCTTCGGGGAGGGGGTACGTTCCCTCCTGCTCGATCGGGTTCTGCGTGGCCAGCACGAAGAACGGTTCCTGAAGAGCGTGCGTCTGCCCGGCTGCCGTCACGGCGTGCTCCTGCATGGCCTGCAGCAGCGCGGCCTGCGTCTTCGGTGGTGCGCGATTGATCTCGTCGGCCAGGACCACGTTGGCGAAGATCGGGCCGCGGACGTACTTGAAGGCGCGGCGTCCGGTCGCGTGGTCTTCCTCCAGTAGCTCCGTCCCCGTGATGTCGCTCGGCATGAGGTCGGGAGTGAACTGGATGCGGGAGAACGAGAGATCGAGCGCTTCGGCGACCGTGCGCACGAGGAGCGTCTTGGCCAGCCCCGGGACGCCCACCAGGAGCACGTGCCCCCCGGCGAGCAGCGCCGCAACCAGATTGTCCACGATCTCGTGCTGTCCCACGATGCGGCGGCCGATCCGCTCCGTGAGCTGGCGGTGGGCATGCGCGAGGCGCTCGAGGAGCTCGAGGTCGCGGGCATCCGCCTGTTCGATCCGTGTGGCGTGCGAGGTCACAGGGCTGGGGGTATGGGTCCAGCCCTCAAGCTAATGGGCGGATGGCGGGGAGGGGAACAGCGGCGCGCCACGACGGTTGCGCGCATCGAGGCGCGCAGCACGTGGAATGGACGTCGTGATGTCGGTGCGTGCGGCGGGAGATGTGCGCGCCGCGACGTTTCCTGGGCTCAGGCCAGGCTACGGAACGCGGAAGCGGACCGAGTCGCGTACCGGGAAGTTCGAGCTGTTCAGAATCCCGATCGCGATGAACTCGCCGTGATGGCTTCCCGGCTCCCAGCGCTCGTCGAACGTGATGGCTTCTTTCGCGTCGAGCTGCTTGTTGCGCATGGCCTGGGTGAAGAGCCGTCCTTCGCTCCAGCGCCAGAGCTCGCGTCCGGCGGTGTCAAGCACCACGAAGTCGTGCGTCTTCCCGGAGGGGAAGGAAATCTCGACTCCACTGTCGCTGCGATTGGTGACGTGCAGCGTGAGTGCGACGTGTTCGCCGACGTCGACATCGACGGAGCTGGTGAGTGTCTTCCGCGCGGCGGACATGGCGACGCGCGTCGTGCTATCGCGCGTAGCGGCATCGGCAATGCTGGCGGATTCGGTGGTCCCCACGTGCGGTCCACAGGCGAGGACGAGCGCGCCGACGACGAGCAGCCAGATGAAGAACCGCGAGGACATGAGGATGAAGCGGACCGTCAGCGGTGGAGCGGAAGGGCGCGGGGTGTGCGCCAGGTCACAAATTTGTGCGAGGTACAACTTATCAACATCGAGACGATCTGTCAAGCGGTTGGTAACAGCTAAGTCGTGAATGAGACGAGTCTTAGCTTCGCGGTGCCAGTTCGGCAGTTGTTCGGCGGAGGGCTCGAACGGAGCTTGCGAAAAATTTCACAAAGTCCTAACTTTCCCGCCGGATGAGCGAGCGCCCGGACCGCGAACGAGAGCCCGGGCCGCCCCGGCGGCCCGACGGCGCGCGCGGAGGGTCCACGGGCCGCGCGGAGGGCAGCATGGCTGGACCGCTCGCCGGCGCGGGGCTGCAGTTCGCCATCACGATCTTCCTCTTCCTGTTCCTCGGGCAGTGGCTCGACAGGAAATGGGGGACGACGCCCTGGCTCACGGTGGGTGGCGCGTTCCTGGGTGCCACGGCCGGATTCGTCTCACTCTATCGCACACTCATGGCGGCACAGAAGCGCGACGAGGAGAAGCGGCGATGAAAGCACTGAGCGCCTTCGCCGGGATCACGCTCCCGCTGCTCATCGGTCTGGCGTGGCTCGGTAGCCGCCTCGTGCCCGGACAGTCCGCCGCGCGCGCCATCTGGTTGAGCGCGGCCGTCGCATTCGTGGTGCAGCTCTTCACCTTCGCTACTGCGCGCCTGGCGTGGCGCACGAACGTGTGGGCGGCCTGGGGGCTGGGTGCCATGCTGCGCTTCCTCGTGCTCGTCGTCTACGGCGTGCTCGCCATGAAGGTGCTCGGGCTGCCGCTGTCGGTGGCACTGCTCAGTCTGGCTGCGTTCTTCTTCGTTTCCACGCTCATCGAACCGCTCCTGCTCACGCTATGACGCATACGCGATTCGCCTGCGTGCTGGCCGCCCTGCTCGTCGCCTCGACGTTGGCTCCACACGCCGCGCACGCGCAGGCGCCCATCGCCGCCACGCGCGCCGCCAGTGCAGAGGCGTCACGCGCGGAGACGCGCTCCGCGGTGCCCGCCACCGTCGACAGCAGCGCGGTGGCCGCCGCCACTGAAGCCACCAGTGGCACAGGGGCCCTGGATCCGGCCAGTGTGCGCCAGGGGGAGCTCCCCGTGTCCGTCCAGGGACAGCGCGAGGCGAGACAGGAGCACGTGGACTTCATCACGCCGCACATCACCGACAGCAGGCACATCGAGCTTCCCTACTGGAAGTCGCCCTGGTATCGCGAGGTGAGCACGTGGCCCGAGGGGGCGACGTTCTGCATCGTCCCCTTCAATCCGCTCTATCGCGGCGACGCATGCCGCTTCGATGCGACGCCGACCAAGCACGTCTGGATGCTCTTCCTCGCCGGACTGCTGTGCGCGGTGACGCTCATCAGTGCGTCGCGCGCGCACGAGCGTCACTCCCGTCGGACGGGAGCGCCCAAGGGCTTCTCGGCCGCCATCGAGGCCATGGTGCTGTACCTGCGGAAGGACGTCGTGCTCGACAACGTGGGGCCGCACGGCGAGCGCTTCGTGTCGTTCATCCTGACGCTCTTCTTCCTGATCCTGTTCGCCAATCTGCTCGGCCTGGTGCCGTACGCGTCCACCGCGACCGGCAACGTCGCCGTCACCGCCACGCTCGCGATCTTCACGTTCATCATGATCGAGATCACCGGAATGCGTGAGCTCGGTCCGAAGGGCTACCTCAAGACGATCTTCTACTGGCCGGACGACATGCCGGTATGGGGTAAGCTCTTCATGACCCTGATCATGACGCCCATCGAGATCGCCTCGAAGATCGCCAAGCCGTTCGCGCTGGCGGTGCGCCTGCTCGCGAACATGACGGCCGGCCACGTGGTGGTGCTGGCGCTCATCGGATTGATCTTCACCTTCGGGACGTACTGGATTGCCGTCGTGCCGGTGGGAGCGGCAGTGGCGATCATGTTGCTCGAGCTCTTTGTGGCGTTTCTGCAGGCGTACATCTTCGCGCTGCTCTCGGCGGTGTTCATCGGCCTCATTCGACAGAGCGCGCACTGAGACGACGTGCACGATCGCGCGGGGAGCGGCTTCCCTCCGCGCGCAACGTACCTGGCCGGAGGGCCGGGGAGGCCTGCTGGGACCCGGGTCCCGTTGGCAGGCGGCGATCGCGGCATGGCCGCGGGCGCGGAGCCGTGGACATGATCCTTGACCAGAGGAGAGAACAATGATTCACGTTCTGCCGTTGCTGCAGGCTGCCACTTCGTTCTCGCGCGAGTACATGGGTGCGTGGGCGCAGCTTGGCGCCGGCTTGGGCGCAGGGCTGGCCGCCATCGGCGCAGGAATCGGAATCGGCGCGATCGGCGGCCGGTCGGCCGAGGCCATGGCCCGGCAGCCAGAGCTGGCCGGGCGCATCGCGACCGCCAGTCTGATTCTCGCCGCTCTCATCGAAGGCGTCGCGCTGTTCGGCGGCGTCATCGCGTTCGTCATTCAGGGTAAGTACTGAGACTCGCTCCCTGCGTGCGCCCCGGGGCGCACGCAGGGACTGCGGGCACCCCGGCTCCACACCACACTGGTGGCTTCCATGCGTACGCTGCTGCTTCGTCTCACGCCGCTCTTCTTCATCGCGTCGCCCCTGCTCGCGCAGGAGGGCGCGCACGAAGCGCCGAGGGGCGGTCTGCTGTCCCCCAACACCGGCCTGATGTTCTGGACGGTGATCGTCTTCGTCGTCCTCTGGCTCATTCTCACGAAGTTCGCCTTCAAGCCGCTCACCGCCGCCGTCCGCGCGCGCGAGCAGGCGCTCGAGTCGGCCATCGAGGAGGCGCGTCGCGACCGCGAGGAGGCGGCGCGGGTGCTCGCCGAGCACCGCCGCCAGCTCGAAGGCGCGCGCGACGAAGTCCAGCGCCTCATCGTCGAGGGGCGTCAGGCGGGGGAGCGTGTCCGCGCCGAGATCCTCGAGAAGGCGCACGCCGAGCAGCGCGCGCTGCTCGAGCGCGCGCAACGCGAGATCGGCGCGGAGCGCGACCGCGCCATCAACGAGCTCCGCGCTGAAGCGGTGGACCTCGCGATCCGTGGCGCGAGCAAGGTGATCGAGCGCAATCTGGACGACAAGACCAACCGCGCGCTCGTGGAAGAGTTTCTCGCCTCCGTCACGCCGCGGTCACCGAGCGTCTGATGCGCGAATCCACGATCGCCCGCAACTACGCGGAAACGCTGGTCGAGCTCGCCACGCGCGCGGAGGATCTCTCCGGCTGGGGCGCGATGATCGGCGACGTGGCCGCGGCCATCGAGGGAAACGACCGGCTCCGGCATTTCCTCGAGTCGCCACGCGTGAGCGCGGACGACAAGAACGCCATTCTCGCTCGCGCGTTTCAAGATCGCTTCCCGCGACTCTTCGTGCGCTTCCTCCAGGCGGTGATCAGGCACCGCCGCCAGAGTCTCATCCCGCAGATCAGCATCGAGTACGACACGCTGGTAGACGAGATGAGCGGTCGCGTGCACGCGATGGTCACCGTGGCGCGCGAGCCGGACGACGACGCACGTCGCGAGATCGCCGAGCGCCTCTCGGCCGTGCTCGACAAGGCCGTGGTACCGCATTTCACGGTGAAGCCGGAGATCCTGGGTGGCGTGGTCGTGCGGGTGGGGGACACGGTGATGGACGGCTCGCTTCGCCGCCGTCTCGCCCGGCTGCGCGGACAGATGCTCGGCGCCGCAGGGCGCTGAGCGCGGGCGCCGGCTGCGGGCCGGCGCGAGGAGAGGTAGAGCGCGTGGCCCCAGGGTGTACGGCGGGCGGCGCGCTCTTCGCACTCTGGTGCGCCACACGCGCCGCGCCAATTACGATGCGGCGTGTGCTGCGCGCGTGGTGCCTGCTGCGTGCGTCACGCGGCTGCCGGCGTGCTGGATGTCCAGATGGCGCTCGTGCCCCTCCCCCTGCTCCCCACAGATCGTGTATGATATGACGGCACAGCGCTGTGCCGCCGTTCGCATCGCTCGCTCCGGAGCATGATCGTCCGGCTCCGGCCCTCGCGCCTCTCCCGCCCCTTCCGCAACGATGATCGCCGTCCTTCCTCTCCTGCTCGTCCTGCAGCAGACGCCTCAATCCGCCACCACGCCGCCGAGTGGGGACACGACCGGCTACTGGCAGCAGCAGGTGCACTACACCGTCGCCGCCCGGCTGGATGAGGATCAGGGCGTGCTGCACGCCAACGGCGATCTCGTGTACGTGAACCACTCTCCCGACACGCTGCGGGAGATGTACGTCCACCAGTATCTCAACGCCTTCCGCCCCGGATCGCAGTGGAGTGCGGTGGATGAGCGTGAGGGACGCGACCGGTTCCAGCACCTGAAGGATCCGGACTTCGGGTACGAACGCTTCACGGCCCCCGTGACCGTCGATGGCCGTGCAGTCCGTGTGGAGTATCCGGGCGCGCCGGACAGCACCGTGGCGCGCTTCGCGCTCCCCCGGCCGCTCCGTCCCGGCGACTCGATCCGCGTCCACTTCGTGTGGGACGCACGATTGTCGACGGTGCCGCGGCGACAGGGGCGGCAGGGGCGACACTACGACTTCGCGCAGTGGTATCCGCGCGTGGCGGTGTACGACCGCGGCGGGTGGGAGTACAACGCGCTCGTCCCGGCGGGAGAGTTCTACGGCGAGTTCGGCACCTTCGATGTGACGCTGGTGGTGCGCGACGACCAGGTGCTCGGCGCCACCGCGGTGGTGGTGGACGGGGACCCCGGCTGGCAGCGCGTGTTGAAGTGGGGACAGATCGCCGGGCGGCACGACGACTACGGAACGCCGCCCGCTGGGCCGCGCATCACGGTTCCGGCGGGCTACAAGCGCGTGCGCTTTCTGGCCAAGCGCGTCCACAATTTCGCCTGGTCCGCGTCGCCCGACTACATGTACGAGGGCGGGCTGTACGACGGGCGCGTTGCCATTCACGTGCTCTATCGCCCGGGAGACGAAGGCGAATGGGGGAACGGACAGGTGGTGAAGCGCGAGGAGAACGCGTTGCGCTTCCTGGAGTCGGTGTTCGGTCCGTATCCGTATCCGCAGGTCACCAATCTGCACCGTATCGAGGGGGGCGGGACGGAGTTCCCGATGATGGTGATGAACGGCTCCGGCGGGCAGGGGCTCATCTACCACGAGACCGCGCACATCTACGCGCACGGCGCGTTGGCCAACAACGAGTGGCGAAACGCGTGGATGGACGAGGGGTTCGCGAGCTTCCTGGCGGATTGGGCAGCGGGCGCCACGCAGCCGGAGATGGTGGACGCCGCGCGCGCGGAGCTGCAGAGCCGCTCGCAGGGCGCGGTGCTGGACGATGCGCCTCCCGTCTCCGGCGCGCGGCTCTTCCAGTACGCGCTCGTGATGCAGAACCGCGCACAGCCCATCGGGCTCCCGGCGCGCGACTTCAGTGACTTCGCCACGTACAACCAGATGACGTACGGGCGCGGAGAGATGCTCTTCTCGGCGCTGCGCGACGCGATCGGCGACTCGGCCTTCCGCGATTTCCTGCATCTCTACTACGCCCGATGGAAGTACAAGCATGTGGACGTGCACGCCATGCGCGCGGCCGCCGAGGCTGCCTCCGGGAAGCCGCTCGGCTGGTTCTTCGACGAGTGGGTGAACGGGCTCGGGCTGGTGGACTACGCGCTCACCGACGTGCAGATACGCCAGGATGGCAATGCGTGGGTGACACGCGCGCGCGTGGTGCGCCGCGGGGAGTATCGTCACCCGCCGACGGTGGGCGTGCGCACGTCCACCGCGTGGAAGGTGCAGCAGGGCGATCCGATGCGCGACGATCAGTGGGTGGCGCTCCGCACGAACGAGAAGCCCACGCAGGTACGTCTGGATCCGTTCCTGACGAACGAGGATTACGATCGGCGGAACGATCTCCAGCCGGCCAACGGGGAAGGTGGCGCGCGACCGTGACCGCGCGATCGTGATCCGCGTGCCGTCGCTCCGCCGCGGATGAAGCTGCTCATCGTGAACGCCTCCCCCTTTGCGGGAGGCGCGGAGCGGTGGATCGCGAACGTCACGGCGCAGCTCACCCGCCGCGGGCATCGCATCGAGCTGGCGCACCATCCGGCCTCGCCGGTGGGGGAGCTCGTGCGCGCGGCCGGGGGCGAGGCGTCGGTGCCGGCGTCGGACTTTCGCGGCGTCGTGCGCACGGCGCTCGCGTTGGCCGCGCGCGTGCGCCGCGAGCGCTTCGATCTGCTCCTCTCCACCACGAACGCCGATCTCAAGATCGCCGGCGCCGCCGCGCAGATGGCCGGACACGCGGGGATCGCGGCGCGGCTGTACAGCGGCTGGTCCCCTTCCTCTCGGCCGGTGCGGCGCGGCTGGTCGTGGCGGCGACACCGGTGGTATCACCGGCGCTTCGTGCTGCTCGGCGCCACGAACTCGCGCGCGGGACGCGAGGAGATCATCGCACGCGACTATCTCCCGCCAGACCGCGTCGTCCCAGTCTACAACGGCGTGGACTTCTCGCGTTTCGATCCCGAGCACGTTCCGCGCGGCCGCGTGCGCGCGGAGCTCGGCATCCCCGCCGATGCGCGGGTCGTTGTCTCGATCTCGCGCTACGCCGAGCGCAAGGGACAGCGATACGAGATGGAGGCGATACTTCACCTTCTGGCGATGCGCCCCGACGTGCACATGCTGTTCATGGGCCCATGCCGGGCGGAGGAGCGTCCCTTTCGTGACGAGCTGGCGTCCCGCGCGGCGGCCGCGCCCGGCGGCGAGCGCGTGCATCTCCTCGACGAGCGACGCGACATCCCCGAGGTGCTCGCCGACGCCGACGTGCTCGTGCGTGCCGCGCTGGCGGAGGGGCTGCCCAACTGCGCGCTCGAGGCGATGGCGATGCGCGTTCCGGTGGTGGCCACGGGGATCTGCGGCACCCCAGAGGCGGTGCTCGACAGCGTGACGGGACGGCTCGTCCCCCCCGCTGACGTCCATGCGCTCACGAACGCGCTGGGCGATCTGCTGGACGCTGGCGTGGAGCGGCGGCGCGAGATGGGGGAGGCTGGGCGGCGCCACGTACTGGCCACGTTCGCGCTCGATCGCATGGCGGATGAGTACGAGGCGCTCTTCGAGCGCGCGGTGCGGATGCAGAGCGGAGGGCGCGCAGGGCACGGTTGATGCACCTGCGGGGTGCATGCTTCTCGCTCCGCGGCATCTTCCGCGGCTGGCCGCGATGGTGGAGCTCTTCACCCGATACGGTCTGGCCGACTTCGCGCAACGACAGGGGCTGACGGCGCTCACGCCGCGGCAAGGGACGGAGGAGGCTGACGACGCCGTATCCGACCGCGCAGTCGCCTTCCGCAAGCGCCTGGTCGAGCTGGGCCCCGCCTACGTGAAGCTCGGGCAGGCACTGTCCACACGGCCCGATCTTCTGCCCCCCGAGTACACGCGCGAGCTGGAGCGCCTGCAGGACGACGTGCCGGCCGTCCCCTTCCCGGAGATCGGCGCGGTGATCGAGCAGGAGTTCGGCGCGCGCGTCCAGCAGATCTTCGCGGACTTCGACGAGGAACCGCTCGGCGCTGCGTCGTTGGGACAGGTCCACGTGGCGCACCTGCGCGACGGTCGCGAGGTGGTAGTGAAGGTCCAGCGACCCGGCATCCGCGAGCAGCTCGCGTCCGACCTCGACTTCTTTCGCGACCTCGCCGCCTTCCTCACGGAGCACACGCACGTGGGCGAGCGCATCGACTTCGCCGGTGTGATGCACGAGCTGGAGCGCGCGCTTTCCGATGAGCTGGATTACCGCATCGAGGCGCGGAACACCACCACGTTCCGTGCGGCGCTCGCCGGCTTTCCGCATCTCGTCGTGCCGCGTGTGGTGGACGCGCTCACTTCCGAGCGCGTGCTCACCCTGGAGCGCATCCGCGGGATCAAGGTCGACCAGCTTCCTCCGCTCACGCGGTTGGAGCACGACTTCACCGCGCTCGCCGAGGAGCTGGGGCAGGCGTACCTGAAGCAGATCACGGTGGACGGACACTTCCATGCCGATCCGCACCCGGGGAACATCTTCGTCACCCTCCCCGGACGACGCAACCCACCCACCCCCGCGGACGTGAAGGATGGGGCCAAGACGTCGCCGGATGAGCCGCGCCTCGCGCTGGTGGACTTCGGGATGACAGCGCACCTCTCCGAGAAGCTCCGCGAGCAGGTCGTCCGTCTGCTGCTCGATCTGGCGGAGAACCGCGGCGACAGCGCCGCCGAGACGCTCGTCGAGATGGGGCAGGAGACGGAGGGGTTCGACCACAGCGCCTTCGTCCGCGAGACGGCGTCGCTGGTGAGCCGGTACTACGACCGCGCCATTGGCGAGGTGAGCACGGGCACGGTGATGTACGAGCTGATCAACACGGCCTTCCGTCACGGCCTGCGCGCGCCGGGGGAGCTGACGCTGCTCGGCAAGGCACTGGTGAATCTGGACGACGTCACGCGCGTGCTCGACCCGGGGTACAACCCGGTGGCCGCCATCCGCGAGTTCGGCGGGCGGATTGCCGGGGAGCGGATGAAACGCGAGCTCTCGCTCGCGCGCGTGTATCAGGCGGCCACGGTGACGGCCGATCTCGTGGCCGCGCTGCCGCGGCGCATCGACGCGATCACCGCCCGGCTGGCCGCCAACGAGCTGGGCATGCGCGTGGAGCTGCCACAGGCGGAGGGAATGCTCGCCGCGCTGCAGAAGATCGCCAACCGCATTTTCTCCGGTCTGGTCGTGGCGAGCGTCGTGGTGGCGAGCGCCCTGGTGCTGCCGCGCCGTCCGGCGCTCGGCGTCGCCGGGTTCGTGCTGGCGGGAGCGCTCGGGCTGTACATGGTGGTCACCATCCTGGCCACCGACCGCAGGCGGAAGACACACTGAGTGCGTCTCCCTCCTCCTCGCCCCCACTGCCCCGCGCGGGGGTGTCGGGGTGCGGCGGGACGCGCGATATTATCCGCATGAGCGGACGCGCCGACGTGACCATTGTCCACAAGCCGTGGGGACACGAAGTGATCTGGGCACACACCGATCGCTACGTGGGAAAGGTCCTGCACATCCGCGCGGGACACGCCCTCTCCGTGCAGTATCACGATCGCAAGGACGAGACGATCAGCTTGCTCTCGGGCGAGATGATCTTTCGCGTGTGCGAGGGGCGCGATGCACGCGCGGGAGACGGAAAACACGGCGAGATGACGCAGGTGCCGCTCCGTGCCGGCGACTCGTACCGCATCACCCCCGGCACCGTTCATCAGATGGAGGCCGTCACCGATTGTCAGGTACTCGAGGCGTCGACGCCCGAGCTGGACGATGTGGTGCGCCTCACCGACCGTTACGGCCGAGTCTAACGACCCATGAAGGTGATCATTCCGCTGGCCGGCAAGGGCACCCGGTTGCGCCCGCACACGCACCGCACGCCCAAGCCGATGCTCCGCGTGGCGGGGAAGCCCGTCATGTCGTACATCCTGGACGATCTCGCGAAACTGGGGACGGTGGAGGAGATCGTCTACATCACCGGCCACCTGAAGGAGAAGATCGAGGAGTACGCGCGGAGCGAGTACGACTTCCCATCAGTGTTCGTGGAGCAGGCGGTGCAGAACGGCACCGCCGGCGCGGTGGGACTCGCCCGGCCGTACGTCGACCAGCCCGTCCTCATCATTTTCGTCGATACCATCTTCGATGCCGACTTGAGCCTCGTGAACACCACCGATGCCGACGGGATCATCTGGGTGAAGGAGGTGGAGGACTACCAGCGCTTCGGCGTGGTGGTCACCGACGCGGCGGGGTACATGACGCGCATCGTGGAGAAGCCGCGCGAGCCGATCTCCAAGCGCGCGAACATCGGGCTCTACTACATCCGCAACTGGCAGCTCATGTTCGAGGGGATCGACCACGTCATGCGCCAGCCGCTCAACCAGGGAGAGTATTACCTCACGGATGCTTTCCAGTACATGATCGACCACGGCGCGCGGTTGAAGGTGGTGGACGTGGAAGGGTGGTTCGATGCGGGCAAATTGGAAACGCTGCTCGACACGAACCGGGTGATGCTGCAGCGTGGCCGCGCGCGCCACCCGGCGAACACCGATGGCTCGCGGATCATCGATCCTGTCTACGTGGAAGACGGCGTGACGCTCGAGGCGAGCACCATTGGCCCCAACGTCTCGATCAGCCGCGGCTCGGTGGTGCGGCACTCCACGCTGCGCGACGCGATCGTGGGGGAGAACGCGCGCATCGAGCAGTCGGTGCTCACCGATTCGCTCATCGGCGACGATGTCGTGGTGCGCGGCATGGAAGGGACGCTCACGGTGGGTGACCACAGCGAAGTGCACGGGAAGGTGCCACCGAAGCGCTGACCGCGCGCGCACGCGATCGGGCGCGCGCGACATCGCGGCGCCTATCCGGCCACTCCTCCCGCCGCGCCGACAACGATCGCCAGCGCGCGCGCCAGTCCAGCGGCGCCGTCACGGTTGTCGTACCACTCCTCCGGCGTGTGCGCGCCTCCTCCCACCCCGCCCGCACCGATCGCAATCGCCGGAATGCCCAGCGCGATCGCGACGTTCGCGTCGGTGGAGGCCGCGGCCAGCTCTGGCTCTCCTCCGATGGCGCGCGTGGCGTCCACCGCCAGTTGCACGAGCGGATGATCCACGGGCGTCTCGCCGCCGGGGCGATCGCCGATGATTCGCACGTCTTCGGTCAACGGCGCGGTGCCCGGCGTGCGGCGCCGGTTCTCATCCTCGGCCGCGGCGCGCACGATCTCGAGCACGCGCGCGTGGATCGTGTCCAGCGCACCAGGCGCGAGCGAGCGCGCATCGAGCTCGAGCCACCCGTCTTTCGGGATCGCGTTCACCGAGATCCCCCCGCCGATCCGCCCCACCGACACCGTCGTGCGTGCGTCCGACGGTACGACGAGCCGCGCGAGCTGCGCCGCTGCGAGCGCGAGCGCGTGCACCGGGTTGGCCACGCCGTACGCATTCCAACTGTGCCCGCCCGGCCCGGTGAGCGCGATGTGAAAGCGGCGCGAGCCGAGCGCGCGATGCACCACGCGGTCATCTCCCGCCCCGTCGAGGGCGATGAGCGCGCGCGTGGACGCGCAATGCGTGGCCACGTAGTGCTTGGCGCCGCGCAGGTCGCCCGCTCCCTCCTCGCCGACGGTCGCCACGAACTCCACCGGAAAGCGCGTGGTGAGCTGGCTGTCGTCCAGTACTTCCGCGAGCGCGAGCATGGCCGCGAGCCCGCGCGCGTTGTCTCCCACACCTGGGCCGGTGAGCCGGTCGCCATCGCGCTTCACGACGATCGCGTCGGTGGCAGGGAAGACGGTGTCCAGGTGCGCGCACACGGCCACCGCGGCCCCGCCCGCATCCCCCACGCCCGCACGGCGCGCGATCACGTTCCCGACCTCGTCCGTGCGCACGTCCCGCAAGCCCAGCGCGCAGAATCGCTCGGCGATCCACGCGGCGCGCCGTGCTTCCTCGCCGGTGGGCGCAGGGATCTCGGCGATCGCGCGCTGCATCTCGAGAATCGCGTCGTCGCGCGCGGCGAGCGCGTGCCGCGCCTCGACGATCGCAGGGTGCGTCCACAGTGCGCGGAGCGAAGGAAGGGCGGACATGCGCCCCAATTGACCGTGTGCAGCGCGGGGCGCAAGTAGCGCTATTGTCCCCGCCCCATGCGCCCGTGCATCTTGCAGCAGGCGGGTGCCGGCGCGCGCGGCGCCCCGCATTCACCGTGTACTCCGGGTGTCGCATGCAGGAAAGCGAGCTCATCCACGACTGGAACGCCGGGGGCGGCGGCTTCGACTGGAGCGCGTGCCGCGTGCAGTTGAACGACGAGACGCTCCGCGACGGCCTCCAGTGCCCCTCCGTGGTGGATCCCGACATCGACGACAAGCGCCGGCTCCTCCATCTGATGGTCGACCTGGGGATCGCCTCGGCGGACATCGGACTTCCCGGCGCCGGCCCCCGCGCGCGCGAGGACACGCTCGCGCTCGCTCGCGAGGTGGCGGCCGCGCGGCTCCCGCTCGACATCAACTGCGCGGCGCGCACCGTGGTCACCGACGTGGAGCCGGTCGTGCGAATCGCGCAGGCGGTCGGGATCCCGATCGAGGCGGCGACGTTCATCGGATCGTCCCCCATCCGGCAGTACGCGGAGGACTGGACGCTCGACCGGATGCTGCGCGTGAGCGAGGAGGCCGTGACGTTCGCCGTGCGCGAGGGGTTGCCGGTCATGTTCGTCACGGAAGACACCACGCGCGCGGCGCCGGATACGCTCATCGCGCTGTACGGCCACGCCATCGGGTGGGGCGCGCGCCGTATCTGTCTGGCTGACACCGTGGGGCATGCGACGCCCGACGGCGTGCGCCGGCTGGTGCGCTTCGTCCGCGAGCGCATCATCGCGCCGAGCGGCGAGGACGTGAAGCTCGACTGGCACGGTCACCGCGACCGTGGCTTCGGCCTGGCGAACTGCCTGGCGGCCATCGAGGCCGGAGCGGACCGCGTGCACGCCACCGCGCTTGGTATCGGGGAGCGCGTGGGCAACACGGAGATGGACCTTCTACTCATCAACCTGCGTCTGCTCGGCGCGCACTGTCACGACCTGAGCAAGCTGCCGGAGTACTCGCGTCTCGTCGCGCGTGCGTGCGGCGTGCCCATCCCGCCCAGCTATCCGGTGCTCGGCGACGACGCGTTCCGCACCGGCACCGGCGTGCACGCCGCGGCCATCATCAAGGCGCGGCACAAGGGCGACGCGTGGCTGGCCGATCGCATCTACTCGGGCGTGCCGGCGGGGGATTTCGGGCTGCGCCAGCGCATCGACATTTCGCCCGTGTCCGGCCTCTCGAACGTGCGCTACTGGCTGGAGGAGCATGGCTACGACGCCGGTGATGATTCGCTCTGCCAACTCCTCTTCGATGCCGCCAAGCACGTGAATCGCGTGCTGCGCGACGACGAGCTGCACGGGATGATTGCCGAGCACAGACGCCAGCCGGCCGGCGCGTGAGCGCATCGCTCGGCGCGATCATCGACGGCTATCTCGAGCTACGTCTGCTGCTGGACCCCGTGCGGGGAACGGCGCTGGGTCGTCACACGGACGATGGGCGCTACGCACGCTACGACGCGGAGTCCGTGCGGGAAGCGCTCGCCGCGCTGCGCAGCTACACCGGCAGCCTGGAAGAGGCGGAGGCCGACACACTCGATGACGAGATCGACCGCACCGCGGCGCTCCACGCCGCGCGGCACGACGTGCTGGTGCTCGAGCGCGAGCGCCCGCACGAGCACGATCCGTCCTTTCATCTCTCGCATCTCCTGAACGGCGTCTACCTCCTCCTGGCGCGTCCGTCGCACGCCCCCGCGCGTCAAGCGGAAGCGCTGCTCTCGCGCCTTCGCGAGCTTCCCGGTTTCCTGAAGACTGCGGCCGAGGTGATCCGCGCTCCGCGGCGGCCGTGTGTGGAGCTGGCGCGCGCGCAGCTCCCGGCGGCGCGTGCGCTCGTGCGCGATGCGCCGGATGACCCCGGTCTCGATCTGCACACGCTCGACGCGGCGGAGCTGCGCGAGGCACGCGATGGGGCGCTCGCGGCGCTCGATGCGTTCGACGCCTTTCTCCTGGAGCGTGCGGAAGCGACGCCGCCGGACGGGACAGCGCCCTCGCCGGCGCGTGATGCGCCGTCGCGCGCGGGGCGCCGCGGCAGCCGCGATCGCGCGGCATCCGGCGCGGGAGACGGGATCGGGCGGGAGTTGTTCGACCGCAAGCTGCACACGGCGCACCTCATTCGCGAGAACGCGGACGAGCTGGCGCGCTACGGCGAGCGGCTGCGCGCGGACGCGGAGGCGCGCCTCACGCGATGCGCGGCCGAGGTGACTCCGGGGGCGCACTGGCGCGATGTGCTCGACACGTTGCGCGCCGACGCGCCTCGCGGCCAGGACGCGCTGGCGGCGTTCTCGGGCGCCGCGCAGCGCGCGAGCGCCTTCGTGCGCGACCACGCGCTCGTGTCGGCGCCGCCCGCGGATGCCACGGTGGAGGCCACGCCGTCGTTCCTTCGCCCGCTCATCCCGATCGCAGCGTACGAGATGCCGGCCGTTCTCGCGCCGGAGAGCTTCGCTGGAGCGATGTACGTCACTCCACCGCCGCCGGACGCGTCCGGTGCGCTCTGCCACGCCGAGCTCCCGCTCGTCGCGCTGCACGAGGGAAGCCCAGGGCATCATCTGCATCTCTCGCGCACGGCGGCGCTCGCGCGCCCCGCGCGGCGCATGCTCATCTCGCCGATCGCGGCGGAGGGGTGGGCGCTCTACTGCGAGGAGCTCATGATGGAGACGGGGTTTCTGGAGACGCCGGCGCAGCGGTTCTTCCAGGCGTACTTTCTCCTCTGGCGCGCGGTGCGCGTGCTGCTCGATGTCGGGCTGCACGCGCGCGCCATGCCGGTCGCCGAAGCGGAGCGCACGTTGCGCGATGCGCTGGGATTGGACGAACGGACCGCGCACGCGGAAGCGCTGCGCTACGCCGCGCATCCCACGTATCAACTGTGCTACGCGGTGGGACGGCGCGACATCCTGCAGCTCCGCGACGATGCGCGGCGTGCGCAGGGCGATGGGTTCGTGCTGCGCGACTTTCACGATGCGCTGCTCGCCTACGGCGCGCTTCCGACGCCGCTCGCGCGATGGGGAATGGGACTGGCGTGAGCGCCGACGGCGTGCCGGCGACGACCCGTATGCCGCGCATCCCGCGCAACGTCGTTGCGCTCGGTGCGGTGAGTCTCCTCACCGACACGTCGAGCGAGATGATCTACCCGCTATTGCCGCTCTTTCTCACCAGCGTGCTCGGCGCGAGCGCGGTGGCGGTGGGTGCGGTGGAGGGGACGGCGGAGTCGACGGCCGCGCTCCTCAAGCTGGCGAGCGGGTGGTGGTCGGACCGCGTCCGCCGCCGCAAGCCGCTGGTCGTGGCCGGATACACCGTGTCGAGCGTCGCGCGGCCGCTCGTGGCGCTCGCGCAGTCGGCCACGCACGTGCTGCTCGTGCGCGTCGGCGACCGGCTTGGGAAGGGAGTCCGCACCTCGCCGCGCGATGCGCTCATCGCGGACTCCGTCGCCCCCGACGCGCGCGGGCGCGCCTTCGGCTTCCACCGTGCGTCCGACCACGCCGGCGCGGTGCTCGGCCCACTCATCGCATTCGCGCTCCTGCACTGGGCGGGCGTGTCGCTCCGCACGCTCTTCTGGCTGGCCGCCATCCCGGGAGCGATGTCGGTGGCCGTGCTCGTGCTCGCGGTGCGCGAGCCGCGTGGCGACGGGAGCGGAAGCGCGCGCGGTGCGGAGCGCGGAAGCGCGCAGAGCGACGAGCGCGGACGCCGGAGGGACAAGGGGCGCGATGACCGGCACGAGAGCCGCGCCGCGCACGCGAGCGGTGCAGTCGCCAGTGCGCACGCACCGTCGCGCGGTGCGATGGGCGGCCGCTTCTGGTTCTTCCTCGGGCTGCTCTTCGTCTTCACGCTCGGCAACTCGAGCGAGGCGTTTCTCCTGCTGCGCGCGCGGCAGCTCGGCGTGGCGGAGGCGCTCATTCCCATCCTGTGGGCCATGCTGCATGTGGTGAAGTCCGCTACGAGCACACCGGCGGGGAGCATCTCCGACCGGATCGGCCGCCGCCCGCTCATCGTGGCCGGCTGGCTGCTGTATGGGCTGGTGTATCTCGCCTTCGCGCGCGCCGGCGTGGAGTGGCAGGCGTGGGCGCTCTTCGCCGCGTACGGTGTGTACTTCGGGCTCACGGAGGGAGTGGAGAAGGCGATGATCGCCGACCTGGTCCCAGCCGCGCGCCGCGGGCTCGCCTTCGGATGGTACAATCTCGCCATCGGCGTGGGCGCGCTCCCGGCGTCGATCCTCTTCGGCGAAGTGTGGGAGCGCGCCAGCCCCGCGGCGGCGTTCACGCTCGGCGCCGCGCTGTCGGGAGTGGCGGCGGTGGGAGTCACGCTCATGGGGAGCGCGCGACGTCGCGTGCGTGCGTGACGCCTCCGCCGGAGCGAAGGCATCACGCGTCCGTCCCTACTTCTGCTGCGCTTTCCCGATCGTCCGGTCGAACAGCTCGAGGATGCGCGTGTACTCGTCCGTCCACGAAGAGGGGCGCACGAAACCGTGGTTCTCCACCGGGTACACCGCCAGCTCCCACCCCGTCTTGTGTAGCTCGATGAGTCGCTGCGTGAGACGCACGATGTCCTCGAAATGGACGTTCGTGTCCACCATACCGTGCGCCATGAGCAGCGGGTCCTGCAGCCCGTCGGCAAAGTAAATGGGCGACGACTGCGTGTATGCCACGCTGTCGTCCTGCGGCTGATTCAGGATGCGCGCCGTGTAGGGGTGGTTATAGTGCGCCCAGTCCGTCACCGACCGCAGCGCCGCACCCGCGCCGAACCACTGCGGCTCCGTGAACAACGCCATGAGCGTCATGAAGCCGCCGTAGCTTCCGCCGTAGATCCCCACGCGCTCGGGTGGAATGCCGAACTGCAATCCCAGGTAGCGCGAGCCGTCCACCTCGTCTTGCAGGTCGCGCCCTCCCATGTGACGGTAGATGGCGGTCCGCCAGTCGCGCCCGTACCCCGCCGAGCCGCGATAGTCCATGTCCAGCACCACGTATCCCTTGGAGGCGAGGAGGTGATTGAACATGTACTCGCGATAGTAATCGGACCAGTAATTCTTGACGTTGTGCAGATAGCCCGCGCCGTGCACGAAGATCACCCCGGCCCCGTTCGGCTTCGCGCCCAGATCCGATGGACGGTAGATGCGTGCCGGAACCTTCACCCCATCGGACGCGGTCACCCAGACGATCTCCGGCTTGATCCACGGGAAGCTCAGCCACTCCGCCGTGGGCGATGTGGTGAGCTGCGCCATCTCCGCGCCTGGCCGGTTGCGCATGACGAACAGCTCCGGCGGCCGGTTGGCCTCCGAGAAGACATCCGCCAGCATCGACTCGTCCGGGGAGAGCGTCGCATCGTGTCCGCCTACGCGCGTCGTGATCCGCGTGCGTGCGCCGCCGTCCACGCTCATCCGGTAGAAGTGCTGCTCGAACGGCGACGCCTCGCTCGTGTGCAGGTAGAACGACCGCTTGTCGTACGAGACTGCGACGTCGGTTACCTCCCACCGTCCCTTCGTGAGCTGCCGGCGGTCGCTCCCGTCCGCGGCCATCGTGTACAGGTGTGCCCACCCGTCCGCCTCGGACACGAACCACAACCGCTTCCCGCCGTCGTACCACCCGCCGCAGCCGAAGCACGGCCCGTCCACCCACGCGCTGTCACGCAGGATGTCGAGCGTGTGCAGCGAGGCCGAGTCGGCATCCACGCGCTCGATGTAGCGCGTCTTGTAGTTGGGCGCGACGGCGAACAGCAGCGCGGACGTTCCCGCGTCGTTCCAGCCGAGCACGTCCACCATGGCGGCGTTGCTGGCGGTGTCGTCCGGGATGACGTGCAGCCACCGGAGCTTCCCGTCGGGGAGCGACATGTACGCCGCGCGCCCCTCCGACTGGACATCGCCCACCTTGGTGCGGCCGGCGATGTCGTCGGTGTATCCGCTGGCCGTCACGTACTCCGGGATCTCGGTGCGCCGCGCTCCGCGCGCGTCGGTGCGCGTGACGAGGAGCAGTCCGCGCCCAGTGGGCGACACCGCCAGGCGCGCGATGCGCTCGTCGTCGCCGAGATAGAGCGTGGCGGCGTGGAGAGAATCGCGACGTGCGCGCTCCGCCTTCTCGAGACTGTCGCGTGCTGCGCGATCGCGGATGACCTCGAACAGCTCCCGCTGCTGCCGCTCGAGGAATCCGCGCTGCCCCTTGGCTGCGGCGCTGTCCTTCGGCGCCTTGCCGCGGCGGATGTCGGTGAGCTGTCGTCCGGCGCCGTTCGCCAGATCGATGGCGAACACGTTGTCGTCGCGCACGAAGTAGATCTGGCGGCCATCCGCCGAGAACGCGGGCTCCCCCTCGCGTGCGATGGTCTGCGTGACGCGGCGCGCGCTGTTCGCGTGAAGATCCACCAGATAGATGTCGCCCTCGTACGCCACCGCGCGAAGGCGCCCGTCGCGCGAGCGGACCCCCGGCTGTATGAGCGGGCCGGCGCTGTCCATCTGCGCTTCGGTGAGGTGCTCCGGTGTGGCGCCGGCCACGGCGCGCACGCGGTACGGCTCCAGCTCCTTTCTCCAGTCCGTTCCCGGCTCCAGCCAGTAGAAGTAGATCCACCGGCCGTCGGGGGTCCATCGCACGCGCTCCGGTGCGCGCCCCACGATCTCTTCCCCGCGCATGATGCTCGGCACGGTGAGCTGGAAGGACGAGTTGTGTGCAGGAGCAGGTGCGGTGGCGGTGGCCTGTGCACGGGCCGCGAGCGGCTGGAGCAGGAGGACGGGCGCAGCGATGAACGCGAGCGAGCCCGCCAGGGGCGATCTGCGAGGGAGCATTGGCACGGTTGGATTCAGGTACAGGGAGGGTGGTGACGAGAATCTACACGCACTCGCCGCGCGTGCCATGCGGAGCGGGTGCGATACTGGAGTCGCGCCGCGCGCGAGCCTGCGGCCATCGAGACGCCGCGTGTGGGCCCGGTACAGGGCACCTTGCCATTGTCGGATCGCCCCCCATCCTCCGCGCCGTGCGAATGCGTAATTTCTTTCATACAGACCTTCACAGGAGTCCAGATCCGTGTCATCGGTCCGTGTGCGTTGCTGCGGCGCGCGCGCATCGTCCACGCTCGCGACGCTGCTCAGCGTCGCCATCTTCGCCGCCATGCCGTGGCTCACCGGCTGCGCGCAGCGCGCGGACGCGTCGCGCACGGTCGTCGTCGACACCGCCGGGGGCGTGGTCCACGTGCACAACCCCGCACGCGGGTCCGTCTGGCGCCTCCGCCTGCTCGCGACCGTCGCGGACCTGGCGGACAGCACGGCCATCCTCCGTGCCGGCGCGGTGACGGCCGACAGCGCGGGCCGCATCTACGTGGCCGACGCGCGCGCGGGACTCGTGCGTGTGTTCGACTCGACTGGCCACCTCGTGCGCACGATCGGTCGCCGCGGCACTGGCGACGGAGAGTTTCGTCGCCCGCTGGGGCTGGGGTGGCTGGGCGACACGCTCGTGGTGCTCGACGGCTCGAACGCGCGCCTCGCGCTCGTCTCGCGCGACGGCGCGTGGCTGGGCGCGTGGCCGCACGGATACGTCGGCAACACGCCCGCGATCATCTCGACAGGCGATGAACGGGAGCTCTACGCGCGCGTGGAGGGCGCAGCGTCCGCCGTGGCGGGAGCATGGTATCGGCGCGTCACGCCGGCCGGGCCCACGAACGACACACTGCACCTTCCGCGCGGCGCGGAGTCGCCGGCGGCCAGCGTGGTCTGTCTGGGTGGAACCGGGATCATGACGTTCGACATCCCCTCCGCCCCGCAGTGGGCGTATACCTTCGCGCACGGCGGCTACACCGTCGCCAGCCCGGACAATCGCTACCACATCACGTTCATTGACCAGCGCGGCGACACGGTGCGCACGGTCGACCGCCCCGCGGCGGAGATCGAAGCAGGGAGCGATGTGTGGCAGCATGCCGCCGACGCGCTCGCGCAATACGAGCGCGCGCATCCAGGCGCGCGATGCACGCCGCCGCGCATGCCCCGCGTACGAACGGAGCGCATCCTCGGCGATCTGTTCACCGATGCGGATGGACGTCTCTGGGTGGAGCGCCGCGCCACGGCCGCCGAGCGCGCGACGCTGGGTGGAGCGGACAGCGCGCAGCAGGATGCAGGAGGCGGAACGCCGAACGGAGAGGACGCGCCGGCATCCGACAGCACGCTGAGCCGGGTCGCCGTGCTCGATGTGCTCGATGGCGAGGGAAAACTCCTGGGCACCATGCCAGCGCCAGTACGTGAGCTCTCGGTGCTCCCGTACGCGAGTGGCGACCGGTTGTACGTGGTGGCGAGAGTGGGGGGACGCGACGTCGTGCGCGTGTACCGGATCGAGCGGGGGACATAGCGGGCTGCGTCGCGCAGGCGGAGCGTATGGTGTGGTGCTGAGCGCGTGTCGGGCGCACGGCGATACATTCTCGCTTCTACGCGCTGGACAGCGGACGGGAGCTGTTCGCCACCGACGCGCTCCCGCGCATTGATGCCGTGAGCGGCAGCCACGCATACGCCCGTCTGGAAGAGCCGTTCCCGGCCGTGCAAGTGTACCACTTCACCTGGGGGCACTGACCGGCCACGCCGGCTGCGCTGCGCGACTGACAGCTCGGACGGTGGTGGCATCATGCGAGTGTTCCTGCTGGCACGGGGAGAGCCCGGAGCGAACGGCCCTGTCGATGCACAGTGTCCAGAACGGGCCCTTGCGACCCCCGTGCACGACTCCCAAGTTGCTGGCACCGCCTGCATCATGCGCTGCACCTCGCCTCCGGTGTGCTCTCATGGCACCCACGTCAGAGTGAGGTCGTCTTTGTGATCGTCTCACGCCGTGCCGGCATCATCACCGGGGTCATCGTCGTGCTGGCCCTCGGCTCTGCCGCGCTGTACCGTGCCCGGGCGCACCGCGCCTCCGCGGACGATCCGGCGGACTCTGCAAATTCCGATTCCCCCGGCGTCTCCGTCGCGTCCGCCGCCAGCACCTTCGGCACCGAGGTCGCCATCCCGGTCGAGGGCGCTCCGGTGAGGCGCGGCACGCTCGTGCTCTCCGTCACCGCCGCGGGGGAGGCGGCTGCCTGGCGCCAGGTCACCCTCCACGCGTTGGTGGAAGGCCCGGTGCAGGAGCTCGCCGCGCGCGAGGATCAGCGCGTCGCCGCCGGCAACGTGCTCGTGGCGATCGATCCCAGGAAGTACGACCTGGACGTCGCCGAGCAGGAGGCCCGTCGCCAGCAGGCGGCGGCGGAGTTCCGCGAGCTCACGCTCTTCGACGATCGCATCACGGACTCCGCCGCTCGTGCGGAGCGTGCGCGTATCGCGCGCGCCAAGAGCGGGCTGGATGGCGCGGAGGTGGGACTGGAGAAGGCACAGCTTGCCGCATCGCACGCGCGCGTCGCCGCACCCTTTGCCGGACGCATCTCCAATGTCAAAGTGGTCGCCGGCCAGATCGTGAGTTTGGGCGATGAGCTGGCCACCGTGGCGCAGCTCGACCCCATCAAGGTTGAGGTGCAGGTCCTCGAGAGCGAGGTAGGCTATCTGGCCGAGGGACGCCATGCCGCCGTCACCTTCTCCGCCTTCCCGGGACGCACGTTTACGGGGCGCATCACGAGCATCAACCCGGCGGTCGATCCGCAGACGCGCACGGCGCGCGTGACGGTGGCCATTCCGAACCCGCGCGGCGAGATCCTCCCGGGCATGTACGCGCGCGTCTCCCTCGACGCGCGCCGCTTTGCCGATCGCATTCTCGTTCCGCGGTCGGCCATCCTGGAGCGCGATCAGCGGACGATGCTCTTCGTCTACGATCCGCAGGGCTCCAGCGGGTTGGCCAAGTGGCGCTACGTGACCACCGGGCTGCAGAACGACTCGCTCGTGGAGATTCTCCCCGACGCGCCGGACCGCATGGTGAAGCCCGGAGAGATCGTGCTCACCGATGGCCACTTCTCGCTCATTCACGATGCGCACGTGCGCCTGGTGAAAGACGTACGCGAGGCGGGGGGGCGGCCACAGTGAGGCGCGCTGGCGTCGCGCTGGCCGTCGCATTGCTCGCCGGCACGCCCGCCACGCTCCGCGCCCAGGGCGCAGGCGATCACGTGCCGGCGCAACTCTCCCTGGAAGACGCCGTGCGCCTGGCACTCGCGCACAATCCCGACTACCTGGGCGCGCTCACGCAGCGCGACGCGGCGAACGCGTCGCACCTGCAGAGCGTGGGGAGCTTCCTCCCGCGCGTCGACGCAAGCATGGGTTTCAGCGGCGCGGACAGCCGTGTGGTCACCGGCACGGACGATTTCGGCAACCCCATCCGGCGCGAGGATCCGTTGAACTCGCGCTTCAGCTCATCGAGCCAGTTCGTGGGATTGGACTTCACGCTGCTCGATGGCGGCACGCGCTTCCACCAGCTCTCTGCTGCCAACGCGCAGATCCGCGCCGCCGATGCCACCGGTGCGGCACAGCGCGCGACCGTGACCTCGCTGGTGAGCCAGCGCTACTATCTCGCGCTGCGCGACGCTCGACTCATCGCCCTGGCCGAACAGCAGCTCGCCTCGGCGCGCGAGCAACTCGATGCCACCCGCCGCCGTTTTGCCGTGGCGGCGGCGGACCGCATCGATGTCCTCGGCGCCGAGGGCGACGTGGCGAACGCCGAGGCCGCACTGGAGGAAGCGCACGGCACCGCGAACAAGAGCAAGCTCGACCTGCTGCAGGCGATCGGCATCGCGCTCGACACCGCCTTCTCGCTGACGTCGGAGCCGCTGGCCGTCTTCGATCCGTCGACGCTGGACGCCGACTCGCTCGTCCAGCTCGCACTCACATGGAGCCCGAACGTGGCGGCGAGCCGCGCCACGTTGTCGGCGAACAGTGCCACGCTTTCCGCGGCGCACTCCCAGCGGTGGCCAACGATCTCCGCGAGAGCGGGGTGGAGTCGCGGGCTCAACCTGCCCGGGTACGACGCGATCTTCGAATTCAACCCGCCGGATCGCACGTATTCGTTCGGACTCAACGTTTCGCTCCCCATCTTCTCGCAGTTCCAGACACAGGCGGCCGTGGGGCAGGCGGCCGCGGCGCGCGACCGGGCGGAGCAGGATCTCCGGCGCCAGCAGCTGCAGACCGAGCGGGACGTGCGTGCGGCACTCATCGATTTGCGCAACGCGTACCGGCGTGAGCAGACGGCGGAGCGCGCGGTGCAGTTGAGCCGCGAGCGCGTGGAGCTGGCGCGACAGAAGTATCAGGTCGGTGCCATCGACTTCACCCAGTTGCAGGCGGTGGTCGACCGCGCGCAGCAGGATGAGCGCAACGCGGTGGAGGCGCTGTTCACCTTCGTGGTGGCGCGCGTCACCCTCGAGGAAAAGCTCGGCCGCTCCGTCGGACCGGACCGGTAAGCGTTCGCCGTGTCGCTCCCCTCACGCTCCGTTCGCCGTCCCGTGGCGATCACGATGTGCTTTCTGGCCGTCGTGCTCCTGGGGCTCATCTCGTTCACCCGCCTGCCGATCAATCTGCTCCCGGACATCGCCTACCCCAAGCTGGTGGTGCAGACCACGTATCCGGGGGTCGCGCCCGCCGAGGTGGAGCGCTTCGTCACGGAGCCGATCGAGCGCGAGGTGGTGGCGGTGCCGGGCGTGGAGCGCGTGGAGAGCGTCTCGCGCGAGGGGGTCTCGCTGGTCACGCTCCGCTTCGCCTGGGGAGCGGACATGGACTTCGCGCTCCTCAACGTGCGCGAGCGGCTGGACAACCTGCGCGGACAACTGCCCGAGCGCGTGGATCGTCCGGCGGTGCTGCGCACCGATCCTGCCGCCGAGCCCGTCCTCACGATCAGCGTGTCCGGACAGGGAGATCTGTGGACGCTCAAGGATCTCGCCGAGAGCGTCATCAAGCGGCGGTTGGAGCAGCTCGACGGCGTGTCGGAGGCGACCGTCACCGGCGGATTGGAGCGCGAGATTCACGTGGACGTGGACCCGCAGAAGCTCGAGAGCTTCGGCGTCTCCATGGAGGACGTCTCCAACGCGCTCGACGCGGCCAATCAGAGCGCACCGGGCGGCACCATTTTGCGCGGGAGATTTCAGTATTCGCTGCGCACGCTGGGCGAGCTCGCGTCGCCGGCCGAGATTGCCGGCATCGTGATCCCGCATCAGCCGGACGGCGCAGCGGCCGGCGGCACGTCGGCCGGCATTGTGGGCGCGGGGCAGGGCTCACCGAGCGGCGCGCGCTCTCCACCCGACAGCGTTCCTGCCGCGGCGCAGGTGACGCTCGGCGACATCGCCACCATCGAAGATGGTTTCGCGGAGCGCCAGGCGATCACGCGCTACAACGGCGCGGAGGCGGTGGGGCTGCTGGTGTACAAGGAGGCCGGCGCCAACACGGTGCGCGTGGCGGAACGCGTGGATCAAGTGCTCCGGCAGCTCCGCGCGCAGTATCCGGAGATCACGCTGCAGGTGGCGAGCAACCAGGCTGGCTTCATCCGGCAGGCCATCTCCAGCGTCGTGCAGAACCTGCTGCAGGGAGGCGTGCTCGCCTTTCTGGTGCTCTTCCTCTTTCTGCGCGAGCCGCGCTACCCCATCGCCGTCGCGCTCGCGATTCCGATCTCCGTCATCGCGACGTTCGCGCTGCTCAATGCCGCCGGCGTCTCGCTCAACATCATGAGCCTGGGCGGACTCGCGCTCGGCGTCGGGATGCTGGTGGACAATTCGATCGTCGTGCTGGAGAACATCTTCCGTCACCGGCAACTGGGGGCGGACCAGCACACGGCAACCGTTCGCGGCGCGGAGGAGGTGCAGGGCGCGATCATCTCGTCCACGCTCACGACCATCGCCGTCTTCGGTCCCATCATCTACGTGGAGGGGATCGCCGGCCAGTTGCTGGGCGCGCTCTCGTTCGCCGTCGCATTCTCGCTGCTCGCCAGCATTGCCGTCGCGCTCACGCTGCTGCCGGTGATGGCATCGCGGTGGACCGGCACCGCGCGTCCTCTCCAGTGGAAGCCGCTCGTGCTGTTCGAGCGAGGACTCGCGCGCTTCAACGCGTGGTACGTGCGGCTCCTTGCCCGCGCGCTCGATCATCGCGGGCGCGTGGTGGCGGTATCGCTCGTGCTCCTCGCCATCGGGATCTTCGTGGGGATGCGCCTCGACCGCAGCGTCCTTCCCACCGTTGATGAAGGCGCGTTCCGCGTCCGTCTGGCGCTGCCGTCCGGGACGCCGCTCGCCACCACGGATACCATCGCCGCCCGTCTGGATTCCGCCATCCGATCGGATTCGGCCGTCGATGCGGTGTTCGCGCGGATGGGAGAGCAGGGCACCGCAGCCGCGGCGGCAGGGAGTACCGAGGAGCGTGGGAGCAACATTGCCACGCTCGACGTGCAGGTGCGCCAGGGCGCGAGCAGCGCGCAGGTGGTCGACCGGTTGCGCCGCTCGCTCGGCGCGTTCCCCGCCGGCGCGGTGACCATCGAGACCGGACGCGCGACGGTGCTCGGCTCCCTGCTCGGCGGGGGCGAGGCGGACCTCGCCGTGCGCGTCCGCGGCGACGACCAGGATCGCGCGCTGGAGTATGCGCGTATGGTGGAGCAGCGGCTCGCGACGAGCGATGCCGTCACCAACGTGCACCTCGGTGTGGAGACCGGACATCCGGAGATCCTGGTGGAGATCGACCGGGATCGCGCTGCGGCGTTCGGCGTGGAGCCGAAGCGCATTGCCGACGCGGTGGAAGCGTACATGCGCGGCACCGTGGCCACCGATCTGGTGGACTTCGACCGCAAGGTACCGATCGTCGTCCGTCTTCCGGCCACGAGCCGTCACTCGCTGAGCACACTCGAGCAGCTCCGCGTGGACGGTATTCCGCTGCGCGAGCTGGTGCACACGCGCGAGACCACCGGCCCGTCGGAGATCCTGCGCGTGAATCAGGCGCCCGTGGTGCCGGTGCTCGCCGACGTGCGCGGCACCGATCTGGAGCACGCGCTCGGCGCCGTCCGGAGCACGATCGCGAGCGTGCCGGCGCCGCAAGGGATCCGCACCGAGGTGGGCGGGGAAAACGAGGAGATGCACCGCAGCTTCCGCGCGCTCGGATTCGCCTTCGTCGTCGCCTTCCTCCTGATGTACGCCATTCTCGCCGCCGAATTCGAGTCGCTCGTGCACCCATTCACCGTGCTGCTCAGCATGCCGCTGGCCATCGTGGGCGCCACGGTGATGCTCTGGCTGACCGGGCACGGCATCAACAGCATGAGTCTCATCGGATTCATCATCCTGCTCGGCATCGTCGATAACAACGCGGTGGTTGAGCTGGATTTTGTCCTGCAGATGCGCGAGCAGGGGATGCCGGTGCGGGAAGCGATCCTGGCGGCGGGGCACGCGCGGCTTCGTCCCATCCTCATGACCACGGCCACCACGCTGCTCGGCGTGCTGCCCATGGCGCTGGGGTGGGGAACGGGCGCCTCGCTCCAGGCGCCGATGGCCATCACCGTGCTCGGCGGACTCGTGAGCGCAACGGCGCTCACGTTCATCGTTATTCCGGTGGCGTACGATCTGATCGAGGAGATGCGCGTGCGCTTCGGGTGGGCGCGGGAGCCGGAGGTGCACGCGGGTGACGGATCACCGGTCGCCGCAGCGGGGGGCGCGCTGTCGAGCGGTGCTGCGCCGGAGGCCGTTGTCAGGATGCCTCGAGATTGAGCCCATGCGATCGTGTTCCGGCAGCGCGAGCGTGGGCGCATAGACGCATAGACACTCTCGCTGCGTCACGCCATGTCGTATGTCACACCACTCAGCTCGGAGCGAATGATGTTCTCCTGTATCGCGCGTGACCGGCACGGCGCAACGTGTAGCAGTAAGCGACGCGCAGGGCGCATGCCGCTGGTCGTCGGCGTGCCGTGGCTGGTAGCTGTGTCGTTCGGATGCGCTGGGTGCGCCGACGACTCGGGTGCCGGCGGCACCGCCGTCGTCCGCGACAGCGCGGGCGTCGAGATCGTGGAGAACCACGCACCGGCGTGGACGAAGGAACGCGCGTGGACCGTGGTCCCACGGCCTTCCTTCGACGTGGGCGGCGATCCGAACGATACCACGCAACAGTTCTCCGACGTGACGGCAGCCACTCGACTGTCGGACGGCAGGATCGTCGTGGCGGACGCGGAAGTGAACGCGCTCCGCATTTTCGGCGCGGACGGCCGGTTCATTGCACAGGCCGGGCGCCACGGTGGTGGACCGGGGGAGTTCAACAACATCGGCACACTCGTACGGCGTCCGGGTGACACCCTGCTCGTCTGGGATCGGTCGAGTCGACGGCTGTCGCGCTTCGACCCGAGCGGACGGTTCGTGTCCGCCGTCACCGCGTCCGCCCAGATCGGGTCGTTCCCGACGCTGTTCGGTGTATTCGGCGACGGCAGTTTGGCAGTGCTGGCGAACGGCCCGTTCAGCTTCGACAACACCGGCCTGGTGCGCGCGCGAGCCACGGTGATCCGGCTCCACCCCGATGGTTCGCTCGCAGACACGTTGGCCGGCATCCTCGCTGACGAGCTGGTGGTGAACGCCACGCGCAACGGCAACAACGTGAGCATGACGATGTTCATGCCGACCCTGTTCCATAAGACCTTCGGAAGGGTTGCTGGCGGATCGCTCTTCGTGGGCGACAATGCACGCTACGAGATTGCCCGCTACGACACTGCGGGCGCGGTCACGCGCCTCATCCGGCGCGACGAACAGGCTGTCCCGTTCACCGACGACATCATGGTCGCTCTTGGCAACGCCTCCGCGAACGCCGACGCCGACGTGCGCCGGCAGGTGGAGGAGAGAATGCGGAACACGCCACACCCGGATTCCGTCGGCTACTTCCTGAATCTCCTGGCGGTGGACGACGGCGCCCTCTGGGTGCGCGAGATGCCACTCCCCGGCGACACGATCCCGGTGTGGTCCGTGTTCGACACGGCGGGCCGGTACCAGGGCACCATCACCATGCCCCCGCGCTTCGATCTTCTCGAGATTGGCTCCGACTACGTCCTCGGCACCTGGAAAGACGACCTCGACGTGGAGCACGTGCGCATGTACCCGCTCCGCAAGCCGTAGGCGTCTCCGGCACCACCGTCCATGATCCGCCTCTCCATCAAGCGTCCCGTCGCCATCTCGATGGTCTACGTGGCCGCGGCATTGCTCGGTGTGGCCGCGTGGCGGAACATCCCCCTCGAGCTCCTCCCCGACACGCGGCTCCCGCAGTTGAGCATCACCGCCGTGTGGCCCGGCGCTTCTCCGGAGGCCACCGAAGCGCTGCTCACCTCGCCGCTCGAGGGCGCGGTACAGCAGGTGCGCGGCGTGGTGAAGGTCGAGTCCACGTCCAGTGATCAGGGCGGGAGCGGGCTCGCCCAACTCACCGTGCAGTTCGCCCCGGAGACGGACATGGACTTCGCGCGGTTGGAGCTGGCCGAGCGGCTGTCGGCGCTACGCGAGGAGCTGCCGGCGGCCGCAAGCAGTCCGCGCGTGGAGCAGTACGTACCGGAGGCGTTCCAGCAGCAGACGCAACCGTTCCTGAGCTACGACGTCACCGGCCCCTACACGCTCGCCGCGCTGCGCACGTACGTGGACGAAACCATCGTCCCCGACGTGCAGCAGCTCGACGGCGTGGCCAACGTGACGGTGAACGGTGGATTGCGTCCGGTGGTGCGCATCGTGCTCGACCCGCAGCGGATCGCGGCGCTCCGGCTCTCGCCGGCCATGGTCCGCGAGCGGGTGACGCAGCTCGATCTCGTGCGCGAGGCGGGGGTGGCGCGCGACGAGATCACCGGGTTGGAGCGCACCGTCACCATCCGCGAGCATGCGCGCGACGTTGGGGACATCGCGTCGGCAGTGCTCCTCTCCGGCGGTGGGCGGCTGGTGCGCGTGCGCGATGTGGCCACCGTGAGCGCCGGCTACGAAGATCCCGATTCGTACTTCCGCATCGACGGACGTCCTGCGCTGTCCTTCGAGGTGCACCGCCAGCCGCGCAGCAACGCGCTCCGCGTGTCCGACCGCGTGAAGGGCGCGCTCGCCACGCTCTCGTCGCAGGCGCCGCCGGGAGTGCGGCTCATCCTCGCCAACGACGAGAGCCGCGCCATCCGCCTGCAGCTCACCGATCTCCGCCATCGCGCGCTCATCTCGGCGGTCGTCGTGTTCGTGGTGCTGCTCGTCTCCCTGCGCTCGCTGCGGTCGGCCGGCGTGGTGTTCGCCACGATCGCGTTCTCCATCCTGATCGCGCTCAACCTGCTGTACTTCGCGCACTACAGTCTGAACGTCCTCACCCTCATGGGGCTGGCGATGGGCTTCGGCCTCATCGTGGACAACGCCATCGTCGTGCTCGAGAATATCCATCGCCGCGTGCGCGGTGGTGAGGCGCCCGAGGCGGCCGCGGAGCACGGATCGCGCGAGGTGGTGGTGGCGATTCTCGCGTCGACGCTCACCACCGTGGTGGTGTTCATCCCCTTCATGTATCTGCAGGGGGAGCTGCGCGCGTACTACGTACCGATGGCGGTGGCGGTCGGCGTGAGCCTCCTCGCCAGTCTCTTCGTGGCGTTCAGCTTCATCCCCGCAGTTTCGCGCCGGGTGCTGGCGGCGGTCCGCCGTGCGCCTGCGCGGCGCTCACCCGTGGCGCTGGGCGCGATGCCCGCGCGCGCGCGATGGCTCTGGCGGCGCGACCTGCACGGGTCACTGGTGGCGACGACGCTGCGCTGGCCGTGGGTCACCGTCGGGGTGGCGCTCGTCATGCTCGTCGGCTCGGGATGGCTCTTCCAGAAGCACGTGGTGCGCGGATTCCTGTGGCGCAACTTCTACGGGGAAGACACCTATCTGAGCGTGCAGATCCAGCTTCCGCGTGGAGCGCAGCTCGCGCGCACCAACGAGCTCACCACGTACTTCGAGCAGCGGCTGCACGAGCTCCCCGAGGTCGACCGGTTCGTGAGCCACGTGTACCCGCAGTACGCGCTCATCCGCGTGACCTTTCCGGACTCGCTCGAGCGCACCGCCGTCCCCATCGCCATCAAGGAGCAGCTCACCGCCTTCGGGAATCTGTTTGGCGGCGCCGAGGTGCGCGTATACGGGTATGGTCCATCGTTCTACGGTGGCGGCGGCAGCGCGCCGAACTACTCGATCAAGATCCTGGGCTACAACTACGAGACGGTGCGCGACATCGCCGAGGAGCTCGGGCGCCGGCTCACGCGCTTCTCGCGCATCCGGGACGTCGATGTGAACGCGTCGGGGGAGTTCTACGAGCGTGACCGGGCGACGGAGATGGCGCTGCACATCGACCGCGCGCGCATGGCCATGCACGGCCTCACGGCGCGCGACGTGGTGGGGCAG
Organism: Gemmatimonadaceae bacterium; assembly: GCA_035701265.1. Taxonomy (GTDB): domain Bacteria; phylum Gemmatimonadota; class Gemmatimonadetes; order Gemmatimonadales; family Gemmatimonadaceae; genus DASSNU01. The sequence goes on along the minus strand of DASSNU010000002.1, from coordinate 287,360 downwards.
GTGGCCGCCGCCGTGAACGGGCGCGCGGCCGGGGAGGTGCTCCCCGTGGGCGGGCAGGAGGTGACGCTCTCCATCAAACGTGCAGGGTTCGACAGTCTGGACGTCCAGGGATTGGAGAACCTGCTCATCCCCGGGCGCGGTGCTCCGGTGCGGCTGGGTGACGTGGCGAGGGTAGAGGAGCGCAACGTGCTCGGCCGGATCGTGCGCGAGGACCAGCAATACCAGCGACGTGTGGCGTATGAATTTCGTGGCCCCGCCAAGCTGGGGGATCGCGTGCGCGACGCAGTGGTGGCGTCGATGCGTCTGCCCGAAGGGTACACGATCGACGTGCACGATCAGTTCCGATGGTCCACCGAAGAACAGCAGCAGCTCTACGGCGTGCTGGCGGTGGCGCTCGTGCTCATCTACATGGTGACCGCCGCGCTGTTCGAGAGTGCAAAGCAGCCGTTGTGCGTGCTGCTCACCGTGCCGATGGCGCTCATCGGCGTCTTTCTCATCTTCTACCTGGGCCACGCCAGCTTCACACGCGAGGCGTACATCGGCGTCATCATGATGGGCGGGATCGTGGTGAACAATGCCATTCTGCTGGTGGATCGGGTGAACCAGCTCCGCCGCGATCATGGGCGGCCGCTGCGCGAGGCGATCCTGGAAGGAACGCGGCAGCGCGTGCGTCCCATTCTCATGACGAGTGCGTGCACCGTGCTGGGCTTGCTCCCGCTCGTGCTCTTCAGTCCCACGGCGGATGCGAACATCTGGAACGCGCTCGGATTCTCGCTCATCGGCGGCTTGACGAGCTCCACGCTGCTCGTGCTGACGGTGACGCCGGCGCTGTATCTGTTGTTCGAGAGGAGGGGGGAGGGGAGGAGGATGAGTGCTAAGAACCGGTCCCAAAATTCGTGAGTAATGGGGTCTTGGCGCTGAGTATGCGAGTAGCGCGGGGCATGGACAAACGCTTCAGCACGATTCCCGAGCCGCTGTGGAAGAAACTGCAACTGCTGATTCCGCCACCCCCACCGCGCCGCTCACGACGGGGACGACCGCGTAACGACGATCGCGCTGTCATGGGCGGGATCATCTATCGATTACGCACCGGCTGCCAGTGGCGCGCCATCCCGCGGGAGTTTGGCTCCGGGCAAACGTGCCACCGTCGATTTCAGGAGTGGGAGCGACAAGGCGTGTTCGAGCAGCTCTTCGTCTGCATGCTCCGCTACTACGATCACCGCCGCGGCATTCAATGGAAGTGGGGTGCGCTCGACGCGGTCATCGTGAAAGCGCCAAAGGGGGGGATCTCACGGGACCGAACCCGACCGATCGAGCGAAGTGTGGGACGAAACGGCATGTCCTGACCGACGGGCGCGGCGTTCCGCTCTCCGTGGTGTTGAGCGGCGCCAACGTGCACGACAAGTGGTCGCTCGCGCCGACACTCGACGCGGTGGTCTTGAAGTGTGGCCGCGGCGTGCGGCGCACGAAGCACTGCTGCCTCGACAAGGGGTATGCATTTCGTGACTGCGATGCGGCCGTGCGCGCGCGCGGGATCACGCCCCACATTCGCCAGAAAGGGGAGCCGCCGCTCGTCGGTCGAGCCCATGGCAAGCCGCGGCGGTGGGTGGTCGAGCGGACGAACAGCTGGCACAATCGATTCCGCAGTCTGCTGATTCGCTGGGAAGTGAAAGCCCGCAACTACCGCGCGCTGGTCTACCTGGCGTCCGCGCTCATTGCGCATCAGCAATCACGCTGAATTTTGGGACCGGCTCTAAGGTGGAGGTGATGGGACGAAGGCGGGGGGCAGGCGCATGATGAGGAGGGAGCAGAGTAATCGCGTGCATTGCCCTCAGCCCGGTGCCAGTTTCACAGATAACGACAGCGACATCGGGGCCAAGTCGACGGACAGCCTTTGTATCATTGCACTCCTTCGCGATGCGGATCGGCGAAGACATTTGGTGCTAGGGGCGACTGAACTTGCGTCGGCAGGGGAAGCCACCGTCCGCTTCGCAGCGGACTGGACGGAGTTGCGGGAGCTGGCCCAGCGGGGAGCCGCACTTGCGGTGGTGAACCCGTATGTTGACGGAGCGACGTCCGTTACCGAGTGCCAAGAATTTCTCAGGTTGTTTGAAGCAATTCCTGTTGTGGCATTCTGCCCTGCGAGGATCGCGTTTACGCGTGATCTGATCGCACTTATACGGGACGGCATGCAGGACGTCATCCCGAACGACGTCACGGCGAATCCGAGAGCACTTCATGATCGGCTGGAGGAAGCCATATGCTCACACCTTGCCGTGCGGGTACAGCGCGCACTTCCCACGTCGGTGACGCAGCACGTGAGGTCGGCGCTGACCCATATCGTTCAAATGGCACGGAACCCAGGTATCGGGGTGGAGAGTGTGGCGCGATCACATGGCTGGAGCGTTAGTACGTTTCGGAGACGGTTGGCGGAAGCTGGGCTGCTGCCGCCGGGACAACTGATCCAGTGGGCGCGCCTGCTGAACGCCAGCCTATTGCTGCAGGATCGCGGGCGGACGCTCGAGAGCGTAGCACGACAGTTGGGATATGGCGATGCCTCAGGGCTGTCACATGCAATGCGGAGGCGCACCGGCCTGAGTGCTCGAGTCGTCCTTGAGCGCGGTGGGGTGGAAGTGCTCCTACCGCTGTGCGTACGCCAACCGTGTGGAGACGATTGTGCAGGATAGCGGATGTGCGTCTTGCCGCGTGTCGATGCGGAATGGTGGGCGAGGGATAAAGTGAGCCTCACCCGATTTCGTGGACGCCTTACTCGCCCTAAGTTGGGGGCGGAGGTGGCACATGAAATCCAAGGGGAAGGCAGGAACAGCAGGGCGGCGTGAGCGGCGCGCGTTCAGCGCCGAGTTCAAGGCCGAGGCCGTGCGGTTGGCGGCGGAGCGTCGCGCGGCGGGTGGCACCCTGACGCAGGTGGCCCGCGAGTTGGATGTGCGCGCCGACCAGTTGCGCACCTGGGCCCGACTGGCCGCGCGGCGGACGGGCGCCGACGCCGGGCCCCCCGGCGAGACGGTCGAGCAGGAGAATCGCCGGCTGCGGCGCGAAGTCGCGGTGCTGCGCCAGGAGCAGGCGTTCGCAAAAAAAGTGGCGGTGTACTTCGCGAAGGAGTCGCGATGAGGTACGCCGTGATCACTCGCCATCGCGGCGAGTTCCCCCTGCGACTCATGTGTCGAGTGCTGGAGGTGTCGCCGTCGGGCTACTACGCCTCGCTCCGGCGGCCGCCGAGCTGGCACGCGCTGATCGACGAGGTGTTGATGGCGCGCGTGCGGATGATCCATGCCGAAAGTGGGGAGACCTACGGGGCGCCGCGCGTGCACCGGGAGCTGCAGGCGGAAGGCCTGCCGGCGAGTCCCAAGCGCGTGGCCCGGCTGATGCGAGAGGGGGCACTCGTCGCGCGGCCGCGCAAGACGCGGCGCGTGGTGACGACCGATTCCGCCCACGACGATCCGATCGCGCCGAATCGGTTGGGTCGCCAGTTCGATGTGAGTGGCGTCGCGCTCAATCGGGTCTGGGTGGCGGACCTCACGTATATCCCGACGCGGGAAGGGATGCTGTACGTGGCGGCCGTGCTGGATCTGGGCTCGCGGCGCTGCGTGGGCTGGGCGATGCGCGACACGTTGGAAGTCGACCTGGCGCTCGGCGCGTTGCGGATGGCGCGGGCGGCGCGCCGCCCCGGTCCGGGATTGATTCATCACTCGGATCGCGGCAGTCAATACACGGCGAGGGCGTACCAGCAGGAGCTCACCGCGCACGGCATGGTGGCCAGCATGAGCCGGAAGGGGGATTGTTACGACAACGCGGTCGCCGAGAGTTTCTTCTCGACGCTGGAGTTCGAGCTGGTGATGCGGCACGACTGGCACACGAAAGCGGAGGCGCGGCGCGCGATCGGTCGCTATATCGAGACCTGGTACAATCCGATACGCCGGCATTCCACGCTGGGGTATCTCAGTCCAGCGGCGTACGAAGCCCAGGTGCAGGCGGCCGCGTAGGACCTATCACTTACGCGTCCACCAAATCGGGGCAAGCTCAAAAGTGGTGTGGAGAGTCAATAATTGGAGTGCAGCGTCATTGCACGCTGGTGTGAGTGAGTAGATATTCTGAATGTAGAAGGCGCTAACAGCCGGTGCGGCGAGCCAACTGCGCGTCATAGGAGTGAACAGTTCTGCTTAGACCGTGTAGCGCAGTCGTGGCCGCATAGGGAAACGTGCGACGTCGAGGGCGCGCTCTACGAGACGCGCCAGTCAAGCAGCGACCTGGTATGAGCAACGCGATGGAGCAGGAACACGACAGATTCCGTGGACAACCCGGGCCTCTCCGGAGATCCTGTCCAGCGGATATGCAGGTTACTCATCGCATCCCGGCCGCGACATGCGTTCCCTCACTCCTTCTATCCGAATGCGTACGTTGACGGGACAGGACTCACTCCTCACCCGTCGGATGCGTGAGTTCGTGGAGCGCGCCGCCCGCTGTGCGGAACCCGTCCTCCTATTTGGAGAGACGGGCTCGGGGAAGACATACTTGGCCAGACTCATTCACGAAAGCGGCGCACGGGCGCGCCGGCCATTCCAGGCCGTGAACTGCACCGCCATACCGGAGGCACTCTTCGAGCGCGAGCTATTTGGCCATGTGCGTGGCGCGTTCACAGGCGCGCGCCAGTCTAGCATCGGCCTGGTTGAAGCCGCGAGCGGTGGTACGCTGTTCCTGGACGAGATTGGCGAGCTGCCGCTAACCATGCAAAGTAAGCTTCTCACGGCACTTGAGGAGCATTGGGTGCGCAGGCTTGGGGCGACCACCGTAATACCGATAGATGTACGAGTGATTACCGCAACCAACGCATCTCTCACTGAAATGGTTCAACTTAGGCGGTTTCGCCACGACCTGTATCATCGTATCGCGGTACTCACCTTCAGAGTCCCCTCGCTTCGGGAGCGTGGGGACGAGTTCCCGCAACTAGTTAACTACCTCTTGCGCAGAGCAAGTACGGGTGGCGCACCACCCATCGTGTCAGATGATGCATACAAATTACTTGCGGCATACGACTGGCCCGGGAACATCCGAGAACTGGACAACGTGCTACGGCGAGCGGTCATTTTTGCCGAAGGCGGTACCATACGACCGCAGGATCTGGCGGAAGAAATCCGAGATCGCCGGCACCTCCACCGGCACGATGGGGGCGCCTCCAATCGGCCGGTGTCCGCCAGGTATCAATGGACCGGAACTCCCGACGAGGAGCTACGTCGCGTGCATGATGCCCTCACTGCCGAAAGCGGGAATCGCACCCGAGCCGCTCGTCGGCTCGGCATGTCTCGTAGCACTCTGTGGGTGAAGATACAGCGCGCACCGGCCGCTAAGCCTCCGCTTGAGCCGTCCAGCGACGAGGAGTCGGCGGCAAAGTCACCCATGCGTTCATCCAGCCATGCCCGGTCTGTGGACCTCGAATCGTAGACGTGACGTGGCCGCCATGTATCGCGAGCTGACGCCTCCAGATCCTGCTGTGACCGGCGCCCTCGTGGTGTGTGCTGTTGCGCGGCTAAAGGCTTACTTGCTCGCGGTCTGAATTTCTCCCAGAATGTCACGAATTAACTGGTCCCAGCGCTCTGCGGAGAGGGCACCGGCGACGAGTCTCCCGTTGACTACGAACATCGGCGTTGCGGAGAGTCTGAGGTCAGCTCCCGCTGCAATGTCGTTCGCCACCACGTCGTCGTACCGATGCAGCGCAACGCACTCGTCGAACTTCGCGACATTGGGCACGCCTGCGCGACGAGCAAATGTACTCCAGGGCACCCGTCCGATAGAGTCCTGGTACGCGAACAGTAGATCGTGGTACGACGCGAAATTCCCCTGCTCACCGGCACACTCCGAAGCATCTGCGGCGGCACGGGCGAGGGGGTGGAGCTCCTCCAGAGGAAAGTGGCGGTACACCACTCGTAATTGAACAGGGTACCGCTCCCGAAGCTGACGCAGCACATGTTCTGCTTGCGCGCAGAATGGGCACTGGAAGTCCGAGAACTCTATGATTGTCACCTTCGCATCCGTCGGCCCGAACAGGTGCCCGGTGTCGGCCAGGTGCTTCCAGTTCGCGATAATGATAGTCGGTTGTGGCTCTGGCGGAGGAGGTGAGAAGAGTTCCTTGCGGATGACCACACCGGTCACTAGGACGGCACAGATTACGAGCAAAGCCGTAGAGCCGTTGGAGATCGCCGCCTTGACATTCATTATCGAGTCGCCTCATTCCGCCGCTGGCTAACGCGATATACCACCACACTGGGGACGTCCAAAGTGTCCCGCGCGACGCCGTATACTCGATTGTCTCGGATCACTTCGGGTCCGACCGTCTCTGGAAACGTCACGCTACAGAGCCGCTCTCCGGTACGAGAGAAGACGGCCCATCGGATGGGCTCTCCGTTGGGTGACGTGAGGCCAACCCATATCTGCCCTGCGTCGTCAACTACAAAATTATGGTACGCAGGCCACCGCTCAGGAGCCTCCGCTCGCAAAGCCCTTGATAACAATTCGTCGGCGGACTGCTCTTTAACGGCGTGTTCGATGTCCTCCCCAGTGACGCGTGGGGGCGTGTAAGGACTACTGAACGCGCGGTCCCGCTGACCCTCCAGATCATAGACTTCGATGGAGAGCGAGTCTCCTGGTCCATAGTAGATGTGACCGTTCGCTGTAAACTTGACCACGTGCGGAGCGCCGAATGGGTTGTAGCCTGCGGTTACTACTCCGTTCCCGCGAGCGATCAGCACCGATCCGGAGGCAGGGAAGCTGAGCACAGAGTCCCGACGCACCGTGCCATCCCAGTTCAGGATACGAACAACCTGCTGTCCCTGCGTTGCGCCGCGCGCGCTCGCCACGCGCTGATGGATCGCCAGAAAGATGCGTTTGTCCGGAACGGCTACGAGCCGCGACGGCGGCAGCTTGTGCGCTGCAGTCAGCAGATTCAAGGTGTACGCCACCGAGTCCGTGCCAGGTGCAAAGACGGTAATGCGACTGAGGCCGGTATCGAAGGTGAATACGCTGTCACCAGGCAGGATCTGTATCCCGATGAGGTTCTTGAATTCGCCGGGGCCGGCGCCATCGCGCCCAAAGCGACGGAGCAAACTACCATCTGGCGCGAAGACCGTGACGGTACTAGCCGAGATGGTGTAGATCAGACCACGCGAGTCCACGTCCATAGCGAAAACGTTGCTCAGCTCGGCATCGATTGCACTTCGAGTGAGCAGAGATACGGAGCACATCAGCGGCTCGTTCGCTTGCCGGCTAGGTTCGTGATCGGAGCCCGAACAGGCCGTAGGCAGGGCGGAAACGACTGCCACCCAAAGCAATGCGGCAAGTTGCGACGTGCGAGTGGAATGCAGAGGCGTGCGGCAACACAACGCTCGCAAGATAGCGGCTTGCGAGAACCGAATGGACCGTCTTAGACAGCACGGTCGTCGCAACAGGACCATCGTGTGGCGAGCCGAACTTAACAGGGATCTAGTGAACAGCACGGTTATTCGGAACCTGTTCGCTTGAACTGCAGCGGCGTCCCGTCGGCTGGTCGCGAAAGACGACGCCACATCAGAATATTGCTATCGTCCGGGACGGTTGTCGTTGAGCCGGCAAGGAGCGTGGTTCGCCGCGAGTGCATCTGCTGGGTTCTGCGTCCTAGCGAGTGGGAGAGACCGCGCAGGCACAAGGCACTCAGAGCCACCACCAGACGAATGTGTGATCGGCGGCACCGACGCGCTCACGTGCATGTACACGTGTCTTTCTTGACGTCCCATACGCAGTGCGAACCTTCCACTTCGATGATGACTACACTGCCATCGGGAAGCTGCCGAACTTGTCCGCAAACCGCGGCTGCCTCCTCCGCGCTTGCTGAAGAGGCTCCGGCTAGCCAGGCGCCACCGGCGGCTACCACGAACGCGGCGAGCCACGCCTCTAGGGAGGTCCGCATCATCCATCCTCCAAGTGCGTGTGGTGTCATGATCAGTAATCCACGCCACGCGGCGCGAGGCGGCACAACGTTACCCAGTACACGTGCAGGTATTGGTACGGAAATCCAGAACGCACTCGCTTCCCTCAACCGTAATTTCGACGCGGCTTCCGTCGCTGAGCGTGCGCCAGGTAGTGCACTGTGCTGGCGGCTCGGTTGCAGCAGAAACCTCTTGGACGTGATAAGCACCGGCAAGCACCAGGAGTACGGCGGCCAGGTTTATAGTCGCTCTTGGCATGGTTTCACTCTGAATGGTAGACGACGTCGTACGGGCGCACAGTGCGCGTGAGCAGCACCCAGTGGGCACCACAACCGCCACCGACATTCCCACAACGGCCGGTGGCGGGCAAGATTACCGAGTGGTGCTACAGGTGCACGTCCCTTTTTCAATGTCAGTCGAGCACGTGTCGCCCTCGAGGGTGACAGTAGTCGATGAGCCATCCGGTAACGTGACGGTCTTCGTGCATTTGGCTGCCAGCGTGTCTGCGACTGCGATCGAAGGCGTGGTCAGTGAGAGAACCCCGGCAGCAACAACGGCAAGCGAGAGTAGGTTTATCGCCGAACGCTTCATGGGTAGTCTCCTTGGTGGCGGGGGCCGCTATGCCGATCGCGCGGCACAATGAGCCGCGAAGTGGCAGAGCGCGTACTGGCTTACGAGCAGGTGCAGTTCCCGTCGGAAGTGCGAGTGCAGGTGTCACCCTCGAGCACTAGGTCGATGGTGGTACCGTCCGGCTTCTTGATGGTGATGGTGCACTTCGCTGCTTCCGTCGCCGCGTGCGCGGGGCGCGTGCCATAGCTGAGACCCAGAGCCACCACGACCACGGCCAGCACATTGATGGTGAGCCGTTTCATGCCGGTGTGCCCTCCACGGGAAGGTAACGTGACTGTGAACGCTTCCGCCAAAGGCGACTATCGTGCCAAGCACAATCCGGTAACACGGAGCCACAGAAGATCGCACACGACAAGACTTTCCCCGTAGGTGCAAATTGCACCCACGGGGCTGGACATACCGTAAGAAGAGTGTTTGGACGCCGTCTGAACACCGGTCAAACGGTTGTGCGGAACGCGGTCAGGGCGATACCCGGACTGCCCGCGACGACTGAACGTCCTCGATGAACGACTGGATCCGCCGAGCATCGTCCGCGCCCCCTGAAACTATCCCGGGGCCGGACAACCGGATTGCCCGCGTCCCATCCCGCCGGGTGACGTAGTGGACCTGCACACCACTCATGCGCAGTCCAGCCAGGTGCTCGCCGATCCGGCGCTCCACCGCGCTGTCCGGGAGCGGCGTGCTGAACTCCAACTCCATCGCGACGAGCGCCGCCTTGAGCGCCGGGCGCCGCACCTTTTGCTGAACGGGCTCCGGTACTGCGGAGATCACGTCCTTCACACCGGACATCATCCGGGCACGAGCCTCGACCTCCCGCGCATCCGAGTACGGCAGGACCAGCGCGAACTTCGAGGTCGGCGTGATGATCTTGCGGCCGTCCACGACTGCCTCCCCCGACTCGACGTACGCCTCCACCGTTTCGGTCCCGTCGGGATGCTTCCACGTCACCTCACCGAGCACCGTGAGCTGCTCCGGGTTGACCCACGGGAGCGTTGCCAGTGTGGCGCGCGCGGCGGCCGGTGGCTCGGCGATCCGGCCGGAGATGACGTACGCGAGTGTCTCATCCGTCGCCACTGGAATGGTACACGCGGCCGCCAGCACCGCCGATGCCGCAGCCAGCCGCACCGGGTGGCGGAGCAGCAATCTGACAATGCGTGCCGATCGTGCTCGCCACCTCGCACGCTGACGGCACTCGTTCCGCGACGCCTCCTCGAGCCACGAGCGCACACGAGGAAATGACTCCACGGCCGTGGCCGTGCGGAGCGCCTCGAAGTGCGCGGCGAGGATGGGATCGTCCCGGTCAGTAGACGTTGTTGATGGCATCGAGTGTTTCATGATCCAGTGTCCTGTTGCACGTCGAGCGACGCGCGTTCGTCGCCGCGGCGCGGGGGGCCGAGTGTGTGCCGAGCTGCTTTCGCAATCGCGAGCGGGCCCGGCTCAGGCGACTCTTCACTGCCGAGTGTGTTCGCTCGCCCTGAATTTCGGCGATCTCGTCGATGGAAAAGCCGCCAACCTCGAAGAGCAGTACCGCTGCGCGCTCCTTCGGTGACAGCGTGGCGAGCGCGCCAAGAAGCGACAGACGATCCTCGCACCACTCGGGCCCGTGAAACACTTCGGGGAACGCCTCTCCGGATGGCAGTTCCTGAAGCGACACGAGACGCCGCCAGAACCCGCGTCGCGCCGCTCCGCGGAAGGTTCGCACAATGATCTGGAAGAGCCAGGCACGGAATCGGGTGGGGTCTTCAAGTCTGTCGTAGCCGCGGAGCGCTTTGAGGAGAGCGTCGTGCAAGACGTCCTCGGCCTCGGACGGCGACCACCTTGCGCAGAGCGCCCGGCAGAATCGGAGCGCGTCGGCGTAGCAGGGTTGGAGCGCGTCTGAGAAGGAATCCGTCATGCCACGTGTCCGGAAGGGCGGCTGCTGATTGGCTTCAGAGATATGATGCAGGACGCCACCAAAAAGTCGCAGCCGGATTGCGGGCGCCCCATGTCGCGCCGGGGAAGCGCCACCTTGGGCAGCCCATTGCGCCGAAGCCGGGCCTGCAGAAGATTGGCGTCGTTGCTGTGAAGTGGAGTGACCCCCCTTTCGTGGACATCTGGTTAACTGGCCTCCTGGAGCGACGGCGCCATCCCAGCCTCCCCCGACATGCCGGGGCTCGGCTCGTACGACTGGCGCCCCAGACAGAATGTCTATAGGTCAATACCCAGCCGGCGCGCGATCTCGGTGAGCGGCTTGGCCCGGGGCCGATAGTGGCACCATCTTCGTGAGGCCCGCGCCTCGCTCGCAATAGGTGAGGACTCCTGCGATTAACTTATACAGTTCCCAATGAACCGGCACGTACAGAGCAACGGGGACGATCTCTCGCGAAGCAGGGCGAGGCTCTTCCCTTGCTGCGGCCGCGCTGTGGGCGGGAGCACCGCACGGAATGGTGGCCGGGTCCAGCGTGCGTACCTTGAGCGTTTCTCGCACGCAATCACGGACCGGTTGGCGCGCATGGCCAAGTACACTCGCCGCTCCCTTACGCGGCTTGTACCATTGCGCGCGCGGATCGTCGCGGTCCTCATCGCGTGCAGCGCGCTCGCTGTCGGGTGCAGAAGCGAGCGACGTGAGCCGGCGGGTACACCGGTGCCGTTCGATTCGGTGTTCACCGTCAGCAGCTGGACCGACCTCCTGCCTGATTCGGCTGATCCGATCGGCGAAGCAAGGGCTGTCGCCGAATGGAATGGTCTGATCGCTCTGGCAGACGGCATCGAGGGAAACGTAAAGATCTTCCGGAACGATGGACGACTGGCAGAGACGATAGGCCGCCCGGGAAACGGCCCTGGTGAATTCAAACGGCCGAACGCGCTGCTGCCGCTGCCTGACGGTAGCTTGGGGGTGTACGACTTCTCCAGGCAAACGTTCACAATCTTTGCGCGCGACGGGACGTACCGTCGTGCTGTGGCCGTCCCTGGAGCGATCTTGGGGCGCGTCAGCCTTGTCGACAGCTCCGGGACGCTCCTCATGCCGGGTCGGTACTTCGACCTTCCGCCGGACAGCGTTAGAACACCGATGCATGTGGTGGACAGCGCCGGCAACCGCCTCCATTCCTTTGGAATGTTGCCCCCGATCATCCATCGTGGTGAGGGCAGCTTCGAGCTGCCCTCTGGCCTTCTCGTTGGGAATGTGTGGGTATGGGCTGCGCGGACGGGTAACCAGATTCGTTTCCTCGACAGAACATCTGGACGCACATGGTCGGTGCCTGCGTGCGATGAGGTCTACAAGCCGATTGACTGGGAGCCTATGGCTCACGCTGCGGCTGCCTCGAGCGAAACGAGTAATTGGATGCGACAGCAGATGTGGCTCACCGACCTCATCCCGGTGGATACAGCCCATTTCCTCGTCACGTTCACGCGGTGGAACGTCGGGCCTACGGCTGCTCAATACTGGTACGCGCTGACCGATGTGACGGGGCATACGATCTGGTGTGCTGGACCGACGCCGGTCCGCCTGTACACTGCCGAGCACGGTCGCGCCATTGGACTCGAAACGGATAGCACAGGAAGCGTTCGCCTCGGACGCTTCGCTCTGCGCGAGCCACTGTAGCGTCCACGAGCGCGTCACCTGGAGCAAGCGGCACATGCGGGAATGACGACGGGCTGTCGTGCTGAAGGGAGTCTTCCTGCGGTGAGGCTCCCGCTGTCCATCCTCGTGGCTACGCTGTGCGCGTGCGCTCCGAGCGATCACGACGTGCCCCGACAGATGGGCCGCGATCCCCGTGGGGCGCCGGTCGTGTCCAGCGACACCGCCGACATCGTGGTGCACACCGCAGGCGAGTCGCATCGTGGATCGCCGCGCCATTGGAAGCTCCAGGCACGCCGGTACCTCGGCGATTCCACCGACTTCGCGCGCATCTCGGCGATCCGTCGCGTGGGTGGCACGCTGATCGTCACGGACCGCTTGATGAGCCCGCATGTGGCGTTCATCGATCTTGCCAGCGGTGCGGTGACGAGTCACTTCGGTCGGCATGGCGACGGGCCACAAGAGTTTCAGGACCCTGATTGGCTCGTCGCGGACAGCTCCGGCCACGCCGTCTGGATCTACGACTTCGATCGACGCAACAATGTGTTGGTCGACTTCGGGAACCCAGCCGAGCCGCGGGTGCGCGGTCGGCGCTCGCTGAACGTCGGCGTGTCCATCGAAAGCCCTTTCGCCGTCGGCGACACTGTCGTGGCGACAGGCGTATTTCTCGACTACACGGCGCTGGTGATGGACAGTGCGGGCAAGGTGATCCGCAGAGTGGCGAGCCCACCTGCGTTCGACGCCAACGATATCCCCCACACCACCGGAAGGCGCCAGCTCAACCGAGCGTTCATGGCCCTCGGCCCGGGTCGCGACCGGTTTGCCCTCTTCTTCCAGTGGCGAAACCGCATCGACCTCTTCACGACGTACGGTCCGACACGCTATGCAAGCGCACGCGGACCCCAGGACACGAAGGCAGTGTTCTTCGTCGACGGGTACGACCGCTTCCACTGGGGCGACGACGCGGAGATGGCCTACGTGGGAGGCGCAGCATCCGACCGCTACGTGTACGGCCTTTTCTGCGGGTGCCGTGGAAGTGCGGAGCCGCGACATGTGCACGTCTTCACGTGGGCAGGCGAGTTCGTGGCGGACCTGGAGATTGACAATCCGATGCTGGCGATCGCGGCGAGCGACGACGATGCCGTCCTGTACGGTGCCACGGAGGAGCCGTATCCCCGTGGAGCGGAGTTCACGCTCCCGACGTTCCTCCCATGACTCTGCATTGGGGCACCACTTCCCGCGAGCTGGGCGGGGGAATGCCTCGGCTCGTGGGCGCCGCACTCCTGGTGGCCGCGACGGTCGTCCTGCCGGCGTCCGGTGAGCCATCCGCGGCACCCTTTCCGATTCGCGTCATCCATACGGACACGATCGCTCGTGATCTCTCACTGGTTGTGATCATCGACGCGACGCTCGGAGTCGACGGGTCGGCATACGTGATCGATTACTCCAATAATCGGATACTGCACTTTCGTCCGGACGGCACGCTTGCATGGCGCGTGGGGCGGCAGGGGCGAGGGCCCGGCGAGTACCTCGGAGCGTATCGAGTCGCAGCGTACAGGGATCAACGTGTGCTCGTGCACGACGTGATGACGCAGGAGGTAACCCTTCTGGACTCGAGCGGGCGGTACCTGGACCGGAAGATGTTGCCGGTGCACTTCGACGCCGTGGACAGGATGGTGGCACTCCCGAATGGCGGAAAGGGAAGTACAAGCCGGAAGACGCCGTTGCCCTTCGCGAGGGAATGGTGGACGGCCGTTCAGAGAGATCCATCAGCCGCACCGACTTGCCGGTCGAACGGCCGATGGGCGTAGTGCCACTCGAGGACGGCTTGCTCCTGGGACAGCGGACGGTGAGCGGCGGACCGTACTTCGAGGACGTGATCGATACGGTGGGACAAGTGCCGGCGACGCGTGCGATCGCGGCGCATGCGCACGTGCCGTTCGGATACGATCCCGTTCACCATGCGCTCTGGTCGGACGGAGACGTGAACGATGAGCCCGTGCTCTTCCGTGAGGTGATTCAGGTGAATCGACCGAAGCGGGATGTTCGATCACCGATGCTCGAATCGCCGATAGCTCCCATGGTGCTTGGTGCGTTGCGAGATCGGCTGCAAGCCGGCAGGCCCTCGTGCGGTCCACACTGCACTCCCTGCGCGCAACGCACACTCGTTAGCCGAGCGTCTCGAATCCCGCTACGCGGAAGTCGTCGTCGTACGCGAACGCGACGCGGATGCGAAGGGTCCGCATGAGCTCGAAGCTCACGGCGTCGGTGAGCGAGAAGCGCTGATCATGAAAGCCCTCGAGCCACTGACTCAGGGTGCCCTCCATCAACTCGGCGGACACGTCGTGCCACGTATATGCCTGGTCCGACAGCAGGGCGTCGAGCACGCGCCGCGCCGGCTCCGGCCCGCGGCGGTAGAGAAGGTGGCCATGAAGCTCGGCCAGCACGAGCGTGGAACTGGCAAAGCGCCCACCTGCGGCGAGGTGCCGTCGCGCCAGGGCGGTGGCCACCTTGTGATACTGATCGCGCGGATTGGCGATGGCGAGCAACGCGCTCGTATCGACCAGCACCGCGGCGCTCACGACCTGCCCTTCCTTGCCGGCCGCCCCTTCTTCGCCGGCCGCCGGGGCTGTCGGTCTCCGTAGAGATACTCATCATGATGGGCGGCGAGGTCCCTCGGGAGCGCCGGGTCCTCTCCCAGAGCGCCGCTCAGCTCGTCCAGCGACCAGCCCGGCGCCCGTTCGGTCAGCACGCGGCTACCCAATTGACGAAGCCCGCGCCGCAGGAGCTCCGCCTTGGAGAGCCCAGTCTGATCAGCGAGCGTGTCCAGGAGGTCGCGGTCGCTGCGGTCCAGGTACACCTGGACGGGTTCACGAACGCGACGTGGCATGCAATGACGTTAATACATATAATACATGTAGACAATACATGACATCCGGCGCAACCATCTCCCAATCCCTACGTTCGGGCAACTGAACCTCGAGCGACTGAACTGCAGCCTCACCGCACAACTTCCTCACGCACCGCAAGGCAACTCCCGATGCGAAACAAGGCATTCGATCGACGACGGCTGCCGCGCTCGCCCTCGTGCTCCTCGGCGCGTGCCGCTCGGCATCACACAACCAGCGCTCGAGCGCGTTACCCGAATGGTCGCTCTCTCCCACGGCCACGCTCCGCATCGGCACGGAGGGGGACACGACCACGGAGTTCCTCCAGATCCGCGGCGCGGTGCGCATGCCGTCCGGCAACATCGTCGTGGCCGATGGCGGCACGCAGCAGCTCCGCGTCTTCACGCCGGACGGTCACTTCGTGCGCTCGTTGAGCCGACGCGGCGGTGGCCCGGGGGAGCTGCAGAGCGTTGCCCGGCTGCAGCGCGTGGGCGACACGCTCCTCTCCGTCGACCAGGTGTTCATGACGCCCTCGGTCAACGTGTACACGGACGCCGCCGGATTCAGCGCGCGCATCACCCTGCGCCCCGACAACGCGCCACTCGGCCTCGGCGCGCTTCAGCGCCTCGCTTCCGGGGCTCTGCTCGTCGAGAGCCAGCCGTTCAAGGCGATGACGGCGGTCACTCCCGGGAACGCGTGGCGCGACACGGTGACGCTCGGCGTCCTCCATCTGAGCGACACGCCACACGTGAGCTGGCTCCCGCCCAGGGAGGGATACTCCATTCATGCGTATCGCGATCCGGCTCTGCCGGGTGGAGGATCCAGCCTGCTCAACACGCTGTCGCCCAAGCTCGTCTATGGCGTCGCGGGCGACCGCATCTGGATCGGCGACTCTGGCACTGGGGACATCGAGCTGGTCGACAGTAGCGGCGTGACGCGATCGTACGTGCGGCTCCCCGTCGCGCGCCGTCCATTCTCGAAGGACGCGCTCCAGCGCGCGGAGCAGCGGGCGCTGGCCGCGGCGGATTCCCCTCAACGCCTCAGCATCCGCGCCCTGTACGAGGAAGCCCCGCGCCCGGAGCAGGTGCCGCTGTTCACCAGCTTCGTGCCCGGCCCCGATAGCGAGATGTGGATCATCCTGTTCAACGAGGACGGCGGCGCACCGCAAGCGGTCATCGTCTGTGACTCCGCGGGCCGCGCCATCGCGCGCGCCACCATACCGGCGCACACCAGACTTACGGATGTCGGCAGCCGGTACGTGCTGGGGGTGGAGACGGACGAGCTCGGCGTGGAGCGTGTGGTGCAGTACGCCCTCACACGCTGAGGCGGCGCGGCGCAGTACGAGTCGCCGCGCTCCCACATGTCGCGGGGCTCCACAAGTCGCGGGGCTCCACAAGTCGCGACGCTCCACGTTGAGCATGCGCACGGTGCGTGCGGCGTACGCGGATCTTGAAGCAGGCACTGGAGATCACGAGCCACGCGTCTGCGGCGCGTGCCGTCGTCCCCGCGTTGGGCGTCTCCCAGGAGAGCCCCTCGCTCCCCCTCTGCCGTCACTCCCGTTACCTTTCACCCCGGCGGGCCGCTCCATGCGGCCGCCTCACGCCAGGACTCGCATCGTGCCTCGCATCGCCTTCGTCTCCCGCATCCGCGCCATTCCTACCATCACCGCCGTCACCGCCGCGCTCGTCGCGTGCTCCATCGCTGCCGCCGCCAGCGCAGCGACAGCGCAGCAGCCCGAGCGGCAGGGTGGCCCGCCGCTTGGTGTGTTCGCCGAGCGGACGGTCGTGGTGGTGCCCGTGCAGTACCTGCGGCGCGGCGACCCGATGGGATGGGCGGAGGAGATGGGACGATCCCGCCCCTTCATGGTGAAGCTCGATGAAGAGATCGCCGGAACGCTGCAGGATCGCCGCGTGACGCAGTGGATTTACCCGGAGGACGTCGTCCGCTCGGCCAAGCGCAACCCGACGTACATGCCCGACCCGTACACGCTCGGCGCCCAGCGGCTGCGTCCTCCCATCAAGAAGCTCCCCGAGATGCTCCCCGAGCCGCTCGCCAGCCAGGTGCGCACGATCGCTGCCGTGGACAATGGTCGCTACATCCTGGTCCCCATCGAGCTGCGTTTCGAGCCGGTGAGCGAATCGGACGCGTCGCACGCCGGCTCGCATGACGCGCGCGACGATGCGGCGACAACCGGATCGACCAGCGAGTCCGCCGACAGCACAGGCTCGGTGGGCACCGCGCCGGCGACGCACCGGCGCGGACGCGCGGTGCTCAACGTCGCCATCATCGATGCCCGTCTCTCCCGCATCATCTGGCTGGCCGACATCGCCAGCGATCCGCAGGACGGATTTTCCCCCGCGCTGGCGACCAACCTCGCTGGCCACGTCGCAGACCTCTTTGCCGCACCGTAAGCCCGTGGAACGTTTCTGCCTGGCATGACCACTCCCGTCACACTCATCCCGGGTGACGGGATCGGCCCCAACATCACCGACGCAACCGTCCGGGTGCTCGAGGCCGCTGGAGCACCTCTCGCGTGGGACCGGCAGCTTGCCGGAATGGCCGCGGTGGCGGTCTGCAACGACCCGCTCCCCGACGTCACGCTCAACTCGATGCGCCGCACGGGGCTCGCGCTCAAGGGGCCGCTCGAGACACCGGTCGGGAAGGGGTTTCGCTCGATCAACGTCGCGCTGCGCAAGGCGCTCGACCTCTACGCCAACGTGCGCCCCGCGCGCACGCTCGTGCCGAGCACGCGCTTCCCGCACGTGGACATCGTGATGGTGCGCGAGAACACGGAAGGGCTGTACTCGGGGATCGAGCACTTCGTCCAGGTGGGAGACGACCCGCACGCCGCCGCCGAGTCCATCGCGCTCATCACGCGGTCGGCATCGGAGCGCGTGGTGCGCTACGCCTTCGAGCACGCGGCCAAGCACGGGCGCCGCAAGGTGACGCTCGTCCACAAGGCCAACATCCTCAAGTTCTCGCAGGGGCTCTTCCTGGATGTCGGGCGCGAGGTGGCGCGCGAGTACGAAGGGCGCGTGGAGTTCGAGGAGCGCATCGTCGACGCCATGGCCATGCACCTCGTGCTCCACCCCGAGCGCTACGATGTGATCGTCACCACCAACCTCTTCGGCGACATCCTCTCCGACGAGATCTCCGGGCTGGTGGGCGGACTGGGGCTCGCGCCCGGCGCGAACATCGGCACGCACGCCGCGATGTTCGAGGCGGTGCACGGCACGGCGCCCGACATTGCGGGGAAGGGGATCGCCAATCCGGGCGCGCTCATCCTGGCCGGGTGCATGCTCCTGGACCACATCGGCGAGACCGAGCGCGCCACGCGCATCCGCACCGCGCTGGAGGACACCATCCGCGAGGGGAAGACGCTCACGCGCGATCTGGGGGGAAGCGCCGCCACCGAGGAGTTCGCCGACGCGATCATCGCGAGGCTGCGTTGACGACCATTCTCCACGTCTCCGATCTGCACTTCGGCAAGCCCGCCGTTCCCGAGCAGATCGAGGCGATCGAGGACCTCATTCGCGACTCCGACGGACGCTTCGACGTGGTGGCCATCTCCGGCGACGTGTCGCAGCGCTCGCGTGCGGGAGAGTTCCAGCGCGCGCGCGCCTTCATCCGGCAGGCACAGCGCGTGAGCCGCACGATCGTGGTGCCAGGCAATCACGACGTGAAGTGGTGGCGCGCCCCGCTCGGCGTGGGGGACCGCGCATCGCTCTATGCCGGTTACCGCACCTACATCGCGCACGAGCTGGAGCCCGTGCTCCGCGTGCCGGGTGCGACGATCGTGGGGCTCAACAGCGCGCACGGAGTCACGCGGCATACGCTCACGTGGAACGTGCGCGACATCGGGATCATCGGCGATCTACGGCGCAGCCAGATCGAGCGGGCGCGCGAGGCATTCGCCGCCGCGCCGCCGGAGGATGCCCGCGTCGTCGTCGTCCACCACAACCCGGTCAAGGGAGAACTCTCCCAGCGCCACGGCCTCGTGAACACGCGCCGTGTGCTGGGCGCCTTCGCCGAGCTGGGGGTGGACGTGGTGCTCTGCGGGCACGACCATCAGGAAGCGATCCACTACGTGGAGCACACGCGCCGCGGCACGGTGATTTCTACGGCAGGAACGGTGTCCAACAGGTCGCGCGGCGGGCGTCCGTCGAGTCTCAACACGATCGACATCACGCACGACGCGATCCTGGTGACCACGGCGGTCTGGTCGCGGGAGGAGCAGCGGTTCGTTCCGGGGCGCCCGCACCGGTTCGCCAGGGGGTAGACGAGGTGCGGGGGGCCACGTGCAGCCGATACCATCTGTGGATGGGGACGTTCACGGTATGCGGACGATGGAGCCCGAAGCGGCATGACGAGACGAAGCACGGGACGCGGGCTGCTGCACTCCGACCCGCGCCAGCTCGAGTTGGGATTCCGCGCAGCACCGCGCGACGCGGAGGAGCTGCACCGCCGCCTGGCGCGGCTGGGGCTGCGCGGGATCACCCGCGTCCGTCTCACTCGCAACCGCGCCGTGATGGTGAGCTTCAGCCGCCACGTGCTGCGCGTGCACCATGGCTACCTCGACGCGCCGGATGACGTGCTGCGCGCCATCGTGCGCTTCGTGGTTGGGCGTACGCGCGCCGACCGGCGGGCCGCCGAGCGGATCATCCTCGAGTATCCCATCCAGGTGCCGGGTGCACCGTCGCGCGCGCGCAGAGAGCGCGTGCATCCGGACGACGTCCCGTTCGTGGAGGAGCTCGTCCGCTGGCACCGCGACTACAACGTCCGCTACTTCCGCGGCGCGCTGTCGGACATCCCGATCCGCGTCTCCCGTCGCATGCGCGCGCGACTGGGGCAGTACACCACCGAATCGCTCGCCGGCGAGCCGGCGGAGATCGTCCTGAGCCGGCAGCACATCCGCCGCCACGGGTGGGCGGAAACGCTGCACACCCTGCTGCACGAGATGGTGCACCAGTGGCAGGCGGAGAGCGGGCGGGCCATCGACCACGGTCCTGCCTTCCGCGCCAAAGCGCGCGAGGTCGGGATCGCCCCGCGCGCGCGGCGGGCACTCACGGCTGCGCGGCGCGCCGAGCCAGTGCACGAGGTGGTGAAGTCGGCGGCGCGCGAGGGGTAAGTGCTACGGGGGGTGCTCCCTCGTGGCAGCACGATGCAGGCGCCGGCGCGCGAGTGCCTGTCAGGAACCGCGAGTGGATGCGTGGTGTGCCGATGAACAGCTGGTGCTGGTCTACGAACTCACGGCGCCGGAGCGCGGGTCGTACGGCGAGACTCGTGCGCACTGCTACATACATCGCGCTGCTGGGCGCGGTCGGTGCGCTCGCCGCATGTCACGCCGATCGGGCGCCATCGGCAGTCGCGAATGACGATCACGCGCCGGTCGCCACGCCTGACGGACAGATCAGCCACGTTGCGCCCCGCGTGGTGCGCGACGGGATCGCCCTCAGGGTGCTCGATACGATCTGGCTTCAGGAATCCGATTCGCTGTACGTCGCCAAGCCGTACGGGTTCGCGGTGAGCCCGTCATCTGGGAGGATCTACGTCTCGGACAGCTTCTGGGGCCGCGTGGTGCGGTTCGATCGATCCGGCGTCCCCGATCGGATCTACGGCGCACGCGGACTCGGCCCTGGTGAGATCAAGAGCGCGGGACCCGTGCTCCTGTTGCCGTCTCGTGTTGGGGTGGCGGACGTCGGCCGGTCCCTCATCAACATGTACGACGAGGCGACTGGCCGATTTCAGCGGGCCGTCTCGTATCGTGGCGTCGTGACGTCGTCGACCGCCACGGGCGACACGGCGTGGCTCGGTGCGCTCGATCTCGTCGACAGCACGGGGGTCGCGATGTGGGTGGCAGGCGCCGATTCCGTGCGGCATACGGTGCCAGTGCCGCCCGTGTACCTCCAATCGCAGCCGCTGGCCGGCATCTTCGACGGCGTCGAAGTCGCACCGACCACGGATGGGCTCCTGGTCGGCTTTTCCGGGTTGGATGATCTCTACGTGACCGACACCGAAGGGCGCGTGGAGAAGATCGTCGCCATCCCGGTGCGGCACCGGCGCGGCGCATCGGTCGAGATGATCCAGCGGTTGGATGGATTGGAGTACCCGGAGATGTTCAGTGCCCTGTCGGCATTGTTCGCGCTGCACCGACTGCGCTCGGGCAACCTCGCGCTCGTGCACTTCGATCAGACGATGGCCGACAACGCCATCACCGCCAGGATGTTCGTCAGCCTGCTCTCCAGTGACCTGGCGTCCGCCTGTGTCGACCAACCGGTTCCCGTGTCGCAAGATGCGCAGCCCGCGGTGGCGTTCGCCGGCGACACGCTGCTGGTTCTGCAGCAGCGCGTCGTTGGTGAGGGCGCGCGAAGCTTCGTGCAACGGCTCGCCATCGACGAAGGCAGTTGCTTCGGCGGACGGAACTGAGGATCAGCGGCGCAGAGCAGGCCGTCCGTTGGCGTCGTCACACCTCCTGCCGTACTTTCCGAACGGCGGGCGCCCTCGCCTCGCGAATGAACTTCTCCCCAGGGTCCACATGACACGGGCGTACGCGGTAGGCACCCTGCTCCTCGCTGCCCTCGCTACCGCGTGTGCGGATCGGCCGGCGACCAGTGACGACATGAACGCTCCGCGCATGCGCGTTGTCCAGGAGCTTGCCATCCCGTCCACCGACGTCGCCCCATTCACCCGGCCCTATGCCTTCGCGCGCGACCGCCGCGGAAACCTGTGGGTCACCGAGCTCGAGGAACACACCGTCTACGTCTTCGACTCGACAGGGCGCTTTCTGGGGCGGCACGGACGGAGAGGGCGTGGACCTGGGGAGTTCGAGACGCCCGCGTTCATGGGCATGCTGGGCGACTCCGTCTGGGTCTCCGACGAAGGCCTGCGCCGTGTGGTGTGGTTCGGCTTTGACGGCAAACACCTGCACACGGAGCCGTGGAGCTCGCCGATGCATCCACCTCTCATGCCAGGCGCCATCAGAGCCGTGTTCTCCGACGGCACTGGTGCTGCTCTGGCGCAGGTCTTTGCGCAATCGCTCGGCGACGGCTCGGTGACGGCGCTGCCACTGTTTCATCTGTCGCCCGATGGTGCCGTGCTGGACACGCTCGCCACGCTGAGCGACCACCATAGCACGTTAATGTTGAGGTCTGCCGACAGGCAGACGTTCACAGGGCAGCCCTTTGGCGGGAGCGACACGGCCGCCGCGTTTCCGGATGGCTCGGGGATCGTGGTCGTGACGATGGTGCTCGATCACGAATCCGGGACCGTGCCGGTAAAGGTCAGCCGGATGTCTCCGGATGGAGTCGTTCGGTGGACGCGTACGCTGGAGTTGGGAGCCACGCCGGTGCGCGGCGCCGAGGTGGACAGCGCCGTTTCCGACATCGCGGCGTCCTTTCGTGGGTATGGCGCCTCGTACACGGAGAGCGACGTGCGGAAGGTCCTCTTCGTTCCACGCTTCCACTGGCCGGTGGACGGCCTTCTTGCGTCGGCCGACGGATCGGTGTTGATGAAGCGCTCGATCCCCGAACACGGGCAGCGCGTCTGGCTCGTGCTCGATCCGCAGGGTGTCCCGTCCGTCACGTTCGCCGTCGACACCGCGGTGTCGCTCCGATGGGCGGACGGGCATCACCTCTGGGGCGTCCGGCGCGACAGTCTCGATGTCCCGACGCTCGTGCGCTATCGGCTCGCGGCCCCCTGACATCCATGGGGTGGGCCGCCCCCTTCCCGCTCCTCCTCGCTCGCCGCATCCTTCCTGCATGAATTTCTTCGACATCGACCACGCCCTCTCCGAGGAAGAGCGCGCGGTGCGCGACAGCGTGCGCGCGTTCGTGGATGAGCGCGTGCTGCCCGTCATCGGAAAGGCGTTCGTGGACGGACGCTTCCCGCGCGAGATCGTCCCGCAGATGGCCGAGCTTGGCTTCTTCGGCGCCAACCTTCCCGAGGAATACGGCTGCGCCGGGCTGAACAACGTGGCCTACGGGCTCATCATGCAGGAGCTCGAGCGCGGCGACTCCGGCGTGCGCTCCTTCGCCTCGGTGCAGGGCGCGCTCGTGATGTATCCCATCTTCGCCTTCGGCAGCGAGGAGCAGAAGAAACACTACCTGCCGAAGATGGCATCGGGGGAGATCATCGGCTGCTTCGGGCTCACCGAGCCGGACTACGGCTCCAACCCGGCCGGGATGATCACCATGGCGCGCGAGCAGCCGGATGGAAGCTGGATCCTGAACGGCGCCAAGATGTGGATCACGAACGGCTCCACGGCGCAGGTGGCCGTCGTGTGGGCCAAGACGAACGACGACAGGAAGGAGTCGTCCATTCGCGGTTTTCTCGTCCCCACCAATGCACCCGGCTTCACCGCGCGCGATCAGAAGGGGAAGCTCTCGCTGCGCGCCTCCGACACGAGCGAGCTGGTGATGCAGGACGTGCGCGTGGAGCGCGACGCGATCCTTCCCAAGTCGAAGGGGCTCAAGAGTCCGCTCATGTGCCTCACGCAGGCGCGCTACGGGATCGCGTGGGGCGCGGTGGGCGCGGCCATCGCCTGCTACGAGGAAGCGCTCGCCTACGCGAAGAATCGCGTGATGTTCGGCAAGCCCCTCGCGTCGTTCCAACTGCAGCAGGAGCGTCTGGCCGACATGCTCACCTCCATCGTGGCGGGGCAGCTCATCACGCTCCACCTCGGCCGCCTGAAGGACGCCGGCCGCTCCACCCCGCAGCAGGTTTCGCTGGCCAAGCGGAACAACGTGAGCATGGCCACCGATGTCGCGCGCGAGGCGCGCCGGCTGCTTGGCGCGAACGGGATCCTGGCCGAGTACGCGGCCATGCGGCACATGGAGAACCTGGAGAGCGTCTACACCTACGAGGGGACGCACGACATCCACACGCTCGTGCTCGGCCAGGCGGTGACGGGGATCGGCGCGTTCGAGTAGCGCTCAAACTTGCCGCGCGCTCCCTGCGGGGTATCTTTCATGTGAACTTTTTCACATGGGGAGCGCGTGAAGATCGCAGCATGCATCAAGCGCGTCCCGGACATGGAGGCGCGCTTCAAGATCGCCCCCGATGGCGCGTCCGTGGACGAGGCGGGACTCAAATACGACATCGGCGACTTCGATGGCTACGCCGTCGAAGTCGGCTTGCAGATCACGGAGAAGGCCGGCCAGGGAGAGGTGGTCGTGTACTCGGTAGGCCCGGCCGTGGTGCAGGAGACGCTGCGCAAGGCGCTGAGCATGGGCGCGACGCGTGCCGTGCAGTTGGAGACGCCGGCCGTCCCCACCGATTCGCTCGCCATCGCCACCGCGCTCGCCGCCGAGCTCGAGGATGGCGGCTACGATCTCATCCTCTTCGGCAAGCTTGCGCTCGACTCGCAGAACGGCGCGGTGGGGCCGATGACCGCCGAGCTGCTCGGCCTGCCGTGCGTCACCGCCGCGAGCCAGCTCGACATCACCGCGAGCAGCGGCACCGCGCGGCGTGAGCTGGAGGGTGCGGCGGAGATCCTCGAGTTCCCGCTCCCCGCCGTCGTCACGATCGACGAAGGGATCACCCGCGCGCGTCTTCCCTCGCTCAAGGGGATCATGGGCGCCAAGAAGAAGCCGCTCGAGACCAAACCGGCGCAAGTGAGTGACTCACGCGTCACGCTGACCTCGCTCGCGCTCCCCCCCGAGCGCACGGGAGGCCGCATCATCGGCGAGGGCGCCGAGGCGGTGCCGGAGCTGGTGCGTCTCCTCCAGACCGAAGCGAAGGTGCTCTGATGGCGAACGTGCTTGCATTTGCGGAGACGCGTGGCGGCGAGCTGCGCAAGGTGGCGCTCGAGGCGATGACCGCCGGCCGCGCGCTGGCCGATGCACTGGGTGGCGAGCTTCACGCGATACTCCTCGGGCCGTCCGGCATCGAGAGCAAGGCCGCGACTCTCGGCGCGCATGGCGCCGACGTGGTGTACGTGGCCGAGCACGACGCATTCGCCACGTCCGCGGTGGAGGCGAGCGCGGCCACCGCGGCCAGGTTGGTCGGCGCGGGGGACTATCGCGTTGCGCTCTTCAGCGCGTCCGCACAGGGGAAAGACCTCGCGCCGCGCGTCGCAGCCAAGGTCAAAGCGCCTGTGGTGGACGACGTCACGCAGGTGCAATTGCAGGGTGACAAGGTGGTCGTCACGCACCCGATGTACGCGAACAAGTTGATCGGCACGCTCTCGCTCGCCGGCGCGCCGGTGGTCGTGTCGCTTCGTCCCAACGCCGTCATCCCGGCGCAAACCGCACGCGACACGCGAGTGGAGCGCGTGCAGCCGGCAGTGGATCCGGCCGCGGCGCGCGTAAAGGTGAAGGAGATGATCCGTGGCAACACTGGCAAGCCGGATCTCGGAGAAGCGCCGGTCATCGTGAGTGGGGGACGCGGGCTCAAGGCGCCGGAGAATTTCGCGCTCGTGGAGGCGCTGGCCGACGCGTTCGGCAACGCCGCCGTGGGTGCCACGCGCGCCGTGACCGATGAAGGGTGGCGCCCGCATCAGGATCAGATCGGGCAGACGGGACGGCTCGTGAGCCCCGACCTGTACGTGGCGGTCGGGATCTCCGGCGCCATCCAGCATCTCGCCGGGATGAAGACGTCTCGCGTGATCGTCGCCATCAACAAGGATCGCGAAGCGCCGATCTTCAAGATCGCCGACTACGGCGTCGTGGGCGACGCGTTCGAGATCGTTCCCGCGCTCACCGAGGCGGTGAAGAAAGCTCGCGCCGAGCAGTAGGAGGCACGCCGTGACCGCGCCGCGCACGCTCCCCGTGATTCCGGCGGCGTATCAGCCGGAGCTTCCGCTCGACAGGATCATCCTGCGCGAATCGCCCGACGCCGAAGCGGTGCCGATGGACGTCGTCATCGTGGGCGGCGGACCCGCAGGACTCGCCGCCGCGATCGAGCTCAAGCGGCTCGTGAAGAGAGACAACGAGTCGGGCGGCGGAATGGGGGACGTCGAGATCGCCGTGCTGGAGAAGGCGGGGGGACTCGGCGAGCACAATCTCTCCGGCGCGGTGGTGAATCCCATCGCCTTCCGCGCGCTCTTCCCCGAGCTCAAGGACGAAGACTTTCCCTTCCGCGCGCCGGTACGTGGCGAGCGCGTGTATCTCCTCACCGAGGGACGCGCCGTGCGTCTCCCCACGCCTCCCACCATGCGCAACCACGGGAATTTCGTGGCGTCGGTGAGCGAGGTGGCGCGCTGGCTCGGCGAACGCGCGGAGGCCGAAGGAGTGAACATCTTCACCGGATTCCCGGTGGAGTCGCTGCTGGTGGATGGCGAGCGCGTGATCGGCGTGCGCACCACGCCCTCCGGGTTGGAACGCGACGGCTCGCACGGCTCGTCGTACCAGCCGCCCACCGATGTGACCGCGCGCGCGGTGGTGCTTGCCGAGGGAACGCGCGGGATGCTCACGCAGGCGTACCAGCGGTGGCAGGGGATCGGCTCGGAGAATCCACAGATCTACGCGCTGGGCGTGAAGGAGCTGTGGGAGACGAAGGTTCCCCTCGACGCGGTGGTGCACACGCTCGGCTGGCCGCTCCCGCCGGACGTGTTCGGCGGCACGTTCATGTATCCGCTGGAGCCCAATCTGGTGGCGCTCGGACTCGTTGCGGGGATGGACTACCGACGCCGCGCGACGGACGTGCACGAGATGATGCAGCGGATGAAGCTGCACCCGCTCTTCCGGAAGTATCTCGAAGGTGGCGAGATGGTGGAGTGGGGAGCGAAGACCATCCCGGAGGGCGGCTACTACGCTCTGCCTGAGCGCCGCTACGGCGAGGGCGTGGTGATCGCGGGAGACGCGGCCGGCTTCATGGACGTCCCCTCGCTCAAGGGGATGCACTACGCCATGCAGTCCGGCATCTACGCCGCGCGCGCGATCTTCGATGCGCTGAAGGGTGGCGATGCCACTGCGGAGCGGCTCGCGAGCTACGACCGGATGGTGCGCGAGAGCTTCATCCTGCGCGACCTGCGCGAGCGGCGGAACATGCGGATCGTCTTCCAGAAGAGCGGCTTCTATTTTGGCGGTGCCAAGGCCGCGCTCATGACGCTCACGCGAGGGATCTTTCCCGGACGGAAGATCACTGCCGAGCGCGACGCCGAGGTGCCGCGCGTCGGCGGCGGATCGACGGCGTTCACTCCGGATGGAAAGCTCACCTTCAGCAAGCTGGACGCGAACTACCGGTCGGGGAACGCGACGCGAGATGACATCCCCTCACACCTGATCGTCGGACGTGACATTCCCGCGGAGGTGGCGGAGCTGTACCAGCACATGTGCCCCGCGGGCGTGTACGAGCGCGACGGCGATCGTCTGGTGGTGAGCCCGGCGAACTGCATCGACTGCAAGGCGACGGATGTGATCGGTCCGCGGTGGACGCCGCGCGAGGGAGGGAGCGGGCCGAAGTATCGGCGGATGTGAGAGGGGAGCCTCCGCCCGCACGGCGCGGAGCGCTAGGGCTCCCGCCGTGAGGGCAGCAAGTCCGGCGAATTCTTTACCATCGCCTCCGCTTCGCGGCGTGTGTTCGCGTCCATCGGAAAGAACGACTCCAACCGAATGTCCTGCAGCCCGACGTCCTGTGGTGTGCCGAGGGTGCTGACGGTGGAGAAATAGGAGAACGAGCGCCCGTCCTTCTCGAAGACCACCGGGATGATGGGGAGCTGTGGCGCACCCTCATCGAGCGCCGGCCATCCGATCTCGCCCTCCGCATACGTGCGACACTCTTCGAACAGCGCCTGCAACGATGTATCCAGCACCCCACCGACCGCTTCGCGGCACACGCGGCGGAGGAGCGCGCCGGCCAGGGTGCTCCAGTTCCGCACGTAGGGTCGCAGGCCATCCCTCCGGAACATGAGGCGCAGCACGTTGACCGGTTGCGCGGGGTGCTCGTCGTCGTGCGCCGCCGGCCGCAGAAGGAAGCTGAACAGGCGATCCGCCGCGGCGTTCGTTCGTATCACGTCCCAGTACCGGTTCATGACCACGGCGGGGAAGGGCTCTTGCTGCTGCAGCATCGCGTCGATCGCCTGGCGCACCGGGGCGAGCGCGCCATCGGACAGGTCGAGCCGCGCTTCGTGGAACGCCGGTGCATACCCTGCAGCGAGCAGCAGCGCGTTGCGTTCGCGCAGCGGGATGTCCAGCACGCCCGCCAGGCGGTGAATCATCTCGCGGCTCGGGGTGGCGCGGCCGGTCTCGATGAAACAGAGGTGGCGCGGCGAGATGCGGGCATCGAGCGCGAGCGCGAGCTGACTCCGGTGGCGCGCCTCGCGCCACCAGCGGAGGAGAGCGCCGGCGTGGTTGGATTGACCGACGGGCGCTCGTGCTCGAGGCCGGGCTGCGGTGAGGGTCACGTGATGGGGCGCTCCCAGCGCTGGTTGTGGAAGATCGGATCGAGCGGGCAACGCGTGAGATGATGCGCGAAGTTCGGGAGGAGGGAAACGGCTATCCCGAGCACGACCTCCAGCGCTTGCGCGCGGGTGTATCCCGCAGCGAGAAATGCGTCGAGTTCCTCCGTGCGCGCGTGGCCTCGCTCCCGCACGAGCGACCGGGACAGAGCGCTCAGCGCTCCCAGACGCGGTTCGCCCGGCGTACGGCCGCTGCGCAGCGATGTCACGACCTGCGCGGGGACCCCGTCCTTGAGGGCGAGCGTCGAATGCAGCGCCATGCAATACGTGCATCCATTCTCGAAGGCGTTCGTGAGCGCGAGCACCTGCACCTCGGCGGGAGTGAACGTGCCGTTGTAGAGCACGTCGCGGATGCGGAGGAATCCCTCGAGAAGCTGCGGCGACTCGGCCATCGCCGCCGCGAGGTTGGGGATTGCTCCGAGCTGCGTATGCAGCGCTTCCAGGAGCTCCCTGGAGCGCACCGGTGCAGTCGACA
Organism: Gemmatimonadaceae bacterium; assembly: GCA_035701265.1. GTDB lineage: Bacteria > Gemmatimonadota > Gemmatimonadetes > Gemmatimonadales > Gemmatimonadaceae > DASSNU01. The sequence continues at coordinate 258,439 of DASSNU010000002.1, read as the reverse complement.
GGGTGTGAACGTCGTATGATGCAGCCATTGATCGATCTCCTCGGCACGTGTTGGTCCCCGGCGCTCGCCGGGATCGCGCGGCAGGATACGCCGGTGCGTCGAGGGAGGACAATTCCCTAGGAGGTAAGCGCGGAAATCGTCGCCCGGCATCCGCGGAGCCAAGCGTCGCATAGCTCGCAGCTCCTCATACGAGGGGGTGTGAACGCCACGGCGCTCCACGCTCCGGCGCGCACCGTCAGATTCCCTTCGTTGCTCCTCCGGCTCCGGGCTCGTCCATGTAGATGCGGCAGTACCAGCATGGACCAGCGTGTGGAGGGCACGGCATGAAGATCATCGTGCAGGATCGCAACCAACTCGTCCTGGCGCAGAAGACCAGCACTCACCGGCTGGGATACGGGTTCATCGCAGTCGGGGTGATCGGCATGATCCAGGTCATCGTGTTGCGCGCGTTCACGGATTACGCCCTGAACATTATCGTGGCAGTGGGCATCGGGAACGTGGTCATCCTCCTCTACGGCATGTTTCTTCGGTTTGCAATGCGGGGAGACTTCGTCACGTTCGACAGGACGATGCGCACCGTGTCGATTCTCGGAGCAGGGCTGAGTACCAAAGGCGCGGCGGTCTACTCCTGGGGTGATGTCGACAACGTCACCATCGAGAAAAGCGACAAGCCGATGTTCCCAGCGGCGAAGACAGGGGGCGAGGGGTACCGGCCCGTGCTCGTGATGCGCGGCGGGGAACGCATCCCGATGGCGCGGTGGAGCTCCGACGGGGCAGCGCTGGAGTCGTGCGTCGCGGCCGCACGGGAGATCGGTAATTGGCAGACGCCGGCGCGGGCCACCGCGTAGCCGAATCGCCCACCACCACAGCGCACGTCATTGCCCAGACTGAGTGTACTGCAAGCGATCGCGTGCCTTGTCCTGATCGCCGGCTTCGGTGTCAAGAATGCCTGGCGCGAGATCGACAGGCTGCTTCGCTGGCATCCGGTGCAGGCCACCGTGATGAGCGCCGACGTCGAGCGCGACGACAGCACGTCGTCCGAGTACCGTGCGGTGGTCATCTATCGGTATCGGGCCACGGACGGAGCGCACGACGCTGCCGGCGTGATGATCCTGCCGGAGTTGTCGCTCGGCGACCGCGACCAGGCGAACGCCATCGTCACGCAATATCCCGTAGGAAGCACGGTCGTCGCCTACGTGAATCCCGATGACCCCGGAGTGGGCTTCCTGGATCGGCGCATCGATTGGGGTCCGCTCTGCCTAGTGTTCATCCCGTTCAGCGTTGGCGCCGTGCTCCTGTCGGTCTCGCGCACCATGCGGACGGCCGATCGGCTGCTCTCGCCTCCGCCGGCAGGCACCGCGGCCGGAACGCGATAGCGCGGGCGGCCGAGCGATGCGCGCAACGCCGCATGTCGCGACGCTGCATGTCGCGACGCTGCATGTCGCGACGCTGCGGGCGTTGTGCTCCCGTCGCGTAGCGGCCTCCATAGCTTCCTGCATCGGGCCTCGGTATACTCCCTGGTCACCCCCGCCAAGGAGGACGGATGGAGCTCACCGAACGCCTCGCGTCGCTCCTCTCGGGCACACCGCTCGAGGGAGTCGCGCGCGCGGTGTGGTCCGAGCTCAGGGCCATCGGGCATCCGCGCGCCAGGCAATCGCGCCGGTACGATCGCGAGACACACCAGATCATTCGGCGCGTCGTCGAGCCAGACTCCAACTGCATCGACATCGGAGCAAACCGCGGCGTGTTCCTGAGTGCCATCGTCGAGCTCGCTCCGCGCGGCACGCACGTGGCCTTCGAGCCGCTCCCGGATCTTGCGGCCGCGCTCCGACGCCGGTTCCCGCAATGCACGGTGCACGAGGTGGCGCTGAGCACCGCGCGGGGGCAGCGCACCTTCTGCCGCGTGGCGAGCGACCTGGGCCTCTCCGGTTTCCGGCGCATGGGACACGTGCCAGAGAACGCGCACACGCAGGAGCTCGTGGTCGCCACCGATCGATTGGACGCCCTGATCCCGGAGACGATGCCCATCCGCTTCATGAAGCTCGACGTGGAAGGCGCGCAGTACGAGGCGGTGCAGGGAGGAGTGAACACGATCCGGCGTGCGCGGCCGTACATCGTCTTCGAGCACGGCGCGCTCGCGCGCGAGAGCTACGGGACGACGTCGGAGATGATGTACGACCTGCTCGTGGGAGAGTGCGGACTTCGCATCTCGCTCATGGAGGACTGGCTTGCGGATCGCGCGCCGCTCACCCGGGAGCAATTCGCCGGGCACGTGGGCTTTCACCGCACGTCGCACTTCTGCTTTCTGGCGCACCCGTAGCGGACGCGGCGCGCGACGCCGATCGCCGCGACACTCTCACGTCCGATGTGCGCCGCATGACGGGTGGATGAGTGGCACGGCGCGTCGCCCCCCCGCGGTGCGCGGTTTGTTACTCGCTCTCCAGCGTGTAGACCAGCTCGTACCGTCCTGGCGCCACCGATCCCAGTGAGGTGTTGCGCTGGAGGTACCCTCCCGCAGCGAGGTGCCGCAGGACGGCTTGCGCCGCCTCGTGGCTTTCGTACTGCACGTAGTTGACGACGCGCGTTCCGTCCTCGCTGCGATGCAGCCGCGCCGAAAGCCATCCGGGCACGGTCTGGGCTGCCTGGATCGTCTCGATCAGCGAGTCGATGAGGAGCTGCTGCTTGTCCGGCTCGACGGTGAAGACGTTGATGTGGGCAACGATGCCAGTGCGCGGAGTCTGTGCGGGCATTGCAGGTCGGTGCTCCAGGTGAGCGGTGTCGGGGATCGGCGGCTCGGGTTGGGTGCTCAGCGCGCGACTCTCCTCAGCGTAAAGCGCGGCGCCGCCGCACGCCATGCGGAAGAGTTGCAGACGGTGGGCCACGCGCCATGCGCCGTGGCGAAGACCGTTCGGGCGATATGAGCCGCGGTCGAGCGGCCCTCGGGACCGGTCAACGCACGAGAGCCGAGGAGTCGGCCGCCACCGCGGCGCGCTGCTCCAGCGGCACCCACCGCCGGTCGCGCGGTCCCACGTATTCCGACGCCGGGCGGATGAGGCGGTTCGCCGCGCGCTGCTCCAGCGCGTGCGCGATCCATCCGCTCACGCGGCTCGCGGCGAAGAGCGGAGTGAAGAGCGAGACATCGATCCCCAGTCCGTGCAGCAGGAGCGCGGTGTAGAACTCCACGTTCGTCTGCAGGCGGCGTCCCGGCTTGTACTCCTCCAGCAGTCGCAACGCGGTCTCCTCCACGTGTCGGGCGAGACGGTACAGTTCCGCGTCGCCTCCGCGCGCGTAGAGGCGCTCGGCGGCCGCGGCGAGCACGTCGGCACGCGGGTCGCGCACCTTGTAGACGCGGTGCCCGAATCCCATCAGCCGCTCGCCCGACTCGATTTTCCGGCGGAGCACCTCTTCCGCGCGCTCGGGCTGCCCGATCTCGAACACCGTTTCCAGCGCCGGGCCGGGCGCGCCGCCATGCAGCGGCCCCTTGAGCGCGCCCACGGCACCGACCACCGCGGAGACGAGATCCGATCCGGTGGAGATGATGACACGGCACGTGAAGGTGGACGCGTTGAGCCCGTGATCGATGACCGTATTGAGATACGTCTCGAGTGCGCGGACCCGCTCCGCGCTCGTGTCCGCACCGAGCATGTGGAGCAGGTTGGCGGCGTGTCCCAGATCGTCGCGCGGCGCGATCGGCGCCTTGCCGCTCTGCATCCGCGCATACGCGGCGATGATCGTCGGCACGCGCGCTACGATGTCCTCGGCGTCGTCCGACACGAGTGAGAGGGTGCCCACCGCCATCCGGAGCGCATCCATGGGCGCGGAGCCTCTGGCCGCACACTGTGTCAGGAGCGCCAGCGTCGCGTCGGGCAGGGCGCGACGCGCCGCCAGCCGGGCGCGGAAGCCGTCGAGCTGCGCGCGGGTAGGGAGCTCCCCATGCCAGAGGAGCCAGGTGGCTTCCTCGAACGTCGCGTGCGCGGCCAGCTCCGCGAGTGGAAAGCCGGCGATCACCAGCTCGCCGCGCTCGCCGTCCACGTGGCTCAACCGGGTGGTGGCCGCGACCACCCCTTCCAGTCCGCGAGTCTGCATGCGTGAACGCTCGTCACCGTGCCTGATATTGTCAACATTGATTGACGAATCAATATTGCAGGGGGGATTGGTGGAGTGTGAGGATGATCGATGCCGCATGACGATGCGTGGAATCCGTTGCCGATCGGCGAACGCGCTGTCCGTTGGCGCCGGTGGATTCGTATGACGATGGTGGAGTCGCGATGACCGCCCCGGGAGCGCCATGTCCAACGCCTGGATGACCGCCGCCGAAGCCGCGCGTGCGTTGCGCGTGACGCGCTCGACGCTGTACGCGTACGTGAGCCGTGGGTACATCCGGTCGGAGCCCGCGCCGGGGCGCACGCGCGCGCGCCGCTACGCGCGGGAGGATGTCGAGCGCGTTCGCCGCCGCGCCGAGGAGCGGCGCGACCCCACGCGCGCCACCCAGCGCGCTCTCCAGTGGGGACTCCCGGTGCTGGAGTCGGGGATCACCCTCGTGGCCGACGGGCGACTCTACTATCGCGGCCACGACGCCATCGCGCTCGCGCGCGAGCGGTCGGTGACGGACGTGGCCTCCCTCATCTGGGGCGCCGGTCTCGCTGCACCGTCACAGCACGTGGCATCGGCCACGCCGCCCCCTGCGGCCTCATCGCGCCGGCGTGCGGGAGGGAGCTTCATCGCGCGCGCACAGACGATGCTCGCCGCGGCGCCGACGGCCGACCCCGCCGCGTTTGATCTGCGCCCGGAGAGCGCGGCGCGTACGGGGATGCGCATTCTCGCGTTGCTCGTCCGTGCGGCCGTCGGACGGAGCGCCAGGGGGACGGTGGACGAGCAGCTCGCCGCCGGCTGGCGCGCGGGACGTGCAGCGGCGCCCGTGATGCGCGCGACGCTCATTCTCTGCGCCGATCACGAGCTCAACGTCTCGGCGTTCACGGCGCGGTGCGTCGCGTCGGCGGGCGCTACTCCGTATGCCGTGGTGCTGGCGGCGCTCTCCGCGCTGGGAGGGACGCGACATGGCGGCGCGACGGTGCGTGCTGCGGCGTTTCTCGCTTCGCTGCGCCGGAGCCGCAACGTGCGAACCGCGCTGCGCGACCGGCTCCGGGCGGGCGAGGCGCTTCCCGGGTTCGGCCATCCCCTGTACCCGCGCGGGGACCCGCGTGCCGCGGAGATCTTCCGCATGCTCCGGGAGCATGGTGCGTCGGCGGAACTGGCGTTCGCGACGCGCGTGGCGGACGCCGGGGAACGGCTTCTGGGCGAACGCCCGAATCTGGACTTCGCGCTGGCCACCCTGGAGCGCGTGCTCCGGCTGCCGCAGGGTGCGGGTCTCGCGCTCTTCGCCATCGGTCGGTCCATCGGATGGATCGGCCACGCGATCGAGCAGTACGCCACCGGCCAGCTCATCCGGCCACGCGCGCGCTACGTGGGGGCAGTGCCGGGTGAGCCGGGAGGCGTGGCCGGCACGTAGCGGCGGCGCTCCCGCAGCCCTTGCGCATGGAGACGGCGCTGGGCCAACGTGCGAGAAGTCCTCATCGCGCGTTGCCGGAATGCGATCGCACGATCGCGCTGCCGGCGCGCGCGCCAATTGTCCGACTCGCCTCGCGACACGCACGCCGCGGTGAACGGACCCACTTCACACGACGCGCAGCGATCATGTCACAGCCGTCTCCGGAAAAGATCATGCAGGTGGGCTTCGGCTTCTGGTCCTCCAAGGTGCTGTTGAGCGCCGTCGAGCTGGGAATCTTCACCGAGCTCGCGCGATCGCCCGGCGACGTGGAGAGCGTACGTACGCGCGTGGGGCTGCATCCGCGCGCAGCGCGCGACTTCCTCGATACGCTCGTCGCGCTCGGATTCCTGCAGCGCGAGGACGGCGTCTATCGCAACACCAGCGATACGGACCTCTTTCTGGACAGGAACAAGCCGTCGTACATCGGCGGGATCCTGGAGATGGCGAACGTGCGGCTGTACGCCACGTGGGGTGCGCTCACGCAGGCGCTGCGCACGGGGAAGCCGCAGAGTGGCATGAAGGAGGGCGCCACCGTCGCGGAGATGCTACACGCCGATCCGGAGGGATCGGTCATCTTTCTCCGGGCGATGTCCGCGGTGAGCCGTGGGGCCAACATGGCCATCGCGCGGCAGTTCCCCTGGTCGAAGTACCGCTCCGTCGTTGATCTGGGGACGGCACAGGGGGATCTGGTGGTGCAGATCACCACGGCGCATCCGCATCTCACCGCCATCGGGTTCGACTTCCCTCCGGTGCGCCCCGTGTTCGAGCGGTACGTGGCGGAGCATGGCGTGGCGGACCGCGCGCGTTTCGTGGAGGGCGACTTCTTCGCGGATCCGATCCCGTCCGCCGACGTCATCATCATGGGACACATTCTCCACGGCGTCGGCCTGGACGACAAGCAGACACTCGTGCGCAAGGCGTATGACGCGCTCCCCGAGGGCGGCGCGCTCATCGTGTACGAGGCGCTCATCGACGACGAACGGCGAACGAACGCCTTCGGTCTCCTCATGAGCCTCAACATGCTCGTGGAGACGCGCGAGGGGTTCGACTACACCGGGGCGGACTGCACGAGCTGGCTGCGCGCCGCGGGATTCCGCGAGACGCGCGTGGAACATCTGGTGGGCCCCGATTCCATGGTCGTGGGGATCAAGTAGCCCGCCACCGTGTGCCGCGGCTGGCGGAAGTGGGCCAGGAGCACGACGCGGCGTAGGGCTCACATCGCACGCGCGGCGACGTCCACCGCGCGCTACGCGATCGGTGCCAGCTCGTAGATGGTGATCGTCTGCGACACCGCCTCGCTCCGGAACGGACGCGACCAGCGGCGCGTCAGCCGCAGCCCGGCGCGCTCGCTCTCCTCCAGAAAGCGCGTTGTCGCCGCGCGCCCCGGGTCCGCCAGCAGCGCGCGTCCGCGCGGGGCGAGCGTGCGCGCAATCGCGTTGGACACGAGCGCGGCGTAGCGGGGCTCGTACAGCACATCGGCTGCGAGCACGAGATCGAAGGTCCCGAGCTCCGGCGGAAGATGGTGCCAGTCCACCATCCGCGTGGCGGCGACGCGGCCGAGCCCACGCCACGTGTTGTACGCCGTGAACCGCAGCGCGTCCTCGTACCAGTCGGTGGCGAGCACCTCCCACCCGGCATGCATGGCGGCGAGGGTCACGAGCCCCAGGCCGCATCCGAGCTCGAGCGCACGAGCCTTCCCCGATGCGGGCGCGATGCTTGCGCCTCCACCCGCCACGACGTCCGCGAGCACGACCGCCGACGGCCACAGTTCCGCCCAGTAGGGCATCCGCTCGTCGCGCTCGAAGTCCTCCTCGACGATCAGCTCCTCCGCGCTCCGCGGCTTCGCGATCTCCACGTCGTGCGCGCCGCAGCGCACGCGCGCTGTCGACAGAACGAACCGCCGCTCGAGATCGCGCCGTAGCGCGTCGGGATCGAATGACATGGGGGGGAGCAGCGGGGAGACGAACGTTGCGCCGCGTGGTGCGCGCCGCTCTATGACAGGAACCGGTCGGTGAGCCCCGCGCTCTCGCCCAGCAGGATGGCGCGCAGCTCGTCGCCGGCCGCGTTGTGCGTACGCTCCTCGGGGACAACGATGAGCGCGTTTGCCTTCGCCATCGAGCTCAGTATCCCGGAGCCCTGAGGGCCGGTGAGACGCGCGCTGAACGTGCCATCCGCCTGCGGCGTCACGATGGCGCGCAGAAAGTGCACGAGCCCCGACGACGTGGAGACGGGCTCCTCGAGCCGGACCGGCACGGTGCGCGGGAAGATGCGCGTCTCTCCGCACATGCGCCGGATGACGGGGCGCACGAACAACTCGAACGTCACCATCGTCGACACGGGATTTCCCGGCAAGCCGATCCACGGCGCGCCGTGCACCATGCCGAATCCGATGGGCGCCCCTGGGCGCATGCGCACCTTCCAGAAGCGCATCTCGGCGCCGAGGTCGCGCAGCACATCGCGCGTGTAGTCGAACGCGCCGACGGACACTCCGGCGGTCGTGACGAGCAGGTCCGCACCACGCGCGCGCGTGAGGCGCTCGCGCAGATCGGCGGGATCGTCGCGCGCGGTGCCCAGGTTCACGGGCGTTCCGCCCGCCGTGACGATCATCGTGTGCAGCGTGTAGCTGTTGGAGCTGAGAATCTTCCGCCCCGCGATGACCTCCGCGTAACGGTCGAGGTCCACCACCTCGTCGCCGGAGCCGAGGAAGGCCACGCGCGGCCGACGGTAGACGTCCACGCTCGCCGCCCCGGCAGCGGACAGCACGCCGATCTGTGCCGGCCCGAGCACCGCGCCGGCCGGGAGCACCTCGTCTCCCTCGCGCACGTCTTCGCCGCGCGGGCGGATGTTGCAGTGCGCGTCGCGCGCGGAGCGCACCGTCACCGTCTCCACACCCCCGTCGGTGTCCTCGACGCGCACCACCGTGTCCGCGCCTTCGGGAATGGGCGCGCCGGTCATGATCCGCGTGGCGGAGCCCGCTTCCACCGCGCGCGATGGGAACTCTCCCGCGGCGACGGTCTCCGCGACGCGGAGCGTCACCGGATGCTCGGCGGATGCGTCGGCGATGTCCGCCGCGCGGAGCGCGTAGCCATCCATGCCGGAGTTGTCCCACGCCGGAATGGTCACGGGTGAGCGCACCGCCGTGGCCAGCACGCGGCCGAGCGCATCGAGGAGTGGCACGCGCTCGGGCGGGAGAGGAACGACGTCGCTCAGGATGCGCGCGCTGGCTTCGTGGACCGTGAGCACGGTGTCTGGTTCCGGGTACGAAGTGATGATGCGAATCGCGGGCGCTCGCCTTCGGCGTGCCGGCTCAGGGTGCGGCCCCCGCGTCGCGTGTCGCACCGAGCTCGAGCGATGCGAGGAGCGCGACGATGGCGTCCTGCACCCGCTCCACGTCGCGGCGCGGAGCGGTCCAGTTGTTGGCGAGGAGCGAGAACACGAGATGGTGGCCGTCGCGGGACGTGACGTATCCGGAAAGAGAGCGTGCGTTGGAAACGAAGCCTGTCTTGGCGTGCGCGTTCCCCCACGCGGGTGTGCCGTGCATGCGCGCGGCGAGCGTGCCATCCACGCCCGCGATGGGCAGCGCGTCGTAGTACGCGGAGTCGCCCCACATCCGCGCGAGCACGGTCACGAGCGTGCGCGGCGACAGGTAGTCGTACCGCGACACACCGCTCCCATCGCGAATCACGAACCCCGTGCTGTCCACCCCCCACGCCACCAGCGTGGAGTCCACGATCCGCTGCGCGCTGTCGGCCGTGCCGATGCCCGTGCGCACGCGTGCCACGGTGCGCAGAAGCAATTCGGCGATCTGGTTCTGCGACGGCTTCTGCATGGCCGGGAGCAGCTCGGCCAGGGTGGGGGAGCGGAGAACGAAGAGGGTGTCCGTGAGCGGCGCGGGCGCCTGCGTGCCCTCGACGGTGACCCCTCGCTCCGCGAGCGCGGTGCGGAGCGCCGCGAGGAACGCCGCCGTCTGGTCGGGGAAGGGCGCATCCAGAACCTCGGTGCTCCGCGCGGCGATCGTGCCGGTGATCGTGAGCGCACCGCGCGCGAAGTCCGGCACGACCACCAACTCGGGGGTGTGCAGCGTGTCGCGCGGCGGCTCCACGGTGATCGCGCGTACGATCACCTCCGGGTAACCGATATCGGGCGTTCTCGACACGGTGGGCGCGGCACCGGGTACCGGGCTACCGGTCACGGCAAGCTTGAACGCTCCCTCGTTGAAGAACAGCTCGTCCACACCGGCGCCGTATCCCTCGCGCAGGTCCTCCCACGACCAGCCGTATCCCCACGGCGGCCAGGGAAGCGGATCGCCGGCGGGAGCAATGCCCCCGGTGATGTGCGTGACGCCATGCGCGCGGAGCGAGTCGGCCACCGCGCGCATGGCGTTCATCGCATCGGCCTCGTGAAAGTGCGGGCTGAGCGTGGGGTCACCGCTCCCGGCAACGTAGAGCGTGCCGTGCAGCGTGTCTCCGTGGACCGTGCCGCCGGCCACGAAGGGCGTGGTGAAGGTGAAGTCGTGCCCGAGTGTGGCGAGCGCCACCGCCGCCGTCACGAGCTTCATGTTCGACGCCGGCAGGAAGAGCTTGTCCGCATTCCGCGCGTACAGCGTGTCGCCGGAAGTGGGATCGACGATGAGCACTCCCCAGTGCGCGTTGCCGAACTCGGGATCGCCGAGCAGTGAGTCGAGCGCCTGCCGCAGCCGTGCGCGACTCACCGGAGGGAACGACCCTGCATCGGCACGCGAATCGGCGGGAAGCGTACTGTCGCGTACCGTCGCAGGGAGGGTGGTGTCGACCGGCGCGGCTTGGGCGCGTGGACGCGCGAGAGTCGAATCAGCGGGGGACGCGGAGTCCGGCGGCGGTGCGGAGTCCGCACGTACGACGGAAGGCTGCGGGGCCGCGCTCGCCACCGGCGGAGACGCTGCATGCGCTGCGGGGTGCGCGCAGCCGGGGATCGCAACCGCCAGGGCGGCCGCGCAGCCAAGCGTGGCCGTCCACCGGATGACATGTTGCGCGCCGTTCGTCGTGCTCATTGCTCTGCCTGCGGATGGTTCATTGTGCTGTCTGCGTGCTCGCGGCGACACGGCCAGCGAGCATTCGCTGCTCGACCAGATGGGCGAGCTGCGATGGCCAGTCGTCGTCGGAGAGACGCACGATCGGGATCGGCAGCTCGAGATCATCCACGTCGGTCACCATGGCGATGTGCTGCGCGCTCTCGTGAGAGCCCGCAGCGTAGATAGGCTCGGCGTGTGCGGCGCGGCGGTAGACCTCGATGCGCGGGAGCGCCGATCGCTTGAATCCCTCGCACACGACGAGATCGGCGTCCTGCATGTACCGCTCGGCCACCTCCTCCGGCGTGGGCTCACGATCGTGGCGCGCCACCAGCGCGAACTTGTCCGGTGCCACCATGGCGACCCTGGCCACGCGCCCCTCGTGATAGTGACGATACGTGTCGGTATTGGCCGGGTCCATGTTGAACGTATGCGTGCCGTGCTTGATGGACATCACGCGCCAGCCGCGCGCCGCGAGCTCGGCGGTCAACCGGACGAGCACCGTCGTCTTCCCACTATGCTTGCGGCCGATGATCGTCAGCAACGGTGGTCGAGGCATGGCGCTCCGCGATGGCGAGATCGCTCGGGGTGTTGACGTTGAAGAAGAGCAGCTCCGGATCGCCGTGCGTGCGCACGGCATCGAGTGGGAGCCGCGCGACACGCACCGCATCGAAGAAGGTGATCACGCGCCGATCGCCGGCATCGAGCGACCGCTCGATGGGCGCGATGCACGCGGGTGTGTAGAACGCGCAGAGCGGCTCCACGCCGCGGCGCGATGCACTCTCCGGCACCGCGACGTCCCCGTCCGCGCCGAGCGCGCGCAGGTCACGAAGCAATGCGGGCGGCACGAAGGGCATGTCCCAGGCGACCACGAGCGTGCTCGCGCCGGCGTGTACCAGCGCCGCGTGGACGCCGCCCAGGCCGCCGCATCCCGGCCGCACGTCGGAGGCCACGCGTACGCCGGGGAGCCACCGGCCGGCGCCGGGGTCGTTCGCGATGAGCAGCAGATCGTCGCTCGCCTGCGCGAGCGCGTCGGCCACGCGATCGATCACGCGCTCCCCGCCCACGCGCTCCAGGCCCTTGGGGCGGCCGCCGTAGCGGAGCGCCTGGCCGCCGGCCAGGATGACGCCCACGCATCGCGTCACGCGCGTGTGGCGCGGCGCACGGGGGTGAAGTGCGCGGAGATGCTCATACGGCGAAATAGAGGCGCGAGGGCCGGAGAAGGGCAAGGGGCGCTCCGCCACGCCGTCGCAACCGTGCGATGCCATGACGTCGCGCGTTGTGCACCGTGCACCGCTCAACGCTCGCGCGTCGTATGCGTGCCGGCTCTCACGCGCCGGCGATCAGGACGTGCGCGGTGCGACGACCGCCTCCGCCCAGAGCGCTTCGTCCTCGCGCACGCGCACGCGCTGCACCGTCGCGGTTGCGCCGAGTGCCGCCTGCACGCGTTCGAAGATGAACCGGGCCAGATTCTCTCCCGTGGGGATGAGCCGTCCCTCGGCGAACTCCGGCACTTCGCGGTTGATGTTGCGGTGGTCGAAGCGCTCGACCACCTCGGCGCGCAGGACGCGGTCGAGCACGCCGAGGTCCACCACCATCCCCGTCTCCGGATCCACCTCGCCGCTCACCGTCACGTCGCACACGTAGCCGTGTCCGTGGTAGTGCGGATTGGCGCACGCTCCGAACACGGTGTGATTCCGTTCGTCGCTCCAGTCGGGGCGCCAGTAGCGGTGCGCGGCGGCGAAGCGCACGCGGCGCGTGAGCGATGCACGAGTGGCGGCGGCCGGTGTGGAGCGGGTCACGAGAAAGGAAGGAGTGCGTGGGAAGTGGTGGTGGGGAGCGTGTGACGACCGATAGCGCAGCCGGCGCCGCGGACATGATGCGCGCGGCGCCGGTCGTGCAGGTCAGTCGATGTCGTCCTGCGGGTCGTGGAAGCCGGCTTCCTCCCCCGTCCCCTCCGACGTGGGGCGCTCGGGCGGAATCCACGGCTCCGCACGCTCGATGGCGTCGTGCTCGTCGGGCGTTCCGTACATCTCGCGCTCCACATCGTGCGCGAGGTGCGCGGCCTCGGGATCCTGCTGCTCCTGCACGAGCGAGTGCCCCAGCTCCGCGGATTGGGCGGCCTCGTCGTCCGCCGCCTCCGGCGCGAGGTCGCGGCGGATCTCATCGACCACCAGCTCGTTCTCGAAGCGCGAGATCCCGAGCACGTCGGTGACCACGCGCTCGGCAATGCGGCGCTCGGTCTCGGTGCCCACGCGCCCTGAGAGCCGCACGACCCCTGCGTGTGCCGTGACGACAATGCTGTCGGCGTCCACCCGTTCGTCCTCTTCCAGCTCCGTGCGGACGAGCCGCTTGAGCTCATCGTCGCTCAGCTCGTCCACGTTGTCCACGTTCTCGAAATCGCGCTCCATGGGACATCCTCGGCGTCAGCGGGCGAAGCTGTAGGTCACTCCCAGCGTGAGCAGCACGTGCTTGGTCCACTCGCTCGTGCCGGTGCCCGTTCCGAGCACGGGAGGGTCCCCCGGCACGCCGGGGGTGAAATACGCGGGAGGGTACGACAGCTTGAAGGCAAAATTCGAGATGTCGGCGCGCAGCCCCAGCCGTCCCTTCGGCACCCACCGTATTCCTGCGCCGAAGCTCAACGCAAAGGGAGTGCCGATACCGAATCCGCCCGCGTCCGCCGTGGTGGTGCTCAGGTCGCGCGCGATGCCCAGCCCGCCGGAGATCATCGGCACGAAGCCGTGATAGCTCCGTGCGCCGGTGAGGCTGAAGCTCAAGCCGACATCGAGCATCAGCATGCGCGCGGGGGTGGTGCCCACCTCGCGTGCGCTCGCCGCGCGCGTGGGGTCGATGACTGTTCGATCGTTGTCGGCGACCATCGCGCGGCTCGTGAACGAGAACGGGCTCGCGCCCAGACGCAGATCGTAGCGGATGCCGATCATGGCGGCGTCGTCCGGCCCCACGTGCGCGGCGCCCGTGTTGCTGTTGAACTGGCCAGCGAAGAGCGTCCAGGATTGCTTGTACTCCAGGTCGCGATAGGGACTGCCCTGCGGAGGATGTCCCACCTGTGCGAGCGCGGGAGAGGCGGTGGCAAGCAGGAGCGCGCAGACGAGCGGCAGCTTCACGGGTGGGTTCCTCTCACTCTCAGGTCGGTGCCCGTCATCTCGGGTGGACGGTCCACGTCGAGCATCGTCAGGATGGTGGGGCCCACGTCGCAGAGCGCGCCGCCATCACGCAGCGCGCGCCGGTCGTCGCGGTCCACGATCACCAGCGGCACCGGGTTGGTGGTGTGCGCGGTGTGCGGGCCTCCGGACTCGGGGTCGATCATCATTTCGCAGTTCCCATGGTCGGCGGTCACGATGACGCGGGTGCCCGTGCGATCCGCCGCATCGAGCACGCGCTGCAGGCAGGCGTCCACCGTCTCCACGGCGCGCAGCACGGCGGGCATGACACCGGTGTGGCCCACCATGTCGCCGTTCGCGTAGTTGCACAGAATGAAATCGTGCTCGCGTCGCTCGATGGCGCCACACAGCACGTCGGTAATACCCGGCGCACTCATCTCCGGCGCCAGATCGTACGTCGCCACCTGCTGGCTCGGGACGAGGAGCCGTTCCTCGCCCGGGTACGGAGGCTCGATCCCGCCATTGAAGAAGTACGTCACGTGCGCGTACTTCTCCGTTTCCGCGGTGCGGAACTGCGTCATGCCGCAGTCGCTCAGCACCTGTGCGACGATGCGCGCGAGGGAGAAGGGGGGAAAGGCGACCGGGACGGTGAACGTGGCATCGTACTGCGTCATGGTCACCGCGTGGACGCGCGGGCGGCCGCTCACGTCGAAGTCGTCGAACCCCTCCTGCGTGAGCGCGCGCACGATCTGGCGCATCCGGTCCGCGCGGAAGTTGAAGAAGACGACGGCATCGCCGTCGCGCATGGGCGCGATCGGTGCTCCGTTGCGCTCGACCACCGCCGGCGTGATGAACTCGTCGGTCTCGCCGCGCTCGTAGGCCGCCTCGATCGCTTCCACCGGATCGTGCACGCGGGGGCCGATCCCCTCCACCGCCGCGCGGTACCACCGCTCGGTGCGCGGCCACCGGCGGTCGCGGTCCATGCCGAAGTACCGCCCTCCCAGCGAGGCCACCTCCGCGCGCCCGCGGGTGCGCTCCAGCAGCTCACGCATGTAGCCCAGCGCGGAGCGGGGCATGGTGTCGCGCCCGTCGAGGAGGGCGTGGATCGCGACGCGCGGCACGCCGAGTCGCGAGGCCATCTCAACGAGCGCCAGGAGATGCTCGTCCAGCGCGTGCACTCCGCCCGGTCCGATGAGACCCATGAGGTGCACGGTGCCGCCGTGCTCGCGCGCGGCGCACATGGCCCGCACGAGCGCCTCGTTCGCGAAGAAGGAGCCGTCGCGAATGGACGTCGAGATGCGGACGATGTCCTGCGGCACCACACGCCCGGCGCCCAGGTTGAGATGCCCCACCTCGCTGTTCCCCATCTGCCCTTCAGGGAGGCCGACAGCGAGCCCGGAGGCCGCGAGGAGCGTGCGCGGGTAGCTCCCGGTGTTCCAGAGCGCATCCCATGCAGGCGTGTTGGCGAGCGCGATCGCGTTCCCATCGCGCTCCGCGCGGTACCCCCACCCGTCGAGCACAACCAGCACCACCGGCGGCCGGGAGGCGCGCTTGCGATCTGTTGGCATCGTGATCTGGTTCCGGATTCGACATCCCGCGGCGCCGGACGCTATACTGCACCCGGGCGCTCGCAGCGCGCGGACAATGATGTGACGCGCCGCCGCGCACCGCCGCACACAATGTACCCCCCCTCTCTCCCCCCATCCAGCGATGACCGACTCGCGGCTCCCCCTCGCAGTGGCCATCGCCGCGGTGCTCACCGCGGCGCCATCCATGGGCGCGGCGCAGCGCACTGGCGCGCCGCCGGCACGAACCGCAGGGGGCGGCGACGCGGCTGCCACGGTGAACGCCCGCGCGCTCGTGCGCGCCGCACCTGGCGGGCGCCGCCTCGCGCTCGCGTCGCAGGGGGCGCGGCTGGAGACGCGGAGCACGCGCGCGGGCGCCACGCAGGTGGTGCTCGATGGCTACGTGCACAAGAGCCTGCTCGCCGGGAAACGCGATTCGTTCCCGGCGTCGATCGCGGCGCCGTCGGGGGCGTATCTGCGCGCCACCCCGGCGTCCCGTGGAGCAGTGATCGCCAGGCTCGACCACTGGATGGGGGTGCACCGCCTTGGGACCGAGGGAGACTGGGTGCACGTGCAGCGCGTGGGGTGGATCGCGAACGAGCTGCTCGATCGTGCGCAGGTGGCGGAGCGTGACGCCCCTCCTCGCTCCCCCGCCGCGCAGACCGAGGTGGCGCGAGGGCCGCAGGACGTCGCAGGACCTACGGACTCGTCGGGCGGCGCCGTGGAAGACCCGCCAGCGGAGCTCCCCGCGGCGACGCTCACGCCGAGTGCCAGCACCGCGCTCGCGTCCTCCCCTGGAGGGAAGGCCCTCGGCACGCTCTCTCCCGGTGCGGGGGTGGTACCTCTGGCGCGCGAGCGCGGGTGGGTGCGCGTACGCGTGGAGGGGTGGGTGCGAGAGGCTGATCTTCGCCTGGCGGACTCCACCATGGTCTCTTCGCTGAGCGCCGCCGATCTCCGCGCGGACACGGCAGGGACGCGTGGGCGCGTCATCCGATGGCAGGTGGAAGTGCTCGCCTTCCAGCGAGCCGACCCCTTGCGGCACGACCTGGCCCCCGATGAGCCGTATCTCCTGGCGCGCGGACCAGGAGATGAGCGCGCGATCCTCTACCTCGCGCTCCCTCAATCGTTGGTGGAGGATGCGCAGCGGCTCCCCGCGCTCACGACGGTCATCGTGACAGCGCGCGTGCGTACGGGGAGCAGCAATCCTTCGGGCGTTCCGATCCTGGACGTCATGAGCCTCGCCCGCCGCTGAGCCGACGCGCCGCAGCCGTTTCGTTGATAAGTCGTTGTACGGCATGGTGATACATCGTATCACGCGCGTCGCATAGCGCGAGACATCGAGCCGCCAGACGTACTCCCACCGGCCGTTCTCAGCCCGTCGGCAGAGGTCGCCCTCGGGAGGCTTCCCGGCGCTCCGCTCGACTCGCGTACCCTGGCCACGCGGCCAGCCACGCGTCTCACTGCCGATCCTGGTTACTGACTACATAGTCAGTTACATGTCGTCGCCGGGCCGTGCGGCCGTAGCATCGCACCACAAAAGTGGCTTGATTTCATGAGCAGCTCCGTCCTGCGAAAGGGTGGAGCGATGTTCGTTGCCCCGCTCTGGCGGGGTCTCCTTGCTCATGGCACACCGGTCAGTCCGGTACGCAAAGCCGTGAGACGGCGCTCCGGCGCCGTCCGTCCGGCTGCCAGGGAGGCTCGTTGTGAAGTTTCGGAATCACTCGGCACATGGGTCCAGCCGGCTGCGCGTCGCGGTCGGCGCGCTGGCGACCCTCGGTGCCGCCACGTTCTTCGTCAGTTCTCTCCAAGCACGAGACACCGACCGCGTAGCGCCGGCCACTCCAGTCACCGCCGCCGCACGCGCTGTGTCCACGGACAACACCGCGCCCGACTCGCTTCCGATCCTGGACAGCCTGGCCGGGATCAGCGGGAAGCTGCGCGCCGTGTTTCTGCGCCCGTCGGAGGCGCTGGAGTTCCCCATGCTCCGGCGCTTGATCCACGACACCGCTTCCGGCCCCTCGGCCGCCTCCGCGGACGCCGAGGTCCATGCGTCCTTCACGGTGTTCCAACTCGTGCCATTCGCGGCCAAGGTGCACGGCCGCATCGGACAGTATCGGCTGGGCACGTGGCCGTACGAGCACGGCACACCCAGGAATGCCGCGTACGCCAACCCGCGCGGGTTCATCGAGGTCACGCGCTCGAACGCGCGCACCTCGGTTTCCGAGCATTTCCGCCTCGGTGACTTCCTCACCAAGAACCAGGCGACGGTGTGGCCCAAGTACCTGGTCCTCCGCCCGCAACTTCTTGACAAGCTCGAGCTCGTAATCGAGGATCTGAACGCGCACGGCATTCCGGTGCGGCACATGGCGGTGATGTCCGGGTTCCGCACGCCGGAGTACAACGCGCCGGGCGTCGGCGCGGGCGGGCGGGCGAAGGACAGCCGGCACCAGTACGGCGACGCGGCTGACGTCTTCGTGGACAACGATGGAGACGGGTGGATGGACGACCTCAATCACGACGGGCGCGTGGACTCGCGTGATGCGCACGTGCTGCTCGATGCGGCCAACCGCGTCGAGGCCGCGCACCCGGAAGTGGTCGGCGGCGTGGGTGTGTACAAGGCCACCTCGGTACATGGCCCGTTCACGCACATCGATGTGCGCGGCTATCGCGCACGCTGGGGTCTCATCTGATGCACTGGAGACGGCGCGCCCCGGCCCGTGATCGCGGCGAGGGCCGCCGTCGCACTCCACCACTCGGCACCGTCGCCATCTGGGTTGCCGCCGCGCTCGGCGCGATCGCGCTCTATCAGGGTCCGCATGCGCTGCTGAGCGCTCCGTACGTCCCGTCCCGCGTCCGCCCGATCCCCTTCGCGGCGCCCACGCGCCATGCCTTCGGGCTGAGCGGGGCGGTCCATGTGGCCTTCGCGCTTCCCGGCGGGCCCGTGCCGTACCCGCTCGAGGTGCGTGGCGACCCTGCGGCGCTGCACTACCAGTGGGTGCGACTGCACGACCGCTCTCCGGCAGACTCGGCGCTGCCGCTCGTGGGAGACACGCTGCGCGCTCCCGACGCTCCGGGCTTCTACCGGCTGGAGCTGGTACGCGGCGACGACAGGCGCGAGATCGACCAGCTCACCCTCTCGGTGCTGGTCCCCTTCTCCCTCAAGCGTGGCGCCACGCTGGACGGCTATCGGCTGGGGATCTTCCCCTTCGAGCGGCACAGCCGCGCGGCTGACGACACACTCATGGGGCTGGTCCGCGTGATGCCGGCCGATGCGGACCTCCCGATCTCGCAGCACCTTCGGCTGGCGGATTTCCTCACGCACGACGGGCAGACCACCTGGCCGCGCTTCGCCGCGGTGCGGCGCACGGTCGTGGACAAGCTGGAGCTCGTGCTGGAGACGCTCGCCGCCGAGCGCGGCGACACCGCGCGCGTCCACGTGGAGGTCGAGGTGCACTCCGGCTTCCGGAGTCCCGCCTACAACCACTCGAACCGCTTCGCCCCGGACAGCCGCCACCAGTACGGTGACGCGGTGGACGTGGCGATCGATGCCGATGGCGACGGACGCATCACGGCGCGCGACGTGCGATTGGTGTCGCAGGCCGTCGACCGGGTGGAGGACGCGCACCCGGAGCTGGCGGGAGGGATGGGGGTGTATACGAGCGCGAAGTATGCCCATCCTTACGTGCACATCGACACCCGGGGCGAGCGCGTTCGCTGGCGCGGGTAGTCGGCCACACCGAGGCACGAGGATGAACGACGTTCTGCGCGACCGGATTCTCCGCAAGCTCGGCGCGCTCCCCGATGAGCGCGTCTACCAGGTGCTCGACTACATCGAGTTCCTCGAGTCCAAGTACGCCACGCAGACCGCGCCGGCGCCCAACGTCTTCCAGCGCTTCGCCGAAGGCGTGGAAGACAGCCTGCGCGCGGGACGCGTGTCGGCGTCGAACATTGCCGAGACGATGAACCTGATGTCGAAGGCGATGAACGCGCTCTCCGGCGTAGCGGCGGCAGGGAAGTCGGTGGCGAGCGACGTGAAGTCGGTGGCGACTGAAGTCGTGAGCGCTGCCGCCAAGCAGGCGGGACGCGTGGCGGGAGGAGGCGGGGCCGCCGATGGCGCGCGCGGCACCACCAGGTCTCGTGCGCCCGGTGGCACGTCCGACTCGGGGACTGCGGCGGACAGCGGAGCGCCGGACGCGCCGGTAGATGCGACGCTCGCCGGGTCCACCAGCGTTCCGGCGCCGGACGGAGACGACGAGCCATGAGCGCGCGTGCCCAGTTGGTGCGCCGCCAGCGCGAGCGTCTCCGTGCGCGGATCGCCGAACGTGCCGGGCGGAGCACACGCAGCGCGCGAAGTGCCGTGCTGCACACCATTCGCCTCCTCCCGACGTATCTCCGCATGCTGGGCGGATTGCTGCGCGACCGGCGCGTCTCGGCGCTGGACAAGCTTCTGCTGGCCGCCGCCATCGCGTACGTCCTCTCGCCGCTCGACTTCATTCCGGATGTCATCCCCTTCCTGGGACAGGTGGACGACATCTACCTCGTGGTGCTCGCCGTCCAGCGGCTGATCACGAACGCGGGGCGCGGCGTGGTGCTCGACCACTGGCACGCCGCACCCGAGGAGCTGAGCCCCACCGCGCTTGGGGCGGCGCTCCTTGCCGCGGCGCGCTTTCTCCCCCGGCGGCTCCGGCGACGGCTCCGCCGGGCGGCAGCGCGCGCGTAGCGTTCAGGCGCCGCGCGAATGCCGGAACGGGCGGCATTCTGCTGGACTTCCTCCGGCGGCGATCCTACATTTCGCTATGGCTAGCACTGCCCGAACGACATCGCGGCCCGCGGCGCCCTCGAGGACGCGCGGGCCTTCGCACACAGAGGCTCCCGTTCAGGACGCGGGAGCCTCGCGCGTTCGCGCCGCGGATGCGCTCACATTCGACGACGTCCTCCTCGCTCCCCGCCACTCCCGCACGCACCCGCGCGACGTTTCCACGGCGTCGCGCTTCACGCGCAGCATCGGGCTCAACGTTCCCCTCGTCTCCGCCGCCATGGACACCGTGACGGAATCGGAGATGGCGATCGCGATGGCGCGCGCCGGCGGGATCGGGGTCATCCACAAGAACATGCCGATCGACCGCCAGGCGGCCGAAGTGGATCGGGTGAAGCGCTCGGAGAGCGGGATGATCCTGAATCCGATCACGCTCACGCCGTCGGCCACGCTCCGCGAGGCGAACGCGCTCATGATGCGCTTCAAGATCTCGGGAGTGCCGGTAGTGGACGGCAGCGGCCGCCTGGTGGGGATCATCACCAATCGCGATCTGCAGTTCGAGCGCCGGCTGGATCGTCCGCTCGCCGAGGTGATGACGCGGGAGAATCTCGTCACCGCGCCGGTGGGCACCACGCTGGACGAAGCCGAGCGCATCCTGGGGCAGCACCGCATCGAGAAGCTTCCGGTGGTGGATGCCGAAGGGAAGCTGCGCGGGCTCATCACCGTGAAGGACATCCACAAGCGCCGCCAGTATCCCGAGGCGAACAAGGATCAGCACGGCCGCCTGCGTGTGGCCGGCGCGATCGGCGCGGGGGGCGACGCCATGACGCGCGCGCGCGCACTCGTGGACGCGGGGGTCGATGTGCTGGTGGTGGACACCGCGCACGGCCACAGCCAGGGGGTGCTGGACGCGGCCGCCTCGATCCGCGATGCGTTTCCCGACGTGCAGCTCGTGGCCGGCAACGTGGCCACGCGCGAGGGGGCGGCGGCGCTGGTGGAGCGCGGGGTCGACGCGGTGAAGGTGGGTGTGGGACCGGGGTCGATCTGCACGACGCGCGTGGTGACGGGCGTGGGCGTGCCGCAGCTCACCGCGATCTTCGATGCGGTGGAGGGCGCGGGCGACGTTCCCGTCATTGCCGATGGCGGCGTCAAATATTCGGGCGACATCGTGAAGGCGCTCGCCGCGGGCGCCTCGTGCGTGATGATGGGCTCCATGCTCGCCGGCACGGAGGAGAGTCCCGGTGAGTCGTTCCTGCTGGAGGGACGGCGCTTCAAGATGGTGCGCGGCATGGGAAGTCTCTCGGCCATGCAGGATGGCAGCGCCGACCGCTACTTCCAGGAAGGGGAATTGTCCCCGCGCAAGCTCGTCCCGGAGGGCATCGAGGGACGTGTTCCCTTCAAGGGTCCGGTGGCGGATGTGCTCTACCAGATGATCGGCGGACTCCGCAGCGGAATGGGATACGTCGGCTGCGCCACCGTGGAGGAGTTGAGGACCAGGACGCAATTCTTGCGGATCACCAGCGCGGGGCTCCGCGAGTCGCACCCGCACGACGTGACCATCACGCGCGAGGCACCCAACTACTCGTTGTAGCGAAGACGTCCGCCGTCCGTGCGCGAACGGGGCGGGACGCAGCCGCCCCGCCAGAGCGCAACGCCGGCCCTCGGATGCCCGGTCCGCCTTGACAAACATGCGACCGGCCGAGAATGTGGACGCTTCGCATGGGGACGCTCCCGGCCCATCGGGACATGTCCCGGGCGGTTCGCGCGCCACCACCACGCTCACCCGGAACTCACCCTATGGCTCTGTTGTCCACGAAGAGTATGGCCGTGTTGCAGGCCGAAGCCGGTGACGAAGAACACGGCCTGAAGCGCGCCCTCGGTGCCACGAACCTCGTCTCGCTCGGTATCGGTGCCATCATCGGCACCGGGATTTTCGTGCTCACCGGGCCGGCCGCGGCGCTCCATGCGGGGCCGAGTGTGGTGTACTCGTTCGTCCTGGCGGCCATCGGCTGTGTGTTCGCCGGCCTCTGCTACGCCGAGTTCGCGGCGATGATCCCGATCGCGGGGAGCGCGTACACGTACGGCTACGCTACCCTGGGCGAGATCTTCGCGTGGGTCATCGGGTGGGACCTGATCCTGGAGTACGCGTTCGGTGCCGCCACGGTGGCCTCCGGATGGAGCGGCTACGTCCTCAGCTTCCTGCAGGACTTCGGCATCCGGATTCCCCCGTCGATGGCCGGAGCGCCCGGTACGGACTTCGTCTTCTACAACGGACACTGGGAAGCGCTCGCGCGCGTCACCGCCAAGCTGCAGGCGGCGGGGATCGATCCGACCACGCTGCCGCACCAGACGTCGTCGTTCAACCTGATCGCATTTCTGGGGATCGCGCTCGTGACGGCGATCCTGGTGATCGGCATCAAGGAATCCGCGACGTTCAACAACTTCATCGTTCTGGTGAAGGTGCTCGTGCTGCTCATCTTCATCGGGATCGGCGCGGCGTTCCTGTTCCATCACCCGGCGGAGACGAAAGCCAACTGGACGCCGTTCGTGCCGCCGAACACGGGGTCGTTCGGCTCGTTCGGTTGGTCCGGGGTGGCGCGAGCGGCGGGCGTGATCTTCTTCGCGTACATCGGGTTCGACGCGGTGTCCACCGCGGCGCAGGAGGCGAAGAATCCCCAGCGCGACATGCCGATCGGGATCCTCGGCTCGCTGGTGGTCTGTACGATTCTCTACATCCTCGTCGCGCTCGTGCTCACCGGACTCGTGAAGTACACCGGGCTCAACGTCGCCGACCCGATCGCGATCGGCATCGACAAGACGGGCGTGGCATGGGGGAGCTTCCTGGTGAAGCTCGGGGCG
The DNA here is from genome assembly GCA_035701265.1 of Gemmatimonadaceae bacterium. GTDB lineage: Bacteria > Gemmatimonadota > Gemmatimonadetes > Gemmatimonadales > Gemmatimonadaceae > DASSNU01. The sequence continues at coordinate 235,542 of DASSNU010000002.1, read as the reverse complement.
ATCGCGGGGCTTTCGAGCACCATGGTGGTGATGCTCCTCGGCCAGTCGCGCATCTTCTTCAGCATGAGCCGCGACGGCCTGCTGCCGCGGTGGGCGTCGGCCGTGCACCCGCGCTTCCGCACGCCGTACATCTCCTCGATCTTCGTCGGGATTTTCGTGGCGCTCTTCGCCGCGTTGATCCCCGTGTCGGTGCTCGGCGAGCTGGTGTCGATCGGCACGCTGCTCGCCTTCGTGATCGTCTGCGCCGGGGTGTGGGTGCTCCGGCGCCGCGATCCGGCGCGTGAGCGTCCGTTCAAGACGCCGTGGGTGCCGTTCGTGCCCATCATGGGGATTCTGGTGTCGCTGCTCATGATGGTCAGCCTGCCGCGGGACACGTGGATCCGGCTCATCGTCTGGCTCATCGCCGGATTCCTCGTGTACTTCCTGTACGGGAAGCGTCACTCGCGGGTCGGCATGGGCGCGGGCAGTGCCGGGTTTGCGCCGGAGGGCGACTGACGCGCGCTGTCAGCGGCTAGACGCTCGCGTCTCGTCGCGCATCGATCACCACGTGCGACGGCGCCCGCCGCGGTGCGGGCGCCGTCGTCGTTTCTGAGGAGTCATGGCGTCTCCGTTACACGATCAGCTACACGATCTGCTCGCCGTGCCGGCCGGGCGCCGCGCGGATATCGAACGGCTCGCCCCCGAGCTCACTCCCGGGCGCACGGTGGCGCTGTCCACGCACGTGAACGCCGATGGCGACGGCTGCGGCTCGGAGATCGCGCTCGGGCGGCTCCTGACGCAGCGTGGTCTCACAGCGCGGATCGTGAATCCGACACCGTGGCCGGAGGGGTTCCGCTTCCTGCTCGATGACGACGTGGCGGAGATGAGCGCGCAGGGCGCGGCGGCGCTCCGCGGTGTGGACATGCTCATCGTACTGGACATCAGCGAGGTGGGGCGTCTGGGCGCGCTGGCCGATGCCGTGCGCGCGCTCGACGTCCCACGCATCGTGATCGACCATCACGTCCCGGGCGCGGAGCCGGCCGGCGACATCACCTTCACCGATGTGAGCGCATCGGCCACCGGCGAGCTGGTGTTCGACCTGGCCACCGAGCTCGAGATGGAGATCGATGCCGCCACGGCGCGCGCGCTGTACGCGGCGCTCCTGACCGACACGGGCGGCTTCCGCTTCAGCAACACGACCCCGCGCTGCCACGCCATCGCCTCGCAGTTGCTCGCTGCCGGCGTGAATCCCGAGGAGATGTACCGGCGCATCTACGCCACCGTGTCGGTGGGACGGTTGCAGCTCCTGCGCGATGCGCTCGACACCGTCGGCGTCGACGCCGCGCATGGACTGGCGTGGATGTCCATCCCCGCCGGAGCGCTCGAGCGCTACGATGTGCGCAGCGAGGAGCTGGACGGCCTGGCGGAGCACCCGCGATCGATCGCCGGCACGCGCATGGCGATCTTCTTCCGCGATCTGGGACACGGGCAGGTGAAGATCTCCTTCCGCAGCACGGGCAACGTGGATGTGAACGCGTTCGCGCGCCGCTTTGGCGGAGGGGGACACGCCAAGGCCGCGGGCGCGCTGGTCCCCGGCACGCTGGACAGCGTGCGCGATCGCGTGCTCGCCGCGGCGCGGGAGTTCCTCGCGTAGCGGCGTCCGGCGCGCGGCCCGGCTGGCGAACGACGCCCGCAGTCCGCTAGCTTGCGCGCATGCGAGTGTGGCGAGCGCGCCGCCCGGACAGGGCGGAAGTGGAGTCCCGCATCCGGAGCGCCTTGCAGGCGCTGCAGCCGCTCCTCCCCGTCGACAGCGGCCGGGTGGAGCTCGTCGCCTTCGACGAGGAGAGCGGGATCACCACGCTGCACTTCGCCGGCGACTGCCCCGACTGCGAGATGTCGGCGGCCATGCTGCGCGCCGGCGTGGAGGCGCACCTGCGCATGCAGATTCCGGAGATCACGGCGGTACGCGCCCAGGGGTAACGGTGGGTCGTGGATGAGCGCGTCGCGCTGACGAACGACATCGAGAGCGAATCACGAATGACGGGACAGCTCGGCGAAGGGGTGATGGCCGCGCTGCGTGGCGTGCGCAATCCGCGCGACGGACGCAACGTGGTGGAGTCGGACATGGTGCGCGACCTCACCGTGAGTGAGGATGGGCGCGTGCGGCTGAGTCTGGTGCTCACGCCGCAGGACCCCGCGTCGCTCGTGCGCGAGGCGCGGCGCGCGGTGGAGCGCGTGGATGGCATCAGCGAGGTGCGCGTGGACATCCGCGATCCCGTGCAGCCAGTTCCATATACCGGAGCCGCACCGGCCGCACCCGCCGCGCCGCCACGCGCACGCACGCTCCCGGTCATGGGGCAGGAGACGCCGCACCGCCAGGTGCCGCCGGCGCCCACGCCGGTGGCCTACCCCAACCTGGGGCGGGTGATCGCCATCTCGAGCGGGAAGGGGGGCGTGGGAAAGTCCACCGTGGCTACCAATCTCGCGGTGGCGCTCGCGCGCGCTGGAGAGCGCGTGGGGCTCATGGACGCGGACATCTACGGTCCCAACATCCCGCGCATGATGGGAGTGAACGAGCCGCCACCGGTGGCGAACGAGCGTATCCAGCCGCTCGCCGCGTACGGCGTGAAGCTGATGAGCCTGGGCTTCATCGTCACGCGCGACCAGCCGGCCATCTGGCGCGGCCCGATCGTGATGAAGGTGATCAGCCAGTTTCTGCGCGACGTGGAGTGGGGAGAGCTCGACTACCTGCTGGTGGATCTCCCCCCCGGCACCGGCGACGCACAACTCTCCCTGGTCCAGGCCACGCACGTGGCCGCCTCGATCATCGTCACCACGCCGCAGGAAGTTTCCGTGGGCGATGCGTTGCGCGGCGCGAAGATGTTCGAGCGCGTGGAGGTACCGGTGCTCGGCATCGTGGAGAACATGAGCAGCTTCGTCTGTCCGCACTGTGGCGAGGAGACGCCGTTCCTGGGCGGAGGTGGCGGACGCCGCCTGGCCGAGGAGCTACAGCTCCCGCTCCTCGGGCAAGTTCCTTTCGTTCCTGCCGTGGCGGCGGGCGGCGATGAGGGGAGGCCGATCGTGGCCACCGATCCTGAGTCGCCGGCCGCACGGGCGCTCATTGACCTCGCGGCGCGTGTGCGCACAGCGATCGGGGCTGGCGTGGCGGCGTGAGCGCGGACCAGGCGTCACCGGCCGACGTCGCGCGGCCGCCGGACGAGGTTCCGGCGGCCGCGCTTCCGTTGAATCCCCGCGACGGGATCGCGGGCGTACCCGTAGCGCGGGAGCGGGATTCGCTCGCCTCGCTCACCGTCGCGCCGCTGCCGCGGACCATCGCGCACCTCGCGCTCCCGGCGGTGGCGTCCATGCTCCTCATGACGCTCTTCGCCACCGCCGACGCGTTCTGGATCGGCACGCGCATCGGTGCGGCGGGGTTGGCGGCGGTGTCCACGTCCATCTTCTGGATCTGGATGCTCATCGCGTGTGCCGAGCTGGTGAGCGTGGGGCTCACCGCGGTCGCATCGCGCCGGCACGGAGAGCGGCGTCCTGCCGAGGCGGCTCGCGCCGTGGGGGACACGCTCCTCTTCGCGCTGGCACTCGGTGCCGCACTGGGGCTGGCCGGATGGCTCTCCCGCGACGCGATGTTCGGCGTCATGCACACGCCGGCCGAGGTGACCGCGCTCGGCAAGCGATACCTGGGGACGTACCTGCTCGGCGCCCCGCTCATCTTCGGCTTCTTCGCGCTCGACGCTGCGTTTCGCGCATCCGGTGACACGCGCACGCCGTTCGTGCTGCTCGGCGTGTCCGTGTCGCTCGCGCTCGCGCTGGATCCGGTGCTCATCGTGGGGCTCGGCCCCGCGCCGGCGCTCGGCATCGCCGGTGCGGCGGTGGCGACCATCGCCACGCGCGGACTGGCATTCACCGCCGGGGTCGCGCTGCTCGCGCGTCGCGGGCTGGTGCGGCTGGGCGCGCCACACGCCCGGACGATACTCGCCGTGGTGCGCATCGGGCTGCCGACGGCGCTCACCGGCGTCGTCTTCAGTCTCATCTACGTGGCGCTCACGCGGATCACCACACGATTCGGTACGCCGGCGCTGGCCGCGCTGGGCGTTGGCCATCGCGTGGAGAGCTGGTCGTATCTCATCGGTGTCGGGTTCGCGGCCGCGACGGCGGCCATCGTGGGCCAGAGCCTCGGCGCGCGCATGCCGGAGCGCGCGACCAGGGCAGGGTGGCTCGCCACCGGCTACGCCACGCTCGCCGGAACCGCCGCGGCGATCGTGCTCCTCACGCTGGCGCATCCCCTGGCGGCGATCTTCACGCACGACGCCGCGGTGATCGACGAGGGGGCGCACTATCTGCAGGTCGCGTCGCTCGCATCGCTCTTCATGGGGGCGGAACTCGTACTCGAGGGGGCGCTGGGCGGCGCGGGAGCGACGCTCCCCCCGATGCTCACCTCCACGACGATCACCGCCGCGCGTGTTCCGCTGGCGGCGTGGGCCGCCGTCCGGTGGGGAACGACCGGCATCTGGTGGGTCATCTCGCTCACGGCGGTGGGACGTGGGGTGGCGATGATGGCCCTCTGGCGCTCCGGGTTCTGGAAGCGCACATCATCGTGACGGGCTCATGTCCATCATCACGCTGCTCACCGACTTCGGCACGGCGGACGGCTACGTGGGGGAGGTGCAGGGCGTGCTGCTCTCGCTCGTGCCGGCCGTCACGCTCGTCGCCATCGCGCACGACGTGCCTGCGCACGACGTGGAGCACGCGCGCCTCGCGCTCGCGCGCTACTGGCGGCGCTTTCCTGAAGGCACGGTGCACCTGGTAGTAGTGGATCCGGGCGTGGGGACCGACCGTGCGGCGATCGCGGTAGCGAGCGAGGGACGTTTCCTCGTGGGACCCGACAACGGCGTGCTCTCTCCCGCGCTCCTGTCCGGATCGGCGCGCGTGGTGCGCCTGCGCGTACCACAGGGTGCGGCGAGCACCTTTCACGGGCGCGACGTGTTCGCGCCGGCCGCCGCCGCGCTGGCACGCGGCGAGCCGTTCGAGACGGTAGGACGACAGCACGATGATGCGATCGTCCGCCGGACGGCGGCTCCCGCGCGTCTGGCAGACGGCAGCATTTCCGGAGAAGTGGTGACCGTGGACCGGTTCGGCAATCTGGTGACCAACATCGCGGCCCCGCGCGGCGGAGTGGTGGAGATCGCCGGGCGGCGCATCGGTCCCGTAGCGCGCACCTACGGCGACGTTCCGCCAGGAACGCTGGTCGCGGTGGTGGGATCGTCCGGGTTCGTGGAGGTCGCGCAGCGCGATGGCAGTGCGGCGCGCGCGCTCGAGTGTGGCAGGGGCTCGGCCGTCATCCTGCGGCCGAACGGCTGACGGCAGCCGTGTGCGGCGCGCTCTGCGCGCGCCTTTCCATCTGCTTCGCTTGCGCGGTTCACCGGCATCCGCCGGCGCGGAGCGTGCGTCCGTCTGCTCGCGCGCTCTGCGCGCGCGCTACGCCGGTCTCCGCATGGTGGGCGCCAGGCGCTCGATCCGGTCGGTGGATGCGTGATCCGGGTCCGCGGTGGTGACGATACGCCCCTCGTACACCGCGCCGCGACGCGGGTGCACCGCGCCCGTGCCGTGATGGAGCTCCGAGTTGAGCTCGCCACCGGCCAGCACGACGAGCATGGTGAGATACATCCACGTGAGGAGGATGATCACTCCTCCGATGGTGCCGTACGTCTTGTTGTATGACCCGAAGTGCGAGACGTAGAAGCGGAAGCCGAGCGTCACGATCACCCAGAGCACGGCGGCGACGAGCGCACCGATGACCACCTGTTTGCCATCCTGCCGCTGGGCGGGGAGAAAGAAATACACGAGCCAGAGCGCGGCGACGAGCAGCAGGAATGCGAGCGTGTACTGGATCACGCGCCAGAGAGCGGGTGCGGCGAGGGCCGTGTGACGGGCCAGCCAGTCGGCGATCTCCGGTCCGGCGAGCATCACCGTGCTGGTGATGAGCATGAGGATGCCGGTGGCGAGCACGGCGGCAAGCGCCACGAGCCGCTTCTTCCACCACGGCCGCCCTTCGTCCACGTCGTACGCGCGATTGAGTGCGTCGATGAGCGCGGTGAACACGTTCGAGCCGGCCCACGCGGCGAGCAGCGCACCGACCGACATGAGTCCGGGCGCGTTCGGGGAGAGCACCACGTCTTCCACCACGCCGCGCACGAGCTGCATGGCATCCGGCGGCACGACCGCGCCAAGCTGCTGCATGAGCCACGTCACCGTGCTCGGGCCGTTGCCGAACAGACTCAGCAGCGGCGCGGCGAAGAGCAGGAGCGGGAAGAGCGAGAAGAAAAAGTAGTACGCCGTTTGCGCGGCGAGGCTCAGGATCCCGTCATTGAGGATCTCCTGTCCCGTCTTTCGCAGCAGCGTGCCGATCCGGTACCCTCCGACGATCATTGGTCGCACACCGCACGCACGGTTCCCTCCTGCGAACATCGCTCCGTGCGCAGGGGGGCAAGCGCCGGGCCATCCGACGCGCGAGATGTAGGGAAGGGGGACTACGGGGCTGCGACGCGCTCGATGGTGATTCCGCCCGCAGTGATGCCGGCTTCGATGGTGAGCTTGCGCGTCGCGGTCTCCCAGTTGTCACTGGTCCAGGTGTGCTCGTCGCGCTTGGTGAGCCCCGAGATGGAGCCCGCGCGCACGTTGGCCACGACGCGCACGCCCACGCTCTCCGGCACCGCGACGCGCACCCCCGCCAGCAACACGCGCAGTGTAATGTCGACGTCGGCGGCGAGCGGCGCGTTCCCGAAGTCCAGGTCGAGGCCACCGGCGGTGACGGTGCCGAGGATGCGCTCCGCGTGCGCATTGGCGAGGTCGGTGGCGTTCAGCTCCGCCATGGTCGTGCTCAGCACCAGTTCGTGCATCGCCGCACGGTTGGCGGTGGAGAAGCGCAGCGTGAGCGCGCTCCCCCAGTGCGTGATGGACGCGCCCGAGACGGCCAGCCCGCCCAGATCGAGCACTCCTTCACCCGCGCGCAGGTTCATCGACAGGTCCACATCGCGATCGCGCGGCAGCGCCACGGTGAGGACGTTGCGCTCCAGGCTGCGGTCATCCGGCGTGCCACCCACGTGCATGCCGAAGATGTGCTGTCCGGAAACGGACGCCGTGCTCACGTGCAGTGTGTGCGCCGCGTCGTCGAAGTGCGTGGACGCGCGCACCAGCGCGGGATCGTACGCGGCGCGCACATCGTAGAGCGTGCCGCTGTCCGCGGGGAGTACGTGGACTCGCCCCTTGTTCTGGCGCAGCTCCACGTGCATGGTGGACGCCGCGGCGCTGTCCGATGCGCGCGCGTTCCGGTGCGCATGGAGCTCGCGCGGCCCCTGCGCCGCGGCGGCCGCGGGGGAGAGGAGCGCCGCAGCCATTGCTGCCCCGACCAGCGCGAGCGTGGCGCGGCTCCGCGAGCGCCGCTTCGGTGCGTGCCGCTCCGCGATCATCCTCACGAGCGTCTTGCGCCTCCCGGCGCGGGGGTGGGGCGGCGCGCGGCCGCCACACCGCTCACCGGCGTGGGCGTCTGCCACTCGGCCATGAGCGTCGGCTCCTCGAGCTCGCGCACCGGCGACGCCGCGTCGCGACGTGTCCCGGCGCGCGAGGAGATGGTGGCGCCCAGGCCGACGGTGACCGCCACCCACGTCACGATCGAGGCGAGCGCGCGCAGGAGCACACCCACCACGCCTGCCCAGGTAAATGCGCCGGCCAGCAGCCAGATGCCGGCGTAGATGGCGAGCCCGGTCAGCAGGATCCCTCCGCGCCGAACGAGCACGCTGCCGCCGGTGCGCGCCGACCCGATCGCGTTCCCGTTGGCGTACGCCATGGCGACGAAGCCGAGCGCGAGCGCGCCCGCCGCGCCGAGCATGAACGCCAGCACCGCGAGCGGGATCACGACGATCCCGATCAGCGTGATGGCGAGCGCGACGATGAGGAGCACCAGCGCGGGGAGGGCCAGGATCTGTCCCACCACGCCGATGAGGAACGAGCGGCCGAAGTGCCTGGAAATCACCTCGGCGACAGCCTCGAGATTGGCCGGCGCCAAGAGCAGGACGGCGAAACCGATCACGCCGAGGATCGCGAACCAGGCGAGCGCGAGCCCGATCGCGTGCGCCGTGGATGGCCGGACGTGCGTCGGCTGATTGAGAAGGGCGAGGATCCCCGGGCGCGAGGCATGCACCGATCGCACCTCCCCGCCCACGCTCGCACCGGAGTCCACCACCGTGCCCCCGACGGCCAGCGCGCTCCCAATCACGACCGCGCTCGCGCGGAGGATCACGTTGCCGTCGATCGCGGCCACCGAGCCCTCCACGCGTCCAGCCACGTCCACGGTGCCGTGGACTGTGAGGACGTCTCCCGACACGGTCGACCCGGCAGGGATGGAGCGCGCGCCGGTGGTGGCCGCGTCGAGCGGGAGGGGGGCGCCGGCGAGCTCGGGGGCCAGCTCGTTTACCCACTGCTGGACGGAATCGCGCTGCGCTGCGGAAAGCACGGACTGCGCGCGCGCCGGGTGGGCGGTCACGAGGAGCGCGACCGCGGCCACCGCCAGGATGGCGTTGCGCACGGTCAGCTCCGGCGTGGGGCGGTGGCTACGGCGCGAAGGACGCGGGCTGCCGCGGCCGTGACGAGCAGCAGGACCGTGAAGGTGAGGAGGAGCCCAGCGATGCCCCACCCGCGCACGGCGGCGGCTGCAGGCTCTCCAACCAGCGCGCCCAGCAGGTGACCGCCCCCGGTGATCGCGAGCTCCCGGACACGCTGAAGCCCCAACCCTGCGGCGAAGACCACAACGTCGAAGTGCGTGAGAACGAACACCGCCAGCGACGCCATGACGAGCGTGCCCACGCCGACCGCCACGCTGGCGGCAGCACGCCCCGAGCGCGACTGCGGGCGCCAGCGCTGCACCGTGTCGCGCAGCGCGACGTGCCAGGGGACGAACACGCGGACGTTGGCCATGACGCGCGCCTGGAAGGCCGGCGAGGGCGCCAGATGGGGCAGGTGCTCCAGGGCCGACACCAGGGCTTGTGCCTCCTCCACCTCCGTGCGGCACCGTGCACACTGTCGCACGTGCGCGCGCAGCGGGGCGATGCCGAAGCCCACCTCGCCGTCCAGGAGCTGGTCGATCTCGTCAGGAAGTAGATGTCGGTCCACATGGCCTCCACGTCAACGTACGCGCAACTCGCGGTCCCGGTTTCATGTATCCCCCCGGAGGTGCGCGAGAGCGTCCCGGAGCTCGTGCCGGGCGCGATGGATATAGGTTTTCACGGTGCCGAGCGGGAGATCCAGCGTGGCGGCGATCTCCTCGTACGACCGCCCCTCGACGTGCCGCAACATGATGCACGCCCGGTACTCCGGCCGGAGCGCGCCGATCGCGCGCTCGATCTCGCTCCCCAGCTCGCGTGCCTCCAGCCGGTCGAGCGCGCTGGCCTGCCGCGCCTCCACGGCGAACGACGTCGCTTCCACCTCGCTCGCGGTGCTGGCGCTCGGCGCACCGTGCATGCTGACGGTCGCCAACTGTCGTTTGCGCAAGTGGTCGATCGTGACGTTGTTGGCGATCTTGAAGAGCCAACTGGACAGCTTGAACTCGGGGCGGTAGCGGTCGATGTGATTGAGGACCTTGATGAACGTGTCCTGCGACAGGTCCTCCGCCGTCTCCCGATTGCGCACCATGCGGTAGATGAGGGAGAAGACGGGCCGCTCGTACCGGCGCACCAGCTCCCGGAAGGCATCCTCTCGCCCCTGCTGTGCCAGGGCGACCACATCCGCGTCCGGGAGGTTGGGAAGATCGAGGGAGAGCGGCATCCGGCGGTGCGGGGGAACGGCGCGCTGGCGCGCTTCGCGCGACACCAGCGCCGGGCGCACGATGCCCGGCGGCAGCATGGGACGTGGACGGCGGCGCGTGGGAAGTTACGCGGGCACCGGGAGAGGGGCCAGCGCGCGCTTGCGTGCAGTCCTCGCGACCGGCAAGATTGACAGAATGTCTGCGGTCGAGACGGAAGAGCGCGCGGCCAGGGCCGCCGCACGAGGCGGGGCGGGGAAGCGGACCTACGTCCGCCGCATGTTCTCGGAGATCGCTCCGCGCTACGACTTCCTGAACCACCTCCTGAGTCTGAACATCGACCGGGGGTGGCGACGTCGCGCGGTCGACCGTCTGGCGTGGGAGCGCCGCCCCACCGGCGTCTACCTGGATGCCTGCGCGGGCACGCTCGACCTCTCCGTCGAGCTGGCGGCGCGTCGGGCGTTTCGCGGTACCGTGCTCGCCGCGGACTTCGCCGAGCCGATGCTGCGCCGGGGTCGAGAGAAGGTGGCCGGCCGCGCCATCGTCCCCGCGGTGGCGGATGCGCTCGAGCTCCCGGTGCGCGATGGCGCGCTCTCCGGGGCAATGGTGGCCTTCGGCATCCGCAATCTCGAAGATCTGGACGGTGGCCTGCGCGAGCTGCGGCGCGTGCTCGACGGCGGCGCGCGCCTCGTCATCCTCGAGTGCTCGCGCCCGCCCTCGCGTGCGGTGCGGGCGGTCTATGACGCGTACTTCCATCGCGTGCTCCCTGCCGTGGGGCGCGTGGTGAGCGGGCACCCGACCGCGTACGGCTACCTGCCCGAGTCAGTGTCGCACTTTCCCACCGGGGACGAGCTGGCGAGCCGCATGCGCGCCGCGGGGTTCGGCGACGTGACATGGGAGCCGCTCACGATGGGTGTCGCCGCGATCCACGTGGGTCGCGCCGCGTGAGCATCGACACCGTCGCGCAGTTCGTGGCGCAGCTCGATGCGGCGGGGGAGCTGGCGCGCATCGGCGAACCTGTCGCGGCGCGGCTCGAGCTCGCGGAGATCGCCGATCGCGTGATGAAGCAGCCGGGCGGTGGGAAGGCGCTCCTCTTCGAGAACGTCGTCCTGGGCGACGGATCGCGCTCCCAGTATCCCGTAGCGATCAACCTCTTCGGTTCGATGCGCCGCATGGCGATGGCACTCGGCGTCAGCGACCTGGATGACATCGGCGCGCGGATCGAGGAGATGCTCCGCCTGCAGGTGCCGGACGGGTTGGTGGCGAAGCTCGCGCTCCTCCCGCGACTCCTCGAGATGGGGAAGTTCCCGCCGCGCGTGAAGGGGGGGCGACCCGCCTGCCAGGAGGTGATCCTGCGCGCCGACGAGGTCGATCTCTCCCGTCTGCCGATCATCTCCTGCTGGCCGGAGGACGGCGGTCCGTACATCACGCTCCCCATGGTCATCTCGCGCGATCCCACGCGCGGGATTCGCAACGTGGGGATGTATCGCGTGCAGGTGCTCGGCCCGCGGTCGCTCGCGATGCACTGGCAGCGGCACAAGGTGGGCGCCGCGCACTGGCGCGAGATGGCGGAGCGGGGCGAGACGATGCCCGTGTGTATTGCGGTGGGCGGCGATCCGGCGTCCATCTACGCCGCATCGGCGCCGCTTCCTCCAACGGTCGATGAGTTTCTCTTCGCCGGATTCCTGCGGCGCGAGCCGGTGCATCTCGCGCGTGCGGTCACGTGCGATCTGGAAGTTCCTGCGGAGGCGGACTTCGTGATCGAGGGCTACATCGATCCGCGCGAGCCGCTCGTGACGGAGGGGCCGTTCGGCGATCACACCGGCTTCTACTCGCTGGCCGACCTGTACCCGCAGGTGCACGTCACCGCGGTGACCATGCGGCGCGATCCGATCTACCCGACGACGATCGTGGGGCGTCCCCCCATGGAGGATTTCTACCTGGGGCACGCGACGGAGCGGATCTTTCTTCCCCTGCTGCGTCTCACGATTCCCGAGATCGTGGACTATCACATGCCCGCCGAGGGGATCTTCCACAACCTCGTGTTCGTGTCGATCGACAAGCAGTATCCCGGGCAGGCGTACAAGGTGATGAACGCGCTGTGGGGGCAGGGGCTCATGTCGCTCGCCAAGGTGCTGGTGATCGTGGACCGCGACGTGAACGTGCGCGATCCGCAGGAAGCGTGGTGGGTGGCGCTCAACAACATCGATCCCGAGCGTGACGCGCGCTTCACCATGGGGCCGATGGACGTGCTCGATCACTCGAGCCGCACCTTCACCTACGGATCCAAGATGGGGCTCGACGCCACACGGAAGTGGCCGGAAGAAGGCTTCACGCGCGAGTGGCCCGGGCGGATCGAGATGGACGCCGACACGCGCCGCCGCGTGGACGCCATGTGGGAGCGACTGGGACTGTGAGCGCGCGTGCGGAGCGGCACGACCGCGCGCGCGAGGGGCAGACGTTTGCCGGGCGCTCGCGTCTGGTGCACTACATCAACCTGGTGAAGCTGCCGCACACGCTCTTCGCGCTCCCGTTCGCGCTGGTAGGCGTCGTGCTCGCGAGCCGGAGCGCGCCCGTCACGGTGCGCGAGGTGGTCTGGGTGGTGGTGGCGTTCTCCGCCGCGCGCTTCGCGGCCATGGGTTTCAACCGGATCGCCGACGCACGCATCGACGCCCTCAACCCGCGCACGCGCGGGCGCGAGATCCCCGCCGGCCGGCTCTCGGTGGCCGAGGCGAGCGTGTCGGTGGTGGTTGCGAGCGCGCTCTTTCTCCTCGCGGCGTGGCGGCTCAATCCGCTCTGCCTCGCGCTCGCACCGTTCGCGCTGGCGTGGGTGCTGGGGTACAGCTACGCCAAACGGTTCACGCGCTGGTCGCACCTGGTGCTCGGCGCGGGGCTGGGGATCGCGCCGGTGGGGGGATATCTCGCGGTAGCCGGTGCATGGAGCCGGCCGTGGTGGCTGCTCCCCGCGCTCGCCGCAGCGGTGATGTGCTGGGTGGCGGGGTTCGACGTGTTGTACGCGCTGCAGGACGTGACGTTCGACCGTGCACAGGGACTGCGCTCCGTCCCCGCGGCGGTGGGAGAGCGCGGCGCGCTGCTCGTCGCGCGCGTGCTGCACGGCGCGGCGGTGGTGCTGCTCGCCGCGACGGGGATCGGCGCGTCCGCCGGATGGCTCTACGCGCTCGGCGTGGTGGTCGTCGCCCTGTTGCTCATCTACGAGCACCGGCTCGTGTCTCCTGATGACCTGAGCCGGTTGGATGCGGCGTTCTTCACTATGAACGGGATCATCAGCATCGCGTTCCTGGCGTTCGTGCTGGCCGGCCGGCTGGTGCATTCATGACGCGCTCGCGCAACGATGGCGTGTGCTCGACGGCGCGCGCTCGCACCGCTCACATGGGAGCCGCGTGAGCGGCGAGCGCGTGCCGGTCGTGCTGGCCGTCACGGGCGCATCCGGTGCGCCCTATGCGGTCCGATTGCTCGAGCAATTGGCGCGTGCCGGGCGGGAGGTGTGGCTCATCATCTCATCGCACGGCTGGCGGCTTCTGTCCATGGAAGCCGACGTGCACGATATGGCCGCGCTGCGCGCGCGCGTGGGGACTGCCGCGTGGGACGAGCACGTGCGCGTGTTCGACGACACCGATCGCGGCGCGGCGCCGGCATCGGGGTCGGCCCGGACAGCCGGGATGGTCGTCTGCCCCTGCTCGATGGGGACGCTGTCGGCCATCGCGCACGGCAGCTCGCGCTCACTGGTGGAGCGCGCGGCGGACGTCACGCTCAAGGAGCGCCGCCCGCTGCTGCTCGTTCCGCGCGAGACGCCGCTCAGCGTGATTCATCTCGAGAACATGCTGCGCGTCTCGCGCGCGGGAGCGGTGGTGCTCCCCGCCGCGCCGGGGTTCTACCACCGCACGCAGCGCGTGTCCGATCTGGTGGACTTCGTCGTCGCCCGCATCCTCGATCACCTGAGCGTGGAACACACGCTCTCGTCGCGGTGGGGGAGCCAGGGAAGCGCTGGCGCCCCGACGGGTGTCCAACAGGAATGACCTCCTCCGTTCACCGGATCGGGCTCATCTCGGACACGCACGGGATCGTGCGCCCGGCGGTACATGACGTCTTCGCGGACGTGGAGCTCATCCTGCACGCAGGCGATGTGGGGGATGGCGTGCTGGACGAGCTGGCGACCATCGCGCCGGTGGAGGCGGTGTTCGGCAACACGGACCTGCCAGGCGCGCCCAGCCTCGCGCGAGAGATCGTCCGCCGTATCGGCGGCGTGACGGTGCACGTGAGCCACGGGCATGAGCTGGGCAGCCCGACGCCGCGCCGGCTGTTCGAGCGCTATCCGCAGCAGGTGCTGGTGTACGGACACACGCACGAGCCGCTGGTCAGTCGTTCCGGCGACCGGCTGGTGGTGAATCCGGGCTCCGCGGGCCCGCGGCGCTTTCACCTCACGCCCAGCGTGGCGCTCCTGCGCGTCGATGGGAACGACGTGCGCGTGGAGATCGTGCCGCTGGCCGACTGACGACGTCCCTCAGGCCGAGCGGATACCGGCGGGGAGGACGGCCGAGGGCGGCGTGGTGCGCTCCAGCTCGCCGGGGAAGCGGCGGAACCAGGATGAGAGCAGCATGAGCTCGTCCACCTCGTGCGCGGGGACGCGTGCGGTGTCCCGCTCCGCCGCATCGAAGACGTTGCGCACCAGCGCGTGCAGGCGCGATCGCTCGCGCGCGCGGCGCGGGGCGCGCATCTCCGCGCGGACGCGTCCGCGACGGATCACGTACGCGCGATCGTCGCCATCGTGCCCCGGCACCGTGTACACGAAGGACAACGACTCCACGGCGAAGCGCAGGCGGAGGAACTGCTCGCGCAACGCCTCCAGCCGCTGCAGCTTGTCGCGCAGCACGGCGGCTCGCTCGTACTGCAGGAGATCGCTGTGCAGGTCCATGTCGCGGCGCAGGCGCTCGATCGGGCCGTCGTCGGCGCCGTCGAGAAACGCGCGCGCCATGCGCACGCGCTCGGCGTACGCCTCTTCGGTGCACGCCCCGACGCACGGGCCGAGGCACTTGCGCACCTCGTAGCGGAGGCACCCCGGCGTGCGCGGTGCGATGGTGAAGAGCTCCTGCTGGTCGGCAAAGTGCATGCGGCGGTCGAGCGCGCAGTCGCGAAGCCCCAGCGCATCGTTCAGCTCGCGGAGTGCCTCCTCCACGCCCTGCGCGCCGTGGAACGGCCCGTAGTACAGCGCGCTGTCGTCGGCCGGCTCGCGCACCACCATCAGCTTGGGCGCGGCCACCGCGGCGAGCTTGATGAAGGCGAAGTGCCGCGCATCGCGCTTCATGGCCACGTTGAAGCGAGGACGGTAGCGCTTGATGAGACGCAGCTCTTCCAGCAGCGCGCCGAACTCGCTGGGCGTGTAGCGCCACTCGATGCGCCGCGCCTCGCGGACGATGCGCGCGCCCTTGTCCTCGGGGTACGCACAGCGGAAGTAGCTCAGCAGCCGGCTGCGCACGCTCTTGGACTTCCCGACGTAGAGCACCTCGCCGTCCTCGGCGATCATCTGGTAGACGCCGGGGCGATTCTCCGCCCCCGCGCGCACCGTGCGGCGCAGCTCGGCGAGCTGTTCGTCGGTGGCGGGAGTGGTGACGGTGCCGGTGCGGCGTTTTCGCGACATCGAACGCCTCAGCGCTGGCAGCGTGCGCAGAAGACGGTCGTTCGCCCGTCCACCGCGGCGGTGTCCACCAGCCGCGCGCCGCAGCGCGGGCACGGCTCCCCGCCGCGCCCGTACACGGCGACCGCGGCGGCGAAGTTGCCGGTGCGTCCCGATGCATCGCGGTAATCGCGGAAGCTCGTCCCGCGCGCGGCCACGGCCTCGCGCAGTACCGTCGTGATCGCGTCGTGCATCGCGTGCACCTCATCGTGCGAGAGCGAACGCGCCGCGCGCGACGGGTCGATCCGCGCGCGCCAGAGCGCCTCGTTCGCGTAGATGTTCCCGATGCCTGCCAATCGACGCTGATCCATCACGACCTTCTTCACTGCCTGTCCCGACCGATGGACGATCTCCCATAATCGCGCCGTCGTGAAGCGCGGGTCAAGCGGCTCGATGCCCAGCGCGCGCTCGTACGCGCTCCACTCGTCCGGCGCCATGAGCGTCACCGTTCCCAGCCGGCGGATGTCGCGGTAGTGCAGGGTGCGCGCGTCGTCCAACGTCATCGACACGGTGGCGTACCGCCGTTCGCGCTCCGGGAGCGTACCGTCGTCCACCAGCAGCGCGCCGGTGAAGCGCGGCTGGACCACCAGGCGGTCGCCCGTGTCGAGATCCAGGATCACGAGCTTGGCGCGGCGCCACGCGCCCACGATGCGCGCGCCGCGCAAGCGCCGCGCGAGCGAGCGCGGCGTCGTGCGGCGCAGCACATCGGCGCGCCGGACGCGCACGGCGATGACGCGCCGTCCCGCCACCGCCGCGTCCAGATCGCGCGCGATGGTCTCAGTCTCGGGAAGCTCCGGCATGGCGCTGCAGCTCGCGCCAGCCGATGTCGCGGCGGAGCTGCTTTCCTTCCATTCCGACGGCGGCAGCCACCGCTGCCGACCGGGCCTGCGCATCGGCCAGCGTCGGCGCCACGGCGGTGACGGCAAGCACGCGGCCGCCCGCCGACACGAGCGCGCCCCGCGCGTCGCGCGCCGTGCCCGCGTGAAAGATCACCACGTCGTCGCCCACCGGCGGGAGCGCGATCGGCGCGCCGGTCTGCGCCACGTCCGGGTAGCCCGGCGCGGCCACGACCGTCGTCACCGCCGCGGCATCGCGCCAGCGCAGCGGCTGCTCGGCGAGCGGCTCCCCGCGCGCGATGCTCCCCAGAATCGGAAGGAGCGGACTCTCCAGCAACGGGAGCAGCGCCTCCGTTTCGGGATCGCCGAAGCGGCAGTTGAACTCCACCACGCTCGGCCCATCGGCCGTGAGCATGAGTCCGGCGTAGAGCAAGCCGGTGAACGGTCGCCCGCGCTCGCGCATGGCGGCCAGCGTGGGGCGCACGATCGTCTCCACCACCTCGCCCACGAGCGCGGGGGTGCCGATGCTCACCGGCGCGTACGCACCCATCCCGCCGGTGTTCGGACCGGCGTCCCCCTCGAGCAGCCGCTTGTGATCCTGGGCGGGGAGCATGGGGAGCACGGTCGTGCCGTCGGTCAGCACGAAGAGCGAGAGCTCCTCCCCTTCCATGAACTCCTCCACGAGCAGCTCCGCGCCCGCGTGGCCGAAGCGACCGCCGCGCAGCATATCGTCGATGGCGGCGTCTGCTTGCGCGAGACTCTCGCAGACGATGACGCCTTTCCCCGCTGCGAGCCCGGAGGCTTTCACCACGACCGGCGCGCCCATCCTGCGCACGGCCTGGCGTGCGGGCTCCACCTGGGTGTGACGCTCCGCGCGCGCCGTGGGGACGCGCGCGCTCTGCATCAGCTCCTTGGCGAACGCCTTGGACGACTCGATCTCCGCCGCCGCGCGCGTGGGGCCGAACGCCGCCAGTCCGGCGTCGCGAAAGCGGTCCACGATGCCCGCCGAAAGCGGAGCCTCCGGTCCCACGACGGTGAGATCGATCCGCTCATCGCGCGCGAGGCGTACGAGCGCGTCGAGATCGGTGGGCGCGATGGACACGCATCGCGCCAGCGCCGCGATCCCCGGATTCCCCGGAGCGGCAAGCAGCTCGGCGTCCGGGTCATCGGCGGCCAGCTTCCAGGCGAGTGCGTGCTCGCGTCCGCCGCCGCCGACGATCAGTATCTTCACGGCGTGTTGCCGCGGGACCGAAATGCGCTCGAGACCGCATCGCGCGCGCGCCCGATCATCTCCCCCACCTGCGTGGCCGCCTGTCGCGCCTGCTCTGCGTAGTAGCTCCCCGCCTCCTCCAGGTCGGAGGTGAAGGGCGGCGCCTCCGCGCTTCCGCGGCGCGGGTATTCGCCGCGCACGATGCGGTCGTAGTCGCCGGTCGCGATCCACCGCTGCAGCTCGCCTGCCCGCACCGTGTTGAAGGGGTGCGTGCGGAGCGCGACGTTGATGGCCTTGAAGGCGGTGTCCACCGCGGTGCCCGTGGTCTCGTACTCGCGCGCCTGCGCCAGGAACTCGTCGAGATTGACATCGTCGCCGTACGACAGCCCGCCGGCGAACTTGAAGAACACACGCATGGATGCCATCGGATCCTGCGTGGCGAGCAGGCCGGCGCGGTCGCACGAGAGCTCGGCCTTGCGATACCACTCGAACAGCGCGAGCTCGATCGGCAGGAGCGCGAGCCCGGTCAGAAAGGGGAGATTGCGCCATCCGATGAGGAGCAGGATCTGCGCGATGGTCGTGTACGTGGTGTGTCCACTGATGATGTGCCCGAGCTCGTGTCCCAACACCACGCGACGCTCGTCGCGGTCCAGGAGCTCGAGGGCGGCGGAGGTGACGACGATGAACGGATGCTCGAAGCCGATCGCGTACGCATTCACCTCGGGCTTCTGCGTCACGTAGAGCTGCGGGCGCTCCGCCCAATCCATGGTGTCCAGCACCTCGCTCAGCAGCGCGTCGAGCTGCGGGCGCTGCCGCGGGCCCACGCGGACGGCGTTGGCGAGAAAGAGGTGGCGGATGCCGCGCTCACCGAAAAAGCTGCCGACCTTGCGGACGACGTCGTCAAAACCGGGGAGCGCGCGCAGCGCATTCAGCGCGGCGCGATCGGCGGGGTGCTCCCACGCGATGGGTGCGATTTCGGGAAGACGTGGCATGACGCGCTCTCCGGACGAGGTGTTCGGGCGTTGGGACTGGGGGACGCGACCGGCCTACGCCAGCGCGTGCTCCAGATCGCCGATCAGGTCGCCCACGTCCTCCACCCCGCACGAGAGGCGAATGAGCCCATCCGTGATGCCGAGCGCCGCACGGCGATCGGCGGGAACGGAGGCGTGCGTCATGGAGGCCGGGTGACTGATCAGACTCTCGACCCCTCCCAACGATTCCGCGAGCGAAAAGATTCGAGTACGTTCCAGGACCTGCACCGCCCGCTCGCGCGAGCCCAGCTCCACCGAGATCATCCCGCCAAAGCCGCACATCTGCTTTCTGGCGAGCGCGTGCTGTGGGTGCGACGGCAGGCCGGGATAGATCACGCGCTCCGCCCCGAGGCGCTCGGCCAGCCAGGCTGCCACCTGCCGCCCGTTCTCGTCGTGGCGCGGCATGCGCAGGTGGAGCGTCTTGGTCCCCCTGAGGGCGAGCCAGCAGTCGAGCGGCCCCGGAACGGCGCCCGCCGCATTCTGAATGAATCCTAACCGATCGGCCAGGGCGTCGTCGTTCACCACCGCGATCCCCCCCACCATGTCGCTGTGCCCATTCAGGTACTTGGTCGTCGAATGAAGGACGACATCTGCCCCATGCTCGAAGGGCCGTTGGAAGAATGGCGTGGCGAAGGTGTTGTCCACGATCAGCAACGCGCCGGCGTCGTGCGCGATCTGCGACACGGCGCTCAGATCGGTGATGCGCATGAGGGGGTTGGTGGGGGTTTCCACCATCACCGCCACCGTGCGCTCCGTCGCCGCGTCCGCTACGCGCTGTGGATCGCGCGTGTCCACGAAGGTGAACGTGAGGCCATGGTGCCGCAGCAGTGCGTCGAACAGCCGGAACGTTCCTCCGTACACGTTCTCGCCACAGATGACATGATCTCCCGAGGCGAAGAGCTTCATCAGCGAATCCACCGTGGCCGTGCCGCTGGCGAAGGCGAATCCGTGGCGGCCACCCTCCAGGGCGGCGACGTTGCGCTCGAGCGCCTCGCGCGTGGGGTTGCGTGTGCGCGCATACTCGTACCCCTTGTGTCGTCCCACTCCGTCCTGCACATAGGTGGAAGTGAGATAGACCGGGGTCATGATCGCGCCGGCCAGCGGGTCGGGGCGCTGCCCCGCGTGGATGGCCCGCGTGCCGAAGCGGGCGTCGAGGTCTTCGTCGAAGATGCGGGTCATGGTCCAAGCGGTGGTGAAGGGAACGGGAGAAAGATACGTGCGCGGCGAGAGCACGGCGACCCACGCCGTGCGCACCGCCAGGGTGTAGGCGCGTGACCGAGCAGACCGCTCGCACCGAGCCGGTGCGCTGCCTCATCGTGGACGACGAGCCACGACTGCGCGAGGCCCTGGTGCGCCTCATGCGCGGCGACGGCTTCGTCTGCTTCCAGGCAGGCTCGGGTCACGAGGCGCTCGACATCCTGAGCAAGGAGCCGATCGCCGTCATGCTCTCCGACATCTGCATGCCGGGGATGGACGGGACCGCGCTCCTGCGCGAGGTCCGGCGCACCTACCGCGACGTGGCCGTGGTGATGATCACCGCCGTGGCCGAGGTGGAGGTGGCCGTGGAGCTGCTCGGCCTGGGCGCCATGGACTACCTCACCAAGCCGTTCGTGCTGGAGGAAGTGCGCGCGCGCGTGCAGCAGGCGCTGGAAAAGCGGCGCCTCATCATGGAGAACCGCGAGCACCAGGAGCATCTCGAAGAGCGCGTGAAGGCGCAGGCACAGCGGCTGGAGGAGCTGTTCCTGGCCAGCATCCAGTCGCTCGCCGAGGCGTTGGAGCTCAAGGATCCGTACACGCGCGGGCATTCCGTGCGCGTGAGCCGCTACGCGACGGCCATCGCCGATACGCTCGGCATCGCCGGTGAAGTCCGGCGGCAGATCGAGCTGGGCGGGCACCTGCACGACATCGGGAAGATCGGTGTGCGCGAGTCGGTGCTGAACAAGGAAGGCCCGCTCACCGAGGAGGAGTACCAGCACATCATGACGCACCCCGTGCTGGGATGGCGCATTCTCCAGCCGCTGCTCACCGACGCCACGGTGGCGCTCAACGTGGTGCGCTCGCATCACGAGCGGTTCGACGGGCGTGGGATTCCCGACGGCCTGGCCGGCACGGAGATCCCCCTCGAGGCGCGCATCGCGGCCGTGGCCGACTCGTTCGACGCGATGATGAGCTGGCGCCCCTACCGGCGGCACGGACTGGGCTTCGAGGCGGCCGTGGCGGAGCTCCGGAAGCACGCGGGCACGCAGTTCGACCCACAGGTGATCGCTGCCTTCCTCGAGGTGCTGGAGAGCGGGGACGTGGATCGCAACCCCGCCCCGGCGTTTACCGGCGCCACGACGGCGTAGCCGCGCGCCTCACCCGTAATCTCCAGTAGTCTCCAGGCTGCCCCGGCCGGCTCGCTCGGCGGCGGGCCGCTCGCTCAGCGCCCTCCGAGCGCCGCTCCCTACAAGTCGAAGCGCGACATCACGCCCTTGAGGCGCGTGGCGATGCTCGCCAGGTGCTGGCTGGACGACGTGATGTGCATCATCGACGCCGTCTGCTCCTGCACCACGCCGCTCACCTGCTGCGAGGTGGACGCGTTCTGCTCGGCCACGACGGCCACCGACTCGATTTCCTGCGCGAGCGTCTCGGCTTCCTGCTGCTGCGCGACGACCGACTCGACGATCGCGGCGACGGCGGCGCGACTCTGCCGGATCTCGTCGGTGATCTGCGTCAGCGCGCCGGTGGAGCCGCGGATCACCGTCTCTCCCTCGGCCACCGTGCTGCTCACCTCGCCGATGCGCACCGCGGTGTGCTCGGCGGCGGCGCGGATCTCGGTCGCGAGCGAGCGGATCATGTCCAGCGCCTGCGCGCTCTCGTGCGCCAGCGTGCGTACTTCCTCGGCCACCACGGCGAACCCCTTGCCGTGCTCGCCCGCGCGTGCCGCTTCGATGGCGGCGTTCAGCGCGAGCAGGTTCGTCTGACGGGCAATGCCGCCGATCGTGTCGGTGATCTTTCCGATCTCCTGGGACTTCTCACCCAGCTCGGCGACGGCGGGCACCGCCTCGCGCGTGGTGGCGGTGATCCGCGCCATCGTCTGCAGCGCTTCGCCGGCGGCCTCCGTGGCGCGCGCGGCCGACTTCGCTACCACGTCGGCGGCCCCCTGCGCGCGGCGTGCCCCCTCCGCGGCGGCGGCGGCGCGTCCGGCAACACGTGTCGCGATCTCGACGATCGTGCGGATCCCGTCGGTCTGCCGCGCGGCCGAGTCGGCAATGGAGTGTGCGGCGCTGGCCACCTGCTGCGTGGATGCACTCAGCTCCTGCGCACCGGACGAGAGCTGTTCCGCGGTGGCTGCGACTTCGTTGGCGCCCGCTTCCACGTCGCGGAGCAGATCGCGGAGCCCGGCCGTCATGGTGCGGAAGGCGTTCGCCAGCGAGCCCACTTCATCGCCCGACTCGAAGGTGAGCGACTGCCGCAGACTGCCGCGCGCGACGCCGTCGGCGTGCTGCGCCACGATCTCCATTCCCGCGGTGAGCCGGCGCGCGCCGATGAGCGACGCCACCAGGGCGAGCGGCAGGAGAACGAATGGCAGCCAGATGAAGCGGGCCAGGCGCATGCGCAGCGCGTGCAGCTCGTGCGCGGCATCCATGTCGACGATCACGAAGCCGGCCGTCGTACCGTCGCCGCGCTGCACCGGTACCGCGGCGGTGAGCCGGGGGCCGGTCGCGGTGCGGTAGAGTGGCGTCTGCCCCGCGCGGCCAGCCACCAGAGCGGCGGCCAGCGTCTCCGGCGGCTCCCAGGCGCGATTGTACTGCGGCTGTCCCGCATTCCACGAGGAATGCACCAGATAGCGGAACCCGCCCGCATCCTGGCTGACGATGGAGATGCCATCGCTCAGCTCGTGCACGTCGCCGCCGTTCGCCTGCCACGCCCGCTGCAGGACGTGACGCGTGTTCACGAAGGCGGCGCTGTTCTGCCCGTTGGGGCGAGCGACCACGTCCAGAGAGTCGGCGCTCACCGCCACGCCGATGCTGGCCGCGATCGCGTGCAACCGGCGCCCGTTCAGCTCCGCCAGTTGCGACCGTCCCGCGAGGTACATCGGAACGAGCACGAGGACGAGCGTCGCCAGCACCGCGACCACGGTGAGGAGAGCCATCTTCCAGCGGAAGGGAAGCCGCGAGAGGTAGAGGCGGAGCGACACGAGTGCGAGGATGGATGCGTGGATGGCGCGTCCGCGCCGCCCGGACGGGCTGCGTGGCACCGTACATAGAACGCGCTACACGGCCATCCGTAACGCTGCGGCCACCCCTTCCACGCTTGATTGTCGGGTGAGCCGCGGTAGCTTTCGCCCAGCGCGGTTTCGCACGCGTGCCGGCCCGCACCTGCGGGCCGGACTGGCTTGTGGAGGGATTTCAGGGTGCACGAAGGGCTGATGGTGAGCGTATCCGGAATTCGTGGGCGCATCGGCGAGGCGCTCACTCCGGAGGTGGTCGCACGCTATGCGGCGGCGTTCGGCGTGTGGGCGTGCCGCACCGCTGGCACCCTGCGGATCGTGGTCGGACGAGACACGCGTGTCTCCGGGCCCATGCTCCACCGCGTGGTACTCGCCGCGCTGGAGTCGGTGGGGTGCGAGGTGGTGGACGTCGGGATCGCGGCCACCCCGACCATCCAGCTCGCGGTGGAAGACACGCACGCCGCGGGAGGACTGGCGATCACGGCCAGCCACAACCCGGTGGAGTGGAACGCGCTCAAGTTCATCGGCTCCAGCGGGCGATTCCTGGATGCGGACGAAGGCGCGTCGATGCGCGCCGTGGCGGACGCGGTCATCCCGCGCGTGCGCTGGGACGCACTGGGAACGGTGCGCGGCGACGACGGCGCGACCGGGCGGCACATCGAGCGGATCCTCGGCATCCCGTTTCTCGATGTCTCGCGCATCCGCGCGCGCCGCTTCCACGTGGCGCTCGACTGCGTGCGCGGCGCTGGCGGCGTGATCATCCCTCCCCTCCTTGAACGCTTCGGCTGTCGTGTGACGGCCATCAACCTCGAGCTCGACGGGCGCTTCCCGCGCCCACCGGAGCCGGTGGCCGAGAATCTGGGTGGACTGGAAGCGCTGGTTCGTGAATGCGGCGCAGATGTGGGGATCGCCATCGACCCGGACGCGGATCGGATGGCCATCGTCTCCGAAGTCGGACACGCGATCGGTGAGGACTACACGCTGGCGCTCGCGTCGCGTCTGGTGTTGCGCTATCGCCCCGGACCAGTTGTTGCAAACCTTTCCACCAGCTTGATCGTCGACGAGGTGGCTGCCGAAGCTGGGAGCGCCGTGATCCGTGCCCCGGTGGGGGAGGCTAACGTCGCTGCCCGCATGCGGAACGAGGGCGCGGCCATCGGTGGTGAGGGGAACGGGGGTGTGATCCTGAGCGAGGTCCACCTTGGCCGCGACGCGCCAGTCGCTGTGGCGCTCCTCCTACAAATGATGGTCGAGGACGACGAGCCGATCTCGGCCACGACCGCGCGCTATGGGGAATACCGGATCGTGAAGGACAAGCTGGACCGGCCGAACGCGTCGCTCGAGGCGGTGTATGACACGCTCCGCCAGAGCATGGCGGAGGCGGCGGCGGACACCCAGGACGGGCTGCGCCTGGCGTGGGCGGACCGCTGGCTGCACGTCCGTCCGTCGGGTACGGAGCCCATCGTTCGCGTGATCGCCGAGGCGCCCACCGAAGCCGATGCACGACTGCTGATCGCGCGAGCACGCGAGCCGCTCGCGGCGCTCCGCTGATCCTCTCACGAGTTACCACGAGCCATGTGCGGAATCGTTGGATATGTCGGACCGCAGGTCGCTTCGCCTCTCCTGCTCGAGGGACTGAAGCGACTGGAGTACCGCGGCTACGACTCGGCGGGAGTGGCCGTGCTCAACGGTCGTGGGGTGGAGACGCGGAAGGCGGCGGGGAAGATCGTCGAGCTGGAAACGGTGCTCGCGCGCGAGCCGGTGCATGGCACGCTCGGCATCGCGCACACGCGGTGGGCCACGCACGGCGCGCCCACCGACTGCAATGCGCACCCGCACGTCTCGTGTGACGGGAACATCGCCGTCGTCCACAACGGGATCATCGAGAACGGCGCCGCGCTGCGCCAGGCGCTCGAGGATCTGGGGCACACCTTCACGTCGGAGACGGACACCGAGGTCCTCGCGCACCTCATCGAGGAATTCTTCACGGGCAACCTGGAAGACGCGGTGATCGCCGCGCTGCGCAAGGTGGAGGGGACGTACGGGATCGCCGTCATCGCGAACAACGACCCCGACAAGATCGTCGCCGCGCGCAAGGGAAGCCCGCTGCTCGTGGGGCTGGGCGACGGCGAGTACTTCGTGGCGAGCGACGTGTCGGCGGTGCTCGCGCACACGCGGCAGGTGATCTATCTGGACGACGGCGACCTGGCGGTGCTCGAGCGGGGCAACTACCGGATCATCGATCTCAACGCCGCCGAGCTGAACAAGACCGTCAGCCGGATCGACTGGGACCTCGACATGATCGAGCGGGGCGGGTTCCCGCATTTCATGTTGAAGGAGATCTTCGAGCAGCCGCAGACCATCGAGAACACCATGCGCGGGCGACTGCTGGTGGACGCCGGCACCGCGCGACTGGGTGGGTTGAATCTGAAGGACGAGGAGCTGCTCGCCTTCGACAACATCATCCTCACCGCCTGCGGCACGAGCTGGCACTCCGCGCTGATCGGCGAGAGCATGATCGAGGAGCTGGCGCGCGTGCCGGTGGAAGTGGAGTACGCGTCCGAGTTCCGGTACCGCAATCCGATCATCACCGACCGCACGCTGTGCATCGTGATCTCGCAGTCCGGTGAGACGGCGGATACGCTGGCGGCCATGCGCGAGGCGCAGCGGCGCGGCGCACGCGCGCTCGGCGTGGTGAACGTGGTCGGCTCGACCATCGCGCGCGAGTCGGACGGCGGGATCTACATCCACGCCGGCCCGGAGATCGGCGTGGCGTCCACCAAGGCGTTCACCAGCCAGGTGGTGGCGCTCACGCTGTTCGCGCTGCGGCTGGCGCGTCTCCGCGGGCTGCCGCAGGAGGAAGGGCGCCGGATCGTGGAGGGGCTGCAGGCGCTCCCCGCGCAGATCCGTTCCGTACTGGACGAGGCCGCGCACATCGAGAGCATCGCGCGCGAGTTCAAGGACGCGCGCAACTTCCTGTACCTGGGGCGCGGCTACAACTTCCCGGCCGCGCTCGAGGGAGCGCTCAAGCTCAAGGAGATCAGCTACATCCACGCCGAGGGATATCCGGCGGCGGAGATGAAGCACGGTCCGATCGCGCTCATCGACGAGAACATGCCGGTGGTGTTCCTGGCGCCGCACGATGCGGTGTTCGACAAGGTCGTCTCGAACATCGAGGAAGTACGTGCGCGCCACGGATGCGTGATCGCGCTCACCAGCCGCGACGAGCCCGCTCTGGTGGGCAAGATCGACTACGAGATTCGCATGCCCGAGACGATCGACATGCTCACGCCCATCGTCGCGAGTGTGCCGCTGCAGTTGCTGGCGTACTACATCGCCGTGCAGCGCGGCGCGAACGTGGATCAGCCGCGGAACCTGGCCAAGTCGGTGACCGTCGAGTAGGCGTACGCGTACGGCGCGCTGCGTCGCGGCGGTTGGACGCGCGGGGCTCGTCTCGGATGGAGGCGAGCCCCGCGGTGCATGGTGGGGCGGGAGCCGAGCGTCATCGCCGCGAGCAGGGCGCTCAGGGTCGACATGGCGCGCATGGCAGCAATGCTGCCGGCGGGAGATGCGCTGGTCAAGCCCGCCCGCCGCGCTACATTACGCTCGTCCACTCTGAATCGGTGATCACCCTCCGGCGGGCGCACGCCCCACCCGCCCACGAGAGATCGTCCCTCTCGCTTCTTCATGCGCATCGTCCTCCAACGCGTCTCTCGTGGCGAGGTCCGCATCCGCGCCGATGGCGCCCCGCCGCGAATGGCCGGCCGCATCGAGCAGGGGTTCCTCCTCCTGGTGGGCTTCACCGAGAGCGACGGCCAGGAGCAGATCGAATGGATGGCCGACAAAGTGACGACGCTGCGGCTCTTTCCCGACGATGAGGGGAAGATGAATCGGGGACTGGACGACATCGGTGGCGCGCTCCTCATCGTCTCGCAGTTCACCCTCTACGGCGACGCGCAGAAGGGACGCCGCCCGAGCTTCGTCGACGCGGCGCCGCCACACGTGGCCGAGCCGCTGTACGAGCGATTCGTCCAGGCGTGTCGCGACCGCGGCGTGCGTGTGGAGACGGGGGAGTTCCGCGCGATGATGGACGTGGAGCTGGTGAATGACGGACCAGTCACTCTTGTGCTCGAGCGATGACCGCGCCGAACGCACCACCACGCGTGATCCTCGCCTCCGCTTCACCTCGCCGCCGCGATCTCCTCGACATGATCGGCATCGCGCACGAGGTCATGCCCGCGAACATCGACGAGAGCTATCTCCCCGGTGAGGATCCCTGCACTCATGCCGAGCGATTGGCACGCGAGAAGGGTGCGCGCATCGCCGCCGCCAATCCGGAGAGCGTGGTCATCTCCGCGGACACGATCGTCGTGCTGGACGGCGCAATCCTCGGCAAGCCCGCCGACGCGGACGAAGCGGCGCGCACGCTGCGACTGCTCAGTGGACGGACGCACACGGTGTTCACGGCCGTGTGCGTCGCGCGGAACGGCGAGCTGCGCTCGGCGGTGGAAGAAGTTGCGGTGCGCTTCCGCGCGCTCACGGATGAGGAGATTGCTGCCTACGTCCGCACGGGCGAGCCGATGGACAAGGCGGGGGCGTACGGCATCCAGGGCTACGGCGCCACGATCGTGGCACGCATCGAGGGCGATTACTTCGCGGTGATGGGGCTGCCGCTCATGCGCCTCATCCTGCTCGCGCGCGAGATGGGGCTGGATTACGAGTTCGGGCGCGGGCTCTCCGCGCGGTCGTAGCTGGCCTGCCACCGCTCCACCCGCTCCAGTACGTCGCGCACAGTGATTCGTGGCATGCGGCCGTGGCGCGTGCCGGTGGTGACGGGACCCTCTTCCCCCGGCTCGTGGAACGCGTCGACCACCAGATCGCCGAACCGCCGGTAGGGGCCGGTGCGACGCGGATCCGTGTAGCCGATGAGACTCACCACGGGGCGGCCGAGTGCCACGCTCATGTGCAGCGGCCCGGTGTCGAGAGAGACGACGAGCGCAGCGGCGTCGAGAATCCCGACGAGCGGACGCAGCCCGCTGTCCAGCGCGCTCACGGCACGCGCGCACCGCGCCAGCACCAACCGCTCCAAGTCCACCTCGCGAGGTGTGCGCGCGCCCACGATCACCGGCTGCAGCCCGAAGTCGCTCTCGAGGGCACCGGCGACCTCTGCCCAGCGTTCCGGGAGCCAGTCCTTCTCGCGCTTGCTGCTTCCCACAACGAGCGGGACGTACGGCGGCTGGAATCGCGCGACGATCTCCTGCTGGCGTTCGAGCTCGTGGGGCCAGGGCCCCAGCCCCCACTCTACCGGCTCCGCGGACACCTGCAGGACGTCCAGGAATTCGAAATACTCGTCCTGGATGTGCCGCGGAGGTCGCGGCGGGATCTGCTGTGTGGTGAAGAGCCAGTTCAGGTCCTTGGCCCGCGCGCGGTCGTAGCCGAGCTTGACCGGCGCGCGTGTCATCCACGTGATGATCCCCGCCTTGAGGTAGCTCTGGAGATCGAGCACGATGTCGAACGGGCGAGTCGCCAGCTCGTGCCGGAGTGCTGCGAAGGCACGCCACCCTCTGGAGCGGTCGAACACCACAAGGTCATCGATGGCCGGATGCCCGCGCACGAGCGTGGCAGGGCCCGGCTGCACCACCCACGTGAGGTGTCGCCCGGAGTCCTGTCGCTTGAGGGCATTCAGCAGCGGCAACACGTGCACGGCATCGCCCGCCGCAGTGAGCATCACGATGCCGATCCGCTCGCCGCGGCGCTCCCCCCTGTCGGCTGACATGCGGGTACAATACGCGGGCGTGGGGCGGGGCACCACGCCCGTAGCGGGAGCTCCGCGCTCACCGACCTGCTGTCCATCCCGGCGGCCCAGGGCACAATGAGCTCCCCGGGAACGCTGCCGTCAGGGGTGGCGTCGCTCGCCGCACGGCTCGGCGAACGCGCGTCGTGGCATCGCCCGCGGAATGCGGCTAGAATCCCTCGGGGCAATGCGTGGGCGGCTCGTCGCCGCGTGGGTCGCACTTTGGGGCCGGCTCCGCGCGCGTGCCCACCTCGAGAGATCGCGATCCCCGCCGTTCCCTCCGGAGTCTCACCCGTGCCACGACTCTCCGCCGTCCTCATCGTGCACAACGAGGAGCGTACCCTGGGCGAGTGCCTCGCCTCGGTGCGCGATCTCGCCGACGAGATCGTGGTCGTGGACGACGGGTCGACGGACGCCACAGCGGACATCGCGCGCGCGGCCGGAGCGTGCGTGACGCAGCGCGCGTTCGACGATTTCGGGCACCAGAAGCAGGCGGCGCTCGATCTCGCCACCGGCGACTGGGTGCTCTCCATCGATGCGGACGAGCGGGTCACCCCCGACCTTGCGCGCGACATCCGCGCCGTGCTCGACGCCGACGGTCCTGCCGACGGCTACTGGCTGCGGCGCGACCTGTATTACCTGCGGAGGCGGATGCGGTTCGGCGGAACGGGATCCGACTGGGTGCTTCGCCTCGTGCGGCGCGCACGTGCCCGTTTCGAGCTGCTCCCTGTGCACGAGCATCTCCTGGTGGACGGGCGTACCGAGCGGCTTCGCGGCGCGATCGCGCACGTGAAGTACGAGCGGTTGGCCGAGCACATCGCGGTGATGAACCGGTACACCGACCTCATTGCCGCGCGCAAGGCGGCGCGTGGCGCACGCTTCCACTCGTGGCACCTGCTGCGCATTCCGTGGGAGCTCTTTCTCCGACTGGTGCTCCGCCTGGGGGTGCTGGATGGACGCGCCGGCATCGTGTACGCGGGGATGTCCGCGTTCTACGGCTTTCTGAAGTACGCCAAGCTGTGGCAGGGAGAGGGGCGATGATCGCGCCGCGCCGAATTCTCGTCATCCAGCTCCGCCGCCTGGGCGATGTGGTTCTCACGACGGCGTTGCTCGAGGATCTCCGTCGGCACGCGCCCGAAGCGCGCGTGGACTTCCTGGTGGGGAGCGCCGCCGCGCCGCTCCTCGAGCACCATCCGCTCATCGACGACTGCATCGTCTACGACGTGGATCACCCGATCCGCACCGCGATGGGGATCCGGCGCCGCAGCTACGACTGGATCGTGGACGTGCAGTCCAGCCCGCGCACCGCGCAGCTCGTGCTCATCTCGCGCGCGCCGGTGCGCGTGGGATGGCGCGTGCGCGGATGGGGATGGGTGTATTCGCACGCGCTCCCCCGGAAAGGGCGCGCGCCGGAGTGGGTCGTACGCGAGCGGCAGCGGTTGCTCGCATTGGTGGGAGTTACACCGTCCTCCCCGCCGCCGCAGCCACGGCTGGTACTGACGCCGGACGAGCGGGAGCGTGCGGAGCGAGAGCTGTCCGCATGGGGCGCCCCCGGCGACGCGCCGCGCGCGGCAATGCTGCTCTCCGCGGGCGAGCTCTCCAAGGAGTGGCTCATCGCATCGTTCGCCACGCTCGCCGCGCAACTCGCCGCCGAGGGCGTGACGCCCGTGCTCTTTCAGGGCCCGGGAGACGATGCTCGCATCGCGGCGCTGCGCAGCGCGCTGGCTGCCACCGGCGGCACGCCGGGCCAGGCGGTACCGCTCGTGGTCGCGCCCAGGCTCGACGTCCGGCGCTTTCTCGCAGCTCTTGTATCGTGCGACGTGCTCGTCTCGGGAGACACGGGGCCGGTGCACATGGCCGCCGCGGTGGGTGTCCCCACCGTGACCATCTTCGGGCCGACTTCTCCCGTGGCGTGGAGTCCGGGCCTTGCCACCACCCTGGTTGTGCGCGACGAGCGCGTGCCGTGCCTGGGGTGCCGTCATGACGTGTGTCCCATTGGTCACGACTGCATGCACGGCGTGACGCCGGAGATGGTCATGCAACGCGTCCGCGCCCTGCTGCAACATGCGGCGCGCCGGACATGACGATCCCACCGCATGACATCGGCACGCGCTCCCACATCCGCACCTTCACCCGGAACACGCATGTGTGAGACGATCGGCGCCCTGGTGGCGAAGTTGGCATCGGTGAACATCGAGCTCTGGCACGAGGAAGATCGTGCGCGCTCGCCGGACGACCACGTCGTGGCCGCGGCCAAACGGCGCATCGATGCATTGAATCAGGAGCGCAACGATCTCATCGAGCGAATCGACGAAGCCGTGGCGCACGGCACACGCGGTACCGCGGGAGGGCGCACCGCTCGCGCGACCGGGTCGTCCGGCGCATCGCGCACGCCTCGGAAGCGGCGCACCGGCACGACGCGCGGAGGAGGGAAGCGCCGTGGCTGAGACGGTCGGCTCGCTCGCGGACAAGCTCACCATCGTGGAGCTCAAGATCTACCACATGCGCGAGCAGAGCGAGCGCGCGGATGCGACGGCCGCCTTCCGCGCGCAGTGCGCGGACCGGCTCGCCGTGCTCCGGCGCCAACGCGATGACCTTGCCGCCGAGCTGGACGTGTTGCTCCGCGACGTGGCCGGCGGCCGCGTGACTCCCAGAGTATACCGGCAGTTCAAGATGTACAACGATCCGCAATACCGCCGCGCCGGCGGCGCCGGCGAGGAGCGCTCGTGAGCGCCGCCGCGCGCGCCGATGCTGCGCGTCCGCTCACGGTCCTGTACATGGACCTGGGCAAAGGATGGCGCGGCGGGCAGCGGCAATTGCTGTGGACGGCGCGCGGACTGCGCGCGCGCGGGCACCGTCCCATTCTGGCGCTCCGCCCTGGCTCCGCGCTCGTTGAGCGCGCGGCGGCGGAGGGAATTCACGTCGTCCACGTCGACCCGTCGTTTCCTGAATGGGGGCCGTGGACCGTGGCGCGCCTGCGCCGGATCATCGCGCGCGAGCGTGTCGACATCGTGCATCCGCAGTCGGGGCACACCATGGCGCTCGCCGCACTCGCGACGCTCGGCGCGCGCACGCCCGTCGTGCTCGCGCGGCGGGTGATCTTCCCCTTCCGAAAGAATCCCGGCTCGCGCTGGAAGTACGGACGCGCCGCGCACTTCATTGCGGTGAGCCACGCTGCCGCCCGCGGAGTCGTCAATGCGGGCTTCCCCCCGTCGCGCGTGGACGTGGTGTACAGCGGGATGGACCTCACGCGCCGCATCGAGCCGGCGCCGCCGGATACGCTCGCCGCCCTGGGGATCCCACCGGGAGCGCCGCTCGCCGTGATGGTCGCGGCGATCGTGACGATGAAGGATCCGCTCACCTTCGTGCGCGGCGTGGCCGAAGCGCATCGGCGTCTTCCGCAGATGCACGCGATGCTCGTGGGGGAAGGCCATCTCCGCCCCGATGTCGAGCAACTGGTGCAGGAGTTGGGGCTGCAGGACGTGCTGCACCTCACCGGATTTCGCACCGACGCCGACGCGCTGCTCCGCGCGGCCGACGTGTTCGTGCTCAGCTCGAACAACGAAGGGGAAGCACTGGGGAGCATCCTGCTCGACGCCATGGCGCTCCGGCGTCCCATTGCCGCCACGGCGGGCGGCGGCATCCCGGAGGTGGTGGAGCACGAGCGCACGGGTCTTCTCGCACCGGTAGGCGATGGCGTCGCGCTCGGCGCGAACATCGCGCGGCTCCTCACCGACCGCGAGCTGGCGGCGCGGCTGGCCGACGCCGCGTTCCGGAAGGTCCAGGCATTCTCGATCGAGGACACCGTGGATCGCACCATCCAGATCTACCAGCGGGTGCTGGCCGAGCGACGCCGGTGAGCGACGCTCCGCCGCAGCGCGGGGGCGGCCGCACGGCGCCGCGCGTGGTGGTGCACGTGGACACGGAGCGCGGGTGGCGCGGCGGAGAGCGTCAGGTGCTGCTGCTCGCGCAAGCGCTCGCGCGTCGCGGCGTTCGCTCGCTCGTCGCGGCGCGACCGGACGAGCCGCTCGCGTTACGCGCCGCTGCGTGCGGGATCGAGGTGATCCCGTGTGCGCCGGCGTTCGAGGGGGATCCAGCCGCCGCCATGGGGCTCCGTCGCGCGCTCCGGCGGGTGCACGCCGATCTGGTGCACGCGCACACGGGACATGCCGTTATGCTCGGTGCACTCGCCACCTGGCGCACCGGGATGCCCCTCGTGGTCACTCGCCGGGTGAGCCGCGCACTGCGCGGCGGGCCGGTGACCACGTGGAAGTATGGCCGTGCCGCGATGACGATCGCGATCTCGCGCGCAGTGGCGGACACACTCCATCGCGCGGGGGTGCCCGCGCAGCGCGTGACCGTCGTGCCGAGCGGGATCGATCTCACCGTGCTCCCCGCGCCGGCCGACGCGAGCACCGTGCGCGCGTGCGGTGTCCCCCCCGGCGCGGCGCTGGTGGTCATGGTGGCTGCCCTCACAGCGGAGAAGGATCACGCCACTGCGCTCGCGTCGCTGCCCGCCGTGCGCGAGCGCGTTCCGTCCGTGCATCTGCTGATCGTCGGTGGCGGCCCGTTGCGCACCGAGCTCGAGCGCGTGGCGCGCACGCTGCACGTCGCGGAGCACGTGACCTTCACCGGTCATCGGGACGACGCGGGTTCGCTTCTCGCGGCGGCGCGTGTCGTGGCGCTCACGTCGCGCAGCGAGGGATTGGGGAGCACGCTCCTCGAGGCGATGGCACTCGGCGTCCCGGTGGTCGCCACCGCCGTGGGCGGGATCCCGGAAGTCATCGGCGACAGCGCGCACGTGGGCGGGATCGCCGAACATGGCGCGCCCGAGCACGGCGCCGCGGTGGCAGACGTTGCAGGGGCACTCGTTCCCTCCGGCGACCCCCCCGCCCTGGCGGACGCGCTCGCCCGTGTCCTCACCGACGACGCATTGCGCGACCGTCTCTCACGTGCTGGTCAGCAACGCGCGCAGCGTTTCTCTATCGAGCGGACGGCGGACGAGACGCTGGCAGTTTACGAGCGCGTGCTCGCGTCCGCGTCGCGATAGACGCGCTGCCACCGCTCCACGCGATCCAGCACGTCGCGCACGGTGATCCGCGGCATGCGTCCGAGCCTGTGCGCAGCGGTGATCGGGTAGTCCTCACCAGGATCACCGTACGCGTCCACGATGAGGTCGGCGAAGCGCCGGTAGGGACCGACGCGCTTGGGATTGTTGTACCCCATGAGGCTCACGACCGGGCGATCCAGCGCGACGCTCATGTGCAGCGGCCCGGTATCGAGCGAGACGACGAGCGCGGACGCATCGAGCACGCTCACGAGCTCGCGCAGCGGGATCCCCAGGGTGGACGCCACCGGCGCACGCGCGTGCGCCATGATCGCCTGTTCGGTGGCACGCTCCTGCTCCGTCCGCCCCCCCGCGAGCACGGGAGTGAGCCCGAAGTCGTGGTGCAGCGCGTCGGCCAGCGCAGCCCACCGCTCGGCTAGCCACTCCTTTTCGCGGTGCGAGCTGCCGATCACAAGCGTCACGGGAGGACGCTCGAAGCGTGCGGCGAAGGCGCGCTGCCACTCGCGCTCGTCGGGCCACGGCCCGAGTTGCCACGCGACGGGTTCCCACGGCACGCCCAGCGCGGCCAGGAACTCGAAGTACTGATCCTGCACGTGCTGCGGCGCGTGCGCCGGAATCCGGTGCGTGGTGACGAGCCAGTTCGCGTCGCGTGCGCGCGCGCGATCGAATCCCAGCTTGATGGGCGCCGAGGCGAGCAGGGTGACGACGCTCGCCTTGGCGTACACCTGCAGATCGATGAGCAGGTCGAACGGGCGCGCCGCGAGCGCACGGCGCATGGCGGCGAATGCACGCCACCCGGTGCCGCGTTCGAACACCACGAGCTCGTCCACTGCCGGATGGCCGCGCACCAGCGATGCGGGACCCGGCTGCACGATCCACGTGATGTGCCGCTCCGGCGCCTGCCGCTTGAGCGCGGTCACGACGGGGAGCACGTGCACCGCGTCCCCGATGGCGCTCATCATCACGATCCCCACCCGACGCGCGCGGCGCGCGGCCGCGATGAGCTCGTCGCCCGCCGCCGGAGCGACCGCGGTCACCGCGCCCCGCCGTCCCGGATCGCCCCCGCGCCCAGGCCGCGGACACGCTCGGCCAGACGCGCGAGGTCCTCCTCCGTGATGTCGGCGCTGTGCAGTCGCTGCCACTTGCGCGCCGAGCGCATGAGGCGCCGCAGATTCGCCTCCGTGACGCGCGCATTCCCTGGCGTGTCGAACCACACGCGATCCACATCGAGCACTACGGCTTGCGGCAGCCCGTCGTCGTCCGGCGCGATGAGGATGTTCTTCAGATTGAGATCGGGGTGCCGCGCGCCCGCGGCGGTGAGGCTGTCGAGCAGCAGCGCGGTGGCGTCGAGCAGCGTGCGCTTCTGCGTCAGCGTCGGCACGGGCGACCCCGTCAGGATGCTCGCCAGATCGCGCGCATCGGGGATCTCGATCGACACCACGTCGGCGCGCCGCGCGAGCGGTGCCGCGCCGTAGGTGGCGTACGCGATGATCTCCGGCGTCGGGATCCCGAGCCTTCGCAGTCGGATGGAGACGGCGAGCTCGCGCGGCGCACGCGTGTCGCCGAAGAACACGTCGCCGCGCAGCGGTGCCAGCATTCCGCCGTGCCGCGAGCGGCGGACGACCGCGTGGATCTCCGTGCCGGGAAGCTGTACCACGTACACCGGGCCGCGTCCGCTCAGCGATGGCCGGTCGCTGTACCGAGCCGCGAAGTCGTGGAGCGTCCCGTCGCGAAGCGCCTCCTGGAAGACCGGCACCAGCGGGAGTCGCGTGACGAGGTCCGCATTCCCCACCCGGAGCCAGGTGTATCCGGAAGGAACGTGCGAGCGCTGCGTCACGCGCGCACCCGCCAGATGCTCGTGGCTTGTGACGTGCCGCGGATGGCGAGCGGAGGCCGCTCCTCCAGCGGCACATCGGCGTGGAGCGCGCGGCGCACGTGCTCGGTGAGCAGGATCTCTCCTCCTGCGGCCGCGGCGCACACGCGGCTGGCGACGTTCACCGCGTCGCCGATGATCGTGAACTCCAGCCGCTGGGGCGAGCCGATGTTCCCGGCAAAGACATCCCCCATGTTGAGCCCGATCCCGACGGCCAGCTCCGGTCGCCCGCGCGCGCGCCACTCCGCGTTGAGCGTGGCGAGCGCGTGCCGCATGTCGAGCGCCGCCTGCAGCGCGCGGTCCGCGTCGTCGTCCGACGCCACCGGTGCTCCCCACTGCGCGAGCAGCGCGTCGCCCACGAACTTGTCCAGCGTCCCGCCATGGCGGAACACGCACTCCACCATGGCGGTGAAATATTCGCTGAGCAGCGCGGCCACGTCCGCCGGCGCCATGTGCTCGGCCAGCGGCATGAAGCCGCGGATGTCGCTGAAGAGAATGACGACGCGGCGCTTCTCCCCGCCCGGCGCGGGCGCTTCCGACGCGCCGGCGATCTGCGCGGCGAGCGCGGGGGTGAAGTAACGCTCGAAGTTCGTGCGCACCAGCGCCTGCCGCCGGACGCGCGCAGCCAGGCGGTTGTTCTCGATGGCCACCGCCGCGATCCCGGAGAAGGCCACGAGGAATTCCAGATCCTCCTCGCTCAACACCCCCGTGGCGGTGCGATTGTCCACGTACAGCACGCCGAGCGCGCTCCCGTCGCTCGCGACGAGCGGTGCACAGAGAGCCGAGCGTACCTGCTGCGCGACGATCGAGTCTCCGCCGAACCGCTCGTCGCCGATGGCGTTGTGCGTGAGCACGGCCACGCGATCGGCGAGGACGCGCCGGGCAATCGAGCGCGGCACCGGACGCGGCACGTCCGCGCCGGAGCGGTCGCGCGAGATGCGCGGCGTGAGCTCGCCCTCCTCGCGATCGCCATCGGCCAGAAGCAGCGCCACGCGGTCCACGTCCATCGCCTGCACCAACAATCGCGCGATGCGGTCGAGCAGCGGATCGAGCTCTACCGCGCGAGCGAGCGATTTCGAGATGTCGAGCAGGAGCTCGAGCTTCCGTTCCGGGAGCGCCGGCCGCCGTGCCGTGTCCTCGCGCAAGGCGTCCGGCGCGCGCAGGGCGGTAGGCGTCGCACTGGCGGGCGGCGTCACCACGCGTTCGCGCACGATCGTCGGCTCGAGCGATGGCGCAGCCACCGCCGACATCTCCCCCGTGCGCGCCTGTCTGCGCGAAGACGCAGGAGCAGGCGACGGCGTGGTCGACGCGGGAGCGGGCTGTGGAGTCTCCCGCCGCGCAGGCTGTGGTGACGATGGCTCGTCCCACCACTCCATGCGGAAGGCGCATCGCCCGAACGTCACCACGTCCCCCACCGAGAGACGCGCGCTCTCCACGCGTGCGCCGTTCACGCGCGTGCCGTTGCTCGATCCCAGATCGCGCACGTCCACGCCCGACGCATCCACCGTCAGCTCGGCGTGGCGCCGCGACACCGTGGTGTCGGGGATCGGGATGTCGCATGCGGTCCCGCGCCCCACGAGGAGCGGCAGGGTGTCGGACGGGCGCAGGCGAAAGGCGAGATCGCCGGGGAGGCTCACCAGAGCGTACGGCATCGGTCGCTCAGCCGGCCCGCTGGCGTACCGCCGCGTGCTGCGCGTGACGCACGCGGCCGATCGCCGTCAACAATGCCCGCGCCTTGCTCTCGGTCTCCTCCCACTCGCGCTCCCCCACGGAATCGGCCACGATCCCCGCGCCGGCCTGCACCGATGCCTCTCCGCCGGTCATCACGCACGTCCTGATGGTGATCGCCAGATCCATCCGCCGCGCGCCGGCGGCGATGTAGCCCACGGCACCGGCGTACGGGCCGCGGCGCTCGCACTCGAGCTCGTCGATGATCTCCATGGCGCGCACCTTCGGCGCGCCCGTCATCGTGCCGGCGGGGAACGTGGCGCGGAAGACGTCGATGGCCGTACATCCGTCGCGCACCATCCCCTCCACCTGGCTCACGATGTGCAACACGTGACTGTACCGCTCCACGACCATCAGGTCCGTCACGCGCACCGTGCCGTAGCGCGCGATCCGCCCCACGTCGTTGCGCCCCAGGTCCACCAACATCAGATGCTCGGCACGCTCTTTCTCATCGGCCAAGAGCTCCGCCGCTCGCGCCGCATCGTCGTCGCTCGTGAGCCCGCGTGGGCGCGTGCCGGCGATCGGACGCAACGTCACCCGCCCTTCCTGCACGCGGACCAACAGCTCCGGCGAGCTGCCCACCAGCTCGAGGCCATCGAGCACCAGGTGGTACATGTACGGCGAGGGATTGAGCACGCGGAGCGCGCGGTAGAGCGAGCACGCATCGAAATCCATGGGGACCACGATGCGACGCGCGAGCAGCGCCTGGAAGCAGTCGCCGGCCAGGATGTACTCGCGGATGCGCTCCACGTCGCGGAGAAAGCGCTCGCGCGGCGTGAGCGAGCGCCCCACGGCCGGAGGCGCCGACGGATCGAGCTCGAGCGGCTCCAGAGTGGACGGGGCGCGCAGCCGCGCGATGATCGCGTCGATCTCGCCCTCCGCGGCATCGTAGAGCGCGCGCAGCGCAGCGTTGTCGCTCCGCTGCCGTGTGGCAACCGGCACGGCGACGACCACGCGCGCCTGCCCACGCAGGTTGTCGACGATCACGAGCGAGCGCGTGAAGACGAACAAGGCATCGGGCGCGTCGAGCCCTGCGGGTGGCGGCGACGGCAGCCGCTCGATGTAGCGTACGACGTCGTACCCGAAGTAGCCCACCGCGCCCCCCCAGAGCGCCGCGCTCCCGGCGGCACCGCTCCCCGCGCCGTCCAGCTCGGGCGCGGGCACCGGATCGAGCGCGGTGATGCGCGCGTGCAGATCCTCGAGCGGATCGGCAGGACGGCGCGCGCCATGCCAGCCGGCGTCGGGCGTCCAGTCCTCCACCACGCCGTCGCGCAACCGCCACGCCGCGCGGGGATCGGTGCCCAGGTAAGTGTAGCGCGCCCACGTCTCCCCACCGGCCGGTGCCGACTCGAGGAGAAAGGCGAAACGCGCCTGGTCCTCCCCGTGCGCGCCGTGCGCGCGCAGCTTGGCGAAGGCGGACACGGGGGTGTCGGTGTCGAGCAGACAGTCGCGCCACACGGGGGCGAGCACCCCCTGCGCACCGGCCGGCGGTGTGTGCGCGGCCACCGATGCGCAAAAGCGATCGAAGCTCACGCGCGTGTCACCGCGCGCACAGGCGCTCGCACCGGCGCTTGAGGCGCCACGTTCCCCCGGCGATATTCGGCCATCATGTGTCGGTCTCTCGTGGTACGATGCGCGTGCGCCGTGATGGTGTGCTGCCCGCTCCTGCCGGCACGCGCATGGGCGCAGCGGTGGAACGATCCCCAGACGCTCGCGCTGGTGCAACGCGCCACCGAACGCCGCACCCTGCAGCTCGCGGACACCGGGCTCGCCGACTACACAGCCACCGCGCACGGCTTTCTCACCTTCCTCGCCCAGGTGGGCGAAGGCTTCCCCGAGCCGCCCAAGGTCGTTCGGGCGGATCAGCTCGCGCTCCAAGTCTACTGGCGCGCCCCCGGACTGAGCAAGCAACGCATCATCGGTCGCCGCGACACACTCCTCCTCCCGACCGACATCCAGTACCATCGCGATCACCTCGGCATTCTGCAGAACAACCTCCCCGACGTGATCCGCATCGGGGAGGGGGACGAGGTGCGCGACGTGCCGCACCCGCTCTCCGCGGCGGGACACTCGCTGTACGACTTCGCGCTCGCCGACTCGCTGCGCATCACGCTCCCCACGCGCGACGTGGAGGTGTACGTGGTGCACTTCCGGCCGCGCGACGACACGCAGCCGCGCGTGCTCGGCGCGCTCTACATCGACCGCGAAACGGCCCAGGTGGTCCGGGTGGCAGTTACCTTCACCCGCGCCGCGTTCATTGATCGCGACCTGGATGACCTGTCCGTGGTGCTCGAGAACGCGCTCGTCGAGGGACGCTTCTGGCTTCCGTATCGGCAGGAGGTGGAGATTCGCCGGCGCGGCACCTGGCTGGACCTCCCGGTGCGCGGAATCATCCGCGGACGGTGGGAGATCTGCTGCTACGAGGTGAACCGCGGCCTGCCACTCGCGCTGTTCACCGGCCCGGAAATCGTCAGCGCTCCGGCGCAGGAGCTCGCGCAGTACCGGTGGGAAGGGCGGCTGGTGGATGTGCTCCCGCCCGACGTGCAGCAAGCGTCCGACGCGGACGTGCGCCGTGTGCAGGCACAGGCGCGCGAGCTCGTCCGCGCCGAGGCGCTGCGCCGATCGAGCGGCGCGACGATCGGCGGACGGCAGGTCTCCGACTTCGTGCGCGTGAACCGCGTGGAAGGACTCGCGCTGGGTGCCGGCACGCGCCTCCGGCTGGGCCACGGCGTGAGCGCTCAGGCTGCGGGGCGCTGGGGGCTGGACGACCACGCCGCCAAGGGGCGCGTGAGCGTCGGCGTGGACTGGCAGAACGGGTCCTCGCTCCGGCTCTTCGCCGAGCGCACGTACCGCGATGCCGGCATCGTGGCCGAGCGCGCGTTGCTCACGAACAGCATCGCCGCACAGGAGTTCGGCAGCGACGACACCGATCCGTACGACGTGCGCGCGGCCGGCGTGGTGGCCGAGCTTGGCACACATGCAGGGCTGGAGTGGCAGGTGGAGGGCGCAGTGGAGACGCAGGATCGCCTGTCGGTGCACGCGACTCCCGCCATCGGCGCGTTCGCCGGCACCATCCCCGCGTGGTCGGTGCAGGGAACGCGCCTCGCGCTCAGCGTGTCGCGCGGTGAGCGCCCGCTCGCGTGGGGCGCCACGCTCGGACTCCACGCCACCGTCGCAGCGCAGCACTTCCGCGGGCGGGACACGACTCTGGACGGTCACCCGACGCTCGTGCGCGGAACGCTCGACGCTCGGCTGGAGCGTCCGGTAGGCGATGGCGCACTCGTGTGGCGGACGATCGTCGGCGCGGTGGGCGGGACGAGCGAGGTGCCGCCGCAGAGCTACGTCTTTCTTGGCGGCCCCGTGTCCGCGCCGGGCTTCGACTTCCATGCGTTCGCCGCGCAGGTGGCGCTCTCGCAGCGCGTGGAGTGGCAGCTCCCGATCCCGTTCCCGTCCGTTCCGCTCGGCGCCTACGGCAAGAGCCCCGCGACGGCGTCGCTCGTGCCGTCGTTCACTGCGGTGTATGCACGCCATCCATCTCCGTTTGGCGATGGGCGTGAAGGTTGGTATCCGGCCGTGGGGATGGGACTCCGCTTCCTGTTCGGTGTGGTCCGCACCGACGTCGCGCGCGGGCTGCGCGACGGACGGTGGACCTTCTCCATCGACGTGTCGCGCGACTTCTGGGGGGTGCTGTGACCGCGCATGGAGATGACGACGTCCGGCGCGCACGGGCCGCGCGAGCGAACGCGGAGGGCGACGGCGCGGCGATGGCTGCCTCCAGCACTAGTAGTTCGGCTGCCTCGAGCTCAGGGAACGTGGCCGGCGCGCTGCCGGCGCGATGGGAACCGCAGGCGGGCGCGTCGCTCGTTGTCGCCACCGTGGATGTCTACGTGCTGCGCGGTACCGGGGACCATCAGGCGCTGCTCCTCCTCCGGCGCGCTGCCGGAACCCGGTGCACGGGGTCGTGGGAGGTGGTGCACGGGCGGATCGAGCCGCACGAGCGCCCCGAGGGTGCCGCGGTGCGCGAGGTGCGCGAGGAGACGGGATTCGCGGTGGAGCGACTGTACAACGTGACGGTGCAGCCGTTCTACATCCACGCCCAGGCCCTCGTGACGGCGGCCGTGGTGTTCGCCGCGTTCGTCGGCGACGGCCCGCTCGTGCTCGGCCCGGAGCACGACGCGGGAGAATGGCTGCTGCTGGGTGAGGCGCGCGAGCGGGTGAGCTGGCCTCGCTCGCGGGCGGTGATCGCGGACATCGCGCTCACGCTGCGTGCCGGCCACGCCGGCCCGATCGACGACGTGCTCCGCGTGCGCTGAGCACCGCGCGCGCCGCGCGAGCGCCGCTACGGCTTCCGCTCGCGCGCCAGCGGCAGGCACTCCTCGCCCGAGGGCGCGTTCGGCTTCACGCGCACGCTCTTGGCGGGAATGCCCACGTTCACGTGATATGCGCGGACGTCTTTCGTGGCAACCGCGAGCGCGCCCACCATGGCCTGCTCGCGCACGTGTACGCCGGCGAGCACCGTCGCGTGGTAGGTGATGCGGACGCCGTCGTCGAGCACGGTGCGCGCGTCGGTCACGTCGCGCTGGTCCACGATGCTGTGCGTGTGGCTGTAAATGTTCGCGTAATCGCTGATCGATACGTTGTTCCCGAGCACGATGCCGCCGCGGTCATCGAGGAGCACGTGGCGGTGGACGACCACGTTGTCTCCCACTTCCATGTTGTAGCCGAAGGAGAACTCGACGTGCTGGAACGCTTTGAAGTTCTCCCCGCACCGCTTGAAGATGAGCGGGGCGAGCAGGCGGCGGAGGGAGACGCCCAGCGCGACGTTCTGTCCGGCGAGCGGTAGGCGATCGAAGGAGTACCAGAGCCAGAGGAGCGGTTTGACGCGCTGGAAGCGCGCGTCGTCGCATTCGCCGTAGTACTCCGGCTCGAGCGTCACGTTGCGCGGGTCGAGCGCCGCCAGCGCGACGCGCGTCGCGAGCGGCAGCGACGCATCCTCCACCGCCGTCTCCCACTGCGCGGTGAAGCGCGGATACGCAATGCCGCAGAGGGTGCGACGGCAGAGCACGTTCCGATCGGTGTCCGGGTCGTGCAGCTCGTGGGCGAGCTGTTCGAGCCATTCGTCGGCCACCCGGTGATGCGGTCCGTCGGGAAGTCTACGCAGCGGGAGCAACGCCATCGCCGGCTCCGGGAGGAGAGTTCGTTTCAGAACGCCTTGACGGGCTGGATGTTGGGAGGTAGAATCCTGCCCGTCCAGCAGTTGAGAATGAGTCTCAATAGCAAATGTGCATGCCTACAACCGCAAGAATGACTTCCAATATCGCCGCGAGACGCCCGACTACGCGCATCCCACGCCCCACTGCACAGCCAGCGGCCATCCGCTCCACCCAGCGAGCCCTCGCCGCGGCTGCGCTCCTCGCCCTCGCCCTCCTCCCCCTCACCGCGACCCACGCGCGCGCCCAGGATACCACCTCCCGCCGCGATTCTCTCGCCAGTCGCGTCGATCAGCTCGAGCGCGCCACCGACTCGCTCCGGCTCCTCGTCGAGCAGCAAACTCAGCGCCTCATGGATCTGGATGCACGCACCGCCGCCGCCACGCCCGCACCCGGCGCCGACACCAGCCGACGCGTGCTGTCCAGTAGCTCGGGCATCTACGGCAAGCCCTTCGTCCACCGCTTCGGTGCGGGGACCGCCGTGGGCGGCTACATCGATCTCGAGTACACCAACGCCATCGATGCACACGAGAGTGCACTCGATCAGCACCGCTTCATCCCCTTCATCTACTCCGAGATCACCGACCGACTCCACGTCGGCGCGGAGATGGAATTCGAGCACGGTGCACGCGTTGAAGTGGAAGATGGCGAGGCCGAGGGGGGAGGGGAAGTTCGCGTGGAGTTCGCGACCATCGACTACCGCCTGAGCGAAGGATTCAACGTGCGCGGCGGGTTGGTGCTCGCGCCGCTGGGTCGCTTCAATCTCATCCACGACTCGCCGATCAACGACCTCACCGATCGGCCGCTGGTGGACCAGGACCTCATTCCCACCACGCTCGCCGAACCCGCGTTCGGCGCGTTCGGCACGCTCTATCCGTCCGCGCGCTCCGTGCTGACGTACGAGCTCTACGTCACGAACGGATTCTCTCCTCGCGTGGTGTCCGACGAGGGGATCCGCACGCACGACGCGATCGCCGTCGGTGAGGAAGACGTTCCCTTCGCGCGCTCCCTGGTGGGACGCGTGGCGTTCAGTCCGTTCCTCGGGCTCGAGGTCGGGCTGTCGGCGCACCATGGCCCGTTCGCACGCGCGGGCCTCACGCAGACGTTCGCATCGCTGGTGAGCGATGACTCGGTCACAGCCGCCTTCACCGGCGATGAGCGCCTGGACATCGGCGCCCTCGACCTGAGCATCCAGCATGGCCCCTTCGAGCTCATGGGAGAGGGAGGACTCCTGCACGCCGATCTTCCGGCCGTGCTCCGCAGCGCCGGCTTCGGCACGCGCCAGGCGGGCTTCTATCTGCAGGGCAACTACCACTTCGGCTTTGGCTGGCTCGCGCCACGCGCGACATCGGCGTTCACCGCCGTCGTGCGCTACGGCTTCGTGGATCTCGACCGCGATCGCCGCGGCGCGGACGAATCGCGGCTGTCGCTCGGCTTCAACTGGCGCCCCATCCCCGACGCGGCGTTCAAGGCCGACTACCAGTGGAACTGGTCGCGTGACCTCGGCGCCACCGCGCGGAATCCGCAGGACCGGCGTGTGCGCGTCTCCATGGCGACCTACTTCTGAGCCATGGTCATCGCGTTCCACACCGCAGTCCGCGAGCGCCTTCGCACGCGCGGCATTCGCCGGCAGCTACGACGGTGTACACGTCCTGAAGCGCGCGGGCACACTCGACGCCGGCGAGCTGGCCGGTGGGGAGCTGTACTCGCGGCCGCGGCGCTGATGCTCCTCCCCGCCAGCGCGGTGCGTGCTCAGGAAGTACTCCTCACGGCGGATCAGGCGCTCAAAGAGATCTTCCCGGAAGCTGCTCGCACCGTTCCGGAAGAGCGGCCGCTCAGCGACTCCGTGCGCCAGGCGCTGCAGCAGCGACTCGGCCGCCCGATCCTCGAGCGAGAGCTGCGGGCCACGCGGGTGTACGACACCACGGGAGCGTTCCGCGGCTACGCCGTGGTCACCGAGGAGATCGGGAAGTACCGGCCGATCACCTTCATGGTGGGGATCACTCCCGCGCTCGCCGTGCGCGACGTGACCGTGATGGTCTACCGCGAGTCGCGCGGTGGAGACGTGAAGCGCGAGCGGTTCCTCTCGCAGTATCGCGGGAAGACGGCGCGCGATCCCGTCGCGCTCAACCGCGACATCATCAACATCAGCGGCGCCACGATCTCCGTACGATCGATGAACGCGGGCGTGCGTCGCGTTCTCGCCGAGGTGACGGCGGTGTACGCAGCGGACCCGGAGCGCATCGCCGCCCAGGACGAGCCTCGATGACGCAGTACTTCGCCTATCGCGGCTTCCGGCTCTGGCGTGCCCCGCTCCACACGCGCGTCCTCCTCACCCTCTTCGACGTCATGATGGTCCTCGCCACGATGGTGGGGATCCTCATGTGGCGTGTGCGGACGCATCTGAATCCGGCGGGCGTGCGCGCGTACTACCTGGGCAACGAGGGAAGCGCCGGCGCCGGCCAACCACTCCTCTTCGCGCGCTCCTTTCAGGAATTGCTCGACGTCAC
The DNA here is from genome assembly GCA_035701265.1 of Gemmatimonadaceae bacterium. GTDB lineage: Bacteria > Gemmatimonadota > Gemmatimonadetes > Gemmatimonadales > Gemmatimonadaceae > DASSNU01. Next base: position 190,590 of record DASSNU010000002.1, on the reverse strand, counting down.
GCACGCGCACGCGTTCTCGCAGTCGTTCCTCTTCTTCATCCTGTGCCATCTGTTCGCGCTCACGCGCGTGCCGAGCCGCTGGAAGGTGGTGGTGTACGTGGCTGCCTTCGGGTCGGTGGTCATCGATCTGGGAACTCCCTACCTGGTGCGCTACGTGTCTCCCGTCTGGGCGCCGCTGCAGGTCGTGAACAGCGCACTCATGACGGTGGTGCTCGGTGTGCTGCTCGTGGTGCCGATCCACGAGATGTGGTTCAAGCGCGAGCCGACGGTGCGGGGCACGGCGCGCCGTCGTCGTGCGGCGCCGCGTCGCGCCGAGGAAGGGGGCCGCTGATGCGTGCACGGCGCACGCAGGTGATCATCGGCGTCCTGGCGGCAGCAGTGATGACCATGGCGGCAGACGCGACGGCGGGCGCGGTTGCGCCGTTGCCCAGTCGTTCGGATACCGTGCGTGCTCGGGTGTCGGCTTCCGTACACGAGACGGTAGTGCGTGGCGCGCCGCCGGTGCGCGTCGCGCGCGCCTGGCCGGTAATGGGGACGGTCCTCACGATCACGGTATGGGGGAGCCCCGCGGACACGACCGCGCTGCTCGCGCTCGTTCATTCCGCACGCGACTCGGTGCGATTGGTGGACTCGCTCATGTCCACGTACCGCCCCACCAGCGATCTCTCGCGCGTGAACGCGCGCGCGGGGAGGGGCGCGGTGCGCGTCTCGCCGCACGTCATCGCCGTGCTGGAGCTCGCGCAGCGCGACTGGCGCCTGTCGGGGGGCGCCTTCGACCCAACGGTCGGACCGCTCGTCGACGCGTGGGGCTTTCACGATGCACACCCGCGCGTGCCGCGTGACGGCGAGCTGGACTCGCTCCGCGCGCTCGTAGGGTTCGCGCGCGTCGAGATCGATACCGCGGCGTCTACCGTGCGCCTGCCGGTGCGCGGCATGCGACTCGACGTCGGCGGTATCGCCAAGGGGTACGCGCTCGCCCTCGCGCGCCGCGCGCTGGACGATCCCCGGGTCCGTGGGGGTGCGGTCGACCTTGGCGGCAACGTGGTGGTGTTCGGTCTCCCGCCGTCCGGACGGCAGTGGCACATCGGAATCCGCCATCCGCGTTCCGCGCCGGGGGGCGGCGACGCGCTGCTCGGCGTCGTGGCACTCGATTCCGGGTCCGTTGCCACCTCCGGCGACTACGAGCACGCGTTCCTCGTCGGCGGCGTGCGCTACGCGCACCTCATCGACCCGCGCAGCGGCCGTCCGGCGCACGGCGTGATGGCTGCCACGGTCATCGCGCCGACACCCACGTGGACCGATGGGCTGTCTGCCGCGCTCTATCTCGTGGGTCCGCGGCGTGCGATGGCGCTCGCCGACTCGTTGGAGGGAATTGGCGCCATCGTGGTCACCGATTCCGGTGATGGCACCGTCGCGCGAAGCGACATCCATCTCTCGACGCGCGCGGCAGCGACGTTCACGGAGGACCCGGCGCTCCCCGCGGCGCGCGGCCACGCGGCCACGCGGCAACGCGTGACGGGTCCTACCGTTCTCCCGCCTGGGCCTGCGCGGCACGCGTCCGGATGAGCGATCGCTCGCGCTCCACGGAGCGCAGCACGCCCCCCCAGCTCGCGTTCTGTACGCCTTCGATCGAGATGGTGAGCGGCTGATTCACGTTGATCCCGTCATCGAACACGATGATCGCGCTCTGCGTCTCGCGCTGCTGGAGCCGTTGCGCGCCGAACCCCGGGCTCAACGGAACGAGATCCAGCGCGCGGTGTTCCCGGCCGCCGCTCGTGATCACCATCTCGAGCGGGCTGAAGCGCGCATCGGGCTCGAGCCCGAAGAACGAGACGTACCAGAGTCCGGGCGAGCGGACATCGGCGCGTGCGGCAATGCGCTCGATGGCGGCGCGGTTCGCCTGTCGGAGTTCGCGCAGGGAGCGGTAGGAATCCGGGGAGAGCACGCGGATGATGGACTCATCCAGCGGGAGCGCGCGCACGTTCACTGCGGGGAGCGCGATGCGGACGGCGATGTCATCCTGGCGCAGCGAGCCGTATCCCGCGGGCACGAGCTCCGCGTCGGGCTGCGGGCGCGACGCTGCCGCCTGCGCCGCGGTGCTGTCGCCTTCCGGGGACGATGTGCCTCCGGGAATGATGCCGGCGCACCCGGCCACGGAGGCGATCGCCGCCGCGAGCACGAACGCACGTACGCGTCGCATCACACGTTCCGGCATCATGCGCTCCGCCACGGCGGGAGCTGTACCAGCTCGACCAGTGCCGCGAGCAGCTCGTCGCGTCCCGCGCCGGTGATCGCGCTGAAGGGAACGACCTGATCCTCCGGGACGCCCAGCGCGGGCGCCAGGGCGTTCACGCGATCGGCCACCTCCCGCGCCGGGAGCTTGTCCACCTTGGTGGCGGCAACGAGCACCGGGGCGCCGATCTCGGAGAGGAACTCCATCATCTGCAGGTCGTCATCCGTGGGGGGATGCCGCGCGTCGATGAGCTGTACGATCCCGCGGAGCTCCTCGCTCTCGGCAACGTAACCCTCCACCAGCGCGCGCCACGCGTGACGCATGGTCTTGGACGCCCGCGCGAAGCCGTAGCCGGGAAGATCCACCAGCACGAATGCCTGATTGATCGCGAAGAAGTTGATCTCGCGCGTCTTTCCTGGTCTCTGTGACACGCGCGCCACCCCACGCCGTTGCACGAGCCGGTTGAGCAGCGACGACTTTCCCACGTTCGATCGGCCGCTGAGCGCCACCTCCGGGAGCGCCGGCCGCGGACGCCATCCCCCCGCGGTCGCCATTCCGCCCAGGAACTCCACGCTGCGCACCACCATCGCATCGGACACGGCGCTCGCGCCTTCGCTCACGCGCGCCATCAGTGCGCCGTTTCCGGTGGCTGCACACCGGGGGGGGAACGGCGCGAGGCGCGGCGCGCAGGCGCGCTCGTGGTGTGCTCGTCCGGCGGCTCTCGCAGCAACGCCAGCTCCAGCACGTCATCCATGACCGAACACGGATGGAACTCGAGCCGGCTGCGGATGTCCTCCGGCAGCTCGGAGAGCTCGCGGGCATTCGCGGCAGGGATGATCACGTGCGCGACGCCGCTGCGGATCGCCGCCACCGCCTTCTCCTTGAGGCCGCCGATGGGCAGGATGCGGCCGCGCAACGTCACCTCGCCGGTCATCGCGACATCGCCGCGCGTGGGCACCCCCGAGAGCGCGCTCACCATCGCGGTGGCGATCGCGATCCCCGCCGACGGGCCATCCTTGGGCGTGGCACCGCTCGGGATGTGCACGTGCACGTCGCGCCGTAGATGGAAGTCGGGGTCGATCCCCAGCGCATCCGCGCGCGCGCGCGCGTATGTGAGCGCGGCGTTTGCCGATTCCTTCAACACGTCGCCCAGCGTGCCGGTGAGCTGCAGCTTCCCGCGCCCGCGCACGATGGCGACCTCGATCTCCAGCAGCTCGCCACCTACCTGGGTATACGCGAGCCCGGTGGCCACGCCCACGCGATCCTCCACCGACGGGCGCTCCCAGTCGTGCGAGGGGACGCCGAGCAGCTCGACCAGGTCCGTGGTGCGCACGACCATGGGCGGATGCGGCGGCGGCGCCTCTCGCGCGCCGTTCGCCGGCGCCTCCTCCCGCCCATTCTCCGCACCGTTGGCCGCCGGCGCGGAGGCGGGTTCTTCGCCGCTGTCCTCGTCGACCGCGAGGGACGGCGTGCTTGCGGCCGCGCCCCCTCCCGCGGACGGCGTGGCTGCCGGCACGGTCAGGCCGGCTTCACCGGCGGCGATGCGCCGCGCGAGCTTGCGCGCGACGCGTGCGATGCGCCGCTCCAGCTCGCGCACGCCGGCTTCGCGCGTGTACCGCTGCACGATCTCGGGCACCACCCCTGGTTCCCACGTCACGCGCGCGGGGTCCAGCCCGTGCGAGCGCAGCTGCCGCGGAATGAGAAACTGCCGAGCGATGGCGTGCTTCTCGTGATCCACGTATCCGGGGAGACGGATGACTTCCATCCGATCGCGCAGCGCCTCGGGAATCTGGCCGGCGGTGTTCGCGGTGGTGATGAACAGCACCTGCGAGAGATCGTAGTCCACTTCCAGGTAGTGATCGCTGAACGTGCGATTCTGCTCGGGATCCAGTACCTCGAGAAGTGCGGCGGCGGGGTCACCGCGCCAGTCCTGCCCCATCTTGTCGACTTCGTCGAGCAGCAGCACCGGGTTGACGACCTGCGCGCGTCGCATGGCCTGGATCACGCGGCCGGGTTGGGATCCGATGTACGTGCGACGGTGGCCGCGAATCTCCGCCTCGTCGCGTACCCCGCCCAGCGACATGCGCACGAAGGTGCGGCCGAGCGCGCGCGCCACCGACCGGCCCAGCGAGGTCTTCCCCACGCCGGGGGGGCCCACCAGACACAGGATCGGGCCTTCGAGATGTCCCACGAGCGCGAGCACCGCCAGGTAGTCCAGGATGCGATCCTTCACCTCGTCCAGCCCGAAGTGATCCTCGTCGAGCACCACCTGCGCGCGGCCGACGTCGAGCACGGCGTCGGTGCGCTCCGTCCAGGGGAGTGCCAGGAGCCACTCCAGATAGTTGCGCCCCACCGTGTACTCGGGGGACATGGCCGGTGTGCGGCGCAACTTGCGCAGCTCGTGCGTGGCACGCTCCGCCGCGGCGCGCGGCAGGTGCTTGCTGGCGATGAGCGCATCCAGCTCGTCGAAGCTGTCGCTCTCGTCCTGCCCCAACTCGCGATGAATGGCCTTCAGTTGCTCGTGCAGGTAGAACTCGCGCTGGTTCTGGAAGAGCGAGCCACGCACGTCGTTCTCGATCTTGCGCTCCAGCCGCAGCAGCTCGATCTCGGAGGAGAGTATGGCGGAGATCCGTTCGTAGAGCGCGGCCAGCGACTCCACCTCGAGCAGCTCCTGCCGCATCTCCGAGCGCACGAGCAGGTGCGCGGCGATGGCGAACGCCTGCTTGGCGGCGGAGTCGGCCTCCTGCACCACGGTGACGACCTCCGCGGGGAGGCGGCGGTGCATCCCCACGTACTCCTCGAACTGCGTCACCACGCGGCGGGCCATCGCCTGGTCCACGGCATCGGGCGACCAGCGGGCCAGGGGGTCGGCGGCGATGGTCGCACGGAGGAGCGTCTCGCGCGCGGCGTAGCGGGTGACGCGCGCGCGCGCCACGCCTTCCACGAGCACCTTGGTGGTGCCGTTCGGGCGATGCACGAGCTGCAGGATACGCCCCACCACGCCGACGCGATGCAGATCGGCGCTCGCCGGTTCCTGCACGGCGGGGTCGCGCTGTGCGACGAGAAAGATCCACCGATCCGCCGCGGCTTCCACGGCGGCGAGCGATCCTGCGCGTCCCACCAGGAGCGGGATGAGCATGTAGGGAAAGACGACGACGTCCCGCAGCGGCAGGACGGGAAGCCGCTCGGGGACGTCGAACGTCTCGTCGTCCCGGGCGAGTTGCAGCGAGGGGGGTGGGGCGGAGGATGCGGAGGGCATGCTGAAAGATACACCGGGGGCGGAGGTGACCGGCCGCCCCGGGCGCGTGCCGCCCTCAGGCCTCCTTCTTGTGCCGCTTGGGGGCGATCTCGAGCAGCGGCGCCGTGCCGTTCACGACACACGACTCGGTGATCTTCACCTCGACGATGTCCTCACGGCTGGGCAGGTCGAACATGACCTCGGTCATCATCTCCTCGAGGATGGCGCGGAGGCCGCGCGCGCCGGTGCCGCGCTTGAGCGCCTTCTGCGCCACCGCGCGGAGCGCCGACTCCTCGAAGGTGATCTTCACATCCTCGAGCTCGAACAGCTTGGTGTACTGCTTGGTGAGCGCGTTCTTGGGCTCCTTGAGGATCCGCACGAGCGCGTTCTCATCCAGCGCTTCGAGCGCCACGCACACCGGCAGGCGTCCCACCAGCTCGGGGATGAGCCCGTAGCGCAGCATGTCGTCCGGCTCGACGTCGGCAAAGGGATTCTTCGCCCGATCGGCCGCCGTGCCCGGCGACTCCGATTCGGCAAAGCCGATCTGCCGCCGCCCGGTGCGCGCCTCGATGATCTTCTCCAGCCCGTCGAACGCGCCGCCGCAGATGAACAGGATGTCCTTCGTGTTGATCTGGATGTATTCCTGTTGCGGATGCTTGCGCCCGCCTTGCGGCGGCACCGACGCGATCGTGCCCTCCAGGATCTTGAGCAGCGCCTGCTGCACGCCTTCTCCCGACACGTCGCGCGTGATGCTCGGATTCTCCGACTTGCGCGCGATCTTGTCGATCTCGTCGATGTAGACGATGCCGCGCTCGCAGTCGGCCACGTTGAACTCCCCCGCCTGCAGCAAGCGGACGAGGATGTTCTCGACGTCCTCACCCACGTATCCTGCCTCGGTGAGCGTGGTGGCGTCGGCGATGGTGAAGGGAACGTCGAGAATGCGGGCGAGCGTCTGCGCGAGGAGGGTCTTGCCGGTACCGGTGGGGCCGATGAGGAGGATGTTGGACTTCTCGAGCTCCACGTCGTCGTCGCGTGCGGACGCGCTGTTGATCCGCTTGTAATGATTGTAGACGGCGACCGCCAGCGCTTTCTTGGCCCGCTCCTGCCCGATCACGTACTGGTCCAGCACATCCTTCAATTCCTGCGGCGTGGGGACCTGCGTGATCGCCTCCGCAACCTCGCGCTCCTCATCCTCCGCCAGAATCTCGTTGCAGAGCGCGATGCACTCGTTGCAGATGTAGACCGAGGGGCCGGAGATGAACTTCCGGACCGAGTCCTTGGACTTGCCGCAGAACGAGCAGCGGAGATGTTTGTCCTGAGACATGGCGGATCGCGATCGACGGGTGAGCGTGTCGCTGGTGCCGGAGGAGGGGCCGGCCGGGCTGGCCGGAGATACTTAACACCCTCCAAAAAGACGGTCAAGCGCCTCGAACGCCACAGCGCATGAGGCGTTTCCCATACTGTCACACTGTCACATCAAGCTACTTTTGTGCCGGTTCCGCGGCATGCTCGGGGGTGAGGACGTAATCGATGATCCCATACGCCTTTGCCTCCTCGGCGGACATGAACCGGTCGCGGTCCACGTCGCGCTCGATCTGCTCTACGGGGCGCCCGGTGTGCCGGGCGAACAACTCGTTCATCTTGGAGCGCAGATAGAGAATCTCGCGCGCCTGGATCTCGATGTCCGCCGCCGTGCCCTGCGCGCCTCCGGACGGCTGGTGAATCATGATGCGCGCGTGCGGCAGTGCCGCACGCTTGCCGCGGTTGCCGGCCGCCAGGAGGAACGCCCCCATGCTCGCCGCCATCCCCATGCACGTGGTCCGCACCGGCGCGCGCAGCGACTGCATGGTGTCGTAGATCGCCATCCCCGCCGACACCGATCCGCCCGGAGAATTGAGATACAGATGAATGTCGCGTTCCGGGTTGTCGGCATCGAGAAAGAGCAACTGCGCGATCACGATGTTGGCGACGTCGTCATTGATCGGCGTGCCCATGAAGATGATGCGATCCATGAGCAGCCGCGAGAAAATGTCGTACGTCCGCTCGCCGCGGCTCGACCGTTCGATGACGTAGGGAGGGTAGATCGTCGTCATGGATGGGGCCTTCTGCGTTGCGTGTCGTGCGCCGCCCGCGGTGCCATCACTGCACGCTGCGGTCTCCGGCGCGTCGGGCGCGAGCGGCGTGCCGCTCACGCGGTTTCCACCTCGTTCCGCTCGAGCAGCCAGGCGAACACCTTGTCCTCGGTGATCGTGCGCTCGAGCTCCTTCAGCCGCCCGCTGCGCTGGAGCGACGCGTAGAGCGTTCCCGGCTCCGTGCCGCTGCGCGCCGCGAGCGAGGCGACCTTCTCATCGATGTCCGCTTCCGTGGCGTCCAGCCCTTCGCGCTTGGCGATCGTCTCGATCACCAGGTCGCGACGCACCTGTCGCTCGGCCAGCGGTTGAAATTCGGCGGCAAAGCGCTCGCGCTCTTCCTCGGGCACGCCGTACGCCTGGCCGTACGCCTGGATCATCTGCTGCACCCAGCTCGCCGGCACGTCGAACGGATTCGCGCCGATGAGATCGTCCAGCAGGAGCTGTCGCACCTCGGCCTGCGATTCGCGCTCGTGCTCCCGCTCCAGATCCGCGCGCACCGCGGCGCGCAGCGCATCCAATGTGTCGAAGTCGCCCACCTCGCGCGCGAACGCATCGTCCAGCGCGGGCAGGTTCTTGCGCTTCACATCCTGTATCGATACGCGCACGGTCTTGGTCTGTCCGCGCTGCGCTTCATCCGGAAAATCGTCGGGCCACCGCACGGGGCGCTCCACCGTCTGCCCCGGCGGCGTCTCCATGATCAGCTCCTCGATGCCGGGGATCGCCTGGCCACCGCCCAGCTCGATCCGGTATTCCTTCCCTTCGCCCACGCTCTCATCGCTCTCCGCGGTGGCGAGCGTCACGGTCACCAGATCGCCGGGTGCGGCACGGTCCTCCGCCGGCGCCCACGAGGCGCGCTGCTCGCGCAGCCGGTCCAGTTGTTCCGTGACTTCCGCGTCCGTCACCGGGCGCTCCGTGCGCTTCACCCGGAATCCGCTCGTCCGCGCGAGCTCCACGTGTGGCCGCACCTCGAGGTGGAGCTCGAAGGTGAGCGGTGCCTCCGCATCGAAGTGCAGATGATGCACGTGTGGCTGCGCCGCCAGCTCGAGCTGCTCGCGCTCCACCACCTGCTTGAACGCATCCTGCACGAGCGACTCGATGGCTTCCTTGCGGATCGCGTCGGCGAACTTGCGCCGCACCACGGTGGCGGGTGCCTTCCCGGGGCGGAACCCCGGAAGTCGCACGCTGCCCGCGTAGCGCCGCGCTGCCTTGTCCTCGGCCTGCCGCACCGTCTCCACCGGCACGGACACCTCGATGAGGCGCGACAGTCCTTCGGATTTCTTTGGAGTGATCTCGATGTCCATACAGGAAAGATAATGAAGCGTCACAGGCCGGTGCGGCTCGACACTCGCACCGCCATGGACAGCGTCGCTCCGTCGCGACGCATGCCGGGGCGCCATGCGAAAGCCGGGACTCGAACCCGGACGGGTTGCCCCACAGGATCCTAAGTCCTGCGCGTCTACCAGTTCCGCCACTTTCGCGTGCCTGCAACCTATCCCCGTCGGCCAGCACCGGCCAGCGCCACCGCACGCTCCTGCCGGAACGGACACGGGGTCCGGCGATCGCTCGCCGAACCCCGTGCATGCACGGTCGCATGCTCACGCCCGGAGAGCCCCCGGAGCGCGAGCCCGCGTCACTCGTTCACGCGCAGCGTCACCACGCGCGTCTGCTTGCTCGGCGCGTCCAACACCAGGAGACTGACCACCCCACCCTTCTTCACCCGGTCGAGCGCCTTCTCGAGATCGGACACGCTGTGCACCGGCGCCTTCGGCCCGGGGTAGCGCACTTCCAGAATGACGTCGCGACGTGGCTGGATCTTGCCGAAGGCAGGACCGTTGGCATCCACGTCCTGCACGAGTAGCCCTCGCTGGCTCGCCTGCAGGTCCGCCCGCTGCGCCAGCTCCGCCGGAATCGGCTCCACGCTCAAGCCGAGCTTCTCCGACACGTCCTCGTGCGGCGATCCGCTCGAGTCGTCCTGATCCGCCGACGCCACGGTCGAGGCTTCCTGCGGTGCCTGCTCCAGCTTGACGTGGAAGGTCATTTCCTTCCCGTAGCGCATGACGGTGACGGCGATCGTCTCCCCGGGCTGGTGATTGCGCACCATGCGCTGCAGGGTGGCCACCCGGTCCACCGGATGCCCGTCCACGGCGGTGATCACGTCCCCTGCCTGCATGCCGGCGTCGCGGGCCGGGCTGTGGTCGCTGGGGAATCCGCCCACCAGCGCACCGCTGATCTCCTTGAGGCCGGCCGCCTCCGCGTCCTCCGCCGTGACCGGCTGGATGGACACACCCATCACGGCCCGGCGCACACGGCCGTACTTGATGATGTCGTCCATCACGCTCTTGGCCAGCGTGATCGGAATGGCGAAGCCGTATCCTTCGTAGTAGCCGGTGTTGCTCGCGATGGCGGAGTTGATGCCGATCACTTCGCCATTGATGTTGACGAGCGGTCCGCCGGAGTTGCCGGGGTTGATCGCCGCGTCGGTCTGGATGAGGTCGACGATCGCATACTCGCTCGAGTAGAGGGGGCGAAGCTGATCGGTGCGCCCCTTGGCGCTGATGATCCCGGCGGTGACGGTGAAGTCGAGCCCCAGGGGATTGCCGATGGCGAGCACCCACTCGCCGATGCGCGCCTTGGTGTCGTCGCCGAGCTGGAGGGTGGGGAACCCGGTGCCGTCGATCTTGATCACGGCCACGTCGGTGTCCGGATCGCGCCCCACCACCTTGGCGGTGAACTCACGCTTGTCGGTGAGCGTCACCGTCAGCTTGTCCGCGTCCGCCACGACGTGGTTGTTGGTGAGGATGTAGCCGTCGGAGGAGACGAGGAACCCCGAGCCCGTGCCGAGCATCACGTCCGGCTGCTGCTGCTGTCCCTCGGGGATGTTGAAGAACGGGCGCCACTCAGGCGGAATGCCCGGCATGATGCGCCCGCGCTGCGAGGAGCGCGTGGTGCGCTGCGTCTGGATGGAGACGACGGCGGGCGTCACGTGCTCGGCAATGGCGGCAAAGGCGTTGCCGGTGGCGGCGAGCGGTTGGACCGCCTGCGCGGGCGGCCGGCTGGGTGTGCCGGGCTGCTGCGCGTGGCTGAACGGGGTGAGGTTGAATCCGGCGGCCAGTGCGAGGCCGCCGACGAACGCGACCACGGCCACGACTCCGAGCCGGGCGCGCGCCAACAAACCAGTCATGTGCGGAACCTTCGCGTTAGGAGTTCATCCAAATGTACACGGCGCGGCGGAGATGGTTCTGTGCGAGCCCCCGTCCGCCGAGGATTGGTCAGCGGAACGGGTCCCGACGGTTTGCGTCGCTCCGCCGGGAGGCGCCATCACGCGCACGGCGGCGAGGAACCATGGCTCCCCGCCGCCGCGCGTCACGGAACGTACCACCGCCCTCTGTCCGTCACTTCTTTTCGTCTTCCACGATCTCGTAGTCTGCCTCGATCACGTCCTCCTGACCGGTGGGGCCACCCGCCGAGGCGGTGGCGGCCTCCTCCGTGGCACGCGTGCCGGCCTCGGTCTGCCCCTGCGCGTACAGCGACTGTCCCGCCTCGCTGTAGGCGCGCGTGAGCTCCTCCTGCGCCGCCCGGATCTCCTCCATGTCGTCCCCGCGGAGCGCCTTGCGTGCCCGCTCCACCGCACCCTCCAGACGCGACTTGAGATCGGCGCTCAGCTTGTCCGCCCACTCCTTGGAGTTCTTCTCCACCTCGTAGGTGAAGGAGTCGAGGCGGTTGCGCTGGTCGATCTGCTCCCGGCGCTCCTTGTCCTCCGAGGCATGCTGCTCGGCGTCCTTCATCATCCGCTGGATCTCCGCATCGGAGAGCCCGCTGGACGCCTCGATGCGGATCTTCTGCTCCTTGCCGGTGGCCTTGTCGCGCGCCGTCACGTGCAGAATGCCGTTGGCATCGATGTCGAACGTCACCTCGATCTGCGGCATGCCGCGCGGTGCGGGCGGAATACCGGTGAGCTGGAACTTCCCGATGGTCCGGTTGTACGCCGCCAGCTCGCGCTCCCCCTGCAGGACGTGAATCTCCACCGTGGTCTGGCTGTCTTCGGCGGTGGAGAACGTTTCCGCCTTCTTGGTGGGGATGGTGGTGTTCCGCGGGATGAGCACGGTGGTCACTCCGCCCAGCGTCTCGATGCCGAGCGAGAGCGGCGTGACATCCAGCAGGAGCACGTCCTTCTGCTCGCCGGTGAGCACGGCACCCTGAATGGCGGCGCCGATGGCGACCACCTCATCGGGATTCACGCCCTTGTGCGGGTCCTTCTTGAAGAAGTCGCGCACCACCTGCTGCACCTTCGGGATGCGCGTGGAGCCTCCCACCAGGATCACCTCGTCGATCTCCTCCGGCTTCATCCCCGCATCCTTGAGCGCCTGCTCCATGGGCGGGATGGTGCGCTGGATGAGATCGTCCACCAACTGCTCGAACTTGGCCCGTGTGAGCGAATAGTTGAGGTGCTTGGGCCCCGACTGATCCGCGGTGATGAAGGGCAGATTGATGTCCGTCTGCTGCGTGGAGGAGAGCTCCATCTTGGCCTTCTCCGCCGCTTCCTTCAGCCGCTGCAGCGCCATGGGATCCTTGGCCAGGTCGATCCCCTGGTCGCGCTTGAACTCGGACACGAGCCAGTCGATCACGCGCTGGTCGAAGTCGTCGCCGCCCAGGTGCGTGTCACCGTTGGTGGACTTCACCTCGAACTGGCGCGAGCCCTCCACGTCGTACAGCTCGAGAACGGAGATGTCGTACGTGCCGCCGCCCAGATCGAAGACGGCCACCTTCTCGTCCTTCTTCTTGTCGAGGCCGTAGGCGAGCGCCGCTGCGGTGGGCTCGTTGATGATGCGCAGAACGTCGAGCCCGGCGATCTTCCCCGCATCCTTCGTGGCTTGCCGCTGCGAGTCGTTGAAGTACGCGGGGACGGTGACGACGGCCTTCTCCACCTTCTGGCCGAGATAGTCCTCCGCCGTCTGGCGCATCTTCTGGAGAATCATCGCGGAGATCTCGGGAGGGCTGTACTTCTTGCCCTGCACCTCGACCGTAGCGAGGTCGTTGGACCCGGCGACGATCTTGTACGGCACACGCGCCATCTCGTCGCGCACCTCTCCCATCTTCCGCCCCATGAAGCGCTTGATGGAGAAGACGGTGTTCTGCGGATTGGTCACGGCCTGGCGCTTGGCCACCTGCCCCACGAGCCGCTCGCCGTCCTTCGTGAACGCCACCACGGACGGTGTCACCCGGCCGCCTTCGGAGTTGGGGATGACAACCGGGTCTCCGCCCTCCATGACGGCCACGACGGAGTTCGTGGTGCCCAGGTCGATTCCGATTACCTTTTGAGCCATACTGTCCTCTGAATGCGTATGGGTAGCTCGGCCGCTTGATTATTGCGCTCCACCGGGGCAGTCTGTCAGCAAGCACGGGGCCGAAAGAGCGTGCCAGTTTGGCAGAGCCGTCTTCTACCGAAATCCGCTCGTGGCAGCCTCTTCCACATTCCGGACGGGGTAGCCGGTACACGGGTGCCAGCGCTGCAGGACGCGTGACATGATTCCCCTCGGCGACGACCTCCCGACGCTCAAGACCCCGTGGATGACGTACACCATCCTCGCGGTCACCTTCGGCGTCTTTCTCCTCGTGGAGGGGGGCGCGTTCAACCCCACGCGACTCGCCACGAGCATCTGCGTGCTCGGCATGGTGCCGGCGGAGCTCACGCACCGGCTTCCGGTGGGCGTCGGTGTGCCGATCGGGCCGAACCTCGCGTGCGTGATCGATCGCGACCGGATCAATCTGTTCACCCCGCTGCTGTCGATCTTCCTGCACGGCGGGTGGGCGCACATCCTGGGGAATTCGCTCTACTTCTGGGTGTTCGGGAACAACGTGGAAGACGTCATGGGACCGTGGCGCTTCCTGGCGTTCTACCTCCTGTGCGGGCTGGCTGCCGCGCTCGCCCATGTCGTGCTCAACCCGGCATCGGCTGTCCCCACCGTGGGTGCGTCCGGCGCCATCTCCGGCATCATGGGCGCGTATCTCCTGCTCTATCCGCGCGCGCACGTTCGGATGCTCTTTCCGCTCGTGATCATCTGGCCGATCGTGCGCATTCAGGCGTGGGCGGTGCTGCTCTGGTGGTTCGGAACGCAGGTGCTCACCGGGTTGCCGGAGCTGCAGTCGGTCAACCGCAACGTGTCCGGCGGCGTGGCGGTGTGGGCGCACGTCGGCGGATTCGTGGCCGGGCTCGTCCTCATCAGGCTGTTTTCCGATCGGCGGCTCGTGCAGGCGCACCGCGCGTTTCTGGCGCGACAACTGGGGCGCTATCCCTGGGCCTGACGAATGCGGCTCGCACGTCGCTCCTCCCGCGCGGCTCGCGGCCGACGTATCGTTTGTCCAGCCCGTTCGAAACGCGCCTGGCGCGTTCGTCCCTCCAGTCCCCAAGGACCGTGCGTCTCATCCCACGCGACACCGTCTTCTACACCATGTTCGCCGACCTGGCGGAGCGGCTGGTGCGTGCCAGCCGTCTGCTCCGGGAGTTGCTGGCCGAACCGGCGCGCCTCGACCGGTTGATCACCGGGATCAAGCAGGTGGAGCACGAGGCCGACGAGATCACGCGCGATATCATCAACCGGATCGACAAGACGTTCGTGACGCCCATCGACCGGGAGGACATTCACCTGCTGGCATCGGCGCTGGACAACGTGATCGATCTGGTGGACGGGACGGCACGCCGGGCGGCGATGTTCCACCTGACGGAAGTGCGCGAACCGGCGCGGCGGCTGGCCGACGTCCTGGTGCGCTCGGCCGATACGCTGGCCGAGAGCGTGGCGCACATGAAGGAGCCCAAGTTCGTGGCCGAGCGCAGCCGCACGGTCAAGCAGTTGGAGGAGGAGGGAGACGCGCTCTACCACGAGGCGGTGGGTGCGCTCTTTGCCGGCACCCCCGATCCGCTCGAGGTGATCAAGTGGAAGGAGATGTACGACGTGCTGGAGCGCGCGCTCGATGAGTGCGAGGACGTGGCGAACGTCCTCGAGAGCATTGCGCTGAAGCACGCCTGACGCCCGTGCTCTCGTACATCCTCCTCATCGTCGCGCTCGCGTTTCTCTTCGACTTCATCAACGGGTTTCACGACTCGGCGAATTCGATCGCCACGGTCGTCGGGACGCGCGTGCTGAGTCCGCTCGCCGCCGTGGGGTGGGCGGCGATGTGGAATCTCTCGGCGGCGTTCATCGTGGGGACGGCCGTGGCGCAGACGGTCGGGACGGGGATGATCGACGTCAGCATCGTGACGCCGAACGTCATCCTCGGTGCACTGATCGGCGCGATCATCTGGAATCTCATCACCTGGTTCTTCGGCCTGCCGTCGAGCTCATCGCACGCGCTGCTCGGCGGCTACGCCGGCGCCGCGGTGGCCAAGGCGGGATTCGGCGCGGTAATCCTGAGCGGATGGTTGAAGACGATCGTCTTCATCGTGCTCTCGCCGATCATCGGGCTCCTGCTCGGCTTCGGCCTCATGGTGGCGGTCTACTGGATCTTTCGCGGCGTGGCGCCCGGCCGGGTGGACCGGATCTTTCGCAGCGCGCAGATCGCGAGCTCCGCGTTCTTCTCCTTCTCACACGGCGCGAACGACGCGCAGAAGACGATGGGGATCATCGTCGGGCTGCTGGTGGCGTCGCAGAGTGTCTTCGCCGGGCAGACGGGGGTGCTGCATCATCTCTATCTCACCAGCAACGATCACATCCCGCTCTGGGTGGAGATCGGCGCGTATGCGATGATCGCACTGGGGACGCTGTTCGGGGGCTGGCGGATCGTGCACACGATGGGGCATCGCATCACGAAGCTGCGCCCGGTGGGCGGGTTCTGCGCGGAGACGGGGGGCGCGCTGAGCATTCTGCTGGCGACCGTGTTCGGCATTCCGGTGAGCACCACGCACACGATCAGCGGCGCCATCGTGGGCGTGGGCGCCACGAACCGGCTGTCGGCCGTACGGTGGGGGATCGCGGGGCGCATCGTGTGGGCGTGGGTACTCACCATCCCTGCCGCCTTCGTGATCTCGGCGCTCGCGTGGATGTTGCTGAGTCGCGTGACGCCGAGTTGAGGGTCGCCGCGGCAGTGCCACGGTACGCCGAGGGTGCGAGCGCGGCTAGTGCGGGCGGTCGCTGCCCGCCGTGCACGCGGCCGGACGCTCCGTGCTCACGGCCCACGTGCCATCCGCGGTGGCGCGCACGCTGATCGCGCCGGACGTATGCGTGCAGTAGACGGCAATCCCGTGTGCGCGCGCGTAGTCGATCACCTCCGCGAACGGATGTTGCCGCCCGTTCGCGCTCACGAGCAGGACGCGCGGCGTCACGATCCGGTCCCAGTCGGGGCGCGCGCTGGTGGAGTTGGCGTTGGCGGAGCCGTGGTGTCCCGCCACCAGCACGTGCACGTCCAGCATCGTGCCGTAGCGCCGCATCCACCAGCGCATCTCGTCCAACTCCGCATCGCCGGGTACGAGCGCACTGAAGCGTCCGAAATGCACGAGCACGCCCACGGACCGGTTGTTCTCCGGATCGCCGCTGCGCGATCGTTGCGCCGGTACGCCGAGCAGCGTGAGACGAACGGTGGCGCGGCCGGGCAGCGCCAGCGTGACCGTGCGCGCCGTGGAGTCCATTACGATGACGCGCGCTCTCGATCGCTCCACGGCGGCGAGCATGCGGTTGTACGACGCGAGGGTGCGTGCATCGCCGTTGAAGGCGAACGCCTGCACCGGGAACGTTCGCATGACCTCAGTGAGGCCGCCATAGTGATCGGCGTGCGCGTGGGTGAGCACGACGAGCGCGAGCGTGTCCACGTGCAGCCGCCGGAGTGCCTGTGCCACCTCGCGCGGGCGCTCTCCGCCGTCAATCAGCACGTATCGCACACCACGCTCGGCGGAATCGGCGAGCAGCACGGCCTGGCCGCCCACGCGGCTGTCGCTCACGTCGAGCACGCGCATCGTGAGCGTAGGCTGGGTTCGCGGAGCACCATCACGCCCGTCCGTGTGTTCCCCCGTTGCAGGGGACGACGTCGGCGCCACGGAGCCGGTCGCCGAGTCGTGCTGTGACGCGTCGTAGCCGCGGCCGCACGCGCTGAGGGCAGCGGCCGCCGTCATCGCGAGCAGGAGGACGACGGCTGGCGTCGAGAGAGCGCGCGCGGCCTCCGCCGCGCCCGGACGTGGTACCGACAGCGATGCACCCGGGTGCATGCCGGCAACTTGGCGGCTGCGCCCTCTCGCGGTCAACCGCGCGCATCGCCGCACGGCGACCACTCGCGTAGGTGAGACCGCGTGGAGCGCGGCATGCGAAGCGTGGAGCGAGTCGCGCTGAGGCGCCATGGCGCCGTCGGTGTGGCGCGGCACGTGTGGCACCGCGGGCGAGGTGCTCCCGGTGCGGGCTCCCCACCGCGCAGTGCGATCGGGTATCTTCCGCGCATGCCGGGAGAGCGCAGGTGGTGTGCGCGTATGATGGCGGAGGAGGGGCGCGATGTCTGATGTGAGGGTGTTCGTGGATGGACGCGGACTCACGCTGCCGCGACAGGCGACCGCGCTGGATGCGGTGCGCGCCGACTCCGCGCAGGCGGCGCATGCGGTGGAGCGCGGCGAGATGGCCATCACGGACAGCCGCGGGCTCCCCATCGCGCCGGAGAGCGCCGTGGCGGCCGGCACCATTCTGCGCACCGTGCCGGTGCGCGCGCGCCGTACCGACGGCGCGGAATGAGCGGCATCCCGTGACGGTCACGGGTGAACGGCTGCGCCGCCTTCCCAAGGCGGAGCTGCACTGCCATCTGGACGGCTCGCTGCGCGCGGAGACGCTGCTCGAGCTCTCGCGCGAATACGGCACGCCGCTCCCGGTGGCCGACGCCACGGCGCTCGAGCGCTACATGGTGGCGGACGACGTCTTCAGTCTGGACGAATACCTGCGCCGGTTCGCGATCACGGTTGGTGTGATGCAGCACGCGGCTGCGTTGGAGCGCGTGGCCGCGGAGCTCGTGGAAGATGCCGCCCGCGATGGCGTGTGGTACCTGGAGATGCGCTACGCGCCATCGCTCTTCACCGCGCAGGGGCTCACCCTCGAGGAGACGGTAGAAGCGCCGCTGCGCGGGATCGCGCGCGCGTCGGCATCCACGGGAACGCGCGCGCGCCTCATCGTCTGCGCGCTGCGCCACCTTCCGCCGGCGCACTCCCTCGAGATGGCCCGGCTGGCGGTGGCGTACCGGGACCGCGGCGTGGTGGGGTTCGATCTGGCTGGTGGCGAGCACGGCCATCCGGCGGCGGCGCATGCCGGTGCTTTCACGTTCGCGCGCGAGCACGACCTGGCGGTCACCGTCCATGCGGGTGAAGCCGCGGGCGCGGACTCCGTGCGCCAGGCGGTGCACCTCTGCGGCGCCGATCGCGTGGGGCACGCCACGCGGCTCATCGAAGACGCATCGCTCACGCGGTACGTGGCCGACCGGCGGATTGCGCTCGAACTGTGTCTCACGAGCAACGTGCAGACGCGCGCCGTTCCATCGTACGAGGCGCACCCGCTGCGCGCATACGCCGAGCTCGGGATGAACGTGTCGCTCAATACCGACAACCGGCTC
Source organism: Gemmatimonadaceae bacterium (assembly GCA_035701265.1). Lineage (GTDB taxonomy): Bacteria > Gemmatimonadota > Gemmatimonadetes > Gemmatimonadales > Gemmatimonadaceae > DASSNU01. The sequence goes on along the minus strand of DASSNU010000002.1, from coordinate 172,418 downwards.
ATGTCCGGTACCACGCTCACCGATGAGTACCTTCACGCGGCGCGCCATCTGGATTTCGACTTCGACGCGCTGGCGGAGATCGCCCTCAACGGATTCCGCAGCGCCTTTCTCCCCTGGACGGAGCGTCTGGAGCTTCTGGCCGCGGCCGAGGTGGAGATCGGCCGGCTCCGCGCGGCGCCAGCGGAGGCCGCGCCTGCGGCGGCTCCGGAGCGCGCGCCGCGTCAGGCGAGGTGGTTCAGCGGCCCATGACCATCGGGCGCGCCGCTCCCCAGCCCGGGAGCGGTCTCGATGGCACGCTGCACGTAGGCCACCGATCGCGCGACGGCGTCGCGCAGCGGGTACGAGAGCGCCAGGTGCGCCACGATGGCCGCCGACAACGTGCACCCGGTGCCGTGCGTGCTGCTCGTGCGGATCCGCGCGTGGCGAAACACGTGCGTGGACGCTCCGTCGAAGAGCACGTCGGCGATCTCCTCCCCCTCCACGTCGCCGCCAGTCACCAGCGCCGCGCGCGCGCCGCGTTCGCACAGCGCGCGCGCGGCGCGCTCCATCTCGCCCACCGTCTGCACCCGCGCGCCGGTGAGCACGGCGGCCTCGCGCGCGTTCGGGGTGACGAGCGCGGCGAGCGGCAACAGCTCCTGTCGCAGCGCGCGCTCGGCGTCCTCTTCGATCAACCGGTCTCCCGACGTCGCGACGAGCACCGGATCGAGCACGTACGTGCGGAGCTCGTGCGCCCGCAGCGCTGCGGCCACGGCGTGAATGACATCGGCCGTGGCTACCATGCCGGACTTGACCGCGTGCGGGCGCAGGTCGGCCGCCACGGCGTCGATCTGCTGGCGCACCAGGTCCGGGTCGACGGCGCTCCACGCGGCCACCCCCCGCGTGTTCTGCGCGGTCACGGCCGTGATGGCCGACGTGCCGAAGACGCCGAAGCGCTGAAAGGTCTTGAGGTCAGCTTGGATGCCGGCGCCGCCCCCGGAGTCGGAGCCGGCGATCGTGAGTGCGATCCGCATGGCCCCAGTATGTCCGGCGCGCGGCTGCATCACAATGCGACGGTGCCACAGGTCGCAACACCCAGGGGTTACTCTCTGTCCCCCAAAGCGTCATGATTTGTGACACCCGTTCGGCCAGCCCGGGACCGACGCATGGAGCTCGCGACCATCAACATTCTCTACATCACCGGCGAGCCGGAGGTGGCGCGGCAGCTGGAGACATCGCTCGCCGCGGTCCGTTCCGCGACGAGCTCCGCGGCGCAGTATCGCGTGCTGCACGAGCCCGCGCTCTCGGGGGTGTCGCGACGGCTCGAACAGGGCGGAGTGGAGGTCATCCTGCTCGACCTCGCGCTCCCGAGCGGCGATGGCGACGAGGCGTTGGGAAGGCTCCGCGCGGAGTATCCCGCCCTCCCGCTCGTGGTGGTCGCTCCTCCCGGCGACGAAGCGCGTGCCACGCGCGCGATCCAGCATGGCGCGCACGACTATCTCCCGCACGGGCAGTTGGATGGCGAGCTGATCGCGCGCGTGCTGCGGTACGCGCTGGAGCGGCATCGCTTGCAGGAGATGCTCCGCCAGCTCTCGCTCACCGACGACCTCACCGGCACCTACAACCGCCGCGGCTTCCTCACGCTGGCGGAGCACCACGTGAAGCTGCTCCCGCGCACGCGGGGGCTGCTCCTGGTGGTGGCCCGCGTGGAGGATCTCAACCTGCTGGGCTCCGGCTCGGATGGCCGCGACCGCGAGCGGCTGCTCCTTGGCGCGGCCGAGGTGCTGAACGCGACGTTCCGCGCCTCCGACATCATTGCGCGCGTGGAGGATGACGAGTTCGCCGTCCTCGCCCTCGATTCGTCGGCCGACGTGATCGAGATCTTCGGGCCGCGGCTACAGCAGAACGTCGAGGCGCGCAACGCCGCTGCCGGCGGCCCGAAGCTGACGCTCACGGTGGGCATGCTCCCCGCCGAGCCGCGGCAGCGCATCAGCGTGCACGAGCTGCTGGCCCGGGCGCACCGCGTGCGCTTCGAGGCAGCGCGCAAGCGCGCCTTCTGACGCGACGGCGCGCGCGCTACTGGCCGCGCGGAGGCGGTGGTGGCGGCAGCTCCGAGACGCGCTGCCGGAAGCGCTGGTAGTTCGGCGTGTCGCGCGTGAGCGATTGGAGAATGAGCGGATCGATCTTCGCGATGAGGGCCTGTGTGGACGCGATGCGATCCTCCTCCAGCGGGTGCGTGGAGAACCACGCGTCCACCGCACCCGGTTGTCGCTGCCGCTCATCGAGGAGCACCTGGAACATGGCCGGGATCCCGCGCGGATCGATCCCCGCGCGCACCACGTAAGGCACCGCCTTGGCGTCCGCGTCCGCCTCATCCTGCCTGCTGAAGCTGGCGAAGAGCGCGGAGCCGCCCACGTTGATGGCGGCCCGGCCCGCGCCGCTCTCGCAGATGCGCGTCAACACGCACGCCAGCGTCACCCCCACGTTGGCCTTTTGCGCATTCTGCATCTGGTGGATAGAATGCCGCTCGGTCACGTGAGCGATCTCGTGCCCGAGCACGCCGGCGAGCATCGAGACGTCGCGCGCCCGCTCGATCAGCCCGCGGTTCACGTAGACGAAGCCCCCGGGAACGGCGAACGCATTCACCTCCGCGCTGTTCACCACGAAGAAGTGCCAGTCGAGATTGCGATCGTCGGACAGCTTGGCGATCGAGTCGCCCAGCACGTTGATGTACCGGCTGATCTCCGGGTCGTCGACGATCGGGAGTTGCGCGTTGATCTGCTGCGAGTAGTCGGTGCCCATCTGGACCTCTTGCTGTGTCGAGATGGCGCATCCGGCGGTGACGAGCGCGAGCGTCGCGCCCAGGAGTTTCCGTCTCATGTGTCCCTCTTCGTGTGCCCGATGTGAGCGCGTCGGATCGTTCACGTTTCCGGTCATCCTGACGGCTCCGTCATGCGGCTTCTGACCCTAGCTCGCGACCTGAAGCGCCGCAAGGCGCGCGAACGGCGGGAGCTGTTCGTGGCCGAGGGGCTGCGCGTGGTGGAAGAACTGCATCGCTCGCGCCTCCCCGTGCGCGGGCTCCTGGTGTCGGATACGGCCATCTCCGTGCCGCGCGTGCAGCCGTTGCACGAGGGACTCGCCTCGCGCGGCGTGCCGGTGGAGGTCGTCTCCGAGCGCGAGTTTCGATCGGCCGCGCACACGGAGCACCCGCAAGGGGTGCTCGCCATCGCTCCGGTGCCCGAGCGTGCGCTCGCATCGCTCGAGCTTCCCGACCGCTTCCGCCTGCTCGCGCTGGATGCGGTGCAGGACCCTGGAAACGCCGGGACGTTGCTCCGCACGGCTGCGGCGCTCGGTACCCTTGCCACCCTCGCGCTTCCGGGAACAGTTGACCTGTGGAACGCCAAGGTCGTCCGTAGCGCGATGGGTGCTCACTTTCACCACCCACCGCTCTCTTGTACTTGGGACGAGCTGGGCGAGTTCCTGCGCCGGCACGACGCTGTGCTGTGGGGCGCCGACGCCGAAGGCGTTCCGGTGGCCGGCCTCCCGGCCCCGCGGCGGCTGGCGCTGGCGGTGGGGAACGAAGGAGGCGGCCTGTCTCCGGAGGCGGTGCGTGTCTGCGCGCAGCGCGTTGCCATCCCCATGGCGCCCGGTGCCGAATCGCTCAACGTGGCGGTGGCCACCGGCATTCTCCTCTACGAGCTGCGACCGTGATCGCGTATCTCGACGTGCTCCCCGTGGCCTTCGCCTTCCTGGTGGGCGCCGTGTTCGGGTCGTTCCTCAACGTATGCGTGGCGCGGTGGCCCAAGGAGCAGTCGGTGGTGCGGCCGCCGTCGCGTTGCCCGCACTGCGACCGTCCCATTCGCTGGTACGAGAACGTTCCGCTGGCGAGTTGGCTGGCACTGCGCGGCCGCTGCCGCGGGTGCGCACGCGCCATCTCGATCATGTACCCGCTGGTGGAGCTTACGGTGGCGATCGGATGGGCTGCCGCCGTCGCCGCCTTCGGCCCCACGCTCACCGCGCTCCGCGTGGCCGTCTTCGGCACCATCCTCTTCGGCGTGGTGCTCACCGACGCGCTGCACTACGTGATCCCCGACGGATTCACCGCGTTCGGGCTGGTGGTCGGGCTCATTGGCGCGACGGTCGCGGCGTTCACGCACGCTGCATCGCCGTTCGCCGGATTGTACGACGCGCTCATCGGCGCGTGCGTGGGCGCGGGCGCGATCGCCATCAGCGGGTGGCTGGGGGAGATGGCGTTCAAGAAGGAGGCGATGGGGTTCGGCGACGTGACGCTCATGGCGATGATCGGAGCGCACATCGGTCCAGGGCGCACGCTGCTCACGGTCTTCCTCGGCGCGCTCATCGGTGCCATCGTTTTCCTCGCTGCGGTGTATCCCATTGGATGGCTGCGCAGCCGGAAGCGCGGGGAGGAATTCTCCCTCCCGCTGGTGCCGTTCGGCGTCTTTCTCGCACCGGCGGGACTGGTCGCGCTCCTCTGGGGGCAGCGCGTGATCGACTGGTATCTTCACGGGGTCATGGGACTCTGACGGCCACCGCGCGGCTCCGCGCGCGCGGCGTGCGTCGGCGTCCCGCGGCAGGGCGAGAGCCCGACACCCAAGGATCGTTCGTCGTGACGCTGGAGTGATCGATGTTGGACGATGTGCTGCACCCGCAGAGTGTGCTCGAGCGCTTCACGCGCGACCTCACGGCCGAGGCGCGGGCCGGTCTCCTGGAGCCGGTGCGCTGCCGCGATGGGGAGATCGAGCGCCTCATCGACATCCTGCTGCGCCAGAGCAAGAACAATCCGGTGCTCGTCGGGCCGGCGGGCGTGGGCAAGACCGCCATCGTCGAAGGGCTGGCGCAGCACGTCGCGGCGGGGCGGGTGCCGCTGGCGCTCCGCAACGCGCGCGTGCTGTCGCTCGATCACATGGGGCTCCTGGCGGGGACGATGTATCGCGGCCAGTACGAGGAGCGCATGCGTGCGCTCGTGGAGCACGTTTCGCGCGATGCCGCGGCCATTCTGTTCGTGGATGAGCTGCACAACTTGATGGGGCAGGGGACGGCGGTGGGCGTGGCCATGGACGCCGCGAACATGCTCAAGCCCGCGCTGGTGCGCGGCGCGTTCCGGATGATCGGCGCCACCACCGATGCGGAATACGCGCGCTGGATCCGCGCCGACGCCGCGCTGGAGCGTCGGTTCCAGCGCCTGGTGGTGCGCGAGTTGAGCGCGGAGCAGACGGCAGAGATTCTCGAGGCTCGACGCGAGGGGTTGGAGCGCCATCACAACGTGGTGATCTCCGCGGACGCGCTGGCCGCCGCGGTGCGCGTGACCGACGCGTTCATCACCGATCGCGCCCGCCCGGACCGGGCGATCGACGCGCTGGACGAAGCGTGCGCGCACCTGCAAGCACGTGCCGTCATGACGGCGGAAACGGAAGCGCTCGTGTTGCGCCGGCGCGCTCTGCTCCGCGCGATCGCGTCGGGCAAGGATGACGCCGACGCCGAGGTGCAGGAGCAGCCGGAGGCCGATCCGTTCCAGCGCATGGCGCGCGACGGCTTTGCCGTGCTGGAACGTCTGGGGGCGGGACTGGAGGCGGCGCTCTCCGGGCGCACCGCCACACGCCCCACGACTTCGACGGCGGCAGAGGGTGCTCCCGCCGGAGCGGCGTCGCCTGAACCTGTCGATGCCTCACTGGCCGATGTGCGCGTGGCGGCCGAGCCGGCGCGCGCAGCGATCTCGCCGCGCGCGGCGCTCGCCGCGTTGGAGGTGGAGCTGCGCGAGCGCCTGGTGGCCGAGGGGATCGTCGTCCGCGGCCACGACGTGGCGCGCGTGGTGGGCGTCGCCACCGAGCGCAGTATTCAGTGGGTGGAGGGCGGAGACACGACCGCGGCGCCGCATTCCGAGCGATGGAGTACGGGCGATGAGGAGGGTGGCGCGGCCTCACTGACGGAGCTCGATGCACGCCGTGGTACGCCGCGTCGCGCGGAGGGCGAGTGACGCGATCGGCCAGGCTGAACACGACGCCCGTCCGCGTTGGCGCGCTCGCGCTCGCCGCGATGGTGGCCGTGTTGGCGACAGGATGCCGGGAACGGGGCGCGGTGCGCGGGACAGGGACATACGCCCGCGAGGCGTCCGAGATGGTTCCGCGCATCGAGCGCGTCACGGGACTGCACTACAAGACGCCCCCCGCCATCGAGCCGCGCAGTCGGGAGCAGGTACGCGAGTTCCTGGTCCAACAGTTCAAGGACCAGGTGGCCGACAGCCAGCTCGCCGGCCGCGAGGTGGCGTACAAGCGCCTGGGGATGATCCCCGACACGCTGCAGCTCGAACGGTTCCTCACCGACTTGCTCACCGAGCAGATCGCCGGCTTCTACGACCCGCACACGAAGGTGCTGTACGTCGTGCAGGATGCGCCGCGCGCTCTGACGTCCGTGGTCATCGCGCACGAGTTGATTCACGCGCTCCAGGATCAGTACGTGAACCTCGACTCGCTCGAACGGACGACCACCGACAACGACCGCGCGTCGGCGGTGCAAGCGGTGCTCGAGGGACAGGCGATGCTGGATCAGATCGAGGCGATGACCGGCGGTGCCGACGCGCTCGAGCGCATTCCCGGAGCGTGGGACCGCATACGCGACGAGATCCGGAACAATCGCGGGGAGGACATGCCGCTCTTCAACGCGGCGCCACTGTTCATCCGCGAAAGCCTCCTGTTCCCCTACCTGAGCGGCGCCGAGTTCATGCGGCAGTACGAGGAGCGTCTCCTGGGAGAGATGCCGTACGACCGCATGCCTGTCTCCACGGAGCAGATCCTCCACATTCCCGCGTACTTCGGCAGCCATCCCGACACGCCCACGCGCGTGACGCTTCCGCCTGCGCGTGGCGCCACCGTGCGCTACACGGACGACCTCGGCGAGTTCGAGACCCGGCTCTTCATCTACCTCCACACACGCGATCAGGCATTGGCCGTGCGTGCCGCGGCGGGGTGGGATGGCGATCGCTACGCGGTGCTGCGGACGCCTGCGGGAGACGGCATCGTGTGGGCGACGGTGTGGGACAGTCCGCTCGATGGCGCGGAATTCTACGACGCGGTGCGCAGCGCCATCGACCACCGCTTCGGCCACCCGACGCCCACCGCGCCATCATCGCAGAGCGTCCGCTATCGTGTGGACGGCCGCACGATCACCGTGTGGGGAGGGGAAGTGCGCGGCCGGCAGGTCGTCCTGTACACCGACGTCCCCGCTGGCGCCGAGCCGACTCCGATCGACGTGCGCGGCGTGCGGTACGGCGGGGACTGACGCATTCCGCGGCAGAGCGGCAGATGTGTCCGGAGCGCGAGCCACGCGAACACAGGCTCTCCTGCTAGCCGAGCGTCAACTGCGACACCAGGAACGAGACGAAGCCGATCAGCGCGCCCAGCACCCAGCCAAGGTTCACGATGAGGTCGAGCTCCTTCTGCGTGACGCGACGGATGAGCTCCTCCATGCGCTGCACGCTGAAGCTCCGCACCTTGCGCTCGACCATCGACTGGACGTCGAACTGCTGGACGATCTCCGGCAGTTGCGCGTGCACCCATGCCCACAGCGCGGGCGCGAGCACGGCAGCGATGCGCGGCGCGGCATCGTCGGGAAGCCAGCGCCCGGGGCGGCCGATGGGGCGATGCAGGAGCTGGTGCACCGCGAACGTGGCCGACTGCTCCGCCCATTCCCGTACCTGGCGCGTGCGCGCCCCCTGCACGATCCACCCTGCGATCGTGTCGTCGTCCACCGCCTGGAGCACGTCTCCCACGGTGCGCCCCTCCGCTTGCGAGAGCACCTGATCCAGCTTGGCGGCGAGAAATCCGTGTGTCTGCTCGGCGCGCAGCGCGCGCAGGAGGGTGTCCCCCACCATCCGGACGAGCGCCGAGGCGCGCTCCGACTCCGCGCCGCCTACCAACTCCCCCAGCGGCTTGCGGAGATAGTCGGTGATCGTGGCGTTGATCGTGCGCGAGATCTCATCGCGCACGATCGGGTCCTCCAGCAGCGACGCCAGTTGCTCCACGCCGTCGCGCTCGATCGCATCGAGCGCGTGCTCCAGCGTGCGCTCCGTGACGACCAGTCGTGCAATGACGCGCTCGTGAAAGCGCAGGTCCTGCACGAAGCGCGCGAACAGCCCGTGCAGCGCTTCGCGGATCCGGTCGCGCGAGGCCGGGTGGCCAAGAAACACCCCCACGCGCTCGACCGCGAGCGGGAGATAGTTCTGGACTGCGCGCTCGAGCGCATCGACCGCAGGATCGGGGATGCGCTCGACCATGGGCGTCTGCGAGCCCAGAAGGTCGCGCGCCTGTCGCTCGAGGTACTCGCGGATACCGCGCTCGAGCTCCGGCGAGCGCGCGAGCTCCTCGGCCCACGTGAGCGCCCGCGCCTGGAGCTGCGCGCGGCGTTCGGGGGTGAGCACCTGCGCGAGTGGCCGCTGCGACAGCTCGGCGCGCATGCGCGCCACGAAGTCGCGCACCCGGCCGTCGAATTCCGGCGATTCCACGAACGCGTGCACCCGCTCGCCGAGTTGCGGCCCGACCATCGCGAGCGCGCGCTCCACCTCCGCGAACACGGCAGGGGGGAGCAGATCGGCCAGCGAGCCGCGCTCGGTCTCGAGCACGCGCTCCAATGCGTCGGTCAGCCGAGCGGCGAACGTTTCGCGCACGCCGGCGTCGGACAACTCGGCCATGATGTCATCCGGCGTGAGCAGTCGCTCGCCGACCGTGCGGCCGATGCTCCGGGCAAGGCGGTCCTGATTCTTCGGGATGGCCCCGTGCAGTCCGAAGCGGCGCTCGTACGGATGGAAGAGCATCCAGACGGCAACCGCGTTGGTCACGCCCCCCGCGATGGCGCCGAAGGCGACGTTGAGCGCGAGCGAGACCCAGGTATGGGGCATGGGTGCGGCGGATCAGGGCACGGAGTGCGCGACGCCGCGGGGGCGCGTCAGCGGCGCTCCGATCCCGGCGGCGCGGCGATCTCCACGCCCGGACGCACGACTGGCGGCGCTTCCACGGGCGATGTCACGCCATCCCCCGCATGCCGTGGAGCGCGCTCCGGCACCACCGGCACCGTGCGCTTGGCCGATGGCCGGCGCTCCGCCTCCGGCTCGCGCGGCGGCTGGTCCACGACCTCCGCCTTCGGCTTGGCCAGGAGCGCGAGGCGCAGCACTTCGTCCATCGTCCCCACGAACGTGAACACCATGTTGGCGCGCACCTCGTCGGGGACGTCGCGCAGCTCCTTCTCGTTCGACTTGGGGAGAATGACCTCGCGCAGCCCGGAGCGGTACGCGGCCATGACCTTCTCCTTCACGCCACCGATCTCGAGCACCTTGCCGCGGAGCGTGACCTCCCCCGTCATCGCGACGTCGCGCCGTACGGCACGCTCACTCAACACGCTCGCGATCGCCAGCGTGAGCGCGATCCCCGCGCTCGGCCCGTCCTTGGGGATCGCCCCGGCGGGCAGATGGATGTGCAGGTCCACGTCGCGGAACACGGCGTCTTCGATGGCGAGCTGTGCCGCGCGCGACCGCACGTACGAGTAGGCCGCGTCCACCGACTCGCGCATCACATCGCCAAGCTGTCCGGTGACGACCAGGCGTCCCGTCCCCGGCATCTTCAGCGCCTCGATGACCATGATGTCGCCGCCCGTGGAGGTCCAGGCGAGCCCGGTCACCGCGCCGATCTCCGGCTCGGTCTCCGCCTCGTCGTTGGAGTACCGCGGCGGGCCGAGGATCTCCTCCACCATGGCGCGGTCCACGACCCACGCGCCTTCTTCATCTTCTGCCTTCTTGCGCGCGCGCTTGCGCATGAGCGACGAGATGTTGCGCGAGAAGCCGCGCAGCCCCGCCTCGCGCGAGTACCCGCTCGAGACGAAGCTCAGGACCTCGTCGGTGAACTGGATGTCCTTGTCCGTGATGCCGTGCTCCTCGAGCAGGCGCGGCAGCAGATAGCGCCAGGCAATCTCGACCTTCTCCTCGATCGTGTACCCGGCGATCCGGATCACCTCCATCCGGTCGCGCAGCGGCGCGGGGATGTCGAACAGGTTGTTCGCCGTGCAGATGAAGAGGATGGACGAGAGGTCGAAGGGCAGATTCAGGTAGTGATCGACGAACGAGTTGTTCTGCGACGGATCGAGCACCTCGAGCATGGCGGCCGTCGGATCGCCCGAGGCGCCTCCCGCGGACATCTTGTCGATCTCATCGATCATGAGCACCGCGTCGCGCACGCCCACGCGGCGCAGCGCCTGGATGAGCAGCCCGGGCATGGCGCCCACGTACGTGCGCCGGTGCCCGCGGATCTCCGCTTCGTCGCGCACCCCGCCTACGGAAATGCGGTAGAACTCGCGCCCGATCGCCGTCGCGATCGCCTCGCCCAGTGACGTCTTGCCCGTACCCGGTGGACCGACGAAGCAGAGAATGGGGCCGTGCGGATCGCCGCCACGCAGCTTGCGGACGGCCAGATACTCGATGATGCGCTCCTTGGCTTCCTTGAGGCCGTAGTGGTGCGCGTCCAGTGAGTCCTGCACCTTGGCCAACTCGATCTGCTCGTGCCCCGAGCTCGTGTTCCACGGCAGCGCCAGGATCCAGTCGAGATACGTGCGGATCACCTGGTATTCGCTCGACGCCTGCGACAGCATGCGCATCCGCTCCGTCTCGCGCCGCGCCTCCTGGGCAACGCGCTCCGGCAGCTTGGCCTGGTCGATCCGCTCGAGCAGCTCCAGCGCCTCCTTCTCCCCGGGGTCCGTCTCCCCCAACTCCGCCTGGATGGCGCGCAATTGCTGGCGGAGATAGAACTCGCGCTGGTGCTGCTCGATCTTCACCTCCGTCTGCCGCTTGATGTCCTCCATCACGCGCGCGCGCGCGACCTCGCGCTCGAGACGGCTCAGCACGAAGCGAATCCGTTCGCCGATGTCCAGCCGCTGCAGCACCTCGTCCTTGTCGGCGATGCGGAAGTTCATGTTCGTCGCCGCCAGGTCGGCAAAGCGCCCCGGGTCGGACATGTTCATCTTGAGGATCGCCGGCACTTCGTCCGGAATGCGGTCCACCAGCTCGGCGAGCGTCTCGGCGGCGGAGACGAGGCGGGCCATCAGCTCCTCGCCGTGCACCGGATCGAGCGGCGTCTCGCGCGCGCCCTTCACTCGCGCCACCGGGTACGGAGTGCGCTGTGCCACGGATTCGATCACGATCCGTCGCAGCCCCTGCAGCGTGATCTGCACCGTGTCGCCCGGGAGGTTGATGCGCTCGTGGACGCGCGCGGCCACGCCCACGCGTCCCACGAACGCGTCGGGATTGATCGGCTCGTCCAGCTCGCCCCCTGCGACCACGAGCCCCACGATGAGACTTCCCTCGTCGGCCGAGCGGATGATCTCGAGGTTTTCCGGCGCGCCCATCTGCACGGCGATCGTTCCCAGCGGGTAGACGATCGTGGAGCGGAGCGCCATGAGCGGCAATGTGGGCGGGAGCTCCGCGGTGAGGATCTCTTCCTTGTGCTGGGCTTTGGCCATCGGGGCGGCGGTCGAGAGTCTGACAGGGGGGAGCGGGCGGCGACGCGCGGGAGCGTGCTCCACGATACGCCATGCGGATCGCAAAGGTAACACGCGCCGGGGCACATCGTCTCCCTTGCCCTAAATTCTAATCGCATCTACGTTTAAAGGCTATGTTCGACGAGCTGAGCGAAAAGCTGGACGCGGTCTTCTCGCGCCTGCGCGGGCGCGGTGTCCTCTCCGAGGGGGACATCAAGGAGGGGCTGCGCGAGGTCCGGCGCGTCCTCCTGGAGGCCGACGTCAACTTCCAGCTCACGCGACAGTTCCTCGAGCGCGTGGAACAGCGCGCGGTGGGGGTGAGCGCGCTCACCTCCGTCTCCCCCGGGCAGCAACTGGTCAAGATCGTCCACGACGAGCTGGCCGCCATGCTCGGCGAGCAGCGCGAGGGGCTGCGCTTCAGCACCGTGCCGCCGACCATCATTCTCATGGTCGGGCTGCAGGGGTCGGGGAAGACGACCACCGCGGCCAAGCTGGCGCGCAAGCTCACCGCCGAAGGTCGCTCCACGCGGCTCGTCGCCGCCGACGTCTATCGCCCGGCGGCCATCGATCAGCTCGAGACGCTGGCCGGTCAGGTGAACGTGCCGATCTCGCTGCAACGCGACACCACCGACGTGGTGCGCATCGCGCGACACGGCGTGGACGATGCGCGGCGCGCACGCGAGCGAGTGGTGATCATCGATACCGCGGGGCGGCTGCAGATCGACGAGGAGATGATGCGGGAGCTGCAACGGCTGAAGGATGCCGTGCACCCCGATGAGATCCTCCTCGTGGCGGACGGCATGACCGGGCAGGATGCGGTGCGCATCGCCAGCGGCTTCGACGATCAGCTCGGCATCACCGGCGTGGTGCTCACCAAGATGGACGGCGACGCGCGCGGCGGCGCGGCGCTGTCGATCTTCGGCGTGACCAAGAAGCCGATCAAGTTCATCGGCGTCGGCGAGCGGGTGGACGCGCTGGAGGATTTTCACCCCGACCGGATGGCCGGGCGCATCCTCCAGATGGGCGACGTGGTCACCCTGGTGGAGAAGGCGCAGCAAGCGTTCGACGAGGAAGAGTCGCGCCGACTCGAGAAGAAAGTCCGCCGGCAGGGACTCGATCTGCAGGACTTTCTCTCCACGCTGAAGCAGATTCAGAAGCTGGGGCCGCTGGAAGGATTGCTCGGGATGATTCCGGGCGTGAACGCGAAGGCGCTCAAGCAGGCGAAGGTGGATCCGCGCCGGATGAAGCACATCGAGGCGATCGTGCTCTCGATGACGCCCGCCGAACGGCAGAACCCGTCCATCATCAACGGGAGTCGCCGGGCGCGGATCGCGAAGGGCGCAGGGCGGCCGGTGAGCGAGGTGAACCGGCTGCTCGATCAGTTCCGCGAGATGCAGAAGATGATGAAGAAGATGGGAAGCGGCCGGATGGGGCTGCCTCCCATGATGGGCATGCGGTAACGTGGGCGCGGCCCGGACCGTCCGGGCACGCGAGGAGCCCATGTCGTTGGAAACACCTCTGCACGGGGGAGCACCACCATGGCAGTTCGCATTCGTCTCCGGCGCGTCGGACGCAAGAAGATGCCGTACTACCGCATCGTCGTTGCCGACAGCACGAGCCCGCGCGACGGGCGGTTCATCGAGAACATCGGACAGTACAATCCCCGGCAGGGGGGTGACGCGGGGCTGCAGGTGGACGCGACGCGTGCCAATCACTGGCTCGACGTCGGCGCGCTGCCCAGCGACACCGTGCGCTCGCTGCTGCGGCGCGCCGGGATTCTCAAGGCGCGGCACGAGGCGCGTGTAGCGGGAGCGCGCCAGGCGAGCGCGGTGCCGGTGCGCGAGGAGCCTGCCGGCGGCTGACGTGCGCGCGCCCGAGTACGTGATCGTAGGGCGCGTTCGCAAGCCGCACGGCGTCCGCGGCGAGCTCGTCGTGGACCCCATCACCGACACGCCGGCCGAGGTGTTCGCCGCGGGGCAGCGCCTCGTGGCGGGCACCACCGAGGGCGATGTGATGCCCGGCGCGCCGGAGGTCGTGGTGCAGCGCTCTCGCCCCCGGGGGGACGCACTGCTTGTCTTCCTGGAGGGCGTGTCCGCGCGCACCGACGCCGAGCCATGGCGCGGGCGTTTTCTCCTGCTCCCCATGAGCGCGGTCGCACCGCCGGGTCCAGGGGAGGCGTTCCTGCACGAGCTGCTCGGCATGGATGCGGTCGCCGAAGATGGCGTTCCCCTTGGCCGGGTGAGCGATCTGCTCGAGGTCCCCTCCGGAGCGCTCCTCGAGCTCGAGCACGCCGGCGGACGCGCGCTCGTGCCCGTGCGAGCGGAGTTCGTGCGCGCCATCAACCGTGATGCGCGCAGGATCACCCTCTCACTTCCCGACGGGCTGCTCGACTGATGCTGCGCATCACGATCGTCACCATCTTCCCCGAGTTCTTCCGCACGCCGCTCGCGCTCAGCATTCCGGCGCGCGCGGAAGCGGCCGGGAGCGTGTCCTATCGCGTGGTGGATCTGCGCGAGTACACGCACGATCGTCACCGCACGGTGGACGACGCGCCGTTCGGCGGCGGGCCGGGCATGGTGATGAAGCCCGAACCGTTCTTCGAAGCGGTGGATGCGCTGGCGGTGCGGGCGCCGATCGTGCTCGTGTCCGCGCGCGGGCGGCAGTTCACGCAGCGTGACGCGGTGCGCTATGCGGCCGGGCAGGAGCTCACCGTGCTCTGCGGGCACTACAAGGACGTGGACCAGCGCGTGGCCGACCACCTCGCCACCGAGGAAATCTCGCTGGGCGAGTTCGTCCTGAGCGGCGGCGAACCGGCCGCCCTGGCGATCGTGGACGCCACGGTACGGCTTCTGCCGGGTGCGCTCTCGGATCCGGAAAGCGCGTACACCGACAGCTTCTGGGAGGGCGGGTTGAGCGCACCCAGTTACACGCGTCCCGCCGTCTACCGCGGGCATGCCGTGCCCGATGTGCTGCTGTCGGGCGATCACGCGCGCATCGCCGCGTGGCGCCGCGAACACGCCGCGCGGCTCACGCGCGAGCGCTCGGCCGCCACGGAGCCGTCGACGGGCGCCGCCGAGCGGCGGACGGAGGAGCGCGACGCATGATCACATCCGTCAACCCTGCCACCGGCGCGACGCTGGCCACCTTCGCGCCGCACGACGCGGAGGACGTGGAAGAGCGACTGGCGCGTGCCGCGGAGACGTTCCGCCGCTACCGGCTGACGAGCATGGAGGAGCGCGAGCGCTGGATGCGTGCGACGGCATCGCTCCTGGATCGCGACCAGCGGCCGCTCGCGCGCACCATGACGGAGGAGATGGGGAAGACCATTCGCGCCGCGCGCGCGGAAGTGGAGAAGTGCGCGTGGGTGTGTCGCTACTATGCGGACCACGCCGCGCGCTTCCTGGCGGACGAAGCCGTGGAGGCGGGGGAGGGGCGGAGCCGCGTGTCGTACCAGCCGATCGGTCCGGTGCTCGCCGTCATGCCATGGAATTTTCCGTTCTGGCAGGTGTTTCGCTTCGCCGTGCCGGCGCTCATGGCGGGGAACGTGGGGCTGCTCAAGCATGCGTCGAACGTGCCGCGCTGCGCCTTGGAGATCGAGCGGTTGTTCCGCGAAGGAGGCTTTCCGGAGGGCGCGTTCCAGACGCTCCTGATCGGCGCGTCGCAGGTGGCGGGCGTCATTGCCGACGCGCGCATAGCCGCCGCAACGCTCACCGGGAGCGAGCCTGCCGGGAGCAGTGTGGCCCGCGAAGCAGGAGCGCGCATCAAGAAGACCGTGCTCGAGCTGGGCGGCAGCGATCCGTTCATCGTCATGCCCAGTGCCGACATCGCGGCGGCGGTGCGCACGGCGGTCACCGCGCGCACCATCAACAACGGACAGTCGTGCATTGCCGCCAAGCGGTTCATCGTGCATGAGGACGTGGCGGAGCGCTTCGAGCGGGAGCTCGCCGCAGGGATGGAACAACTGCGGGTGGGAGACCCGATGGACGAGAGCACCGACGTGGGTCCGCTCGCCACGCCGGCCATCCTCGAGCAGCTCGAGGAGCAGGTGCGACGCACCGTCGATGCGGGTGCCTCCGTGCTTACTGGCGGGCAGCGGCTCGACCGCCCGGGAAACTTCTACGCCCCCACGGTGCTCACGAACATTCCTCCCGGCACGCCGGCGCGGTGCGAGGAGATGTTCGGCCCGGTGGCCGCATGCTTCCGTGTACGGGACGTGGACGAGGCGATCGCGCTCGCGAACGACAGCGCCTTCGGATTGGGGGCATCGGCGTGGACGCGCGATGCGAAGGAGCAGGAGCGCTTCGCCCGCGATCTCGAGTCCGGGCTGGTGTTCATCAACGCCATGGTGGCGTCGGACCCGCGCCTTCCTTTTGGCGGGGTGAAGCGATCGGGGTACGGGCGTGAGCTCGGCGCGTGGGGAATCCGCGAGTTCGTGAACATCAAGACCATCGTCGTGCGGGGCTAGCCGCGGCTCCCGGAGTGCTGCAGAGCGACCGGGCCGGCGCGTGGAGATCCGTGCTCCCCTCCTGGGCGCTGCCCATGGGGGCGCATCTGGCCTGACGGACCGCGTCCCGTTACTTTTCCAAGTCTACATCAGATCAGCCAGTCATCCCGGTCGGGCGCGGTCCCCATGCCCGGAGCCTGATATGCATCCCTTCGTCGAAACCCAGAAAGAGTACCTCCGCAGCGACGTTCCGCCCTTCCGGCCCGGCGACACGCTTCGTGTGAACGTGCGCGTCAAGGAAGGGGAAAAGGAGCGCCTCCAGGCGTTCGAGGGCGTGTGCATCGCGCGCCGCGGCAGCGGCGTGCACGAGACGTTCACCGTCCGCAAGATCTCCAACGGAGTGGGCGTCGAGCGCATCTTCCCCGTGCACAGCCCCATGATCGGCGACGTCTCCGTCGTGCGGCGCGGGCGCGTGCGTCGCGCCAAGCTCTACTACCTGCGCCAGTTGAGCGGGAAGTCCGCGCGCATCCGCGAGAAGCGGCTGCACGGGCTCGGAGGCGAGGAGGGGTAGGGCGTGGCGGCTCCGCAGCCACGCTCCGGCCGCAGCCGGCCTGGTGCTCGGCGGCGGTGGAGCAGCATCGAGCGCGACCTGCGCCGGCGTGGCATCGAGCTGATTGCGGGAGTGGACGAGGTGGGACGGGGCTCGCTCGCGGGCCCCGTTGTCGCGTGTGCCATCGTCATGCCTCCCGGCGCGAGCACGATTCGCGGGGTGGACGACTCCAAGCTGCTCACGCCGGTCGAGCGGCGGCGGTTGTGCACGCGCATCCTCGACCGCGCGCTGGCCGTGGGGATCGGCGCCGCGTCGGTGCGCGAGATCGACCGGCTCAACATCTACTACGCCAGCGCGCTCGCCATGCGGCGTGCACTGGAGCAGCTGGCGGTGATCCCGCAGCACACGCTGATCGACGGACGCCCCATCCGTGCCCTGGCCTGGCCGCACACCGCGGTGGTGGATGGCGACGATCGCTGCTATCACATCGCCTGCGCGTCGATCGTCGCCAAGGTCACCCGCGATCGCCTCATGGCACGCCTCGCCGAGCGCTATCCGGGATTTTCCTGGGAACGCAACTGCGGCTACGCCACCCCGGACCACATCGCATCGCTCGCCGCCGACGGCGCCACGCTCCACCATCGCCGCAGCTTCGTGGTGAAGGCACTGTCCGCGCCGCGCGAATCGCCTGCGCCTGATGATGCCGCGCGCACTGACGCCGCGCCTACCGGCACCCCACGCGCGGCGGGCGACCGCGCCGAGCGACAAGCGCCCGCCGACAGCGCTCCACCACAGAGCATCCCATGAACGAATCGCACCGCTCACCGGACGAGGCGCACGGGGCGGGCGCGCCCGGTGCGGCGCCGAGCGTGCACGCGTCCGGTGCACGCGGCGGCGAGTCCGCCAGCGTCGCGCCCGATCCGACCGAGGTCTTTCGCGCAGGAGTGTTCGACGGGCGGGTGGCGCTCGTGACGGGAGGGGGCACCGGGATCGGGTTCGGCATCGCCACCACGCTCGCGCGCCTGGGGGCGCACGTCGTGATCGCCAGCCGCAACGAGGAGCATCTCGCGGCCGGCGTGGAGCGGTTGCGCGCACTGGGGGCACGCGCCAGCGCGCATGCGGTGGACGTGCGGGATCACGCACGCGTGCACGCCATGGTACAGGACGTCGCTGCCGAGCACGGGCGGATCGACCTGTTGGTGAACAACGCGGCCGGGAACTTCTATGCGCCGTCGGACACCATGTCCCCCAACGCCTGGCGTGCCGTGGTGGAGATCGACCTCTTCGGCACGTTCTACTGCTCGCAGGCGGTGGTGCCGGTGATGCGCGATGCCGGAGGCGGATGCATCGTCAACATCTCGATGACGCTGCACTATCGCGGGTGGCCGCAGATGGCGCATGCCACCGCCGCCAAGGCGGGGATCGACGCGCTCACCCGTACCCTCGCGCGCGAGTGGGCCCCGCACGGGATCCGGGTGAACGCCGTGGCACCGGGACCCATCCCCACCGAGGGGGTGCGCAAGGCGTTCGCGCCTCCGGCCGCGGCTCACAGTGATGCCGGACGTGCCGCCACTGACGCGTCACCCGCGCACGATCCGTTCGCCATCGAACGCGCGATGGGCGAGTACGCGCGCCAGCACATCCCCCTGGGACGGTGGGGGGCGCCGGCCGACATCGGCTGCGCGGTGGCGTACCTCGCCTCCCCGGCAGCGTCGTGGATCACCGGCGCCATCATGGTCGTGGATGGAGGCGAGTGGCTCGGCCGGTGAGCGTCGTTCCGTGATCCACGTCACGGTGTGACACCAGTCACAGCAAGCGATCGCTCTCCGCGCGTAGCATCATGGCGACGACACCGGGCACGGATTTCGCACTGGGCCTGAGCATGTCGGGAACCCTCACCACTGCACCTGGTGTGATGGTGCGAACTCGGAGATCGGATATGCACACGACTCGACTGAAGACGACGGCAGTGTTCGCGATCGTCGCGCCGGTACTGGCCGGTTGCGCAACCAAAGGCTACGTGCGCGATCGCGTCGCGGAAGCGAACGCGTACACCGATTCCACGGTGAACGTGGCGATGACTCAGGAGAAGCAGGAGCGCATGGCCGCTGACAGCGCGCTCTCTGCGGACGTCAATTCACTGCGTCGGGATCTCGACAGCCTGCGCTCGGAGTTTGGCGCGAAGATCACGGCGCTCGAGGAAGGGCTGAAGTTCGACATGCCCGTGCACTTCGCGTTCGATGACGCGACGCTGCGCGACGAAGACCGGCCGGTGCTCGATCGCTTCGCGCAGATCGTGCAGAAGTACTATCCCGGCTCGGTGATCACCGTCGAGGGCTTTGCCGACCCGGCCGGTACCAACACGTACAACAAGCGTCTGTCCGAGCGCCGCGCGCAGGCGGTGAGCAGCTACCTGGGCTCGGCCGGTCTGAGCAACGAGCTGCGCACGGTGGGCTACGGCGAGACGCGGCAGGTGGTTCCCGGCGCGTGGGGGAACGATGCGGGTGCCGACCAGAACCGGCGTGTGGTGTTCGTGATCGAGACGAGCGGCAGCGCCGCGCAGGGCGTCGCGACCGCGACTCCCTGAACGATCGTCGCGCGCACACGACGAGCGGCGGGGCGCCACGGCGTCCCGCCGCTTTCGTCATCCGGCGATCCGTGCGCGCACGACGACCCCGGCCGGTGATCGCGCTCGCGCGGCGATCCGTCCGCGCTCCGCACACCGGAACGCGCTTTGCGCCTCGAGCGTCCCACCACTGTGTCGGAGGACAGCGACGTGAGCGCAACGAGCCACCGCCCGATCGGGCGGACGGAGTGGGCCATCGCGGAGGGGTACATCCCGGGATGGAGCCACGGCCCAGAGCCGGAAATGACGAGTCACGAGACCGCGTGCATGCTCAACGCCGGGGACGATGACGCGCACGTGCGCATCATGGTCTACTTCACCGATCGCGATCCCGTGGGACCGTACCACGTCACCGTCCCCGCGCGTCGAACGATGCATCTGCGCTTCAACGAGCTCACGGACCCCGAGCCCATTCCACGCGGCACACCATACGCGAGCGTCATCCACGCCGACGTGCCCATCGTGGTCCAGCACACCCGGCTCGACTCGCGCCAGGACGCGAACGCCCTCATCACGACGATTGCCTTCGCAGGCGAGCGGTAGCGCTGTCGCAGTATGCGCGCGGGGGTGGCGGCCGATCGGGAAGCGCGCATCTTCACGGTGCCATGTCACCCCCCGCACCGTTCCTCACCGCCGAGTGGCGCGAGCTGGCGATGCTCAACTTCGCGATCGCTCCCGAGACGCTGGCGCCCTACGTCCCGCGCGGTACGGAGCTGGATCTGTGGAACGGCACCGCGTACGTGAGCGTCGTGGGCTTTCGCTTCCTGGCGACGCGTGTGCGCGGGTGGCGCATTCCCGGGCACGCGGACTTCATCGAAGCGAACCTGCGCATGTACGTCCGTCGGCGTGAGGGGAACGAGACGCGGCGCGGCGTGGTGTTCATTCGCGAGCTGGTGCCGCGTCGCGCCATCGCCTGGGTTGCCAGGTGGACGTACAACGAGCCGTACCGTGCACTCCCGATGCGGCAGGACATCCGGCTGCGCACCGACGGCACACCGGAGTCGGTGCGCTACGAATGGCGCCGCGGTGCGCGATGGGAGGGGCTCGCCCTGTGCACCTCCGGCACGGGCGCCGCGGCGGTCGTCCCCGGCTCGGAGGCGGAATTCATCACCGAGCACTACTGGGGATATACGCGCCAGCGCGACGGCTCGACGGTCGAGTATCGCGTCACGCATCCACCGTGGCGTGTCTGGGAGGCGGCTGAGGCGCGCCTCGACTGCGATGTCGAGGCGCTCTACGGCGCGCAATTCGCCGACGCGCTGCGCATGCCGCCGCGCTCCGCGTTCCTGGCGGAGGGCTCATCCGTGACGGTCTTCCGTCCTCGGGTGCTTCCGGAGGGCGGCGCGTGATGACGCGGACGGCGCGCCGTGTCCCCCGCGTGTGTAATATTCGTCGGGCGACCCGGTAGCTCAGTCGGTAGAGCAGCGGACTTTTAATCCGCAGGCCGTGGGTTCGATCCCCACCCGGGTCACGTGGATCTCCGCGCACTGCTGCGGTGCCGCCGTTGCGCGGTGTGTTGGGCGGTCGCGCCTGCTCGAACGACGGCGACGCCGCCGGCGGATCGCCATGCCGCCACGATAGCCGCACATGAGACGCTGCCCGGGAGTGCGCCCGGGCAGCGTCTCGTCCCCCCCACGCCGGCTCACACCTTCATCGCGTCCACGTTCACCGCCTCGTCGGCCAGGTCGGTCAACGTGTGGTCCGCTTTTCCTTCCTCGTCCAGCGTCTTCTGCAGCGCGTCGGCCTGGTCGCCGAGTCCGAGCGTGCTCGCGTACGTACGCGCGCATCCATACGCGGCGATCTCGTAATGCTCCACGCGCTGTGCTGCCGCAATGATCGCGGCGTCGAGTACGTCGGAGTCGGAGAACTTCCGCACGAGCTCATCGCCCTCGGCAATGATCCCCTGCATGCCCTTGCACGTGGTGCCGCTGCCTTTCTCTCCCAACTGCTTGAAGATGTCGGTGAGCCGCTGGGCGTGCTGTTCGGTCACCCGCCGGTGCTCCTCGAGTGCGCGCCGGAGCTCGGGGTGCGAGGCTTTCTCGATGAGCTTGGGGAGCGCCGTGAGGATCTGCTGTTCCGCGCTGTACAGATCGCGGAGGTGCTCCACATAGAGTCCTTGCAGTGATTGCCGTTCCATATGACCTCCTCGTCAGCCGCGAATGCTCGCCCGCCGCAGCGGGCAGGGAGCGCGATCGGCGGCAGGTTGCGTACCGGAGCGGCTCCGAGCTGTGAGGAGAGAGACGCGTTCACATGCGGCGTGCGCGGCGCACTGCGAGTACGCGCGTCGGCGCTCCTGGCCACAACTGGAACGATCCCTGCCGGGTACACGAACGTCTCGCGCGCCGGCGGGGGGGCCGGCGCCGCGCAGCCTGCGTCCGGAAGGAGGAATGATGCCCGAGAAGAGAAAGTCCACACGCGCGCACAAGAAGACGCACGATGCCGCCGCCAAGCGGGAACGGGAGCGGATGGTTCCACGCGACGTGGTGCCCGAGGGAGCGCTGTCGCCACTCGATGACCTGGAGGATTTCGAGCTCGCCGACGGCGTGCCGGACGTGACGGGATGGGACGTGGTCGATGCGAACGGGCGGCGCGTCGGCGACGTGCATACCATACTCGTCGACACCGCCGCGGGCGCGCCGCGCTATCTCGATATCGAGGTGGATCACGCGGTGATGGATACGGACGACGACCGGCACCTGCTCATCCCGGTCGGATGCGCGCGCGTGGACGCACAGGACGACCGCATTCAGGTGACCACGCTCGAGGCGGATGCGCTGGCGGGTACACCGCTCTATGACCACCGCCCGGTCACGCGCGAGTTCGAGCAATCGGTCCGCCGCTGCCACTCGGCGCGCTTGGCCGACGCGCCTCCGGCGGAAGAGGACTTCTACGCGAGCCAGATGTACGACGCCCGGCGGTTCTGGGCGGATCGTGGGGTGGACTGGGAGCGCCCGTTGGTAGTGCGTCGGGCGGACTAGCGGCTCGTCAGGATGCGCGCCGGATCGGCCGGCGGTGGGCGCTGCGCTATCGCTGCGCTATGTGCGCGCGGTGATCTCGAAGCAGCAGCGGGTGCGCTCGCCGCTCCGGTCGCACCGTTCGTGCACCTCCGCACCGGTCAGGGCGGCCACGAGTGCCTCGGCCGTCTTGCAGACCTCCGGGCACTCCGCCACCGCGGCGGACAGGGCGCAGCCGGCACCGCGAATGGTGTACCCCGTCTCGGTGGTCTCGACGCTGGTGACGCCCCCCAACTCGTCCAGCACGGCAGCGGCTGCGCGCACACGGGATGGGAGCGGCCCCTGCGGGGTGGGCTGTCCCTCCGCCAGGCGCTGCCCTACGGCCGAGAGAATGCCTTCCAGCTCCTCGGGCCCCAGGCGCGCGCCAAGGGCGTCCAGGAGCCCTGTGAGCACCGGGAGATAGGCCCGAGAGAAGAGAGGCTCGACCTCGGGGACCAGCCGGTAGATGGTGGCCGGCTTCCCGGCGCCGGGAGAGCGCCGGACCCCGGTAGGCTCCACCAGCCCGTCGCGCTCCAGGTGCGAGAGGTGCGAGCGGACCGCGTTGTCCGTCAGCTCCAGCTCTCGGGCCAGGTCGTCCACCGTCCTGGGCGACTCGCGTAGCAACGCCACTACCCGCCCCTTCGTGGTCTCGAAGAAGCGGGACTCCCACCAGGTGGCGCTCACGCGAGGGCTACTCATGCGCGTGCAATATACGGATGTTTCTCCAAACAGACAATAAGACAATCAATCACTTGACATATTCCTCGGGCTTGGGCATCATACACCCGCCTCGCCGGGGCCTGCGGGACACCCGGCGGGCCACCAGTGGCGTCTCCCGGGGAGCCTACGCGGAGCGCCGGTGCATGGACACCACCCGGGTACACGGAGGACTTCGATGAGGAGAACCATTGCTGCTGCGGCCCTGGTCGTCGCTGCGGCCGGACTGCTCGCGGTGCGGACAGCGGATGCGCATCGGACGCCGGCGAACGTCGTGCGGCAGGGCACACTCGACGACGCGACGATCGTGGCGATCTTCGATGCGGCGAACACGGCGGATATCGAGACCGCGCAGCTCGCGGCGGAGAAGGCGACCAACAAGGACGTGCGCGCCCTCGCGCAGCAGTTCGTACACGATCACACCGCGGTGCGGCAGCAGGGACGGGATCTGGCGAAGAAGCTGGGTGTGACGCCCACGCCTCCGGCGGACAGCAGCGCGGCCAAGGCGCACGCGCAGGCGATGGCGATGCTCCGCTCCAAGTCCGGCGCCGACTTCGACCGCGCCTGGCTGCAGCACGAGGTGGCGTACCACAAGGCGGTGATCGATGCCGTGACGAGCACGCTCCTCCCGGCCATCAAGAACGCGGAGTTGAAGGCGCTCGTGGTGAAGGTGGCGCCCGCGTTCCAGGCGCACATGGCCGCCGCAGAGAACCTGGAGAAGAAGGTCGCGTCGAACTGACGCACGACCGCAGGTTACGGCGCCGCGGAGTGCGTTCGTCCAACGTCGGACGAACGCACTCCGCGGCGCTCGTCATCGGAGATCCCGTCGGTGCGCGGTGCGGCGCCCTGCCGCGCGCCGGTCAGTCGGCGATCGGCGGGATGGATGCGGGCTGATCGCCGGGCACGTCGTGGTAGCCGACGCGCCGCTGGCGCTTACGACGTTTCTCCGCGTACATGAGCGCGTCCGCCTTGGCGAGCAGCTCGTCGATGCTCACCGGGCACTCGGGATCGTAGTACGCGATCCCCATACTGAAGGCGACCGGCACCACGCGCTCGGCGCGCGCGTTGCGCGCGTGGAGCTGCTCGCGGATGCGCGATGACCACGCCTCGGCCGTCGCGCCGGATGTCTCCATGGCCAGCACGACGAACTCGTCGCCGCCGATCCGCGCGACAATGTCGGAATCGCGGAAAGTCTCCTTCAGGAGCTCCGCCGTCTGGAGGAGCACACGGTCGCCCTCCCGATGCCCGTGCGTGTCGTTGATCTCCTTCAAGCCATCGACGTCCACGAACACGTGCACCATGCGCTTGCGCATGCGGTCGGCCATCTTGAGCTGCTGCCGCGCGACGGTCAGGAAGCCGCGCCGGTTGTAGAGGCCCGTCAGGTCGTCCACCAGCGACATGGCGCGCAGCGCGATCTGCAGATGCTGTCGCTCGATGGCGAAGCGCACGGCGCGCACGAGGATCCCCCCGGAGAGATCACGGCGTACCAGCGCGTCCTGCGCGCCGGCCTTGAGCACGCGCATGGCCAGGCGGTCGTCCTCGCCGTCGGTGAGGACGATGATCGGCAACTCCGGCGCGTGCTCGTGCAGGCGGATGAGCGGTTCCAGATCGGCGCGCTGCCCAGTCGCGAAGTCCAGCAGCACGGCGTCCACGCGCGCGTCGCCGAGTGCGCGGAGTGCCAGCGCCACGTCGCCGATGGCGACCAGCTCCAGCACGCCGCGCCCGTCCGACGCGATCTCCGCCGCCAACTCCGCCGATCGCTCCGGGGCGCAGACGGCCACGATGCGGATCGGATCGCCGCTCACGGTGTGGTGCCGTTCGTGGCCGACACGCGGGGCCGGAGCTTGCGCGCCAGTGTGGGGCGCGAGATCCCCAGGATGCGCGCCGCCGCGCTCTGGTTGCCGCGCGTGAGACGCATGGTGAGCTGGACCGCCTCGTGCTCGATCTCCTCCAGCGTCTTCCCCTCGGGCGGGATGACGATCTCTCCCACCGGCGAGCGCGCCGCCGCCTGCGCGCTGCGTTGCTGGATGACGATGTGGTCGGCGCGGATGGCGTTTTCCTCGCTCAGAATGGCGGCGTGCTCGATGACGTTTTTCAGCTCGCGGATGTTGCCGGGCCAGCTGTGCGTGCGGAGCAGTGCCACCGCGTCCGGCGTCAAGCGCTTGGGCTCGAGCCCCTGCTGGCGTCCCAACTCCTCCAGGAAGTGCTCGGCCAGCGGCTGCAGGTCCTCCAGGCGATCGCGCAGAGGCGGGAGGTTCACCCGGAACACGTTTAGCCTGTAGTACAGGTCCTCACGAAACTCCAGGCGGCTCACCGCATCGTGGAGCGCCGTGTTGGCGGCGGTCACGATCCGGCAGTTGATCGGGATCTCTTCCAGACCGCCCAGGCGGCGCACGCGACGCTCCTGCAGAACGCGCAGGAGCTTGGGCTGGAGCCGCGGAGGCAGCTCACCGATCTCGTCCAGGAAGAGCGTGCCCTCGCCCGCCAGTTCCATGAGCCCGCGCTTCTGGGAGCGCGCGCCAGTGAACGCGCCGCGCTCATGTCCGAAGAGCTCTGATTCGAGCAACGTCTCGGGGATCGCGGCGCAGTTCACCGCCACGAACGGCTCGGCGTGTGAGGTGCCGGCGTAGTGGATGCCGCGCGCGAAGAGCTCCTTGCCCGTACCGGTCTCCCCCACGAGCAGGACCGTGGTGAGGCGGCTCGCGGCCACCTTGCGCACGAGCTCCAGGGCGTCGCGAACGGGCTTGCTCTGGCCGATGATGCTTTCGATGCCGAAGCCCAAGGCTTCCTCGCTGAACGAACGTTGGAGCGCTCTCATGAACGAGCGCCGAGTGGCGGTCGCGGCGCGCCGGTGCTTCGCGCGCGCACGCGCGAAAGAGGGGCAACGCGTGTGCCACATCCGAATGCGTTGCTCGTCAACGAGTTGCGGCTGTAGCCGCCGGGCCACTCGTACAGCGAAATGACAGATTTCTTTGCAACGTGCAAAGAAGCTTTACAGATCGCAGTCGGCGACCGTAGCCCGGATTTCCATCGAACGTGCCGGTCCGTGCCGCCGCCATCGCACCGAAGCGACCGCGTGGGATGACGACGCGCATGGACGACGCGTCATGCGCCGCATGTGACGCAGGCCGATCGCGCTCCGCAGGTCCGGCGCGCTCGTTGCGTGGTCGCGTTTCGCTCGTGATGCTAGAGATCGCGCACGCACCGCCACGACCTGCCGCATCCTCTCATGTCCGAATCCGAGCAGCCGAACCCAGTCGCCGCTCCGGTCGAACCGACGCGCCGGGAACGGCTCAAGTTCACCGACTTCCAGTTTCGCCGGTTCAGTGATGGCCGGTGCGTGGCGCAGACGGAATTCGAGTGGCTGGACGGCGTGAAGGTGCGCGGTGAGGCGTCGGGTCAGTCGAGTCCCACGGTCGATCTGCGTGTGGCTGCCGAGGCGGCGCTCCGGGCCATCGAGACCTTCTCCGAGGGATCGCTCGCGTTCGAGCTGATCGGCGTGAAGTCGGTGCGCGCCTTCGATGCGAACGTCGTGATCGTCTCGATCGCCAACAAGAAGCCGGAGGGGCCGCGCCGACTGCTCGGATCCGCGCTCGTGGAGGCCGATCCGGCGCGCGGCGCGGTGGTCGCGGTGCTCACCGCCACCAATCGCGTGCTGGGCAACTTCATCGCGACACGCTGAGACCAATTGCGGCGGCGCCGCGCGCAGGGTTAGGATAGGCACTCCTGCCCGGCGTCTCCCGGCGCCCCCGGCGCGTACGCGCCGCCTGCTGCTTCCGTCGAGTCCCATTCCCGCCATGACGCACCCTTCAGGAGACGTGTCCCCCACCATGCCGCTTGCGGCGCAGCATCGCGGTCGGCGCGTGCGAGACCAAGCCGCCAGCCAGTCAGCAGGCGCGCGCGCTCTACGCGTGCCGGTCTGCGCGTCAGTCGGGCGCATGGCGCTCTCGCTCGCAGCGGCCGTGGCGATGGCCGGGTGCGGCGTGCTGGGCGGTGGACACGCTCCGCACACACCGGCGCCTGTCGAGACGCCTGCTACCGACGTCGGTGGCACCGGCGCACGCGACTCGCTGGGCGGTACGGCCATGGAGAGCGCGGCGTTGCCCGCGGACAGCGGTGGCGCGCCGGAAGTGACCGCGGAGGCGGTGCACCTGTTCGGGGACAGCGTGGTGCGCGAAGCCTCGCCGCCGGACGATGCGGAGCCCACGTGGGACATCGACGTGCGCAGCTACGAGACGCATGCGCGCGTGGAGTACTACATCGGGCGCTTCAGCGGTCCCGCGCACGCTCGCTTTGCCGAGGAGCTGGCGCGCGGAGGGAAATACGAGCCAATGATCCGGAGCACGCTGCGCGCGGCGGGGTTGCCGGAGGACCTGGCGTACGTGGCGCTGATCGAGAGCGGGTACGATCCCGACGCCTACTCGCGCGCGGCCGCGGTGGGCATGTGGCAGTTCATGACATCCACCGCACGCGGGACGGGGCTTCGCGTGGACTGGTGGGTGGACGAGCGGCGCGATCCGGTCCGGTCCACGCAGGCGGCCGCCAAGTTCCTCGGGTGGCTGCAGGATCAGTTCGGCTCGCTCTATCTCGCCGTGGCGGCGTACAATGGCGGGCCCGGGCGCCTGTCGCGCGGGCTCACGCGCTATGCCGACGAGCTGGATGGCGCCACGGGCGATGAGGCGTTCTTCGCCCTCGCGGAAACGAACCACCTGCGCGCGGAGACGCGCGACTACGTGCCGAAGCTGATCGCGGCTGCGCTCATCGCCAAGGAGCCGCTCCGCTACGGATTCGACATCACGTACGAAGCGCCGCTGGCGTACGACACGGTGCGCGTACCGCCGGAGACGCCGATCGCCGCGGTGGCGCAGGCCGCGGGGGTGCCGCCGGAGCGGGTGCTCGAGCTCAACCCCGGGCTCCTGCGCGGGATCACCCCGCCGCGCGACTCGTTCTCGGTGCGCGTGCCCCCCGGGACCGGGAGCGGGGCATCATTCGACAGTGCGTTCGCGGCGCTCCCCGACAGCGTGCGTGCCGGCGTGCGGAAGCTCACGTCGCACAAGGGGGAGACGCGCGTCACGCTCGCGCGGCGTGCCGGGGTGAGCGTGGAGATGCTCGTCGGCTTCAACCCGCACCTTCGCGCGACGCGCTCCGGGCGCGTGGTGTCGGGACAGACGGTGCGCGTGCCGACGCGCGCGGTGGTCCGGCTGGCGCGCGACGTGCCCGATCCGGAGATCGAGCGCTACGGCGGCTCGAGCGGACGGTCGGTGACGCACGTGGTCCGCCGTGGCGAGTCCCTGAGCGTGATCGCGCACCGCTACCACACCTCGGTTGCGTCGATCATGCGGCTCAACGGGCTGCGGAAGAGCGTGATCTATCCCGGGCAGGTCATCGTCGTGCGCGGCAGCACGCGGTCACGCGGCAGCCGCGCGGCCGCGCGCAGCGGCAGCGGCACGCACGTGGTGGAGCGCGGAGAGACGCTCACCAGCATCGCGCACCGATACGGACTCACGGTAGACGAGCTGCGACGGTTGAACGGGCTGCACGGCGACTTCATCCGCGAGGGACAGCGCCTGGTCGTGCGGGGCTGACGCGAGGGGCCCGGGAAGCCGGGCCCCATCCGCCGATCAATCCACCACGCCGTCGCCGTGATAGCCCTGGGTGACGAGCTTGGAGTAGCCGTTGCGCGGATCCTTCCCCTCGGCACGAGCGCGCGCGACGGCCGCCGGCCCGCGATTGTACACGAGCAGCGCCAGTTTGACGTCGCCATCGTACTCGCGGATGAGCGAGCGCAGATAGCGGAAACCGATGTGCAGGTTGATCTCGGGGGTGTAGAGCTGCTCGGTCGTCACTCCCTTGCGGAAGTACCGCGCGGTGGCGGGCATGAGCTGCGTGAGACCGAGCGCACCCACCGGACTCGTTGCGTGCGGGTTGAACTCGCTCTCCACCTGCACGAGGCGGAAGGCGAGCGCTGGCTCGATCCCTTCGGCGATGGCGATGTCGTACACCGACGCCGCCAGTGACGCATTCACGTGGTACTTGCCGGAGAAGGCAAGGATCTCCTCCGCGCGCTCGAGTTGCGCGGCGGTGAGCCGGAGCTCGCCCCGTACGCTGTCCAACTGGTGGCGCAGGTGCTCCGCTTCGGCCCTGGAGCCGAAGGAGAACGGGGCCGCCGTCGCGTTCGCGGCGCGTGGCTGCTCGCGAATGAGCAACGCCACGGCGATCCCCAGGCCGAGCAGGATGATCGCGTGCCGAATGCGGCGCCTCCGGCGCAGCTCGTCGCCACGATATGCGTATCGCTGGTGCTTTCGCATCAGATGCCTCCCTCTACGGGCCAGCACACACGAAGCGGGGTGGTGTTGAGCCAGCCCCGCGCGTGATTCGTCGGATTGTCCCTCAGGCAACGCTCGTGCCGTCAGGCTCGCTGCCAATGTCCGCTACGTCCTCCGGACTTTTCGACCAGTTTGATGTCCGAAATCAGCATGTTCTTATCTAGCGCTTTTGCCATGTCGTAAATTGTGATCAGGGTCACAGCGGCGGCGGTGATCGCCTCCATCTCGACGCCGGTCTGCGCGCGCGTTCGGGCCGTCGTTTCCACTCGGAGCCCCGGGAGCGTGGCATCCGGGGTGACATCGACGCTCACATCGGTGAGCGCGAGGGGGTGGCAGAGCGGGACGAGCTCCGCGGTGCGCTTGGCGCCCATGATGCCGGCTATGCGCGCCACGGAGATCACGTCTCCCTTGGCGACGGTGTTCCGTAGAATCGCCTCGAGGGTGGTGGGGAGCATCACTATTACGCCGCTCGCGCGCGCCATCCGTTCCGTGACGTCCTTGTGGGACACGTCCACCATGCGTGCCTCTCCGCTGGGGCCGACGTGCGACAATCGCGGCTCGCGCTCCGTCATCGCGCCACGCCCTCCAGGTCGCGAAGCAACGATGCCCCTAGCAGTTGCGGGCTCACGTTGCCCGACGCACGGCGTTTGACCTCTTCCACGCGTTGTACCGCGCGAGCCACGGCCGTTGCGCGCCCTTGATCGGACTGCGCCACCGCCTCTCTGAGGCGCTCGTGCAGCAGGAGCGTGAGGGCGTCCAACACCTCCGAAAACGCCCCGCGCGCGCGCGATGCGCCCAGCGCGAGCGCCGCCTGCGCGCGCGCGGCGCGTCCTGCAGCCGCGGCGTCGAGCAGCGCGCGTGCGGCGGCACGTGCATCGGCATCGTGCGACGCGGCGAGCAGCGCTCCCGGAGCACCGTTGGCCACGCGGAGCTGTTCGGCGAGCGCGAGGCCGCCGTCGCGCTCGCGCAGCGATGCCGCCACACGCTCGTCCGCCAGAAACGCGCGCACGTCGCTTTCGGCAAGGGGCGCGACGCGCAGGGCGACGACGCGCGACCGGATGGTCGGGAGCAGCGCTCCTGGCTCGCTCGAGGTGAGGATGATCGTGGTATCGTCGGGCGGCTCTTCCAGCAGCTTGAGAAACGCGTTCGCGGCTGCCTCGGCGCCTTCCTGCGGTACCATCCGCTCGGCGTCTCCGATCACGAAGATCTTGCGCGGCGCCATGGTGGGCGTGTAGGCGGCAAGACGCACGATGCCGCGAACGGTGGCGACGAAGATGGCTTCGGTGCCGGAGGGGGGCTCGTACAGTCCACCGGCTTCCACACGCTCGGCGATGGCCTCGGCCAGGTCATCGAGGACGCGCTGTGTGTCCGCGTCGGCGTCCGGCAGGCGCGGGCGCGGGAAGAACCAGCGGAGATCCGGGTGTACGAGGTCGAGCGCGTATCGGCAGTCGCGGCACGTCCCACAGGGACGTGTTGCGGCGTCCGGGGCGGAGCAGAGCAGGAGCTGCGCGAGCCACAGCGCCAGACGCTGCTTCCCGACGCCGCGCGGGCCGTGAATGAGCAGACTCGACGGGAGCGCGTGGCGCTCCACGCTCGAGCGCAAGCGCGCGCGCAGCGGCTCGTGACCGTACAACGGGACGATCGGCACGGGGGGAATATAGCGATCGCGCCGGGGGTGACGGGAGCGCGACTGCACCGGTGCCGCCGCGCCGCACGGCGCGCCGGAGTGCGTGTCGGACGGAGCGCCGCATGGTGCGTTGCTCCGGCAAATGCGCGTCGTTGTCGATTCACGCGCCACGCGCAGGCGCCGCGATGCAACATGGCCCCGGGAAAACCCGGGGCCATGTGACTTCCACGAGCAGATGCGGCCATTACTGGCAGGCGATGTTTCCTCCGCGCGCGTTGGATTCGTCGCGCGGAATGGGATACGCGACGTGGACGCGATGGTTGGGTGCGTCGAGTGGCAGCTCATCGAGCCGGTCGAGCACGCGCAAGTCGACCCAGCGGTCGGGGCTCTCGAGCAGCAGCGACAACCGCTTCTGCAGCAGCGCTTCGTCCATGGCCGCGTCGGCGGTGCTCAGCGTCTTGTCGGGGAGTCCGTGCGCGTTGCGGATGAAGTTGATGTCGTCGGCGGCGCCTGGGACGTCGTTCGTGAGGATCTTGGCCTGCGCTCCCAGCAGGATGAGCTCCTCGTTCCGGATGATCGGGATGGGCGACGCCGCCGTGGGATAGATGGTGAACTCGAGGCCGGAAGTGATCCCGGTGTTGGTCCGTGCCTCGCCGACGATGATCTTGGCCGCCCGGTCATCCCCCGCCTCGAAGGCGGCGGTGTCCGACGGGTGCGCACGGATCGTCCCCTGCGCCAGGAAGAACGGGTTGGCGATATCCGTGGGGTCGGTGCTGTAGTTGAAGTACGCGCCGAAGTCGAGCGGTGTGGATGTCGACGCAAACGATTGGGCGAGCTCCACCAGCACGGCGTTGGGATCGCCGAGGTACCATTCGACCTTCGCCTTAAGGGCGCGGTTGAAGCCGATGAAGTCCGCCGGCGTGCCGACATCCGTGAACCCATCGGGAAGCGTGAATGGGAAGTCCGCGCTTCCGGCGGTCTGCAGATCGGTGAGTGCCTCGTCGAGCAGCGATGCCACGGCATTCAGCGCGTTGTCGCGGCAGAGGATGGGGAGCAGCGAGTCCGGATCGGCGGCCACGTCGACCGGAGCACCGTTGACATCGTGAAATTCGATCACCGACAGAACGTTCAGCGCCTTGAGCGTCTTGGCGAAGCCGTCGGTCGCGGCGATCTCCTCGGCGGAGATCACGCCGGCGGTCGGGTCCACCGTGGCCACCGAGTTCAGCACGAGGTTCGCCGAACGGACGGCGGCGTACTGGTTGACGAAGTGATTGCCACCGAATCCGCCCGGGTCCAGGTCCTGCCCCACGCCGAGCAGCTCGGTCACCCAGCGCGGGTCGGATGGGTCGAGGTTGTACGCATCGCGGCCGATGATCTCGGCGTCGCGAATGGCCGGCCCGAAGTCGGCGCGTGTCTGGATGATGAGGCCGTTCACGAGTTGCTGGATCGCTGCGCGGGACGGGTTCTGGATGACTCCCGTGGGCGGCAGCGAGGGGTTGTTGAAATTCGGCACGACCTTGTCGCTGCACGCGGCAAGCACGCACAGGCCGGCAGCGCCGAGAAGGAGTCGCGTCTTCATGAGGTGTGCGCCTCTGGAGAGAGGATGAAGGAACGCAGGGTTCGCTGTCGGCATGGTCAGAAGTCCACGGAGACGGAGAAGAAGTAGCTCCGGCTCGGCGGGAACGGCGCCACGTCGATGTTCCGCGCGATCGCCTGATTTCCGAAGTTCGACACCTCCGGATCGGAGCCGGAGTAGCTGGTCCACGTCCAGAGATTCCGTCCGCTCAACTCCAGCCGTGCCGAACGCGCGCGCCCGCCGAACGCGGTGCTCACCCACGCGCCGGGCAACTGCCAGGAGAGCGTGACCTCGCGCAGCTTCACGTAGCCGGCGTCCTCCACGAAGTCCTTGGTGCGGGTGCCGAGGCGCGCTGCCCTGATCGCGCCCGGCGAATTGGGATCATCCGTCTGATCGGCGGAGTTCTGGAATGCGTCGAACAGGAAGCGCGTGAGGTTGATCACGTCGCCGCCATGCTTCCAGTCGAACAGACTCGCCAGGCGCAGGGTCTTCCACGAGAACTCGTTGGAGAAGCCCATCTGGAAGTCTGGTGCTGCGTCGCCGACGCGGATGACGTCGCCATCCTCGTTGATGCCGACGATCTGCGTGGCGGATGAGCCCTTCTCGATGCGGAACGCGCCAAGGGAGGTCCCGAAGCCGGCCGCCAGATCGAACGTCGGAACGGGAAGCTCCGTGATCTTGCTGTAGTTCCGCGCGAACGTCACGCGAGACACCCAATCGAAATCGGTGAGCAGCACCGGCGTGGCGGCGAGCGTCACCTCGATCCCGCGATTGCGCAGCGCGGCGCCATTGAACAGTTGGGCGGTGAAGCCACTGGACGGTGCCGGGGTGCGCTGCAGGATGAGATCCTTGATGCTCTTCTGATAGAGTGTGACCGACGCGCTGGCGCGCTGCTTCAAGAACTGCGCGTCGAAGCCGGTTTCGATCTCGGTCTGCCGCTCGGGCTCGATGTCCGGGTTGCCCAGCACGGCCGCCGGATTGAC
The DNA here is from genome assembly GCA_035701265.1 of Gemmatimonadaceae bacterium. Lineage (GTDB taxonomy): Bacteria > Gemmatimonadota > Gemmatimonadetes > Gemmatimonadales > Gemmatimonadaceae > DASSNU01. The sequence continues at coordinate 139,065 of DASSNU010000002.1, read as the reverse complement.
GAACTCTCCGAGGAACCCGGCCGTGCTGCCCGTGCCGAAGTTGGTGAACTTCATCCCGAAGAGCGGCTTGTTGCCGGCCTGTCCCCACGCCACGCGGAACTTCAGCTCGTCCAGGAACGAGACGGGATTGAGGAACCGGTACGATGCCGACGCTTTGGGATAGAAGAAGAACTTTTTCACATCCCCGTTGTTGGTGCTCCGCTCGGCGCGGACGCCCACCGTGGCGAACAGCCGCTCGCCGAGGGTGAGGAATTCTTCCTGGCCGTAGTACGCCAGCGTGCGCTCCTGCTGCCGCGTCTGGAAGGGTTGCACACGCGAACCCAGCCCGACGTTCGGTTGTCCGGAGAAGATGTTGTCCACCACCGTGCTGGTGGTGTTGAGGTCGGACACCTCGCGCTGGATGCCGGCCGAGGTGGTCGCGGTGAAGGCGTTGCTTTCCGGCGTGTATTCGTGGCTGACGTTCAGATTGAGCGTGAGCAGCGTGCTCGTCGCGTCGCCGCGCACCGTGGTGCCGGTGAACCCGTCATCGTCCTCGAAGAAGAGCTCGGGGGGCGAGAAGACGTTGTTCGTCTGATTGAACTGATCCACCCCCGCCACGAGGGATGCATCCAGGTGCTGGCGCGCGGTGGTGAACACCGACCAGTTCACCTGGCCCGAGCCGATGAAGCGGTACACGTCCTCGTCGTTCTTGAACAGCGCAACCGTCTGGAAGGGGTTGCTGCGCTCGAACGGGTTTTCGGGGAAGACGCCATTCTGTGGCAGCAGGTCGGCCCACGAGGGCGCGAAGGGGAGGACCATGAACGGGCTCACGCCCGCGTTGTCGTTGTTCGAGAGTCCTCGCTCGGCCTCGGTGCGAATGAAGTTCGTCGTCAGCGTCGCGTTGATCTTGTCCGAGAACTGCTGCGTGACGTTGGCGCGAATCGACTGCTTCTTGAAGCCGGTGCCTTCCATGATGCCCTTGTCGTTCTTGAGCAGAGCGGACACGTAATACTGCGTCTGGTCCGTACCTCCGGTGACGCTGGCGTCTGTCTCCCATGACAGATCGTTCCGGCCGTAGAGCTTCTGCTCGAAATCGGTGGTCCCGTCGGCGATCTGCTGCTCGATGAGGTCCTCGGGGACGCCGAGGCCATCGTGGAAGAAGGCGATCGCGGAGGGGAGCGTCCACGTCCGCGAGCCGATCTTGTTGCTCAAGTCGAAGGTGCCCAGCCGCTGGGTGACGTTGAAGCGCGGCGCGCCGGTGGTGCCGCGCTTGGTGGTGATGATGATCACGCCGTTGGCCGCCTTGGAGCCGTAGATGGCCGATGCCGACGCGCCCTTGAGGACCTCGATGCTCTGAATGTCCGCCGGGTTGATGTCGGCGATACGGTTGACCGGGTTGTCCTGATCGGACGCGTTGGCCCCGTTCGCCGCGCGCGTGACGGAGTTGATGTTCGGCGACACGGCTTCGTTGGACACGATCACGCCATCGATCACGTAGAGCGGATCGACCGCCGCGTTGATCGTGGTCACTCCGCGCAACTGGACCTGCAGGCCGCCGCCGGGCGCACCGGAGTTCGACTGGATCGTGGCGCCGGCGATCTTCCCTTGCAGAGCGTTCTCGATGGTCGGTGTCGGTGCGCGGTTGAGCTGTTCGCCGGAGACGACGGCAATGTCGTTCGCCGCGTTGCGACGCGCGACGGTCGTGGCTGCGCCGGTGATGACCTGCGTCTCGAGTTGCAGGACATCGCGCTCGAGCTGGACGTTGGCCTCGTTCTGATTGGCCGCCACGGCGATGTCGCGCTGCTTGAACCCGAGCCGGCGCACCCGGAGCGTGACGTCTCCGTCCGGCGCGCTGACGGAGTATCGACCGTCCTCGCCAGTGAACGTGCCGAACTGTGTGCCAACGACCTGGACGCTGGCACTGGCGAGCGGCGTACCATCCGCGCCCGTCACTTGCCCCGTAATCCGCCGCTGCGCCTGCGCAGTCGCGCTCCCGATCGTCAGAGCTACGACGGCCAGCAGGAGTGATCTGAGAGATCTCACGACGCCTCCTGGAGGATGTGAACGAACGCCAGCGTGTTCTCCCACTCGGAGGCGAGGAGAACGAGCTGCGTTCGCGGGACGATTGTGGGGAGCGTGGGGTGCAATAAGGTTGCCACGGACAGCACGGCACCGAGCATCTTCGCGCGCGCGCCGACACGTGCTGCGCACGAGAGCTCGGTGGCGACGGTTTCTGACACGCGCGCGGTACACGGGCACGTTCTGTGTATCCTCGTCCATGTTTCCCCTCGGAGGAGAGGTGGTCATGGGAGGAAAGCGACCGGATCAGTACACGATCGACCCCGGTGAGGCCGGCGCCACCGACCACAAGGCCCGTGTGCAGGACGAGCACCTGAAAGGCACGCAGAAGGAGCGACTGGCCGCGTCCGGGCATGACGACCATCGCGATGTGCGGCGTGACAATCGCATCCCATCGCATGGCGAGAACCCTGCGCAGCGCGAGCTCAAGCGGCGCCACCGTCGCCGTTCGGCGAACGACCGCACGAAGGAGGAGTGAATGGCGAGGACGCTCGCGGGGAAGCGCGTGGCCGTGATGGCCGCTGGCGGCGTGGCACCAGATGTTCTGGATCGCGTGCTCGAGGTGTTGGGAGGAGCGGAGGGGGAGGTGGTGGTCCTCTCTCCGGGCGGGGGTACGCGCGCCACCGAGCACGGAACCACCACCGCAGCAGATGCGCCCCACGCCGCGCTCCGCGGCGCGGACCCGCGCAGGTTTCTCGCGCTCGTGCTGCCCGGTGGGCCGTCGAGCGTGCGCGCGCTCGCGGAGAACGCAGACGCGATCGCCTTCGTGCGCGCGATGATGGCGCACGACAAGGCGGTGGCGGCGATCGGCGACGCGGTGGAGCTGTTGGTGCGCGCCGATGCCGTCCGAGGACGCACGCTCGCCGCCGCACCGACGCTGCGGACGAGCATCGTCGACGCCGGCGGCGAGTGGGTGGATCGCCCGGTCGTGGTGGATCAGCGTCTGGTCACGAGCCGTACGCGTGACGATCTGCCGGTCTTCTGCGAGCAGATGCTCGAGGTGTTCACCCGAGCCGCGGCGAGCCGTGCGGTGGACGAGAGCTCCGAGGAGTCGTTTCCGGCGAGCGACGCGCCCGCATGGGGGCCGTCGTCCATCGGCGCGGACCGCGACGACGAGCATCGCGCCCGGCCGTCGCCCTGAGATGCGCGTCGTCCCCTGACGGCACTCAGCGAACGGCCGTCAGGGGACGGCTGTCAGCGTCAGGCGTCGGCCTCCATCTCCGCTTCGCGGCCCACGATCTCCTGCGTCGCGATGCGGAACAACACGTCGCGAAAGCCCACCGGGTCGTGCTCGGTAAAGGCGTCGGGATCGAGCGCACGAAAGAGGGTAATGGCGCGCTCTCGCCCGCGCGCGTCGGCGGGCGTGTCGCGCTCGCTCATCACGTACAGTCCGCCATGCACGACGACGCTGCGCCAGGAGAGGATGCTCCGGACTTCGTCCACCTGGAACGCCACCCACCGGTTGTGACGGACGGTGGCGAGCTTGGAGCCGTGCGTGGTGCGCCCGTAGATCCAACCGTCGTCGTAGACATATCCGATGGGCTCGATGTCCACGCGATCGTGAAAGGAGAACGCGATCCGGCCCACGTGATTTCGCGCGAGGAGTGCGATGGCGTCGTCGGCGGCGAGATCGCGAATGCGAAGGCGATTCGAATCGGACATGGTGCGCTGCCCGGGGATCGAGGAGGCCGGCGTGCGGTTCGGCGCGCGGTGACCGTGTGCTTGACCCTGATTGCGACGGCCGAGATACTTGCCGGCCCGGAGATGAGGCACCGCGCCCGCACGGGGCAAAGCTGATGTGCGATCGCGCGCGGCGCAACGTGGCAATCCACCGCGGAGGACCGTCGTGGCACCCGCTTCGCCCGGATCGTTGCTGCTCTCGCGCTGGAATCGCCTGCGCACCGTGCCTGGCGGCGCGCGCATCTTCGCGCTCCTCCTCTCGCGCATGGTCCCGTACAGCGGAACGGTGCACCCGGTGGTGCTGGAGCTCCGCGCCGGGTTCGCGCGCGTGCGCATCCACGACCGCCGGCGCGTGCGCAATCACCTGCGATCCGTGCACGCGATGGCGCTCGCGAACCTGGGTGAGCTGGCGTCCGGGCTCGCGCTCACCACCGCGCTTCCGGCGGATCGGCGCGCGATCCTGACGGGCTTCAGCATCAGCTACGTCAAGAAAGCGCGAGGGACGCTCGTGGCCGAGGGGAGCGTGGACGCGGGAGCCATTGCGGACGGCACGTGCGATGTGGTGGCGACGATTCACGATCGCGCGGGGGACGCGGTCGCGCGGGTGCAGGCGCACTGGCTCGTGAGCGCGGTGCCGCGGCGCGACGGGTGACGCGTCAGTCGTCGCGCGGGGGCGTGTCCAGGTGGAACGTGCGGCGTGTCTCGCGTTCCACGAGCGCGGCGGGAAGGATGGCGCGGACACGTGGGAGCCAGGCGGCATCGCGCCCCACCCGGTAGACCAGCCGCGGCGCGGCGGATCGCGCGGCGCGCACGACCACCGCCGCCACGTCGTCGGGCGTGATGCCCCGCTCCACGGAGCGGGTCATCGTGCCGACGGCTGCCCGGCGCATGGCTGCATACGCGGGAATCTCCCGCTCGGCACGCTCCGAGTGCGCGCTGATGTCCGTGCGCACGAACCCGGGCACGATGACGGAGACGCGAACGCCGAGCGACGCCACCTCATGGCGGAGCGCCTCGGTGTAGTTGAGGAGCGCCGCCTTGGCGCTGGAGTAGAACGCGCCGAACGGAAGGGGAAAGTACGCGCTGAGCGATCCGATGTTGATGATGTGGCCGTGCGCACGCGCGCGCATGTGCGGCAGCACGGCGTTGGTGACGCGTACGGTGCCGAAGAAGTTCGTCTCGTACAGTGCGCGCGCCTCGTCCAGCGTGGTCTCCTCCACGGCGCCGCGGAGATAGAGACCGGCGTTGTTCACCAGGAGATCGATCCGCCCGGCGCGCTGCAGCGCGTTCTCGACGCACGCGTCGACGGACGCGTCCTCGCGCACGTCCAGCGAGAGCATCTCGACCAACCCGGGCGCGCTCGCTCCCGGCGGGGCCTCGTGCCCGCCCGGTTCGGCGCCGCGCCGGCTCGTGCCGAATACGCGGTAGCCGGCCGCGCCCAACCGCTGGGCGATGCTGCGTCCGATTCCGCTGGAGGCGCCGGTCACGAGCGCGACGGATGCATCGGCCATGATGAGAGCTCGCTGGTAGGAGAAGACCGCGCCGCGGCGCGCGCGAACGCGTAGGTTATACGGCGCGCCGGTGGGCCGGCGCGCGAGCTGGAATCTGTGCGCTGCTCCTCCTCCTGGCCACTCAACCGTGTACGCGAGGAACGACGTGAACGTCCTGCTGGAGCTGGATGCCCATCCGGTGATCGGGCATCGCGGAGCCGCGATGCACGCGCCGGAGAACACGCTGCCGTCGTTCGCGGCCGCCGTGGAGGCAGGGGTCGACGCGATCGAGCTCGACGTGCACGTCACCGCGGACGGGATTCCCGTCGTCATCCACGACGCCACGCTCGACCGCACCACGGATCGGCGGGGCGCCGTCGCAGCGCTCACGCTTGCCCAGGTACAGGAGGCGGACGCCGGGGCGCACTTCACCGTGGACGGCGGCCGCACGTTCCCCTGGCGTGGGCGAGGGGTACGCGTCCCCACCCTGGACGAAGTGTTGGCCGCGTTCCCCGGTGTGCCGGTCGCCCTGGAGGTGAAGACGCCACAGGCGCAGGGCGCCATCCGCCGTCTGCTGGAGGCGCGGGGAGAGGCAGGTCGGTGCGTGGTGGCGGCGTCGGCGGCGAGTGCGCTCGCGGCCTTCCGCGCGGCGCCCTTTCTCCTGGGCGCCTGCCAGCGCGACACGCTCCGGCTGCTCCTCGGCGCGCTGCTGCACAGGCCTCCGCGCGCCGTGCCGTACCGGGCGCTCTTTCTGCCGGAGCATCATCGAGGAATCCCGATCGTGACCCCGCGTCTGGTTGCCGCCGCGCGGGCCCTGGGATGCCCGGTGCATGTCTGGACGGTGGACACCGTACCGCGCGCCGCGCGACTCTGGGAGGCGGGCGTAGCCGGCATCGTGAGCAACGATCCGGGCACGATCATCGCCGCGCGCGACGCACGTCGCGGCGCGTGATGCACGCGGCGGCCGGACGTGGCACCGGGCGAGCCGTCGCATTATTGTCTTGGGGCGCCGGCCGGGAACCGGCGGGGCGCCGGACGCATTCGCGTCAACGGACACCCTCGACGTTGCATCATACCGCGCGTCGCACAGACGCCGCGCTACGGAGGATTGCGCATGTTCGTCCTGTCTCTCGCTCTGGCGGCCCTGGGCCCCGTGTGTGGGAGCACCCCCACCTCTGTCCAGGCGACGTCACGGCCGGTGCCGTCGGTGGATCACCCGCCTGCAGCGCAGGTGGTGGTCGACTCGGCGCGGCACGAGATCGTGGTCACCATGGGCCCGTTCCGCGTGCCGGCCATGGCCGCGCACGATGGCGGGCACGGACCCATGGCGATGAGCGAGATGTCGCACGCCGAGCACGCCATGATGATGCCCGGCCAGAGCGGGAACATGAACGATCACGCGGCCATGTCGCACGGCGCGATGACGCGCGCGACGGGGAGCGGGATGGCGAGCGAGCACATGAACATGCCGTCCACGCAGATCTTCTGCTTCCCGTGGCCGGTAGAAGGATGGATGCGCGGCTTCCGCATCAGCGTGCGCGATGCCAGCGGAGCGCAGCTCCCGCGGACGCTGCTGCACCACGTGATCGGTGTGAACTTCGATCGCCGCCAGCTCCTCTACCCGGTGGCCGAGCGTCTCATCGGCACGGGGACGGAGACGCCGGACATCGAGCTGCCACGCAGCGTGGCGGTGCCCATGACCGAAGGGCAGGAGCTGGGACTCTACGCCATGTGGCACAACGAGACGGGGAAGGACATCGACGGCGCGTACATCCGCGTGGCAATTCTGTGGATGCCGCAGGACGCCGGTCACCCGCCGATCCCCGTGCTGCCGCTCTATGCCGACGTGAACTTTCACGTGGCGGCTACCAACGCGTTCGACGTTCCTCCCGGCCGGTCCGAGCACAGCTTCGAGTTCACGCTTCCCGTGAGCGGGCATCTGCTCGCCATCAGCGGCCATCTGCACGACTACGGCACGGGCGTGCGCCTGGAGGATGCGGAGACGGGGAAGGTGATCGCGAGCGTGCGGAGTACGCTGGACGCCGACGGCCACATCGAGGGGATCGAGAAGAAGATCTTCATCGTTCGCGGCAAGAAGCTCGAGGCGCACCATCGCTACCGCGTGGTGGGGGAGTACGTGAACCCCACCGATGACACGTTGCGACTCTCGGCCATGGCGCACATGGTCGGGCTGTTCGCGCCGGACGCCATGGCGCAGTGGCCCAAGCTGGACCGCAACGCGGCCGACTACCGGATGGACGTGGCGGCGCTCTTCGACCCGTCGCGCATGAACGGGGGAATGGAGGGCGCGGACGGCGATGCCGAAGGGCCGACAGTGCACCAGCACGAGGACGCAGGGTCGGGCGGCGCCCCCTGAGGAGGCGCACGCCCGGCCAGGCTGCGTGTGTGAATCAGTGCGCCTGTGGCGCGGCCGCCTGAGCGGGGGAGTCGTTCCAGTTCGCCATCGCGTTCCAGACCATCGGGAACTCGTGATGGTTGAGATAGCGATGCAGGGGGTTGAAGGTGAAGGCGATCACGCGGCCCGCTCCCACAGGGATGTCGAAGATCGCGCCCTGCCCGATGATCTCCCCTTCTGCTCGGACCATCCCGGACACCACGTAGGCGCTGTCATCCGCCGCTGATGCGCGTGCACCGGACGCGCGCGTCGCGGTGTCGTGTCCAGCAGCGGTGTCTCGCGGCGCGGCAGAATCCGCGCGCGCGGTGTTCGCCCCCGCGCGCTGGCCGGTGTCCGCGGTGGGATGCCCGGCGTCTCCCGATGGCATTCCCAGGATCTCGCCGTCGCTCCGCTTCCGCTCGAGCTTCGTGCCGTACTGCATCACCACGAGCGCGCTGTCGCGTGCCACCACCTGATAGAGCGGCCCGTTGCCGCGAAAGACGGTGGTGATCTCGGGATAACCGTAGAGAATGGGAGATGCCGCCGAGCGCGCGCGCACGCGTACTACCGAACCGGGGTGGAAGAGGGAGCGCGTAGCGTGCGGGCTCAGCGCGCGCGCAATTCCCGTTTCGGCAACAAGGCGCGTGGCAGCACCGAGCGTGATGAGCGTGCCCCCCGAGCGCACGAACTGCTCCAGGTTGGCCATCCCGACGAAGCCAGGGCCGCCGGTGATGTCGGCGCTGGAATCGGGTACGCCGAGCGCGGGAGTGGCGGCGGTGTGGCGGAAGGGGAGCGGGCTCCACTTCACATCCACACCGTGCATCATCTGCTCCGCCGTGCCTCCCGTCTCCGGAACGAGGATGACGTCGAAGCGCTTGCGCAGCGCACCCGCGCGCAGGTCGTCCTTGTCGATGGAGGTGTACGGAATGCCGGCATGCTCGAGCGTGTACCGCGCCCAGCCTTCGTCTTGCGTGCTGTACCAGGTGTGATAGACGGCGACGCGCGGGACGTCGAGTGCGTGGCGCGGTCCGTCCGGCGCGCGCTCCACGGCAATGAGCGGAAGGGCGAAGCGGCGCGCCAGCTCGCTGGCGCGTGAGGCCGGCAGGCGCTCGAAGAGCACCGACCCGGGCGGAAGGGTATCGGCGCGCGCCGTGCGCGCGGACGGCGCGTGTGCGACGCCGGTCGACGTAGCGACGGTGTGCGCCGCGACGGTGTCGGACGCGGCAGCGCCGGACGCGGCGAGCGACGTTTCCCGCTCGAGGGCCCATGCGCGCGCGCCGGGGGCGGCGGAGCGCAGCCAGAAGAGCGCCGGCAGGAGCTCGCCCTGCGCGCGGTACGGCAGGACGTACGTGGTGCCGGTGCCGCGCACCGCGGCGGTGGCTGCCACCGTGTCGCGCACGGGGACCAGCCCGGTCCAGTGAAAGACCGCCGTGTCATCCACCGCGTGGACGTCCACCCCGTAGAGCAGGCCGAGCGTCCACGCGATGTCATCGTAAGGTGGGTTCGGCGCGGTGGGTGGAAAGTGCTGCAGGCTGAGCAGGTTCACCGCCAGATCGCGATACGGCTGATCGAGCAGGATGACGAAGTCTCCCGCCGAATCGCCCGAGGCGCGGCGATCGATCTCGATGCCGTGGCGGCGGAGCTGGTTGACGAGATACGCGGCGCGGCGCGGATCGCGCTGGCGCTCGAGCGCGGGGATCACGTACCCATGCGGCGTGCGCTCGCGCCCGCGCGTCATGCTGTTCACTCCTTTCTGCCAGAAGTTTCGCAGCAGTCGCTGCGCGTTGTCGGCGGCGAAGCGGAGCGACGCGAGCACGCCCGCTTCCATGTAGTTGATGTTGTCGCGCGCCGACCAGCGGACCTTCTCCGTGGGCGGCCAGGGGCGATACCACTGGCGGCTCGTGACGGGGTCGCCGGCGTAGCGCTGCCCGGAGAGATCGCGGATGTACGTGTCGGCGCCGGCGTTGCCGAACGTTTCGTAGAAGCGGCCGATGGCGTTGTGATTGTTCGCGACCCAGACCGCGTAGCCCGGCCACCACCCGTCGAAGAACGCCCACGTCCACACACCCGGCAGCCCTTCCGCATCGAGCGCCGTGAGGTCGTTGTTTGCGAGGAGCTGCCACTCGGAGACGGCGATCGGATCGTTGGTCTCGTTGTACGGCCCGGTGCCCGTGGAGACGTACATCAACGGCACCGACTCGTGCAGGTCGTGCATGATGACCGGGTGCCAGGCGTAGTAGATGTCGTAGATGGCACGCGTGAGCGCCTGGGAGATCTGGATCCCATCGCGGTTGTTGTCGTGCACCACGTACGAGCCCCAGTAGGGTGAGGAGCGCGGAAAGCCGTCGTCCCACTCCGTCCGTCCCTTCGTGTAGTGGAGATACCAGTCCACCTGTTTGTCGCGTCCGTCCGGCTCGCTCACGGGATTGATGATCGTGATGACGGAGCGGCGGATGCGCGCGATGTCGGGCTCGTCGCTCGCGGCAAGGCGGTACGCCAGCTCCATGAGCATCTCCGGCGAGCCCATCTCCGGCGAGTGGAGTCCGCCGTTCAGGTAGTAGATCGGCTTGGCGCGCGCGAGGAGATCATCCAGGTGCGCCGCCGGCACGGTGCGCGGATCGGCGAGGGAGTCGGCCATGGCGCGATACGCATCGAGGTGGCGCATGCTCTCCTCGTCGGCGATCACGACCAGGATGATGGGGCGTCCTTCCTCCGTGGTGCCCACCGTGTCCACCCGTACGCGCGGTGTCGCCGCGGCAAGGGCGGCGAAGTAGCCGTAGATCTCGTGGCTGTAGTGCATCACGCCCGGGGCGCCGACGATGGTACCGAAGTGCCGTTGCGGATCGGGAATGCTGGCGCTCGCGGGGAGCGTGGAGACGGACGCCGGGAGGAAGCGCCGGTCGGTGGTGTACTCGCGGATGAGGCGCGAGTAGGTGCTGTCGATGCCGTTTGCGGATCGGGTCGTGGCGGGCGCCTGGGCCGCAGCGGGCACGGCGCAGAGAAGGGCGCAGAGCGCCAGCGCCGCACCACAGCCGGCGGTGACGGGTGGACGTCGCACGGAGGACTCCGGAGCGTGGGGAACGGAGGGAGGGGGCGAAATGCAGCGCGGCGGAGCGCGAGGCTCCGCCGCAGAATCAACGCCGCTCGCGGAATCGGGGCAAGAGCGCGCGGACGCTCGCGCGCTGGCGTGCGGAGCCTACCGGGCGATCTCGGCCTCGCGCACGGCGCGCCGGAGCTCGACGCACTCGATCCCCACGGCGGGGGTGAGCGTGAGCGTGAGACCGAATTCGCCCACGCGGCGGCGCGCCTCGATCACTTCGGTGATGCCGCGCTCGGAAAAGCGGCCGGGGTGCACACGCACCACGCCTCCGGGGGCGGAGCGCGGCACGGTCCTTGTCTGGAGGGCGTCGTAGAGCTGATCGAACGAATCGAATCGATCGATCACGAACCGGTGCGGACCAGTCGCGTGCATGAGGCCTCCCCCGTCGAGTCGGATTCACGGTACCACGATGCACGGGAGGCGACTGTCACCCGAGAAGCCGCAACTGTCACGCACGGGAGCGGCGACGACGGATGCGCCGCCGGCCCCCGCTCGGGCGCATGTCGGGATCAGCGGGTACGACTATGCCGGCTGGCGCGGGACGTTCTATCCGCCCGATGTCCCGAAGCGCGCGTGGCTGTCGTACGCGAGCCGGATCTTCGATTCGATCGAGCTCAACGGCACCTTCTACAGCCTCAAATCGCCGGCCGTCTTCCGGCGATGGGTGGAGGAGACGCCGCAGAACTTCCTGTTCGCGGTGAAGGGGAGCCGCTTCATCACGCACAACCTCAAGCTCGCGCGCGCCGAGCAGGCGCTGGCCAATTTTCTTGCGAGCGGCGTGCTGGCGCTCGGCAGCAAGACGGGGCCGTTTCTGTGGCAGCTCCCAGCCACGTACCGCTTCGATGCCGGCCGCATGGAGCGCTTTCTCCGCCTGCTCCCACGCTCGGCGGACCACGCAGCGTCGCTCGCACGTGGGCACGACGACCGGCTGCGCCGTGGCGCACTGGTCACCCCGGCAGCCTCCGTGCGCTTCCGTCATGCGTTCGAGGTGCGACATCCGACGTACATGACGGAGGAGTTCTTTGCCCTCCTGCGCACCTACGGATGCGCGTACGTGGTGGCGGATACCGCTGGACGCTTCCCGTTCGCCACCGACGTGACAGCCGACTTCGTGTACGTGCGTCTGCACGGCTCGCGCGAGCTGTACGTGAGCGGCTATGGGGATGACGAGCTGGTGGTGTGGGCGGAGCGGGTGTCCGCGTGGCTGCGCGACGGCCTGGAGGTGTTCGTCTACTTCGACAACGATGCCAAGGTGCGGGCGCCGGCCGATGCGCAGCGCCTCATGACACTCTTGAGCGAGCGCGGGTGGTAAGCGACGTCAGGCGTACGCCTCCACCGCCCACCCGCGCGCTTCGGAGAGGAGCCAGTCGAGGCTCTCGTCCGCTCCGCGGGCGAGCTCGCTCTTCTGGAGGCACTCCGTGAGCTCGGCGATCATGCGCGCCGCGGGGACATCGGCGGCGCGCGCGATCCGGGCGAAGCGCTGCACCTCCGCGCGGAGTGCCATGCGATCGGATGCCGGGATGCTGCTGATCTGCGAGCACACCGCCCGCATGGCCTCCGTGAGCAGCTCGCGTATACGCGTCGCCTCGGGCACGATGAGCTCTGGTGGGTGGTATGTGATGGCGGGACCGCATCCGCTGGCCGCTACGGGGCGGGCGGTGTGGCAAACACTGCGTGCATGAAGTACGGGGAGCCACTGGGGCTCCCCGTCATCACGTCTCAAAAAAAAGGAACTCCCGAGGAGGGACTCGAACCCCCGACCCGGTGATTAACAGTCACCTGCTCTACCACCTGAGCTACTCGGGATCGAACAATGAAAGATAGAAGCCGCTCGGCGATCGAGTCAACCCGAAGGCGCCTGCCGTAGCTGGTGCCTGCGGCGTACGCGACGTCCTAGTCCGTGCCCAGGACTCACGCTACGTCGGCGTGGACTTCGCGCGGCGTGGGGCGCGCGCCGCGCGCGAGCAGCGGGCGCAGCCACCTTCCGGTGTGCGAGCCGTCGACGGCGGCGATCTCCTCCGGCCGTCCCATCGCCACCACGTGTCCCCCCGCATCGCCGGCCTCCGGACCGAGATCGATCACCCAGTCGGCGAGCTTGATGACATCCAGGTTGTGCTCGATGAGGACGACGGTGTGCCCGTGGTCCACGAGCCGGTCGAGCACGCGTGCCAGCTTGCGCACGTCGTCGAGATGGAGCCCGGTGGTGGGTTCGTCCATGATGTAGAGCTTGCGTCCGCCGCGGCGCACGGCCTGCGCCAGCTCGCGCGCGATCTTGATGCGCTGCGCCTCTCCGCCGGAGAGCGACGGCGCGGGCTGGCCGAGTCGGAGGTAGCCGAGCCCCACCTGCTGCAACTGCCAGAGCGCCTGCCCCAGTCGCTCCTCGCGGTGGAAGAAGCGAATGGCCTCGTCCACGGTCATCTCCAGCACCTGCTGGATGGAGCGGCCGCCGACGGTCACCTCCTGCACCTCCGGCTTGAAGCGCGAGCCGCCACAGTCGACGCACGGCACGTACACATCCGCCATGAACACCATCTCGATCTCGAGCGAGCCCGCGCCCTCGCACGTCTCGCACCGTCCGCCCGGAACGTTGAAGCTGAAGGTGCCGGGCGTGTAGCGGCGGCGGCGTGCCAGGGGCGTGTCGGCGAAGATGCGGCGGATCTCGTCGAACGCCTTGACGTACGTGACCGGATTGGATCGCGGCGTGCGACCGATGGGACTCTGGTCCACGAGCACGACGTCCGACAGCGCCTCGTGTCCGCTCAACCGGCGGAACTGCCCCACGCGCTCGCCCAGATGCTGCTTGGCGGAATGCTCTCCGTGCAGCGTGGTCTCGAGCGCGCGATAGAGGACGTCGTGCACGAGCGTGCTCTTGCCGGATCCGGAGACGCCGGTCACGACGGTGAGCGCCCCAAGGGGAATGCGCACGTCGATCCCCTTGAGGTTGTGCTCGCGCGCGCCGGTGAGGGTGATCCAGCGAGGGCCGAGCGCGCGGCGCTCCTCGGGGAGGGGCACCACCTTCTCGCCAGTGAGATACGCGCCGGTGAGGGGACTCCGCGCGGCGTCGCGCGTGGGACCGTCGAACACCACGCGCCCGCCATGCTCTCCGCTCCCGGGCCCGAGCTCCACCATGTGATCCGCGGCGCGGATAGCCTCCAGGTCGTGCTCCACCATGAGGACGGTGTTGCCGCCGTCGCGCAATCGGGCGAGCAGGCGCAGCAGACGGTCCACGTCGCGCGGGTGCAGACCGATCGACGGCTCATCCAGCACGTAGAGCGTGTCCACGAGATGCGAGCCGAGGGAGTTGGCGAGCGAGATGCGCTGCGCCTCCCCGCCGGAGAGGGTGCGCGCGCCACGATGGAGCGTGAGATAGCCGAGTCCCACTTCCACGAGAAAGCGCACGCGCGCGTGCGCTTCGCGCAGCACAGTGTCGGCCACGCCGCGCTCGAACTCCGAGAGGGCGAGCCCGTCGAGCCACGCGGCCAGCTCGGCCACTGGCATCTCCGCCACCTGGGCGATGGTGCGCCCCGCCACGCGCACGCGCAGCGCGTCGGGCTGCAACTTCGCGCCGTGACAGTCGGGGCACTCCTGCGCCGACTGATACTGCCGGAGGAAGACGCGGATGTACTGCTTGTAGCGCTTCGCCTCCAGGTCGCGCAGGAAGGGGAAGACGCCCTTGTAGCCGCGCGTGCGCTCGTGCAGGAGCGCGCGCCGCTGCTCACCGGAGAGCTCGCGCCACGGGCGATCCATCGGAATGGACTGCCGCCGCGCGAATTCCGCCAGCGCGCGGCGCTTGTTCTCGTAGCGCGGCTTGGTCCACGGGTCGAGTGCGCCCTCGCGCAGCGTACGGTCCGGGTAGGGGACGATGAGTTGCTCGTCGTACTCGAGCAGCGCGCCGAAGCCGTTGCACCGCGGGCACGCGCCCTGTGGGCTGTTGAAGGAGAAGAGCTGCGGCGAGGGCGCCGGCGCGCGGGTGCCATCGTCCGGGCACTCGAAGCGGTCGGTGAAGCGAAGCCGCCGCGTGGCGCCGGACTCCTCGACGATGGCGATACACGATCCGTCGCCTTCGGCAAAGCAGGTGGCCGCAGCCTCGGCGATGCGCGTTGCCGCTCCGGCGCTCACCGCCAGTCGATCGGCCACCACGAGCAGCTCCTGCGCGGCGGTGAGGTCCGCATCCGGAGCCAGGTCATCCAGCCGTGCGGTCTCGCCGTCGGCGACGACGCGCACGAATCCCTGCTCGCGCAGCGCGTCGACGATCATGCGATGCGACACATGCGCGCTGGGGTGGAGCGGAAAGGCGAGGGAGAAACGCGTTCCTTCGGGCATGGCGAGGAGCCGGTCGGCCACCGATTGCGGTGTGTCGGGGCGCAGCTCGCGGTCGCAGACCGCGCAGTGCGTGTGCCCCACGCGTGCCCAGAGGAGGCGGAGGTAGTCGTAGACCTCCGTCGCGGTGCCCACGGTGGAGCGCGACGACTTGGCCGCGTTGCGCTGCTCGATAGCGACGGCGGGGGAGAGTCCCTCCACCGAATCGACGTCGGGTTTCTCCATCCGCTCCAGGAACTGCCGCGCGTAGGCGGAGAGCGACTCCACGTAGCGGCGCTGTCCTTCGGCGTAGATGGTGTCGAAGGCGAGCGAGGACTTCCCCGAGCCGGAGGGCCCGGTGATGACCGTGATGCTACGCCGCGGGATGGCGAGGTCGAACCCCTTGAGGTTGTGCTGTCGCGCGCCGCGGACGAGGATTCGGTCTTTCATCGTGTGTGAAAGCTAGCGACGCGCGGCGGCGCGGGGGAGGCGCGCCGCGCCGCTGGCGGAGCGCGTCAGCCGATGCCGGGCGGCGTGCTGTCGCCGCCGCGCGACGCGCTCCGCTCGCGGCGGCGACGCGATGCACGCGCGATGAGTCGTCCCGCCACGAGCACCACGATGGCGCCCGCGGTGGCGAGCGCAACCGAGCGGACGTCGAAGCTCGGGTGCGACACGCGTCCCCACCCCAGCAGCACGCCGATCCAACCGCCCACGACGGCGCCCAGAATGCCGAGTGCGACCGTGATCAGGCAGCCGGGCGGGTCGCGGCCGGGCACGAGGAACTTGCCCAGCGTGCCCGCCACCAGACCGAGGAGTATCCAGTGGAGCCAGAGCGTCACGGAAGAGCGGTAAAAAAATGTGTAACCGGCCCGCGTAGGACGCGGGCCGGAACGTGGCCGCCTTGCAATCGGTGCGCTCGCGGCTGGTGGTCGCCCTGCGACAACGGCCACCGGGTGGTGGTTGCGTTACGGCGCGCGCCGTGTGGCCAGACGGTAGATCCAGAGAAGAATGATGGCGCCGACGATCGCCAGGATGAAGCTCCAGATGGAGAATCCCTCGAGCCCCCGGCCGACGATCAGGTTGCCGATCCAGCCGCCGACGAACGCCCCGATGATGCCGATGATGATCGTGACGATGAAGCCACCCGGGTCATTCCCCGGCATGATGGCTTTGGCGATGGCCCCGGCAATCAGGCCGAGCACGATCCACGCGATGATTCCCATGGTGACCCCTCCTCGCGTCCGTCCTGCGACGCATCCGGTAAAGCCGAAGACAGGCGCGCCGAGCGCCCACGCCGACGTCTGCTGATCGCAACGCGCGTACCAACGGGCGGAAGAGGAGCCGGCGAAGACGTGGGCGGCGCTTGCCTGCCCGATGGGCGCCCGATAGTTTCGACACCGATCATCTCCGACGGCGCGCGCTCCCGCCCTCCGCCGTGGCGGTTGTCGCGCGTTCCTGCTCCCTCCCGCCCCCCGGCGCCGGCCACTCGCTCTTCACGTCTCGCATGCCGTACCTGCAAGTGGACGGACAGCAGCACGAGCTCGCGTCGGGAACGACGGTGATCGGATCGTCTCCGGATGCGGGGATCGTCGTCGCCGGAGCGGGTGAGTGCCGCGCGGTGGTGCGCGTCGCGGCCGACGGCTCGGCGATCGTGGCGCGCGACGGGAACGCCGCCGCGGCGGCGGCTGGAACGATCCTCGTGAACGGCGTGACGCTCGGTGCGGAGCCGGCCCCGCTGCTCCACGGCGACAAGATCACCATTGGCGGGCGTGAGCTGACGTTCGGCGACGACGCGGCGGCGGGGCAGACGCGCGTGATGCGCGCGGTGGAATCGCGGAGCGACCCGCCGGTGCTCACCCTGCCCTCGGCGGCGCGCGCCAGCGGCGGACGGCTCATCTCTCTGGTGGATGGACGCGAGTATCCGGTGCCGGCCGAGGGGCTCGTGATCGGGCGCGATCCATCGTGCACCGTGGTGCTGCGGAGCCAGGCGGTGTCGCGCCGGCACGCGGTGATCGCCGCCGCGCGCGATGCGTACATGATCACCGACACGAGCGCCAACGGGCTCACCGTGAATGGGGAGCCGGTGGTGGGGTCGGAGTCGCTGGCGCGCGGAGACGTGATCCGCATTGGCGATGAGAACTTCCGCTTCTACGCCGATACCGCGCCCCCCGACCGGCCGGCGCTGGCCACGATCGACCTGCTCAGCGCGGCCGTGGGCATCCCGTCACGCGCCGAGATCCACACGGCGCTGGTGTACGTCGGGCGCGGCGATCACAACGACATCGTGCTGGCGGACGAGAGCGTGTCGGAGACGCACGCCACGTTGCAGAAGCGAGAGGACGGGTGGTACGTGGTGGATCTCGATTCCACGAACGGCACGTACGTGGGCGGGCGCCGCATCCAGGGCGCGCAGCGTCTCGAAGGCGCGCCGGACATCCGTTTCGGCGGGCTCAAGTTCATCTTTCGGCCGGTGGAGGACGCGTCGCGCACACCGGCGGCGCGCGCCGCTGCCGGCGGGACGCGCGTGATCGCCGCGCGGCCTGGAGCACGCGCGGCAGCGCGCGCGGGCGCGATCAGCGAGCCACCCACCGCGGAGGTGCCGCGTGCGCCGCGGTTGGCGCCAGGCGTGCCGGCCATCGCCGCGCCGCCACCGCGCGAGGGTGGCATTCCGCTCGCACTGTGGGTCGCCGTCCTCGTGATCGTCGGGGCCGTGGTCTTCTTCATCGTGACTGGGCGATAAGTGCATCTCGTCTACGCAGGCAACACCGACACCGGGATGATCCGCTCGGGCAACGAAGACAGCTACTTCGTGGATGCCGACCGGCAGCGCGGCGTCTTCGTGGTGGCCGACGGCATGGGCGGACACGCGGCGGGCGAAGTGGCGAGCGAGATGACGGTCCAGATCGTGGCGCGCGAGCTGACGGCGGCGAGGGAGTGGGCGCTCGAGGTGATCGAGCGCGAGGTGTCGGACGCGCTGCGCAAAGCCAACGCCGCGGTGTTCGAGCGCACGATCACGGAAGTGGACAAGCAGGGAATGGGCACCACGGCATCGGTGCTCGTGCTCTCCGGCGGTTGGTACCTGATCGGCCAAGTGGGAGACTCGCGCATCTACCTGCTGCGCGACGGACAACTGCGCCAGCTTACCAAGGATCACTCGTACGTGCAGGAGCAGGTGGACGCGGGGTTCCTCACCCCCGAGCAGGCGCGCTACCACCCGTACAGCAACGTCATCACGCGCTGCGTGGGCGCCGGCCCGGACGTGGTGCCCGACACCTACCGCGGCACGCTGCGCACCGGAGACCTGTTTCTGGTGGCGAGCGATGGACTGACGGGGATGGTGGACGACCGCCGCCTGCAGCACCTGCTGACGACGCGCGCCACGCCGGGCCGCATGGTGGATGCGTTGATCGCCGAGGCGAACGGCCGTGGCGGTCTGGACAACATCACGGCCGTGGTGGTGAGCGTGGTGGAGCTGAACGACGGCGAGCGCGCGGCCGGCGAGCAGCCGTAGCGCTCAGTGCGCGAGCAGCGCCTCGAGCATCCCCTGCGAGAGGGTGACCGGGCGCGCGACGAACACCCGCAGCCAGCGCGCGGAGCGGTACAGCTCGCGCGAGAGCGCCGGTAAGTCGATGGCGCCCTCCCACCCGCTGCTCGTGAGACGGCGCACGTTGCCGTCGCGCCGCAGCACGGGGAGATCCAGCCCGAGCATCCGCGGCTTGGCGGGAAAGTCGAGGATGAGCTCTCCCGGCCGCAGCCCGAGCTCGGCGGCGAGCGCGTCTTCCGCGGCGATGGTCCGAACGCGATCGTCGGCGATCCACTCCCACGCGCCCTCGGGGAGCTCGGCCGCCGGACGTTCCAGCGCGCGCTTGTAGAGACGCCGTGTGCGGAGCGCGCGGAGCAGCGCGTGTCCCGCGCCCCACTCGTCCCCCTCCAGCCGGTGCAGCAGTCCTTCGTCGGTGAACGACGCCAGCTCCTGCTCCGACAGCACGCCGTCGCGCAGCGCCTCGTCGACCAGCCGCTTGTACATGGACGTCGCGCTCCGCACCGCGTGATGCCAGTAGACGTTGCGGTACATCTGGTACTTGGCGAAGAGCAGCGACTCGAGTGCGGACAGCCCCTTCTCCGAGACGCCCACTCTCGGCACGCCGCTGTCGGGGTCGTCCAACAGGATGAGCGAGTTGAGCAGCCGGTCGACATCGATCTCGCCATACGGCACGCCGCACATGAAGGCGTCGCGCTTGAGGTACTCGATCTTGTCGATGTCGAGCGAGCCGGAGATGAGTCCCTGCAGCGGACTCTCGCTCGTGCCGCGGATGAGCGCGTACACGCGCTCGGGCGCGTCGGGCGCCACCTCCGCGCGGAGGATGTCGGAGAGCGCGCCTTCCATCAGGAGGGTGCGGGCCACCTCTTCGTGGTCGAGCGCACCGATCTCCTCCAGCGCGTGCGAGAACGGGTAGTGTCCGATGTCATGGAGCAGCGCGGCGGTGCGGATCACCGCGCACTCGTCGTCGGCCACACCACCCAGCGCGGCGCGCTCCTCCAGGAGGGCGAGCGCGCGCCGTGCGAGGTGATAGGTGCCCAGGGCGTGCTCGAACCGCGAGTGCGTGGCGCCCGGATAGACGAGAAAGGCGAAGCCGAGTTGGCGCACGTACCGCAGGCGCTGGAACGCCGGTGTGTCCACCAGCGCCAGCGCCAACGGCTCCACGCGGATGTTGTTCCAGAGTGGATCGCGAACGATTTCGGCGCCGCCGGGCGTCCTCACACGGTGGGGCCAGCCGCCCGCACCGCCGCGCCCGTGTGCGCCGCGAACTGCTCGAAGTTCTTGGCGAACATCTCGGCCAGCTTTCGCGCCTGCGCGTCGTAGGCGGCGGTGTCCTTCCACGTACGGCGCGGATCGAGCACGCCGTCGGGCACGTTGGGCACCGACGTCGGCACGGCGAGCCGGAACACCGGATCGGTGCGCGTGGGAACGCCGTCGAGCCGGCCGGAGAGCGCCGCGCGCACCATCGCGCGCGTGTGCGAGAGCGACATGCGCGAGCCCACGCCGTAGCCGCCGCCCGTCCACCCGGTGTTCACCAGCCACACGCGCACGTTGTGGCGCCGCAGCCGCGCGCCCAGCATGTCGGCGTACGTGGTGGGGGGGAGCGGGAGGAAGACGGCGCCGAAGCACGCGCTGAAGGTGGCCTGCGGCTCGGTGACGCCACGTTCCGTGCCGGCCACCTTGGCCGTGTAGCCGGACAGGAAGTAGTACATCGCCTGCTCCGGCGTGAGCCGCGCAATGGGAGGCAGCACGCCGAAGGCGTCGGCGGTGAGGAGCACGATGTCACGCGGATGGCCGCCGCGCGCACCAGGAACGTGATTGCGGATGTAGTGCAGCGGGTACGAGGCGCGCGTGTTCTCCGTGATCGATGCATCGGCGAAGTCCACCACCTTGGTGGTGGGATCGAGCACGACGTTCTCGAGCACGGTGCCGAACATCTGCGTGGTGCGATAGATGTCGGGCTCGCCCTCCTCCGACAGGTTGATCACCTTGGCGTAACACCCGCCCTCGAAATTGAAGATCCCCTCCTCGGACCAACCGTGCTCGTCGTCGCCGATGAGGAACCGCTCGGGATCGGCGGAGAGGGTGGTCTTGCCGGTGCCCGACAGGCCGAAGAACAGCGCGGTGTCTCCCTGCTCGCCGATGTTGGCCGAGCAGTGCATGGAGAGCACGCCCTGGCGGGGCATGATGTAGTTCATGACGCTGAAGATCGACTTCTTCAACTCGCCCGCGTAGCGCGTGCCGCCGATGAGCGCAATGTGCTGGGAGAAGTCGAGCATGATGAACGTCCCCGACCGCGTGCCATGCTTGTCCGGCGTGGCCTGAAACTCGGGGGCGTGGAGCACCGTGAACGACGGCTCGAAGGTGGCCAGCTCCGGCAGCTCCGGACGGAGGAACATGTTGCGCACGAAGAGCGAGTGCCACGCGCTGGGCGAGACGAAGCGCACGGCCAGCCGGTGCGCGGGATCGGCGCCCGCGTGGAGATCTTGGATGAACAGCTCCGGCCGGTTGTCGAGATAGGCGCGCACATCGGCCAGCAGCGCAGCGAAGGACTCCGGCGCGATCGGCTGATTGATGGAGCCCCACCAGATCTCGTCCTGCGACGAGGGCTCCTTCACGATGAACTTGTCCTTGGGCGAGCGGCCGGTGTGCGGGCTCGTGACGCCGACGAATGGCCCCATGTCGGCCAGCTCACCTTCCTCCCGCCGGATCGCGTGCTGGACCAGCTCCGGAGGGACGAGGTTCCAGTACAGTTGTCCCCGGGGGTGCAGCCCCTGACGGTCGAGCCCGAATTCCGATGTGCGATGCGCGCCCACGACGCGCGGCGGTGTCTGCGTTGTCATTGATTGGTGTGCCTCACTGTCGACTGGTACGCTCCGGCATTGCGCCGAGCGTCACGGCGGGCGCGTGCTGTCGCTGCTGTGCATCCATGACCGCGACCGCCGCCATGTTCACGATGTCTTCCACGTCCGCGCCGCGCTCCAGCACGTGCACCGGGCGTCGCATGCCGAGCAGGATGGGGCCGACGGCCGTGGCCCCGCCCAGCAGGTACAGTAACTTGTAGGCAATGTTGCCCGCGCTCAAGTTCGGGAAGATGAGCACGTTCGCCGCCTGATCGAGGGCGCTGAAGGGATACGTGGTGCGCAAGGTGTCCGTTTCCAGCGCCGTATCCGCCTGCATCTCGCCGTCGACCAGCAGCCCGGGGTCGCGCGCGCGCAACAACTGCACGGCACGCGCCACACGTTCCGTGTCCTCGTTCCGCACCGACCCGAAATTGGAGTACGAGAGCATGGCCACGCGCGGCGTGAGGCCGAAGGTGCGCACGATTCGCGCCGCCGCGTAGCCGATCTGCGCGAGCTGCTCGGCGGTCGGGACGATGTTGATGGTGGTGTCTCCCAGGAACACCACATGTTTCTCGAACACCATCATGTGCATCCCGCTCACCAGCCCGGCTTTGGGATGCGCGCCGATGACCTCGAGCGCCGGACGCACGACCTCGGGATAGTGCATGGTGGCGCCCGAGAGCAGCGCATCGGCGTGCCCGATGGCCACCATCGCCGCGCCGAAATAGTTCGGATTCAGCAGGCGCTGCTCCGCTTCTGCGAGCGTGAGCCCCTTGCGCTGCCTCCGCTCCCACAGGTAGCGCGCGTACGCGCCGCGCGATGGCGTGGCGGACGGATCCTCGATGGTCACGTCATCGAGCGAGACGTCGATTGCGCGCGCGGTCGCCTCCACGTCCTCGCGCCGGCCGAGCAGAATGGGGATCGCGATCCCTTCGTCCGCCAGGATGCGCGCCGCGCGCACGACCTTGGGCTCGGTGCCCTCGGGAAGGACGATACGCCGCGGGTCCTGCACGGCGCGGCCGATCACGCCGCGCAGGATTCCGCGCGCGCGACCGAGCCGCTCCTCCAGTTGGTGCCGGTATTCGTCCAGATCGACGAACGTGCGTGCAACACCGGTGGCCACGGCGGCCCAGGCCACGGCGGGCGCCACCCACAGCAGCACCCGATGATCGAATGGGAACGGGATGAGATAGTCGCGCCCGAAGGCGACGGAGGAGAGCCCATACAGCCGCGCCACGGCGTCCGGCACCTCCTGGCGCGCGAGCGCGGCCAACGCGCGCGTGGCCGCCATCTTCATCTCCTCGTTGATCTCCGTGGCGCGTGCGTCGAGCGCGCCGCGGAAGATGAAGGGGAACCCCAGGACGTTGTTCACCTGATTGGGGTAGTCGCTGCGGCCGGTGGCGACGATCGCGTCGGCGCGCACCGCGCGCACGTCGTGCGGAAGAATTTCCGGAACCGGATTGGCGAGCGCGAAGACGATCGGATTGGGCGCCATGCGGGCGATCATGTCGGGCGTTACCGTGCCCGCCACGGACAACCCCACGAACACGTCCGCACCGTCGAGCGCCTGGGCGAGCGTGCGCGCGCGCGTGCCCCGGTTCGCGAAGCGCGCCTTGTACGGGTCGAGCGGCGTGTCGCGTCCCGGCGCGATCACGCCCTCGCGATCGCACATCACGATGTGCTCGCGCGGAACGCCGAGGCGCACGTAGTGCTCCGCGGTGGCGATCGCGGCCGCGCCAGCACCGGAAAAGACGACGCGCACCTCTGCGATGTCCTTGCCGGTGATCTCGAGCGCGTTGAGCAGCGCGGCCCCGGAGATGATCGCCGTGCCGTGCTGATCATCGTGGAAGACGGGGATGTGCAGCGTCTCGCGCAGGCGCGCCTCGATGGCGAAACAGTCGGGCGCGCGAATGTCCTCGAGATTGATCCCGCCGACCGTCGGCTCCAGGAGCTGGCAGAAGCGCACGACGTCGTCCGGATCCTCGGAGCCGACCTCGAGATCGAACACGTCGAGATCGGCGAACTGCTTGAACAGGTTCCCCTTTCCTTCCATCACCGGTTTGCCGGCCAGCGCGCCAATGTTGCCCAGTCCGAGAACGGCCGTGCCGTTGCTCACGACGGCGACGAGATTTCCCCTGGCCGTGTAGCGGTACGCAGCGTCGGGATCGCGACGGATCTCGAGACAGGGCTCGGCCACTCCGGGAGAGTAGGCCAGCGAGAGATCGCGCTGATTCGTGAGCGGCTTGGTGGGGACGACGGCAATCTTGCCCGGGCGCCCGCGCTCGTGGTAGGCGAGCGCGTCATCGCGGAACGAGGCCATGGACGCGTGGTGAAGGGTGAGGGATGGACAGGGGACGGGACGCCATCGCGCGGCCGGCGATCGCGTCAGGCGCGGTAGCCGCGCAGCCGCTCGAGCATCCGGCGATCGGTCGCCTCGGCATCGTCGAGCTTGGGCGTCTCGATCACCTTGGGTACGTCGTCAAAGCGCGGGTCGGTCATGAGCCGGCGGAATGGTGTTTCGCCGAGCGTGCCCTCGGCGATCAGCTCGTGCCGGTCGCGGTGCGATCCGAGCGGCGCCTTGGAGTCGTTGAGGTGCAGCAGGCCGAGGCGCGCGAGGCCGATCGCGTCGTCGAAGTTGCTCCACACGCCCTCGAAGTCGTTCACCAGATCGTAGCCTGCCGCGTACAGGTGGGCGGTGTCGGCGCAGACGGCCACGCGCGACTGCAGCGCCGCGGGAATGCCATCGAGCAACCGCGCCATCTCCTCGAACGTCGAGCCGAGCGCCGTCCCGCTTCCGGCGGTCATCTCCATGAGGAGGCGCGTGCGCCCCGGCACCGCCTCCAACGCGTGCGTGATGGCCTCGGCGTTGCGCGCGAGTCCGCTCGCGCGATCGTCCATGAAGTTCCCGGGGTGCGACACGAGCACGTCGATCTCCAGCGCGTTGCAGCGGCGCAGCTCGGCGGTGAACGAGGCGATCGACCGGTCGCGGAGCGCGGGGTCGGGGGAGGCGAGGTTGATGAGGTAGCTGTCGTGCGCGGCGGTGACGCGCACCTGCGTCTGCGCGAGCGCGCCGGCGAACGCGCTGCACTCATCCATCTCGCACTCGCGCTCCGCCCAGCGATTGGCCTGCTTGGTGAAGATCTGCATGGCGGTAGCGGCAATGGCCTTCGCGCGCGGGGGCGCCGCCGTAGTGCCGCCCGCGGTGGAGACGTGTGCGCCGAGCAGATCGGCCGGCTCGGTCTTTGGGCGCGCCTGCGTCGCACGCCGCTCGCGCGTTGCGCGGGCGCTCACGGCGCGGCGCTCCGCAACCAGTCGAGCGGGTCCACCGCGCGTCCTTGCGGGCGCATCTCGAAGTGGAGGTGCGGCGGCAGATCGGGATCGGCGCTCCCCACGTAGCCGATCACCTCCCCCTTGCTCACGATCGCGTTCTTCTCGACGGAGAGGCGCGAGAGCGAGCCGTACACCGAGTAGTCGCCGCCGCCATGCTGGATGATGACCGTCAACCCGTACGTGCCGAAGGGTTCCGCCACGACCACGCGTCCCGCGGCGACAGCATGCACCGGCGTGCCCTCCGCGGCGGCGATGCCGATCCCGTTCCAGCGCGTGGTCGTGTTGTTCGGGTTCACCACGCGGCCAAAGTTGTAGAGAATGGTGCCGTCCACCGGCCAGTCCAGGTTGCCGAAGTCGGATGTGCGGAGCGTGCTGCGCGAGTCGGCCGCCGGGCCGCGCCGCCGCGCTGCTTCCAGTGCGGCGATCACGTTGGTCAGCCGCTGCTCATCGCGCGCCACCTGCTCCAGGCGCGCGGCCGTCTGCTGCGCGCGCCGTCGCGTCTGGCCGAGTGCGCGCTCACGCTGCTCGCGCAGCGCGCGGAGACGTCGCTCCTCATCGGCCTTCTCGTCCAGATTGACGCGGATCTGCTGCTGGAATCGCACCAGTGAGGAGCGTTGCTGCCCGATGCGATCGCGCAGGCGGCGCACGCCGGCCACGAGCGCGCGATCGCGTTGCGCCAGCAGGTGCAGGTACTTGTACCGGGAGACGAGATCGCCGAAGGATTCGGCGGAGAGCAGCACCTGCACGGAGAAGAGCGGGCCGCGTTTGTAGATGTCCACCAGCCGGCGGCGGAGGATCGCCTGCTGCGCCACCAGCTCGTCCTCCGTGCGAACGAGGTCGGCGGTGGTGGAGCGGACCTCCGTGGAGATGGTGCCGAGTTGGTCATCCAGGGAGCGTACCAGGCGCTCCGTGGTGGCGGCCTGGCGATCCAGATTGGTGACTTCCTCCGACAGATCGTGTACGGTGCTCTGGAGCTGCGTCATCCGGCGCTGGAGCTCCTCACGCTCGCGGCGGAGCTGATCGAGTCGATCACGCTCGGCGCGCAGCCGCGCCTCGGTGCTGTCGGCGGTGCGCTGCGCGCTCGCGCGCGCGGGAAGCATCGTGGTCGCCGCGATCGCAACAGCGAAGACGGCGGCGAGCGCGGCGCCGCGCCGCGCGAACGAGCCGGCAGCGATCATACCCGGCGCAGATGCCGCCCCACCGACAGCGCGCTGCCGAGCACCCCGATCACCGCGCCGAAGGCCACGCCCGCCACGGCCACCGAGGGGCTGAAGAACGTGGTGCGGATCAGATAGTGGGTGATCACCTCGTTCGCGATCCACGTGAGGAGGAGCGCGACCAGCCCGCCGAGGATCCCCTTGGCCACGCCGTCGAGCAGGAACGGGCGGCGAATGAAGCCGTCGGTGGCGCCGACCAGGCGCATGATGGAGATCTCGCGCTCGCGGGCGAGCACGGACATGCGGATCGTGGCGCCGATGATGATGATGGCGACCACCGCGAACAGCACGCCCAGCGCGACGCCGGCGGCACCCGCCACCGTCTGCACGTTGTGCAGATTGGTCACCCATTCTTCGCCGAAGCGCACGTCATCCACGAACGGGTACGACGCGATGCGGTCGGCCACCGCTTTCACCGTGGCGGGGTCGCGAAATCCCGGGCGGAGGCGCACCTCGAGCGACGTCGGCAGGAAGGACGCATCGAACACGTCGCGGAACTCGCCCAACTCGCGGCGCGCGCGCTCCAGCGCCTGCTCCGGGGTGATGCGCTGCACGGTCGCCACCTCCGGGAACGCCTCGATGTCCCCCATGGCGGCCGTGAGCGTCTCGAGGTCGGTGCCGTCCACCACGTATGCGCGGAGCTCCACGCGCTCCTCCACCTGCGCCAGCGCGCGCGCAATGTTCACGGCCACCAATCCGAAGAGCCCGAAGGCGAACAGACTGAAGGCGATGGTCATCACGCTCAGCGTGCTGAGCAGCGGCGCGCGCCGGAAGGCGAGCAGTGCTTCGCGGACGGTGAGGCGCATCAGTGGGGATCGCTGGACAGCGGCGGCGGCTGGATGAGCGGCAGCGCGTCCTCCTCGGCCGGGTGCTCCGCGGAATCGAAGACGATCTGACCGCGATTCATCTCGATCACGCGGAAGGAGGAGCGGCGCACGAGATCGAGATCGTGCGTGGCCATGAGCACGGCGGTGCCCGACGCGTTGATGTCGCTCAGGAGCTGGAACACACCGCGCGTGGCGCGCTCATCCAGGTTGCCCGTGGGCTCGTCGGCGATGAGGACGACGGGATCGTTGACCAGCGCTCGGGCGATCGCGACGCGCTGCTGTTCGCCGCCGGAGAGCTCGCTCGGAAAGCTCGTTCCCTTGGCGGCGAGCCCCACCTGAGTGAGCAGCCGTCCCACGCGCGCCGGGATGGCCTTGCGCGGCGTGCCCGTCACCTCGAGCGCGAAGGCGATGTTCTCTTCCGCGGTGCGATCCTCGAGCAGGCGAAAATCCTGGAAGACGATGCCGATCCGACGGCGCAGGGCGGGGATGTCGCGGCGGCGGAGCTGCGACGAGTGCACGCCCGCCACGCGCACGTCACCGGCCGTCGGCAGCTCGGCCATGTAGGCCATCTTGAGCACCGTGGACTTGCCCGCTCCGCTCGGCCCGGTGAGGAACGCGAATTCGCCCTTCGCCACGCGAAAGGACACGTCGCGCACGGCGACACCGGAGCGCGGATATTCCTTCGTGACGTGCGCGAATCGGATCATGCGGGCGTAGGCGCCGGCGGATGACGGGAGTGCCGGAGGGCAGGTGCGACGGGCGTCGCACCGGAGCGATTTGCGCCGCCGCCCCGGGTCGGGGGGGGCGCACCACCTAACTATATGCCCGCGGAGCGGTGGACGGTACCGGCAGCGCGCGTCTATCCCAGCGCGTGCCCCAGATCGGCAATGAGATCGTCGGCATCTTCGATCCCGACGCTCAGCCGCACGAAGCCATCGGGAATGCCGATCGCCGCGCGCTCCTCCGGCGTGAGATGCGCATGCGACGAGTAGCGCGGCTCGGAGACCAGGCTGTCCACGCCGCCCAACGACGGCGCGTGGGTGAAGACGCGCAACCGCTGGACGAAGCGGTCGGCTGCCGGTCCGCCTCCCGCCAGCTCGATGGCGAGCATGCCGCCGAATCCATCGAGCACCGTGCGCGCGAGCGCGTGTTCCGGGTGGCTCGGCAGCCCGGGGTAGTGCACGCGCGACACTCTGGGATGGCTCTCGAGCCAGGTGGCGAGGCGCATCGCGTTCTCGTTCTGGCGGCGGACGCGCACGTCGAGCGTCTTGAGCCCGCGCTCCAGCAGCCAGCAGGCGAACGGGTCGGGGGCCTGCCCCCAGACGATCATCTTCTGCCGCACTTCCTCGATGAACGGCGCCGTGCCCAACACCGCGCCGGCCAGAACGTCGTGGTGGCCGTTGAGGTACTTCGTGGCCGAATGGATGACCACGTCGGCGCCGTGCTCGAGCGGACGGAAGTTGACCGGACTGGCGAACGTCGAATCCACCACGAGCGCCAGGCCGTGCTCCTTGGTGAGATAGCGCACCGGGCTCAGATCGAGCACGCGCACGGTGGGGTTGACCGGAGTCTCGACGAACACGGCGCGCGTCTTCTTGCGCACGGCCTTGCGCCACGCGCGCGGCTCGTCCGGCTTGACGAGCGTGACGGCAATGCCCATCGCGTCCAGTTCTTCGGTGAGCAGGCGGTGCGTTCCCCCGTAGATCCACGCGCTCGCCAGCAGATGGTCGCCAGGGCGGAGCAACGCGAGGAGCGCGCAGGCGGTGGCGCCCATGCCGCTCGCCAGGACGAGCGCGGCTTCGGCGCCCTCGATCTCCGCCAGGCGCCGCTGCAGCTGTTCCACGGAGGGATTGTTCCCGTAGCGGCTGTAGCGAAGTCCCTCGTCCGTGCCGCTCTGCTGCACCCAGTTCACCGTTTGCATGAGCGGCGTGACGACGGGCGTGTCGACCTCACGCGCCTCACGCCCTCCGTGGATGGCGAGCGTCGATACGCCGCGGCGGCGATGCTCGCGGGAGGAGCGTGCGGTGCCGGCGGCCGGCGGTGAAGAAGGAGGGGGCGTCATCACGGCTCCCGGAGTGGAACGGGTGAAGGATGCATTGTGCGCGGCGACACCCGTGCCCCGCGCGCGCCGCACACGGAGGTGCGCGCGTCGCTACGCCAGGTCACGTCGCGGCGGGTTGTCGAGGTCCGGTTTGGTAACGGTGACGATCTCCGATGGCCCGGCGCCGACGATGTCGCGCAGCACCACCGTGCCGCGACGGATCGAATCGTCCACGATGAGCCTAGCCAGCTCCTTGCGCCGCGGTGTCTGCACCCACACGAGCTCACCGTCCTGGAGCAAGCGAAGGTACGCTTCCTCGGAGCGCATCCACACCGCCGGTCCCCGCTCGGCGTCGGCGGCCGAGGTGGCGATGAGCTGGATCACCTGGAGCGGGGGATTGTAGAGCGCCATTGCCGGCTCACGCGACCAGGGCCACGACCGGTACGTAGGCGTCGTCGTCCTGCATGATCAGGCGCCGGCGGCAGAGGGACTCGAGCAGCGCCTCGCAGGCGTCCACGGAGAGCGTGCTCTCGCGCGCGAGCGCGGGCGCCGCCGCGCGCCCCAGGCGGCAGATGATCTCCCACGCGCGGCGTTCCTCATCGCCCAGGCGGCCCACGAGCATCGTCCCGCCGTCCGTGCACTCCGCCACCGTCGCCAGTCCGTGGCGCTCCAGCACCGCCTCGATGGCGTCGAGGTGCGACTCGCTCACGCCGCGGAACAGGAAGTAGCGCTCGGAGGGCGACTCGCCCCCCGCGTACTGCAGGAGCAGCTTGGCCACGATCTCGTCCGCGCAGGAGAAGTCCAGCAACCCCACGCGCGAGAAGTCGATCACCGTGAGCGTGCGCTCGCCCATCTCCGCGAGTTGCTGCTCGATGGCGCTCCGCACCACGGCGCCCGTGGGGCGCGTCACGAGATCGGAGTAAAAGTCGCAGACGGCGCGCCGCAGCACCGTCCCGAGGTCGATGTGGTTGATCACCGCGGGGCGAGCCGTTCGGGAATCGTGATCTGCATCTGCGCGCCGGGAAAGTAGGGAAGCTGTTCCACGAGCGGTACGTCGTCGTCCCAACTCGGAACGATAGCGATTCTAGCTGTTCCGGAGCGGATGGACAACTTGCCGTCCCACCGGCCGATGTAGCGGCGCACGCCGGCCAGTCCCTGGCCGCGCCCCGAGTCGCGGAATCGGCTCACGCCGCGGATCACCGCCTCCTCGAGCGCCATCGCGTCGTCCCACCGATCACTCCGCGCGCGCCCCGGCGCGCTCTCCAGCGACGCGCGGAAGCCGATGCCGGCGTCGCAGACGGCGATCACCACCACTCGCCGTCCCAGCCGCTTCTTCCACCGGTACGTCTGGACCATCACCCACCCGCCGCGCCCGGCGTGCTCCACGATGTTCTGGCACGCCTCGGAGAGCGTCATGGCGAATCCCATCGTCGCCTTCACGTCGATGTTCAGCTCGTTGACGAGAATACTCTGCGCCTTCTGCTGGATGCGCCCCACCACCTCGTGCACGTCGTCGCTCTTGGCCACGGGAGTGATCTCGAGCAACACGTCCGACTCGGTGACTTTGGGGCGAGGAACGTGCCCGTGCAGCTCGAACAGGTCGTCCGCGTAGCGGAAAAAGTTGGTGCGTGCCCAGTACGAGTTCGTCTCGTCCGCTTCGGGGACGTAAAACGCCGCGCGCTCCTCGCGCGTCTGGGCGAGTGTGAGGAGCGCGGTGAGACCGAACGGCGACGCCCAGCGCGTGTGCCGCGCGTCGATCAGGAGCTTCCCGTCCGGCGGGACGGGCGCGAGTTGTTGGAGGACCTCCTCGAACGTCGTCTCGTCGAGAGACGCGGGGACGTTGATGACCGTCGTCATCGCAAGCTCAACTCTCCGCGCAGGTGCCGGGACAGCCCCGTTGCTCCCCGGTGCTCCACGTTGCGCGCCGCCGCGCGATGCGCGGCCCGGAGGGCGTCATCCATCGGATCGCCGGCGAGCAACCTCGAAACATACGTGGCCCCCCACACATCGCCACATCCCGTAGGGTCGAGCGGCGCACGCACGGGCTCGGCGGGAACGCGTGCCGTCCGGATCGCCCCGCCGGCGGACGCCATCGTGTCGCGTGCGGCGCGCTCCGGCCACCGGCGCACGTCGTCCACACGATCGAACCCTGGCGCGGCGAAGTACACCGCGCCGCGACTGCCGAGCGTCACGCAGAGACAGCGCACGCCGGCGGCGATCGCGGTGGCGGCCAGCGCCATCGGATCCGGCGCCATCATCGTGAGCTCGTCTTCGTTCACCTGCAGAAAGTCGAAGCACCGGCACCACGCGGCCACGTCGGGGAGCGGACGGAGCTCACGCCATCCAGTGGCGTTCACCACGTACGGCAGCATGTGCAGGTCTCCGTAGATGGGACCGCGAAAGTGCTGGCGCAGCAGCCACGCGGTCTCGAGGTCGAGCTCCCACCCGCTCAGGAAGTTGACGTACAGCGCGTCGAGTCCGGCGAGGAGCGGGCGCAGCCCGAGCCACGTCCAGCCAGGCACGCCACCGGTGAGGCGCTCGGCGCGCCGCTCGCTGGAGTGATAGATGATCTCCACGCGGTTGTTCGGGTACGGCACGGCAATGAGTGCCGCATCGCTCGCCACGCGCTCGAGCGTCGCCAGGAACTCCGTGGCGCGCGCGTGCAGATCGTCCCCGACCTTGATGAGCGGGACGATCTCCCACTCCGGCGGCAGCGCGGCGTCGAGCCCGCTCAGCGCGTAGGCGATCCCGCCCCACTCCTCCACGGTGGGCTCGCCCGGCTGGCGCCCGCGGATGGTGTCCCAGACGAAGGTGCCGATGACGCCCAGGCGGAGGCGAGGGGAGTGCGGGCGCGCCCGCTCTCCAGCCGCGCCGGCCGTCACCGAGCGCCCTGCTGCGTCTTGAAGGTGGCCACCGCACCCACCACGCCGGCCGTGCCCGGCAACGCGCCAGGGACGATGCGACAGGCGGCGACCGCCGGCCGGAAGGCGCGACGCTTCACCTCCGCGCGGAGCGGCTCGAAGAGCGCATCCCCCGCGCGCGTCACGCCGCCAGCGATCACGACGACGTCGGGATTCAGGATGTTGAGGAAGTTGGCGATCCCGGTGCCGAGGAAGCGCGCGGTGTCGCGCACCAGCTCGCGCGCCAGCGCATCGCCCTGCAGCGCGGCATCGTACACGGTGGCCGCGGTGAGCTTCGCCAGGTCGCCGTCCACCATGCGCGGGAGCACCGATACTTCGTCGCGCTCCAGCGCCTCGCGCGCGCGCTGCGCGATGGCCGGGCCCGATGCGTACGCTTCGAGACATCCGTAGTTCCCGCACCGGCAGTAGCGTCCCGTGGAATCGATGGTGGTGTGACCGAACTCTCCGGCCACATCCGATGCGCCGTGGTAGAGCTGGCCGTCCAGCACGATGCCGCCGCCGATGCCGGTGCCGATGGTGAGGCCGAGCACGTTGCGCCCGCCCTGTGCCGCGCCGCGCCACCACTCTCCCACGGTGGCGCAGTTGGCGTCGTTGTCGAGGGTGGCGGGGAGCCCCACGCGCTCGGCAACGCGGTCGCGCAGCGGGTAGTCGCGCCATCCCAGGTTGGGCGCCACGACGACGATCCCGTTTTCGCGATCGAGCGGACCCGGCGCACCGATCCCCACGCCCAGGATGTCCTCGCGTCGTGCACCGCAGGCGACGAGGTCGTCCGTTACCGCGCTGATCATCGTGGCGATCTGATCCGTGACGGCGTCCGCGCCGCACGCGACTTCGGTGGGCTCGCTGCGGAA
The DNA here is from genome assembly GCA_035701265.1 of Gemmatimonadaceae bacterium. Taxonomy (GTDB): domain Bacteria; phylum Gemmatimonadota; class Gemmatimonadetes; order Gemmatimonadales; family Gemmatimonadaceae; genus DASSNU01. The sequence goes on along the minus strand of DASSNU010000002.1, from coordinate 106,472 downwards.
CCCCACCTCACGCGTGCCATCCTCCGACAGCGCACCGACGACGATGTTCGTTCCGCCAAGGTCGACGCCGATGATGTACTGCTCGCGCGCGGTGCGCGTCATGGGGCCCTCACGATCGAGGTGGCGAGCGAGGCGACACGCGCGACGTCGAGGTCGCGCATGCAGCGCCAGTGTCCGAGCGGGCACCGGCGGGGGCCATGGTGGTGGCAGGGACGGCACGACAGCTCCTCCACGCCAATCGCCACCGACCGTGGCGCCAGCGGGCCGAAGCCGAACGACGGGCTCGTCGGACCGAACAGCGTCACGGTCGGTATTCCCATGGCCGATGCCAGATGCTGTGGCGCGGAATCGTTCGTGACAAGGAGCGCAGCGCGCGCGATGAGCGCCGCGGCACCGAGCAGAGAGAGGTGACCGGTGGCATCGATCACCGTCGTTCCCTGGGACGCGGCGGCGATCGCCGCGCCGGCCTCGTGGTCCTCGCGCCCGCCCACCACGGCGAGCGTCGCCCACGCAGAGAGCGCGCGTGCCAGCTCGGGAAAGTACGGCCAGCGCTTGGTGCCCCAGGCGCTCCCGGGAGCGAGCGCCACGATGGGACGCCCTGGCGGTGCAGCGGACAGCAGTCGCGCGGCCTCGTCGCGCTCGGCGGGCGAAGGATACAGTCGCGGGCGGAGTCGCTCCGCGTCCGGTTCCGGCACGGCGCCGCCGGAAAAGGCGAGTCGCCAGAGCCGTTCCGCGTGATGCAGCTCGCCGCGGAGCGGCACGCGCTCGGTGTACAGCCAGCGCGCCGGCGCGCCGTCGAAGCCCACGCGGCGCGAGCGTCCTCCCCCCGCCGCGGCCAGCAACGCGCTGCGCACGGACCCCTGCGCCAGATACACGTTTGCCGCGCCGGACTCACGCACCGCGCGTGCGACGCGGCGCAGCCCGCCCAGCCCGCCGTCGGCACCGCGCTTGTCGTAGACGATCACGCGCCGCACCGCAGGATTGTTCGCGAGCACCGCGGCGCCGGCCGGCGTGACGACGACGTCCACGGGTCCACGCTCCGCCAACTCGGCAATGAGCGGCGTGGTGAGAATCACGTCCCCCACGAACGCGGTCTGCACGACGAGCGATGCGGCACGCGCGTCGCTGCGCGCGCTGTCCGCGGTGGCTTGCGGAGAGGCCACGGCCGCGTGCACGTGACCCATCACTCCACCTGGAGCACGGCCAGAAACGCCTCCTGCGGGATCTCCACCGACCCCACCTGCTTCATCCGGCGCTTTCCTTCCTTCTGCTTCTCCAGGAGCTTCCGCTTGCGTGTGATGTCGCCGCCGTAGCACTTGGCCAGCACGTTCTTCCGGAGCGGCTTCACCGTGGTGCGCGCGATGACCTTCGTGCCGATGGCCGCCTGGATGATGACCTCGAACAACTGCCGAGGGATCAGCTCCTTGAGCTTGTCGGCGATCTTGCGCCCCCAATCGTACGCCTTGTCGCGGTGAATGATGACGGAGAACGCGTCGATCGCTTCGCCGTTGATCAACATGTCGAGCTTCACCAGGTCGCTCTGGCGATAGTCGAGCATGTCGTAGTCCAGACTCGCGTACCCGCGGCTGATCGTCTTGAGCTTGTCGTAGAAGTCGAGAATGATCTCGGCCAGCGGGAACTCGAAGTCGAACTCCACGCGCGTGGCATCCACGTAACTCATGTTGACGTAGACGCCGCGGCGCTCGGTGCCGAGCGTCATGATCGGGCCGATGTAGTCCGCGGGCGCGACGATCCGCGCGCGCACGTACGGCTCCTCGATGTGATCCACGCGCGACCCGTGCGGCATGAGCGACGGATTCTCGAGGAGCTGCATCGTCCCATCGTTCAGGAAGACGCGGTACTCCACGCTCGGCACGGTGGTGACAAGGTCCAGATCGAACTCGCGCTCCAGCCGCTCCTGCACGATCTCCATGTGCAGGAGTCCGAGGAAGCCGCAGCGGAAGCCGAAGCCCAGGGCGGTGGACGTCTCCGGCTCGTAGTGCAGCGAGGCATCGTTGAGCTGCAGCCGCTCCAGCGCGTCGCGCAGCTCCTCATAGCGCGCCGGGTCGGTGGGATAGGTGCCGGCAAAGACCATCGACTTGATGTCCTTGTATCCGGGCAGCGGCTGCTCGGCGTGCCGGTCGGCGTCGAAGATCGTGTCGCCCACGCGCGTGTCCTGCACCCGGCGCACGTTCGCGACCACGTACCCCACCTCGCCGGTGCGCAGCGCGTCGCTCTTCACCTGCCGCAGCTGCAGGTAGCCCACCTCGGCCACGTCGTACACATCGTCGCCCGCGCCGAAGGTGATGCGCTGTCCGGGGCGGAGCTCCCCGTCCACCACGCGCACCGAGGGGATGGCGCCGCGATAGCGGTCGTAGTACGAGTCGAAGACGAGCGCGCGGAGCGGTGCGTCGGGTTCGCCCTTGGGCGGCGGAACGCGCTGCACGATGGCCTCGAGCACGGCGTCGATGCCGATCCCCTCCTTGGCGCTCACGCGGAGGATCTCGCCGGGTGCCGAGCCCAACAGATCGCTCAGCTCCTGCGCGCGCCGGTCAGGCTCCGCGCCGGGGAGATCGATCTTGTTCAGGACCGGGATGATCTCCAGCCCCGCGTCGAGCGCCAGAAAGAGGTTCGACAGCGTCTGCGCCTGCACTCCCTGCGACGCATCCACTACGAGAATGGCCCCTTCGCACGCGGCGAGCGAGCGCGACACCTCGTAGGTGAAGTCCACGTGCCCCGGGGTGTCGATCAGATTCAGGATGTATTCGTCCCCGTCCCCCGCGCGGTAGCGCATGCGCACCGCGTTCAGCTTGATCGTGATCCCGCGCTCGCGCTCCAGGTCGAGCGTGTCGAGCACCTGCGCCTTCATCTCGCGCTTCTCCACCGTGCCGGTGGCCTCGATGAGGCGGTCGGCCAGCGTGGACTTGCCGTGGTCGATGTGGGCGACGATGCAGAAGTTGCGGATGCGCGCGAGCTTCACGATGGCAGAGGAGCAGGTGGGGTTCGGGTGAACCTGTAAATATACCGCGCGCCCGGTGGTGCCGGTGGCGTCCGCTTTCCGTAACCCGGCTCCACCGTGTAGGTTGCGTGACGCATGTCCAGCACGCCGCTTGCCCCGCCGCACCGCGCCGACCTGGTGGATCCATCCATCGTGGCCGCCCTGGGGCGCATCGAGGTCATCGCGCGCTGGGTGGTGGACGGCTTCCTCACCGGGCTCCACCGCTCGCCCCGCAAGGGATTTTCCGTGGAGTTCGCCGAGCACCGCCCGTATCAGGCGGGGGACGAGCTGCGCTACGTGGACTGGAAGATCGCCGCGCGCACCGACCGGTGGGTGGTGAAGCAGTACGAGGAGGAGACCAACCTTCGCGTCACCATCGTACTCGACGTGAGCCGGTCGATGGCGTGGAGCGGCGCCGCCACGCGCCTCACCAAGCTGGCCTACGCCGAGCGGCTGGCGGCCGTGCTCGCGCTGCTCTTCCTGCGTCAGCGCGACGCGGTCGGATTGGTGCGTTTTGACGATCGCGTGCGCACGGCCATCCCGCCGCGCGTCCGCCACGGACACTGGACGCGCATCGTCGCGGCGCTGGACGACCCCGGGAGCGGCCAGGCCTCGCGCGCGGGAGACGGGCTCGATCAGGCGCGCAGGCAGATCTCCCGCCGTGGCTGGGTCGTGCTCATCTCCGACCTGCTCATGGAAGGCGACGACCTGCTGCGCGCCACGCGTGCGCTCCGTGCGGCGGGGCACCAGGTGACGGTGTTCCACATCATGGACCCCGCCGAGCGCGATCTCGACGCGTCGGGCGACGCGATCTTCGTGGACCCCGAGAGTGAGATCGAGGTGCCGGCGGCGGTGGCGGAGGTGCGCGGCGCGTACCGCGCCACGGTGGAGGCGGCGCTCCGCGAGTGGCGCGCGGCGCTGGCCGCCGCCGGTGCGTCGTACGAGGTAGTGGACACCGCGCAGCCGTTCGCCGTGCCGATGCGCCGCGCGCTCAACGCCCGCGAGCGGCAGCCGTGATTTCGTTCCTGTCGCCGCTCTTCCTGCTCGCCGCCGCCGCGGCGGCGATCCCGCTGCTCATCCACCTCATGCGCCGCCGGATCGGCACGCGCATGGAGTTTCCCGCGGTGCGCTATCTGGCGCGCGCGGAGCGGGAGCACAGCCGGAAGCTGCGGTTGCGCAACCTGCTGCTCATGCTCCTGCGGCTCGCGGCCGTGCTGCTCATCGCGCTCGCCGCGGCGCGCCCCATCGCGCGGGTGGGCGGTGGCTCGCACGCGCCCACCGCGCTGGCCGTGGTGCTCGACAATTCGTTGAGCAGTACGGCCATCCAGGACGGACGTCCGGTGCTCGACGTGCTGCGCGCCGCCGCGCGCGGCGTGGTGTCGCGCGCGGGAGCGAGCGACCGCGTCTGGCTCGTCACCGCCGACGCCGTGGTGCACGGCGACTCGCGCGCGGCGGTGCTGGATGCGATCGCGCGCACCGACGCGCTGGGGGGCGCGGGAGAGCCGGAGCGCGCGCTCGAGCGCGCGGCGGCGGTGGTTCGCCGGTCGTCGCTGGATGAGCGCGAGGTGGTGGTGGTGACGGACGGACAGCGCACCGCGTGGCGCGCACCGGTGTCGCTCGGCGACGTGCGCCTGGCGGTCTACCGCGCGCCCGGCGATCCGCCGGTGAACCGCGCGATCGTCGCGGCCCAGGCCGATCCGGTGCGGTGGACGCCGCGCGGCGCTGTGCGTGCGCGCGCGCTCACACCCGACTCGGCCATCTATCGCATTGCGCTCGAGGGGCGGACGCTCGCGCGCGGTACCGCTGCCCGCGACGAGGAGATCATCGTGCGCGCCGCGCCGGCGGAGCGCGGGTGGACGGCGGGGAGCGTGGCGCTCGAGCCGGACGAGATGCGTGCGGACGACGAGCGGCCATTCGCGGTATGGATCGGGCCCGCGCCGGCGGTGGCGGTGGACGAGAGCGCGGGCCCGTTCGTGGGCACCGCGGTCGCCGCCTTGATGCAGGCCGAGCGCGTGGCCGCGGGAAGCGACGTGCGCGTGGCGAGCGCCGAGCGAGCGGCGCGCCTCCCCGCGCTGCTCCTCGCGCCGTCGGATCCCGTGCGCGTGGGCGCCGCCAACCGCGCGCTCGAGCGGCTGGGCGTACCGTGGCGCTTCGGTGCGCGCCGCACCGGACGATGGCCCGCGCGCGGCGCGCGCATGGAAGGCGCCACCGTGCTCGCGCGCTACGAGCTGGACCATCGATCGGGCGATGCGTCGGACACGCTTGCCACCGCCGGCGGTGCGCCGTGGATCGTGGCTGGCCCGGGGTACGTCCTGGTCGCCTCGCCGCTCATGCCGGACGCCACCGATCTCACCGTCCGCGCCGCATTCGTTCCCTGGCTCGACGACGTGCTCACGCAACGGCTGGGCGGCGCGCGCGGCGCGGTGATCGAGGCCACTCCGCGCGCCGTGGTCGAGCGGCCTCCGGGGAGCGAGATGCTGGTGCTCCCGGGTGGAGAGCGGCTTCCGCTGTCCGGCGACTCGGTGGAAGCGCCGGCGCGCGCGGGCGTGTCGTTCTTCGAGGGTGGCGGGGAGCGCGTGGGGGCGCTCGTCGTCGCCCCCGAGGCGGACGAATCGGTGCTCGACCGGCTGGATGAGCGCGCGCTCCGTGACCGGCTGCGTGCGCGCGAGGCGCGCGTGGTGAGCGACGCCGACGCGCTCGCGCATCTGGTCTTCGCCTCCGCGCCGCGACGCTACCTGGCCGCACCACTACTCGCGCTCGCGCTCGCGGCGCTCGCCGTGGAGACCGCGCTCGTGGGCGGACGACGACGCGGAGCGATGGGCGCGGACGCGCGAGGCGGCGCGTCGTGACGCTGCCGTTGGTGGTCGACGCCGTGGAGCAGCTCACGGCGTTCACGCGACTGGTACGGTCGCTCCCCGCGCCGGGTGCTCGCGTTGCGGTAAGCGGGCTGGCGGGCTCCGCCGACGCGGTGCTCGCCGCCGCACTCGCCCGCCGCGTGGGCAGCACGCGCTTCCTGGTGGTGCTCGCGGAAACGCTGCCCGACGCGGAGCGGTGGCTGGCCGATCTCGAGGTCGTCGCGGGGGGAGGGGGAGGGGGAGGGGGAGGGGGAGGGGGAGCGGAAGAAGTGCACGGGATCGCGCTCTATCCGCCGCGCGAGGGTTTTGGCGAGGTGGAGCCGCACCTGGAAGTGGCCGGCGAGCGCGTGGAGACGCTCGATCAGCTTGCGCGCGGACAGGTGCGCATCCTGGTGACGACCGCGCGCGCGATGATGGAGCGCACGCTCCTGCCGCGCACGCTCGACACGCTGCGCATCGAGCTGCGCCGGGGCGACGTGCGCCGCCCCGAGGAGCTCGCGGCACACCTCGATGCCATCGGCTTCGAGCGCGTGCCGCTGGTGGATGACGTTGCGCAGTACAGCGTGCGCGGCGGCATCTTCGACATCTACAGCTTCGGCATGGCGCATCCGGTCCGCCTCGAGTTCTGGGGAGACGAGATCATCGAGATGCGCCACTTCGACATCGCCACGCAGCGCTCCACGCGCGACGCGGACGTGGCGCTCGTGCTCCCGGTAGACGTGCACGCCCCCGCCGCGGACGACGATGCATCCGCCGGTGAGCACGCGCCGGCGCGCGCAGCGGTGCGCGAGGGTCACGCGCCGGCGCCGCGCGGCTCCGTGGCCGACCTGGTGCCTCCCGACGCGCTCTTCCTCGCGCCGGAGCAGTCGCGCGTGCACGCGGAGCTGGAGCGCACGTGGGAGGAGGCGCGGCATCACGTGGAGCTCGCGCGCCGGCGCGGCGAGGATGCGCCGCCCCGCGAAGAGCTCTTTCTCCCCCCCGCGGAAACCATGGCGCGGCTCGGCGCCTTCGGCACCATCGTGCTGCGCGATGCGTCCGTGCGCGGGGAGCGTCGCCGCCGCGCGCTCGACGCCGATGGAGCACCACGGCGCGAGCTCGCAGAAGCGCCGGCATCGCCTACCGCACCGGCGGCGCCGGCCTCCGCCTCCTCCGGCGCCGCGGGCGCGGCCGCTGCCGCAGTCGCCGACGTCGACGAGGAGATCGTCTTCGGGATCGCTCCTCCGGAGCGCATCGATCGCGACATCAAGCAGCTTCGCCGCGTGCTGCGCGACGGACTGCCGACGGTGATTCTCTGCGACAACGCCGGGCAGTGCGAACGGCTGGAGGAGCTGCTCGCGGAGGACGGCGCTCCCGTGGGCGCGGCGCTCAGCGTGGGTGTCCTCACCGGCGGCTTCGTCATTCCGCCGGGAATGCGTCGCGGCATGGCGGCCGATGGGAACGGGGGCGGTGGCGGGCTCCGCGTCCTCACCGATCACGAGATCTTCCGGCGCGATCGGCGCATCCGGCGGCACCGTCGCTACGACAGCGGACTACTCGAGACCGCCACCACGCTCAAGCCCGGCGACTTCGTGGTGCACCTGGAGCACGGCATCGGGATCTTCCGCGGGATCGAGCGCATCTTCGTGCGCGAGAGCGTGATCGAAGTGGCCGTGGTGGAGTACGAGGGGGGCGACCGGTTGAACGTCCCGCTCTACCGCATCGATCAGCTCGAGCGCTACCGCGCGGGAGACAACGAGGGTGATGGGCAGGGAGCCGCACCACCGCGCCTGCACAAGCTGGGCGGACGGCGATGGACGCAGCAGCGCGACAAGACCCGGCGCGCGATTCTCGAGATGACGCAGGAGCTACTCGACCTCTACGCGCGCCGGCGCGTCGCCACCAAACCTGCTGCCGTCCCGGACACGAGCTGGCAGCGGCAGCTCGAGTCGTCCTTCCTGTTCGAGGACACGCCCGACCAGCGGCAGGCGGCGGAGGAGGTGAAACGCGACATGGAGTCGCCACGGCCCATGGACCGCCTGCTGGTAGGCGACGTGGGCTACGGAAAGACGGAGATCGCCGTGCGCGCCGCCTTCAAGGCGGTGCAATCGGGACGCCAGGTGGCCGTGCTCGTCCCCACGACCATTCTGGCCGAGCAGCATGCGCGCACCTTCGGCGACCGGATGGCTGACTTTCCGGTGCGTACGGTCACGCTGAGCCGCTTCCAGTCACCGCGCGAGCAGCAGGGCGCGCTGGCGGAGATCGCCGCGAAGAAGGCGGATATCGTGATCGGCACGCACCGGCTGCTCAGCCCGGATGTCACCTTCGCCGATCTGGGGCTGCTCATCATCGATGAGGAGCATCGCTTCGGGGTGCGGCACAAGGAGCGGCTCAAGCAGATGCGCCTGGAGACGGACGTCCTCACGCTCACCGCCACGCCGATTCCCCGTACCATGCACCTCGCGCTCGCGGGGCTGCGCGACATGACGCTCATGCGCACGCCGCCGCGCGATCGCAGCCCGGTGCTCACCTTCGTGGAGCCATGGGACGATGCGCTCATCGAGGAAGGGATCGCGCGCGAGCTGGACCGCGGCGGGCAGGTGTTCTTCGTGCACAATCGCATCGAGACGATCGACGCGATCGCGCAGCACGTGCGCCGGCTGGCGCCGCGCGCGGAGGTGGCGGTGGCGCACGGACAGATGCGCGAGCGCGATCTCGAGGCGGTGATGCACCGCTTCGTGGACGGCGCGGTGCACGTGCTCGTCTCGACGATGATCGTGGAGTCGGGGCTCGACGTCCCCAACGCGAATACGATGTTCGTCAATCGCGCCGATCATCTGGGACTCGCGCAGCTCTATCAGCTGCGCGGCCGCGTGGGGCGGTCGCACCGCCGCGCCTACTGCTATCTGCTCGTGCCCGACGGCATCGATGCGGACGCCGAGCGCCGGCTCGAGGTGCTGGAGCATCACACCGAGCTGGGGTCGGGATATCGCGTGGCCTTGCGCGACCTCGAGATGCGCGGGGCGGGGAACCTGCTGGGCGCCGAGCAATCGGGCTTCGTGCACGCGGTGGGCTTCGATCTGTACCTCAGGATGCTGGACGAGACGGTGCAGCGCCTGATGCGCGGCGAGGAGGGCCCGCGGCTCGTCCCCGCGGACGTGTCCATGGACCTTCCCACCTACATTCCGGACGACTACATCGCCGTTCCCGAGGTCAAGCTGGACGTCTACCGACGGTTGGCCACGCTCACCGACGCGGTGGAGATCGACGCGCTGCGCGAGGAGCTGCGCGACCGCTTCGGGCCGCTCCCTCCGCCGGCCGATCACTCCCTCGCCGCCGCGATGCTGCGCGTCACGGGCGGGCGTCTGGGCGTGGAGGGGATCCTGGTGCGCGGCGAGGAGGCGCGTGTTAGCTTTCGTGCGGATTCGGTGCCCCGCCTGAAGGGGCTCACCGATGCGTTTCACGAAGTCCAGTTCGAAGCGGAAGTGCGCCGCGCGCACCCGCTCTCGCTCAAGCTCCGGCGCTTGGGAGGCGCCACGCTGCTGGACGGACTCATGCGCGCGCTGCGCACCCTCCGCTGACCACACCGGCCACTCACCAGGAGACCCTGCACAACATGATTCGCCTCCGCTCCATCCTCGTGCTGGCTGTTGCAGCCGGCCTGCTGACGGCATGCGATAGCCTGAAGGAGGCGCTTACCGCGCACGTGGACACCGTCGCGCGCGCCGGATCGCAGGAGCTCACCGTGCAGCGGCTGGCCACGCTGATCGAGAAGCCGCAAGTGAGCCCGGACACGGGCCTGGCGCGCTTTGCCGCCGACCTGTGGGTGAACTACCAGTTGCTCGGCGTCGCGGCGGCGCATCGCGACTCGTTGAGCGACACCGCCGCGATCGATCGCGCCATGTGGGAGCCGATCGCCAACGCGCGTATCGGCCAGTGGCTGCAGCAGGTCTCCGAAACGCTCCCCGGAGGCGATTCCGCCTCGGGGGCGGCGCGGTACAACCAGGGCGAGCTGCTCGCCGCAGAGCACATCCTTCTGCGCACCACCGGCCCTAATGGGCAGCAGCTGAACGACGATTCCGTGCGCCGGCGCGCCGAGGCGCTGCGCGCGCGCGCGAACGCGTCCAACTTCGCACAGCTCGCACGCGAGAACAGCCAGGACCCCGGCTCTGCGGCGCGCGGCGGCTCGCTCGGCGTCTTCCCCCGCGGAACGATGGTCCCGCAGTTCGAGCAGGCGCTGCTGGCCCTCCGCCCCGGAGAGATCTCCCCGGTGGTGCGCACCGGGTTCGGCTATCACATCATCCGGCGCCCCACCTTCTCCGAGGTGCGCGAGGAGTTCCAGCAGGCTGCCTCGCAGGAGTCGATGGGCGCGTACGTGGACAGCGTGCGCAGCAAGAGCAAGATCGAGCTCAAGTCGAACGCGCTCCCCGAAGTGCGCAACGTGACGACGAATCTCGACGCGCACGTCAACGACAACACCGTCATCGCGACATCCACGCATGGAAACCTCACCACCGGACGGTTCGCCCAGTGGCTCACGTCGGTGCCGCAGCGCGACCGGTTGGTCCAGGGGATGGCGTCAGCGCCGGATTCCGTCGTCTCTCGATTCGTGACGCAGGTCTTCACGCAGGAATTGCTGCTGCGGCAGGCCGACAGCGCCGGCGTGAAGCTCGACACCGCCAACCTCAATCTGCTGCACAGCTCCTTCATCCACTTCGTGAGCGGCGCGTGGGACCAGTTGGGCGTCGCGCCCAGCACGCTCGGCGACAGCTCGGTGGCGGTGCGGGAGCGCGCGGCGGGGAACAAGGTGGAGGAGTACGTCACCAACCTGTTCTCCGGCCAGGCGCAGCTCGTCCAGATCCCGCCGCAGGTGGCGGGCGCGCTGCGCGAGAAATTCGAGTGGCGCGTGAACCAGGCTGGCATCACGCGCGCGGTGGAGCTGGCCAAGGCGGAGAAGGCGCGGACGGATTCCGCGGCGGCGGCCAACCGGCCGGCCACGCAGATTCCGCTCTCGCGCATCCCCATGCAGGGCACCCCCGCGCAACAGGATAGCGGAGCACACTGATGCGGTTGCAGGATCCCTTGCGCGGCGCGCTTGCCGTGGTCGCCGCGTTCGTCGTGTCCACGACGCTCGCGCGCGCGGGTGCGGCACAGCTCCCCGACTCCACCACCGTCCCGATCGATCGCGTCGTCGCGGTGGTGGGCAAGACACCCATCCTGTTCAGCGATCTCACCGCGCGCGTGGATGAGATGCGCGCGCAGGGGCTGCAGCTCCCCGATGACTCCGCCGCGCAGGCGCAGATCGTCCACAACGTGCTCGATCAGTTGGTGAACGAGGAGCTGCTCGTGCAGAAGGCGCAGGCCGAGAGCATCTCGGTCACCGACGCCGATGTGAGCACCGAAGTGGACCGGCACGTGGACGCGGTGCGGCAGCAGTTCCAGAGCGAGTCGGAGTTCGAGACGGCGCTCCGGCAGGATGGCTTCGGCTCGCTGGATGAGTTCCGGAGCTTCCTCACCAACCGGTACCGCCGCGACGCGCTGCAGCGGCAGCTCTTCGGCAAGCTCCGGCAGGCGCAGAGGCTCCCCAACGCGCCGGTCACGGAGGAACAGATCCGCGAGTTCTGGGAGCAGAACAAGGCGCGTGTCGGCCGCCGCCCCGCGTCGGTGACGTTCCGGCAAATCGTGATCGCACCATCCGCCTCGCCCCCAGCGGACTCGGCGGCAAAGGCCAAGGCCGATTCCCTCCTGGCCGAGATCAGAGGAGGCGCCGACTTCGAGCTGCTGGCGCGGCGCGAATCGATGGATCCGGGGAGCAAGGACGTGGGCGGCGACCTGGGCTGGCATCGGCGCGGCGATGGCCTGGTACCGGAGTTCGAGCGGATGGCGTTCTCCATACGCCCCGGCGTTCCCAGCCCGGTCTTCCGCACGTCGTTCGGCTATCACATTCTGCGCGTGGATCGCGTGCAGCCGGGCGAGGTGAAGATCCGTCACATTCTCATCCGTCCGGACATCGATTCGGCGGACGTGGCGCGCGCCGCGCGGCTGGCCGACAGCGTGGCGGCGCTCTGGCGTGCGGGCGCGTCGTACGACACGCTGGTGAGCCAGTTCCACGATCCGGTGGAAGAGCGCGTGATCCCGGAGCCGTTCCCGCGCGACTCGCTCCCGGCCAGCTACCAGGCGGCGCTGCAGGGCGTTCAGGTGAACGCGATCACGAATCCCTTTCGCATCGACGGGCGCATCCCCGGCCAGCCCAAGTTCGTCATCCTGCAGCTCACGTCCGAGCAGCCGGAGCATCAGGCCACGCTGAGTGAATTTCACGAGCAGATCCGCGGCCAGTTGCAGCAGCAGGGTGCCATTCAGCGGCTGCTGGCGACACTGCGCAAGGAGACCTACATCGCCGTCTTCCTCTGACGGCGCGCTCCCGCGCGGCGCGGGCGTTCGCGTGGACGTCGCGCTCAAGCGGCTCCTGCTCGTTCGCAGCCGCACCGAAGCGAAGGAGGCGTGCGACGTCGGCGCCGTTCGCGTGAACGGCGTGCGCGCCAAGGCGTCCGGAGACGTTCGCCCGGGGGATCGGATCCAGGTGGACTACGCGCACCGCACACTCGAGGTCGAGCTCCTGCGCGATGTGCCGCGCTCCGTGAGCCGCGCGCAGGCAAAGACGCTCTATCGCGTGCTGCGCGATGAGCGAACGACCTGATACCGCCATGACCGCGCGCATCCGGCTGGCCATCACCCTCGGCGACCCGCGCGGCATCGGCGCGGAAGTCGTCGCCAGAGCGCTCGACACCGATCGCGTGCGCGCGAGCTGCGACGCGGTGCTCGTGGGACCGTCCGGACTGTCCGTGCCCGCCGAGCAGGTGGTGGGGGAGTGGAGCGCGGATGGCAGCGTGGCGACGGCGGGGCGGCTGAGCGGGCTGGCCATCGAGCGAGCGGTGGAGCTCGCGCGCGCCGGCGCGGTGCGCGGCATCGTCACCGCGCCGATCGACAAGGCCGCGCTCCTGGCCGGGGGCTACGCCGATCCCGGCCACACGGAGATGCTCGCCCGTCTCACCGGATGTCCGGTGGCGATGATGCTCGCCTCCGAGCGGCTGCGGGTGGTGCTCGCCACCACGCACATCCCGCTCCGCGACGTGCCGCACGTGCTCACGCGCGAGACGATCGTGCGTACCACGGAGATCGTGCGCACGGGGCTGCGCGCGTGGTACGGCATCGAGACGCCGCGCGTGGCGCTCTGCGCGCTCAACCCGCACGCCGGCGATGGCGGCCGCTTCGGCCGCGAAGATGATGATCTGCTCGCGCCCGCCGCGCGCGACGCCGGGCTCGCCGGCCCCTTTCCCGCGGACACCGTGTTCGTGCGCGCCCTGCGCGGAGAGTTCGATGCCGTCATCGCCCCCTATCACGACGTGGGGATGACGGCCATCAAGGTCGCGTCCTTCGGCCATGCAGTGAACGTGACGCTGGGGCTCCCCTTCCCGCGCACGTCTCCCGACCACGGCACGGCACTCGACATCGCCGGGCGCGGCGTGGCCGACCCGTCGAGCATGATCGAGGCGATCCTCGAGTGCGCGCGCATCGCGCGCCGGCTGGAGCGCTGACCATGCACCGGCACGCGCACGGCGCGGGGGCCCACTCGCACGCGCCGCCCCCGGGTGCGCCGCGCGCTGCCGCATCGCTCGGCGAGGAACGCCACGTGCACGCGAACACCGATGCCGCGCGCCGCCTGCGCATCGCGCTCGCCATCACGGCATCGGTGCTCGTGGCCGAGGTGGTGGGCGGCATCATCGCCAACTCGTTGGCCCTGCTCGCCGACGCGGGACACGTGCTGACCGACGCGGCGGCGCTCGCGCTCTCGCTCGTCGTGACGTCGCTGCTCCGCCGGCCGGAGACGCCGAGCAAGACCTACGGTTACCTGCGCTGGGAGATCCTGGCCGCGTTCCTCAATGGTGCCGTGCTGCTCGTCCTCTCCGTGTGGATCGTGTGGGAGGCGATCACGCGGCTGCGCCATCCCGCGGCGGTGCAGGAGACGCTCATGCTCGCCGTGGCCGTGCTCGGGCTCGCGGCGAACCTCGCGGCAGCGCGCATCCTTCACCCGGCCAGCAGCGGCAGCATGAACGTGCGCGGCGCGTATCTCCACGTGCTCGGCGACCTGCTGGGCTCGGTGGGCACCGTGGTCGCCGCCATGGTCATTCACGTGACCGGGTGGACTCCCGCCGATCCGCTGGCATCGCTGCTCGTGACCGCGCTCGTGGTCCACGCGGCCTGGCGACTGGTGCGCGAATCGGTGGATGTCCTGCTCGAGTCCACGCCCGCGCACATCGCGCTCGACAGCGTGCGCTCGCAGCTCCACACCATCCCGGGCGTGGCGTCGGTGCACGATCTGCACGTGTGGACCGTGACGTCGGGACACTACGCCATGAGCGTGCACGTGGTGGTGCCCGACGCCGAGCGGCACCAGCACGTCCTCGAGCACATCCACGATGCCATGCGGCTCTACGGCATCGATCACGTGACGGTGCAGCTCGAGCAGGCGGCGATGTACGAGCGGGAGCTGCACCTGCACGAATGAGGGGCGGGGCCGCGTCGTCCCGCTTTCCCGTGTCGTCCCGCACGCCGCGGCCGCGCGAGTGATGGCAACGCCGCGCGGTGACGCCCCCCGTGGCTCCCTCGTCTCCCTTCGGCATCCACCGCCACGCCCGGCGCGCTCGTTTCGAGTACCGCGTGGAGACACCGGTGCCGCGCGCCGTCATCTGTTCCGCCCTCGCCATGGCCATCCCCGACGGTTATCGCATTCCTAAGGATCGTCTAACCTTGTCGATCCGGCTCGTGGACGGCGACGTGCTGCACGGCGACATGTTCGTCCAGCATGTCGAGTACGCGATCGCCCGCTCCGAATTCCCAGCCGACGTGCTGAACGCGCACGAGCCGTACTTCCCCATCCGCACGGAGGAAGGGGAGGTGGTGCTCGTGGCCAAGTCGCGCGTGGCCGAAGTGTGGGGGGACGGGATCGACGGCGTGGACGAGATGCGCGTGGTCAGCGCACGACGCGCATCGCTGGAGGTGCACCTCACCGGCGGCGTCGTGCACTGCGGCTCCGTGCTGCTCGAGGTCCCCACCGACCGCCCGCGCCTGCTCGACTTCCTGAACGACTACCGCGAGCGGTTCCTCACGCTGTACACCGTGGAAGGAGTGCACCTGCTCAACACGGCGTACATCCAGCGCGTCTGCCCCCTCGACTGATTTCATGGCGCATCTCGACCGCTTTCTCGCGGCTCTGGTCAGCAATGGCGCAAGCTCCCTCGTCCTCGCCACCGACGACGTCGCGCGGCTGGAGGCGGGGAGCAAGTCGCGCCCGATCACCAGGCAGCCGTTCACCGAAGCGCAGATCGTGCGGCTGCTCAAGGAAGTCATCCCCGAGTCGCTGTTGCACGAGCTGACGGGCGGGAAGCCCATCACCTTCGGCTATCGCACGGAAGACGGCGCCTTCTCGGCGCGCGCGGCGCACGAGAGCGGGCGGCTGCGCGTCACGCTGCAACCGGACGGCGCCACGGCGGCCGCCGCAGCCCCGCTCAAGACCGATCCCAGCACGCACGGGCCGTGGGCCACCGCCCCCGCGCCGGCCGCATCCGCGCCGCGTCCGGCAATGGAGGTCTCCAGCGCCGCACGCACGGAGATGGAGCGACTGCTCCGGCTCATGGTGGAGCGCCACGCCTCGGACCTGCACCTGCGTGTGGGCGAGCCGCCGATTCTCCGCACGCACGGCGAGATCCAGCGCGTGGAAGGCGCGCCACCGCTCACCGCCGATGCGCTCGAGCCCATGCTGCGCTGTCTCATGACCGACCGCAGCGCGGGAGAGTTCGCCCAGACCAACGACACCGACTTCGCCTACGAGATCGACGGGTGCGCGCGCTTCCGGTGCAACGTCTTTCGCGACCGGCACGGCGTGGCCGCCGTCTTCCGCGTCATCCCGGCCACCGTGGTCACCGTGGACGAGATGGGGATCTCCGAGGAAGTGCAGCGCCTGTGCTACCTCACCAAGGGACTCGTGCTCGTGACCGGACCCACCGGCTCCGGAAAATCGACGACGCTCTGCGCGCTCATCGATCTCGTGAACCGGATGCGGAAGGATCACGTCATCACGATCGAGGATCCCATCGAGTTCGTGCACCCGAACAAGAGCTGCCTCATCTCGCAGCGACAGGTGGGCACGCACACGGGCTCGTTCAAGCACGCCCTGCGCGCCGCGCTGCGGGAGGACCCGGACATCATTCTGGTGGGCGAGCTGCGCGACCTGGAAACCGTGTCGATCGCCATCGAAACGGCGGAAACGGGACACCTGGTGTTCGGCACGCTGCACACGACCACCGCCGCGAGCACGATCGACCGCCTCATCGACCAGTTCCCCGCCGACCGCCAGTCGCAGATCCGCGTGATGCTCTCGGAGTCACTCAAGGGCGTGATCTCGCAGACGCTGTGCAAGAAGATCGGCGGCGGGCGCGTGGCGGCGCGCGAGATCCTGCTGTCGCTCCCCGCCATCTCCAACCTCATTCGTGAGGGGAAGACGTTTCAGATCCCCTCCATCATCCAGACCTCGCGCCGCTTCGGGATGGTCACGCTGAACGACGCGCTGCTCGAGCTGGTGGACGCCAAGCAGGTGGAGCCCAAGGAAGCCTACATGAAGGCGGTGGAGAAGCAGGGGATCGCCGCGGCGTTCAAGCAGCGCGGGCTCGACGTGAGCTTCCTGGACATGGAAGCGGGAGCGGCGGGAGGCGGGGGAGGCACCGAAACGCCCGCGCGTCCGTCGCCGGCGCAACCGCGCGCGGCGGCCAGGCGGTAGATCCCCGCCATCGCAGCGCTCGGCGGTACGCGCGCCACTGGCAGACGCGCCGGCGTCGAACGAACCATTGGCACACGAACCGACAACACACGCGCCGGTGGCACAACGCAACGGGCCGGCCTCCTCGGCCGGCCCTCGCTCGTGTCTTCCTGGTCCGAACGCGCTCGTGCTGACCGATGCGCGTCAGGACTCGTCGTGGCGCGGGAGCTCCGTTCCGGACCGCTCCGGCGGCAGATACACACGCTGCTGCAACTGCGCCTGCGTGATGTAGAAGCTTCGCGAGTGGCGAATGGGGCCGCCGATGCCGAACGCGTGCTCGATCTGCGGAACGGGGGTATCGCTCGCGGATGGCGCTGCACCGGCCAGGGCGGCTGCGTCGTCGCCCGGGCCGCCGGAGAGTTCCGGTGTCGCATCCTCCTCGCTCCCCTCCGCCTCGCTCCCGGTGCTGTCGCTCTCCTCGTCCGCTCCCCTCGGCCGCTCGTACTCCTTGCGGGCGCTGTACCCGTATCCTCCCAGGACCTCGCCGCCGCGCATGTAGTCGTGTCCATATCCGCGGCCGAGGGGATAGGCGTTTGCCGTCGTGTCGTCGTGCTGCTCCATGACTCCTCCTGGTCGAGCGTGGGTCGTCCGTACCCGCGCGCCGCACGCGCTGCGCCACCTTCGCCGCGACGCGGACGGCAGGTCACGGTGCGGGGATGTCGCTTGTCGGTCCTCCCATGTCAGAGATAAATTGAAAGGCTATGCACATTCGGAATGTCGCCATCATCGCGCACGTGGATCACGGCAAGACCACCCTGGTCGACCAGATGCTCCGGCAGGCCGGAGCGTTCCGGGAGAACCAGGTGGTCGAGGAGCGCGTGATGGACTCCAACCCGCTCGAGCGCGAGCGCGGAATCACCATCCTGGCCAAGAACACTTCCGTGCGTTGGCGCGGAGTGAAGATCAATATCGTGGACACCCCCGGACACGCGGACTTCGGGGGGGAAGTGGAACGCATCCTCCGGATGGTGGATGGCGTCCTGTTGGTGGTCGATGCATTCGACGGGCCCATGCCGCAGACGCGCTTCGTGCTGCGGAAGGCGCTGGAATTGGGGCGGACGCCCATCGTCGTCATCAACAAGATCGACCGTCCGGGCGCCGATCCGCTGCGCGTGCACGACGAGGTGTTGGATCTGCTCATCGAGCTGGAGGCCGACGAGGCGCAGCTCGACGCGCCGGTGGTGTACGCCTCCGCGCGGCTGGGCACCGCCACGCGCGACCTGGACGCGCCGGGTACGGACCTGGTGTCGCTCTTCGAGGCGATCGTGGAGCACGTGCCGGCGCCGCGCGGCGAGGCCGGCGGTCCCTTCCAGATGCTCATCTCCACGATCGACCATTCGCCCTACCTGGGCCGGCTGGGAATCGGCCGCATCGAGCGGGGGAGCGTTCGCGTGGGCGAGACGGTCGCCCTGCTTCCGCTCACCGGTGAGCGGACCGCCGCCACTGCCGGCTCGGACGCCGGCGGCGCGACGGAGCGCGCGCGCGTGACCAAGCTGTTCGGCTTCGAGGGGCTGGAGCGCGTCGAGCTTGCCGAGGCCTCGGCGGGAGACATCGTCGCGCTGGCCGGACTCGAAGGGGTCGAGATCGGTCTGACCGTCACGGACGAGGAGCACCCGGAGCCGTTGGCCGGGATCGCCGTGGAGGAGCCGACCATCTCGGTGGACTTCATGGTGAATAACTCTCCGTTCGCCGGAAGGGAAGGGCGGTTCATCACCTCGCGGCAACTGCGCGAGCGTCTCACGCGCGAGTTGGAGCGGAACGTGGCGCTGCGCGTGGAGGACACCGATTCCACCGACACGTGGACCGTCTCCGGGAGGGGGGAGTTGCACCTCTCCATCCTGATGGAGACCATGCGCCGCGAGGGGTACGAGTTCCAGGTGTCGCGCCCGCGCGTGATCACCCGGCGCGGGCCCGATGGGGAGCGGCTGGAGCCGTACGAGGAGCTTTCCATCGATGTGCCGGAGGAGTACCTTGGCGCCGTCATCGAGAAGCTCGGCCCGCGGCGCGGCGAGATGCTGGAAATGAAGAATCCGGGACAGGGGTTGGTGCGATTGTTGTATCGCGTTCCCGCCCGCGGTCTGTTCGGCTACCGATCGGAGTTTCTCACCGACACGCGGGGCACCGGGATCCTGCATCATCGCTTCCTGGAGTATGGTCCGTGGGCCGGTCCGCTGGCCGGGCGCAAACGCGGGACGCTGGTCTCCATGGAAGCCGGCGTCGCGGTGGCGTTCGGCCTGTTCAACCTGCAGGAGCGCGGGACGCTCTTCATCGCGCCCGGCACGCCGGTGTACGAGGGTATGATCGTGGGAGAGAATTCGCGTCCGGGGGACATGGACGTGAATCCCACCAAGGAGAAGAAGCTGACGAACATGCGCACCACGGCGAGCGACGAGAACATCCAGCTCGAGCCGCCGCGGGAGTTGACACTGGAGGGAGCGCTGGAGTACATCGAGGAGGACGAGCTGATCGAGGTGACGCCGGCCTCCATCCGATTGCGGAAGCGGTTTCTGAGCGCGAACGATCGTCGGAAGCTCTCGCGCGAAGCCAAGCGCGAACGCGAGCGAGCATCGCTGTAACACCCCCTCAAGGAGACCCGGGTCATGTGGGAGGAGATCGAGTCGTTGGACGCGACGGTTGCGGCGCGTCGCGAGGACGACGACTTCGACGACGAGCCGCTGGATGACGAGGACCTCGACGACGAGCTGGACGACGAGGACGATCTGGACGACTACGACGATGAGGATGAGGACGACGAGGACTTCGACGACGATGAGGACGACGACGAAGACCTCGACGATTACGACGACGAGCTGGACGAGGACGACGAGGATGCGGACGGGTACGATGAGGAAGAAGACGACGACCTCATCGCGCTCGACGACGAGTACGACGACGCGGACGACGAACGCCCACACCCCGGTCATCGCTACGATGATTGAGCGGTGGGGCGTCCGCGCCCGCGTCGGAGCGGCATGCCCGTCCTGACCGAGCGCACGCGGCACGCCAGAGCACAACGGTCCCGCCCGTCCACGCGATGCGGGGCCGTTCGTGCATCGCGGCTCGCGCGTGCGTTGCGCGGCGCTCGCGTCCGCGCACGCCGCGTCGCAATTCCCTCACCGTGATCCGCACGACATGATCCGCACGTCACGACTGCGCGTCGTCATCGGATGCGCGCTGCCCATGCTCCTGACGATGGCCGCCACGCCGCGCATGGCGCGCGCGCAACTCCGCCCGCTCGAGCCGCTCGACTGGCGCTGGATGGACCAACCCGCCGCGGCGTACGCCAGCGTTGGCGCGAGCGTTCTCGATGATCAGCGCGCATCGCTGTTGGGGGCGGAGGGACGGTTGAACGAGATCGGCAGCTTCACGCTGGCCGTGCGCGTGTCGAGCGTGGTGCTCGAGTTCGGCGGGACGCCTGTGCTCCGCTTCGACCCCGACCGCGTGTTCGCCGGGCCCACCGGAGGCGCCGACGCGCCGGATGGGAGCACGGTCAACACCGCGGGGCAGTTCCGCGCGGCCACCGTCGTGCCGCTCATGCGAAATCCGGAGGAGCGCGCATTCGCGATGGCGCTCCGCTTCGGCACGCAGCTCCCGACCACCGACAATCGCGCCGGGCTCGAGCGCGACCGTCTGGACTTCTTCGCCACGGTGAGCTCCCGCTGGCGCCCCGGGTGGCACACCGGACAGGCTGGTGCGCCACGAGTCGCACTCTCCGCCGAGCTGGGCGTGGGGATCAACGGCACGCGCGACGATGTACGGGAGCAGTCGGACGTGCTGGAGTACGCGCTGCGTGCGCGCGGCGGACTGGGTCGCGTGGGGAGCGTTCCGCTGGAGGGGACGCTCACCTGGCTCGGTCAGGCGGACGGTCGCATCGGGAAGACGCCCATCCGCGGGAACGAGCGGCTCTCCGAGCTGCGGCTCGGCGTGCGCGGCGGAGATGCGCGGTGGGTGGAGGTGGAGGGCGTTGCGGGGGTGAAGGAGTTCAGCCCCGATTGGGGGGTGCGACTGACGGTGGGGATGGCGTGGCGGCGGGTGCGGGAAGCTCATTGAGCGGTGCGCATGCGCGTGCGATGCGCGGTTTGACGCGGTCGCGGCGTGTTCGCGCAGGCTCGGTGTGGCTCGATTGGTTGACCGGTGGGCGGTGGGTTTCTAATTTTGAAAGTCTGTAGGGGCCTGTAGCTCAGGTGGTTAGAGCGCACGCCTGATAAGCGTGAGGTCGGTAGTTCAACTCTACCCAGGCCCACTCCCCGAAAATGTAAGTCCTGCTTGGCGTTGTGCTGCCGAGCAGGACTTTCGCTTTTCCGGATGGTGGGGGCAGGTGTCCAAATCAGGTGTCCAATTGCTCATGCGCCGGCCCCCTGGCCGCCACCGATCGAGAACTTCTTCCGCCGCGCCATCGCCGCCCGCTGCGTCTCCGGGTCGGGCAACTGATAGCACGTCAGCACGGTGGTGGCACTCTTCCACCCGCCCATGTAGCACAGATCTTTGAGCGGCGTGTCCTTCATTTCCGTCGCCCACTGCCGGCGGAGGGAATGCCACCCCATGCGCTGACCCTTGGGCAGTTTCGCCTGCTTCGCGCCCCGTTCCCACCAATCCCGCGCCAAGTGGCGGGACACGGACTTCTTCCGATCCATGGGCGATGGGAACACCCACGCGTCACCGATCGCCGGCCGCTGCGATCGCTCGTCTTTCAACGCCACCTTGACTTCGTCGGTCATGAGCGTCGTGTGCTCGAGGCCGATCTTGTCGGAGTCGGCACACCAGTGCATCGTGCCCTGTTCGAGATCGACGTCCGACCATCGGAGTTGCCGAATGGCGCCGATCCGATGTCCCGTCTCGTGCGCAAGCACGAGCAAGAGATCGAACTGTGGCGACACACCCAGGGCCACCTTCCGCAACGCGAGATACTGCTCGTCCGTTAGCACGGCCCGCTTGGGATTTTCCACTCGCGGGAGCGTGAGTCCCTTGAGCGGATTCCGATCCAGCAACACCCCACCGCTCCCATCACCCGCCAGCGTCGCCCAGTTGAGGACGGACAACAGCCACTTGAGATCGTAGGCGATGACGCGATTTCCCACACGGCGCCGCTTCTTGACTTTCGCCGGCGCCACCACGCCCCGCCGCCGATCACCGATGAAGCGATCCCACTCGCGCCGAGAGAGTGCTTGTGGTTTGAGTTCGGCGCCGAAGTAGCGGAGGAACATCTCGGCGCAACGTTTGTCGTGACGGCGCTTGCTCTCCCCTTTGTGTGGGCTGACCTCAGCTTCGTACATGTCAAACAGCGTCTTGAGCATCAGCTCCGCCCCGCATGGGCGCTCCTGTCGTCGGAACGCCGCCGCCACATCCTCCGCCTTTGCCTTCGCCACCTCTCGATCGCGGTGTCCGAGGGCGATTCGGACCCGCCGGAACTTGGCGGTCCCGGATACGCGCTCGCGGAACTCGATGAATATCCCCTTGCTCCCGAACTCGAAGGCGCGGACCCGGTTCACGCCCCATTCGCCAGTCGAGTACGACCAGCCTTGCTTGTTCGCGCTAGCCATCGTGGTGCTCTCCTTGAGCGTTCACGACAGAGCGCGCGACCTGCGTACGGTCAAGCATGAAGGGACCGGCTGGGGGGCGCAAGGGTGATGCCTTGTGCGGGAGATCGCCACGCCGAATGCGCGGCGCATGGGGGCGACCGGCGTTGGGGATGCGACCGGCGCGAATCTCACGGCCCAGGTGATCCACTGAGTAGCCGGACTCACGCGCAGCTTCGGCGAGTGTGAGGACATCATCTGCCCAGCCGCCGAGTGCGGTTTCCATACGGCGCACAGCCCACTCAAGTGCGTGGGCACGGGCCTCATCGCCGAAGCTCTCTCGCAGCTCGGTCGCCTTCTCTCGGATTTGCGCCAGGGTGAGATGAAGAGCGTCCATCGCACGGGCTTTGCACACGACGAGGTATCGACGACGTCCTACCAAGACATACTCGACGACTGCTGTGCGCGTTCTTGCGAGATGGCCGCCCGCATCTCGTCACGGATCGATATCGGTGATCAGCGGGCGGGGCGGTTCACTGCGGAGAACGCCGCGAGATATCGGTGGGTATATCCCTGTAGCGGGCCTTGCCGCGTGTGCAAGCTATGGGATGGATATCTCGACGTCCGGAGATATCTCTCCCGGCTGCATGTCGGAGCGCTCGGAACTGCGCACCGGGAGACAGTGACGGCGAGGAGCGTTCAATGGCCTCAGCTCGGCGCACCGCCACGAAGCTCATTCGCTATACGCCCGAGGAACTCCGCCTCGTCACGGACCGCGCTCGCGCCTGCGGGCGGCCGGTCGCGTGCTACGTGCGGGAGTGCTCGCTCGGCGCAGTGCCGAAGGAGCGACATGTCCACGGCAACGCGGAACTCATCCGATCGCTCGCCGGGATTGGTAACACACTGAGCGAGCTGACTCGCGTGGTCATCGCTGACTCAGCACTACCGTCCGCGGAGCTCCGCGGCGCACTGGATGAACTGCTGGCCGTCATTCGACGGATCGATTGACGGGGGCGATAGCCGCGTGTATAGCCAGGTGGAGGGCACGCCCGTGATCGCGATCTCGAGCAAGAGCCAGAGCTTCGGCGCGATCGCCAAGTACCTCGTCGCGGGACGCTCGGGCGACGAGTCGGATCGCGTGGCGTGGACAACGAGCCGCAATCTCCCCACCGCCGACCCCGAGCTGGCCGGGAAGATCATGCGCGCCACGGCGCAGCTGAGTGACCGTGTCACGCGCCCCGTCTACCATTTGGCGTTGAGCTTTGACCCGCATGATGTGGTGGACCGCGCGGCGATCGAGCGCGTTGCGGACGAGGTATTACACCGACTCGGCCTCCACGACTATCAGGTGGTCATCGTAGCCCATCGCGATCGCGCGCATGCGCACGCGCATCTGTTGGTCAACCGCGTGCATCCAGAGACGGGCCGCGTATGGGAGCGATCATACGACTACCGGATGATCCAGCAGGTTCTACGCGAGCAGGAGCGCGCGCTTGGGCTACGTGAAGTGCCAGGCCGGCTGGTCCAGTCTCCCGACTCGCCTCCCCTTGAGCGTACCGCGGGCACGACTCGAGAGGCTCTGCATCGGCCGGAGTTGCTGACGCCAGTGGAGGAACTGCGGCGTGATCTCGGCGCGTACGAGCAGGTGGTTGCTCTCGATCGCGCGCGCTTGGAAGCCGAGACGGCGGCACAGGTCGCTCGGGTGCGCGCGGACGAGCTGAGCGTGGCCGTAGCACAGGCCGAGCGCGCGGCGGCATCCTTCGACCGAGCACTTGCCCAGGTGTACCGCGACCCGGAGCGGGCGCGTATGGCCTTCTTGCACATCGCGCGCGAGGCGGGTATTCGACAGGCCGCACACGGGTTGGCCATGGAGCCCGAGCACTTCGGGGTGCTTCTTACCGTCGAGCGGTCACGGCTCGGCGGGCTCCTCACCGCGCAGGACGCCACGAAGGCACGGGTAGCGGCGCGTGCCGCAGCCGAGCGTGGGTGGGATGCCTTCGAAGCGGAGCAAGCTCTGTGGAGGCTTGTGGCTGATGCTCGCGTGCGCCGGTTGGAGGACGCGTTCGCCCGGGAGCTCGCCATGGCCTACCACCACCCAGATGAGGCGCTTGTGCGGTTCGGGCAATGGACTGCCGAGCATGGCGTCGAGTACGCCGCCAGCATCCTGCGCGAGCGGCCCGAGTCGCTCGGTACGCTCGGGACAACCGGAGGTGGGCGTGACGACACGACGGCACGCGCCCACGCGCGATTGGCGGCGGATCTGGCCATGGGGGTGGAGCAGGCCAGGCGCGAGATCGGAGGGCGTGATGCTACGACATCGCCAGCGGCGGAGCTCGATGCCGCGAAGGCGGAGGTTGAGCGTGCACAGACCCATGTCGGCGCCGTCCGAGCCGAGGCACAGGCGCACCCGCGACGCCACGACATCGAGCGACGGATCGCGCGAGCCGTTCCCCGGCTCGCACCGGGGGAGCTGCAACACCTGCATACCGTCCTCACCGCACCCCAGCTCGCACTCATGCAGCAATTGAAAGCTGCCATGCGCGAGGTATTGCTTGATCGGGAACAGGGGCGTGAGCAGTAGACTCCCGTCGGAGGAATGGGCCCATGTTCAAATACCTATTTGCGTATCTGGTCGCGCCGCTCCTGCGCCCCATCTTCAACGCAGTACTCACACTGCTGGTCGTGGCCTTCGTCATCACAATTCCGGCACGGCTATGGGCCCTGTACGTTGATCCCCGGCCGAGCGAGCACATAGTCGCGGCGTTAAACGTGGCTACCTTTGCGTTGCTCGTCCTTCTTGGCAGCTACGTCGCGATCCGGCGCATTCGGCGCGCCGTGTGGCGCGCTCGGCATGTGGATCTCCAGCGGTACCGCACCACGCAACAGGGGCATCCGTGGAGGCGGGGTTCGCAATCCACAGGAGCCTAGGATGCTTGCACCGGGCAACGAGTGCCGCCGGTTGCACTCGGCGAATCGGTGGCCGCCCTGGAACCGCGACGTTAACCCTGGTATTATGGACCCATCATGCATCGCTCGCGTGCGTCGCGCTTCGCAGCCGCCTTCATGACGGTCCTGTTCGGCTTCCAGCTCTGGCTGGCCGGTAGCGGCATGGCGTGCATCATGCCCAGCGCCGCGATGCAACCGGCGACCGTGCGCGCCGCATCCATGGCCATGCCGGCGGGGAGGAGGGTCGCTGTGTCTGATCGGCCGGCCATGAGCGCGCACTCGCCTGGCATGCCGCACCAGATGCCCTGCGATCAGCAGATGAGCATGCCCATGTGCCAGGCGATGGGGCCGTGCGTCACGGCACTCATCGCGCCGCCAGTGAGCGCAATTGCCGTGCAGCGCAGCACGCCGTCGCGCGTGGTCGCGATGGTCGTGCTCACCCCGCCGTCGCAGACGTTCCCGCCCGAGCTCCCACCGCCTCGGGCGTAGTCCAGACCACATCGTAGTCGTTCGTGCGCCGCCAGCGTGCGCCCCGAATCACCCGGGCGCGCGCTGACGGAACTGGTGCACGCCGTCGGTCCACCCGCTGTGGCCCGATGGCGCGCATGCTCTGGACTTCACCGAGGACGTATGCTTTCGACATTCCGTCGCGCGGCACCCGCTAGACGGGCGCGCGCCATCGCCTCGCCGCCCGCCCCTGGTGGGGTGGCTCCGACTCGAGCCAGCCGGGCGTTATTGATCGGGCTTCTTGCCGTGTCATCGCTCGTGGCCGGCCGCGCTCGTGCTTTGCCAGCGCGCGGCACCACTGCCGCACCATCACCCGCGGATTCCACGCACCGCGGCAGCGTGCTCGATTCCCTCATCGCCCAGGCGCTCCGTGCGAGTCCGGCCGTCCATGCGGCCGACGCACGCGTCAAGGCCGCCCGCATGCGTATTGGTCCCGCGGGCGCCCGGCCGGACCCCATGCTCGTGGCGGGCGTGCAGAACTTTCCGGTTAGCCAGCCCGGCTTCACCGACTTCATGACGATGAAGATGGCCGGCATCTCGCAGACCTTCCCGTTCCCCGGCAAGCTCTCGCTCCAGACGCGCGCCGCGACGGACGAGGTGACGGCGGCCCGCGCGGCGCTCGACGCTGCTCGGCTCGAGGTAACGGCCAAAGTGAAGGCGGCGTACTACGAGCTGGCCTTCACCGACCGTGCGCTCGACATCGTGCGCCGCAACCAGGCGGTGCTGACGAATCTGATTTCGGTGTCCCAAGCGCGCTACACGACCGGTACGGGGACGCAGGCCGATGTGCTCCGCGCGCGGACGGAGACGGCGAATCTGGACGACGCGGCCAGCGCGTTCGCGGAGCAGCGCCGAGCCGCGCTCGCCCGACTCAACGCGGTGCTCGATCGGCCGAGCGACACGCCGGTGGAAGCGCCTGCAGTCCCCGCGCGCATCGTTCGTGCGGCCGTGGCGGACTCCGCGGTGCACGTCCATTTCGCGTCGGACGCGCTCGGTGCCCGCGCGGCTGATTCTCCGCTCCTCCCGCTCGACTCGCTCCAGGCGCTGGCCGCGGCCAACAGCCCGATGATCCACGAGCACGTCGCGCGCATCGCGGCTGCGCGCGCTCGGGTCGAGCTCGCGCGGAAGGCGTCTCTGCCCGACATCGCCGTCTCGCTGAGCTATGGCCAGCGGCAAGGGTTCACGGACATGGTCTCCGCTACCGTCTCGATTCCCATCCCCGTCCAGAAGGGACGCAAGCAGGACGCGGAAGTGGCCGAAGCCGTGGCGGAGCTCACGGCGCTCGAAGCGCAGCATCGCGAGATGGTCAACAGCGTGAACGCCGAGGTCGCGAAGCAGGTGAGTGACTTGGAGCGGGCGCGGACCGCGCTCGCCCTCTCCAAGCGCGCGATTCTGCCGCAGGCGCAGGCGACGCTCGCCTCGTCGACGGCGAGCTATCAGGTCGGCCGGCTGGACTTTGCTGCCGTGATGGATGCGCAGGCCAGTGTCTTCAACACCGAGACCGCCTATTACCGATCGCTCACCGACTTCGCGACGAGTCTCGCGGAGCTCGAACGCACCGTGGGTGCAGGAGTCCTTCGATGAATCCGATTGATCCATCCATCACGAACCAGCAGGCCGGAGCGACGGCGAGCGAGCACACCGGTGGCGCATCTCGGCGCGAGCCGGCGAGTGCAACGGGCCCGACGGTCGGCCGCCAGGAGCGCACACCGCGACCTCGCCGGCGACGCGTCCTGATCGGAGGCGGCATCGCGATGGTCGCCGTTGTCGCGGCGCTCGTCGTCTGGCGCATGCATCAACACCGGCCGGCTGGGAGCGCCACCACTGGGGCTCCCAGTGCCGCCCAGAAGATGTCCGGTGGCGACATGGGTGGCATGGGTAGCATGAGCATGTCCTCCAGCGGCACCGTGCAGCTCACCGCAAACCAGATGCGCCAATTCGGCGTCACGTTCGGCGGCGTGGAGGAGCGGACGCTGGAAAATACCGTCCGCACGGTCGGCGCGGTCACTGTCGACGAGACGAAACTGGCCGATGTGACGCCGCGCTTCGGCGGCTACGTCGAGCGCCTGTACGTGGACGCGACCGGACAGCGGGTGCGCCAGGGCCAGCCGCTCATGGACATCTATTCGCCGGAGCTGGTGGCGGCGGAGCAGGAGCTCCTAGTCGCGGGGAAGCTGCAGCAGAGTATCGGGGAGAGCAGCGTCCCCGGCGTGCCGGCGGCCTCCACGGATCTGGTCGCTGCGGCCAAGCGCCGGTTCGCGCTCTGGGACATCTCGGAGGCGCAGGTCGACGAGATCCTGCGCAGCGGGAAGGTCCGCCGGACGCTCACGCTGTATGCGCCCGCCTCAGGCATCGTGCTCGAGAAGCACGTCGTCGAGGGGCAGGCGATCCAACCGGGGGAGATGCTCTACCGGATCGCCAACCTGAGCGACGTGTGGATCGATGTCGCACTCCGCGAGCAGGATGCGGGCGCGGTGCGCGTCGGCTCGCATGCCGCCGTCGAGCTCGCCTCGTATCCTGGCCGACCCGTCGACGGACGCGTGGCCTACGTCTACCCGACGCTCGATCAGGCCGCACGGACGGTACGGGCGCGCGTCGAGGTACCCAACTCTGACGAGCGTCTCAAGCCGGGGATGTACGCGACCGTCACGCTCACCACGTCCGCGCGCCGCGCGCTCACGGTGCCGACCTCGGCGGTGCTCAACACCGGGGAGCGCACGCTGGTCTTCATGGACATGGGCGGCGGCCGGCTCATGCCGATGGACCTCGTGACCGGCCGGATGTCGGGGGCCTACACCGAAGTGCTCTCGGGGCTCGAACCCGGGCAGCGCGTCGTCACCTCGGCGCAGTACCTCCTCGACTCCGAGTCGAACCTGGCCGAGGTGATGAAGAGCATGATGGGACAGATGAACATGTCGGATATGAAGAACATGGGTGACATGAAAGGCATGCCGGGGATGGACATGTCGGGCGGCGCAACGGGTGGAGGGGTACAGGGCATGCCGATGCCCTCCAGTGGAGCAGGTGACATGACGGACAAGGGCGCGGACATGAAGGGGATGCCGATGCCGCCCGCGGTCCGCCCTGACTCGGCGACGACGGGCACCCACGGCAAGGATTCCATCCGGGGCATGAAGATGCCCCGCGAGCGGAGGTGACCGATCATGCTGCGACGCATCATCGAATGGTCGGTCGGCCACAAGTTCCTCGTGCTGCTCGCGACCGCCGCCATCACGGTCGCCGGGCTGTGGGCGATGTTTCGCACACCGGTGGACGCGATCCCCGATCTCTCCGACGTGCAAGTCATCATCATGACCGAGTGGCCGGACCAGGGGCCGCAGCTCGTCGAGGATCAGGTCACCTACCCGATGGAGACCGAGATGCTCAAGGTGCCGCACACGAAGTACGTGCGCGGCATGAGCCAGTTCGGGCTCTCGGCCGTGTACGTCGTGTTCGAGGACGGGACCGATCTCTACTGGGCGCGCTCGCGCGTGCTCGAGTACCTGAACTCTGTGCGTGGGAAGCTCCCGCAAGGGGCGATGACGATGCTCGGGCCCGACGCCACGGGGGTGGGGTGGGTGATGCAATACATCCTGGCCGACACGAGCGGGACGCTCAATCTGGCCCAATTGCGGAGTCTCCAGGATTGGACCGTGCGTCCCGCGCTGACCGCCGTCTCAGGCGTGGCGGAGATCGCCTCGGTCGGGGGCTACGAGCAGCAGTATCAGGTGGAGGTCGATCCCGCCAAGCTCCTCGCCTACAACATCCCGCTCGCGAAGGTGACCGAGGCCATCCGCAATTCGAACGAGGACGTGGGTGGACGGGTGCTCGAGATGGGTGGATCGGAGTACGTGGTCCGCGGGCGCGGCCGGTTCAACAGTCTCGATGACATCCGCTCCGTGTCCATCGGAACGGGTCCGGACGGTACGCCGATCACCGTGCGCGATGTCGCCCGTGTGCAGCTCGGCCCGGAGATCCGGCGCGGAATCGCTGACCTGAACGGGAAAGGCGAGATCGTGACGGGCTGGGTGGTCATGCGCTACGGCGAGAACCCGCTCGCCGTCATCAACCGCGTGAAGGCGAAGATGGCCGAACTTGAGCCGTCGCTGCCCAAGGGCGTCATGTTCGTCGATGGCTACGACCGCTCGGGGCTCATCGAGCGTGCCATCGAAACACTCAAGGGGAAGCTCGTTGAGGAGTCGCTCATCGTCGCCGCGGTCACGATCCTGTTCCTGCTTCACGCATCGAGCGCGCTCGTCGCGATCGTGACATTGCCGATCGGCATCCTCATGGCCTTCATCGCGATGCGCGCGCTGGGGCTCAATGCGAACATCATGAGCCTGGGCGGGATCGCGATCGCCATCGGGGCAATGATCGATGCCGCCATCGTGATGGTGGAGAATCTCCACAAGCACCTGGAGCGAAACGAACACGGGGGACATCCGCGCACCCACTGGGAGCTTGTCGTTGACTCGGCCAAGGAGGTGGGACCGTCGCTCTTCGTCTCGCTCCTCATCATCACGGTGTCGTTCGTCCCCGTCTTCGCGTTGCAAGACCAGGAGGGGCGGCTCTTCAAGCCGCTCGCCTGGACGAAGACACTCTCCATGGCCTCGGCCGCACTCCTCTCGATCACCCTGGTCCCGCTCATGATGGGGCTCGTGATCCGTGGGCGGGTGAAGCCCGAAGCCGCGAACCCGATCAACCGGTTCCTGATCCGGGTGTACCGGCCAGTGATGCACGTCGTGCTGCGGCATCGCTGGAGCGTCATCGCTGGTGCGGCGGCCATCGTGGTCGTGACACTCTTTCCCTGGTCTCGGCTCGGGAGCGAGTTCATGCCGCCTCTGAACGAGGGATCAATCATGGACATGCCGAGTCTCTTCCCGAGCATCGGGACCGGCGAGGCCAAGCGCGTGTTGCAGCAGCGCGATGCGGCACTCGCGCAGATCCCGGAGGTGAAGATGGTGCTCGGCAAGATCGGCCGGGCGGAGACGGCCACCGACATGGCGCCGATGTCGATGATCGAGACGATCGCGATCCTGAAGGACAAGAAAGACTGGCGCCCGGGCGTGACGTACGACTCGATCGTGAGCGAGGCGAACACCAGGGACAGGACGCCAGGTGTCGCCAACATGTGGTCGATGCCGATCAAGAACCGGACGGACATGCTGGCCACCGGGATCAAGACGCCCGTGGGGATCAAGATCTTCGGGCCGTCGCTCGACACCCTGGAGCAGATCGGCAAGGAGATCGAAGGATTGCTGCCGGCCGTACGCGGCACGAACTCGGTGTTTGCCGAGCGAACCATGGGTGGGCGCTACGTGGACATCACGGTCGACCGCGCGGCCGCCGCGCGCTATGGGATGACCAGCGATGACGTGCTCATGGCCGCGAGCACGGCGGTGGGCGGCATGGAGTCGGGAGAGGTGATCGACGGACGCGAACGGTACTCGGTGCTCGTGCGCTATCCACGCGACCTGCGCGACGACCCACAGGTGATCGGCAATACGTTGGTGGCCACGCCGTCTGGTGCGCAGGTCGCGCTCGGCACGCTGGCGCATCTGGCCATCGTGAAGGGGCCCACGCTCATCAAGTCGGAGAACGGGTATCTCAACAACATCGTCTACGTCGACGTGCGCGGCCGAGACGTGGGGAGCTACGTCACCGAGGCGAAGCAACTGCTCACCCAGAAGCTCGCCCTGCCACCCGGCTATCGTCTCGAGTGGTCGGGGCAGTACGAGGCGATGCAGCGGGCGAACAAGCAGCTTCGGGTTGTCATCCCGATCACGCTCGCGATCATCTTCCTCCTCCTGTACTTCAACTTTGGCAGCGTGACTGAGAGTGCCATCGTCATGCTCGCGCTCCCGTTCGCGCTCGTGGGCGGCGTGTGGCTCATGTGGCTCCTGCACTACAACCTGAGCGTCGCCGTCGCGATCGGCTTCATTGCGCTCGCGGGGGTAGCGGCGGAGACGGGTGTCATCATGCTCATCTACCTCGACCAGGCGTATCACGAGCGCGGAGAGTCGGGACTGCTCCGTCACCGCGGCGACCTCGACGCCGCCGTGGAACAGGGGGCGGTCGGACGCGTGCGGCCGAAGTTGATGACCGTCGCAGCGATCATCATGGGGCTCGTGCCCATCCTCTGGAGCCAGGGGACAGGGGCCGACGTCATGAAGCGCATCGCCGCGCCGATGGTGGGCGGGATGGTGACGAGCACGCTCCTCACCCTGATCGTGATTCCCGCCATCTACTCGCTCTGGAAGGAGTGGGAGCTCAAGCGCCGCACGCGGTCGGTACGCCGCGATGGCGCATCCATGCACCCTGAGGATGTGGAGCATCTGGACCGGACGCTCATGAATGTACAGCCATGAGCGCGGAGCGCGGGTACGCCCACCGGCCATCGCATCGCGGCGGTGGCGAATCGGCCGATCTACGAGGGGTATGAGGTGCAGCGGATCGATGTGGGCCGTGGAGTCGTGACATTCACCAATGGCCTCGAGCTCCGCACGGGCGAGTCGACGGGCGAGGACAAGCTCGCGATCTTCGATGCCCAGATCGGCCGCGCCATCGAAGAGCACTTCCGCAAGCAGGAGCTGCTCGCGGAGGCCGGGATCAAGGTGCTCACCCTGTTTTTCATCGATCGGGTCGACAACTACGCGAACGACGGCGTGATCCGACAGCTGTTCGACCGGCGCTTCAACGAGTTGAAGGTGCTCTTCGAGCGGTGGGCCAGTGCGGACCCCGCCGCGGTCCAGGCGGCCTACTTCGCCCAGAAGCGCCGACGCGGTGGAGTCATTGAGCTGGTCGACTCCAACGCTACGCGCCCGCGCGAGGAGGACGAAGCGGCGTTCGACCTGATCATGCGTGACAAGGAGCGCTTGCTGTCGTTCGACGAGCCGGTCGCGTTCATCTTCTCGCACTCGGCGCTTCGCGAGGGGTGGGACAATCCGAACATCTTCCAGATCGTGACGCTGAATCAGAGCGTCTCGGACGTTAAGAAGCGGCAGGAGATCGGGCGCGGCCTGCGGCTCGCGGTCGACCAAAGCGGTGCGCGCGTACACGATGCGGCGGTCAACATGCTCACCGTTGTCGTGAACGAGAGCTATCACGACTATGTTGCTCAGCTCCAGCAGCAGCTCGATGAGGATGGGGAGCGGCCGGAGGATCGCGCCCCGCTGCCCGAGAACGGGAACGAAGACCGGACGGTACGCCTCCGGCAGGAGGTGATGCTGTCCGAGGAGTTCCAGCGGCTCTGGGCGCAGATCAGCCGGCGCACACGCTACGAGGTGACCGTAGGCACAGATCGGGTCGTCGCACAAGCCGCGCGCCGCCTCGATGCGATCGACTTCCGTCGTGCTCGCATTGCGATCACGACAGCCGCGCTCGAGGTCCAAGGGGACAACAGCGTGAAGGCCGCTGTGGTTGATGCTGCGGTCCGTGCGGTCCCGGCTCCGCCGCCGGTGCCGAATCTCCTGCAGCTCATCGCTCATCAGCTGGAGCACACCACGCCCCGCATGCGGCTCACGCGACGAACGATCTACAACATCATTGCCGCGTGTAAGCCGGAGACAATGGCGGCGGCCATCCACAACCCGCAGGAGTTTGCGTTGAATGCGGCGCGCGTCATTAAGGATGTGCTCGCCGACGAGCTGGTCGATGGTATCAAGTACACCGAGACCGGCGATGCCTATCGTCAGGAGCTGATCAACCCAGCGGCCGACGGCTACCTGGGCGACCTCGTGCCGGTACAGCACAGCGTGACGGACAAGGTGCCGATCGACTCCCAAACCGAACGGCGTTTCGTGCAGGCGCTTGATGCGCGACAGGATGTTCCGCTCTTTGTGAAGCTCCCGCCGAAGTTCGTCGTGCCGACTCCGATCGGAAACTACAACCCGGATTGGGCGCTGGTTGTCGAACGGCAACACGAGCTGAGCCCGACGGAGCAACCGGTGCTCTTCATGGTGCGGGAGACCAAGAGCACCGATGATCCGAACCAACTCCGCGCCAACGAGGCGCGGAAGATCCGGTGCGGCGAAGCGCATTTCCAGCGTGCACTGGGTGTCGACTTCGCCGCTGTGACGTCGTCGGATGAAATCATCTGAGCCGCAGGCGAGAGCATGCGACTTCAGTACAGAGCCACGTAGGAGGGATGCGTGAAAGCGAGGGAACTGATTGCTGAACTGAAGCACCGAAACCACTCGCAGGTCCACCATGCGTGCACGCTCGGAACCTTCCGCTCCTACTGCGCGCTTGGGGCGTACCGATCGCGGGCAGCTGTGCGGGGCGCCGGGCTCTTACTAACCCCGCAAGTGTCGGATGAAGATGACGAACGCCTCGGGATCTTCGACCACCTGTTCCTCAACATCTACGACCAGCACGCCGATGTCCACCGCGGCCGCTCGGTCACCGGGCTGAATAAGTATGGCCCGCTCCTGATGGTGCTGGATGTCGAAGCGCTCTCGATGTACGCCGGCGAGGTCATGGGCTATGCAACGGAGATTACGTCGGCGGCGTACTCGTCTGCAGTGCACGATGTAGTAACGCTCGAAGACTTCCGCCGAAACACGTTCAGCGATCCTTCACCGGCCGGTACCAGTGATGCGCCGAGCAGACGAAAGGGAACGCCCGGCCCGAACATGTGCGTCCACTGCAAAGAGGAGAACGGGGGCATCCCCTTCGCACCGTACCTCATCGAAGTGATCGTGGACGCTTTTCCGTCTCGCCTCCAGTCGTTACAGCAGAAGGTCATGGTCGAAGTACGCCAACTCGTGGCAGAGTACACGCCGGGCACTAAGGTCACACAGCGGCAGTGCGTCCAAGGGTGCGATTGCGAGTACGGCTATGGAACCGTGTTGAGTGATGAGGATATACGACGGTTTGTCTACGAAACGAACACGCATGTGTATCCGAGATGGCTGCGGAGGCCGCGGCAGCGTTGGTGATAAGTACATGTCGCTTTTCTGAGAATACTCGGGTCGTGTATACGAACTCATCCTCTTGGTGACAACGTGCGGAGATGGGTGCGACGGGACGGCGTTGTCCCATCGCACGCCGAGGTGTCCAATTTGGTGTCCAAATACCCCGGCATCTCCCGATTGTCGCGCAGCAACATTCCGGCAGGTCGTGCACTCTGTCGAGGGAAGATTGACAAGTCGTGGAATGGTGCCGTAACTCGGGGATGCCTGATAAGCGTGAGGTCGGTAGTTCAACTCTACCCAGGCCCATTCGTACTCCACAAAGTCCCGCGCGGCGAGACGCCGACGCGGGACTTTTTGCATGACGAAGCAGCGACGGTCAGCCGAGAAGCGCCGACCCCACCTTGCGCCGGCCGTATCATATGACTAGTCGGATAATATCATTTGATAGGGAGGCTCGCCCATGCCCAAGCGACCTCGCGCCGCGCGCAGCACGGTAAAGTCGTCGTCCAAGCGCTCCGCCCGCCGCCCTGCCGCCGAGCATCCCCACGCCACGCGTGTCGCGGAGGCAGCACCCGTCGCCTCCGGCACGTGGTGGAACCCGGTGCTGCACGGGGAGCGCTCATTCGCGCGGGTTGCAAGCGTCTCGCCCATGACGCGCGTTGCGCTCGTCGAGCACGGAGTCCCGTCGGAAGCTCTCGATGCGCTTGGCGGCGAAATGATGGTACCGCTGAAAGACATCTATGCCATGCTGGGGATACCGCCGGCAACGGCAGCGCGGAAGGCGCGCAAGGGGGAGCGCTTGAACATGGCAGCGAGTGACGCGGTTGTCGGAATGGGCCGCCTCATCGGCGCGGTCGACACGATGATCCGTGAGTCCGGGAACAGCGCTGGATTCCACGCGGCTCGTTGGGTGGCCGCCTGGCTCGAGCGGCCGGCGCCCGCCCTTGGCGGCCGCACTCCCGGTTCGCTCATGCGCACCGCCGAGGGACGGGAGATCGTGCTCGGTCTCGTGGAGCAGATGCAGTCTGGCGCGTACGCGTGAGTCCTGGACGGCGGCGCGAAGTGACGGTGTGGCGGATCGCCATCGAAACGCCCGCCTCCGCCGCTCACGACGTCACCGGCGCACGCGCGGCACGCAGCGGCGGGAGGTGGAAATCGGAAGGGAACGCCCATGCTGTACGCGTCCACCTCGCGCGCGCTGGCGTGTTTGGAGACACTCGTGCACCTGGGCGCAGGCGACCTGCCGCTGAACCGCTATCTGGTCGAGATCCGTCTGCCATGGCAGGACTGGAAGGGCCGCGTGGTGTTCGAACCGCGCCGCCACGCGGCGTGGGATGCGGAGCCGGCCGGAGCGACATCCATCGAATGGGGGACAGGCTGGGCCAGGAGCGGCAAGACGCTCCTGGCCCAGGTGCCGTCAGCCATCGTGGCGGAGGAATTCAACGTGCTCATCAACCCGCGTCACGCGGGAATGGGTGACGTGCGCTCGAACACCGTGCGGCGGTGGGGCTACGACCTGCGACTGCGCGAGGATCGGCGAGCGTAACGGCGCGTGGGGGGGGGGCGGCACTTCAGCTCCCCAGGCGCACTGGCCAAGTCTCGGCCGCAGCGGCACTTCCGATTCTTCGGAGGTATTTTCGGCGCGCTGAACCGCGCGGGACCAACACGGAAACGAACTCACCCCCTGGAGCCTGGGCCCGCCCGATCGGTCCGCGACCACACGGCGACGGATCGAAAAGGACGGCTCGCTATCCGCTGACCGGACGCGTGGAGTGCCACGCCACAGCCTACCGCTGCCTCTCAACCGCCCGGGCTGCGATCACGTGCCCCAGATCGACGCGTTCTTCAGGGCGCCACCGGTCGGCGACGCGGGCCTCCCTGTCGCGGTCCGGCGGTTCACGTGCGGCACGCGCGCGGGCGCACAGTGTGCGCACCGGCACGCATCATGGCCAGCGGGCGGGACAGCAGCGCGCCCATGCGCTGGATTCCAGGCGGCGCATTCCTCATGGGTGCGAACGACTTCTATCCGGAAGAGCGGCCGGCGCACCGCGCCGCGGTGGACGGCTTCTGGATGGACGAACATCCGGTAACGGTCGAGGAGTTTCAGCGCTTCGTCGACGGTACAGGATACATCACCGTCGCCGAGCAGGCGCCGGATCCGGCGCGGTATCCCGGAGTGGATCGCTCGCTGCTGGTCCCTGGGTCGCTCGTGTTCACGCAGCCGCATCGGCGCGTGCCGCGGCACGACGTGCGTGCGTGGTGGGCGTACATTCCTGACGCGTGTTGGCGCCACCCGGAAGGACCGGACAGCTCGATCGCGGGGCGCGAGCAGCATCCGGTGACGCACATCGCGCACGCGGACGCACTCGCCTACGCGCGGTGGGCGCAGAAGTCGCTGCCGACGGAAGCCGAGTGGGAGCGCGCGGCACGCGGCGGTCTCGAGGGCGCGACGTACGTGTGGGGGGACCAGTTCGCCCCCGGCGGCCGCATGATGGCGAACACGTGGCAGGGCGATTTCCCCTGGGAGAACCTCGCGACCGACGGCTATGAGCGTACGTCGCCCGTCGGGGCATTTCCGCCGAATGGCTACGGCCTGCACGACATGGCGGGCAACGTGTGGGAATGGACGTGCGACATCTTCGTGCCGCACTACGCGTCGCGTTCCGCGCCGGACCGCACGTCGCGCCCCGGGACGATGTGTTGCGCCGCGACCCACGCACGCGAGGCACGCGCGAGCACGCGTGGTGATGACGAGCCGTCTGTCCCGCATATCCCGCAGCGTGTGCTCAAGGGCGGCTCGCACCTCTGCGCGCCTGGCTATTGCCTGCGCTACCGTCCCGCGGCGCGGCAGCCGCAGGCCGTCGATTCTTCGGCGAGTCACATCGGCTTTCGCTGCATCGTGCGCGCGAGAGCGGACGCGAGCGGCACGGTCCGGCCGAGCCCGTGAATGTTCGAGGTCTGCCGCACGATCGCCCGGTTCGCGGTCCCGGTCTTTGTGATCGCGACCATGCTGAACGTGGGGTTGACGCAGAAGCCCTCGGAGATCGTGCGCTACCTGCGGAAGTGGCACTACGTGCTCCGGATGCTCGTCGCGAACTTTGTCGTCGTGCCGCTCCTGATGATCGTCATCCTGAGCGTCACGTCGTTGCCACCCGCGTATCGGACAGGGCTGCTCATCTTCAGCCTCGGTGCAGGCGCGCCGTTTCTCATCAAGCTCACGCAGTTGGCGAAGCATCACCTGGCGCTCGGCGCGGCCATCATGATGCTCCTCGTGCTTGCGACGATCGTCTACATGCCGCTCGTTCTGCCGCTCGTCGTGAACGGGGCCAGCGGGGACGCGGGGGTGATCGCCCGCACCCTGCTCCGACAGATGCTGGTGCCGCTCGGCGTCGGCATGCTCGTCGCGCGCCTCGCGACCGGTCCGGCGCGTGCGGTGCAGCCGTGGGTGGCCCTACTGTCGAACATTGCCCTGTACGTGGTTCTGGTGGCGATTGTGATCGGCTACTTCCCGAACCTGGGTGGCATCATCACATCGGGTGCCCTGGCGGCCGCTATGGTCTTCATCCTCCTCGCCTTCGGTGTCGGCTACGTGGCGGGATGGGGCAGGGACCACCTCGAGGACGTCGGGGCGCTGGGGACCGCACAGCGCAATACCGCCGCGGGTCTCATCGTCGCGGCGCAGGACTTCGCCGACGCGAACGTGCTGGTCGTGATGACGGTCGCCAGCACAGCCAGCCTCGCCATCCTCCTCATTCTCGCGAGGGGACTCGGCCGCGATCACCTCATTGGCGTCAGCACGCCGCGGTTGCCGGTGATCGGTGCGCCTGCACCACCACGTACGCGCTGGAGGCACGATGACGGACAGGACCGTGGTTGAGCGAACCCGGAAGCCCAACATCCTGATCCTGTGCATGGACCAGTGGCAGACGCACATGCAGCTGCCGGAGGGCGTGCACTTTCCCGCGCTGGAGCGCCTCGAGGCGCGCGGCGTGAGCTTTGACCATCACTACTGTACCGTCCCGATCTGCACGCCATCACGCGCCACCATGTGGACCGGCGTGCACGCCAAGGAGACCGGTCTCTGGGACAACACGAACTTTGCGTGGATCACCGAGTTGTCAGCCCGTATCCCTACGATCGGCCACATGATGCGGGAGCAGGGCTACTATACGGCATTCAAGGGGAAGTGGCATCTGTCCGCGGTGGCGCGCAGCGAGGACGCGCTGGAGCGGTACGGCTTTGCCGACTACCAGCAGTGGGGCGAGATGTACGGGGCGCCGCTGCAAGGCGCGCAGCTCGATGGCACCGCCGTGTTCGAGACGATCGACTGGCTGGAGCGCCGAGCGCCGCGACTCGGGCAGCCGTGGCTGCTGGTGTGCAGTCTCATCAATCCCCACGACATCATGTTCTACCAGTCCGATCGCATCGAGGCGCCACTCCCGACGGGTGCGATCGCCGGACTGCAGTCGACCACGCAACGGTTGAGCTGGTTCGCGTCCGCGTGGGACGTGCGGCTGCCGGACAACTTCGCCGACGACTCCCGGCTCCAGCCCTACGGCGTGCGGAGCTACC
Source organism: Gemmatimonadaceae bacterium (assembly GCA_035701265.1). Classification (GTDB taxonomy): domain Bacteria; phylum Gemmatimonadota; class Gemmatimonadetes; order Gemmatimonadales; family Gemmatimonadaceae; genus DASSNU01. The sequence goes on along the minus strand of DASSNU010000002.1, from coordinate 67,314 downwards.
GAGAGTTCATTGCCATGCACTACGGGCGCGTGCCGGATGACCGCGATGATCTCTGGCTCAAGCGCCGCAATTACCTCATCAACTGCATGCGGCTGGTCGACCATCAATTCGGTCGGGTGCTCGATGCGCTCGACCGCCTCGGCCTGTGGGAGGACACCATCGTCATCGGCACCGAGGATCACGGCGAGATGAATGGGGCGCACCGGATGACCCAGAAGGGCGCGATCCACTTCGACGAGGCGGCTCTCGTCAACCTCACGGTGTGTGCCCCCGGCGGACCTCGGGGCGAGCGCACGGCCGCCGTGGGGTCGCACCTGGATCTTGCGCCCACGCTGCTCGAGTTCGCGGGGCTCGATGAGCGGGCGATCCGCGAGCGATATCCGCAGCTCCGGGGTCGCAGCCTGCGTGGTGTCGTGTTCGACCCGACGGCCGATGGCCCGCGCGGAAGCCCGCGCGCACCGGCCGACGGTGCGCTCCTCTGCTGGGACGGACTCCATTCGCTCGACAACGCGTGGTCGATCAGCGGCGCTCTGCAAGCGCTCGTCGACATGAGCGAGCGGCCTCCGGCGCGCGGCGACGCGCGGACGCGACTGCACGCCGCAGGACGACAGTTCGGTGCGCCGGATTTCGGCATCCGCACGTTCTACCGCGCGATCGTGGACGGCCAGTACAAGCTCGTGCGTTGGTTCAGCCCCGACGCGTACGGCAATCCCGCGACCGTCGATGAGCTGTACGCCACGAGCGACGTGACACTGCACGACCTCGTGCACGATCCCGGCGAGATGGAGAATCTGGGGAACCCCGCGCACCCGGCGCACGATCGCACGCTCGTGGCACGCATGCTCGCGAAGTTGCACGCACTCGTGCTTCGCGAGATCGGCGATGACCGGGCGCCGTTCGATCTCGACCTGTTCGGTACCCGTGAGGTGCGCGACCTGAGCGTCCGGACCACCCCCGATCAACGGTCGCGCACGAAGGTGGCGAAACGGGAGGAGACAGCGCCAACGTGGCCTCGGTAGGGTGTGACCGGTGCACCGGAGGAGGTCGGCGGTGGCCACCACGTCGGATGAGGTGACCGCAGATCGCGACGCCCAGCCCCAGGTCGACCTGCCCGGGCTCGGCCAGCTCCGTGCGATCGTGGCAAACTACCTCCACGCGCGCCTGCCCCGCCGGTCGACGCTGCGCACCGATGCCGTTGCAGGGCTGAGTCTCGCCGTCGCCAACGTGCCCGATGGCATGGCCAACGGCTTTCTCGTGGGCGTGAACCCCATCTACGGCCTCTACGCCACCATGGCGGGGCCGATCGTCGGCGGACTGCTCTCCAGCACGCAGCTCATGGTGATCACCACGACTGCCGCGGCATCGATCACCGCCAGTCAGGCACTGGCCGGCTTGCCGGAGGAGCGCCGGACGACGGCGCTTTTCGTGATGGTGGTGCTCGCCGGCGTCTCGCAACTTCTCTTCGGCGCGCTCGGCCTGGGACGACTCACGCGGTTCGTGTCCTTCTCGGTGACGACCGGATTCCTCACCGGAGTCTCGGTGCTGTTGATCATGAGCCAGTTGCCGACGATCGCCGGGATGGAGACCAATGGGAGCAACCGCGTCGCGCAGACCGTCGATCTGCTGGCGCACGTCTGCCAGGTCGATCTGGCGACGCTGACCATGGCCGTGATCGCGCTCGTCCTCGCCATCATGCTGCCGCGCACGAAGCTCGGCGCCGTGGGGCGGTTGGTGGCGATCGTCGTCCCGTCGGCCATCGTTGCCGTTGCGCGCCTCAGCAGCGTCCGCATCGTGAGCCACGTTGGCGACATGCCGGGCGGCATGCCGATCCCCTCGCTCCCGTCGCTGTCGGATTTCGCACCGGGTGTGATCACCGGGGCGCTCTCCGTCGCGATTGTCGCCCTGGTGCAGGGCGTCGGCGTCAGTCAGAACGTACCGAACGCCGACGGCACGCCGACGAGCGTGCGGCGTGACATGACTGCGCAGGGAGCTGCGAACGTCGCGTCGGGATTCTTCCACGGGCTTCCCGTGGGCGGCTCCCTCAGTGCGACGGCGCTCGGTGTGATCGGCGGGGCGCGGTCGCGTTGGGCGGCCGTGTCCGCGGGCGCGTGGATGGCCGTACTCGTGTTGGGTGTACCGGATCTGGTCTCGTACGTCGCCATGCCGGCACTGGGAGCGCTTCTTCTTCTCGCCGGCGCGGGAAGCATCAGACTGGGCGCACTGCGCGCGGTGTGGTATACCGGGTGGCCATCGCGCCTCGCGGCAAGCACCACCTTTCTCGGTACGCTCTTTCTGCCGATCCAGGCAGCGGTGGGCATCGGCGTCGTGCTCGCGGCACTGCTGTACGTGAACGAATCGGCGGCCGACATCTCGATCGTGCAGCTCGTGATCCGACCCGACGGCCGCATCGAGGAACGCGAGCCGGAGCGCCGGCTCTGCGGCAACGGCGTCACGGTGCTCGACGTCTACGGCCATCTGTTCTACGCCGGCGCTCGGACGCTCGAACAACGGCTGCCGCGTCCGGGGGACGCCAAGAACCCCGTGGTGATCCTCCGCCTCCGCGGGCGCACGACGCCGGGCGCCACGTTACTGGATGTCCTCACGCACTATGCGGACGAGCTCCAGTCGGCGGGCGGACGACTCTATCTCAGCGGCATCGGTCGCCACGCGCACGAGCAGCTCGTCCACGCGGGCAAACTCCAGCGCTCCGGCCCGATCCGGCTGTTCGATGCGACTCCGATCGTGGGCGACTCTACACGGGCCGCGCTCGCCGATGCCGAGGCGTGGCTGGCAGATCGACAGGAGGGAGCGTAGTGGACACGATACAGGAAGGGATCGGCCATCTGCTCGGGCTCGGGCGCGACATCGGCGACCTGGCCGCATGGCAGATGGCGCTGCGCACCATCGTCATCTACGTGTGTGCGCTGGCGATCGTCCGATTCGGCAGCAAGCGCTTTCTCAGCAGGGCCTCGGCGTTCGACGTCATCGTCGCCATCATGCTCGGTTCGATCATGAGCAGCGCGATCAACGGATCCGCGCCGTTCGTGCCGACCATCGTCGCTGGTGCGGTGCTGGTGGGCATGCATTGGTTGTTGGCGCATCTCGCTGCTCGCCTCGACTGGTTCGGACCGCTCGTGAAGGGGCACCGACAACTGCTCATTCGCGACGGTGAGATCCAGGAGGAGGGTTTGCGGAAGAGCGGACTGTCCCGGCGTGACCTGGAGCAACACCTCCGGTTGGAGCACAACACCACCGACATGTCGACGATCGAGCGTGCCTACATGGAGCGCAGTGGGAAAATCAGCGTCGTGCCGGCGGAGCGGTCCCCACGAGCCACGGACGTGTCCGTGAGGGACGGCGTGCTCACTGTGCGCGTGGAGCTCGACTGACGCGTGCAGTGGCGGCGCTGCGCCGGCACGCGCCGCCGCGCTCATCCACGCCGCTGTCGCGTTCCCGACCGACCGGCCCCGGCGGCACGTCCTGTGGTCGGAGCGCGTTGCGCTCGCCACATGGGCATGCGCCGTCCGTCGCGCGGAACGCCTGCGTTCTCCTCGACTCCAGCGCCGCAACGTCCCAGAGCGCGGCCCCCGCCGTTACACCCGGGCACCCTTGCCCGTCTGCCCCGTTAGCACCGCGCCGGATGCACGCGATCCACAGTGCCCCGGCGCCTCACAGGCCTTCCGCGCACACAACCCTCTCGCCCTTCCCACCATGCGACGCTCCCTCGTGCTGGCCCTCGCGCTCGGCTTCGCGATGCTCACTCCGCGTGTGTTGCCCGCTCAGGAAACGCCGACGTTCGCCGACCTCGCGTGGGGGAGCTCGCGCGACTCGGCCAAGTCGGCGCTCGTCGCGAAGGGATACACGTTCGTCGAAGAGGACAGCGATCACGACCTGCAGTTCCGCACGACGGTGCTCCAGCAGCTCACCGCGGTGTACCTCATGTTCAACCCGCACGGCGAGCTGGTGAAGGTCTACGTCGTCCTCGCCACTCCCGACGCGGCCGCGCGCGGCGTGTACAAGCAGATGGTCGACGTCCTGTCGGACAAGTACGGCGATCCCACCATGCGCGTGGAGAACTTCGAGGCGCCGTACCAGAAGGGTGACGGCTCGGAGGACGAAGCGATCAAGGCGGGGAAGGCGACTCTTGCCACCATCTGGACGCCGAAGGCGAAGGTGGGCTACGGCATCTCCTGCCGCGTGACGGTCAACCTGGCGGTGGGGGTGTCGTACGAGCCGAGCACGTGGCACGAGGAGTTCGAGCGCCGCTCGCGCAACTCGACGCGCGATTTCTGAGCACACGCGATCGCGATCGGTGGCCCGTCGCTCGCGCACGCGATGGCGCGAGCGATGGTGATGGCGATCCCACGCTGCGGCCTTCGCTCACGCACCGCCCGTCCTTACGTAGCCGTGCGCGCTCCGGTTGCGGACGGCCGCTTGGCCCGCACGTCATCCGGCGGCGGATTCAGTTGGTCCGTTGCCGGCGCATGAGGGATGGCTCGATCGGCCGCCCGCGGCGCAGGGAGTTGCGCGTCTTCCGCTCCCGTGTCTGCTTCGGGCGACGCGGTGAGCGCTGCGCTCGCACCCGCACCTTCCGCCCGCTGCACGAACGGCCGCAGGATGTCGATGGGGAGCGGAAAGATCGTCGTCGAGTTGTTCTCCGTCGCGATCTCGGCCAGCGTCTGCAGATAGCGTAGCTGAATGGATGCCGGCTGCGCCTGGAGCACGCGCGCGGCCTCGGCCAGCGTCTCCGACGCCTGCAGCTCTCCCTGCGCGCTGATGACCTTGGCGCGCCGCTCGCGCTCGGCCTCGGCCTGCCGCGCGATGGCGCGGCGCATGGTGTCGGGTAGGAGCACGTCCTTGATCTCGACTGCCGACACCTCCACGCCCCAGAAGTCGGTGCGCTCGTCGATGATCTGCTTCAGGATGTCGTTCACCTTGCGGCGATCGGCGAGCAGCTCGTCCAACTCCACCTGGCCGAGGACGGAGAGGAGCGTGGTCTGCGCCAGCTGGCCGGTGGCGTAGAGGTAGTCCTGGATCTCGATGATGGCGAGCGACGGCTCCATGACGCGGAAGTAGAGCACGGCGTTCACCTTCACGGAAATGTTGTCGCGCGTGATGACGTCCTGCGCGGGGATGTCCAGGGCGACGATGCGGAGCGACACGCGCCGCATGCTTGCGAAAATTGGGGGGACGAACACCAGCCCCGGACCGCGCGTGGCGGTGTAGCGTCCCAGAACGAACATCACGCCACGCTCGTACTGCTTGAGCACGCGGAGGCCTGTAAGGACGTAGAGCCCCGCGGCGACGGCAATGGCGTAGAGAATCTCCATCGCTCCTCCTCGCGAAGTGCCACGGAGGGCACATCGGAGCATACGCAGCGGGGCGCGGCGGCGCGAGGTGGCAGGAGGGCGCGCCAGGTGGCGCGACGTGGCGCCAGGCGGTGCGAAGCAGCACGGCACGGCGCGGGCACGGTTCGCGCCCGGCGCCGTGCCGTCAGCGGGCCGTGTAGCCTCCGTCCACCGGGATCGCCTGTCCCGTCACGAACGAGGCGGCGTCGGAGCAGAGCCAGACCACCGCGTCGGCGATCTCCTCGGGTCGTCCAAGCCTCCCCATCGGATGCCGGGCGGCGATGGCGTCGTACGCCTCGCGGTCCGCGCCCGCGCGCACGCCCCGCTCCATGACCATGGGTGTCTCGATGAAGCCGGGGCACACGGCATTCACGCGAATGCCGCTGCCGGCGCACTCCAGGGCTGCCACTTTCGTGAGCCCCACCACGCCATGCTTGGCCGCCACGTACGCCGGTGCGCGCGCGAAGCCCACCAGGCCGAGAATGGACGCGTCGTTCACGATCACACCGCTCCCCTGCCGGCGCATGTGCGGCAGCTCGGCGCGCAGACAGAGCCAGACTCCAGTGAGATTGATGTCGAGCACGCGATCCCAGCCGTCGCGCGGATAGTCTTCGGTGTTGGCGAGCACGCCCTCGATGCCGGCGTTGTTGAAGGCGCAATCCAGTCGGCCGAACGCGTGGATGGTGGCGGCCACCATCGCATCGACATCGGTCGCACTGGAGACATCGGCGCGTACGAAGCGTGCCTCGCCGCCGTCGTTCTGCACGAGCGCCACCGTCTGCTGTCCGCCGGCCTCATCGATGTCGGCCACCATCACGCGTGCGCCCTCGCGCGCGAACGCCCGCGCGGCGGCGCGGCCGATGCCGGAGCCGGCGCCGGTCACCAGCGCACTCTTTCCGTCCAGTCGACCTGCCATCTGTCCCCTCCGTGAAGCGCGAACGTGCGTGCGCGGCACCGGCGTACCGCCGGGGTGCAACCGGTCCGCGAGCCGCTCCATCGATGCGCTCCTGTGGAGTCGTGCGCAATGGCCGGGCCGCGGCGCGGCATCCGCGGCGAGCGCGGCCGGGCTGGCATTTTGTGTCCGGGGACGCAAATTGCGCCGTGCACCTGAGCGTCCTCGTTCTTTCCCTGCTCGTCGCCACCGGCTCGTTGGCGGCCGGCCTCCTCGGATCCCTCACCGGGCTGGGCGGAGGGATCATCGTCGTGCCGATGCTCACACTGCTCTTCGGCGTCGACCTCCGCTACGCCATCGGCGCGTCGCTGGTGGCGGTGATCGCCACGTCATCGGGCGCGGCCGCCGCCTACGTGCGCGAGGGGTTCACCAACGTACGCGTGGGCGTGTTTCTCGAGCTGGCCACCACGATGGGCGCGCTGGCCGGCGCGTCGGTGGCCGGGCTCATCCCGACGCACGTGCTCGCCGCGCTCTTCGGGGCGGTGCTTCTGCTCACCGCGTATCGCTCGCTCCGTCCTTTGCAGGAGCGCGACCCTGCGGCGGAGCCCGACCGATGGGCGGCGCGGCTCCGAATGGATTCGTCCTATCCAGTGGGCGGACGCATGCAGCGGTACGCGGTGCAGGGCGTTCCCACCGGCTTCGCGATCATGCTTGGTGCCGGCGTGCTGTCGGCGCTGCTCGGCATCGGCTCCGGCATCGTGAAGGTGGTGGCGATGGACCGCGTGATGCGCTTGCCGTTCAAGGTGTCCACGACCACCAGCAACTTCATGATCGGCGTGACGGCGGCGGCCAGCTCGGGGGTGTACCTGCACGATGGGTACATCGATCCGTCGATCACCTTCCCGGTGATGCTCGGCGTGCTTGCGGGCGCGCTGATCGGTGCGCGGTTGCTGCCGCGTGCACGGACCACGCTGCTCCGGCGGCTGTTCACCGTGGTGCTGGTCGTGACGGCGATCAAGATGCTCTACAACGGGATCACGGGGGCAATGTGACCGGGCCGCGCAACCCCACGCCGGAGCTCGCTGCGCACGACGCGGCGGATGCCACGCACGATGCCGCGGCCGAGGCGCGCTGGAGCGAGCATCGACTGGACCAGATGATCGGACGGCTGCTGCAGGGCGGGGTAGCGCTCGCCGCGCTCGTGGTGCTGGTGGGGGCGGCGGTGCTGATCGCGCGGCACGGCGACACGGTGTCGGGGCTCGCGGTCTTTCATGGCCAGCCGGCGTATCTGCGCTCGCTCACGGCCATCGTGCGTAGCGCGTTCCATGGCGATGGGCACGCGCTCACGCAGCTCGGGATCGTCCTCCTCATCGCCACGCCGGTGGCCCGCGTGGCGCTCACCGTCCTGGCGTTCGCCGTCCGGCGCGACGGGCTGTACGTGCTCGTCACCACCGTGGTGCTGGCACTCCTCCTCGTCTCGTTCCTCGGCGCCGTGTAGCGCGACGCGGTGCTGTGCGCGCCAGCCCATCGAGCGCGCCGCTGCGTGCAGGTCGCGCGGCGCGCCGGTAGCGAAGCACCGATGCCGGATCACGGATGGGCCCGGCGAGGGCGGAGCACGCTGCGGCGGCGGCGCTGTTCGCGCTACGGCGGCGGGGCGCCGAGTACCGGCACCGGACCCATCCGGTCGATGGCGTAGCTCGAGAAGCGCAGGTTCTGCGTGAGGTGCAGCGCGACGTTGTCCCCCGGATTCACCACGATCCCGTTGGTGAGGAAGACGTCGTCCGAGCCCAACTCATCGGCCAGGAGCCGGACGGAATTGCCCGGCTCCATGCGGTCGTGCTCGATGCGGAACCGTCGCGTCTCCATGCTCCGCACGGTGCCGAGCCGGAGGCGCGTTCCTCCGCGCACCGTGTAGAGCACCATGTCCGTCCAGTGATCGTTGGTGACCGTGAGCGTGACCGGTGCATCGAACGGGCGTGATTCCCCGCGATGCGCCGTGTGTGAGACGCACGCGCTGGCACCGGCAACCAGGCTCGCGCAGAGCGTCGCCAATCTGAGCGCCATCATGGCCCTCTCCTCCCTGCTGCCGCGATGCGGCCGCATGTGCGTGCTGGCGTTCCCATCTCCACCCCTCTTCCCGGGTCGTGCTCTCGCTCCCAGGTCCCTCCCCCACCGTCGTCATCGCGCAGCAGGGACGTTCACGACGGAGTGCAGCCGTCGTGCCAGCAGGCTCCGCGCGGTCGCCGCGCCGTGGCGATGCCGGAGCCGACGATCGCCGTCGCGCGCACACGATTGCGCTCGCGCGTGGCGCGATGAGGCATCGTGGTGCCGGGAGCTGGCCATCGGTGCGGGTGTCCGACATCGCGCGGGCGCGGCTGGCGTGCGCCTTGCGAAAATGGGGCAGATTGGTAAGAGCGGCGGTCGCGTACGCCGCCGGCGCGGTGTGATCCCTCTTCGCGCCGGACGCGGCGCCCGCGTCGCCGCCCGCGGATCGCGATCGGACGTCACGAGGCCGGAGGTGCAGGATGGCGAAGCGGAGCAAGCAATCGGCGAGCGGCGGCGGTGCGCGCCGCGGTGAGCGGAAGGCGGGTGCAGCCACCGCGCAGCGCAAGGGTGGTACGCGGACGACGCGCACGCGCTCCGAGCGCGCTCGCGCGAGCGGCTCGCGCACGGAGCGGTCGCGCAACGCCGGAGGCGCCGGCACGAACAGCTCCACAGTGCCGGAGGCGCGCGTAGAGCAGTACCCGCGGAGTCCCATGCCTCCGCAGCATCAACCCAAGCCGGGGGAAGAGTCGCGCCTTCGGCCGCGTCCGGAGTTCCGCGCTCCCGCATATCGCGCGGCCGGCAAACTGGACGGGAAGATCGCGCTCGTGACCGGCGGCGATTCGGGAATCGGCCGCGCGGTGGCGGTGCTCTTCGCGCGCGAGGGCGCCGACGTGGCGATCACCTATCTGAACGAAGAGCGCGAAGACGCCGAGCACACGCGGCGGGCAGTGGAGGAAGCGGGGCGCCGCTGTCTGCTCATCGCGGGGGACATTACGGATCCCGGATTCAGCGAGATGGCCGTGGAGCGCACCGTCACCGAGTTGGGCGCGCTCGACATCCTGGTGAACAACGCCGCGTTCCAGGAAAGTCAGGACACGTTGAGCGACGTGTCCGACGAGCAGTGGGATCACACGTTCAAGACGAACATCTACGGCTACTTCCGCATGACGAAAGCCGCACTCCCGCATCTGGGCGATGGTGCCGCGATCATCAACACGGGGTCGATCACCGGACTGCAAGGGAGCTCGCACCTGCTCGACTACTCGGCCACCAAGGGAGCGATCCACGCGTTCACCAAATCGCTCGCGCAGAATCTGGTGCAGCGCGGCATCCGCGTGAACTGCGTGGCGCCAGGACCGGTGTGGACGCCGCTCAATCCGTCCGACTCGGACGCGCACGAGGTGTCGGAGTTCGGCTCCGACACGCCCATGGGGCGCCCCGCGCAGCCGGAGGAGCTCGCGCCTGCGTACGTGTTTCTCGCGTCGCAAGCCGACTCGAGCTACGTGACCGGGGAGATCCTCACCGCGCTGGGCGGAGAGACCACCGCCGGGTGATGCCCCTTCCTGGCCATCATTCCTCCCACTGGTCCATGTGATGCCGCGACACAGGGTCCGCATCGGCGTAGGCAATCGCGCGTGCGCGGACCTCGGCGGCGCGGCGTGCGAGCAGCGCGCGCACTTCGTCGTCGGATGTCTGCGTGAAGTCCTCGTACCAGAGACCGACGGCGTGGAAGGGTTCCGGTGTGACCGCGCAGATGACCCCGTCCGCCTCCCGCCGCAGGAGCGCGCACGTCTCGCGCGCGGCGACCGGTACGGCGACGATGATGCGATCGGGTTGATCCTGACGGAGCGCCGCCACCGCGGCGCGCATGGTCGATCCGGTGGCGAGTCCGTCGTCCACCAGGATCACCGTACGGCCGCGCACATCGGCGCGGGGACGATCGTCGCGGTATCGCCGCTCGCGTCGCTCCAGCTCGCGCTCCTCCGCGGCCGCGACGGCGGCCAGCTCCGGGTCGGTGATGCCGAATTCGCGCACGACGTCCTCGTTGATGATGCGCGTTCCGCCACTCGCGATCGCGCCCATGGCCAGCTCCTCGTGCCCGGGCAGGCCGAGCTTGCGCACGACGAACACGTCGAGCGGTGCGCCGAGTGCGCGCGCCACCTCGTAGCCCACGGGCACGCCGCCGCGAGGAAGGGCGAGCACCACCGTGCGTGGTGAGGCGTACGGCATGAGCTCGGCGGCGAGCACGCGCCCGGCTTCGGCCCGATCGCGGAAGCGAAGCGTCATCCTCTCTCCTCTCGCGTTCGGGATGCCACGCGCCCACCGCCATGGCGGGGCACGGCTGCCGTGGTGCTCGTCGGTCTCGCTGGTCGCATGGTGCTCCGTGCCGGCTCCGCTCGTCCTGCCCACTCATCACGCCTGCAGATCGCTTGCCACGGAGGCGCGTGCCCCGTGCGCGGCGGCGCTGCGAGCGATGGGCGACGCACCGGCGCGGAGCCGTGCACGGTGCGTGTCGCTGCTCGTGGGCGCCACGGCATACGGGCACCGCGCTTGCAGCCTCGTGTACGCCCTGGAGCGCGCCGCGCGCCGGCGCTGCCGATCGCGTGAGGGAGAGGTGTGAAATGGAGACCGAGCGGTATGATCGTCAACTGAGCTTCGTCGCGGGGATGGCCGTGGGCGCGATGCTCATGTATTTCCTCGATCCGGATCGTGGCCGGCGGCGCCGAGCGGTGGCGCGCGACCAGGCCGTACATCTGGCACGCGAGGTGGGCGGTGCGGCGCGCGGCGCGGCGGCGGACGTTCGCAATCGCGCGCAGGGTGTGAAGGCCGAAGCGCAGGGGCGCTCGCGCGAGGAGCAGGTATCGGACGCGGTGCTCGTGGAGCGCGTGCGCGCGGAGCTGGGGCATGCCACGCGCCACGCCGGCGCCATTCAGGTGGCCGTGGAGAATGGCGTGGTCACGCTCCGCGGGCCCGTGCTGGCGGACGAGCTGGCGGACGTGCTGTCGGCGGTCCGCACGACACGAGGCGTGGAGGACGTCGAGAACGAGCTGGACGTCCACCTGCGCGCGGACGGCGTGCCTGGTTTGCAGAGCGCGCGCTGAGGGATGCAACACCAGATGCGAACGCAGATGCGACGATCACACTTCGACAACGCCGTGGCGCGCGTGACGCGTGGTGCACTGGCCGGACTCGCCGCCACCGTGGTGCTTCGTGCGCTGCGTCGCAGCATGCAGCACCGCGTGCCGGAAGGGACGCCGCCGATGCGTGCGGAGCCGGGGCCCGAGATGGTCGAGCGCCTGGAGGGCGCGCTCCCCGAGGAGATGCAGGAGCGCATTCCGCCTCGCGCGGAAGCGGCAGCGGCGCGTACGCTCGCGTTCGGGTACGGTGCGACGCTGGCGGTGCTCTACGCGCTCGCGCGCCCGCGCGGAGGGGACATTCTGCGCGACGGGATCGTGCTCGGCTTCGGTGCGTGGGGGATCGCGTATCTCGGCTGGCTCCCCGCGCTGGGAATGTCTCCGTCCGTGGCGCGGATGAAGCCGCTGCAGGTGGCCGTCCCCGTGCTGCAGCACACCGTGTACGGACTCGCCGCGACGGGCGCCTACGAGGGGCTCCGACGCGTTCAGCGCCGCATGTAGCGGAGCCTGCCTGTCATGCGGATGACGCGTGCGTCCAGCGTGACGCACGCGTCACTCGACGGCCAGCTCCGCCGGGCCCTCGTGATGACCGCGCCGCAGCAGGAGAACGAGCGGCAGCCCGAGCAGGAAGGTCAGCGTGATCAGCGCGAAAATGTGATTGTACGACAGCACCGCCGCCTGTCGCATGACCTTCCCCTCGAGCAGCGCGAGCGCGCGCTGCATGGCGGTGTAGCGGTCCGCGCCCGCGCGCATCATCGCTCCCACCGCAGCGTCGAGCCACGATCGCGTGGTGGTGTCGAGCATGGTGATGTGCGTCGACAGCACCGCGCGATACCGGGACATTCCCGAGGTGAGCTGCGTGGCGGCGACGGCGATCCCGACGCTCCCGAACACCTGACGCACCACGTTGTACAACCCGGAGGCCGCCGTCATCCGCGCGGGCTCGATCGTCGCGAGCGCCGCGGTACTCAGCGCGACGAAGATCAGACTGAACCCGACGCCCTGCCACAACTGAGGCCAGAAGATGTCCCAGAAGCCCACCTGCGTGGTGAGATGCGACAACTCCCAGAAGGAGAAGGCGCTCACCACCAGCCCGACGCTCACGAGCACGCGCGGGCCGAGCTTGTTGTAGAACCGCCCGCCGATCGGCATCACCACCGCCATCGCGAGACTGCGCGGCATGAGCGCGAGCCCCGACTCCATGGCCGGATAGCCGAGCAGGTTCTGCAGGAAGAGCGGGAGGAGGAAGAGACTGCCGTACAGTCCCATCCCCAGCACCCCGCCCAGCGCGGTGGCCGAGGAGAAGGAAGAATTCTGCAGGATGCGGAGGTCCACCGCGGGACGGGCCGTGACCAGCTCGCGCCAGATGAACAGTACGAGCCCCACAGCGGCTACAATGGCGAGCGTGATGATGAGCCCCGAGTTGAACCAGTCCTCCGTCTCCCCCTTCTCGAGCATGAGCTGCAGCGCGCCCAGTCCGATGGTGAGCAGCGCGAGTCCCTCGAAGTCGATGCGCCCGCGCTCGCGCTTGAGGTACCAGGGATCCTCGATGAAGCGGCTCACGAGCATCAGGTTGATGATCCCGATGGGCACGTTGATGTAGAAGATCCACGGCCACGAGTAGTTGTCCGTGATCCATCCGCCCAATGTGGGACCGAAGGCCGGCGCGAGCACCACGCCCATTCCGTAGATCCCCATCGCCATCCCCTGTTCCTCGGCGGGGAAGCTCTCGCGCAGGATGGCCTGCGACACGGTGATCAGCACGCCGCCGCCGGCTCCTTGCAGGATGCGGAAGACGACCATGACGCCGAGGCTGCCGGCGAGTCCGCAGAGCATGGAGGCCACCGTGAACATCACCACGCTGGCCATGTAGAAGTTCTTCCGGCCAAAGCGCGAGCTGAGGAGCCCGGTGATGGGCATGATGATCACGTTGGACAGGATGTAGCCCGTCACTACCCACGTGATCTGCTCGATGGTGACGCCGAGCGAGCCGCTCATGTCGGGGAGGGCGACGTTGACGATGCTCGAATCGAGCACCGCCATGATCGTCCCCGTCATCACGGAGCCGGCCACCAGCCACTTGTGCGGCGCGGCTGCCAACTTCGCGGGTGCGACGACGCCTTCACTCACCGCCGTCACGCGCGCCCTCCGCCAGTACGTCCAGGGCGGGCGACTGCCCGCCGCGTGCGAAAGTTCCGTTCGATCATCCCGTACGTCTCCAGATCCAATCCTGTGCGCCGGCTCCTGCGCCGGCCGGCGCTGCGTGCATCGCACCGGAGGAATGCGGGATCCCCATGCACTCCTCACGCCGTGCGGGCGCGGACGCGTCGCGCGCCGACCCTGGACAAATCCGCTTTGCGGGGCGGGAGGTTCCCGTCACGGTGCCACGCTTCCCGTGACCTCTCCCGCGCGGCCGGGGAGCGTGGTGCGCACGAGGCGCCGGACGGGGACGCGCGCGGGATCGCGCATCCGCTCGCGCGCCACCTCGGCGAGCGTCATGATGCGGACGCCGTCCGCCGCCCACGCGCGGAGCAACTGCTCGAACTGCGCGAGCAGTACGGTACCTTCTCCTTCTGTATGGATGGAATGCACCTCGGTACCGGTCACCGCGCGTCGCGTGCAATCTACCAGATGTGCCACCGTGGGACACGCCGGCGTACCGAGGAGCTCATCCCAGGTGGCGAGCGTGGTCGGGATCTCCAGGGTGCCGAGCGTCCGTCCGTCCACCGCCGGCAAGAAGGGGGAGCCGCCCCGCGTATCGGACGCATAGTGCAGATGAAAGTCCTCCTGCACGAGCTTGGAGGCGGCCGTGGCGTGCCACCCGGGCGCCGCGGATGCGCGCGCGCGTTCGCCGAAGATCCGGGCGAACTCGTCGTGCGCTGCACCGTAGTCGTGCGCGATGGCTTCCCGGCTCATCCGATGGAGCCGATCGTGCCACCGCACGTGGTCCCAGCCGTGGACGCCCACCTCGTGCCCCGCGTCGCGCACCGATCGGATGAGGTCACCCAGCCGCCGCCCGATGTGCGGCGCGGGGAGGAGCGTTCCGGAGAGCGCGGTGCGCGGGCCGTAGAGCGACAGCGCGCGCGAGCGGAGCATCTTCCGCAGGAATCCCTTGCGCGTGAGGACGCGGACGATGGCGCGCCCCGAGCGATCGGGTCCGAGCGTGAAGAAGAACGTGGCCCGCACGGCGGCGCGATCGAAGGCGCGCAGCAACTTGGGGATCCCATCGCGCGTGCCGGTGAACGTGTCGCAGTCCACCTTCAACGCCACGCGACTCACGGGCGGAGTGTCCGCTGGCGCCCCGAGAGATAGAAGTCGAGCGTGAGGCGGAGCGCCTGCTCCAGTCCGATGCACGGCTCCCAGCCGAGCACGTCGCGTGCGCGCCGGATGGAGGGAACGCGCGTCATGATGTCCTGGTATCCGCGTCCGTAGTACTCCTCGGCATCGATGGGGACGATGGGCGTCTGCTCACGCACGTGCTCGTATCCGGGATACGTGGCGACCAGCTCCACCAGCCGTTCCGCCAGCTCGCGGATGGAGATGTCGTTGGCCGGGTTGCCCAGATTGAAGATCCCGCCATCGGCGCGAGCGCCCTCGTTCACGAGGATCTTCATCAGACCATCGATCCCATCGTTGATGTGGGTGAAGGAGCGGTGCTGCTGTCCGCCATCCACCAGCTTGATGGGCTGACCGTAGAGAATGTTGTGCAGGAACTGGGTAAGCACGCGCGAGGAGCCTTCCTTGGGGGAATCGATGTCGTCCAGGTGCGGGCCGATCCAGTTGAACGGGCGGAAGAGGGTGAAATGCAGCCCCTGCTGCTGGCCGTACGCGTAGATCACGCGATCGAGGAGCTGCTTGCTGGCCGAGTAGATCCATCGCTGCTTGTGGATCGGGCCGTAGACGAGCGGCGAGGTCTCCTCGTCGAACTCCGCGTCGGGGCACATCCCGTACACCTCGGAGGTGGACGGAAAGACGATGCGCGTGCCGTAGCGCGCGCACTGCTTCACGATGCGGAGATTCTCCTCGAAGTCGAGCTCGAAGACGGCGAGCGGGTCGCGCACGTACGCGGCCGGCGTGGCGATGGCGACGAGGGGGAGCACCACGTCGCACTTCTTGATCTGGTACTCGATCCACTCCTTGTTGATGGCGATGTCGCCTTCCAGGAAGCGGAAGCGTGGATGCTCGAGGAACGGCTCGATCTTCTCCATCGACATGTCGAGACCGTAGACGTTCCAGTCGGTGGTGGTGAGAATCCGTGCGGTGAGGGCGTTACCGATGAAGCCGTTCACGCCCAGGATGAGCACTCTCATGGTGTGTCGGTGATCGGGAGCGAGGGGAGAGGGAGATGGCGCGCGACGTCCGCGCCGTCGCCCTCCGGGGCGCCGGCGAGCTGCGCGCGGAGAACGCGGAGCCAGGTGCCGTCGCCGCAGGCCACCTGCATCTCGCGTCCCGCCAGGCGCGCGGTACCGGGCGCCGTGCCAGGCGCCGCCGGCTCCCCAACGCGCGTCTCCCACACGTACAGGAGCTCGGTGTCCACCATCGTCCGTGCGCCGGGATAGGGGTGCGAGACGGCGCGCACCAGGTCGTGGATCTCGCGCGCCGGCTGTGCCCACGAGAAGGCGCCGTCGTCCGGGCGGCGGCGGCCGAACGTGGACGCCGCGGCGGGATCCTGCGCGCGCCGGGGCGCCGTGCCGGCGAGCAGGTTGGCGAGCTGCCGGTCGAGCACGCGCACGGCGGCATCGCGCACGCGCGCCTGCACCACGCGTGCGGGATCGTTGGGTCCGATCGGGACGCTCTCCTGATCCACGATGTCCCCCGCGTCCGCGCGCGGCACCATGACGTGCAGCGTGGCGCCGGTGCGCGTCTCGCCGCGCAGGACCGCCCAGTTCACCGGCGCACGACCGCGGTACGCGGGAAGCAGCGAGCCGTGCATGTTGAACGCGCCCAAGGACGGAAGCGCGAGCACGTCCTCCGGAAGGAGGCGCCGGTAATAGAACGAGAGCAGGAGATCGGGCGCGTGGCCGCGCAGGCGCTCGAGCTCGTGCGGGGCGGAGAGGTCGGCCTCCACCGTCACCGGAATCCCCCGCGCCGCGGCAAGCGCGGCCACGCTGGGGAACCAGCGCGCCTCGTGCGGATCGTCGGCGTGGGTGTACACGGCCGCCACCTGCGCGCCCCGGTCGAGCAGGAGCGAGAGGCACGCGTGTCCCACGTCGGCGTACGCGAACACCACCACGCGCGGCGCGGTCACCCGAGCGCTCCGCGCTCCACCGCACTCCCCGTGCTGTCCGCTGCCGGTGTGCGGGACGGGACGCCGGACGCACCGTACACGTGCCGCACCAGATAGCGCGGACGTCCGCGCACTTCCTGGTAGATCCGCCCGATGTACTCGCCCACGATGCCGAGCCCGGCCATGAGGACGCCCATCAGGACGAACGCCAGCGCGAAGAGCGTGAACACACCCTCTGCCTCCGACTGGCGCAGCAGGATGAAACGCCGCACGAGCAGGTAGGCGCCGAAGAGCACACCGCCGCCGGACACGGCGAAGCCCAGCAGCGTGAAGAGCTGCAGCGGGACCACCGAGAATCCGGTCATCAGGTCGAAGTTCAACCGGAAGAGCCGGTACAACGAGTACTTCGATGCACCCGACCGGCGCTCGGCATGCGCCACCGGGATCTCGACCGGATGCCGCGCGAACGATTGCGCGAGCGCGGGGATGAAGGTGGAGCTTTCCTCGCAGCGGTTGATGAGGTCGATGATCTCGCGCGAGTACGCGCGCAGCATGCATCCGTAGTCGCTCATACGGATGCCGGTGAGCCACGCGGTGACGCGATTCACCATCCACGAGGCGGCGCGCCGGAAGAGCGAGTCGTGGCGCTGCTGGCGCACCCCGCCCACCACGTCGTGCCCGCGCTCCACCAGGGCGACGAGCGCCGGGATCTCCTCGGGCGGGTTCTGCAGGTCGGCGTCGAGCGTGACCACCACGTCGCCGGCCGCGTGCGCGAAGCCGGCGAGGATGGCGGGGTGCTGCCCGAAGTTGCGCGACAGCTCGACCACGCGCACGCGCCCGGGGAACTCGGCCGCCGCGGCGCGCAGCATCTCGAGCGAGCGATCGCGGCTGCCGTCGTCCACGAACAGCACTTCGGCGGGACGCGCCAGACCATCGAGAACGAGCATCATGCGTCGCATGAGCTCGGCGAGATTCCCCTCCTCGTTGTACACGGGAATGACCACCGACACCGACGGCGGCGCGCCGGGCGATGGCGCACGTGGCGCGGGAGTCCGGTGAACGTCGTGCGACACGCCGGCTGCGGCGCGGGTCACCGGGCGAACCTTCGCGCCACGTCGTGCAGCGCGGCGATCACGTCGTCCTGATCCTCCTCCGTGAGACCGGGGAAGAGGGGGAGGGAGACGATCCGCTCCGACACGTAGTGCGCGGCAGGGAAGTCGTCCGGGCGCCAGCCGTAGCGATCGCGGTAGTACGAGAATTCGTGCACGGCGGTATAGTGCAGCCCGGTGCCGATGTTGCGCGCTTTGAGCTCCGCCATGAGCCGGTCGCGATCGATGGTGAGCGCATCCGTGTTCACGAGCGGTGTGTACAGATGCCAGGCGTGCCGCGACGGATATGGTACCGCCTCGGGGAGGATGAGCGCATCCAGATCTGCCAGCGCGCGCTGGTAGCGTTCGGCCAGCCGGCGCCGCGTCTCCAGGAAGCCCTCCAGGCGCGGTAACTGATGGATGCCGAGCGCCGCCTGGATGTCCATCATGTTGTACTTGTACCCGGGCAGCGCGATGTCGTAGCGCGGGCTGCCTTCGCGGGCAAAGCGCTTCCAGGCGTGGCGGTCCATGCCGTGGAAGACCAGCAGCGGCACGCGCGCGGCCACCTCGGGATCCGTGGTCACGACCATCCCGCCCTCGCCCGTGGTGATGTTCTTGTTGGGATGGAAGGAGAAGACGGACGTGGTGGGAAAGGAGCCGATGCGCCGGCCGCGGTACTCGGTGCCCACGGCATGCGCGGCGTCCTCGATGATCGCGATGCCGCGCGCCGCGCCGAGCGCGATGAGCGGATCGAGGTCCACCGGTTGTCCCACGAAGTGGACCGGGATGATGGCGCGCGTGCGCGGTGTCACGCGCCGTTCGATCTCCTCCACGCGCACCTGCAGCGTGCGTGGGTCCACGTCAGCCAGCACGGGCGTGGCGCCCACCAGCACGATGAGGTTGACGGTGGCGGCGAAGGTGAGCGGCGTGGTGATCACCTCATCGCCGGGGCCGATGCCGTGCGCCAGCAGCGCCACGTGCAGCCCCGCGGTGGCGGAGGCCACCGCCGTCGCATGCCGCGCGCCCACGTACTCGGCGAACATCGCGGCGAAGCGTTCCACTTTGGGACCGGTGGTGATCCACCCCGAGCGCAGCGAGTCGACCAGCTCGGCGATCTCTTCATCGCCAATGGTGGGACGCGCGAACGGGAGGAACTCGCGCCGTGCGGCCGGCGGCGCCTCGGGAACGGCCGCGCTCCTCGGCTCAGCGTTTCGCACGGGACGTGTGCTGCTCACGGTACTGCACGTGGGTTGCGGTCGGCAGGGATGAAGTTGGACAGCAGGACGTACACCGGATGTCGCGCGAGCACCGTCGGCGGCTCATCCGAGAGCGCCTCGAAGCGGCGCACATCGCGCGCGCGAATCGCTACCACCATGCGCTGGCCGGCGCTCCACCGCTGCCAGAACTCCTGCTTGGACCAGTAGAGCGAGTCGGGCAGAGGCCAGGTGGAGCCGAGCTCGCCGACGTAGTTCGCCACCACGATGGGGCGCTGCAGCTCCCACGGAAAGCTCTGCGGGTAGGCACCGTACGCCACGAGCGTCGCGCGGCCATCGCGCGCGAGCGCGGCGGCCAACGGTGCAAGCGCGTTCTCGGAGCGCTCCGCCGCCAGCGTCGGAAGATACAGCGTTGCCACAAGGTACAGCCCCGCCCAGCCGGCCGCAGCGCCGAGCCACCCGCGCCGCTCACCGCGCGGCGCGAGGCGCACGCCGGCCCACGCGCCCACGAGCAGCGCTCCCCCCGCGGCGAGCGCCCACGCGGTGGCGCGTGCCGCCGCCAATGCGTGACTCGCCAGACCGTAGCCCAGCCCACCAGCCACGATCAGCGACATCGCCACGGCGTAGGCGAAGAGCGCGCGGCGGTGACCGACCGGCTGCCGCGCGAGTACGGCGCCCACGAGCGCGGCGGCCGCCGGCATGGCCGGCAGGATGTACGGCACCAGCTTGGAGCGCGACAGGGTGAAGAACACGAGGATGACGAGAAACCAGAGCGCGAAGTACAGCAGGTCCGCATGGGCGGCGAAGCGCTCGCGCCGCCACGCGCGCAGCGGTGCGAAGGCGCGCGGCACGAGGAACGTCCACGGGAGGAACCCCGCCGCTACGACGGCCACGAAATAATAGATGGGCCCGGGGCGCGAGGCCTCGCCGGTGGCGAAGCGGGCGAAGTGCTCGTGCACGAAGAAGAACCGCGTGAATCCGGGGTTCCGCTGCTCCACCAGGATGAACCAGGGGAGCGCGAGCGCCAGGAAGACGATCGGCGCGGGGGACAACAGCAGCTCGCGTATGCGCCGCCACCGTCCCATGATGCCGACCCAGATGAGGAAGACGAGTCCCGGGAAGACGATGCCCACCAGTCCCTTGGTGAGCGTGGCAAGCGCCGCCCCCACTCCGACGAGGACCAGCGCACCGGTGCCGCTCCGGCCATCCTCACGCGCGTGCACGAACGCGCGTACCGCGAACATCGTGACCGCGATCGTGAACGAGAGCAGTCCATCGGTGAGCGTCACGCGCCCGAGCGCGAAGTCGAGCGGCGCGGACAGAAACACGACCGCCGACCACCACCCCCACTCCCACCGCCACGCATCGTCGCGCCGTCCGCCGAGCGCGATGATGAGCAGCACGGCCGTTCCCACCGCGGCCAGACGCGTCACCAACCGCGCCGCGAACGCGTTGTGGCCGAACACCCGCATGGACAGCGCGTTCGCCCAGTACAGGAGCGGCGGCTTCTCGAAGTAGGGTGCCCCGTTCAGGTGGGGGGTGATGTAGTCACCGGTCGCGAGCATCTCGCGGGGGATCTCGGCGTAGCGCGGCTCGTCGGGAGAGACGAGCACGGCGCCGCGGACATCCAGAAAGAGCAGCAGGGCAAGGACGACAGTGAGCACCACTGCCGCGAACCGGTCGGACATGCCGTTGCGTGGGGGACCAGGAGCCGGCCGCCACAGATGGCCGGGGAGGGACTGCGTGACGCCGTATTCTACAAGGGCGGTGAAGGGGCGACTACTGGCGCGCGAGCAACGTCCAGGTCCGAGCGCGTGATGTGCCGTCGCTCCACGTCCGACGCACCGGGTGCGTGCGAAGGTTAGCATCGCTTCACCCGGCACTTTAGTGAAGTCTTACACCACGACAGCGGCGCAACCGCAGCAACGGTAGCACGTTGCGCGATGTGTGCTGACGCGCGTGTGACTCGCTCGTCTCTGCACCCGAAGTGGAGGTGGGTGCGCGCCGCCGGCGCGTCATCCGCATCCTCCCCGTCACCACCGGAGCGAACGATGAGCGAGGCACCCCAGGCGGGACGACGCGCCAGAACACCGTGGAGCGATCGCTGGCTGCTGGATGCATTCCGTGAGCGCGGACATCCCGCCGTGGAGCATCTCCAGCCGGCGCCCAGCGCCTGGCAGGCGTTCGAGGCAGCGGGTGTCCCCGCGGAGGAGTTGATCCGCGTCGCGTGCGACCTGTCGCGCTGTGCACGCGCCGACCTGTCGCACGTGGGCGAACGCGAAGCCGAGTTGCTCCCGCGCACGATTGCCGAGCGATACGGCATCACCCCGGTGGGACTGAAGGACGGGGTGCTGGAGATCGCCACCGCCAATCCGCTCGCCCAGCATCTCGA
Organism: Gemmatimonadaceae bacterium; assembly: GCA_035701265.1. Lineage (GTDB taxonomy): Bacteria > Gemmatimonadota > Gemmatimonadetes > Gemmatimonadales > Gemmatimonadaceae > DASSNU01. The sequence goes on along the minus strand of DASSNU010000002.1, from coordinate 45,973 downwards.
GCGCGATCTGGCCTTCGCCTGCACGCGCCGGATTCGTCTCGCCGTCGCGAGCCCGCTGGAGATCGCGGCCGCGCGGACGCGCATCTACGGCGCGAACGGGACGCAGCTCGACGGTCCGCGGCTGCAGTGGGCGGTGCGCGACGCCGGCGGGGCGCCATCGGCCGCACCGTCGCGCGGCGCGGCGGTCGATGCGCTGAACGCCATCATCACCGACGCGTTCGATCAGCGCGCCAGCGACATTCACCTGGAGCCGGTGGACGGCGAGCTGCTCGTGCGCTTCCGCGTGGACGGCGTGCTGCACGACGTCTGTCGCGTGCCGAGCGACGTCGCGCCGCTGCTCATGAACCGGTTGAAGGTCGCCGCCGGGCTGGACATCGCCGACCGCATGCGCCCGCAGGATGGACGCGCGTCCACCGTGTTCGACGGCCGCACGATCGACCTCCGCGTCTCGACGCTTCCGCTGGGCAGCCGCTTCGAGAAAGGGGTGATTCGCGTGCTCGACGGCGGCGCGACGTCGGCGGAGCTGGGATCGCTCGGCTTCACGGCTGGCGAAACGCACCGGCTGCACCAGTTGCTCGGCCAGACGGAGGGGATGGTGCTGGTGACCGGCCCCACCGGCTCGGGCAAGACGACGACGCTGTACTCGGCGCTCCGGCACGTGCACTCGCGCGAGCTGAACATCGTGACGGTGGAAGATCCGGTGGAGTACCGGCTGGAGGGGATCAACCAGGTACAGGTGTCGGAGCGCTCCGGGCTGAGCTTCGCCGCGGCGCTGCGCTCGATCCTGCGGCAGGATCCGGACGTCGTGCTGGTGGGCGAGATCCGCGATGGCGAGACGGCGGGGATCGCCGTCAAGGCCAGCATGACCGGACACCTGGTGCTCTCCACGCTGCACACCAACGATGCGCCCTCGACGATTGGTCGATTGATCGACATCGGTGTCGACACCGGCGCGCTGTCGGGTGCGCTCAAGGGGATCGTGGCGCAGCGGCTGCTGCGGCGGCTCTGCCCGGAGTGTAGCGCGCCTGTAGCCCTGTCGGATCTGCCGATGGATCACCAGATCCTGCTCAGCGGCATGAAGACGGATCAGCTCCGCGGCGCGGTCGGGTGCCCCGCATGCCGCAACACCGGCTATCGCGGGCGGATGGTCGTGGCCGAAGTGATGGTGGTGACACCGGAGATGCAGCAGGCGATCGCGCACGGCGCGCCCGCCGACGAGATCGCCGCGATCGCGAAGCGCTCGGGGATGCACACGCTGTGGGAGGCAGGACTGGAGCGCGTGCTCGCCGGGGCCACGTCGCTGCACGAGCTGCTGGACAACGTGGCCGCGCCCATCCAGGATGTGGCGCCGACGCAGAGCGAGGTGGACGCGTTGCTCGAGCAGATCCTGGGCTCCAAGAAGTCGGATGCGTCCACGGACGCCCCGGCGACGCCGGCGGTATCCGCGCCGGCCAGTGCGGCGGCAACTCCGGCCATCGTGCCGGCGAGCGCCGCCGCGGGTGCGGCTGCCGCTCGGAAGCGCGCGCGCACCGAGCCGCCGCGTGCCGACGCGTTGCGCGTGCTCACGGTGGATGACGATCGCGAGCGGCGGCGCATGCTGCGCGATGCGCTCGAAGCGGTGGGCGCCATCGTGCTCGAGGCGGCCGACGGCGAAGCCGCGTTGGCCTATGCCAAGCGGCTCACGCCGGACCTCGTCATCACCGAAGTCGCCCTGCCGCGGCTGGATGGCCTCGCGCTCGTGCAGGCGCTCCGCACCGATGTCGAGAGCGCAACGGTGATCGTCTACACCGACCAGACGGACGAAGCGCTCCTCGCATGGGCGCGCGAGCTCGGCGCAGGGGAGGCCGTCTGCTCGCGCGGCGAGGACGCGGCGACCTTCGCCGTGCGTGCCCTCTCGCTCGTGCCGCGACGCTTCACCCCGCGGCTCGTCGCGGGTGCCTGATCGCCGGTAGTCGGGCGTCACATCCACGCGCGCCTTCGTCACACCTTGGGCCCCTGTCGCCGCAGGCGACAGGGGCTAAGTTTCGTGCGGGCGTGCGCCGGTCCACCCGCGCAGCGTTCCCGATCGCCAAATCCGACCCACGGAGGATTCCGGATGCAACGGCTCATCGCCGCGCTCACCACCGCGGTGTGCCTCTCCGCTGCGCCACTGATGGCGCAGGAACCGGGGCGCATCGCCGTGCAGACCGACACGCTCGCCAACGGGCTCACCGTCATTCTCGCGCCGGATCATTCGGCCCAGGTGGTGGCGGTGGACGTGTGGTACAACGTCGGCTCCCGTAACGAGGTGCGCGGGCGCACCGGCTTTGCCCACCTGTTCGAGCACATGATGTTCCAGGGCTCCGCGCACGTGAAGAAGGCGGAGCATTTCCAGCTCGTCCAGCGCGCGGGCGGAGCGATGAACGGCAGCACCACGGAAGACCGGACGAACTACTTCGAGGTGCTCCCGTCCAACCGGCTCAACCTGGGGCTCTGGCTCGAGGCCGACCGGATGCGCTCGCTGGCGGTGAACGATTCGAACTTTCACAACCAGCGTGAAGCGGTGAAGGAGGAGCGGCGGCTGCGCGTGGACAATCAGCCGTATACGCGCGTGCTGTTCGAGGACGCCTACGGCATCTACGATTCCACGTCCTGCTTCCCGTACGCGCACTCCGTCATCGGCTCCATGGACGACCTGAACGCCGCCGAGACGAACGACGTGAAGGAATTCCACGACCTGTACTATGCGCCGAACAACGCCACACTGACGATCGTGGGCGACTTCGACCCGGCGCAGGCGAAGCAGCTCGTGCAGCAGTACTTCGCGAACATCCCGCGCAGTCCGGAGCCGCCGGCAGTGCAGTGCACGCCGCGCTTCAATACGGGGCCCATGCGCCGCACCGCCACCGATGCCAAGGCCACGCTGCCCGCCGCGTTCCATGTGTTCCGCGTTCCGGCCTACGAATCTCCCGACTATCCGGCGCTGCAGTTGCTGAGCACGATCCTGGGGCAGGGGGAGAGCTCGCGGCTCAACGTGCGCCTTGCGCGCGACGCCAAGGCTGCCGTGGCCACGCAGGTGCTGCTCAATCCCTTTGGCCCCCGCCGGGGGCCCGGGCTCATGTACGTCTTCGCCATCGCCAATCAGGGAGTCCCCATCGACTCCGTGGACGGGCTGCTCTCCGCGGAGATCGCGCGCGTAGGGAGCGAGGGCGTGACCGACGCTGAGCTCACGAAGGCCAAGAACCAGCTCCGTGCGAGCACGATCAACCAGCGGCAGCAATCGTTGAGCCGCGCCGAGGCGCTCCAGCGCGCGAACATGTTCCTCGGCGACGCGAACGCGGTGAACACTGATCTCGACCGCTACATGAAGGTCACCACCGCCGACGTGAAGCGCGTCGCCGGGATGTATCTGCGGCCGGACAACTCGCTCATCCTCATCGTCACACCGGAGGCCAAGCCGTGAACCGCATTCCGGCCTTTCTCCTCTCGTTGCTCGCCGTCGCGTCGATCGCGGCGCCGGCATCGTCCGCGGCGCAGGGCTTTCCCCCCACGCCGCCGCCCCCCGGTCCCATTCAACCGGCCAAGTTCCCTCCGTACCAGGAGGCCACGCTCCCCAACGGAATGCGTCTCGTGCTGGTGGCGAGCCACGAGCATCCGGTGGTGTCCGTCTCGCTCTCGCTTCCCGCTGGCTCAAAGTACGAACCGGCGGGCAAGGAAGGGTTGGCGACCATGACCGCTGCGCTCCTCACCAAAGGCGCGGGGAACCGCAGCGCCGAGGACTTCGCCCGCACCATCGAGGGCGTGGGCGGACAGATCAATGCCGCGGCCGGTTCGGACTTCATCACGGTGTTCGCCGACGTGCTTGCGCCGGACGCACCGCTCGCGTTCGACATGCTGGCCGACGCCGTCGTGCGCCCTACCTTCCCGGACAAGGAGGTCGAGCTCCAGCGCACGCAGCAGCTCTCCGCGCTGCAGCTCCAACTGTCGCAGCCGGCGGCGCTGGCGTCCCGCTTCTTCGAGCAGGGACTGTACGGCACGGGCGCCTACGGGCGCTTCTCCACGCCAGCCAGCGTGCGGAGCATCACCCGTCAGGACCTGGTGGCGTTCCAGAAGGCTCGCTTTCGTCCTGGCGGCGCGCTGCTCGTGATCGCCGGTGACATCACGATGGACCGCGCGCGCTCGCTGGCCACCAAGTCGTTCGCGGGCTGGTCGGGTGCACGCCCGGCCGCGCAAACGTTCCCCGCTCCGCCGGCGCGGAATCACACCGAGATTCTGCTCGTGCACCGTCCGGGCTCGGTGCAGTCGAACATCGTGGCGGGGAACACGACCTTCCTCCCCACCGATCCGCGCTGGTACCCGGCCGTGGTGGCCAACCAGGTGCTCGGCGGTGGCGCCGACGCGCGGCTGTTCCTCATTCTGCGCGAGCAGAAGAGCTGGACGTACGGCGCGTACTCCGACCTCGACCGCCCACAGGGGATCGGCTACTTCCAGGCGAGCACCGAAGTCCGCACGCCCGTCACCGACTCGGCGCTTGCCGAGATGCTCCATCAGCTCCGGCGGATCCGCAGCGAGGCGGTGCCCGACTCGGAGCTGGCGGCCGCGAAGAACTCGCTGGTCGGGCAGTTCCCGCTCACCATCGAGACGGCCAATCAGGTTGCCGGCGCGGTGAGCAACGCCCTGCTGCTCGGTCTGCCGCGCGACTATCTCACCATGTACCGCACGCGGCTGGCCGGCGTTACCGCGCAGCAACTGCGGAACGCGGCCAGCTTCGTCGTGCGCCCCGACTCCATGCTCATCGTGGTGGTGGGGGACGGCTCCAAGATCTACGACGGGCTCGCGAAGATCGCCCCGGTCCGGATCATCGACGTGGAAGGGAAGCCGCTCACGCCCGATGATCTCGTCGCCAAGGGGAGCACGCTGTCGATCGACGCCGCGGCGCTCACGGCGCGTACGGACAGCTTCACGATCATGGTGCAGGGGCAGGCCTTCGGGTATCAGACCGGCGTGTTGAGCAAGACGGCCGACGGCTACCAGTACGAGCAGCACACGGAGATCGGTCCGATGCTGCAGCAGAAGAGCACCGTCACCTTCACCGAGGCTCCGGCGCTGCAGCACATCGCCGCGTCGGGCACGCTGCAGGGGCAGCAGTTGTCGGTGGACATCACGGTCACCGGCGGGCATGCGAAGGGGACGGCCTCGGTACCGGGCCCGCAGGGACCGCACAGCGTGGAGACGGACACCGACGTTCCGCCCGGCACGATGAACGATGACGTGCTGCGCGCGATCATCCCGGCGCTGCCGTGGAGCGCGGGTGCGAAGTGGAGCTTCCCGTCGCTCGACGAGTCGAAAGGAACGGTGCAGCAACTCACGATCTCCGTGGACACCACGGAAAGCGTGACGCTCCCGGATGGCGCCGTGAATGCGTACCGGGCGTCGGTGACGGGCGGCGAGCAGCCGATCACGCTGTGGGTGAGCGTGGCTGCGCCGCACGAGCTGCTGAAGGTGACCATCGCCGGCGCGCCGATCACCTTCGTGCGCGCGAAGAAGTGAGCGTGCGCGTGAGCGCGCTCGCTCCCACCGCCGGCTGAGCGCCCCGGTGGGCCCGCACGGCCGCCCGCTCGAGACCGAAGGGTCCGAGCTGGCGGCCGTGCGTCATCTGGTGCTGCGGCACGGGTGGAATGCGACGTCGTTCCAGATCGTGAATCCGGGGATCGAGCACTGGTTTCCCCCGGCCGGCAGCATCGCCGACAGCGTGGTGGGATTCGTGCGCTGGCGCCGCGTGCGCGTGGTGGCGGGCGCGCCCGTGTGCGCACCGGATCGGATGGACGAGGTGGTCCGCGCGTTCGAGCGCGACGCGACACGCTGCGGCGAGCGCGTGTGCTATTTCGGTGCCGAGGAGCGGTTGCGTACGAGCCTCGCGCACCACCCACCGCGCGCAACGGTCGTGCTCGGCGCGCAGCCGGCGTGGAATCCCGCGTGCTGGCCTGCGATGATCGGGCGCCGCGCGTCCGTGCGCGCACAGCTGCACCGCGCGCGGAACAAAGGGGTGGAGGTGGAGGCGTGGAGCGCCGAGATGGCCACTGCACACCCCGATCTGGAGCGATGTCTGTCGGAGTGGCTGGCCACGCGCGGTCTCCCGCCGCTGCACTTTCTGGTGGAGCCCAACACGCTGCATCGCCTTGCCGGCCGGCGCGTATTCGTGGCGCGGCGGCGGGAGCGCGTGGTGGCGTTTCTGGTCGCGTCACCCATTCCGCGCCGTGCCGGCTGGCTCATCGAGCAGATCGTCCGCGGACACGACGCGCCGAACGGCACCGCGGAGCTGCTCATCGACGCCGCCGTGCGCGCGGTGGCCGAAGAGGGGAGCAGCTACATGACGCTCGGCCTCGCGCCGCTCTCGCGCCACGCGCCGCGCGCGGTGGACGCCGAGCCGCGTTGGCTTCGCCTCACGCTCGCCTGGATTCGTGCCCACGGGCGGCGGTTCTACAACTTCGATGGGCTGGACGCGTTCAAGTCCAAGTTCGATCCGGAGCGGTGGGAGCCGGTGTACGCCATCACGCCGGAGGCGGCGTTCTCTCCCTCCACGCTCTACGCCGTCGCCGGCGCCTTCACCGGCGGATCGCCCCTCGTGCTTGGGATCCGCGCCGTGGCGCGGGCGGCGTATCAGGAGGCGCGCTGGCTCGGCGCCCGGGCGCGCCGCGAGCTCACGCGCGCTCCTGCGACCCCGACTCACCCGCGGGACGGCGCCACAGCCGCCAGGGGACGGTAATCCCCTCTTCGGCCTCCGTAGCCTCCGCCAGTCGCCGCGCGTGCGCAGCCAGCAGATCGCTGCGCGAGATGATGCCGATCATGTGCTGCGGATTCTCCCGCTCCACCATCGGCACGCGTCCCACACGCTCACGCACCATGAGATCGGCGGCCTCGCGCAGCGTCGTGTCCTCGAAGACCACCACCGGCGGCGACGTCACGAGATCTCCCACGCGCTGCACGTCGCTCGGTTGCTTGGTCATCATCTGCCGCCGCGTCACGAGCCCCCGCAACCGCCCATCGGCGTCCACCACGGGATAGCCCTGGTGTCCGGAGTCCGGCGTGCCCGACACCAGCCACTGCCGCGTCTCGTCGACCGGCTGTGACGCTTGCAGCGAGATCACCTCGCGCGTGGCGACATCGCCCACGCGGATGGCCGACAGCACGTCCACCGTGTATTCCGTGCGGATCGTGGCGCCGCGGCGGGCGAGCTTGGTGGTCATGATGGAGTGCCGCGAGAGCAGGAGCGACACCAGATACGCGCAGCTCCCGCCCGCCAGGAGCGGCAGCAGCCCGGCTGGCTGGCGCGTGGTCTCGAAGGCGAACACTACGGACGTGAGCACCGCGTGCGACGCGCCGGCGAACATCCCCGTCATCCCGACCAGCGCGGCCAGCCGCGGATCCACGCCAAGGCTGGGAAGGAGCGCCATCGCCGCCGTCCCCATCAACGCGCCCAGCGAGCCGCCGAGCGTGAACAACGGCGCGAGCGTTCCCCCCGACGTGCCGCTGCCGAGCGCGATGCTCCACGAGATGAACTTGAGCACGAGCAGGGCGATCAACGCACGTCCCACGATCGTTCCGCTCAGCACGCCCTGGATGTTGTCGTACCCCACGCCGAGCGTCCGCGGCGCGAAGTAGCCGACCACGCCGACCACCAGGCCGCCGATGGCCGGCCACCACATCCAGTGCGTGGGGATGCGCTCGAACTGGTCCTCGATCCAGTACACGGATCGGGTGACGCCCACGGCCACGAGCCCCATGAACGCGCCCATGACGGTGTACGTGAGGATCGCCGCCGCGCTGGGTTGCGCGAGCGCGGGCATGGCGAAGATCGGCGCGGTGCCGGCAAAGGCGATGCGCACCGCCGTCGCGGTGACGGCCGCCAGCGTGACGGTGATCACCGAGCGAGCGCGATACTCGAACAGCAGCAACTCCACCGCCAGCAAGACGGACGAGATGGGGCTGCCGAAGGTGGCCGCCATCCCGGCTGCCGCCCCCGCGGCGAGGAGAATCTTTCGCTCGTCGGCCGTGATCGAGAGCGCCTGTCCCACGAGCGACCCGAGCGCGCCGCCGCTGGCAATGATGGGGCCCTCCGCGCCGAACGGGCCTCCCGTGCCGATGGCGATCGCCGCCGACAGCGGCTTGAGGAAGGTCACGCGCGCCGGAATGCGGCTGCGCGCGAACAGGATCCGCTCCATCACCTCCGGAATGCCGTGTCCGCGGATGGCCGCCGATCCGTAGCGCGCCATGATGCCGACGATGATCCCGCCGATCACCGGCACCACGATCACCCATGCGCCGAGCACCGAGGTGGTCGGCGAGGAGAAGGCCGTGGAGACGCGCGCGTAGAAGCTGAGGTTGGTGATGAGCCCGATGAGCCGCGTGAGCACCTGGGCGATGACCGCGGCGCCCAGCGCCACGAGCACCGCCACGCCGGCGAGCGCCACATCGCGGAGTGCGACGGTGGGGCGCTCGTCGGGAATGCGGACCGATTCGAGCGCCGGACTGAGCGATGGCGCTACGGGGAGCGACTCCGCTCGCTCGCCCTGCGCTCCCTTGTCTTTATTCACGGGACGACGCGGCGCGGCGCGTGCGTGGGGGTCTGCGCGAGGCGCGCGCGCTCCCGCCCCCCTCGCCCGTCTCGAAGAAGAGCGGGGCAGGGAGCGGTATGCGTGCTTCGCCAAGCCACTGCTCCAGTGTGGCGGCGAGCCGCTGGACGCTGCGCGCGGGGAGCGCGCGCAACCCGGTTACCAGCCGCGCCTGCGCGGTGATGGGTGCTCGCCGGAGCACCGCGGCGCCATCCGGCGTGATCTCCAAGCGGACGCGGCGCCGGTCCTCGCGCACGCGCGACCGGCGGACGAGACCACGCTCCACGAGGCGCCGCACCACCACGGAGACCGAGCTCTGATGCGTGACCGTGCGCGCGGCGAGCGCGTTCACCGACTCCGCCGGCTCGCGCGCGAGCTGCTCGAGCACGAAGAGCTGGGCGCCGCTGATCCCGAGGGCGCGCTCGACGTCGCGCGCGGATTGGTGCAGCGCCTGCACGATGCGGCGCACGGCGGTCATGGCGCGCACCGCGGCGCCATTGTGAGGAGGCGTCGCGGCGGGTGCGGAACGTCTGCGCCGCCGCGACGCGGATGTATGGGAGGCCATATGCTGGAACGTACATCGACAGGGCGTCGCGGCCAAGGGACGCGGCCGGACGGTGCCGCTCCCCACGGCCGGAATGGATCGTGCGCTCCCGATTCGCCGAGCAAGGAGGAATCATGGCCGGAGCACGGAACGGCGGGGTGGGAGCGGCGCTCGTGGATGGGATCGTCGCGGGTGCGCTCGCCACCTGGGCTATGGGGAAGGTCACCACCGCGCTCTACGCGCGCGAGCGCCGCGACGCCCGGGAGCGCGAGGATCGCGCGCGGGGCGGGACGCCGGCCTACGAGGCCGCAGCGGACAAACTCGCCGATGCGGCGGGCATCGCGCTGTCCGACGACCAGCGGCCGCGCGCGGGGAGCGCCATCCACTGGGCGCTGGGCGCCGTGGCGGGTGCTACCTACGCGTCGCTGCGCCCGCACGTTCGCACGCCGGCCGCCGTGCGCGGGCTGGCATTCGGCATCGCGTTCTGGCTCCTCATCGACGAGATCGCCACCCCCGCACTCGGGCTCACGCCGGGGCCCGCAGCGTTCCCATGGCAGACACACGCCCGCGCCCTGGCCGGGCACCTGGTGTTCGGCGCCGCCGCCGACGCGTCGCTCTCTCTGCTCGAGCGGGGGCAATGATCGTCGCCGCGCCCTCGGCGCAGATCGGCGCCGTGACCGCGGAGGCGTACGTCGTCCCCACCGATGGTGTGGAGTCGGATGGCACGCTCGCCTGGTCGGAGACCACGCTGGTCGTCGTGCACGTGAGTGCCGCGGAGCACACGGGGCTCGGCTACACGTATGCGGACGCCGCCACCGCGCGCGTGGTGCGGGATCATCTCGCGCCGGTGGTGCAGGGGGGTGACGCGATGGACGTCCCCGCGCTGTGGAACGCCATGCGTCATCGCATCCGCAATCTCGGACGTCCGGGGATCGTGTCCATGGCGCTCTCCGCGGTGGACAGCGCCCTCTGGGATCTCAAGGCGCGTGTCCTCGGCCTGCCGCTCGTCACCCTGCTCGGTGCCGTGCGCGATGCGATTCCCGTGTACGGGAGCGGCGGCTTCACCTCGTACACCGTGGAGCAACTGCAGCGGCAGCTCGGCGGCTGGGCCGCCGCGGGCATTGCGCGAGTGAAGATGAAGGTGGGGCGCGACGCGCGCGCCGACCGCGAGCGCGTGCGTGCCGCGCGTGAGGCGATCGGACCCGGCGTGGAGTTGTTCGTCGATGCCAACGGTGCCTACACGCAGAAGCTCGCGCTCGCGCAGGCGGAGGCGTTCGCGCGCTCCGGGGTGACGTGGTTCGAGGAGCCCGTGTCGTCGGACGATGTGGACGGACTGCGCTTCGTGCGCGAACGCGTCCCGGCCGGGATGGACGTGGCCGCCGGGGAGTACGGCTACGACCTGTTCGCGTTCCGGCGGCTGCTCGAGTGCGACGCGGTGGACGTGCTGCAAGTGGACGTCACGCGCTGCGGCGGGATCACCGAGCTCGCGCGCGTGGATGCGCTCTGCCAGGCGCACGCCCGGCCGCTCTCGGGGCACACGGCCCCGTCGCTGCACGTGCACGCTGCCTGCGCGGCGACGGCCATGCGGCATCTCGAATACTTCCACGATCACGTGCGCATCGAGCAGATGCTGCTGGATGGTGCGCCCGTCCCCGTGGATGGCCTACTCGCTCCCGATCGCTCGCGCCCCGGGAACGGGCTCGAGTTGAGGCGCGCCGACGCGGAGCGCTATCGCGTGTACTGAGGGCGCCGGATCGCGTGCGCGCCGCCGTCGCGGACCCCCGAGCGCTTCACCCGGGCGCCGGCTGCGTTCGCTGCTCCACGGGCGTGCGGCGGTGGCGCGTGGCGATCTGCAGCGTGCTCAGCACGATGATTGCCGCGCCGGCCACGGTCAGCAGCGTCGGGATCTCGCCGAAGAACATCATCCCCCACGCGCCGGCGAACAGCACCTGCAGGTAGCTGATGGCCGTCGCGCGCCCGGCACGCTCCAACTGCAGCCCGCGCGTCATGTTCACCTGCGCGATCTGCGTGGCGACCCCGATGCCCACCAGCGCCGCCCACTCCCATGGGGTGGGCCACTGCCAGATCGGGACGACCGCCGGTATCGACAGCGGGACGGTGACCAGCGGAAAGTAGAAGACGATCACCAACGGGTCCTCGGATGTACCGAGGCTCCGCACCGTAACGTACGCGCTCGCGCTACACAGCGCACCGGCCACGGCGATCCCCACTTCCCACAGCGGCGGCGCGGACAGCCCCCCGAAGAGAAAGCTCGGCCGCGCCACGAGCAGCACGCCTACGAGGCTGGCGAGCACCGACGCGATCTCCGACGGCGCGAGCCGCTCCCCCAGAAAGAGCGCGGCGAGAATGGCGGTGAAGATGGGATTCGTGTACTGCAGGACGGTCGCGTCGGCGAGAGGCAGGTGCACGATCGCGAAGTAGAAGCACATGAGCGCCAGGAACCCGAACACCCCGCGGAGGATGAGCCGTCCGCGGCGGCGCCCCCAGGGCGAGAGCCCCGCACGCCGCAGGAGGAGGATCGAGAGCACGAGCGTGACGACGGCGCGCACGAGCACGATCTCCGTGCTCGCCAGCCGCTGGCCGGCGACTTTCACGAGCAGGCTCATGATGCTGAACCAGAAGGCGCCGTAGGCCATGTAGCGCAGCCCGGGAGGCACGCGCTTCGCACGGCTGGCGAGAGAGGCGGGTGTCATGTCGGGCGGAAAGATATCACGCCCTCCGCATCTCCCGCGCGTGCGGCATGCGCTTGAGCGCCACAGCGGCCGCGCACAGATTGTCTCGTCTCCCGCATCCGCGCGCGCCACGGCGCCGCGCTCCCTCTCCCGTCGCCACATGCCACTCGCCATCCGCTCCCGCCGCGCGCCCATCGTGGCGCCGCATCCGTCGCGATCGTCGCACGTCACGAGCAGGCTGCTCGTCGCATGCGCGCTCGCACTCGCGCTCGTACTCTCCGTCGCGCTCCCGGCGGTCGTCGCCGCGCAGGACGCGGCCCCGTCGCGCGACACGGCGCTCGCCGCGCGCTACCGTGCGGCGGCCGATCGCCTCACCACTGCCGCACTGGCCGACAGCAGCGAGTTCGGGCGTCTCACCACCCTGGTGGACCGCTTCGGCTCTCGGTTCAGCGGAACGCCGAGTCTCGAGTCCGCCATCGACTGGATCCTGGCCGAGATGCGCGCGGACGGGTTGGAGAACGTGCACGCCGAGCGGGTGATGGTGCCGCACTGGGTGCGCGGTGAGGAATCCGCGGAGCTGCTGTCGCCGCGGCGCCAGGCGCTCCCCATGCTCGGACTCGGCGGGAGTATCGGCACCCCACAGGCAGGGATCACCGCGCCGGTGCTCGTCGTCACCAGCTTCGACGATCTGCAGCGCCGCGCTGCGGAGGCGCGTGGGAAGATCGTACTGTTCGACGTGCCGTTCACCAGCTACGGGGAGACCGTACGCTATCGCACCGCCGGCGCGGTGGCGGCGGCGCGTGTTGGCGCCGTGGCCAGCCTGGTGCGCTCCATCACCCCATTCGCCCTGCGGACGCCGCACGCGGGGAACATGCACTACGACTCCACAGTGCGGCACATTCCCACCGCGGCCATCACGGTGGAAGACGCCATGCTCCTGCACCGGATGCAGGACCGCGGGGAGCGCGTGGTCGTGCGGCTGCGCATGAGCGCGCGAACGCTCGCCCCTGCGCCATCCCGCAACGTGGTGGCCGAGCTGCGCGGCACGGAGCATCCCGAGCAGGTGGTCGTGCTGGGAGGACACATCGATTCGTGGGACGTGGGGCAGGGGGCCATGGACGACGGGGGTGGCGCGGTGGCCGCGTGGCAGGCGGTGCTGCTGATGAAGCGGCTCGGACTTCGCCCGCACCGCACCGTGCGTGTGGTGCTGTGGACGAACGAGGAGAACGGCGTGGCCGGCGGACGCGCCTACCGCGACGCGCACCGTGGCGAGTTGGCGCAGCACATACTGGCGATGGAGACGGACAACGGCGTCTTCACCCCGCACGGCTTCGGATTCACCGGCAGCGAGGAGGCGCTGGCCATCGTGCGCCAGATGATGCCGCTCCTTGCTCCGCTCCACGCGGACAGCGTGATCGGCGACGCGGACGACGCCGACATCGACCCGCTCGTGGCGGAGGGAGTGCCGGGAATCGGGCTGCGCGTGGACGGCTCGCGGTACTTCTGGTACCACCACACGGAGGCGGACACCATCGACAAGCTCGATCCGCACGAGATGGCCATGTGCACGGCGGTCATGGCGATCGTGGCCTACGTGGCGGCCGACATGCCGCAGCCGCTGCCGCACGGCGCGCCGCCGGGCACGAGCGGTCCCTGAGGCGCGGCGTGCCCCAGAGTCGGGCGGATGGTGTGCGCGCGTCGCGATCGGATCGACGCGAGCGCGATCGATGTCCGTCAGGCGAACGCTGCGGCAGCGCTAGCGCTCGAGCTCGAGTTTCATCGACAGGAACCCGAGGAGGTCTTTGAGCGTTACGACACCGAGCAGGCGGTCGCCATCGGCCACGAGCAGACGGGAGCTGCTACTCTGCCGCATTCGCGTGAGCGCCTCCATGGCATCGAGCTGCGGCGGGACGGTGTTGGTCGGCGCGCACGAGTGCGCCAACGCGCCCACCGTCGTCGTGCCGCGCGCGTCCGGCGGCACCTCCTTCACCTGCGCCAACGTCACGCACCCCGCCAGGCGGCCGCCGTCCACCACCACGGGATAGAGCTTGTGGTGATAACGGTAGACGTACTGGTCCACCAGCTCCTGCACGGAGAGCGTGGGACTCACCGCGATCGGCTGCGTCGTCATGAAGCGGCTCACCGGCTCTCCCTCCAGTGCGCGCCGGAGCAGGACGTACCGGTAGGACGACGCCGCGGCGCCGCGCAGGAACAGCCCGATGAGCGCCAGCCACATGCCGCCGATGAAATCGCCGGCGAAGATGCGCAGCACACCGCCCACGATGAGCAGAATCCCGAACGCGGTGCCCACCGTGGACGCGATGCGGGTGGCCCACCGGAGATCCTTCTTCCAGCTCCACAGTGCGGCCCGCAGCATGCGCCCGCCGTCGAGCGGAAAGGCGGGCACCACGTTGAAGGCGGCGAGGACGAGATTCAGCCCGCCCAGGTAGCCCATCACCGCACGGATGGGGAGTGGGAGCGCGCTGCCGCCCGCCGCCACCACGCCCAGCAGGAGGACGCCGAGCACCACGCTCGTGAGCGGGCCGGCGCCGGCCATCAGAAATTCCGACTTCGCGCTGGGGGGCTCCGCGTCCATCTCGGCAATGCCGCCGAAGATGAACAGGGTGATCCCACGCATCGGGATGTTGAACTGACGCGCGACCACGGCGTGGAAGAATTCGTGGACGACGATGGAAATGAAGAGACCCACGGCGCCGGCTGCGCCCATCACCCAGTAGGTGGCGCGCGCCAGCCCGGGCGCCTGCACAGGGAAGACGCCGACGGCGAACGACCATGTAACGAGCAGGGCAAGGATCAGCCAGCTCGGATCCAGCCGGATGGCGAAGCCGGAGAACGTGAACAGATGGATGGGCTTGCCGAACATGGGCTCCCTCCGGGGCAGTGTCCGGTCGGGGGGCTCGAGTCGAGCCCCCCGGTGGAGGCGCGCATGGGGCGTGCCGCGCGGCGCCATTGCCAATCACCGCAGTCGCATCCATTGTGTGGGACCGTGCGCTGCGCGTCCGTCTTCAGCCTGATCGAACGCGACGCGAGCGCCGGCAGCGATGCGCGCCGGAGAGCATCGGACGACACAGCGCAACCGGCCGCACGCTCGATCCAGCGGGAGCGTACGGCCGGCGCTTCGGAATGGCTGAGATGTTCGCGGCGGGCGCCGCGCCGGATCGTCTCCTGGCGCGATGCCGCGCGCGACGAACGATTACTGGGCGATCGCGTACCCGGACAGGTGCCCCGTGGCGAAGATCACGTGCCGGGTGAGGCGGTCATCGAAGCTTCCCATGAGCTGCAGCAGGCTCTTGGTACTCCGGTCGATGTACCAGGCGGCCAGCGACTTGGATGGGATCGCGCTGTCCGCGCAGCGGCCGTAATCCAGCGCGATGAGCGCCGGGACGGCGAAGTTGAAGGTGTCGAACCCCTCAGCGGAGATGTCCACCTCCAGATGCTGCGACGCCGGCACCGTGATGGTGAACTTGGTGTCCGTGGGCACGGCGCCGCGCGGGATGACCACGACGTTGCCGCCGACGGAGAGGATCCCGCCGTTCGGTCCGATGGTCGCGCTCGCGCTCTGCGCAGTGGTGGACGGACAGACGAGCAGCGACGGTGCGGTGAGCACGGTCGCCGTGACTTCGGACAGCACGCTCGTCGGCGACTCGTCGGTCATGCTCCGGGTCGCCGTCGGTTCGTCGCAGCCCGCGATGAGCCACAGCGCGCCCGCAGTGAAGCAGAGATACCGCACGGAGAGACGTCGCATACTTACTCCTTGAATGAGGGACGCGGAAACCACAGACCGCTGATCGGCCGAGCGTCCGGCCGGGCGGCACAGAGTTGGCAATTCGAGCGGCGCCGTCTACATATGGCTGGCGCGCGTCCACAATACTAATGCCCGTACGGGCAACGTTCATGCCTGCACCACGCGATCTTCTTGAAGCCGGGCTACGGTACGAACGCGGCGGCGTGTTGGAACGTGCCATCGCAAGTTACCGTGCTGCCGAAAGCGCGAGCGAGCCAGCGGTGACAGCCGAGGCGCTGCGTCGCCAGTCCAGCGTGCTTCGCACGCAGTGCCGTTGGGATGAAGCCATCGATGCCGCCCGAAGATCGGTCGACATTGCCGTCACCCTGAAACGGAACGATCTGTACGCCGAAGCGCTGAACGCCGAGGCGGCGGTGCACCAGAGTCGCGGGCAGTTCGACACCGCTGTCAAGCTACTGCGCCGCATCCTGGAAATCTGTGACGACGACCACCGGATTCGTGGGATCGCGCTCCAGAATCTTGGCAGCATCGCCGCTCAGCGAGGAGAGCTGGACGATGCCCAATCGCTGTTCAGCGAATCTTCGGCGGCATTCCACAAGGTCGGCTACGATTGGGGCGAGGCGGCCGCGCTGAACAACGCCGGCCGGGCGGCGCTGGACGCCGGCAATCCACGCGGCGCGATCACGCTCCTCGAGCAGGCGTGCGTCGCCGCGCAGCGCGTGGCGGACGCCGACCTCGTGGCACTCGCGCGCATCAACCAGGCGGCGGCGCTCGGCGCCGTAGGCGAGTACGGCGAGGCCGAGCGGCTCGCGAGCGTGGCGCTCGGCTACTTCTCCTCGGCGGGCGACCGCTGGCGCGAGATCGAGTGTCTGCGCGTGCTCGGCGATCTCATGTCCGCGCAAGGGAGCGTCGACCCCGCGCGGCGCTGTCACGAGCGGGCGCTCAACCTGGCGCGTGAGATCGGGGCGACGGCAGACGCCGCACTGCAGGAGGCACGGCTCCGCCACCTGCCGGCGCCGGGCACATCCGCGTCCCCAGGCGCCGTCTAGAAGCGCAGCGCCAGACCGATACCCAACGCGCCGCCCGAGGCCGTGACCACGGGCGCCGGCGCGCGGTCTGCCGCCGCGCGCTCTCGCTGTGCCGCGCGCCGCTCGGCAAGTGCGTCGTAGCGGCCACTGGCGTGATGGTACGCTTCGACGGCGCCCAGCACGGTGATCACCGCGGCGCTCACGATGCCCGCCGTGAAGTTGGGGCGCTCTGTCGTGGTGCGCACGAACTCATGCGGCGCGCCGAACGGTCCGTCGAACGATTCGGTGGTTCGCACGTCGTGCGGCCGCAGCGCCACGTACACCGCGCCTGTCACCGCACCCAGGACGAGCGCTCCGGCTACGGGACGGTCCGTGTAGAACTGCCCCATCCCAGGGAGAAGGAGTCCACGCGCGAGTGCGCCGGCGGGACTCTTCGGCAGGGGGGAGAGTGAATTCGCGCCACGCGACCTGGTGGCATGAGTGCGCGGCGACAGCGCGACCGGCTCAGCGGTCGCGCCGCCCGCGCGGCGAGCAGTGCTGTCGCCGGGCGTCCGCGTGAGGGGCGGACGTTCGGCAACAGTCACCGGGGCAGGGTGCGCCGGGGCGAGCGCGGCGATGCGCGCGCGAACGTCCGCGGCGTCGTCCATCGACGGTGCGAGCGCCACGTAGCGACAGTACGCGGCGAGTGCCGCCGACTTCTCGCCCAGCGCATCGTGGGCGCGCGCGAGGTGGTAGGCGATGTCCGCGTTCTGCGGCGCGAGCGTCGCCGCCTGCGCGAACATGTCGCGCGCGTGTGACATGTCGCCGGTGAGCTCCGCCTCCAGGCCGTCGCGCATCAACTGTCGCACGTGGGCTGGATTCGTGGACGCTGTGGCGGGCGCGAGCGCAGCGGGACACGCCGACGGCAGCGTATCGCGGCCGGAGACCGTGCTGTCGTGTCCTGCCTGCTGCGCGATCGCGCGAGCAGGCGTCAAGGCAGCGATGACCATCACCACGGTGGACAACACCGTCACCCCGGTGGCAGGTGTGCGGAGCGACCGCCGTGGCGGCGAGCTGGCTGGCGCCGGGAGCGCGCGCCGCGGGGCGAGGAATGCATGCGCGGCCATCATCCTCCACCTCCCTTCAGGATCGTCACGGCCACCGCGGCGGAGCCCGTCACTCCCTCGCAGGCCGCGGTGATGATGGCGGAGCCGGGGAAGCGTGCGTGCACGGTGCCATCCGCGGACACGCGCGCGACACGATCGTTGCTGCTGCTCCACGTGATGCTCCGACCGGTGAGGGCATTGCCGTGAACGTCGCGCGGCTGCGCGGTGAAGCGCATCTCCTCTTGCGGGGTGAGTGTGGCCGACGAGGGATCCACCTGAACCGTCTGCACGCGCGCCGGGACGACCGCCACGTCGGCGAACCCGGCCACGCCTTCGGCGCTCGCGGCCACGCGTGTTACGCCCGGGGCGTGCGTCGTCACCACGCCGTCCGCGCTCACCGAGGCGATCGTGGGATCGCTCACGTCCCAGAACACCATGCGGTCATCCAGCGGTGTGCCGTCTTCGCCGGCGACGGTAGCGTGCAGCCGGAAGACGGAATCGACCGCCGCCATCACCTGCGATGGATCCACGGTCACCGACGCCACGGGTGGGCCCACGGTGCCGGTGCTGTCCAGCCCGCACGCGACGGCGATGATGGTCGTGACGAGTGCAGCGCACGCCGGGATGCGGGGTGCTACGCGGTGCCATCGAGGTGTGACGTGCATGCTCCCTCCGTGGCGTGCGGTCATGCGTCCGGCACGCGCACCCGCACGGGCGTGGCGTGGTTGGCGCGTGTGCCGTCGCCGAGCTGTCCTGCGATGTTATAGCCCCAACAGTAGGTGTCGCCGCTGCCGGTGGTGGCGCACGTGTGCGCGCCGCTTGCGCGCACCGTGACGAACCGCACCGGCGCCTCCACGCGCACGGGGCGCGCGCGGCTCACCGTCGTACCGTCGCCCAGTTGTCCGTAACTGTTGCTCCCCCAGCAGTACGCCGCGCCGTCGCGCGTGAGGGCGCAGCTATGCATCGCGCCGGCCGTGATGCTCGTGAAGGTGCGGGTCGTCTCGACCGGGCGTGGATCGAGACGGTCCGTGGTGCTGCCATCTCCGATCTGCCCATCGTCGTTGCGTCCCCAGCAGTAGGCTTTCCCGGAGCTCGTGAGCGCGCAGGTGTGCGCCGCGCCGGCGGCGATCGCGCTGAACCGGTGCGCTCCGGCCACCGCGGCGGGGAGCGGACGGTCAGCGCGTCCGCCGTGACCGAGCTGGCCGTGCGCGTCGCTCCCCCAGCAGTAGGCGGCGCCTCCGGCGGAGAGCGCGCAACTGTGTGCCCATCCGACGGCGATCGCGCGGAAGGGCACATCGGTCAGCACGCGCGCGGGGACGGGGTGGCCACCGTGCGTGCCGTCCCCCAGTTGGCCGGCGTCGTTCGCTCCCCAACAGTAGGTTCCGCTGCGAGAGACGGCGCAGCTGTGCGCGCGGCCGGCGGCGATCTGGTAGAACACGTGGCCGCCGGCCACACGCACCGGAGCGTCGCGATCGGTGGTGGTGCCATCGCCCAACTGTCCGTCACCGTTGTCCCCCCAGCAGTACGCGGAGCCTCCCGCCAGCCCGCACGTATACGTCAGTCCGGAAACGAGAACGGTGAAGGGAAGCTCCGTCTCGACCGGTGCAGGCGTGGGGACGCGCGCCCCGCTCCCCGCGGCCTGCGCGTGCTCGTTCGCGCCCCAGCAGAGTACCACGTTCGTGGTCGTCGCCGCGCACGTGTGCGATCCACCGGGTGCGACGTCGCGCACCACGCCCAGCCGCCGATGTGCCAATCGCGCCGCGCTCGCTCGCGCGTCGTCCGCTCGCGCGTCGTCCGCTCGCGCGTCGTCCGCACCGACGCTCCGGGAGGACGCGCCGGATCCACTCTCGCGCGCGGAGCGGCGCGGTGTGTGCGCGTCGCTCGCGGCCGCGCCGGGTGCGTTCACGCCGGCGCCGCGCTGGCCGCGCAGGAGCGACGTGGCCGCGGGAGCATCGCGCGGCGGAGCGCCGGGCGCGGGCGCCGCGCCTGTCGTGCTGTCGCTTCGCTGGTTCACGGGCATCATGCTCGACGGCGTCGCGCCGGTTGCGCCGTCGCGCGCGCCTGACGTACGTGCTGCCGCATCGCTCGGCGCGGGGAGGGGCGCCACATCACCGTGCGCGGCGCCCGCGCTCCATGCGCCCCCCGCGTCCGGACGGGCGCCCGGAGTGTCGCCGCTCTCCGTCGCCTCGCGGACCGCGGCCGTGCGCGCGCCGACCTGCTGCGCGTGTGGGGGATGGATGAGCGCGGCCGCGGCCACGGCGAACACCGGCACGAGCACGGCGGCCACGCGTCGCCACCGCCGAGGTGCCAGCAGCTCGTCCGCGCGCGGAATGAGCCGGGCGGTTCCCTCGCGTGGAGACGGCGTTGGGGGATCGCCTCCCTCCATATCCGACCCGCGCACCGCGCCGCTCTCGCGCCGCGCAGCGTGCGGTCGTACGGAAGCCCGGAACCGCACCGTCGGCGAGCTCTCCGATGCGCCGGCCGGGAGCAGCACGGCGCTCCGTGCCGCCGGCCATCCTCCAGCGCTCTCCAGTTGCGCAAGGAACGCGTTCACGCTCGGCCAGCGATTGTCGCGATTCTTGGCGAGCGCGCGCTCGATGGCCACGAGCACGCGCGCCGGAAGATCGGGGCGCAACTGGGCGAGCGGCACCAGCGCGTCGTGCTTCTGCTTGTAGAGCACGGCGTAGAGACGCTCGCCCTCCCACGGGGAGCGGCCGGCGAGCATGGCCCACCCCACCAGCCCCAGACTGTACAGGTCGCTGCGACCATCCAGATCGGAGCCGTCGATCTGCTCCGGAGACATGTATGCGGGCGTGCCGATGGCGATCCCGGTCATCGTCACCGACGTGTCGCCGTCGGTCAGGCGGGCGCTCCCGAAATCGGAGAGCAGCACACCCCCGCCAGGATCGAGAAATATGTTCTCCGGCTTCACGTCGCGATGCACGATGCCGTTGTCGTGCGCGTGCGCGAGCGCGCTCCCCACCCCCGTGAGCACGCGCTCGACCAGCTCGAAGTCGCACGGCCCCGCCGCCGCGATGTGCTCGCGCAGCGTGGGGCCGGCCACGTAGCGCATCACGAGCGCCACGCTGCCGTCGTGCAGCTCGCGCACGGTGCGCGTCTCGACGATGTTGGGATGGCGAAGGCGCGCGGTGAGGCGCGCCTCGCGCGCAAAGCGCGCGCGGAGCTCGGCGTCGTCGAGCTGCGCGGAGCGCACGACCTTCACCGCCACCTCGTCTCCGGTGGCGCGCTCCACCGCGCGGTAGACGATCCCCATGCCGCCGCGGCCGACTTCCTCCAGAATCTCGAAGTCGTGCGCGAAGCGCTCCACCTCGTCGCGCTGCATCGACATGAGCACCCCGGATGCCGCGCGTCTCACGTGATCCTCACGAGCCAGAGCACCAGCGCGAGAACCAGGAGCGCCGCGATGCCCAGTGCCGCGGCGATGACGCGCGGGCGGCGATGCTTCAGCCGGTGCCCGTGGCCACGCCGCGCGCTGGTCGCCGGCAGGCGGGGGGCGAGCGCGGGCGGACGGCTGCGCGCATCGGCTGCCGCCACGCGCGGCTCGACGGCGATCAATCCGGCATCGAGCAGCGCCACGCTCACGTTGTCCTCGGCGCCGAGCGCGAGCGCCCGCGCCACGAGTGCATCCGCGGCACCCGCCACCGTGCTCGAGTGGATGACCACGTGATGCAGCTCGGCGTCGTCCATCGCGCGATACAACCCATCGCTGCACAAGAGCAGGAGCGAGCGTGGCTGCCACCGATACGGGCCGAACGTGTCCACCTCCACCGACGGATCGGTGCCGATCGCGCGGAGGATGGCGTGCTGCCAGCGGGCGGCCACCGCTCCCGCGCCGATCCCCGCGCGCGTGGCTTCCGCTACCAGCGAGTGGTCCACGGTGAGCTGCGTGGCGCGATGCGGATCGAGCAGGTACGCGCGACTGTCGCCCACGTTGACCACGTTGAACGATTCGGTGCCGGCGAGCGCCGCCACGAGCGTCGTGCCCATCCCGCGCCGGCCGGCTACGCGCCCGCCCGCGTTGAACACTGCCGTATTCGCGTGCACCATCGCCCGCGCGAGCGACGAACCCGCGCGCACGCAGCGGAGCAGCGCCGCCGCCGCCTCGGTGCTCGCCACTTCGCCTGCGGCGTGCCCGCCCATGCCGTCCGCCACCGCCAGGAGATAGCTCCCGTGCGGAAGACGCACCGCCAGCACGGCGTCCTGGTTCATCGCACGGCGTCCGGGGTGCGACCGGTAGGCGATGGCGCGCCGCATTCAGCGCTCGTGAAAGCGGAGGACCACCTCGCCCAGCTCGATGCGGTCTCCGTCCCGGAGGATGTGCACGCCGGAATCCGCGGGCACGACACGTCCGTTGACGAGCAGCGGGTTCGTTTCGGAGAGGTTGGTGATGCTCCACCGGCGCCCCTCGTAGCGCAGCCTGGCGTGGCGACGGCTCACCGTCGCGCCGCGAAACTGTACGTGCGTGTACGGCGGCCCGTCCGCGCGCCCCAGCGTGATCTCCGCCACGTCGCCATGCGGCCGCACGAAGCGGATCTCCTGCCCGGGATCGTCACCTGCTTCCACCTCGAGTTTGCCCGGGAGGAGCTGCAGCGTGCCCGCGGCGATCTCGGCTGCCGTCCGCGCGGGCCACGGCGATGGCACGTCGCGCGCGAGCCGCTCGGCGGCGGCGGGTGCCATCGCGCCGTACATGCCGGCGTTGGCGACGCGCCGCACCCTGCGCGTGTCCGCCTCCGCCGCGACGTCCAGTAGTTCGTCGTCGGGCTCGATCACCGCTGCGGGCATTCCGCTGGCTGGTGCGGTGCTGCGATCGGCGCCCACGCGCTCGCCATGCGAAAGCGGCGCATCGGGCTGCGCGCCGCCTGCTGCGCGGGACGCATCGTGCCACAGCAGATGCGGACGCACGTGCGCACGTGTGTGGCGCGCTCCCCCGACGAGGAGCGGCGGTTGGTCGTACGTGCCGAGCAGGAGCCGCATGCGCCGCCGCCGTCGCACCGCCACGACGATGAGCACGAGCACCGCGATCGCCGCCACCGTCACGATGATCGCGCCGATCCCCGCGATCCCTTCCGCTGTGCCCGGTGCGGACGCTGGCGGCTCAGGGACGGCGGCGGCGCTCTGCACGGCGTGCAGCCATGCCGGCGCGATGCCGGTGAAGAGCCATGTCGTGTCGCCCTGGGAGCGTGCGCGAGCCATCGAGAGCGGTACCGTGTGAGCGTCGCCGGGTGTCACCAGCGTGAGTACACCCGGTCGTCGGGCGAAGCGCGGCCATCGGCTGTCACGCCGGCGGACCGGCTCCATGTGGCGCGGCGTTGCACGAGTGCCCGACCGGGTGATCTCACCGGGTGCCCGCGCGAGCGCACGCGCGCATCGCGATGCGGGATAGGTGCAAGTGTCGTTCCCCAGACGTGCCGATCGGGCGTGCCGATCGGTAGACGCGGGATCGCGCGCGATCGAGGGCGCGATCGTCCGCGCGGCGCCACGACGCGTCCCGTCACCATGCGTCGCGCCGCGTCCGGTGACGGATGGGCATTCGATGGCGCTGGACCGCGCTCGCGGTGGGCTCGAAGCGCGGTTGCGGGCAATGCGTCGGTTCGCCCGCGGCGCGCAACAAAACGATACAGGGCGGAACGAATGATGCTGGCGCGCCACACGCCCCTGTACCAATATTGAGGCCTTCCCAGCCGCACGTGCGCCGAAGTGCCGCCGTCGCCCTTCCCGAGGCTGCGCTCCGGCCAGCCACTGCCCGGTCCCCACCGAGCAGTCGTTCGCGGGTCCTATCCGAGTCGCCCAACAGGAGGTTGTATGTCGCACGGCAAGTCGATCGCGTTCACGGTGGTTGCTGCCGTGGTGCTCGCTACCGCTCTGGGATGCGGTGATAGCACCAAGGCGCCGACAGTGGCCTCCGTCTCCATCCAGCCGGCGACGTTCACCTTTCTCCTCGCATCCGAGACGCACCAGTTCGCGGCCACCGTGCGCGGCGACAATGGACAGGCCCTCTCCGGCGTGGGGGTCACGTGGAGCACGAGCGATCCCGACATCGCCACGGTGTCGACGACGGGTCTCGTGACGGCGGTGGGCGCGGGGAGTGCGACCATCTCTGCCGAAGCCGGTGGAAAGAGCGGGAGCGCCACCGTGTCCGTCTCGGTGAGCAACTGCGGCGGCAGCCTCGCGCCGATTGCGCTCGGCGTGGGCGATGTCCGCAAGCTCACACCCACGGAGCTATCCGATCTCTGCCTCGACGGAGGCAGCGGATCGGAGTACGTGCTCATCCCGTACTTCTCCACGCTGAGCTCGTCGTCCACCATCCAACTCGATGTCGTGGGGGCGGCGGTCAAGGCGCCGGTGGGACCGCCCACGCCGGATCGCGCACCACTCGCGTCCGGCGGCGTCGCGCCGCGTCTCTCGCTCGGCGCGGCCGCGCCGCGCCGGTGGCTCATGCGCGACGACCGCTTCGACGTGCAGCTTCGCCAACGCGAGCGCCGCGAGCTGCCGCGGATGGTCGCTGCGACGCGCGCCTGGTACGGCGCGCAACGCTCCGGCGTGCGTCTCGATGCCGGGAGCACCGGTTCTCAGACCGCCTCCGCTCCGGCTCGGAGTCTGGTGACGGCGGGGAAGTCGGTGGGCGATGCGGTGCAGGTGAACGTGCAGGCGAACTTCTCCTGCTCGAACCCCGTCAACATCACGGGACACATCAAGGCGATCTCGGACCACGCCATCGTCGTCGCCGATGATGCGAACCCCGCCGGCGGGTTCACCGACACGCAGTACCAGTCGTTCGCCACCACGTTCGACACGCTGGTCTACGATGTCGATACGCAGACCTTCGGCGATCCATCGGACATCGACAACAACGACCGGGTCGTCATCCTCTTCACCAAGTCGGTGAATGAGCTCACACCGCCCAATTCGAGCGCGTTCGTCGGCGGTTTCTTCATCGGACGCGATCTGCAGGCCACGTCGGCGTGCCAGGGGAGCAACGTGGCCGAGATGTTCTACGTGCTCGTGCCCGATCCCAACGGCGTCGTCAACGGCAACGAGTTCGCAGCGGACTTCGTGGAGTCGGTCACCATCGGCACGCTCGCCCACGAGTTCCAGCACCTCATCAACGCCTCTCGCCGCATCTTCGTGAATGGGGCCACCGTTACGTCGGAAGAGGTGTGGCTCAACGAGGGATTGAGCCACATCGCCGAAGAGCTGGTCTTCTACAAGGCCAGCCAGTTGGAGCCTCGCCAGAACATTGACCGGATCGGGCTCGCGGGATCGTCGCAGGTGCTGGATGCCTTCCGCAACCTTCAGGTGCAGAACTTCCTGCGGATGCTGCAGTACATTTCCGCGCCGGACGTCACCGCGCCCTACCGGTCGGACGGGAACGACGACCTGAACACGCGCGGCGCCACGTGGGAATTCCTGCGCTACGCCGCGGACCGGAAGGCAACGACGGACGGCACCATCTGGTTCGACCTCGTGAACTCGACTACGAGCGGCTTCCAGAACTTCACGAACGTCTTCGGGGTGGACATCCGCGACTGGGTGGAGGACTTCACGGTGGCGCAGTACGTCGATGACGCGGGATTGAGCGTCTCGAGCCAGTTCACCTTCCCGAGTTGGAACTACCGCGATGCCTTCCTCATCTTCCAGAACGTGACGAGCTTCCCGCTCGATGTGACCTCCGTGTCGAACGGCACGCATCTCACGCTCTCGCTCACCGGGGGCGGATCACGATACCTCAAGTTCGCCCAGGCAGGCGCCGCGCCCGCGTCGGTGCGCGTCCTCTCGCAGGGGCAGCCCGTGCCGGCGCAACTGCACGCGACACTCGTTCGGACGAAGTGAAGTTGGAGCGCGGGGAGGATTCCGGCACGGCGCAGAACATGCTTCGCTGAGGTTGGCCGGCGGACCGGGGGCCGGCCAGGATGTCCCGCACGCCCCGGACAGGCGCGAGGACGAACCATGTCAGTACGGAAGTCGGCGGCGATCGCCTCCCTCATCATCGTTGCGGGTGGTGCACTGGGTGCGTGCAACGATAGCAACGGCCCCACCGCACCGCAGCGAAACTGTACGGGGAGCAGCACGCCGCTGGCGCTCGCAGTCGGCGCGGTGCACCGGTTGACCACACAGGAGCTGTGCGCGGTCACGCTCGATGCGGGCGCGGGCGCGGAGTACGTGCTCGTCCCGTTCTTCGCCTCGCTCACGTCGTCGGCGCACCTGCAACTGGACGTGCTCGGCGAGAACGTGGGGAACGTCAGCGGCCCGCCGAATCCGCAGGTGGGGCCCGTGCATGCAACCACGACACTGGCCGCGCACCCTGGCCGGATCTCCACGGCATCGCCGCGCCGCGACGTGCAGTTCGACCTGCAACTCCGTGAACGGGAGCGGCGGTTGCTCATGGCGCACGCGACGAGTGCACGCGCGTGGTTCGCGCTTCGCGCAGGGCCGGACGCGCCGCCGCGGAGCGGCAGCCCTCGCCCGTCGCGCACCCTCGTGACGTCGGGCGCCAGCGTGGGCGATCGGGTGTCGGTGAACGTGCAGGCGAACCAGGATTGTACGAATCCGCAGCTCACCACGGCGCGTGTGGCGGCCATCACCACGCACGCCATCGTCCTCGCAGATACCGCCAACCCGAGCGGCGGGTTCTCCGACACGGAGTACCAGGCATTCGGCGCGCAGTTCGACACGTTGGTGCACCCGCTCGATACCGATGCGTTCGGGGACCCGGCGGACATCGACAACAACGACCGGGTGGTCATCCTCTTCACGAGGGCGGTGAACGCGCTGACGCCGGCCAACTCCGATTTCTTCGTCGGCGGATTCTTCTTCGGCCGCGATCTGCTTCCCACGGCGGAGTGTCCGGGCAGCAATCTGGCCGAGATGTTCTACATGCTCGTCCCCGATCCCACGGGCACGATCAACCAGAACAAGCGCACCAAGGGATTCGTCGATTCGCTGACCGCTGGCACCCTGGTACACGAGTACCAGCATCTCATCAACGCATCGCGCCGCCTCTACGTGAACACGGGGGCGGATCCCGCAGAAGAGGTCTGGCTCAACGAAGGGTTGAGTCACATTGCCGAGGGACTCGCCTTCTTCCGCGAGAGCGGACTGAGTCCGCGGCAGAACATCGACAGTGCCACACTGCGCAGCTCCGCGCGCGTGGTGGACGCCTTCAATTTCTTCCAGAGTCAGAATTTTGCGCGGCTCCTGCAGTACATCGACGATCCGGAATCCACGGGGCCGTACCGGTCGGACGACAACGACGACCTGAACACGCGCGGCGCCACGTGGGAATTCCTGCGCTACGCCGCGGACCGGAAGGCAACGATGGACGGCACCATCTGGTTCGACCTCGTGAACTCGACCACGAGCGGCATCGCGAACTTCGAGAACGTCTTCGGAGCCGACATCCGCGACTGGGTGGCGGATTTCACGGTGGCACAGTATGCCGATGATGCCGGGCTCGGCGTCTCGAGTGAATTCACCCTGCCCACCTGGAATTTCCGGGAAGTGTTCCGTCAATTCGACTGTTGCACCAAGCTGCCCCTCACCGTCACCCAACTGCCGAACAACACGGTGAAGACGACGACGCTGTCCGGCGGGGGCACCGCGTACTTCCGCTTCGCGGAGGGCGGGGGAGATACCTCGGTCGGGATGACGTCCCAGGGGCAGCCGGTCCCGACGGAATTACGAGCGGTGATCGTCCGGACCAAATGAGCGTCACCGGCGTAGGAGCAGGATGGGAGAGCACGCTGGCGCTTTCGGGCGCCAGCGCATTCATCACCAGGGATGGACGGTTTCCCGTGTCCCGGTACAGGAGCCTGACATGACGCGCATGGCGCTCACGGTGGCCACACTGGTTGTGATCGCGGCATGCAGCACGGAGCGGAGAGCTCCCGCCGACAGCGCCGGAAGCGCGTCCGGCGTGAGCGACGACACGGCGGCCGCTCCGGCTATGGGCGCGACACCGCCGGCCGACACCACCGGAGGGGGCGCGCCGGCGCAATCGCCCGCGCGCGGCTCCGACAGCACGCGCGCCACGCCACCGCAGCGCACCACGCCGCGCACCACTCCGCCCGCGGAGAGCGCGGCGCCGCCGGCCTCCCGGGCGGGCGAGACGGCGGCCGCCCACGCGCCCGGTACGCGAGACACGCTCCTCGGCTCCATCCACGTGGTGGGCTCGTTCCCGGCGGTCTCGGTCGTGGTCGACGTCCCCGGCGAGCAGCGCGTGACCCTCCAGGGATCGCTCACGAACACCCTGAAGAACGTGGTGCAGACGGAGACGGAAGTCCGCGGCACCTGGCAGCAGGGCGGCGCCTTCCAGGTGGACAGCTTCATCGTGCGTCGCGCATCGGGGGAGAACGTCGTGGATGGCGTTCTGGTGCGCGACGGTGACGGGATCGCGATCCGCACGGGCACCGGCACCCTCCCCATGCACAACCCTCCGGCAGCGTTCGAGAACATGATCGGCGCGCGCGTGTGGGTGGGCGGACCGCTGGACACGGGCCCCAACCCCTACGGCATCATCTCGCGCCCGTAGCGCGATCCGAGCGCCGTCGTGCCGCGCTCGCGGCGTGAACCGCTCCCGGTAATCGTGCGCGCGTAGCGCGAGCCAGCGGCGTGGCGGGCTGCGCGGGTTCCCGCGCGCGCTGCAGACGGGTCACCCGCCCGTGAGCTACACCTCGCGCAACGCGGCCAGCGCGGTGGCGCGGAAGACGTCGCGGCTTCCCAGGAAGCCGATGCCGGCGGTGAGCAGCATCATTCCCAGCGTCAGCACTGCCATCTGCGGGAGTGCTGGACGGAAGGGCGCGTGGAAGAGGAAGCGCATCACCCCCCACGCGCCTCCCACCGAGAGGAGCATCCCCGTCGCGCTCCCCATGGCGCCCAGCACGCCGTACTCGGCCAGCATCACCCGCGCGATCTGCACGCGCGTGGCGCCCAGCGTCTTGAGCAACACCCCTTCACGCATCCGCTGCCGGCGCGACGCCGTCACGGCGCCCACGAGCACGATGATCCCCGTCGCGACGCTCAGCAGCGCCATGAACCGCACCGCCACGGCCACACGGTCGAGGATGCGCGCGAGCGTCCGCTGGATGAGGGTGAGGTCGATGCTGGTCACGTTGGGTAGCGCCGTGGCCGCCGCATGCTGCAGCCGCGCACGCTCGGTGTCGTCATCCGCGTGCGTGAGGACGACGTACGTCTGCGGCGCGTCGGCGATCGCCCGCGACTCGAACACCACGAAGAAGTTGGGCTCGAAGCGCGCCCACTCCACGTCGCGGATGCTCCGCACGATCGTCGGGACGCGCACCCCCTGCACATCCCACGTAATCGTGTCGCCCAGCGAGACTCCCATGTCCGCGGCCACATCGCTCTCCACGGAGATGCCGGGCAATCCCGACGCGTCACGTGGGGACGGCGGCCACCGTCCCGCGGTCAGTCGCTCCGACGCGGTGAGGGAATCGCGGTAGGTGGAGCGGTACTCGCGGCGCATCACCCATCGCGGGCGAGAGCGCCCGAGCGCCTCCGCGTCGCGTCCATCGATGGCGGCGATGCGCATCGGGACGATCGGCACGCGCTGCAAGGCGGGGTGGCCGCGTGCGCGCAGGATCGAGTCCAGCCGTGCCACCTGGTCGGGCTGCACGTCGATGAACGCGATGTTCGCGTTCGTTGCCGCAGCGGCTGTCGCGAAGCGGCGCAGCAGATTGTCGTGTACCAGGTACAACGTGCTCAGCAGAAAGGCCCCGAACCCCAGTGCCAGCACCACGGCGCGCGTCTGATTGGCGGGGCGGTGCAGGTTGGCCACGCCCTGGCGGAGCACGAACGGCCACCGCGCGCGCACCACGCGCCGCGCGAGCGCCGACACCAGCGCCGCGCTTCCCCACAGCACGGCGAGCGCCAAGAATAGCGCGGCGCTCATGACCATCCCCTCCAGCGCCGTCTGTGCACGCAGCATCGCCACGACGATGATGCTCCCGGCCAGGGCGACGCTCGCGGCGAGCCGCACCGGATCGCGCCAGAGCGGCACGCGCCGGCCGTGCTCGGTGCGCACGCGCAGCGTGTCGAGCGGCGAGATGCGCCGCACCGCGAGCAGCGGCTGGAGCGCGAACATCACCGCCACCCAGGCGCCCACCCCCACGCCCCCCAGCATCGCGTCCGCCACCGGACGCGGATGCACGTCCACCGGCAGAAATCCCCCGAGCACGTGCGGGAGCGCGAGCTGCAGCCCGGCGCCGAGTACCACCCCTGCCGCGGCGCCCGCGAGCCCCAACGCCACCGACTCGAGCAGATAGATCCCCATCACCTGCGCGCTGCTCGCGCCCACGCAGCGGAGGATGGCCACCGTCGGAATGCGCTCGACCACGTACGCGTGGATCGCGCTCGCCACGCCTACGCCACCGAGCAGGAGCGCCACCAACCCCACCAGACCGAGAAAGCGCCGCAACTGCTCGGCGGCGTTGGTGAGCTCGCGCTCGGTGTCGGCCACCGTACGCGCGCGCAGGTGCGATGCTTCCAACCTGGGCCGGATGGCGCGCACCGTCCGCTGCGGATTCATTCCCTGCGGGAGCCGCACGAGCGCGGTGTACTCGGCGCGGCTGCCGGTTTGCAGCAGCCCCGTGGAGTCGATCCACCGCGCAGCGATGAACACGCGCGGGCCGAGCGCGTTGGCGATCTCCACGTCGCCGGGAATGCTGCGGACCACGCCGGAGATGTGGAAGCGCGCCGTGCCGATCTGGAGCGAATCTCCCACGCGGGCGTCGAGCGCGACAAGCAACGCCGGATCCACCAGCGTGTTCGCCCCCGCCGCCAGACGGGGCCACGCGTCCACCGGCTCCGTCACGATCTCCCCGTAGTAAGGGATCCCCGGCGTGACGGCTTCCACCTGCGCCAGCCGCGTGCGCTCCGTAAGCGGCGCGACCGCCATGGAGAGGAACTCGGTCCGCTGTCCCACGTCCGCGCCGGCATTGCGCAGCGAATCCAGCAGGCGGATGGCGCCCGAGTCGAACGCGGTGCGCGACGTGATGGAGAGATCGCCGCCCAGGAGCGCACGCGACTGATCGCGCACTGCCTCGGTGACGTTCGTGGCGAAGGAGTCGATGGCGACGAGCGCGGCGACGCCGAGCGAGATGGCGGACATGAAGAGCAACAGCCGGCGCCAGCTCGAGCGGCTCTCCTGTCGCGCGAGCGTCACCACGGCATGCCACCACGGGCGGCGCGCGCTGCGGTCGCGTGCGCCGGACATCACCCGCGAGCTCCGCTGTCGTCCACCACACGGCCGTCGGCCATCTGGAGTACGCGGCTCGCGCGCGCGGCGAGGTCCAGATCGTGCGTGACCATCACGATCGTGGCGGCATCCTCGCGGTTGATCTCCTGCAGCAAGGCGACAATGCGCGCGCCGGTGCCGGAGTCGAGATTGCCGGTGGGCTCGTCGGCAAAGAGGATGCGCGGCGCGTTGGCCATCGCGCGGCAGATGGCCACGCGCTGCTGCTCGCCGCCGGAGAGCTGTGCGGGAAAGTGTCCCGCGCGGTCTCCCAGCCCCACGCGCTCGAGCAGTGTCCGCGCGCGCCCGGCGGCGTCGCGGTCTCCGCGTAGCTCCGCGGGGACCGCAACGTTCTCCGCGGCGGTGAGCGTGGGGATGAGCTGGAAACTCTGAAAGACGAACCCCACCTTGTCTCCCCGGAGCCGTGCGCGCGCGTCCTCGTCCAGGCGTCCCAGGTCGGCGCCATCGAGGACCACCGCACCGGTGCTCGGGGTATCGAGACCGGCCAGCAGGCCGAGCAGCGTCGTCTTCCCGCTCCCGGAGGGCCCGGTTATGGCGACGAACTCGCCCGGAGCAATGTGGAAGGTGACATCGCGGACCACGGTGAGGTCGCGGTCCCCGCTCCGAAACGTCTTCGTCAACTGTCGCGCTTCGAGCATGCGAGCATTCGCGGTATTGTGTGTCGGATTGGGCGCCGCCCTGGCGTGTGGTCGGGCTCCCCAGGAGAATGACGCCCGGCAACAGGCGGTGAGCGGCGCGCAGGACACCGCCGCCACGGCCACGGACGACTCCGCCCTGCGCGCCGCCGGTTCCATGCAGGCACCGCCGGACGCTGACGGGCGTGACGGGGAGCGTGGCGAGGGCAGTGCTCCGGCGGTGCTGTTCGTGGGGACGAGCCTGACCGCCGGCTACGGCCTGCAGCACGAGGAGGCATACCCCGCGCTCATCCAGCGGCGCATCGATTCCCTGGGGCTAAACTACCATGTGGTGAATGCCGGCGTCAGCGGCGAGACATCCGCCGACGCGCGACGGCGCATCGGATGGCTGCTCCGCGGACAGCGCGCGGACATCGTGGTGATCGAGACCGGCGCCAACGACGGACTGCGCGGATTGAGCGTGGACACTCTGCGCGCGAACGTGGGCGCGATCATCGACAGCGTCCGCGCCGTCCGCCCACAGGCGGAAATCCTCCTCGTTGCCATGGAGGCGCCTCCCAACCTCGGCTCGCGCTATACCGCCGAGTTCCGTGAGGTGTACCCCGAGGTGGCATCGGAGAAGGGCGTGGTGCTCGTGCCGTTTCTGCTTGCCGGGGTGGCGGGCATTCCGTCACTCAACCAGCAGGACGGCATCCATCCGAACGCGCGTGGGGAGCGGATCGTGGCGGAGAACGTTTGGCGGACGCTGCGCGACGCGCTGGTGCCGGTGCGGCCGGAAGGGTAACGCCAGGGGTGGGACGTGGGGGACGGGGTAGTGAAGGGCCGCCGGCACAGGCGAGGTACTCCCGCGCTCCGGCAGCGCTGCCGGGACACGCACCTACGAGTTGACTGGATCCTCCCGAAGCACGTAAATTCAAAGGCTGCATCATTTACGGTGCTCTTCCGGCTTCGCCGCGGCCACTCCGGCGCGGGAGCGAGCGGGTGGCGCACCCGACTCCCAACTCCGTATTAATCATGGCCATTCCCGCGACCCAGATCCGTCGCGGCATGGTGATCGTCTTCGAGGGCGACCCCTGCCGCATTGTCGAGTTCCGGCATCACACGCCGGGGAATCTGCGCGCCATGGTGCAGGCCAAGCTGCGCAACCTGCGCACGGGGTCGGCGTTCGACCATCGCTTCCGCGCGGCGGACTCCATCGAGAAGGCGTCGCTGGAGACGCACACGCTCGAGTTCCTGTATCAGGGTGGCGACTTCTACCACTTCATGAACACGGAGAACTACGACCAGCTCGAGATGGACGCGGAGACGCTGGGCGACAACGCGCAGTGGCTGCAGCCGGGGATGCGCATCCTGGCCGAGTTCTACGATGGCAGGGCCATCGGCATCGAGCTGCCGAACGCGGTGGAGCTGGAGGTGGTGGAGACGACGCCGGTGATGAAGTCGGCCACGAAGACGGCGTCCACCAAGCCCGCGAAGCTGGAGAACGGGGTGACGGTGAACGTCCCCGAGTTCATCAGTCAGGGCGAGCGCGTGCGTGTGAGCACGAGCACCGGCGAGTATCTCGATCGCGCCAAGTAAGCGCACGCTCGGCGCGGCGCGACTCGGCCATCCGCGAGCGGCGTGGCCACGTTGATTCAGCTTCGGGGCGCGATTAACATACACATTCTGTCTGCCCGGTCAGCGCACCGGGCGCTCGGGGCGCCGGTTGGCGCGCCGGCCTCCGCTGTACCGGGGCGGAGTGCTGCGGTCGTGGTGAGGTGGTGTCGGGGGGGGGGGCGAGCCGGTGACGATGGTGACTGTAGCTCAATCGGTTAGAGCACCGGACTGTGGCTCCGGGGGTTGTGGGTTCGATTCCCATCAGTCACCCTGGGAACGGCTGGCCGGCGGCGATCGCCGGCCGCG
This sequence comes from Gemmatimonadaceae bacterium, assembly GCA_035701265.1. Taxonomy (GTDB): domain Bacteria; phylum Gemmatimonadota; class Gemmatimonadetes; order Gemmatimonadales; family Gemmatimonadaceae; genus DASSNU01. The sequence goes on along the minus strand of DASSNU010000002.1, from coordinate 12,441 downwards.
CGGCGGAGTGTGGTGGCGGTGATGGTGGGTGTCGGCGCGCGGGGGGGGGGGAGGGATGCGTGGAGCGGGCTCGAAGGTCCGTAGCTCAACTGGTAGAGCACCGGTCTCCAAAACCGGCGGTTGGGGGTTCAAGTCCCTCCGGGCCTGTGACGAACGCGACTGTTTGACAATCGATGCGTGACGGCAGCGTGCCGAGCAGTTGCACACGGTGGCACCGTGCCGAAGAAGTTCTCACACGGCGGTATCGTCTAGGGGACCAGGACACAGCCCTCTCAAGGCTGGAACACGGGTTCGAATCCCGTTACCGCTACTCGGGTGGCGACGCTGGCGGGAACGGTGCGTGCGCACCGTGTGCGTGCCGGTGGAAGGAGGCCCCATAGTCTATCGGTTAGGACGCCACTCTTTCAAGGTGGAGAGACGGGTTCGATTCCCGTTGGGGCTATGCGGGTGAGCGTACGCGGGGCAGTGCGCGCGCGACGTCACCGCAGTGTGCAGGACGATGTTGGGGGCTGTAGCTCAGCTTGGTTAGAGTGCCGGTCTGTCACACCGGAGGTCGCGGGTTCGAGCCCCGTCAGCCCCGCTCTAGAGCGCAGCGCGCCGCGTGCGAGCGCGACGTGCAGTCGTGAGTGGAAAGCGAAGCCAGAGAGACGTACGGCAAGAGGAAGACAATCGGAGGACGAGCGTGACGCGTTGCGTGCGCGCGGTGATCCCGCGCCACGCGCACAGCACGCAGCATGCGCCCTGGTGGTGGAATTGGTAGACACGCCATCTTGAGGGGGTGGTGCCGAAAGGCGTCGCGGTTCGAGTCCGCGCCAGGGCATGTACGACAGCAGCACCGTAACAGGATGGGTGACACGCGGCCGCGGCCAGGGGCGTCGCGGCCGCGCGCGCTTGCAACCCGTCTTGCCACCGTAGCTCAGTGGTAGAGCACTCGATTCGTAATCGAGCGGTCGTCGGTTCAAGTCCGACCGGTGGCTCTCTTTCTTCTCGCAGCGCCGCCCGCAGTGCGCATCGCAGCGCGCGCTGCCCCTCCGCACCCCCATGGCGCGGTGTGAACCGCCATGCGTCGTTGCAGACCGATCCCGGCCGCTTCCTCGTACGAGGGGCGGCCGTCGTCATCGTGGGCGGCTCGACCCCGCGCGAAACGTTCGGCGCGGCGCGTGCTGGCGCAGGGGTTTCTCGTGTAGGGCTTCCTCCCATCTGCCGGCGAGGAATCCACCGGTGGGCAGGATGCGCTTCCCCGACAGCTTTCGTCCGGCGGGTGTGATAGCCTTCACGAGCAGCCGGGCGCGACATGGGGAAGGATGGCGTGCTGCGGCGTTCCGAGTGCCCGGTGGAGGCGATCGTGGGGTGAGGCGACGCGGAGGGCACGAGCTATCTGAATCGTCACGCGCTTCCCCACGCGTGGCGGCGGCAGTGCCGGAGGAGGATCAATGAAGCGGATCATCGTACCGCTGGACGGCTCCCCTCTTGCCGAGCGCGCGCTCTCCACGGCGGTCATGCTCGCGCGCCCGACATCGGAGGGTGGAGACAGCTCCGTGGTGGAGCTGGTACTGGTACACGCACCGCTCACACTCGCCGCGATGCCCGACGGAGGGATCGTGTGCGCACCCAGCACGGAATTCGACACCGAGCTCCGACAGCAGAGCGAGGCGTATCTGTACCGCGTGGCGGCACGACTGCGCGCGGAAACGCGGTTGAACGTCGTCTCGACGGTGCTGGACGGATCGCCGTCGATGACGCTCGCCGCCCATGCGGAGGCCGTGGGCGCGGACGTGATCGTGATGACGTCGCACGGTCGCGGCGGACTGAGCCGCGTGTGGCTGGGGAGCGTGACCGATGCGCTGGTGCGGCAGGGGCATGTCCCCGTACTGGTGACGCGCAGCCTGGAGGACGCCGCGCCGGCAGCGGATGACGCGCCCTTTCGACGCGTGCTCGTGCCGCTGGATGGCTCCGGGTTGGGGGAAGAGACGCTCGACTCTGCCATCGCGCTTCTGGGGGTGACTGGCGTGGAGTACACGCTGGCACGCGTGCTCACGCCGCTCCTCGCGCTGTTCAGGTCCACGCCGGAGGGAGAGAGGGATGAAGCACCGCGCGTCGCGGCGAGCGTCGACCAGACGGATGAGTATCTGGAAGACCTGGCGGCCCGGCTGTGCGCGCGCGGCGTGGTGGTGCGAACCGCGGTGCTGGTGCATGAACACCCGGCGCGCGCCATCCTGCGCTACGCGTTGCGCACCGACACCGATCTCGTTGTGATGGCCACGCACGGGCGGAACGCGCTCGGGCGGCTGGTGATGGGGAGCGTGACAGACAAGGTCCTGCGCGCGGGTGTGGTCCCGGTGCTCGTGCAACGCCCGTCGCGTGTGGCGCGCGCCGTGCCGGAAAGCGCGGTGCGTGCTGTACACGACCTCGCGCGGCGCGCGGGCGACCTCGTGGAAGCCGACGCCTCGCGGAGGCCGTAGGGGCGGGGAGTCCGTAGCGGTGGGGGAGTAGGGGTGCGCCGGGGGTAGCGAGAGCACGGCGCCACGTGCGAGTGCGGTGTGGAGCACGGGTGCGCCGTCAGGCGCGCCCTTGCTCCCCCGCTCGGTTCGGGTGATCTTTGAGTACGATTCGGAGTATTCTTCGCGGGCGTAATTCAGTTGGTAGAATGCCAGCTTCCCAAGCTGGACGTCGCCGGTTCGAGTCCGGTCGCCCGCTCTCGGAACACTGTTGAAAGTTCGATACTTCGGCGCGCCGGGATCCTCGTGGGTCCCGGCGCGTTCGCGTTGGGACCCACAGGAACCGACGCTTGCATCTTGAGGCTGGCCGCCAAGCGCACGCGCTGCTCGGGGGTGAGCCGCTCCACCAGGCGGTCGGGATCGACGAGGCTCTCGCGGCCTCGGGCTCGAGTGCGCTCTAGGTCAGGAATGGATTGAGGAGGAGAGGGGAGGGACGGCGCTGCCATTCGAGTCGAAGTGCCGACGCCGATAATTGCACGTGTCGTTGTGCCGGCGCGTCTTCCCGATTCCAGGCGAACGGCCGGGCCAGCGCTGGGCGCACAGCGTGCTGCGCGCCGCGCTTGTGGCTGCTGGAGACGCGCGCAGAATCTTGACGTACTCTTTGTCGGGAGGGTGCGCTAGGCCGCGGCAATCGTTGTCCTTATACGCTCCGCGCGTGTAAGGCTGCTCCACGCCAACCACGGCACAGCCTTCCACGCACCGATCTCCCCACCGCCGTCGGGGAGAGCGTAGGGCCCGCGGAGACGGCCGAACCACATCGAGTTGGCCATTCAGGGCTGCACGGGTAGGTTTCAACTGGTCGAGGCAGGTCGTGGCCACATCCCCTCGTCGCCACGAGGAGGATGGGGAGGTGCGCGCGGCGTGTGTCATCCAGTGCTACCCAAGAGAGGTACCATGCTCGTGGCACGGCAGACCGTTCCGCTCACCGAGAATCGTCATAGCTCGCGAATCAACCGTGCGCCCCTTGCACGCTCGTGGCGAGGTTCGCGATGAGCGCCGACAGGCTGCGTCCCGCCTCACCCGCTGCTGGTCGGGAGGCAACGGCCCCTGGGGAAGTCGAACGGATGCGGGAGCTGGATCGGCGGCGGTATACCGCTGTGGATCGGGGTGAAGCCCCGGCGACCATGAGCGATGCTCCGGCCGATTCCGTTCCCGTCGTCGGCATCGGCGCCTCGGCCGGCGGCCTCGAAGCATTCACACAGGTGCTCGCGCATCTGCCGGCCGAAACCGGGATGGCCTACGTCCTGGTACAGCATCTCGCGCCCGCGCACGAAAGCGTGTTGGCCAAACTGCTGCAGCGGCAGGCGGCAATCCCGGTTACGCAGGTGAGCGACGGTCTACGTGTGGCGGCCGATCACGTCTACGTCATCCCGCCAAACACGAGCATGACCTTGGCGGACGGCCGGCTGCATCTCACGCCGCGCGAACACGCGCGGCACCCGCCCATGCCAGTCGATGAGTTCTTCCGTTCCCTGGCTGACGCAAACGGGCATCGCGCCATCGGCGTGGTGCTATCCGGCTCGGGCGCGGATGGCGAGCAGGGGGTACGAGCCATCAAGGTGGCGGGCGGCATCACCTTCGCGGAAGCGCCCGGTTCGGCGCAGTACGACAGCATGCCGCGCGCCGCCATCGCGACCGGGTGCGTGGATTTCGTGCTGCCCCCGGCGGAGATCGCCGCGCAGCTGGCGCGCTTGAGCCGCCACGCGTATGTGCGGGAGCGCGAGGCGGAGCCGGCGCAGCCCGACGTGGAGCCGGTCGCACAGACATCGACCTTCGAGGCCTCTGCGCTGCCGCGCGAGATCTTCCGTCTGCTGCAGAGGCGGTCGGGCGTCGACTTCTCGCAGTACAAGCCGGGCACCCTGACGCGGCGCCTCCAGCGGCGCATGCTGCTGAGGCACATCGACACACTGCCGGAGTACGTCGTGCTGCTCGAGCGCGAACCGGCGGAGATCGACGCGCTGTGCCGCGACCTGCTCATCTGCGTCACCGGCTTTTTCCGGGATCCCGCGGCATTCGAGGCCCTCGTACACGTCGGCTTTCCGGCGATGCGCAAGGACCGCGCGCCCAGCTCGCCCGTGCGGGTCTGGGTGCCGGGGTGCGCGACCGGGGAGGAAGCGTACTCCATCGCGATCTGTCTCCTCGAGTACCTGGGCGACGACGCGCGAGGCAGCCCCCCGCAGATCTTCGCCACCGACGTGAGCGAGGCCGCCATTGCCACCTCGCGCTCGGGATGTTACCCGGCGAGCATCGAGGCCGACGTCTCGCCCGAGCGCCTCGCGCGCTTCTTCGTGCAGGAGGAGCGCGGCTACCGGGTGAGCGAGGCGGTGCGCAGTCTGTGCGTGTTCGCCGTGCAGAACGTCAGCAGCGATCCGCCCTTTTCGCACCTGGATCTCGTGAGCTGTCGCAACGTGCTCATCTATCTGCAGCCGGTGCTGCAGACCAAGGTGCTCTCGCTCTTCCACTACGCGCTCGCATCCACAGGGATCCTCTTCCTCGGGACCGCGGAATCCGTGAGCCCGTCTCCCGGCCTCTTCACATCGCTCGACACGGCGCATCGCATCTACATCCGCACCGCGGCGCCGGGCCGGGCACCGGCGCTCGGCACAGCCCGATCGCTCGGCGTGACGCCGCCCACACCGAGACTCGCGACGGGCGATCCACGCGCGGCGGGCTTCCCCGAGCTCGCGCGCGAGGCGGACCAGATCGTCCTCGCGCATTATGCGAGCGCCGGCGTGGTGATCGACGGGGATCTCGAGATCGTGCAGTTCCGTGGGGCCACCAGCGCGTACCTGGACCCCGCGCCCGGCGCGGCCAGCTTCCAACTGCTCAAGATGGTTCGGCCGGAGCTCCGCGCCGAGCTCCAGAAGACCATCCACACCGCCCGGCAGCACGCCGCCCCCGCTCGCGTCAGCGGCGTGCCGTTCCACGAGGGCGGCGTGCTTCACCATGTGGATCTCGATGTGCTGCCCTTCAAGGTGGTGGGCTGGAAGGGGCCATTCTTCGTTGTGTTGTTCGAGCCGGCCGAGCCCGCCGGCTCGAGACCGCCGAAGGCCACGCCAGCGCGGGGCAGGAGGAGGGCGGGCGAGGCCGCGCACCGCGAGACTCGTGGGGCGGGCGAGCTGCAGCAGGAGCTGGCCGCGATGGAGCGACACCTCCACTCGGCGGCCGACGAACACGAGGCGGCGCTGGAGGAGCTCCGGGCCGCGAACGAGGAGATCCAGTCCAGCAACGAGGAGCTCCGGAGTACGAACGAGGAGCTCGAGACGGCCAAGGAGGAGTTGCAGTCGGCGAACGAGGAGCTCACGACGCTCAACGCCGAGTTGCGCGATCGGAACACCGACCTTGGTGCACTGAACGACGATCTCGTGAACCTCCTTGCCAGCATCCAGGTGCCGGTGATCATCGTGGGGCGCGACCTGCGCATCCGGCGCTACACGGCGGGCGCCGACCGGTTGGTGAACGTCATTCCGACGGATGTCGGCCGGCCCCTCAGCGATATCACGCCCAACATCGATGTCCCCGATCTGGTGGCGATGGTGCGCGGCGTCATGGAGACGCTCAACGTCGTGGAGCGGGAGGTGCGCGACGACCAGGGCCATTGGTACGCCCTGCGCATCCGGCCGTACAAAACGGCGGGGCAGCGGATCGACGGTGCGGTGCTGGTCTTCCAGGACATCGACGAGCGCAAGCGTCACGCGCTGGCGTTGGACGAGGCGCGGCGCTACGCCGAGGCGATCGTGGATACGGTGCGGGAGCCGCTCGTGGTGCTCGATGGTACGCTCCAAGTCGAGAGCGCGAACCGGGCATTCTACGAGACGTTCCACGTCGACCCGAAGGAAACCGAGGGCCGGCCTCTCTTCGCGCTCGGTGATGGCCAGTGGAACATCCCGCGGCTCAGGGCGCTGCTGGAGGAGGTGCTCCCGGCACAGTCGTCGGTGGACCACTTCGAGGTCGAGCACACGTTCCGCGGGATCGGCCACAAGATCATGCTGCTCAGCGCCCGCGAGCTCCACATCAACCACGGCCACGCCCGGCTCGTCCTCCTCGCCATCGAGGACATGACCCAGGAGCGGCAGCTCGTGCACCGGGCGCACTTTCTGGCAGAGGCGGGGGTCGTTCTCGGCGCGTCGGTCGACTACGAGGCGGTACTCCATCGGATTACATCCCTCGCCGTGCCGGAGCTCGCCGACTGGTGTATCGTGGATGTCACGCGCCGCGACGGGGACTCGGGCGGCGAGGTGCATCGTGCCGCGGTGGCCGGCCCGGCTCCGGCCGAGGCGGAGCGCGTGCGGCAAGTCGCGCTGCCGGTCGCCACGACACTCGCACATCCGCTTATCCGCGTACTCCAGACGGGCGAGCCGCTCCTTGTCGAGCAGGTGCCGGCCTCAATGGCGACGACTCTGGTGGGTGGTGACGGCGAGGCGGCAGGCCGCGCAGCGCTCACGCCGCGGTCGGTGGTGATCGTCCCGCTCGTCGCCAGCGGTCGCGTGCTCGGGGCGCTCACGCTCCTGACGACCGGGCCGGAGCGGCGCTATACGCCGACCGATCTCACCCTGGCAGAAGACTTCGCGCACCGGGCGGCGCTCGCCCTCGAGAACGCCACGCTGTATCGCGCGGCCTCAGTCGCGCGCACGGCCGCGGACGCGGCGAACCAGGCCAAGACCGAGTTCCTGGCGACCATGAGCCACGAGCTGCGCACGCCGCTCAACGCCATTGCCGGCTATGCGGAACTCATCGAGATGGGCATCTACGGACCGATCACCGACGCGCAGCGCGCCGCACTCCTGAGCATCTCGCGGAGCGAGCAGCATCTGCTCGGACTGATCAACAACGTCCTCAACTTCGCGAAGTTGGAGGCCGGCCAGGTGACGCTCGCCATCGAGGACATGAGCGCATCCGATCTCCTCGCGACCGTCGAGGACATGATCGCGCCGCAGATGGCGGCGAAGCAGCTCAACTACCAGGCCGGCGCATGCGACCCGGCGCTCATCATTCGCGTCGACCCGGAGAAGGCCCGGCAGATCCTTCTCAACCTTCTCACGAACGCCCTCAAGTTCACGGACGCGGGCGGGAGCGTCCGCACGGAGTGCGAGGGGACCGCCGAGCACGTCGTCGTTCGCATCCGAGACACGGGCCGTGGGATTCAGGCGGACCGGCTCGAGGCGATCTTCGAGCCATTCATGCAAGTCAATCCGTCGCTCACCGGCCCCAGCTTGGGCGTGGGCCTGGGGCTCGCCATCAGCCGCGATCTGGCGCGCGCGATGGGGGGCGATCTCACGGCGGAGAGTACCGTGGGCGTGGGCTCGACCTTCACGCTGCGCCTGCCGCGGGCCGCGACCGGGGACGACCGCCTTCAGCCGGGCGGTGAACCGAACGCCCGCGCGTAGTCCTCGTCGATCATGCGGTAGCACGCGCACGCGGCGCTCTGCAGACACGCGCGACTGGTGATGCGAATCTTTCCGCGGCTGTATTGGATGGCGCCGGCATCCTGTAAGTGACGGGCCGCCGCCGACACGGTCGGCCGCTGTACGTCGAGCACGTGACCGAGGGAGTCCTGCGTGAGGAGGAAGTGATCGGCGCCCACGCGGTCGTGCGCCATGAGCAGCCAGCGCGCGCACCGCTGCTCGATGGAGTGACGCTGGTTACACGCCGCGCACTGCGCGATCTGGCCCAGCACGGCCTGCGTGTAGTGCGACAGGAGCTGCCGGAGTGCGGCGCCATCGATCAGGGCGCGCCTGAAGGCGCGGACCGTCATGCGCCGGGCGTCATCCGGGATCCGGGCTACGGCCCGCATTGTGGCGGTGTGGGCGCCGAGAAACACATCGAGTCCGACTATTCCTTCATTCCCCACGATCGCCACGTCCACGGCGGGGCCATCGCCGACGAGCGTGAGCAGCGACACGACGGAGTGTTGGGGGAAGTAGACGTGGGAGATGCGCTCGTGGTCGTCGAACAGCACGCGGCCTTGGGCGAGCGAGACGGTCTCGAGCGCGGGAAGGAGCCGCTGATAGTTCGCACGCGGCAGTGCGAGCAGTAGTCGGTTGTGTTCGGTGTGGATGTCGTCGGCGTGCCCGTGCATGTGCGCCTCCCGAACCGTCGCGTATGGGGGAAAGCCCACCTGACGGCAGAGGACGAGGCGGCAGTGCCGAATCCGGATGTCGAGAGATGAATAATGGGCACACGATTTCGTGTGCCACATCGGGATGGTGAACGAGAGCATGACGCATCGATCTCCGTACGCGGAGCATCGGCCGGCACCGGCACGAGGCGCAACAACGGAGTGACGGTCACGCGAGCGCCGGCGGGCGCTGAATGCGAACAGGTGGCTTGCCAGCCGCAGGGCCAGACGCGGACCGTGCGTCCGCGTCCTGGCTGTGGAGGTACTCATTCTGGTCGTGGCGCAGCCCTCCGGCGGGAAGTGCATGCCAGAGTGAACCCAGGTCGCGTCGCACCTTATCGCTATAGAACGTTGGCAGGGCCGTGCTCTCGCCGTCGAAGAACCGTCGAGCCGACGGGTCGGTTCGGAGCAGTTGGCGCACGCGTGCGTGGTGCCGCACGCGTCCGTATCGCTCGGAGGAGAGCGCGCGTGCCACGTTCATCCACTTGGGAATCGCCCCGCGGTTCATCCGCCAGCGTCGCATGATCTGGGATCCTGAAAAGGCATAGTGCTCCAGATCGAGCAGGTGATCGTAAAAGCCCGACCACTCGTAATTCTTCGGCACGACGTTCATCGCCTGACTCGCGTCGAGGAAGTGGAACGGGAACGGCAGCACGCGCCCGGCCCGCTGGAGCTCGAGGTTCAAGGGCGCCGCGCGGCCGAACGCGGACAGGAGCGAGAAGGCCGGGAACACGCCTGGGACGAGGTCGAGAAAGCGCTTGGTGAGCTCGAACGGCTCCGGCCCCTGGTCGGTGTCCAGCCCGAGCACGAAGTTCGTCTGCACGTACGGGACGTAGCGCAGCATCAGGTTGACGTGCTCGGCCACACGCTTGACCTTCTCCAGCCCGACTTCGCGTCCGGTCCTCGTCTTGTTGCCCAACGCGAACCATGACTCGATGCCGGGGAGAATCACTTTGAAGCCATTCTTCTGGAGACGCACGAGGTGCGGCTCGGAGAGGAGCGAGAGACTGCTCTCGGCGAAGAAGTCGATGCGGCCCGGCGGCACGGCATCTTCGATGGCGCCCATGTAGTCATCGAAGCGCACGCCGAAGTTCGGGTCGTGCCACCCGACGCGCGGGCGCGGCACCTTCGTGAGCAGGAACCGGAGATCGTCGCGGATCTGGTCGAAGCCCAGCGGCTGGTAGGCGACCGTCGAGTCGATACAGAACGCGCACGTGTAGGGACATCCCAGACTGCCGATCATGGGGACGACCTTGAGGACCGGTGCCTTGGCGAGCGTGGGCGCGATGAACTTCCAGCGCTCCTGCACGCTCGGCAGTGCTTGCGGCTGGCGTTGCGCGCCGAGCTGAAGGCCAACTGGGCGGTGTGGCGCGCAATCCCGCAGCACGTCATCGATGACGGTCTTGTCGGTGAAGCCGACGACGTAGTCGAAGTATCGCGCCGCGTCGTGCGGGTAGCATCGCGCATGCGGGCCGCCGAGCACGGTCACGGCGCCATGTTGCCGATGCAGATTGCTGATCGCGTAGGCGAGATGGGCGGCCTGCGTGAAGGCGCCGATGAAGAGCAGGTCGCTCTCGACGAGGACCTCGCGCGCGAGGTCCTCGAAGCCCGTGTAGCAGACGAAGCGGACGTGGTGGCCGGCCTGCTCGCACCACACCGCGACGACTTGCGGCATGATGCTGGCGAGGTTGGCGTTCATGAGCCGCGCGTAGAGGGCGCGGGTGGGGCGCTCGTTGGTGAGATCGAGGACAGTGACACGGAGTCGACGCACGGAGCCTCCTCACTCGCGCTCGCGCGAGTGCAGACGAGATCCTGGTGCGTCGTGGGGGCGGCGGCCGTCGGCGCCGGCGCACAATCAGTTGTTCGGCGGTGAGTTGTTGAGGAGCATCCGTCGCTCCTCCCCGTTATGTCATCTAGCAAACATAGCGCCAGTGCGCCTGCTCGCGTAATGAGCTTCCCCGATGCGACTTGATGGCGTAGACATCTCCCCGTGGGCGCGGGCGTCCCGCCCACACTGTGCGGCCGGGACGCCCGCACCCACCACCTGAACCGGAACTGCCAAGCGATCAACGTAACGCTCATTGCGCGCACGTTCGCTGTATCTCCACCGGTGGATGACACGGGATCCGTGAGTCTGCGACAACGCCGGCCGCGGATGCTCCAACCAGGGTGCCAGAGTCTCTTGCGGATCTATGCTGGGGTGGGGACGAGCCGTTCGATGAGGGACTGGGCCGCCGCGAGGTACGCGCCGGTGTCGAAATGGTCTGGATCGATCATGGCCTGTACCGCGTACCCGCTGACCAAGCTGACGGCGACCGCTGCCAGGGCATCGGGCGTCACGTTGATGCCGTTGGGCGATGCGGCCGGAAGCATCTCCTCGGCCATCGCCCTGAACGCCGCCCGGTAGCGCTCGAGTGCGGCGCCGATCCGTCGCCGAATCACAACCTGGCGCACGCCGAGCGCCCAGTATTCGAAGAACAGGCGCATGCCACGCGGGTCGCGGGAGAGGCGGTCCATCTCCTGTTGCAGGAGCGCGCCCAAGCGCTCGGGCGCGTGGGACCCCCGCGCGACGTCCACGGACACGTGGAGCATGGCCGTGGTGGCGAGCACCCGGTCGAGCAGGGCGCCGATGAGGCGATCCTTCTGTTTGAAATAGAAGACGACGAGACCGTGGCTGAGCTTGGCCTTTGCCGCGACGGCGCGCAGCGTGACCCCATCGATCCCCGTGCGGAGCGCGACCTGGTACGCCGCGGTGACGATCTGTTCGCGCCGCGTCTCCTCTGGCGCCTTCGGTCCCGGCATGGTGTCCGTCCTGGTGTGATGGTTGTCCGATTGCTGACGAGGTGCGGACGGGCCCGTTCCTGCTGGCTGCCTGGCGCCGCCGCGCCGCACGCTCGCTATTGACCAAATGGATAATACATAGTATTATTCATTGTCCGACTGGTCAATACGCGAGCGGAACGTGGTTGCTCGCCGCATGAGGCACGACCGACCAGCGGCGGCGTACCGACCCTCCGGGAGGGAGAATGCCCAATCACCGATTGTTGACGCTTGCCGTCATGACGCTCGCGCTCGCGGCCTGCAACCCGTTCAAACATGCTCCGGCGAGCGTGGTGAGCCGCGACACGAACCTGAACACCCGCTGGCACGCTTCCCTCGTGAGCCCGGCAACACTCGCCGGGGCGGTGCAGATGAACGGCTCGGCCGAGATGCAGCCGAGCACAGGCAGCGAGGGAACCGCCTTGTCGCTCAGCCTCGCGAACGCGACACCAGGGGGCGTCCACCCGTGGCAGGTGCACCGCGGGCAGTGCGGTGCGGACGAGGGTGTCTTCGGCTCCGCCGACGCATACGCCCCGATCAAGATTGGTGACGACGGCCGCGGTGAGGCGACGGCGACGATCCCCGTAATGACCCCGACGACCGGCAGCTACTTCGTGCTCGTGGGCGCCTCGGCCGCCAATGCGCAGAGGATCGTCGCGTGTGGCAATCTCGCGCCGCCGACTTTGTAAACAGCTCGCGTTGCCGTGGTCGCCCGCAGTTGGCGACCGCGGGCACGTCGGGTCCAAGAGCACACTCAGGCCTGAGGAGGTCGCCATGATGGATCGATTGGTTCCACTCGAAACGCTCTACGCGCAATTCGCTGCGTTCGCCGAAGGTCGCGCGCAGGGGAAGGGTTGCTGGGCCGCGCACGAGGCGGTGCTCGACCGCCTCGCCGCCAATCAGCGCGTGGCGGAGGCGTACGGCTGGACATCGTGCGCGCTCGAGCGTGCGGGCGGCATGGGGCAGCTGCGGGCCTTCGGACTCCCGCCCTCGGAATGCCAGCGC
>DASSNU010000001.1:0-179750 GCA_035701265.1 Gemmatimonadaceae bacterium | reverse complement strand
CTGCGAGAGATCATCGAGTTCCTCAAGGATCCACAGAAGTTCACCCGGTTAGGCGGACGCCTGCCGAAGGGTGTCCTCCTGGTGGGACCTCCGGGCACGGGTAAGACGCTCCTTGCCCGAGCGGTGGCTGGCGAGGCGGGTCGTCCGTTCTTCTCGATGTCCGGCTCGGATTTCGTGGAAATGTTCGTGGGCGTGGGCGCGAGCCGCGTTCGCGATCTGTTCGAGCAGGGCAAGCAGCACGCGCCGTGCATCATATTCATCGACGAGATAGACGCGGTCGGTCGTCATCGTGGTGCCGGACTGGGCGGCGGGCATGACGAGCGCGAGCAGACGCTCAATCAGTTGCTGGTCGAGATGGACGGCTTCGAGGGGAACGACGGTGTCATCCTCATCGCCGCCACCAACAGGCCGGACGTGCTCGATCCCGCGCTGCTGCGTCCGGGGCGGTTCGACCGACAGGTGGTGGTGGACGCTCCCGATCTGCGCGGGCGCGAGGAAATCGTGCGCGTCCACCTGCGCCGCGTTCCGGTGGCCGACGACGTGGACATCACGCTCATCGCGCGCGGCACACCCGGCATGTCCGGCGCCGACCTGGCGAACCTGGTGAACGAGGCGGCGCTCCTTGCCGCGCGCCGCGGGCACGACAAGGTCTACGCCATGGACCTGGACGAGGCCAAGGACAAGGTCATGCTCGGCGCCGAACGGAAGTCCATGGTGATGAAGGAGGACGAGAAGCGGAACACCGCCTATCACGAGGCGGGACACGCGGTGTGTGCGATCAAGACGCCGGGATGCGATCCGTTGCACAAGGTGACCATCGTGCCGCGCGGTCGTGCGCTGGGGCTCGCGTACACGCTCCCCACCGAGGATCGTTACTCCATGACGCGGCAGCAGCTCGAGGCCATTCTCGTGATGACGTACGGCGGCCGTGTGGCCGAAGAGATCATCTTCGGACACGAGCACGTCACCACCGGCGCGGCGAACGACATCCAGAAAGCCACCGGACTCGCGCGCCGGTACGTGTCGCAGTGGGGACTGTCCGATGCGATCGGCCCGGTGCTCGTCGGGGAGAACGAACAGGAGGTCTTCCTGGGCCGGGAGTTGGGGCACCGCCGCGAGGTATCGGAAAAGACGGCACAGCTCGTGGACGCCGAGGTCACGCGGCTGCTCAACGACTCGTACCAGCGGGCACGCACCACGCTCGAGGAGAACATCGATCTCCTCCACGCGATCGCGGCGGGGCTGCTGGATCGCGAGACGCTCACCGCGGAGGACATCCAGATCCTCATGCGTGGGGAGTCGCTTCCGCCGCGCAGCACGCCGAGCCCCGCGCCGGCTGCCACTCCCGCGCCGGCAGCGCACGCCAGGCCAGCCAAGCCGCCGCTCCTTGGCGGTCCAGAGGTCGCGCCAGCCTGATGGACGTCGGCGCGCAGCGGATGGCGAGGGGGGAGGGGGCTGACCCCGGCCCCCCTCGCTCGCATCCGCGCGCTGCCCGCCCCGCCATCGCATCGCCGACGGACGACGCGCCGCACGCCGCACAGGCGGCACCGGCCACGGCGAGCACGTGGATGGTGCGCGGGCGCGCGGTGGTGCTCTCACGTCCATTCGTGATGGGCGTGCTCAACGTGACGCCCGACAGTTTCAGCGACGGCGGACGGTTCGCCGCGCCGGCGCACGCGGAGGAGCACGCCGCGCGCATGATCGAGCAGGGCGCCGACATCATCGACATCGGTGGAGAGTCCACGCGCCCGCAAGGCGCCCGCCCGGTGGACGCCGCGGAGGAGATGCGCCGCGTGCTCCCGGTGCTGCGGGCCATCCGCGCGGCGCATCCGCACGTCCTGCTCTCGGTCGATACGGTGAAGAGCGCGGTGGCGCGCGCCGCGCTCGACGACGGTGCCGACATCATCAACGACGTCTCCGCGTTCCGGCTCGATCCCGCCGTGGCCGCGGTGTGCGCGGAGTCGGGTGCGGGGGTGGTGCTGATGCACTCGCGCGGCGGCGTGAGCGACATGGGCACGTACACGCACGCGGCGTACGGCGCGGACCCGGTCGGCGAGGTGATCGCCGAGCTGGGCGAGCGCGTGGAGCAGGCGGTGCGCGCCGGCGTGACGCGCGCCGCTATCGCGCTCGATCCGGGGATCGGCTTCGCCAAGCGGTCGGAGCATTCGGTGGCCGTCCTGCGGGAGCTCCGGCGCGTGGTCGCGCTGGGATTCCCGGTGGTGGTGGGCGTGTCGCGCAAGCGGTTCATCGGCGAGCTGAGCGGTGTGGCGGAGCCCGCAGAGCGTGTGGATGGGACGACCGCCGCCAACGTGTTGGCGCTCGCGGCCGGCGCGCGCATCTTTCGGGTTCACGATGCGCAGGCGGCGCGCCGGGCGCTGGACGTGGCCGCTGCCCTTCTGGCTCCTCCCCCCCCCCTCCCGCGCGGGAGCGACAGGTGAGCGTGTTCGAGCAGTTCCGGCTCCTTCACTTCGGCATCCGCGACGTGATCGAGATCGTCATCGTCGCGTATCTGGTGTATCGCGTCCTGCTGCTCCTGCACGGCACGCGCGCCGTGCAGATGCTCATCGGAATCGTCGTCCTGGCGCTCACGTACGCGCTCGCGTCGCTCTTTCGCTTCACCATGCTGACGACGCTGCTGCAGTACGTCTTCCAGTACGGGGCGTTCGCGCTGCTCATCGTCTTCCAGCCGGAGCTGCGCGCGGCGCTGGCGCATCTGGGGCAGACGCCCGTGGCGCGCTTCTTCCGCCGCATGGAGGTGAGCGAAGTGGCGGAGGAGGTGGCGGATGCCATCGAGCGATTGAGCCGCTCGGGGATCGGATGCATCATCGCGATCGAGCGGGAGATCGGCTTGGGCGACTACGTCGCCTCCGGCTCGGAGATGAACGCCAAGGTGTCCACCGACCTGCTCGTCACGATCTTCACCCCGTACTCGCCCCTGCACGACGGCGCCGTGCTCATCCGTGGTGACACGATCATCGGCGCCGGGTGTATCCTGCCGCTCACGCAGGAGGCGATCTCCGATCGCTCACTCGGCACCCGTCACCGCGCGGCGCTCGGGCTGTCGGAAGAGACCGACGCGCTGGTGATCGTGGTGTCGGAAGAGTCCGCGATCATCTCGGTGGCGCAGAACGGGCGGTTGGAGCGCGGGCTCAGCGCCTCGCAGCTCCGCGATCTGATCGCCGGGCGCCCGCGGCGCGCCACGGCGGAACACGCGGCGCTTCCCGCGCGCGTGTGAGCGTCGCGCGAGCGCGCGGCGCCGCGCTCCCCGCCGTGGGCGCGGCCGCCCTGCTCGCGGCAGCCTACCTCGCGACGCTCGCACCGGGTCCCACATTCTGGGATGCCGGAGAGTTCCTTGCCGCCACGGCCACGCTCGGCGTCCCGCATCCGCCGGGCACGCCGCTCTACGTGTTGATCGCACGCGCGTGGAGCGTGGTGCTCGCGCCCTTCGTCGCCGCACCGGTGGCGGTGAACGCACTCTCCGCGCTTGCCACCGCTGCGGCGTGCGGGGCGGGTGCGTGGATCATCGCGCGCGCCACGGGAAGTCGCGGCGCGGCGCTGGCCGCGGGCATCACCGCGGGGAGCATGGCCTCCATCTGGATGAACGCCACCGAGACGGAGGTCTACGCGCTCTCGCTCCTGCTGCTCGCGCTCATGCTCGCCTGTGCGTGGCGCGCTCGCGAGCAGCAGGACGGGAGCGCCGTGCCCGCGCGCATGGTTGCGCACCGGCACGATGACGTCGTGCGCGACGACGGTGCGGACGCACCGCGCATGGCGTGGCGATGGATCGCACTCGCCGCGTATCTCATCGCGCTCGCCGTGCCGCTGCACATGAGCGCGCTGGTCGGCGTGCCCGCGGTGGTCGCGATGCTCCTGCCCGCTCGCGGCACGGCGAGCCCGCGCGCGCGCGTCGCGTGGCGTGGCGTGGTGCTGGTGAGCGCGTGCGCTCTTGCGCCCGTGGCGCTCGCCGCGGGCTCGCTCGCGGGTGCGGTGGCCGGCGTGGTGCTCACGACCGCCGTCGTCGCGTGGTGGCCGCGCGCGGAGCGTGCTCGCGCCGGGGCAACGGCTGCGCTCACCGTGGTGGCGCTCTCCGCGCTCATCGTGATCCCCCTGCGCGCGGCGCACGACCCGTTCATCAACGCGGGGAACGCCACCTCGCTGGGTGCGCTCTGGGATGTGGTGCGCCGCAAACAGTACGGCGGCCACTCCGTGTGGCCGCGCCTGGCACCGTTGTGGGCGCAGTTCGGGAATCTCGTCGAGTACTTCGATTGGCAGGTGGCGCTCGGGCTCGCGCCGGGAGTCGCACCCGACTGGGCGCGCACACCCTTCACCGTCTTCTTCGCCGCGCTCGGGATCGTGGGACTGCGATGGCACCGAGCGGCCGACCGGCGCAGCTGGCTCGCGCTGCTCGTGCTCTTTCTGTCGGCGACGGCGGGGCTCGTGCTCTATCTCAACTTCAAGGCGGGCACGTCGTACGGCTACGGTGTACTTCCGCCAGGCACGCCGCACGAGGCGCGCGAGCGCGACTACTTCTTCGCGCCCGCGTTCTGGTGCTGGGGGCTGTGGGCGGGCACGGGCGCGTACGTGGCGGTGCGCCGCATCGCACCGCGCGCTCGGGCCGTGGGGGTGATGCTGGCGGCACTGCCGCTCGCGCTCAATACCGGCGCGATGCACAGACGCCGGTGGCCCGATCGTGTCCTCCCACTCGCATCGGCCAACGCGCTGCTCGGCGCGGCGCCGCCGCGAGCGGTGCTGCTCGTGGCCGGAGACAACGACACCTTCCCGCTCTGGTATCTGCAGTCGGCGGAGCACGTGCGCCCCGATGTGGCCGTCGTCACGGTGCCGCTGCTCGGCGCAGCGTGGTACCGCGCGCAACTGCTGCGCCGCGACCATCTGTCCACCGCAATGACGGGCCGGAGCGTGCTGGACGAAGCCTCGATGCTCACCGCCATCGGCGCTTCGGCGCGCGCAGCGGGGCGCCCAGTGGCCGCGGCGATCACGCTCGCGGCTCCCCGGCGTGCACCCGCAGCGCCGTGGTGGGTCGTGACGGGCCCCATCGTTGTGAACAGCGATCGTGAACCGTCGTCGGCGCCCGGCGTCATTCATATTCCGGTGCTGCCCGACACGATGTCTGCCGCTGCGCTGCGGCCGGACAGCGTGACCGTCGACACCGCGGCTGTCGGCCGGTACGTCACCGCCATGCAGTGGTTGGGAGAGCGCGCGCCCGCGGTGGGTGTGGATCCTGCAGCCGCGGTGGCGTGGCGATACGTGGTGCAATGTCCTCGAGCCCTGCTCAGCGCCGCGCGCTCCGGGAGCGTCGCCGATTCGCTTGCCACGCTCTGTAACCTTCGATAAGTTAGCGTGTTATGCCATTTGAGGACCTCCCTGGCCGACTTGCCGCGGTCGAGGAGCGCATTGCCGCCGCTCGCGCCACCGGAGGGCATGGCCAGACCGTCACCATCGTGGCCGTCACCAAGACGCACGGCCCGGATGCCGTGCGAGCGGCGTGGGACGCGGGGCTGCGCGATGTGGGGGAGAACCGGGTTCAGGAGGCGATCGCCAAGATGCAGGAGACGGACGTGCCCGTCGCCTGGCACCTCATCGGCCACCTCCAGCGCAACAAGGTGAAGCTGCTCGACGCCTTCACTCTGCTGCACTCGCTGGACAGCGAGCGGCTGGCCGCCGCCGTGGACGCCCACGGCCAGGCACGCGGACGTCCGGTGGACGCGCTCGTGGAGGTGAACGTGTCCGGCGAAGGGAGCAAGGGAGGCGTGGCGCCGGAGGACATTCCCGCGCTGGCGGAGCGGCTGGCGTGCATGCCGGGCATTCGCGTGCGTGGTGCCATGACCATGGCGCCGATCGATGCGGACGAGCGGTCGCTCCGGCAGGTGTTCGCCGGTGCGCGCGCCGCGCGCGAACGCCTGCGGGCGGCGGGACATCCGGCCACCGAGCTGTCGATGGGGATGTCCGGTGACTACGTGGTGGCGGTGGAGGAGGGTGCCACGATGATCAGACTCGGCACCGTACTTTTCGGAGCGAGAGCATCATGACGGATGAAGCGTTCTACCTCACTCCTCTGGACGTCCGGCACTACGACTTCGGCTCCGCGCTGCGCGGCTACGACCGCGCGCGGGTGGAGGAGTTCCGCACGCAAGTGGCGGATGAGCTGGACCGCCTCACCCGGGCGAACCGCGATCTGGAGGCGAAGGCGCGCGGATTCCACGAGCAGCTCAAGGCCTTCCGCGATCGCGACAAGGCACTCAACGACGCGCTCGTGTCCGCACAGCAGTTGCGTGCGGAGACGCGCGAGCAGGCCGACCGCGAGTCGCAGCTCATCCTGCGTGAGGCGCGCTCGGAGGCGGAGCGGATCATCGAGGATGCGCGTCGGGAAGGCGATCGCCTGCGCGCGGAGCTCGCGTCGCTCGAGCGCGCGCGACATGCTTTCATCGCGCAGTTGCGCATGGCGGCCGAGCGGCACCTGGCCGAGGTGAACGCACTGGAGGCTGCGCGGCTCGATGCGAGCGCAGCGCCCGCCGCGGCTCCCGCATCCACCAGCACGTCGAGCACGGCGACGACGCAGGAGATGGCAGCGGGTGGAGGATCGAGCGCGCAGCGCGGTGCGCCCGCTCCCGCCGCAGCGCCCCGCTCGAACGCAGCGGATGTGCCCTCCGCTTCGGAGTCGCGCCCGGCATCGTCCGCGCCGATCACGGAACCGGGGAGCGGCGAATCGCGCGTGCCGATCAAGACGCCCGCGTGGCTGGAATCGCTCGTCAAGGAGTGATGCCGGCGTGGCTCTCGACGCACCCGCCGTCGCCGCCCACGGGCGCGGCGACTCCACCGATGCCGGCGACGCGCACACACTGGTAGAGCGCATCCAGGCGGCCGCCGCCGTCGTGCGCGAGCGATGGAGCGAGCGACCGGAGGCGGCCATCATCCTGGGCACCGGGTTGGGACGGCTGGCGCAGGACATCGACGTCGCCGCCGCCATCGACTACGCGGAGGTCCCCGGCTTTCCGCTCTCCACGGTGGAGTCGCACGCCGGGCGCCTGTTGTGCGGCACGCTGGCCGGACGCCGCGTGGTGGCCATGCAGGGGCGCTTCCATCGCTACGAGGGGTACACGCTACAGCAGGTCACCTTTCCAGTGCGCGTGCTGCGCGCGCTCGGCGCGCCGGTGCTCATCGTCTCGAACGCGTGCGGTGGCATGCATCCGCTGTGGAACCCCGGAGAGCTCGTGCTCATTGCCGATCACATCAACCTCTTGGGCGACAACCCGCTGGTGGGTCCGAACGACGATCGTCTGGGACCGCGCTTTCCGGACATGTCGGAGCCGTACGATGCCGAGCTGCGTGCGCTGGCGCGCGACGTGGCGCTGGCGGAGCGTATCGTGGTGCGCGAGGGCGTCTACGTCGCGGTCACCGGACCCAATCTCGAGACGCGCGCGGAGTATCGCTTCCTGCGCGCGATCGGAGCTGACGTGGTCGGCATGTCCACCGTGCCCGAGGTGATCGTCGCCGTGCACGGCGGCATGCGCGTGCTCGGCGTCTCCATCATCACCGACCGCTGTCTTCCCGATGCGCTGGAGCCGGCATCGCTGGAGGCGATTCTCGCGACCGCGGCGGGTGCGGAGCCGCAGCTGTCCGCGCTGGTGCGCGGCGTATTGGAGCGGATGTGACGAGCGCCGCCGAGTCCACGCGCTTCCGCGAGCTGCCGGCGGATCGCCCCGCCGCCGAGCTGGAGGAGGAGATGCTCGAGCGCTGGCGCGCCGAAGATCTGTTCGCGCGCGTGCAGCATGCGCGCGAGGGGGCGCCGGAGTGGGTGTTCTTCGAGGGCCCACCCACGGCCAACGGCCGTCCCGGCATCCACCACGTGGCGGCGCGCACGATCAAGGATCTCTTCTGCCGCTTCCGGGTCATGACTGGTTGTCACGTCACGCGCAAGGCGGGGTGGGACACGCACGGTCTCGCGGTGGAGATCGAGGTCGAGAAGGAGCTGGGCATCAGCGGCAAGCCGCAGATCGAAGAGGTCGGGGTGGAGCGCTTCAACGCGCTCTGCCGCGAGAGCGTCTGGCGTCACCGCGAAGAGTTCGAGCGGCTGAGCGAGCGGATCGGCTACTGGCTCGACTACGCGAATCCGTACGTGACGTACGCCAACGACTACGTGGAGAGCGTGTGGTGGGCGCTCGCGACGCTCTTCGAGCGCGATCTGCTCTATCGTGGCTTCAAGATTCTGCCGTACTGCGCGCGATGCGGCACCGCGCTCTCCAGCCACGAGGTGGCGCAAGGCTACCGCGACGCCACGGATCCCAGCGTGTTCGTGGCGCTCGAGCTGGCGGCGGAGGACGCGGCCAAGGTCGGCGGTGAAGGCGCGCGGCTCCTGGTGTGGACCACCACGCCGTGGACGCTCGTCTCCAACACCGCGCTCGCGGTGAACCCGGCCATCGACTACGTCGTGGTCCGGCGGCGAGAGGGGGACGCGCGGCCGCTCATCCTTGCTGATGCGCGTGCCCGCGCCGTGCTCGGGGAAGACTACACCGATCGGTGGGAGATCGTGCGCCGCCTCACTGGCGGCGAGCTCGTGGGACTGCGCTATCGGCGCCCGCTCGACTGGGTGCCCTATCCCGCGGATGGCGCACACGAGGTGGTGCTCGGCGAGGAGTTCGTCTCCGCGGCGGATGGGACCGGGATCGTGCATCTCTCCCCCGCCTTCGGTGCCGACGACTTTGCCGCAGGGCAGCGGAACGGGCTGGCCTTCGTGCGGCCGGTGAACGCGCGCGGGGAGTTCGACGCCGGCATCCCGCTGGTCGGGGGGCGCTTCGTGAAGGATGCCGATCCGCTCATCATCGAGGAGCTGCGCCGCCGCGGCGTGCTCTTCCGCAGCGGCACGATCGTGCACGCGTACCCCTTCTGCTGGCGGTGCGACACGCCGCTCCTGTACTACGCACGCGAGTCGTGGTTCGTGCGCACCACGGCGTTCCGCGACCGCATGCTCGCGCGCAACGCGCGCGTCCACTGGTATCCCCCCGAGACGGGCGCGGGGCGGTTCGGCGAGTGGCTCACCAACAACGTGGATTGGGCGCTCTCGCGCGACCGGTACTGGGGCACGCCGCTCCCGATCTGGGTGTGCGACGCCGACGACACGCATCGCGAAGCCATCGGCAGCTACGCGCAGCTTGCGGCGCGCTGGGGGCAGCCACTCCCGGAGACGTTCGATCCGCACAAGCCGTTCATCGATGCGTACACGTGGCCGTGCGCACGGTGCGGCGGCACGATGCGCCGCACGCCCGAAGTGGCCGACGCGTGGTTCGATTCCGGATCGATGCCGTTCGCGCAGTGGCACTATCCGTTCGAGGGGCAGGAGGACACCGCGCGCCACTTCCCCGCGGACTTCATCGCGGAAGGGGTGGACCAGACGCGCGGATGGTTCTATTCGCTCCTCGCCATTGCCACCGGACTGGGGGATGCGCTCCCCAACAACGCTCCCGATGCGGCGTCGCCGTACCGGAACGTGGTGGTGAACGACATGATCCTCGACGCGGCCGGGCAGAAGATGTCGAAGCACCGTGGCAACGTGGTGGATCCGTGGGCGGTGGCGGCGCGCCACGGTGCGGATGCGGTGCGGCTCTATTTCCTGGCGTCGTCGCAGGTGTGGCTTCCCAAGCTGTTCGACGAGGAGGCCATTCGCGATGTGGCGGGGCGCGTCTTGCTCACGCTGCGCAACGTGTACACCGGCATGTTCGCGCGCTACGCGAATTTCGGCTGGGCGCTATCGGATGCCGACCCGGCGCCGGAGGCGCGCCCCGCGGTGGACCGCTGGATACTCTCGCGGCTGGCGGCGGTGGAGACACAGGCGCACGATGCGCTCGTCGCGTTCGACGCCACGCAGGCCGTGCGTGCGGTGATGGACTTCGTGGTGGATGACGTCTCCAACTGGTACGTGCGTCTCAACCGCTCGCGCTTCTACGAGGTGGACGGGTTGGACAACCGTGCCGCCTTCGCCACGCTGTACGAGGTGCTGGTGGTCACCTGCCGGCTGCTCGCGCCCTTCTGTCCGTTCGTCACCGACTGGATCCACCGCGAGTTGACGGGCGAATCGGTGCACCTGGCGTCGTACGTGCGTGAGGGTGCACGGGGGACGGGGGGGGCGCGGCGCGATCCGGCGCTGGAAGGCGCGATGACGGACATCCGGACGCTGGCCACGCTGGCGCGTGCGGCGCGCGAGGAGGCGGGGGTGAAAGTTCGCCAGCCGCTTTCGCGACTGGTATGCGTCGTGCCAAATTACAAGGCTCCGGCCGTTCAGCCCCTGGTGCCGCTCCTGGCCGCCGAGTTGAACGTGAAGGAGGTGGAGTTCGTGTCGGACGGCGATGCGCTGGTGCAGCTCGAGGCGCGGCCGAACTACCGTGCGCTCGGGAAGCGGTTTGGAAAGCGCACGCCGCTGGTGGCGGCAGCCGTGGCCGCGCTCGACGGGGCGGCGGTGGCGGCGTTGCAGCGCGGCGAGCCGGTGGCCGTGTCGGTGGAGGGAGAATCGCACGTGTTGCAGCCCGATGACGTGAGCGTCCTCCGCCGGGCGAGCGGGGCCCTGGTGGTGCAGGAGTCCGGCGGGTACGTAGCCGCGCTCGATCCGGAGATCACGCCGGAGCTGCGCCGCGAAGGGGTGGCGAGGGAGCTGGTGAGCCGCGTGCAGCGGCTGCGCAAGGATGCCGGTTTCGAAGTGAGCGACCGCATCCGGCTGCACGTGGGTGGGGATGCGGCGGTGGAGGAAGCGGCCGCCGCACACCGGGAGTACGTGGCCGCCGAGGTGCTGGCGGTGGAGATGAGTGTTGGCGGCCAGGCCGCCGGTGATCACGACGCGTTGCAGACGGTGGATCTCGACGGACTCACCGCGCGCATCGCCCTGACGAGAGTGCGCTAGCTATGGCGTCCCCAGCGGGAGCAAAGAAGCCGAAAGCGCCGGCGAAGCCGAAGGCGATGAGCAAGAAGATGTTGGCGCACTTCGAGAAGCGCTTGCTCGAAGAGCGCCGCCGTGTGCTGAAGGAATTGGGGCACTACGACGAGACGTTCAACGCCACGCCGCAATCGGCGGACGGCGATCTCAGCTCCTACTCGTTCCACATGGCCGACCAGGGGACGGATGCGATGGAGCGCGAGAAGGCGTTCCTGTTCGCCAGTCAGGAGGGGCGCTTCCTCTGGCACATCGACGAAGCGCTGCGCCGGCTCTACCGCGCCCCCGAAACGTTCGGCAAGTGTCACAGCTGTGGCGGCGAGATCGATTTCGACCGACTCGATGCGCTTCCGCACGCGCGTCTCTGCATCACGTGCAAGCAGCGCGAGGAAGATGGAAAGAAGCAGGCGTAACCCCGCTCGGATCTTCTGGACGCTGATCGCGGTCGTCGTCGGTACCGACGTCATCACCAAGTGGCTGGCCGTTCAGGCGCTCTCGCCGTCGCACCTCTCGCATCGTGTGCTGGGGGACGTGGTGCGGTTCACCCTCGTGTACAACCGGGGCGCGGCCTTCGGACTCGATCTGGGCCAGTTCTCGCGCTGGATCTTCCTCGCCCTCACCCTGATCGCGCTGGCCGTGCTCTGGCGGTTGTATCGGCGCACCGCACCGGGTGAGTCGCTGCGCGCGGTGGCGATCGGGCTCGTGTGTGGCGGCGCGGTGGGCAATCTCATCGACCGCGTGCGCTCTCCCATGGGGGTGGTGGACTTCCTGGACATCGGCATCGGTACCAAGCGCTGGCCCACCTTCAACGTGGCCGACGTCGCCGTGAGCATCGGCGCACTCCTGCTTGCCTGGGTGCTGTGGGGAGACGATGAGCGCGAGCCGGCGCCGTCGTCCCCGCCGGTGGCGCACCCTGCGGAGCCCTCACGCGGCGCGTGACCGGGGACGGGCACGACGTGCCGATCCCCGATGATCCCTCCGGCGCTCCCGCGCCCGTCGCGAGCGCCTCCGCTCGAGATGCTGCCGCCCCGGACACCTCTGCCTCGGGCAGTGCCACACCCGCCTCGGGTGAGGCGCACCGGGGCGGCGAACGGGTAAGCTTTCCCGTCCCCCCGGACAACACCGACCGGCTCGATACCCTGGTCGCGCGCGCGCTCGACCTCTCGCGTTCGCGCGCGGCCACGCTCATCGCCGCAGGCCAGGTGCTCGTGAACGGCGCGCGCGAGAAGGCGGGCTCTCGCCCGCACGCGGGATTGCCCGTCACGGTGGATCTCCCCGCTCCTCCACAACGCACGGTCGTCCCGGAAGACATTCCCCTCGACATCCGCTACGAGGATGAGCACGTGCTGGTGGTGGACAAGCCCGCCGGCATGGTGGTGCACCCTGCTCCCGGGCACTGGTCCGGCACGCTCGTCAACGCACTCCGCGGGCGCGGTGGACCGCTCGCCACTGGGGGTGGCGCGGAGCGCGCCGGGATCGTCCATCGACTGGACAAGGACACCTCGGGGCTGCTCCTGGTGGCCAAGACCGACCTGGCGCACCGCCGCCTGGGTGCGGCGCTCGCCGCGCGGCGCATTGCCAGGCGGTACGCGGCCATGGCCTGGGGGCATCTCGATGCCGACCGTCTCACCGTCGACCGCCCCATCGGCCGGGACCCGCGAGACCGAAAGCGCATGGCAATCGTCAGTAGCGGAAGAGGAGCACGGACCGACTTCGTTCGCCTCGCCCGATTCGACTCGATGGACCTCCTGCGTGCCACGTTGCACACGGGACGGACGCACCAGATCAGGGTGCATCTTGCATCGATCGGACATCCGGTGGTGGGCGATGACGTCTACGGTGGGGGAGGGGGGCGCCGGCTGGCGGCACTACCGCCGCGTCGGCATTTCCTGCACGCCGCCTGGCTCGTCTTCCCGCACCCGGCAACGGGTGCGCGGATCGAAGTTCGGTCCGGTCTGCCCGCGGACCTGGCACACAGCCTGGCGGCCGTGGCCGGTCCGGACCTGCTCTTCACGCACGCGGATCCGCTGGATGACTTCGGTTTCTACAGCCGCGATAGCTGACGAGGCGACCGACGGCGCAGCGCACGAGCGCCGCGCGCGTCGCATCGTGGTGTTCCGCGTGGATGGACGGTCGTACGCGCTCGAGATCGACACCGTGTCGGAGATCATCCCGTGGCGGAAGGCCACGCGTCTCCCGGGGGCGCCCCCCTGGGTGGCGGGGCTGATCAACGTGCGGGGCTCCATTCTCACGGTCATCGACCTGGGCGTGCGGTTGGGCGGCCAGCCCACGGGTCACGAGTTCGCGTCGGTGCTCATGGCCGACTACGAAGGAAAGCGGGTGGGGTTGGCGGTGGACGAAGTCCTGGACGTTCACGACATGTCCACGGAGACCGAAGCGGCGGGCGCGGATGTCCGCCCCGACGGTCCCGTGCGGGCGTTGTTGCAGTTGGAGGAGCAGGTGATCGTGCTGCTCGACATCGAGGCACTCATCAGGCAGGTCCTGATCTAACCGGGGGGGCAGGTTGAGTCACACCGTTCTGATCTGCGACGACGCGATCTTCATGCGCACCATGATCGCCGACATCCTGCAGCAGTCGGGGTTCGAGATCGTGGGGGAGGCGGAGACAGGGTTGCAGGCGGTCGAGAAGTACCGCCAGCTGCGTCCCGATCTCGTCACGATGGACATCGTGATGCCGGACATGGGGGGCATCGACGCCGTGCGTGAGATCACGCGCTTCGACGCCAACGCGAAGATCCTCATGTGCAGCGCGATGGGGCAGCAGGCGCTGGTGGTCGAGGCCATCCAGGCCGGGGCGAAGGACTTCGTCGTCAAGCCCTTCCAGCCGAGTCGCGTGCTGGAAGCGGTGCAGCGGGTGCTCGGCTAGCCGCGCCGTCGCCCGCTCGTTCACGCGTTCACCGACCATGGATCTCTCGCGCTACGCCGACCTCTTCCTCACCGAGAGCCGCGAGCATCTCTCGGCGATCAATCATCTCCTGCTCGAGCTCGAGCGCGCGCCCGACGCCGCCGAGCCCGTGGGGGGAATTTTCCGTTCCGTCCACACGGTGAAGGGGATGAGCGCGACGATGGGGTACACCGCCGTCGCGGAGCTGACGCACGAGTTGGAGACGTTGCTCGATCGCGTGCGCAAGGGGACGCAGCCGGTGACCCCCGAGGTGCTGGACACGCTGTTCAGCGCCGCGGATGCGCTCGAGGCGGCGGTCGAGCTGTCGGTGGCCGGTCGCGCCGACGAGGTGGACGTCGTGGCACTCGTGGAGCGACTGCGCGCGCTCGGTGGCGGCGGCGCGCTCGCGCGCACGACCGATGCCGCCCTGACCGGCGCTCCCGCGCCCGTGGACACGCCCATCGCCAGCACGGCGCCCGCTCCGGGCGACGCCGACGCTGCGGGACGCGCGAGCACCGGCGCGCCGGTCGCCGGGCCGGCGAGCACGCGCTGGCTCATCCGCGTGCGGCTTGCCACCGCCACGGCGTTGCGGGGCGCACGCGCGCTGCTGATCGTGCGCCGCGCCGAATCGCTGGGGCTCGTGAGCTCCATCATGCCACCGCTCGACGCGCTGCAGGCGGAGGAGTTCGACCGCGAGTTCGCGCTCCGCCTGGACACCCCGACCGGCCGCGAGACCATCGATCGCGCCCTGCGCGGCATGGGGGACGTGGAGCAGCTCGAGATCACCGAGGAGGTGGCGCAGGCCGCCCCGACCGCGGGGAAAGCGGCGGAGAGCGCGAGCACGACGCGGTCGCGGACCAGCCGTCACGTGCGCATCGATCTCGATCGTCTCGACACGCTCATGAACCTCATCGGCGAGCTCGTCATCGCGCGCGGCCGGTTGCTGCAATTGTGCGCGGGCACCGAGGATGTGGTGCTCGACGAGACGCTCTCGCAGGCCTCGCGGCTCATCACCGAGCTGCAGGACGAGATCATGCTCTGCCGGATGGTGCCGGTGGCGCACGTGTTCGACCGCTTCCCGCGGCTCGTGCGCGATGCGGCGCGCGCGCTGGGCAAGCAGATCGAATTCTCGGTGATCGGCAAGGACATCGAGCTCGACCGCTCGATGCTCGACGAGATCGGCGATCCGATCGTGCACCTGCTGCGCAACGCGGTGGATCACGGTGTGGAGACGCCGGATGTCCGACAGGCGCAGGGGAAGCCCGCGGTGGGGCGGCTCACGCTCAGCGCGTCGCGCGAGCGGTCGTCGGTGGTGATTCGTGTGGCCGACGACGGCCGCGGCATCGACAGCGGCCGCGTGCTGCAGAAGGCGCACGACCTGGGGCTGGTGGACACGGGACGCAACGAGCTCAGCGACGATGAGCTCGTGCGCCTCATCGCGCGCCCGGGGTTCTCCACCGCCGACCAGGTCACCGATCTCTCGGGGCGCGGCGTGGGGATCGACGCGGTGCAGAACCGCGTGCGCTCGATGGGCGGCACGGTGGAAATCCGCTCCGTGCCCGGCGCCGGCACCACGGTGACGGTGCGGCTCCCCCTCACGCTGGCGATCGTGCGGGCGCTCCTGGCGCGCGTGGACGCGGAGACGTACGCCGTCCCCATGACGCACGTCAACGAGACGGTGGATTACCAGACGTCGTCGGTGCAGCGCGTGAAAGGACGGGATGTGCTCGTGTTGCGTGATGAAGTACTGCCGCTCATCCCGTTCCGCACGCTCGTGCAGCTCGCCCCGCAGCCTGTTGGGGGACGGCAGCACGTGATCGTGCTCGAGGTGGGAGACCGGCGGGCGGGGCTGGTGGTGGACGAGCTGGCCGGACAGCAGGACATCGTGGTGAAACAGTTCGACGGCGTCCGTGAGAGTGCGGCGCTGTTCAGCGGGGCGACGATTCTGTCGGATGGCGCGCCGGCGCTGATCGTGGATGTGGGGTCCCTCCTCTAATGGGGTGTGCATGAACGATCTACTGTCCCTCAAGGAGATCCAGCTCGATGCGTTGCGCGAGGTCGCGAACATCGGAGCGGGTCACGCGGCGACGGCACTGTCCCACATGACCGCCAGCCGGATCATGATCAACGTGCCGACGATCACGATCTGCTCGCTGGAGGAGCTGCCGACGCAGATTGCCGACAGCGAGGAGCCGATCGCCGCCGTGCTCATGCACATGCTCGGCGACCTCACGGGGCGGACGCTGCTGGTCTTTCCGCACCCCACGGCCAAGCGCCTGTCGTCGCTCATGCTGCGGCGCCCGCAGTCGGAGAGTCTCGATCTGAGCGAGCTGGAGCAGTCGGCCATCAAGGAAGCGGGCAACATTCTCAGCGGCGCCTACATGAACGCGCTGAGCGAGTTCCTGGGACTCATGCTGCTGCCGTCGCCGCCCAGTCTGGCGGTGGACATGTCGGCGGCCGTGCTGAGCACGGCGTACCTGCAGTTCGGCACCGACCGCGACTGCGTGTTCGCCGTGGAAACCGAGTTCCTGCTGCAGGAGGCCGGCGAGCGTCTGCGCGGCTTCTT
This sequence comes from Gemmatimonadaceae bacterium, assembly GCA_035701265.1. GTDB lineage: Bacteria > Gemmatimonadota > Gemmatimonadetes > Gemmatimonadales > Gemmatimonadaceae > DASSNU01. Next base: position 163,343 of record DASSNU010000001.1, on the reverse strand, counting down.
CCTGCTGCTTCCCGACCTGGCCTCGCTGCGAGTGATCCTGCGCGCCGTTCGGGTGGAATAGCCCCGATGGCGCAGTCCCTCGCATCCGAACGTGACCTGGAGATCCTGCGGTCGTTCGCCCGCCGGATCGACCCGTCCGATGCGGGGGCGCACAACAACCTCGGCGTCCTGTATTACAACAAGGGACTGTGCGAGGAGGCGGTCGCGGCGTTCTCGCGCGCGCTCGAGCTGGACCCCAAGATGCAGGTGGCCCAGCGCAACCTCGAGATCGCGTACTTCCGCACTGGCTACTATCACCGCCGCGTGGCCGAGCTGCGCGAGCGACTCCGGCAGCACCCGGACGACCGCGACGCGCACTGGGAGCTGGGGCGCGCCTACGCCCTGCTCGGCGAGACGGAAGACGCGGTCGCCGAGTTCACGCGCCTCCTGGAGCGCTACCCCGACGACGTGGGCGCGCTGGTGCAGCTCGGTCTCGCCGAGAAGACGAACGGCAATCTCGAGGCCTCGCAGCGGTGGTTCGAGCGCGCGCTCGCCTGCGATCCCGCCAGCCCGCTCGTGCATTTCTACATCGGCGAGGTGGCGTACAATCGCGGGTTGAACGACGAAGCGCTCGCCGCGCTCGAGCGCTCCATCCAGCTCGGTCCCGACAATCCGGACGCGCACTACCTCAAGGGGTTCGTCCTCGGCGACATGGGGCGGCACGAGGAGGCACGCGCCGCCACCGCGCGCGCGATGGAGCTCAATCCCTCGCTCGCGCGCGCGCAGGCCAATCTCTCGCTCGACCGGTACAACACCGCCACCTTCCAGGAGCTCGTCCCGGAGCGCGCGGAGCGCGAGCGGCGCGCCATGCAGGTCGCCGCGGGCGGTACGCTCGCGCACTACAATCTCGGGCTGGCGTTCCGGCAGAAGGGCTACTACGCGGAAGCGCTCGGCGAGTATCGTCTGGCACTCGAGCGTGGCGAGGACGAATCGCTCGTCCTGCAGGCCATGGCCGAGGTGCATCTCTTCCGCCGCGAGCCGCAGCAAGCGGTGGAGCTGTACGATCGCGTGCTCGCCGTCCAGCCGGACAGCCCCAAACTCTGGTGCGAGCGCGGCGTCGCGCTGCACCAGAGCGGACGGCTGGACGACGCGATGGCGAGCTACGAGCGCGCGCTCGCGCTCGACGGCGCGTACGTGCTGGCCAAGAACAATCTGGCCGTTGCGCTGTCGCAGGCCGGGCGGATGGACGAGGCGCTCGACGCGTTCCGGAGTGCGCTGGCCGCGCAGCCGGGGTTCGTGAAGGGCTGGCTCAATCTCGCGCTGCTGCTCGTGCGTGCGGGGCAGCCGGCGTTGGGACGTGAAGCGTACGAGCAGGTGCTGCGCGCCAATCCGCAGCACCCGGTGGCGTGGAACGGCGTCGGGCTGGTACTGGCCGAGATGCGCGAGTTCGCCGAGGCGCGCAACGCCTTCGGGCACGCCATCGAAGCGCGCCCCGACTACGCCGAGGCGCACTACAACCTGAGCTTCACCCTCTCGAATCTGGGCGACTTCGATGGCGCACTGCGCGAGACGCGGCGCGCCCTCGATCTGGATCCGTACTACGTGCCGCAGAAGTTCGAGCTGGCGATCGACGTCGAGTACGAGGATCCGGACCTGTCGGTCACGCCCTCGCTGAGCGGCGACGAGCGCATGGCCGATGGCAGCGAGGTGCCGGCGTTCGCTTTCGATGCCAGCTCGCTCGATGCGCTCTTCGGCGAGCTGCGCCAGGAAACCCCGCCGGCGGAACCGGAGCCGCGCCCGGGGGTGAGCCCGTTCGCCATGGCCGCCGACTACCTGGCCAAGGGATTGCTCGACCGCGCCTCCGCGGAGGTGAGCCGCGTGCTGGCGCGCGGGGGGAACGCGATCGAGGGGCTCATCCTGCAGGGAGACATCTTCTCGCGCCAGGGACTGTACGGGGAAGCGCTGGAGCGCTATCGCACGGCGCGCCGCATGAACGGCATCTCCCCGCGCGCGATGAGCGGCGAGACGGTTGCGCTGCTGCGGTTGGGACGCGGAGCGGAGGCGCGCGGCGTGGCGGAGCAGTTGCTCGCCGCGGATCCCACCGGTGTGGAGACGCTGCTCCTGGTGGCGCGCGCGCGACTGGAATCGGGAGATCCGGACTCCGCGTACGGACTGCTCCTGCAGGCGCGCGCGGTCGCCCCCGATCGCGCCGACGTGCTCAAGCAGGTGGGCGACGTGGCGCGCGCGCTGGGAGATCTGGAAGGCGCCAAGCAAGCGTACCGGGAGGCGCTGCAGCTCGATCACGGCTTCGCCGCCGTGCAGTACGAGCTGGGCACGCTGCTGGGCGATGAGGGAGACGCCGAGGGCGCGGAGGCAGCGCTGCTCGCCGCACTCGATGCGGTTCCCACGTACGTGCAGGCGGCCATGGCGCTGGCGCAGGTGCGACGGCGCTTTCACCGCGCGCGCGAGGCGCTCCTGCCGCTCATCGATCTGCTCAAGCGGGATCCGTACAACCTGGAGGCGCTGCTGCTCGTGGCCGAGACCCTCGTGGACCTCCGGCGCCACGAGGACGCGATGATCGCGGCGGTGCGCGTGCTGCGCTTCGCTCCCGATCACGCGGGCGCGCTGTGGGTGATGGGGGTGCTGCTCATGCGGCGGCACCGGTACCGGGAGGCCATCGCGCGCTGGAACCGCGTGGTCGAGCTGGATCCGACGGGCGAGTACGCCGCGCGGGCGCGCCGCGACGCGCGCACGGCGGCCGACCTGCTGCGCATCTTCGCACGCGAGGAGAACTGACCGTGGCGATCGAGGGACCGCTTCGCGAGCTCGGGATCCACGACGTCTTCCAGCTGCTCGACCTGAGCCGGAAGACGGGGACGCTCACCGTCACCTCCGCACTGCGCGACAACCAGGGCACCGTGTACTTCGACGGCGGCGCGGTGGTGTACGCGTCCATCCGCAGCAATCCGCATCCGCTCGGCCAGCTCCTCGTCCGCTCGGGGCGCATTGCGGAGGGTGACCTCCTGCGCGCGCGACAGCAGCAGGAGCGCGGCGATGCGCGCAAGCTGGGAGAGCTGCTCGTGGAGATGCGCGCCATCACGCGCCGCGAGCTGGAGCGGCAGGTCCGCTTCCAGGTGGAAGAGGTGGTCTTCGAGCTCACGTCGTGGAGTGAGGGCTACTTCTCCTTCGAGGAAGGGGAGCTGGGCGACGTGCCGGCGGAGGCGACCATCCGCATCTCCACCGAGTCGCTGCTCATGGAAGGCGCGCGGCGGATCGACGAATGGTCACGGATCGAGAGCCGCGTGCGTCACCTCGGCATGGTGCCGGTGCTCGCGCCGGTGAGCGACGATCATCCCACGCTGCTCGATCTCCTCCCCGATGAGTGGGCGGTCCTCACGGAGATCGACGGGAGCAAGGACATCCGCGCCATCGCGTCGAACCTCGCACGGAGCGAGTTCGAGGTGGCGCGCACGGTGTACGGGCTCCTGTCCACGGGCGTGGTGGAGCTGTACGAGCCCGACGGCGTGGGACAGGCGCGCGGAAGCGTGGCCGACGATGCGGAGCCGCACCTGCAGCAGGCTCAGCGTGCGCTGCGCGCGGGGGACACCGATGGCGCCATGGCCGCCGCGCGGCAGGCGATCGTCGCGGACCCGCAGTCGGCGGACGCGCGGCTCGCGCTGGCGCGCGCGCTCGCCCGCGCCGGCCGGCACGCCGATGCGATCGAGGAGCTGCATCGCGCGCTGCAGCTCGACACGCTCAACGCCGACGTCCATCTCGAGCTGGGCTACGCCGCCGCCGCGCGCGGGCACTTCGACGAGGCGGTGAACAGCTGGGACCGCTATCTGCGCATGATGCCGGCGGCACCGGACGCGCAGCGCGTGCGGGCGGCCGCCGCGGCCGCGGGCCAGCTCCGCGCCCTGCTTACGGAGCACAGCGATGGTTGACGAGATCCGGCGGTTGAGCGAGGAGCTGGCGCGCGATCCGTCCAGCCCGGTCTACCTGCGCTTGGGTGAGGCGCTGCGCCGCCGCGCCGATCTGGAGGTTGCGCTCAAGGTGGCCGAGCGCGGCGTGCAGCGGCACGCGCACAGTCCGGACGCGCACGATCTCCTCGCGCGCATCTGCGTGGATCGCGGCGTGCTGGAGCGCGCGCGTGCGGCCTGGGAAACGGTGCTCCGCCTCATGCCGGGGCACCTCGGCGCACTCAAGGGACTGGGCTACGTCCTCTTCAAGCAGGGGCACACGGCGGACGCCGAGCGGATGTTGGCCGAGGCGGCATCGCGCGATCCTGCGGACGAGTCGATCGCTACGGCGCTCGCCATGGTGCGCGGCGGCGGGAATGGTGCCGCGCAGGCGATGAGCGACGCCAGGGTGGCGCTCACGTCGGGAGGCAGCACGTCCGCTACGACGTCCGCGCGTGGTGCGGAGTCCACCGCGGCCGCGAGCGCGCCGCCAGGCGACACGCCGCCGCGTACGGCGCGCGCATCATCGGGGACGCCGGCGCGCGCGATCCCCGCCGTGAGCAATGGCGCGGCCGTCGCCACGAATGGCGCACACCGGGACGGCACCCATGCTCCCGCGCAGGGCGACGTGGCCGCCACGTTGCGAGATGACGACATGGATGAAGGCGCCGCAGCGGAGATGAGCGCGCAACCGCTCGCCGCGGCGGAACCGGCGCCCGGCGATGCGCGCACGCTCTTCGGCGACATCGTCGCGGGAGGCGCGCACGCGGTCGTCCTGCTCGACGCGGATGGCCTGGTGGCCGCGGGACACTACCCCACCATGGACGGGCGTGACGCGTCGCAGGAAGTCGGCGTCGAACTTTCTGGAGTGCGCGACGAAGCCCAGCGCGCGGTGCAACTGCTCGGGCTGGGGGCGTGGCACTTCGTGCTGTGCGAGACGGAGGAAGCGGCGGTCGCCCTGGCGCCCGCCGCCGGCGGCGCATTGCTCGTCACGCTCTCCTCGCGTGACACGCCGCTGGGATTCGTGCGACGGTTGCTGGAGCGCTGTCGCGCGCGCGCCAACGACTGGTTGGGAGCAGACGAATGAGATCGGCGTTCGCGACCGTGCTCGAGCCCCTGGCGCGTCAGCGGGGCGTGCTCGGCTGCCTCGTGGCCGGCGAGGAGGATGGCATCCTGGTGGATGCCTTCGTGCGCGATGCCGTGGATGGCGCCGCGCTGGCTGCGCTGGCCGCGGCGCTGCATCGCCGCGCGCGACTGGCCAGCGGCGCCGCCGGGCTCGGCGGCGTGTCGTTCGTCCGCCTGGACGCCGATGGCGGCCACCTGTGCGTCCTCGGACACAACGAGCTGGTGCTCGCCGTGTTCGCCCAGAGCGGGGCGAACGTCGGCGTCATCCGGTCCACCATGCTGCGGTCCCTGGAGGCGCTCGCATGACCACGGTGGCCGCCGGCTGGGTGGAGGAGCCGCTGCGCCCCTTCGTGGAGGAGACGAACGTCCTGTTCGCGCTCCTCTTGCATCCCAGCGGGCAGGTGTTGGGGCAGCATGGCTTCACCCGCGCGGTGGACGTGATGGCGGCGTGCGCGCTGGCGGCCGGCATCTCCGCGTCCGCCGGCGCGCTGGGACGCGAGCTCGGCGGCGCGTCGTTCGGCGAGCTGCACCATGCCGGACGCGACCGACAGATCTTCATGGCCGACATCCCCACGCGCGGCGACCGCTACGTGCTCCTCGCCGTGTTCGATCGCGGCAGCTCGCTCGGTCTGGTGCAGCTCTACTTCCGGCAGTTCCGCGAGCGGCTCGTCGCGGCGGCACCCGTCACGTCCACCCCGGCCCCGGCGCTGGCCGCCGACTTCGAGGGCGAGCTCGACCGCAGTCTGGCCGCGCTCTTCGGCCGCGCACCGCGGCTGGATGTGGGCGGCCGTCCTCCGTCACCCTCAACCTGATCCCGCCGTGTCGCTCGTCAACTACGCCACCCGCGAGATCACGTGCAAGATCGTCTACTACGGCCCCGGACGGTCGGGGAAGACGACGAACCTGCACTACATCTATCAGCGCGTGCCCGACGCCCGGCGCGGGAACATGGTGTCGCTCGCCACGCAGACGGACCGGACGCTCTTCTTCGATTTCCTGCCGCTCGACCTCGGCAGCATCTCCGGCTTCACGACGCGGCTGCAGCTCTACACGGTGCCGGGGCAGGTCTACTATCACACCACGCGCAAGCTCGTCTTGCAGGGCGCGGATGGCGTGGTGTTCGTGGCCGACAGCCAGGCGCGCCAGTTGGAGGAGAACATCGAGAGCATGCAGGACCTGCACGCGAATCTGGCGGAGCAGGGAGTGGACGTGCGCGGCATTCCGCTGGTGATCCAGTACAACAAGCGCGATCTCCCCTCGGATCTCATTCTCGACGTGGCGGAGCTGGACGACGCGCTCAACTTCCGCGAGGTGCCGTCGTTCGCCGCCGACGCGCTGCACGGCACCGGGGTGTTCGAGACGTTGCGCGGCATCTCCGAGTTCGTGCTGAAGCGGTTGAGCGCCAACGCGCCCGCCACGGAGGTCGCAGCGCGGTGAGTCTGGACGAGCGCTACCGCTTCGAGAACTTCGTCGTCGGCGCCGCCAACAAGCTGGCGGTGGCGGCGGCGAACGCCGTCGCGCACGCGCCGGGGGCGGCGTACAACCCGCTGTTCATCTACAGCGGCTCGGGGCTGGGCAAGACGCACCTGCTCATTGCCACCGGTCAGCTCGCGCACCAAGTAATGCCCGAGCTGACGATCTACTACGCCACGCTGGACGAGTTCGTGGAGCAGTTGCACGGCGCGATCGCCGCCGGACGCAGCGATGCCTTCCGGCAGCACTTCGACACGATCGACATGCTCCTGCTCGACGACGTGCAGTTCCTGGCCGGACACCGCGAGACGCAGAGCGAGATGCTCCGGCTGTTCAACGCGCTGCAGCGCACCGGGCGGCAGATCGTGCTCACGAGCGACCGCGCACCGGCGGAGATCTCGGACCTGGATGAGCGGTTGATCACGCGCTTCTCCGGCGGGCTCATCGTGGACATCGGGCCGCCGGATTACGAGACGCGCGTCGCCATCCTGCGGCGCAAGTGCGAGGAGCGTGGCGCGGAGTTCGAGCAGGGCGTGGTGGAGGAAGTGGCGCGGCTCGGCTTCAGCAACGTGCGCGAGCTGCAGGGCGCGCTCAACCGGTTGGTGGCGTGCGCCACGCTCGGCCAGCAGCGGGTGACGCGCGGGAACGTGCGCGCGCTGTTGGGAGAGCGGCTCGATGCGAGCAAGACGCTCACCCCCGCGGTGAGCGGCGCGGTGGGGGACGAGTTCTCGAGCTTCCTGCACGAGCTGGCCGATGCGGTGGGCGACACCATCGCCCCGTGGCGCGCGCGATTGGGCGAGGCGATCACCGAATGGCAGCAGCTCGGCTATCGCGTGGACCGGCTGGAGCGCGCGCTCGAGCACACCGACGATCCGGGGGTGGCCGAGCTCCTGGCCGCGTTCGAGCGCGACGTGGACCGGCTGCGCCGCCTCTCGGCGGAAGCCGCGTCGCTGGATGGCGCGGTAGTGGATGGCGATCTGCTGCGCGATCCCGATCGCGTGGATGAGGCGGAGGCGCTGGTCGCGCGTGTCGTCACGGGCGCGGGGCCGCTCCCTGCGCCGCGGCCGGAGCTCTCGCACGCCGCCTTCGAGGCCGGTCCGTCGAACCAGCTTGCCGTCCACGCCTCGGGCGAAGTGGTGGAAGAGCCGGGGCGCAAGTACAACCCGCTCTACGTGCACGGGCCCGCCGGAGTGGGCAAGACGCACCTGCTGCACGCCATTGGCGGCGAGCTGGTGAACGCCAGCGGCGGCGCCATGCGCGTCGCGTGTCTGGGTGCGCACCAGTTCGTGGACGAGCTCATCGCGGCGCTGCAGGAGGGCGCCATCGAGCGGTGGCGCGCGCGCTATCGCGACGTGGATGCGCTGCTCCTGGACGACGTGCAGCAGTGCGCCGGCACGGAGCGCGCGCAGGAGGAGCTGTTCCACCTGTTCAACAATCTCTACGCCGACGGGAAACAGATCGTCGTCGCCGGCGATCGCCCGCCTCGCGCGCTGGATGGCATCGACGAGCGGCTGCGCTCGCGCTTTGGCGGGGGGCTGGTGGTCGAGATCCGTCCTCCCGATCGCGAGCTGCGCGCGCGCCTCTTCGCACGGGCGCTCGCCGACGGCGACGCGGCGGCGGACCCGGAGCTGGTGGAGTATCTCGCCGCGCGTCCCGCCACCAGCGTGACCGAGTTGCTCGCCACCGTGTCGCGACTGCGCCAGGCGGCCACGATCTCCGATGCCGCCATCACGCCGGCCTTCGCGCGCGCCGAGCTGGAGGGCACCACGCTCGCCGCCGCGCCCACGCTCGCCCGCGGTGCGGTGGGCATCGACGCCTTCTTTCTCGATCGCGAGAAGGTCGTGTGGGAGTGGCCCGATCTGAGCGGCCTGGCGAGTGAGGAGCTGCGCTGATGGCCATCAAGGGCAGCCTTCGCGAGGCCAGTCTCCCCGACGTGCTCCAGTTGCTGGCGATGGGGCAGAAGACGGGATGCTTGAGCGTGACCGACCGCGGCAGCTTCGGCTACGTCTACTTCGACCGCGGCCGGATCTCGTACGCATCCATCGTGAACCGGCGCGACCGGCTGGGCGACGTGCTGGTGAAGAACGGCGTCATCACGCAGCAGGAGCTGGACGCCGCCGTCGCCATCCAGAACACCCATCGCGAAAAGCGCATCGGCGAGATCCTGATCGATCAGAAGATCCTCTCGCGCGAGGAGTTGCATCAGTACATCCGCGTGCAGATCGAGGAGGCGGTCTACTACCTGTTCACGTGGACGCAGGGCACGTTCAGCTTCGAGGCGGAGGTGCGCCCCGACGAACGCGACTTCCTGGTGTCCATCAGCCCGGACGCGCTCCTGCTCGAGGGCGCGCGCCGGGTGGACGAGTGGGGGTTGATCGAGAAGAAGATCCCGAGCTTCGATCTCATCTTCGCGGTCGATCACGAGCGCGTGTCGCAGAGCGATGCGCCGCTCACCCCGGAGCAGGACCAGGTACTGCCACTCGTGGACGGCGACCGCGACGTGGCCGCGCTCGTCGATGCGTCGGGGCTGGGCGAGTTCGCCGTGGCCAAGGCACTCTACGGGCTGGTGACGGCCGGGTTCGTGCAACGGGTGGGGAAGTCCAAGCCCGCGGACGCCACGGTGAAGGAAGCGCGGGTGGAGGAGCATCGGAACCTGGGGGTCGCGTTCTACAAGACGGGAATGCTGGACGAGGCGACGCGGGAATTCCGGCGCGTCATCGAGCTGCGCGATGGCGATGTGCAGGCGCGCTTCTATCTCGCGCTCGTCGCGATGCGGCGCCACCAGTGGGAGGAAGCGGTGGAGCTGCTCCGGCAGGCGGCAGCGCAGCCGGGCGCGCGCCCGGCCGTCTTCCACGACCTGGGGTATGCGCTCGAGCAGCTCGGCCGCTACGACGACGCGCAGCAGGCGCTGGAGGAGGCGCTGCAGCGCGGCGGCGGCGATGACGCGCGCATCCGCACCTCGCTCGGCGTGCTCGCCCTGAAGCGCGGCGACATCGAGACGGCGGACACCGTGATCGCCTCCGCGCGCGCGCTGTGGGGGCGCCAGCCGCCATCGGCCGCGTGGTTCCACTACGCGGCGCTCTCCGCCGCGCTTGCTGGCGATCTGGAGCGCGCCCTCGCGCTCGCCACCGAAGGGTGCGAGCTGCATCCGCACGCCGCCGTGCTCCACAACACGCGCGCCGTGATCCTCGAGCGGAGCGGCGACTACGCCGGCGCGCAGCGCGCCGCCGAGGCCGGCCTGCACGAGGATGCCGCGCTCGCGCAACTGCACAAGAACCTGGCCGACGCGCACTATCGCGAAGGGCGCTACGAGGAGGCCCTCGACGGCTACCAGCGCGCGGTGAAGCTGAGCCCCACGCTGGGACACGACATGTACTTCAAGCTCGGTAACATCCGATACCGGTGGCAGGAGCGCACGCAGGCGGTGGCGTACTGGCAGCGGGCGCTCGAGCTCAATCCGGACAACGACCGCATCCGCACCAACCTCGAACTCGTCCGGTCGCTGCAAGCATGACGCACGCCTCCAGCGATGCGCCCTTCGTGGCGCTCATCGACAAGATCGCGCGCGAGCGCGGCTTCCTCTGCGGGAGTTACAAGGAGAAGTGTCTCCGCCGCCGCATTGCCGTGCGCATGCGCGCGCGCTCCGTGCACACGTACGACGAATACGGGCGCGTGCTGGACCAGGATCCCGGCGAGTGGGAGCGGTTGCTCGATGCGCTCACGATCAACGTCACCAAGCTCTTCCGGAACTGGGAGACGTTTACCGCCATCGCCGAGCACGTGGTGCCGTCGCTGTGGGCGCTCCCGGACGAGACGATCCGCATCTGGAGCGCCGGCTGCGCGTCGGGCGAGGAGCCGTATTCGCTAGCGATCCTCTTTCACCGCTACGCCACGCAGCGCAAGGAGCTCTCGCGCCTGGGGCGCGTGCGCATCACTGGCAGCGACATCGATCGCGCCAGCCTGGCCGCCGCGGAGGAGGCGACCTATGCGGACGCCGCGTTCGCGGACACGCCGCCGGCGCTGCGCGACGCGTACTTCCCGGCCGCGCCGTTCACGGTCCCCCCGCACGTACGCGCCCTCGCGCGGTTCGTCCGGAACGACCTGCTCCGCGACGCGCCGCCAGTGGCCAACGCTCACCTCATCACGTGCCGCAACGTGATCATCTACTTCGATCGGGCATCACAGGAGGCGCTGTTCGAGCGCTTTGCCGACACGCTGTCACCCGGTGGATTCCTGGTGCTCGGCAAGGTGGAGACGCTGCTCGGGCGCGCGCGGAGCCGGTTCGCGCCGGTGGACTCTCGCGAACGGATCTTCCGGCGCCTATGAACGAGATCCGCGTGAAGGTCGCCGATGCGGCGGTGGGGCAGGGAGACGCGATCCTCAGCACCGTGGGGCTGGGGTCGTGCGTGGCGATCGCGCTGCTCGATGCGCAGGCCGGCGTGGGCGCGCTCGCGCACGTGCTGCTCCCGAGCGCGACGATGGCTCGCGATCAGAGCAATCCCGCCAAGTTCCCCAGCACGGCCGTCCCCCACATGCTGAAGGCCATGCGCGCCCTGGGCGCGCGCGAATCGCGCGTCACCGCCAAGATCGCCGGCGGCGCCAGCATGTTCACCAACCTCCTGAGCAACGGCGGCTTGCAGATGGGCGAGCGGAACATCCTCGCCACCCGCGAGGCGCTCTCGCGCGCGGGAATCCCGCTCATCGCGCAGGATGTGGGCGGCGGACACGGGCGCAGCATCCTCTTCCACGTGGCCGATGGCACGCTCGAGGTGCGCTCCATCGTCCACGGCAACATGAAGCTCTGACATGCGCACCGTGCTGGTGGTGGACGACAGCGCCTTCATGCGCAAGCTCGTCTCCGAGATCGTGGACGCCTCGGGCGAATTCCGCGTCGTCGGGACGGCGCGCGACGGCGTGGACGCGCTGCGCAAGATCCACGCGCTCGATCCCGACGTCGTCACGCTCGACATCCAGATGCCGCAGCTCGACGGGCTGCAAACGCTCGGCTACATCATGAGCGAGACGCCGCGCCCGGTGGTGATCCTGAGCGCGGCAGCGTCGAGCGAGGCGGATCAGCTCACGCTCCGCGCGCTGGAGCTCGGCGCGGTGGACTTCGTGCACAAACCGTCCGGGCCGATCAGTCTCGATCTCATCTCGGTGCGCGACCGGCTCATGGAAGCGCTGCGCGCCTCCACGCAGGTGAATCTGCGCGGCGTGCCGGTGCTCGCACGCCCGCGCACCGACGGCGCGGCACCCACTCCCGCTCCGGGGAATGGCGCGTCCACGGCCAACCGGCTGGTGGCCATCGCCGCGTCCACCGGAGGCCCACGCGCGCTGGCCGAGGTCATCCCCGCGCTGCCGAATCCGCTGGGCGCGGCGGTCATCGTCGTCCAGCACATGCCGGCCGGATTCACGCGCAGCTTTGCCGAGCGGCTCGACGTGCTCAGCCGGCTCGTCGTCACCGAGGCCCGCGAGGGAGATGTGCTGCGCCAGGATCGCGTGTACGTGGCGCCCGGCGGCTACCACCTTCGCCTCCGCCCGGGCGAGTACGGCATCGCGCTCACGCTGGACGACTCCCCTCCCATCTGGGGCGTGCGCCCCTCCGCCGACCCGACCTTCCGGTCGGTGGCGGAGCTGTTCGGCCCTGCGGCGCTGGGGGTCGTGCTCACCGGGATGGGGCGGGATGGGGCGGCCGGTCTTCGGGCCATTCACGACGCCGGGGGGCGGGGAATCGTGCAGGACCGCGAGACCTCGATCATCTATGGCATGCCCCAGGCCGCGCTGCAGGGGGGTGGGGCCGACGTCGAGGCGCCGCTCCGCCGCATCGCCCCCCTCGTCACCGAGTTCCTGCGCTCGGGTGTCGCGCCCCTGTCCACGTGACGGTGAGCGCCACCGCGGGTGTGACGTGGGAGCCTCCCAGGGTGTCCATAGAGAGATGACATCCATCCTCCCGATCGACGATCCGGACGCCGTCCGGGCGCAGTCGCTGCGCGCTGCCCTCACCGCCGGCAGCGGGCGGAGCGAGGTGCTCTCCTTCCACGTGGGAGGGGAGCTGTTCGCGCTGGACCTCGCGTCGGTGGAGGAGGTCGTGGAGTTGCCCGAGATCCACCCGCTCCCGCACGCGCCGGATGCCATGCTCGGCGCGCTGCGTCTGCGTCGGCGGCTCATTCCCGCGTACACGCCCGCATCCCTCCTGGGGGTGACGAACTCGCGCCCGCGCGCGGTGCTCGTGTTGCGCCACGAGGAGCGTCGCGTCGCGGTGGCCATCGACGACGTGGACGATGTGCTCGTGGTGAACGCGCACGACGTGCGCCGCCCGCCCACGGCGGAGGGTGTGGACTCGATGCTCGTCGGTGTCACCGTCTATCGCGATCGGCTCGTGTCGCTCCTCGACGCGGAGCTGTTCGTTCACGCATGCGCCGGCGAGTCGGCGCGGGAGATTGCATGACCACGGCCGCTACGCAACAGGTCGTCACCTTCCGGTTGGGCGAGGATCTCTTCGCCGCGGACATCTACGCCGTGGAGCGCGTGCTGCGGTACGAGAAGCCGATGCCCGTGCCCAACGTGCCGGACTGGGTGGACGGGTTGATCGAGTATCAGCAGCACGTGGTGCCGGTGGTGGACCTCCGCGCGCGCTTCAGTCTCGAGCGGACGCCGCCGCGTCCGGAGACGCGCATCCTCGTCTTCGTCGTCGGCGAGCAGTTGATCGGCATCCGCGTCGACGCGGTGCTTGAAGTGGCCACGCTCCCCGCCGACCGGCTCTCGCCCCCGCCCGCGTTCTTCCGCGGGCTGGCCGGCGACTACCTGCAAGGGATTGTGCGCACGGAAGGGCGTCTCGTCATCCTCCTGGACATGCCGCGGCTCCTCACCGCCGCCGAGCGGATGACGCTGCTGCAAGCCACGGAGGAAGCGCTGGCGGATGCCTGAGGCGTTGCCGTCGCTGCGTGAGCGCTTCGCGGCGCTGGACGGCCGCCTGGATGCTCCCGACGCGGCGGAACAGCGCGCGGCACTGCGCGCCGACATCGTCGCGCTGTACAAGGCGGTGGAGCAGGAGCTCGCCGAGCTGGCGGCGCTCAAGGAGCGCGTGAAGGAGCTGGCGAACAAGTGGAAGCGGATCGCGCCCACCGATGCTCCGTCCATGGCTCCCCCCGCGCTCGCGGCGGAGTCCAGCGATGCAGGCGCGGGCGATGCCGATCAGTCCACATCGCCCACACCGCGCACCAACGGCGCGAGCGCGCCCGCTGACGCTTCGCCGTCGTCACCGGCAGCCATGCCGGTGGATGTGTCAGCGCGCCCCGTGGCGGCAGCACCGCACCTGGCCGGCGAGGAGCGCCCCGCCTTCCGCGCGGATCATCTTGGCGCCTCCACGTACCTCGAGAAGGGGTGGACGCTCATCTCGTTGGGCGAGTACGCCAAGGCCGAAGCGGCGCTGCAGCGCGCGCTGGAGCTCGCGCCCGACGATCCGCAAGGCGAGTCGCTGCTCGGCTGGGCGCAGATGCTGCAGGAGAAGCACGACGATGCCCTGCTGAACTTCCAGAAGGTGCTCATGCGCGAGCCGGCGAATTCGCTCGCGCGCATCAACCTCGGCTACATCTGCCTCAAGAAGGGGATCTTCGGCGAGGCGATCGAGCATCTGTCCAAGGCCATCCGGCTCAACAACGATCGCAAGGCGGCGATCTACGCGCACTTCTATCTCGGCCTGGTGTATCTGGAACGGGAGATGTACGAGGACGCGCAGACCTTCTTCCGGAAGACGCTCGAGTTGGGACCGAACCTCATCGAGGCGCACTACGAGCTGGGACGCGCGCTCTGGTTCGAGGGGAAGCGCGAGGAGGCGTTGGAGGCGTGGCGCACCGGACACGCGGCGAACAAGTTCAGTCCATGGGGGAAGCGCTGCGCCGAGATGCTGGAGCACGTGCAGGCCGGAGGAGTGCCCGCGCGCGCCGGATAGCAGGCGCGGCATGGCGGCGCCTCGCGCGCGCGTCGCGCGGCCGGACCGCGCACTGGATGACCGGCGCGCTCGTGGCGATCGCCGGCCCGTCCGCGGCCAGCGCGCAGCCGCCCGAGCGGCTGGATGCCGGTCGCTTCACCTTCGTCGCATACCCGGCCGATCTGCCCCTCGCGCGCGCGTTGCTCCACAGCGCGCAGCGCACCGACACCTTCCCCGGGTTGCCGCGCCCGTCGGAGCGCGTGCTGGTGCTCGTGGCGCCCGACCGGGCGCGCTTTCATGAGTGGAGCGGGCCGTCGGCGCCGGAGTGGGGCGCGGCCGTGGCCGATCCCGCACAGCACGTGATCGTGATGCAGGGGCGATGGGCGGGGAGCGCCGCCGGCGACCCCGCGCAGGTGCTCCGCCACGAGCTCGCGCATCTCGCGCTGCACGAGCAGTTGGGCGATCTGCCGCCCCGCTGGTTCCATGAGGGATACGCCAGCTACGCCGCACACGAGTGGGGACGCGACGCGGTGCTTGCCACGAGCGTGCATCTGTTGACGCACGGCGCGCCCGCGCTCGACTCGCTCGATCGCGGCTTCGCGGCGGGCGAAGCGGAGGCGGGCGCCAGCTACGCCCTCGCCTTCCGCGCCGTGGCGGAGCTGGCCGCGCTTGACCGGGAACGCGGACTCGCGCTCTTCTTCCAGCAGTGGCGCGCCACCGGCTCCATGGATGGCGCCGTGCGAAGTGCGTACGGTCTCACGCTGGCCGACTTCGAGCACCGGTGGCGATCGCACACCATGCGCCGCTATGGCATTCTTGCGCTCCTCGGGAACGCGAGCGTGGCGGCCGGCATCATCGCGCTGCTCGTGTTTCCGCTGTATGCGATCCGTCGCCGGCGCGACCGGCTGCGCTGGGAAGCGCTGCGCCAGAGCGACGAGGAAGCCGAGCGACAGGAGGCGGAAGCGGATCGGCGTGCGCGCGACGAGGCGCTTGCGCAACTGTTGGGTGGCGGCGCCGCCGTGGAGGATCGCGGTGGACGCGAGGGGGCCGGCGGCGTTGCTTGACACGCTCTCCGGGCGCTCCTACACTAACCGCTCATGCCCAATCCGGATTCACCGGCGCGCCGCAGCCCCGTTTGGTGGGTGGTGGCGGGCGTTACGCTGGCAGCAGGGTTCGCCGACCTCGCACGCGGCGGTGTCACGCTGGCGCCCATCCTGCTAGTAGTGGGGTATTGCGTGCTGGTGCCGGTGGCGATTCTCAAGTAGAGGAAACGGCGCGCAGCCGTGCTGCCGATCGCGCGCCGACGCGGGGAGGGATGGAAGCGGGCGAATAGCTCAGTTGGTTAGAGCGCCTGCCTTACACGCAGGATGTCGGGGGTTCGAGTCCCTCTTCGCCCATGCGCGTGGGAGTGGACCTCGGGGCTCCTGCCGGGGTACACCTGTTTAACGCTCTGGAGGTCACGAACGTGAAGGCTACAACGGGTTTAGGAGCACTTCTCCTGACGGCGAGCGTGGTGCTGGTGTTCCCGGCGGCGCCAGCGGAAGCGCAGTACCGCTCGACGCTCCCTGCAGACGCGCCACGGTTCCTCGTGCACACGCTCCGAGCGCCCGACAAGCGCCTCGGTGTGGAGGCGGCGGACGAGCTGCGGGAACGCCTCGCCAACAAGTGGTCGCGCTCCGTCCAGATCATTTCCAAGCAGTCGATCGAGACCAATCTCCAAAACGCCGGCTTCGATCCCGAGCTGCCACCGGACAAGGTGACCGCGCAGCTTCTCGCGCGGAACATGCGGGTGGACGATTTCCTCGAGGGCTCCATCACCCCCGTGGGGCATGGTGTGCGTCTCGAGACGCAACTCGTGCTCACCCGCGACCCCGACATGGTGCAGCCACTTCCGCCGGCCGAAGGCTCGCTCGCCGACGCGGTGCGCCAGGTGATCCGGTCGCTCGAGGCGGCGCGCGCGCAGTTGCCGGCGGAACAGAAGTGCGAGAACGCCATCCGCGACGGCAAGCCACAGGAGGCCATCAACCACGCCCGCGCGGCCATCGCGGCGTATCCGCAGTCCACGATCGGGCGCGTGTGTCTCGCGAATGCGCTGCTCAACGCGAAAGCGCCGTCAGACTCGGTGATCGCGGTCGCGAGCAAGGCCGTGGAGATCGACGCCAAGAACAAGCCGGCGCTCGCCATTCTGGCGCAGGCGTACAAGGACAAGGGCAACATCGACAAGGCCGTCGAGATGTGGACGCAGCTCGTGGCGGCCGATCCCAAGGATCCGCACAACGTGCAGCTGCAGCAGCAGATCGCCAACGAGCTGGCGCGCAGCGGTCACCCCGAGGTGGCGCTCAAGATCATCAGCGATGCGATGCAGGCCAATCCTGGCGATCCCGACCTGACCCGCCTGGACTTTCTGCTCGAGCTCGCGGCCAAGGACTGGACCAAGGCGGCCGCGGTCGGCGAAGAGCTGGCGCGCATCGACACGGCCTCGGTGGACTCCACCTTCTTCGATCGCTTGGCGCGCGCCTACGCAGCGGATAGTCAGCCGCAGAAGGCCGCGGAGACCACGGCGCGTGCCGTGGCCAAGTTCCCGCAGAACGCCAATCTCTGGTCGCTGCACGCACAGTTGTTGCGTTCCGCCGGGCAGAATCAGCAGGCGGTAACCGCCGCGCAACGCGCCGTGGAGTTGAACCCGAAGGTGGAGCACGGCTGGTTGCGCCTGGCGCAGGCACAGATCGAGCTCGGTCAGAGCGATTCGGCCGCGGTGTCACTGCGCAAGGCCGCGCAGGCGGGAGAGGATTCCTCGCTGGTGGGGCAGATGATGCTCGTCCAGGGGAACCAGCTCTTCAAGCAGGCCGAGCAGTCGAAGACCATTCCCGATTATCAGGCGGCGCTCCGCATCCTGTCGGCGGCGGACTCGCTCACGCCGGCCAATGCGTCCACCAAGCCGCAGACCAAGTTCCTGCTGGGCGTCACCGCCTTCAAGATCGGCGATCTCGCCACGCGGCAAAACGCGAAGGAGAAGAGTTGCGAGCTGGCGCAGCTTGCGGGCGACATGTTCACCACCGTGCAGATCGAGCTGCCGCAAGGCGGTTCCGCGTCCCCCGAAGCGGGGCAGATGGCCGGGCAGCTTCTGAACCTGGTCCCGCAGTACCTCCCGGCGGTGGAAGGGCAGAAGAAGAAGTTCTGCAAGTAACGGTGGCCGTTCGATCGTCGCATGACTCGAAGCGCGCCCGCGGGACGGTCCCGCGGGCGCGCTTTGCGTTCGGGCGCTCCGTGAGTGCGAGCAAGGCGCGGAGACCTCCGATGCGCCGCGCTTGACGGTGCGCTCCGGAGTACGCTAGTATGCCGATCCCGCCAGACGAAACTTCCCGGGAGAGCACATACCACACGCCGGTACTCGTCGAGACGGTGCGTGAGCTGCTTCGCGACGCGCGCACGGTGCTCGATGGCACCGCCGGCGGTGGCGGTCACACTCGCGCACTCCTGGCCGGGGGCGCACACGTCACCGCGCTGGATCGAGATCCCCAGGCGGTCGGCGCGGTGCGCGAACGGTTGGCGGACGCGGAACGGGCTGGGCGGTTGCGCGTCGTCCAGGGGAACTTTGCGGATGCGGGCGCGGCGAATGCGCTCGGCGGCGGCTGCTTCGATGGCGTGCTACTGGACCTCGGTGTCTCCTCACATCAGATCGATCGCGACGAGCGCGGATTCTCCTTCCGGCGGGGCGTGCCGCTGGACATGCGCATGGGCCCCGATGCGCCGCGTACTGCCGCGGAGCTCCTCGCCGGCGCGAGCGAGCGGGAGCTGGCCCAGCTCTTTCGCGACTACGCCGACGAGCCGCGCGCGCAGCGCCTGGCGCGCACGATCGTCGCACGCCGCCGCGATCAGCCATTCCAGACGAGCGACGATCTCGTCCGCGCCATTCGCGCGGCACTCGGCGCACGCAGCGGGCCGGCGGACTTCGCGCGGCTCTTCCAGGCGGTGCGCATGGCCGTCAACGAGGAAATGGACGCACTCGCCGCCGCGCTCCCGCTCTGGCGCGACCGGCTCTGCCCGGGAGGTGTGCTGGTCGTGATCGCCTATCACTCCGGCGAGGACCGGATGGTGAAGCACGCCTTCCGCGACTGGAGCGCGGCGTGCATCTGCCCGCCGGAACAGCCGGTCTGCACCTGTCGCGGCGTGCCGCTGGGGACCGTGGTGACGCGACGCCCGGTGCGTCCCGCACCGCCGGAAGTGGAGTCGAACCCGAGGGCGCGCAGCGCCCGGCTTCGCGCATGGCGACGCGCCGCGTAAGGGCCGGGCGGCGGACGATGGTGGCGCTCGCGCTCCTCGGTTTCGTGCTCGTGGCGGCGAGCGTCATCTGGAGGCGCACGATGGGGATGGCCCAGGCGCGGCAGCTCACCACGCTGCAGCGGGAGCGGCGCGAGCTGGACGCACTCCGCGCGCGGCTCGAGCTCGATGTGCGCGATGCCTCCAGCCGCCAGCATCTCTTCCCCATCGCGGAGCGCCGGCTGGGAATGCACGTTCCCAGCGACACGCAGGTCGTGATCCTTCGCCGCGAACCGTAGAGCGATGCTGCGACGTAGCCGCGCCGGTCTCATCCACCTCGGCATGGTCCTGTTCGGAATCGCCGTCGTCGCGCGCGCCGCCGAAGTGCAGCTCCGTGAAGGCGCGGAGTGGGCGCGCCGCGCCGAGCGCCAGCACTTCGGCACCGAGCTGATGCCAGCACCGCGCGGGACGATCCGCGACGTGAGCGGCGCCGTCCTGGCCACGACGCGCGACATGGTGACGCTCGCCGTAGCGCCACGGGAGCTGCGCGACCGCGGCATGGCCGGACGCGCGCTTCGTGATGTCGGTGTCCCCACCGCCGCCGTGCGCCGCGCGCTCGACACCTCGCGCGCCTGGGTGCCGCTTCCCGGCACCTATGCGCCGGCGGCCGCCGCGAAGGCGGGCGCCGTACCCGGGGTGTATGCCACGCCGATCCTGGAGCGCGCCTACCCCGCGCGGACAGCCACGCGGCGCGTGGTCGGGTTGGTGGATGCACGCGGGCACGCGATCGACGGCATCGAGCTCGCCCTCGACTCGCTCCTTCGCGGGCGCGCGGGGCGCATGACGGTGCTGCGCGACGCGCGGGGGCATGGCTTCGACATCGCGCCGCGCGCCGAAGTGGCGCCCACGCCTGGGAACGACGTCGTGCTCACGCTGTCGCAGGAGCTGCAGGAGATCGCCGAGCAGGCGCTCGAGACGGCCGTGGAGACGAGCGGCGCATCGGGAGGGGACATCGTCGTCCTCGATCCGCACAGCGGCGAAATCCGCGCACTCGCCAGCCAGCGGCGTGGGAGCATCGCCTCGGGCAGTCCCGCCCTCACCGAGCCGTACGAGCCGGGCTCCACGCTCAAGCCGTTCATGGCGGCGGCACTGCTCGGCCTGGGACGCGCCACGCCGGACGATACCGTGAACACCGAGAACGGCGTGTACGATCTGGATGGGCGCGTCATCCACGACGTGGAGCATTTCGACCGTCTCTCGCTGCGCGACGTGATCCGCCACTCCAGCAACATCGGCATCGTGAAGTTCAGCCAGCGGCTCACCGCGCGCGAAGAGTACGAGACGCTGCGCGACTTCGGCTTCGGCACGCCCACCGGCGTCACGTTTCCGTCGGAAGCCTCCGGCACGCTCCGCAAGCCGCAAGCGTGGAGCGCGCGGTCTGCGGCATCGCTGGCCATGGGGTACGAGATCGCCGTTACCCCGCTGCAGCTCGCGCTCGCGTACGGGGCGCTGGCGAACGGCGGCGTGCTGCTGGAGCCGGCGCTGGTGAAGGAGATTCGCTCCCCCGATGGCCACGTCCTCTACCGTCACGAGCCGCGCGTGGTACGCCGCGTGGTGAGTGAGGACGTCGCGGCCACCGTGCGGGGCATGCTCCTGGGCGCGGTGGCGGAAGGAACGGGCGAGGCGGCAGCGCTCGGCAGCTTCGAGGTGGCGGGAAAGACGGGCACGGCGTGGCGCACGAGCCACGGGCGCTACACGGGCAACTCGTACACGGCATCGTTCGTGGGACTCTTTCCGGCGGACGATCCGCAGTACGTGATCGTCGTCAAGATCGATGATCCGGAAGGGAAGTACTATGGCGGGAGCGTCGCGGCACCGGTGTCACGCACCGTGCTGCAGGCGGCGCTCGCCGCGCGCGATGCGGCGCTCGATCGCCGGCAGCTTGCCGAGAGCAGCGAGCGTTCGGCGGCGGCCGGCATGGTGGCGACGCGCGGCAACGCCGCGCACGCGGAGTCGCCACGCGCGGAGCATGACGCCGAAGCGGCGGGGGACGTGGCACGCGAAGCGGACACGACGAGCGCGCTCGCCACCGGCGCCACGCCGGACTCCGTGCCGCACTACATCGTCTCCCTCGCCTCGACCACCGTACGCGCGGGCGAGGCGCCGCCGGCGCGACACGACGAGCCGAACGCCATTCCCGATGTGCGTGGCCTCGGCGTGCGCGAGGCGGTGCGCCGGCTGCACGCGGCGGGAATGCGGGTGCAGCTCGACGGTATGGGAGTGGTCACCGGCACGGTGCCCGCTGCAGGGTCGGTGGTGCGCTTCGGCAGCCTGGTCCAGTTGGTGGCCGACCACTGATGCCGCGCGACGTGCCTGTGGCCGACGTGGTCGCCACGCTGCGGACGGCGGATCTCGTGGTGCAGCTCCGCGGCGCGCTTCCCGCCACGGTGAGCGCAATGACGGATGACAGCCGCGCGGTATCACCTGGCGCGTTGTTCGTCGCCGTACGCGGGGCCGAGCGCGACGGGCATGCATTCCTCCCACAGGTGGCGGAGCGCGGCGCGGCCATGGTGGTCGTGGAAGACGCGGATGCGGCGGGAGCGGTTCCCGCCGTCGTCGTGCGCGATAGCCGCCGCGCCGCCGCGGTGCTTGCCGCGCTGCTCTACGATCATCCCGCGCGCGCGCTCGCGATGGCCGCCGTCACGGGCACCAACGGCAAGACGACCACGGTGGGGATTCTGCGGCATCTCCTGCAGAACGGCGGCATGGACCCGGCCGCCTCCATCGGCACGCTCGGCGTGCTCACCGGGAGCGCGGGTGCGCCGCTCCCGGGCGGGAGTGGGCTCACCACACCCGGCCCCTTCGAGTTGCAGCGCGTGCTGCGGATGGTGGCCGATGCGTCCACGCGCGCGGTGGCCATGGAGGTGTCGTCGCACAGTCTGGATCAGGGGCGGGTGGACGGCATTGTCTTTCGCACCGCCGTGTTCACGAATCTCACGCACGATCATCTGGACTATCACGGCACGCTGGACGCGTACTTCGCCGCCAAGGCGCGGCTCATCGCGCTGCTCGCACCGGATGCCACCGCCGTGGTGAACGCCGACGATCCCGCATGGCAGCGTCTCCCCCGCGCGCCGCGGCGCATCACGTTCTCGATGGAGGGCGAGGCCGACGTGCGTGCCGCCGACGTGCGCGGATCGGCATCGGGGAGCACGTTCACGCTCGCGATCGGCGACGAGCGCTTTCCCGTGCACCTGCCGCTCCTCGGCGCGTTCAATGTGTCGAACGCGCTCGGCGCGGCGGGCGCGGCGTGGAGCATGGGCATCGCGCCCACGGCGATCGCCTCCGCGCTGGAGCGCGCGCCGCAGGTACCGGGGCGCTTGGAGGTGATTCACCAGTCTCCCGCGGTGCTGCGCGACTACGCGCACACGCCGGATGCGCTCGAGCGTGCGCTCGCCACGTTGCGCCCGTTCACGCGTGGACGGCTGGTGGTAGTGGTCGGGTGCGGCGGCGATCGCGACCGCGCCAAGCGCCCGCGCATGGGCGCCATTGCCGCGCGCGGTGCTGACCTGGTGATCCTCACGAGCGACAATCCGCGCACGGAGGACCCGGAGCGCATCCTCGATGAGATCGAGGCGGGTCTCCGCGCCGAGCTGAAGGAGCGCGGTACGCACGCGCGCTGCCACGAGCGCATCGAGGATCGTCGCGCGGCGATCGCGCGCGCGCTCGAGATCGCCGCGCCGGAGGACGTCGTCCTGCTCGCCGGCAAGGGGCACGAAACCTACCAGATCCGCGGAACCACGCGACTGCCCTTCGATGAGCGGGAGATCGTGCGCGAGCTGACGGGAGCGCGCGCCTCGTGAGCACGCATTCGGGCGGCACCTTCTGGACGCTCGACCGCGTGGCGGCGGCGCTCGGCCCCCTGGCGGTCGCAGCGCCGCGCGGTAGCGCGCCGCTCGCGGGCGTGTCGACCGACACGCGCACGCTGCGTCCGGGGGAGCTGTTCGTCGTGCTGTCCGGGGAGCGGTTCGATGCGCACGATTTTCTGCGCGACGCCGTGGCGCGCGGCGCGGCCGCGCTGGTCGTCTCGCGTCCGGAGCGCGCGGCGGGGCTCGGCGTGCCGGTTTTCGCCGTGGACGACACGCTCGTCGCGCTGGGCGCGCTCGGCCGCTACCGCCGGCGCGCGTGGAGCGGTCCGCTCGTGTGCGTGGCCGGCTCCAATGGAAAGACGACGACCAAGGACCTCATTGCCGGAGCGCTCGGTGCGCGGCTCGTGACGCACGCCACGTCCGGAAATCTCAACAATCTGGTGGGCGCTCCACTCACGTTGCTCGCCATCCCCGATCCCGCCGAGGTGGCCGTGGTGGAGGTGGGGACCAACGCGCCTGGCGAAGTCGCGCGCCTGCGCGCGATGTGCGAGCCGGATGTGGCCGTGATCACCTCGGTGGGCGAGGAACATCTGGAAGGTCTCGGGTCGCTCGATGCGGTGCTGCGCGAAGAGGTGTCGGTGGCGGATGGCGTCGCCACGGCGATCGTTCCCGCATCGCAGCCGGACGTGGTGGACGCCGCGCGGCGTCATGCACGCACGGTGATCGCGGCCGGACTGGATGCAGGCGATGTGCGCGCGGAGCGCTGGGGGATGGGGGGCGACGGGTTGGGGTGGATCGAGTACGATGGCGCGACTGTGAGACCGCCCGCGCGCGGCGCGCACAATCTGCGGAACACGATGATCGCGCTCGCGGTCGCGCGGGTGTGCGGTGTGTCGGCCTCCGACGCGGCGCGCGGCATCGCCGCCGCGCGACTCTCCGCCATGCGCTCGGCGTGGGAGCCGCACGGGCGCGCGCTGGTGATCAACGATGCGTACAACGCCAATCCGGCGTCGATGCGCGCTGCGTTGGAGCTGCTGGCCGGGGCCGATGGCGGCAGTGCGCGGCAGCGCGTGGCGATCCTGGGCACCATGCGCGAGCTGGGCGCGGCAGCGCCGCGCCTCCACGCGGAAATGGCCGCCGCGGCACTCGCGCAGCGCATCGATCTCGTGGCCGGCGTGGGCGAGATGGCCACCGCACTCCGCGAGGCACCCGGCGCGAGCGCGGATCGCGTGGTGACGGCGCCCGACGTGGCCGACCTCTGGTCCGCGCTCGAGCCGCGCCTGGCCGCCGATGCCATCATCCTCCTCAAGGCCTCGCGCGGTGTGCGGCTCGAGCGCCTCCTTCCCCTTCTCTCGGCGTGGGCCGACCGGACGTGCTCTACCACTTCCTGACACCACTCACGCACTTCTGGGGCGCGTTCCGCCTCTTCAACTTCATCACCTTCCGCTCCGCCGGAGCGGCGGTCACCGCGCTCCTGCTCGCGTTCGTGATCGGCCCCCCTATCGTCCGGCGGCTTCGCGCCATGCGCGTGCGGCAGGTGGTGCGCGAGGGCACGCCGGAGACGCACATCGGCAAGAAGACCACGCCCACGATGGGCGGCGTGATCATCCTGCTGTCCACTATGACGTCCACCGTGCTCTGGGCGCGACTCTCCAACCGCTACGTGTGGATCGCGCTGATCGTGATGGGGTGGATGGGCGCCATCGGCTTTCTGGATGATTACCTGAAGCTCAAGCAGCAGCGCGAAGGGCGGAAGAACGAAGGACTGGTCGAGCGCTACAAGCTCATCGGACAGCTCTCCATCGGCGTGCTGCTCGGGCTGTACCTGTGGCTCTTCCCGCTGTCCACGCTTCCCGGTGCGTCCACCACGCTGCCGTTCTACAAGTACGTCCTCGTCACGCCCGTCGTCGCGTGGTTGTACGTCCCGTGGGTGGCGCTCGTCACTGCGGCGAGCAGCAACGCGGTCAACCTCACCGACGGTCTGGACGGACTCGCGGCCGGGCTCACCGCCATCGCCGCGGTCACGTTCGCGGTCTTCGCGTACGTGATCGGCCGCGTGGACACCAGCCAGTACCTGCAGATCTTCTACCTGCGCGGCTCCGGCGAGCTGACGATCTTCTGCTCGGCGCTCCTCGGCGCGCTCATGGGGTTTCTCTGGTACAACATCTACCCGGCACAGGTGTTCATGGGCGACACCGGGTCGCTCGCGCTCGGCGGCGCGCTCGGCGCGGTGGCGCTCCTGCTCAAGTCGGAATTCCTGCTGCTCATCATCGGCGCTGTGTTCGTGGTGGAGACGGCGTCCGTGATCGTGCAGCGATCCGTGTTCAAGTACCGCCGCCGCCGGTACGGGCTGGAATACGCCCAGACGCATCGCGTCTTCCTGCGCGCGCCGTTGCATCATCACTTCGAGTTGCGGGGATGGCCCGAGACGCAGGTGGTGGTGCGCTTCTGGATTCTCGGCATTCTGTGCGCGTTCTTCGCGCTGAGCACGCTCAAGTTGCGATGAGCGGGCGGAGCGCGGGGCGGTGACGCCGTCGCTGGAAGGGAAGGGGGAGTTTGCCGTGCTCGGCCTGGGACGGAGCGGCGCTGCGGTCACGCGCCTCCTCTTGCACGGCGGCGCCCGCGTATACGTGTCCGACGCGGCGCGGACGCCCGCCCTGGAGCATCAAGCAGACGGGCTTCGCGCGCTTGGCGCGGATGTGCAGCTTGGCGGGCACGACATTCCGCGCGTGCTCGCGGCGCTGTGCGTCGTGGTGAGCCCCGGCGTGCCGCCGGACGCGCCGCCGCTCGCCACGGCGCGTGCCGGCGCGGTGCGCGTTGTGAGCGAGGTGGAGGTGGCGCTGCGCGCGCTGGGGTCGGCGCATCCGCGCATCCTCGCGGTGACCGGTACGAACGGGAAGAGCACCACCACCGCGCTCGTCGCGCACCTGCTCTCCGCCGTCGGTCGTGAGGCGGTAGCGGCCGGCAACATCGGCACGCCGCTCTCCGACATGGCGCTCCGCTCGTCACCGCCGCCGTGGATCGCGCTCGAGCTGTCCTCCTTTCAGCTGCATGACACGCCGAGCATCGATCCCGCGGTGGGGATCATCACCAACCTGAGTCCGGATCATCTCGACCGGTATCCGTCCGCCGAGGCGTACTACGCGGACAAGGCGCGCCTCTTCGCGAACGCGCATCGGCGATCGCACTGGGTCCTGAACGGCGACGATCCCGCGGTACTCGATATGGCGCGTCCGGCACCCGGAGCGCGCTGGCTGTTCTCGCTGCGCCGCCCGGACGCCGACGCGGCGTGGGATCGCGAGCACGACGTGCTGATGCTCTCCGGCGCACCGCTCCTGCCGCGCCAGGAGCTTCCGTTGTTGGGCGATCACAACGTGGCGAACGCGCTGGCCGCCGCGCTGGCGGTGACGGTGGCGGACCCGTCGCACGCGAGCGCGGAGGCGCGCGCGCGCCTTGCCGAGGGGCTGCGCACCTTTCGCGGGTTGCCGCACCGACTGGAGCGCGTGGGAGAGTGGAACGGCGTCCTCTGGCTGAACGACTCCAAGGCCACCAACGTGAGCTCCACGCTGGTGGCACTGCAGGGGATGTCGCGTCCCACCGTGCTCCTGCTGGGCGGCCGTCACAAGGGAGAACCGTACACGGCGCTCGCGCCGGTGCTCGCGCGCGTGGGGCGTGTGGTGGTGGCGTACGGCGAAGCGGCGCCGATCATCGTGCGCGACCTGGCGAGCACGGTGCCGGTCGAGCGCGTCGATGGGCCCTTCGACGACGTCGTGCGCCGCGCTCGCGCTCACGCCCGTGCCGGCGACGTCATCCTGCTCTCCCCCGCCTGCTCGAGCTACGACATGTTCCAGAATTACGAGGAGCGCGGCGCCGCCTTCCGTCGCCTTGCACAGGAGGTCCAGTGAGCGCGCGCGTGGCCTCGGTGCGCGAGCGGTGGCGGATGGGGAGCGATGCACGCGCGATGGTGTTCGTCACCGCGCTGCTGCTCACCTTCGGCCTGGCGGTGCTCTACAGCGCGAGCGCGCTGCTCGCCGTGCGCGAGGGGCACGCGTCCATGTACTACCTGCTCCGGCAGGCGAGCGGCGTGGCGGCCGGTGCCGTCGTCTTCGCCATCGCCGCCAAGGTGGACGCCGAGCGATGGCGGCCCTGGGCGTGGCCGCTCATGGCGCTCACCATCGTGATCCTCGTCATCCCCGTGCTCCCCTTCACGTCCGCCATCGCGCCCCGCATCAACGGCTCGCGCCGATGGATCACGTTGGGGCTCACCGTGCAGCCGTCCGAGCTGGCCAAGCTGACGGTGGTGGTGTGGACATCGATGATGATCGTGAAGAAGGGCGAGCTGATGCGCCGCTTCACCAAGGGGCTGCTGCCGATCTTGCTGGTAGTGGGATTGCTCGATCTGCTCGTGGTGCTCGAGCCGGATCTCTCGCAAGCGATGATGTTCACGCTGGTGATGGGGCTCGTGCTCTTCGCCGGCGGAATGCGCATTGGCCACATCGTGTTGCTCGGCGTCCTCGCCGTGCCGCTCGTGTGGCACGAGGTGGAGCGCTTCCAGTATGCACTGCTGCGCATGTCGTCGTTCTTCGATCCTGGAGCGGCGCCCGCGGAGGCGAGCTATCAGCTCAAGCAGTCGCTCATCGCCGTCGGCTCCGGACAGTGGCTGGGCGTGGGATACGGGCAGGGTCACCAGCAGATCGGGTTTCTGCCGTATCCGTTCAACGACTTCATCGGCAGCAACATCGGCGAGGAGTGGGGGTTCGTGGGACTGCTGGTGGTCGTGATCGCCTTTGCCGCATACGCGTACCTGGGCTTTCGCATCGCGCGCAACGCACGCACGCCCTTCCAGCAGGTGACCGCCGTGGGGCTCACCGCCGTGACGGTGTTGACCGCCTACCTTCACATTGGGGTGGTGGTGGGGCTGCTCCCCACCACCGGGCTCACGCTGCCGTTCTTCTCCTTCGGGCGGTCGAACCTGATGGTCTCGCTGCTCATGACCGGTATCCTGGTGAACATCGGCTCCTCGCGCGAGCGCGTCTTCGGCGAGCACGCTACCGATCCGCTGGCCGTTCCGCGATGAGGGTCCTGATCTCGGGCGGAGGGACGGGGGGCCATCTCTATCCCGGGCTCGCCATCGCGCGCGCGCTCACGCGACTCGCGCCGGGCATCGAGCCGTTCTTCATCGGTGCGCGGCGCGGCATCGAGCGCGAGGTGCTCCCGACGAGCGGATTTCCATACCTGCTGGTGGACATCCACCCGCTCTACCGCGCGCGGCCATGGCAGAGCTGGAAGACCGTGGCCGGGTTGTGGAGCGCGTGGCGGAGCGTGGGCGCGCTCGCGCGCCGCGAGCGCCCGCGTGTCGCGATCGGCACCGGCGGCTACGCGTCATCGGCAACGCTCGCGTACGCGCTCGCGCACCGCATTCCGTATGTGTTGCAGGAGCAGAACGGCTATCCGGGGATCACGACGCGGCTCTTCAGCCGGTGGGCGCGCGAGATCTACCTGGGCTATCCGGAAGCGCGCGCACTGCTCGCCACGCGCGGCACAACCGTGGTGGAGGACACGGGTAATCCCATCGAGCCGCCGCCGGTGCCACGGCCGGATCGCACCGCCGCAAGAGCCCGGTGGGGCTTTGCCGCGGACGACGGAGCGGAGCCCGTCGTGCTCCTCATCTTCGGCGGGAGCCAGGGGGCACGCGCCATCAACGACGTCGTCAGCGAGTGGGTGCTCGCGGGCGTGCCGCCTTCGCTGCGCGTCATCTGGGCCACGGGGCGCGAGCACTACGCGCGCTACACGCACCTGGCCAGCGCGCAGGTGCGCGTGGAGCCGTATCTCTCGCCGATCGCGCGCGCGTACGCAGCCGCGGACGTCGCGCTCTGCCGTGCCGGCGCGCTCACGCTCGCCGAGCTGTGCGCGTGGGGGATTCCCGCCATTGCCGTGCCGCTTCCCACCGCGGCGGCCGATCATCAGACGGCCAACGCGCGCGCACTGGCCGAGCGCGGCGCCGTGCGCGTCGTCTCGCAGGACGCGCTCACCCCGGAGCGACTGGCCGAGGAGATGCGCGCGCTGCTGAGCGCACCCGGCGTATTGGAAGAAATGGCGGCGGCCGCGCGTGCGCGTGCACGCCCGCACGCCGCCGACGAGATTGCGCGGCGCATCCTGCGTCTCGCGGAACGGCGCGCGCGCTCGGCTTGAGAGCGGTGCCGCGCGGGGGCTATATTGCCGCGCGCTCATGCCCGCTGCCTCGTCTCGCCCTCACCCCATTCCGCCCGCCCTTCACGCATCGTCCCCGGTTCACTTCGTCGGCATCGCCGGCGCGGGGATGAGTGCTCTGGCGGAGCTCCTGGCACGGCGCGGCGTGCCGGTGACCGGATGCGATGCGCATCCCGCCGCCGTGGCGGACCTGGAGCAGCTCGGGATCGCCGTGGCCGCGGGCCACGACCCCCATCACGTGGAAGGCGCTTCCGAGGTGATCGTCACCAGCGCCGTGCCGCGCGACCACCCGGAGCTGGCCCATGCGCGCGCACTCGGCATCCCCGTCGTGCGCCGTGCCGAAGCGCTCGCGCGTGCGGTGTCGGTGGGGACGGTCGTCGGGATCGCCGGCACGCACGGAAAGACGACCACGACGGTGATGACCACCGAAGCGCTCGCCGCCGCGGGGCGCGATCCGACGGGCATTGCCGGAGGGCGTGTGGGCGCGTGGGGGGGGAACCTGCGGCCGGGCGGAGACGCGGTGTTCGTCGTCGAGGCGGACGAGTACGACCGCTCCTTCCTTGCCCTCGATCCCACCGTCGCCGTCATCACCAACGTCGAGGCGGATCATCTCGACATCTACGCGGATGTCGCGGACATCCGCGGCGCGTTCGAGACGTTCGCATCGCATGCGCGCACCGTGGTGCTCTGCGCCGATGATCCGGGCGCATCCGCGCTCGCGCTCCCCGACGGCGCGGACGTGGTGAGCTACGGGCTGGCCGCGCCGCACGCGCGCGTGATCGCACGCGAATTGCGCGTGCATGAGGAGGGCGGGAGCCGCTTCGTGCTGAGCATCGACGGCGCTGCCGTGACGGAGGTGGTGCTCCAAGTTCCCGGACGGCACAACGTGCTCAACGCGCTCGCCGCGCTGGCAGCCGGATGGGCGTTGGGCGCCGATCCAGCCGCGCTCGCGCGTGGCCTGCAGACCTTCACCGGCGTGGAGCGCCGGTTCCAGCGTGTGGGCGAAGCCGCCGGCGTGCTGGTGATCGACGACTACGCGCATCACCCCACCGAGATTCGCGCCACGCTCGAGGCGGCGCGCGCCGCGTTCCCCGGCCGCCGCGTGCTGGTCGCGTTTCAACCGCATCTCTACACGCGCACGCGCGACTTCGCCGCCGAGTTCGGACGCGCGCTGGCGCTGGCCGACGCGATCTTCCTGACCGAGATCTATCCCGCGCGCGAGCAGCCCATCGAGGGGGTGACGGCCGGGCTCATCGCCGAGCCCGCGCGTGCAGCGGGCGGGGCGCTCGCCTGGCGTGGCGAGCGCGCGCGTCTGGCGGATGCGCTGGCCGCCACGGTGCGGCGCGGCGACGTGGTGCTGACCATGGGCGCGGGAGACATCACGCGCACCGGCCCGGAGCTGCTGGAGCGGCTGGTGGCGGCACGGTGAGCCGGCTGCGCGCGGTGGCGGCCAGGCTCGGATGGCGCGGCTGGAGCGCCGTGATCGCCGCGCTCGCGCTCCTCGCCTCGCCCGTCTGGGCGCCGCCGCTCCTGTCACATCTGTCGTACTTCCGAGTGCGGAGCGTGGAGATCGTCGGCGCGCGCTTCATTCCGCAGCGCGACGTGTTGGGACGGCTGGCCCTGGACAGCGGCGCCTCCGTGTGGGACGATTATGCAGGGGCGGAGCAGCGCATCCGGACACATCCGCAGGTGGCCAGCGTCCACATCGGCCGCCGGCTCCCCGGAACGCTCGTCGTCCGCCTCGAGGAGGATGCGCCGGTCGCGCTGGTGGCGACCGACAGCGGGGTCGTGGCGGTGGATGTCCGGGGGCGCATCTTGCCTATCGATCTCTTGCGCGTGAACGTTGATCTTCCCGTGCTCGCCGCGCCGGATACGTCGGTGCTGGCGCTGCTGGACGGTGTGCGGACGCGTCTTCCGGCGCTCTTTGCCCGCATCAGCGATGTCGAGCGTGCCGGCGCGGGCGAGCTCGTGCTGCATCTGAACCGAGTGACCGTCCGCGCCCGGCGTGGGGTGACGCCGCGGCGGTTGGGCGACATCATTCCCGTCGAGCGTGACCTCGAGCGCCGCCACGCCAGCGTCGCCGAGCTCGACCTTCGCTTTCGTGACCAGGTGATCGCCAGGCTGCAATGAATCCCGATCGCATCGTCGCCGGGTTGGACATCGGCTCCGCCAAAACCACCGCCGTCATCGCGGAGGTCGTGGGCGAGCTGCCCAAGCATCCGGCCATCAAGTTGCTCGGCGTTGGCCAGGCGCGCACCGGAGGCATTCGCCGCGGCGTGGTGTCCGACATCGAGGAGACCACGCGCTCCATTCGACGCGCGGTGGAGGACGCTGAGCGGATGGCCGGCGCCGCGGTGGAGTGGCTGTACGTGGGCATCGCCGGCGAGCACGTCCGCGCCATGACGAGCACCGGCGTGGTGGCCGTCAACGGCGATGAGATCACGCCGGCCGACGTCGAGCGCGCCAACGAGGTGGCCCGCGCGCTCGCCATCCCGCCCGACCGCGAGCTCCTCCACGCCATCCCGCAGGAATACAAGGTGGACCGCAGCGCCGGGATCCGCGATCCGGTCGGCATGATCGGCATGCGCTTGGAGACGGAAGTCTACCTGGTGACGATCGGCGCCTCGCCCGCCATGAACCTGCGCAAGTCGGTGGAGCGTGCCGGCTATCACACGCGCGAGCTGGTGCTCGAGCCGCTGGCCGCCGCCCTTGGCGTGCTCACCGAGGACGAGAAGGAGCTGGGCATCGCGCTCGTCGAGATGGGTGCC
Source organism: Gemmatimonadaceae bacterium (assembly GCA_035701265.1). Lineage (GTDB taxonomy): Bacteria > Gemmatimonadota > Gemmatimonadetes > Gemmatimonadales > Gemmatimonadaceae > DASSNU01. Next base: position 131,770 of record DASSNU010000001.1, on the reverse strand, counting down.
GGCACCACCGATCTCGCGATCTTTCACGAGGGGAAGATCCGCCACCTCGGCACCATCAACTACGGCGGCAACAGCGTCACGAACGACATCGTGCACGGCCTCGGCGTCACGCAGGGCGATGCGGAGCGGATCAAGGAGCGCTTCGGCTGCGCGTACGAGCCGATGGTGGACCCGCAGGACATGCTGCAGCTTCCGAGCACCGCGGCGCAGGGAGAGCGGCACATCCCGCGCGAGCTGCTGAGCCACATCATCCATCAGCGGATGGACGAGATCTTCGGCCTCGTGCAGCGCGAGATCGAGAGCGCCGGTTACGCCGGCAAGCTGAGCGCGGGCGTGGTGCTCACCGGCGGCGCCGCCACCATCGAGGGCGCGGCAGAGCTCGCGTCCGACGCGTTCGGCACCGGGGTCCGCATCGGCTCTCCCGCGGAGCGCGTGGGAGGATTGAGCGATGTGGTCGAAGCGCCGCGCTACGCCACCGTGGCCGGGCTCGCGCTCTACGGCGCGCACCGCATGGCGCTCGGCGTCGGCGGCGCATCGAGCGGCCGCAAACTGGGGGTGAGCGGTCCGGGAATGGACCGGCTCGCGCAACGCGTCAAGAGCTGGCTGCAGGACTTCTTCTGATCCAGCGCGCGCGTCGGTAAGGCAGGGCACGTGCCAGCGGTGCCGTGCGAACGGTGATGTGCGACACACATTGCGCGCGCGCATCGCGCGTTGCGCGTCGCCTTGTCCACACGGTCAGATGGCGCCGGCGCGGGGATTAGTGCAATCGGCCGGAACGCATTATATTGGCGCGGTGCGCTCGCCGCGGCGCGCGCACGGCGGGCGCCATGCCCGTCGAAGCCCGGCCCCGCCGCGGCGTTCGTCCCTCCCTTCGCGATCCGCCATTCTCTCGACTGCCACGCGGGAGTTGCCCAGCCAATGATCTTCGAGTTCGAGGAGAGCGCCCCACAGAACGCACGCATGAAGGTGGTGGGCATCGGCGGCGGTGGGGGCAACGCGGTCAACCGGATGATCGAGGAGCAGCTCACGGGCGTCGAGTTCGTCTCGGTCAACACCGACGCGCAAGCGCTGCTCAACTCGAAGGCGGACGTCAAGATCCAGATCGGCAAGAAGCTCACGCGCGGCCTGGGCGCGGGCGCCCGGCCGGAGATCGGCCGGCAGGCCATCGAGGAGAACCGGGATGAGGTCGCGCGCGTGCTCCAGGGTGCGGACCTCATTTTCGTCACCTGCGGTATGGGCGGCGGCACCGGCACGGGGGCGGCGCCGATCGTGTGCGAGATGGCGCGCGAAGCCGGCTCGCTCTGCGTCGGCATCGTCACCAAGCCCTTCCTCTTCGAAGGGCGGAAGCGGATGCGCCAGGCGGAGATGGGCATCGCCGAGATGCGCAAGGGCGTGGACACGATGATCGTGGTCCCCAACGAACGCCTGCTCGCGGTGGTCGGAAAGGGGATTCCGTTCAGCGACGCCCTGAAAAAGGCGGACGAAGTGCTCCTGCACGCCACGCAGGGGATTTCCAGCCTCATCAGCGTCACCGGCCTCGTGAACGTGGACTTCGCCGACGTGCGCACCGTGATGCAGAGCGGCGGCAGCGCGCTCATGGGCACCGGCATCGGACGGGGGGACAGCCGCGCGATGGAGGCGGCGCAGCAGGCCATCTCGAGCCCGCTGCTCGACAACATCTCCATCTCCGGCGCCACGGGCGTCCTGGTCAACATCACCGGCGGCCAGGATCTCACCCTGGGCGAGGTGCACCAGATCAACGAGATCGTGCACGATGCGGTGGGGGACGACGCCGAGATCATCTTCGGCGCGGTGCACGAGCCCGCCATGCAGGGGGAGGTGCGCGTCACGGTGATCGCCACCGGCTTCGACCGCGGCGAGACCACCCCGGCGGCAACGGCGGGGATGGCGGGGCGCGCTCCCGCCGCCGGTGCCATGACTCCGGTCATCCCCTTCCCGGCGCAGCGGCCGGGACGCGTCGCACCCGGCACCGTCCGTCCCGCGGCTGTAACGCCTGAGACGCTCCGGCGTCAAACTACTGTCGAGAAGTCTTCGCAAGACCTGAGTGACATGGAAATTCCGACGTTTATCCGGAGACAGATGGATTGAAGCGACCCGCCCCCAGCACCGTCACGTTGCTCGTGGCGGTGGCCGCTTCCGCTGCCTGCCTGGCCGTCGGACTTCCCAAGCTCTCCACCCCCAAGCCGCTCGCGCAGTCTGCCGCGCGGATCGCGGCCATCCCTGCCGTCACCTGGCGCCAGTTCGTGGACACGCTCCGGAGCGGCGAGACGCTCTCGGCGCTGCTCCTGCGCGGCGGGGTGCCCAACATGGACATCGTGGCGGCCCTTCGCAGCGCGCCGTCGCTGGATGAGCGACGCGTGCCGGCGGGCATGCCGGTCATCATCCGGAGCGCGGCCAGCGATTCCGTCCCGAGCGAGCTGATCTTCCAATTGGCCGTGGACCGCCGGCTGCACCTCACGCGCGGCGATTCGGGGTGGACGAGTCGCGAGGTCCGGCTTCCGTGGACGACGGACACGATCGTCGTGAGCGGAGTGATCCACTCCAACCTCTACGACGCGGTGGATGCCAGCGTTGGTGACCGGCTACCGCCGGCCGCGCGCGCGGAGCTCACCTGGTCCGTGGCCGATGTCTACGAATATCGCGTGGACATGAGCCGTGACTTGCAGGACGGCGACGCCTTTCGCGTGCTCGTGGAGCGCTCGGTGGGGCCGGGCGGCGTCGTGAAGGTGGGTCCCATCCTCGCCGCGCGGCTCCAGTTGTCCGGCACGGACCTGGAGGCCTACCGCTTCACGCAGGATGACCGCGCGAGCTACTACGATCAGAAGGGACGCTCCCTGCGCGCGGCGTTCCTGCGCGTGCCGCTCCAGTTCCGGCGGATCTCGAGCGTGTTCGGAACGCGCAAGCACCCCATCCTGGGGACGTGGCGCGCCCACAAGGGGATCGACTACGCGGCCAACGCCGGCACGCCGGTCCGCGCCATCGGCGACGGTACGGTGACCTACGCCGGCCGCCGCGGCGGGTACGGCAACCTGCTCGAAATCCGGCACCCCAACGGCTTCGTGAGCCGCTACGGCCACCTGCGCGGCTTCGCGCACGGCATCCGCACGGGGCGCCACGTGAGCATCGGCGAGACGGTGGCCTACGTGGGACAGACCGGGTTGGCCACCGGACCGCATCTCCACTTCGAGATCCTGGTCCATGGCACGCAGCGCGACCCGCGGCAGGCGCTCCGCGATCGCGCCGGTACCCCCATCGCCGCTGGCTCGCGCGCGGCCTTCGACAGCGCGCGCGCGCTGCTCGTGGCCCAGCTCGACAACCCCGACAGCCTGCGCGTGGTAGCGTCGCGGTAGCCGGCAGGCGCGGGTCGCAGCGTGCGCCTCCGGGCGCGGGCGTTAGCTTTCGCGCACCATGACCTGGATCATCGCCCTCGCCGCCGGGATCGCTCTGGCGGCCTGGAGCTATCTGCGCGCCGACGCCGCCGCGCTGGCCGCGCGCGTGCCGCTCGCCCTCCTGCGCGCGCTCTCACTCACGCTCCTCGTCGCACTCCTGCTCAACGCGCCAGCGGGGCTCAGCCGGAGCCCGAGTCCGCTCGTTGCGCTCGACGTCTCGCAGAGCTGGCTGCGTGGTGGGAACCGCACGGCGTGGACACGCGCCCGCGACATGGCGCGCCGCGCGGCGCACGACTCGCTCCTCCTCTTCGGCGACAGCGTCCGCCGCGGCGCTCCCCCGGAGCTCCCCGCCGACAACGCCACGCACATCGAGCCGGTCGTGGAGCGCGCCCTGGGCTCCGGGCGTCCGGTGCTGCTGGTGACCGATGGCGAGGTGGACGAGCCGACGGCAGTGAGCGCCCTCCCGGCTGGCTCGCGGGTCGAGGTGACGCGGCCGCCAACGATGGTGGACGTGGGGATCGTCTCGCTCGAGGCGCCACGTTCGGCGGTGGCCGGGGACACGGTGGAGATCCGTGTCCTGCTTCGCACCGGCGATAGCACCGCGCCCGCCGGCACGCTCGTGGTGCGCGAAGATGGCAGCACGCTCCTCTCGCAGACGGTGGATGCGATGCGTGCCGGCGAGGATCGCGTGCTCGCGCTCCGCGTGCCCGTCGGGACCGCCGCCGGCAGCCACGAGCTGGCGACGATGATCACCGTTCCCGGTGACGCGGAGCCGCGGAACGACACGCTCGGTGTCGCGATCGACGTGGGGCGCGCGGTCGGAGCGGTGGTCGTCTCGTCATCCCCCGATCTGGACGTCCGCTACGTGCTCCCGGTGCTGCGCGGCGCGGTCTCGCTCCCCACGCGCGCGTACTTCCGCGTGGCGCCGGGCGTGTGGCGCGAGGGCGGCTCCCTGGCCGCGGTTGCGGAAGGGGACGTGCGCCGCGCACTGCACGACGCACCCATCGCCCTCCTTCACGGCGACACGGCCATCTTCGGCGCGCCCATGTCGGCCACCACGGGCGCGCTGGTCCTGCTCGCACCGCCGTCGTCGTCCGATGGCGAATGGTATCCGGTTGCCGCGCCTGCCTCACCGCTCGCCTCCGCGCTCGGCGGCACGCCGTGGGACAGTCTTCCACCGCTCGATGTTGCCGCAACGGTGCCGCCGGGCGATTGGGAGGGGCTGGTGACCGCGCGCGGCCGCCGCTTCGACCGGCGCACGGCGATCACCGGGAGCGAGGCGCCGCGCCGGCGCGTGGTGGTGGCGGCTTCGGGATTGTGGCGATGGCACTTTCGCGGTGGCGCGGGCGCCGACGCGTACGCGGCGCTGTGGGGTAGTATATTTGACTGGCTCGCGGCCGAGCGTGCCGATCCGCGCGCAGCGTTCCCCTCCGAAGGGGTGCTCCGCGCGGGGGAGCCGGTCCGCTGGCGGCGTGGCGGAGGAGCGGCGGCGGGTGACTCCGCCGTGACGATCTTCCTGCGCCCGCGCGGAAGCGCCGGTGCGCGAGAGGATTCGGTGGTGCTCCACTTCGGCCGGAGCGGCATGGTGGCCGAGAGCGCGCCGCTCGCGCGCGGCGTCTACGACGTGCGCGTGCCGCGCGGGAGTGCGCTTCTCGTGGTGAATTCCTCGCGCGAGCTCCTGCCGGGCGCGCCGACGATGCGCGCGGGGAGCGTGGGAGGCGCGCCCCCCGCCGGCGCGGCGCCTCCGTTGCGCGATGCCGGCTGGGCGTACCTGTTGCTCCTGCTCTCGCTCTGCGCCGAGTGGCTGCTCCGCCGGCGAAGCGGGCTGCGCTGACCGGCGCGCGAACGCTGACTTCAACGATTACACCGATGGCTCGCATACTCCGCCGTGCGGGGGACGTCCCCCGCCGCTCGCTCTGGCAGCGCATCAAGGACGTCGCGCTGATGGACGTCGCCGTCATCGGGCGCGGCGGCGTGAGCGCCGGCTCGCTGGAGCGGCTGGAGGAGATTCTCCTCGAGGCCGACTTCGGCGTGAGCGTGACGCTCAAGCTGGTGGCCGCCGTGGAGCAGCAGGCACAGCGCGGCAAGGTCCGCACGCACGACGAGTTCATGGACGCGCTCCGCGAAGGGGTGGAGAGCGCGCTTCGCGCCGGGCGCAGCGATCCCTCCATGGCCGTCGCGTCCGCCGGGCCCACCATCGTGCTCATCGTCGGAGTGAACGGGGCGGGGAAGACGACGTTCATCGGCAAGATGTCCGCGCGCTACCGCCGCGAAGGACGGCGCGTGCTGCTCGCCGCGGGGGACACGTATCGCGCCGGCGCCATCGACCAGCTCCGACTCTGGGCGGAGCGTACGGGCGCCGAGTTCGTGGGCGGCAAGGCGGGGGGCGACCCCGCCGCGGTGGCGTTCGATGCAATGGACGCCGCGATGGCACGCGGGTGCGATGTGGTGCTGGTGGACACTGCCGGCCGCCTGCACACGCAGAGCGGGCTCATGACGGAGTTGCAGAAGGTGGCGCGCGTGATCGCCAAGCGCATCCCCGATGCGCCGCACGAGACGCTTCTCGTGCTCGACGGCACGATCGGACAGAACGCGGTCGCACAGGCGCGCTCGTTCGCGGAGGCGGTGCCGGTGAGCGGCGTGGTGGTGACCAAGGTGGATGGAACGGCGCGCGGGGGGATCGTGCTGGCCGTGCACGAGGCGATCGACGTCCCCATCAAGTTCGTGGGCGTGGGGGAGCAGGCGGACGACCTGTTGCCGTTCGATCCGGCCGACTACGCGCGCGAGCTGGTGGCCGAAGACTGAGTCGTGCCGACGTGACGCCGCGTCTCGCACTCGACACGCCGATCACGTACCTCAAGGGCGTGGGGCCGCGCCGCGCCGAGGCGCTCCGTCGTCTCCACGTCATCACGGCAGGCGATCTGCTGTACCATCTCCCGCATCGCTACGAGGACGCGAGCACCATCGCGCCCATCGCCTCGCTCGAGCCGGGGATGGACGCCACGGTGATCGGCACGGTGATCTCCAAGGGGATCATCCCCACCCGCCGCGGGCTCCGCGTCTTCCAGGCGGTGGTGCGTGACGACACCGGGATGATCGAGGTGGCGTGGCCGGGGCAGCCGTTCCTGGAGCGCGTCATCGGGCGCGACGACGTGCTGCTGCTCAGCGGGACGGTGCGCTTCTTCCACGGGCGACAGTTACAGCCGCGCGAGTGGGTGAATCTCGGCCGCGACGAGTCCGCACCCGCGGAAGGGCGGGTGCTGGCCGTCTACCCCGCCACCGAAGGGCTGTCGGTGAAACAGATCCGCGCCCTGGTGGAGGAGAACCTCGACCCCCTGCTCGCGCTCGTGCGCGAGTATCTTCCCGCCCGCCTGCTCGCCGCCGCGGCGGTGCCCGCGCTCCCCGACGCGCTGCGCGCCGTGCATCGCCCGGCCACCATGGCCGACGCCGCACGCGGACGCGCGCGGCTGGCTTTCGAGGAGCTGCTGGCGGTGCACGTGCTGCATCGGCGCGCGCGCGAGTTGGCGCGGCAGCCGCGCTCCGGCATCCGCTTCACGAACCATCGCGCGCTCACCTCGTCGCTCAAGACCTCGCTGCCGTTCGCGCTCACCGGTGCGCAGACGCGCGCCGTTCGCGAGATCGTGGCCGACATGTGCAGCGACCGGCGCATGCACCGGCTGCTGCAGGGCGACGTGGGAAGCGGGAAGACGATCGTCGCCCTCTTCGCCGCGCTGCTCGCGCTCGAGAACGACTTTCAAGCGGCGCTCATGGTGCCCACGGAGCTCCTGGCCGAGCAGCATGCGCGCACGATCGGTGCGTTGTTGCAGCCGCTGGCGCTCGAGCCGCTCCTCGTGACCGGCTCGCTCGGCGCGCGCGAGCGCCGCGCCGCGGCGGAGCGCATGGCGAGCGAGACGCCATGCCTGGTGGTCGGCACGCACGCGCTGGTACAGGGCGACGCGCGGTTCGGCCGACTGGGGCTCGCGATCATCGACGAACAGCACCGATTCGGCGTGGAGCAGCGGGCGGCGTTGGGCGCCAAGGGAGAACGTCCCGATGTGCTGCTCATGAGCGCGACGCCCATTCCGCGGTCGCTGGCGCTCACGATGTACGGCGACCTGGACGTGAGCGTGCTGGACGAGCGTCCCGCGGGGCGCGTGCCCGTGCGCACCGCGCTCCGTCCGGAATCCGCGCGCGAGCGCGTGCTGGAGTTCGTGCGCCGCCAGGTGGGACAGGGACGACAGACGTACGTGGTGTATCCGGTCATCGACGAGTCCGAGCGGACGGACCTGCGCGCGGCCACCACGATGTACGAGACGCTCCGCGCAGGGCCGTTCGCCACACACCGCGTGGCGCTGCTGCACGGCCGTCTTCCGGCGGACGAGCGCGACGCGCTCATGCGCCGCTTTCACGCCGGGGGCATCGACGTGCTGGTCGCGACCACCGTCATCGAGGTCGGCATCGACGTCCCCAATGCCACGGTGATGCTCATCGAGCATCCGGAGCGATTCGGGTTGTCCCAGCTCCACCAGTTGCGCGGCCGCGTGGGGCGCGGCGCGGCGGAGTCGTTCTGCATCCTCCTCGGCGACGTGAGCCCGGACGTGGCGCAACGGCTGCAGCCGTTCGTGGAGAGCGACGACGGCTTCGAGATCGCGCGCGCCGATCTGGCGCAGCGCGGCATGGGCGACCTGTTCGGCGAGCGCCAGAGCGGCGTGCCCACCTTCCGCGTGGCCGATCCGCTGCGCGACGAGGCGCTGAACGAGATCGCGCGGCGCGAGGCGGCCGCGTTGCTGGACGCCGACCCGGCGCTCGAGCGTGCCGAGCATGCCGGGCTCCGCCGCATGCTCAACCAGCGCTACGACCGCGCGCTCACGCTCTTTCGCGTGGGGTGAGCGGCGCTCCGCGATGCGGTGCGCGGCAGCGCGTCGCGGCGGCACGCGCCGCCGCGCGCGCTACGGCTTGGGCGCGACGAGCCGCTTCTTGATCCGATCCAGCTCGGCCTGCGTCTTCTCCAGTTGATCGTGGAGCGCCTGGTTCTCCTTCAGCAGCTCCGCCTCGCGATCGCCCGGGTGTGGTGCGGTCGCCTGCGCGCGGAGCGCGGCATCGCGTGCGGCGAGCAGTGCGCGCATGGAGTCTCGGGATGCGGCCACGGCGAGGAGTACGCGCGCCTCGTCGCGGTGCATGCCGTCATCGTAGCCGAGATAGCGCTCGAGAAGCACGCGCGCGGCGGAGGAGGTGAGCGGGTTGTCCGGATCCAGAAGGATGAGCGCGCGCCAGAAGTCGCTCTCGTGCGCGGAGGGGGAGTCCGGGTTGGCGAGCGCGTACCGTGCCAGAAGCGCGTCCGCCATGCCGTAGCGTCCGCCATCGGCCATGTCGCGCGCGGTGTTCAGCGTGGTGCTCCACACCACGTGGTCCAGCGGCTCCGCGGCCGCGCGCGGCTCCATGCGCGCCGCGTGCGCGCACGCACCCGCAACGAGCGCGATCGTCAGCGCCGCCAGTCGGTATGGCGGCCGGCCACCGTGTCTCCGAGCGCGCTCACGCGCCCGCGTCGTCCCGTGATCCGTCATACAACCTCGCGTGGCACCGTCGCCAGCACCGGGAGCGTACAGGCCCGCATCACGCGTGCGCGCCGACTCCGGCCGGCTCGCCGCCGCGCACCATCATCCCCGCGGTGCGTGGAAGATGGATGCGGAACGTGGTCCCGACGCCGACGGTGCTCTCGACGTCGATCTCCCCACCGTGCGCGGAGACGATCTCCTTGGCGATCGCCAACCCCAGCCCCGCTCCGCTGCCGTCGCCGCCTTCCGGTCCGTGCGCCTGGTAGAACTTGTCGAAGATACGCGGAAGATCCTGCGCGGGGATACCGCTCCCCGTGTCGCGCACCATGAGCGAGAGCTCGTCTCCGCCCCGGGAGCCGTGCACGATCAGCTCGATCGTCCCGCCCCGCCCCGTGAACTTGAACGCGTTGCTCAGCAGATTGCCCAGCACCTCGGCCACGCGGTCGGGATCCCAGGTGACGTCGACCGGCAATTCTCCGCCGCGCTCCACCCGGAAATCGATCCCTCGCTGCATGGACAGCACGCGGAACGCATGCTCGAGGTCCTGCAGGAATCCCTCCAACTCGATGGACCGCAGGTCCAGCCGCCCGCCTCCCGCTTCGAATCGGCTCACGTCCAACAGATGGTGCACGAGGCGCGACAGCGCACGCGTCTGCGACTCGAGCGTCTCCAGCACCTCTCGCTGCTTGGCTGAGATGGCGCCGTACGTCTCCTCCTCCAGAAGCTGAAGGTACCCCAGGATCACGTTGATCGGCGTCTTGAGCTCGTGCGAGGCCACGGAGACGAACTCGGCCTTCATGCGATCGAGCTGTGTCAACTGGTCCTGCATCGTGCGAAAGCTGGCCGCCAGCCGGCCGAACTCGTCGCTGCGATGCTCCGTGTTGCGCGACAGCCGGTAGCGAAAGTTGCCGGACGCCACGGCCGCCATCCCCTCTTCCAGATCGCGGACCGGGCGGCTGATCGTGCGCCAGACGATGATGGCGATGACCAGCGCGATGAGGAGCGCCGCGGCGAGCGCCAGCCCGGCGCGGCTCCGTGCGGTGGCGGTGAGCTCGGCCGCCTCGCGCACCCGGTCGCTCGTGCGCACCCGGAGCGCACGCTCCGCCTCCTCCAGCGTTCGCTCCGTGGCGGCAATGCTCGGCACCACGTGCTGGGCGGACACGGAATCGGCGCGGAGATCGCCCCGCGCCGCCAGTTCGAATTCCAGTGGGATGTAGGCCGCGATGGTGTCGATTGCGGCACGCAGCCCCACCGCCGCGCTGTCCAGGTCGAATGCCGAGAGCGAATCGGCGCGCGCGCGGAGCGCAACGATCCCCTCCCGCGATGTCTCCAGGCTGGCGCTGTCGTGGACGAAGAGGAGCGCGGTCTCCGCGCGTCGCGCGTCGTCCACTGCCACGCGCATCCGGCTCAGGAGCAGCGTGGCGGCGAACTCCCGGTCGCGCAGCTCCACCGTGGCGTCGTGCAACCGCTCGAGGGAGCGCAGGGTGAAGAGCAGCGGTACCAGAAGTGCGACCGCGATCAGGAAGAGGCCGAGGGCCAGCTTGGAGCGGATCGTCACCGGATGGACATTTCGAGGAGGTGTGCTGGCTCCGCCGCCCGCCGGTCACCTCGAGAGCACGGTGGCGTACCATTCGAAGCCGGACAGGTCTGGTGCCAGGCCCCAGCGCGTTCGACACGCGGCGGAGTGTCTGTGGTCACTCCGCCGTGCGCGCGATCGCATGGTCCGGCAGTGCACAGCGTATGCCGGGCGCCTGCACCCTACACTCGCACATTGACCGACGCAAGCGGGTGTGCGCGGACACACTCTGCATGTGATGGACCGCACGGATCGCCGCGCGTCGCGATCGCTGCAACAGCGGCGTTGACAGCCGTGCAGCGCTCTGGTAGTTTGCGCGGCCACACCCCGTAACCAGCGCGAAATCAATGACATTGCCTCACGTGGACATCGCCGCGCTCGGCGCGCGCGCCGGCCAGCGCGTCACCGTGCTCGGGTGGGTCACGCACCTCCGATCGTCGGGGAAAGTGGCCTTCATTGTGTTGCGTGATGGCACCGGAGTGATGCAGGCGGTCGTCGTCAAGAGCGCCGTGCGCGCGGAGGTGTGGGAGCGATTCGGCGCGTTGACGCTCGAAACGTCGGTGCGCCTGGTGGGGGAAGCGCGCGCGGATGCGCGCGCACCGGGCGGGGTGGAGCTGGCGGTGGAGGATCTGGAGATCGTCGGACCGTCTCCGCTCGACTACCCCATCCAGCCCAAGGAGCACGGCATCGACTTTCTGCTGGACAACCGACACCTGTGGCTGCGCAGTCCCCGGCAGCGCGCGATCGCGCTGGTGCGACACGAGATCGAACAGGCCATCCACGACTTCTTCTACGAGCGGCAGTTCGTTCGGGTCGACACGCCGATCCTCACCGCGGCCATCGGGGAGCGCTCGGGTCTCTTCAGCACCGAGTACTTCGATGAGGGGAACGCCTACCTGGCGCAGACGGGGCAGTTGTACGGCGAGGCGGCGGCCGCCGCTTTCGGAAAGATCTACACCTTCGGCCCCACCTTCCGCGCGGAGAAGTCCAAGACCCGCCGCCACCTGACGGAGTTCTGGATGATCGAGCCGGAGGTGGCCTGGAACGACTCCGACGACAACATGCGCCTGCAGGAGGAGTTTGTCTCCTACCTGGTGCAGCGCTGCCTGGAGCGCCGCCGCGTGGAGCTGGAGACGCTGGAGCGCGACACCAGCGCCCTGGAACAGGTGGTTCCCCCGTTTCCGCGGCTCGACTACGGGGACGCGGTGACCATTCTGCAGGGCAAGGGAAGCGCCATCACCTGGGGGGACGACCTGGGGGCGGAGGACGAAGCGCTCCTCGTGGCCGATCATGCCAGGCCGCTCTTCGTGATGAACTACCCCAAGCAGGCGAAGGCGTTCTACATGAAGGAGAACCCCGCCGATCCGCGCACCGTGTTGTGCGACGATCTACTCGCGCCCGAAGGGTACGGGGAGATCATCGGGGGAAGCCAGCGCGAGGACGACTACGACAGGCTCCTGGCGCGCATCCGGGAGGAGGGGCTTCCGGAGGACGCGTACGGCTGGTACCTGGAGTTGCGGCGGTACGGCACGTTCCCGCACTCCGGCTTCGGGCTGGGACTGGAGCGCACGGTGGCCTGGATCTGCGGCGTGCCGCACCTGCGCGAGACGATCGCCTTCCCGCGCATGATGCACCGGCTGCGGCCGTAGCGGGGGGTGATCTCAGCCGCGCGTTCGGCCTTCATCAGGGCGATAGCCTCACGGCGCGGCGACCGAGCGTTCGGTGACTCTTCAACGCTGGGCGCCGGACACCGGCCACCATCGACCGTCCGGCAGCGGTGCCACTCGACGCCAGTGCTCCGGCGGAGAGCGCCACGTCGCGATGGCGCCGGCTGCAGCGCCCAGCGTTGCGAAAGTCAGATAGCTCCCCAGCGACGCGCCGCGCCCACCAGCACTGCTGCCGATGGCCACGAGATCGGCAACCGCCCAGATGAGCGTTCCGCAGAGCACGCCGACAAATCCATGTCTCGCCAGGTCACCGGTCGTGACGTAGTGCCCAGCGCTCACGTCGAGCGCGTGTATGCTCCGGAGCGCGATCCGCTGACCGAAGGTGCCGCGGAAGAGCCGCGGGCGTTCCACGACGATACTGCTGTCGTCCATCGACACCATCGGCCCGGTCACGCGATGAAACAGACCGAGGTGGACGCGAACGCGCGTACCAACGGCAATGGGCGTGGAGTCGCTCGCGGCAGACTGGGCGCCGAGTGGTGCAGCGGAAACCACAAGCGCGAGCGCGCACACGAGTAGCCCAGGCCGGCCGACTGCGATTCGCATAGCGTCCTCCTGTCCACGAGACGTGACACGTAAGACTGTCGAGAGCGGAGCACGTGGCCGGGGTGCCAGCCCCAGCGCGCTCACGAAGCGCACCGCCTGACCTCAGCTGCGCGCTGCCTTCACTGCCTCCCACAGCTCGTCCATTTCGGCCATCGACAGCTCGCGAAGCGCGCGCCCTTGTGCGTCGGCGAGCTGCTCCATCGCTTCGAAGCGGCGCACGAACTTCGCATTCGCCCGGTCCAGTGCGAGCGACGCATGCACGCCGGCGCGCCGGCACAAGTTCACCACTGCGAAGAGAAGATCGCCAAGCTCCTCCTCCAGCGCGCGCTGCATCTCGGCCGCCTCCGCACTCGGCGAGGCATTCTCTTGTGTGCTGGCCGAGTTCCGCTGTGCCTGCAGGAGCTCGCGCACTTCCTCCAGCTCCTCGGCCACCTTGGCGGCTGGTCCTTCGGTGTCCGTCCAGTCGAAGCCGACGCCGCTCGCACGATCCTGCAGCCGGTGCGCGCGATGCAGCGCGGGGAGCCCGCGCGGGAGCCCGGCCTCGATCGAGCGGCGCTGCTCCGCCTTCATCTCCTCCCACGCACGGCGTTCCCCGCCGCCGTACAGATGCGGATGCCGCGCGCGCATCTTGGCGATGAGCGCTGCGGCGACGTCGGCGGCATCGAACTCGCCGCGCTCCTCGGCAATGACGGCGTGAAAGACGACCTGCAGCAGCACGTCTCCCAATTCGCCGCGCATCTGTGCCGCGTCGCCATTCCGGATGGCATCATCCAGCTCGTGCGCTTCTTCCAGCAGATAGGGGCGCAGCGAGTCGTGCGTCTGCGCACGATCCCAATCGCATCGCTTGCGCAGGTCGCGCATGAGCGCGAGCGTGTCGTTCAACGTCGTGTCGCCTTGCATGGCTCCTCCAGGGCCGGTATACTACCCGCGCCACCAAGAACGCGTCAATGCAGCCATCTCTCACGCGCGCCTGGGCCGAAATCGACCTGGGCGCGTTGCGTCGTAATGCGGCGGCGCTCGCGCGCCACGCCGGCGTGCCGCTCCTGCCCATGGTGAAGGCGGACGCGTACGGCCTCGGCGTGATCGAGGTCGTGCGCGCGCTCGAGGTGCTCTCCCCCTGGGGCTACGGCGTGGCAACGGTGGACGAAGGCGCGCTCCTGCGCCGCGCCGGCATCGCTCGTCCGCTGGTGGTGTTCACGCCGGTGCTCGGCGACGATGTCGCCTCCATGATGCGCTGGCACCTCACACCGGCACTCGGCTCCGCGCGCGAGATCGATGCATGGACGCGTGCCGGCGGCGGGAGCTGGCACCTGGCCATCGATACGGGGATGAGCCGCGCCGGCATCCGCTGGGATCTCGCGCGCACGCTCCGCGCGCTCGTCGAGCGCTACCCGCCCCAGGGAGCGTTCACGCACTTTCACTCGGCCGAGTGCGAGGACGGCTCCATGCAGGAGCAGGAGCAGCGCTTTCGCGCCGCGCTCGCCGCGCTCCCGCTGGAGGGCGCGTTGCTGCACGCGGAGAATTCGGCGGCCATCGTCCGGCGCGCTCGCTCGCCGTGGGATCTCGTGCGCCCCGGGATCTTTCTGTACGGGGTGGGAAGCGGCCCCGGCGCGAAGCTCACGCCGGAGCCCGTGGTGCACGTGCGCGCGCGTGTGGTGGACGTACGCGACGTGCACGACGGCGAGACGGTGAGCTACGGTGCCGCCTACCGCGTGCAGGGCGAGCGCCGGATCGCGACGCTCGCCATCGGCTACGCGGATGGCTATGCGCGCGCGCTCGGCAACCACGCGCACGCGCTGTTGGCCGGAGAGCGCGTCCGCGTGGCCGGCGTCGTCACCATGGACATGACCATGGTGGACGTCACGGGCCATCGCTGCGAGCCGGGAGACGCGGTGACGCTCGTGGGCGCCGACGGCACGGAGCATCTCACCCTCGAGGACGTGTGCGCGGCGGCGGCGCTCTCGCCCTACGAGGCGCTCACGCGGCTGGCGGGGCGCCTGCCCAGGGTGTACCGCGACGCCGAGGCGGTGGGCGGTGGGACGTTCTCCCGCTAGATTTGCACCGTGCCGGCACCCTGGGGGCGCAGCGGGGTTTCAGGATGGGCGCCCGCCGCGCCAGCCGGCCGTCCCCCTCGCACTGACCAATCGCCGTAACCCGGAGCTCAGGCTTGTCCCCATCACGTAGAGGCCTCCTACCACTCCTGGCCTTCGCCGTGGTTCTGGTGTCGGCATGCAACGAAGATGTGACCGGCGGCGCCTGCCCCGCGCTCTGCCCCGAACAGAACGTCACGATGATCGATACGATCATCAATGCCGTCGTGATCGACAGCACCATCGACGACGTGCCGGCGCTCGGCTCGGAGGCGCGCCTCACGCTCCTGCGGCAGGGCGATTCGCTCGAGACGGCCATCGTCGTGCGCTACGACACGCTGGTCTCCTCGTTCGTACGCAGCGGGACGGACACCACGCGGCTGCCCGTAGTGGATGTGGATTCGGCGCGGATGGTGCTCATTCTGGACGGCAACGTGGGCGCATCGGCGCCGGTGACGTTCGACGTCTTCGAGGTCGACCCCGGTCCAAGCGGCGCCGATACCGCATCGGTGAACGCGACCGTGCGCACCGGCACGCCGATTACCAGTCTCACGATCCCGGCGGATACCGCCATCTCGCAGCTCTCGATCCCGCTTCCCAGCGCGCCGCTGGCCGCGCGCGTCACCGCGCACCAGCCCTTCATCGTGGCCATCACGGCGCGCAGCGATTCCGCCGTCACGGCCTCGTTCATCTCGCGCGAGGGGCTCAACTCGCCGCAACTGTTCTACAAGGCGGTGGTCACCGATACTGACCGCCGGCAGGTGTTCGTGCTGGCGAGCGACACCGCACAGGGACGCCCGACCGAAGAAGGCGAGCTGGCCGACTTCACCAGCGTGGTGCACGGATCGCCGGCGCCACCGGCCGATGTCGTCGCGGTGGGCGGGCTGCCCTCCAGCCGCATCTATTACAGCTTCGATCTCCCGCCCCGCATTCTCGATTCCACCACCGTCGTGCGTGCCTCGCTGCTCGTGACGCAGCAGCGCGCGAGCGGCCCGGGCTCCACCGCACGCCTGCCGATTCACTTCCGCCAGGTTGGAGTGGGGCCCACCGTGGAGCCGGGGAAGGCGGTGCTCCTTCCGAGCGCGCTGCCGGCCGTGGCACCGGACACACTCGTCCCCGCCGACAGCGGACGCGTGCGACTCGAGATGGTGGACATCGTCCGCGGGTGGGCGGGCACGGACTCGACCAAGCTGCAACACGCCATCGTGATCACGTCCGACTTCGAAACCATCTCGCCGTCGCGCATCCTGTTCTTCTCGAACGAAGCGGACCCGAGCGTGCGCCCGCGCTTGCAGGTGACGTTCGTCCCCAACACGAGCGCCGGATTGCCATGAATACTTCCCCGTTCACACGCCACGTGCGCGTCGCGTCTCGCGCCCTGGGTGCGGTGTGCGTCTGCGCGGTCGGCCTCGCTCTCCTGGCGCGTCCGGCGGCGGCGCAGGGGACGCTGGCGGGGCAGGGCTTCGGATACCCGCCCGGGCAGGTAAGCGCGCGCTCCGCAGCGGCCGGTTCGTCGCTGGCTGACTTCGACCCGTTCTCCGCCACCAACCCTGCAGCGCTCGCCGCCTTCGTGCCGTCGGGAGTCTACTTCCAGTATTCTCCCGAGTTCCGACATGTGGATGCGGGGGATGCGAGCGGATCGTCGTCGGTGGTCCGATTTCCCCTGGTGGCGGGTGCGACGCCCATTGGCACGCACGGCGTGATCGGTTTGGCGCTCTCCACCTTTCTCGATCGGACGTGGGGCACGGAGGTGAGTGGGTCCGAGCTCGTGGGCGGCGATCAGGTGGACTTCGACGAGTCGCTCACCAGCAAGGGCGCCATCTCCGACATCCGGCTCGGTGCGGCGTGGTCGATCGGACCGAACGTGAGCGTTGGCGTGGGCGGCCACCTGCTCACCGGGGAGAACCGGGTGCGGTCGCAGCGCGTCTTCTCCACTCCTGGCTTCAGCACGCTCACGCAGGAGCAGCGCGTCAGCTATTCGGGCACGGCGCTCAGCGGCGGCGCGCTCGTGCGCATTTCGCGATTGCTGGCGGTGGCGCTCACCGGGCGCCTGGGTGGGAGTCTGAGCGCGTTCCGCAACGATTCCACCGTCGGACGCGCCGATGTGCCGGACAGCTACGGTGGAAGCGTCGAGTACATCGGATGGTCCGTCGCGACGATCGCCGTGCGCGCCACGCACACGCAGTGGTCCAGCATGCAGTCGCTCACCACCAGCAATCTGGAGGCGTTCGACAGTTGGGACTACGGCGTGGGCACCGAGGTGCAGGGACCCACCGTGCTCGGGCAACGCCTACCGCTCCGGCTCGGCGTCCGCTACCGGACGCTCCCCTTCGGCGCCGGCCGCGCGAATCTCACCGACCCCGTGGCCTCGGTGCGTGTGCGCGAGACCACGGTGGGCGGCGGCACGAGCCTTTCGCTGGCCGGCGGACGGGGAACGCTCGATCTGACACTCGAGCGCGCATCGCGTTCGGCGGACATCGACGCGCGCGAGCACGCGTGGATCTTCGGCATGGGTATCGCGCTTCGCCCCTGATGTCATGAACGACCCCGGCCGTCAGGCGCCTCCGGTCATCCTCGTCGCGGACGACGTTCCGGCGAACGTCGAGCTGCTGCACGATCAGTTGGCGACCCTCGGCTACCAGGTGATCTCGGCTACCGATGGGCCCACCGCGCTCGCGCGGACCATCGAGGAGCTTCCCGACCTCTGCATTCTCGATGTCGCCATGCCCGCGGGAAGCCTGGGGTGCGACGAGCGGCAGACCGGCTTCGAGGTGTGCCGGCGCCTCAAGCGCGACCCGCGCACGGCGCGCATCCCGGTCATCTTCGTCACCGCGCTGAACGACACCACCGACCGCGTGAAGGCGATCGAAGCCGGCGGCGACGACTTTCTCACCAAGCCGCACAACCGGCAGATCCTCGGCGCGCGCGTGCGCAGCCTGCTGCGCCTCAAGTTCGCCACCGACGCGCTGGAGGACAGCTACCGCAAGTTGCGCGAGCTCGAGAAGGTGCGCGACGATCTCATGAAGATGATCGTGCACGATCTCAAGACCCCGCTCACTTCCGTCCTTGCCACGCTCGAGATGCTGCTGGACGGCGACTTCGGCGAGATGACGCAGGAGCAGCGGCGTGCGGTGGGCGACGCGGAAGGAAAGGCGGAGGACCTGCTCACCCTCATGGAAGATCTGCTCGAGGTCGCGCGGATCGAGGAAACCACGCTGCAGCTCGATGTGCGCCCCATTGCGCCCGGTGCGCTGCTCGCCGAGCTGGTGCACGAGTTTGGCATCCGCTTCCAGCAGGAGAGCGCCACGGCCACCGTGACGGTGGACGACAGCGCGCCGGTCTTTCACGCCGACAAGGCGTTGATCAAGCGTGTGCTTTCCAACCTCGTGCAGAACGCCATCGCGCACACGCCCTACCCCGTGAGCATCCGCCTTGCCGCCACGCGCGACGCCTCCGGCGGCATTCTCCTCACGGTGGAGGACAACGGGCCGGGGATCCCGGCGGCGTACCACGAGGTGATCTTTCGCAAGTTCGAGCGCGTGCAGCAGGGAGAGGCCGCGCGCTCGCGAAACTCCGGTCTGGGGCTCGCCTTCTGCAAGCTGGCGGTGGAGGCGCACGGCGGGCGCATCTGGGTGCAGAGCACCGAGGGACAGGGGAGCCGATTCCACGTCATGCTCCCGGTGGCTGCGGCGACGCCCGCTCGTGCCGGCGACGCACTGCGCCATGCCGCCCCGTAGCGCCGCATCCGCCGACGAGCATCCCGCGCTGCGGGTCTACCTCGCCACGTTCGGCTGTCGCGCAAACCAGGCGGACAGCGAGACGCTCCGCGCCGCGTTGCGCGCGGCCGGTGCCCAGGTCGTGGCGGACGTCGAGAGCGCGGACGCGGCGGTGTTCAACAGTTGCGCGGTGACGTCCGCGGCGGAGGCCGATCTGCGCCGCGCTGTTCGCCGCGCGGCACGTCGGCGCCCGGAGCTGCGCACCGTGGTGACGGGGTGCGCCGCCGCGCTCGACCGCGGCGTGCTGGCGGCCCTCCCGACCGTGCGCGCGGTGATCGCCGGCGCGGACCCGACGCGCGTGGCCACCGCGCTGGAGCTTCCCCAGGCGATGTCCCGCGCGACGGTGCGCGACGCGCAGACCGGCACGCGCGCGCTGCTCCGCATCCAGGATGGATGCGACGCGCATTGCACCTTCTGCGCGACCACGCACGCGCGCGGCGCGAGCCGCTCGCGTCCCGTTGCCGCGCTCGTGGAGGACGCGCGCGCGTTCGCCCGGTGGCATCCGGAGATCGTCCTCACCGGCATCCACATCGGGAGCTACGGTCGCGACATCGGCACGACGCTCTCGTCGCTCGTGCTGCAGCTCATCCGTCACGTTCCGGACGTGCGCTTTCGCCTCACGTCGATCGAGGCGACGGAGGTGGACGACGCACTCGTCGAGCTCCTTGCCGCCGAGCCGCGGCGGCTGGCGCCGCACCTGCACGCGCCGCTGCAGAGCGGGTCGGACCGCGTGCTGCGGCGCATGGGGCGCCACTGGTACACGGCGGCGCGCTACGCCGGCGCCATCGAGCGGCTCGCGCGCCGGCTGCCGCGCCTGGGGCTCGGCGCCGATGTAATCGCCGGCTTCCCGGGCGAGACCGAGGACGATCACCGCGCCACGATGTCGCTCGTGCGCGACCTGCCGTTCACCTACCTGCACGTCTTCCCCTATTCCGTTCGCCCTGGCACGGCGGCAGAACGTCTGCCGGCGCAGGTGCCCGCGGCCGAGCGTGCCCGCCGCGCGGCCGAGTTGCGCGCGATCGGCGAGGCGCGGGGCCACGCATATCGGCGTACTCGCGATGGCGAGGCCGCCGATGTCGTGGTACTGGGCGGCGGTCCCGAGCGCGAGGGTCTCACCGGCGACTATCTCACGGTCGGTGTGTCCGGCACGTGGGCGCGCGGCGATCGCTTCGAGGCCCGGCTGTCGCTCGGGGAGGATGGCCGGCTCTGCGCGCGTGCCGCGGCGCGGTGTGTACCGGAGGCCGTAGTCGCCATGGGTGGCACGTCTACCGGTGACGCGCACGGGCAGCCATGCTAACTTCACGCATGGCTACCGACCAGGCCGGCACCGTCTACATCGAGACATACGGCTGCCAGATGAACGTCAGCGACACCGAGCTCATGCTCGGTCGTCTGGCGGCGGCGGGCTACGCGCCGGTGGAGTCGCCGGATGACGCCGACGTGATCCTGGTGAACACGTGCGCCATTCGCGACCACGCCGAGCAGCGAGTGGTGGGGCGGCTGGGAGAGTTGAAGCGGCACATGCGCCGCCAGGCGGTGTTGGGCGTGACCGGCTGCATGGCGCAGCGGTTGGGACCGGCGCTGCTGGAGCGCGTGCCGCACGTGAGCCTCGTCATCGGGCCCGACGGCTACCGCGAGCTTCCCACGCTCGTCGAGGGCGCGCGCGCCGGAACGCGTGCGGCGGCGGTGGACTTCGATCTGGAGGAACACTACGAGGACTTCCGCCCACGCCGCCTGGATGGCGTGCGCGCGTGGATCCCCGTGCAGCGCGGCTGCGATTATCAGTGCACGTACTGCATCGTTCCGATGACGCGCGGCGCCGAGCGAAGCCGGAGATTGGAGGACGTCATCCGCGAGGTGGAAGGGGTGGCGGCGGATGGGATCAGCGAGGTCACGCTGCTCGGGCAGACGGTGAACTCCTATCACGACGGCCGTCACGACTTTGCGGAGCTGTTGCGGCGCGTGGGCGCCGTGGCGGAGATCCGCCGCGTGCGCTTCACCAGTCCGCATCCCAACGACTTCACCGATCGCGTCATCGCCGCCATGGCCGACACCCCAACGGTGTGCGAGCACGTGCACCTGCCCATGCAGTCCGGCTCGTCGCGCACGCTCAAGCGGATGCTCCGCCGCTACACGCGCGAGCAGTACATGGAGTGTGTGTCGCGGTTGCGCGCGGCCATTCCGGGGCTCGCCGTCACGACGGACATCATCGTGGGTTTCCCCGGGGAGACGGACGCGGATTTCGAGGAGACGGTGAGCGCGGTGCGCGAGGTGGGTTTCGACGACGCCTTCACCTTCAAGTTCTCGCCGCGCGAGGGGACGCCGGCCACGCGCATGCCGCCGGAGTGGATGGTGCCGGACGCGGTCGCGTCGGAGCGACTGGAGCGACTCATCACGGTCGTGCGCGAGGGCTCCCGCGCGCGCAACGTGTCGCTCCTGGGCACACGGCACGAGGTGTTGATCGAGAAGGGCGCGCGGCGCGGCACGCTGTTGCAGGGTCGGACGCGGCATCACCGCACCGTGCTGGTGCCTGGTGACGCGTCGTGGATCGGACGCTATCTCACGGTCGAGCTCACCGGCACCACCGGGTCGACCTTCACCGGGGCCGTAGTGCGTCCGTCGGAACGCGCGGTACTTCCGCTGGCGGGCTGACCACCGCGGGCAGCATCATGTGGGACGCGGCAGATCCAGCGCGGAGCGACCGGAGCGCGCTGGTCACCATGAGCGCAGGGAACGCGGCATGAAGAACCTCCTCGAGGATGTCGTGCGCGACGTGCATGCGGAGCTGCTCCGGCAGTACACCGAGTTCTGTTCCTGTGCGGCGTGCCGCACCGACGTCGAGGCGCTCGCGCTCAACATGATCCGCCCGCGCTATTCGGGCGGCGATCCCACCGGGCAGGCACTCCTCGCGCTCGATCTGCAGAAGGACCAGATGCGCGCCACCATCGCCGTGCTCGTGCTCGAGGCCATGCGCCGCGTGGGCGCGAATCCGCGGCATCCACAACCCCCGGTTCCGCCCGCGCACACCGGCTGATTCGCTCGCGGCGCGGCGCCCCCGCGCTGGTCCGCGCTTGATCTTCCCGCGCGCCGCGCGCGCGCCACGCACCGTTCGCACGCGCCCGCACGGGCCCCGATGCTCGCCCTTCCGCTCCTCGTCCCCGCACTCGGCGCCTATCTCGCCGGCCTCTTCTTCGGCTTCGGTGGATGGACCGGGTGGGCGCTCGCCATCGTGGCGGCCACGCTGGCGCTCGCGGGGACGCGGCGCTCCTCGGTACTCGTTGCCGTCGCGTTGCTCGTCGGCGCGGGCGCGACGGTCGGCGCATCCAGCCGGAGCGACACGGCGTGGTGCGCGGACCTTGTCGCGCGGAGCCATGCCTGGCGCGTCACGCTCGACGATGACGCCGCGCCCGGGAGCTTCGTACACGGCCAGGCGCGCGCGGGACGGTGCGCGGTGCGTGCCTCCCTGGCCGTGCGCGAAGGGCGCGCGCGCGCAGGGGACGTGGTACTCGCCACCGGCGAGGGCGTCGCCACCCCGAGCGTCGTGCGCGTGGACGGCGCGGTCGTGCGGCCGAGTGACGATCGCGCGGTGCTCCTCGCCTGGCGCGCCACCCTTGGACGCGCGATCGACCGCGCCTTCGCCGGTGACGCGCCGCTCGCGCGCGCGCTCCTCATTGCCGACCAGAGCGGGGTCGACCCCGCCCTGCGCGACCGGTACGCGCAGGCCGGGATCGTTCACATGCTCTCCATCTCCGGGCTGCACGTGGCGCTCGTGGCCGCGGCCGTGCATCTCGTCCTCCTCGCGCTCCGCCGCCGCTCGCGCACCGCCATGCTCTGGAGCATCGCGATCACGGCGACGTACGTCGCGGTGATCGGCGCGCCCGCCCCCGCCGTGCGCGCGGGCGTGATGCTCGCCGTCATGGCCGTCTCGCGCGTGGCGCAGCGCCCCGTGTCCGCGTGGGGGGCGCTCGCGCTCGGCGCCGCCGCGCCGCTCGTGCACCCCGCCACCGCGCTCGATCCCGGATACCAGTTGAGCGTGGCCGGGATCGCCAGCCTGATCGCGTCCCGCGCGCTGGCGCGGCGGTGGATCGCGCCGCGGTGGGATGGATGGCGCGCGCATCTCGCCAACGGCCTTCTCACGTCCGTCGTGGCATCGCTCGTCACCGCGCCGATCGTGGCCTGGAACTTCGGCATGGTGAGCCTCGTCGCTCCGCTCACGAACCTCGCCGCGGCGCCCGTGATCGCCGTCGCGCAGCCCACGCTCTTCCTGGCCCTCGTGTGCGCGCCCTGTCCTCCGCTTGCGGCGTTCGTGGCCGGCGCGGCGCATCCGATGCTCGTGGCGCTCGACGCGGTGGCGTCTGCCGGCGCAGCCATGCCGGGCGCCGTGCTGCAGGTGGCGCCCTCGGCGGCGGTCGCGGTGCTCGCCGCCGTCGCCGCCGGCGCGCTCGTCGCCGCCTGCGTCGCGCCCTTTCCCGCCAGATCGTCGCTCGTCGCACTCGGCGCGATCGCCACGGCGCTCTGGCTGCCGGCAGCGCCTGGCGCGCCGGGCGTGGTGGAGGTGCACGCCATCGACGTGGGGCAGGGAGACGCGGTGGCGATCCGCACGCCGCGCGGCCGATGGATTCTCGTCGATGCCGGCCCGTCGTGGCGCGGTGGCAACGCCGGCCGGCGCGCGGTCATCCCGTATCTCCGGCGCCGCGGCGGCGCGCTGGAAGAGTTCATCCTCTCACACCCGCACACCGATCACGTCGGCGGCGCCGCGACGGTGCTGCGGGCGCTGCATCCGCGCGAGTATCTCGACGGTGCCTTCGCCGGCGGGAGCGATGCCTACGCGGCGTCGCTCGTCACCGCGCGCGACGCGGGCGTGCGCTGGCATCGCGTGCACCCGGGAGACTCCACCGTGATCGATGGCGTGGTGCTCCGCATCCTCGCCCCCGACTCCGCGTGGATGTCGGCCATGAGCGATCCCAACGACGCGAGCGTCGTCGTGCTCGTGCGCTATGGCGCGGTGCGCTTCCTGCTCATGGGAGACGCGGAGCAGCCGGAGGAAGCGTGGCTGCTCGCGCACGCGCCGGACGCGCTGCATGCCGACGTACTCAAGGTGGGGCACCACGGGAGCAACACCAGCAGCTCGCCCGCGTTTCTGGATGCCGTGCAGCCCCGCGTGGCGATGGTGTCGGTGGGAGCGGGGAATCACTACGGGCATCCGAACACGGACGTGCTCCGCGCCCTCGCGGCGCACGGCGCCATCGTGCTGCGCACCGACCGCGTGGGAACGATCGTGGCACGAAGCGATGGACACTGGCTGGACCTTCGCGTGGGAGATGCCGAATGGCGGGTGCGAGCGCGATCGTCCGAGCGCTGATCGGGATGCCGGCCGCGGTGCCGGACGCGCTCCTGGAGCGCTTTCCAGAGCTCCGCGCGGTGCGCTGGCGCCGGGGCGGGCTCCCGCCGCGCGTGGCGGGGTGGACGCTGGGGCAGCGCTCCGTGGCTGCCATCACGTTGTGGCGCACGGTCTTTCTCGCACCCGACGTCGTCCCGCACCCGCTGCTCCTCTTGCACGAAGCGCGGCACGTGCAGCAGTTTGAAGCCAGCGTGACCTTTCCGGTTCGCTATCTCTGGGAAAGCGTGCGGCGCGGTTACCACCGGAACCCGTACGAGGCGGACGCCCGGGCTTTTGCCGCATCCCGATGGCGCTCGGCCGCCACCACCGACTCGCGATAGAGGAGGCGGAACGCCGTGGTCCACCACACGACCACCTCGGTCGTCACGATCGAGCGGTTCATCATCGAGCAGGAGCGCCTGCATCCCGAGGCCACCGGCGAGCTGTCCGGCATCCTCTACGATGTCGCGCTCGCCGCCAAGATGATCGCCAACAAGGTGCGCAGTGCAGGGCTGGCCGACATCCTCGGCTCCGCGCACACCGAGAACATCCAGGGTGAAGTGCAGCAGAAGCTCGACGTCGTGGCCAACGAGATCATGATCAAGGCCATGGACCACGGCGGCCGGTTGTGCGGGATGGCGTCGGAGGAAGAGCCCGACATCATCCCGATCCCGGAAGGCTTCAAGTGCGGCAAGTACGTCCTGCTCTTCGACCCGCTCGACGGCTCCTCGAACATCGATGTGAACGTGCCGGTGGGCACGATCTTCTCCGTGCTGCGCAAGATCACGCGCGGCACGCGCGCCGAGATGGAGGACATGCTCCAACCCGGCCGGCGGCAGGTGGCGGCGGGGTACGTCATCTACGGATCGAGCACGATGCTCGTCTACACCACGGGTCAGGGCGCGCACGGCTTCACGCTCGATCCGTCCATCGGCGAGTTCCTGCTCTCGCACCCGAACATCCGGATTCCCTCGCGCGGACGCTATCTCTCCGTCAACAACTCCTACGAACAGTCGTGGGCGGAACCGGTGCGCGCGCTCATGCGCTACTACCGCGGACTCGACGGCACGCGCCATCCGCTCAACGAGCGCTACGTCGGCTCGCTGGTGGCCGACTTCCACCGCAACCTGCTCGGCGGCGGCATCTTCGCGTACCCGGCCAACGAGAAGTCGCCGCGCGGCAAGCTGCGCCTGCTCTACGAGGCCAATCCACTCGCGTTCGTCGTGGAGCAGGCCGGCGGTGCGGCCAGTGACGGCGTGCAGCGGCTGATGGACGCGCACCCCACGGAGCTGCATCAGCGCACGCCGCTCTACATCGGGAGCACGAGCGAGGTGGAGCAGGCGCAGGCGGCGCTCGGCGCGACGCTTACCGGCGTGGGAGGGTGAGCTCTCGCCGGACCGGCGGCGACGGAGCGGTCTCCGGTACCGATCGCTCCGTCGTGACGCCATCGGGAGTCCCCGTGGAGCCGGTGTATCGCCCCGCCGACGCGCAGATCGACTACGCGCGCGACCTCGGCGACCCGGGCACCTTCCCGTTCACGCGCGGCGTACAACCCACGATGTACCGTACCCGGCTCTGGACCATGCGCCAGTACGCCGGGTTCGGCACCGCCGCGGAGACCAACCGGCGCTTCAAGTTGCTCCTCGACGCCGGGCAGACGGGGCTCTCCGTGGCGTTCGATCTCCCCACGCAGATGGGGATCGATTCCGACTCACCGCGCGCGGCGGGCGAAGTGGGGCGTGTGGGCGTGGCCATCGACACCGTGGACGACATGCACGTGTTGCTCGACGGCATCCCGCTCGACCGCGTGTCCACGTCGATGACGATCAACGCCACCGCGGCCACGCTGCTGGCGATGTACATCGTGGTGGGCGAGGAGCGTGGGATCGCGCGCACGGCGCTCGCCGGCACGATCCAGAACGACATCCTCAAGGAGTACGTGGCGCGCGGCACGTACATCTTCCCGCCCGGGCCCAGTCTCGCGCTGGTGACGGACACGTTCCGCTTCTGTGCCGCGGAAGTGCCGCAGTGGAATCCGATCTCCATCTCCGGCTATCACATCCGCGAGGCGGGGGCCACCGCCGTGCAGGAGCTGGCCTTCACGTTCGCCAACACGATCGAGTACGTGCGGCGTGCAACGGCGGCTGGGCTGGACGTGAACACCTTCGCGCCGCGCCTCTCGTTCTTCTTCGCCGCGCACAGCGACCTGCTGGAAGAAGTCGCCAAGTTCCGTGCGGCACGCCGCATCTATGCCCGCCTCATGCGCGATCGCTTCGGCGCCGACGATCGGAGCGCGCGCCTGCGCTTTCACACGCAGACCGGCGGCGTCACGCTCACCGCGCAGCAGCCGCTCACCAACGTGGTGCGCGTGGCCGTGCAGGCGCTCGCTGCCGTGCTCGGGGGGACGCAGTCGCTCCACACCAACGGATACGACGAAGCGCTGGCGCTCCCCACGGAAGAAGCGGCCACGCTGGCGCTGCGCACGCAGCAGGTGGTGGCGTACGAGTCCGGCGTCACGGCCACCGTGGATCCGCTCGCCGGGAGCTATTACGTGGAGCACCTCACCTCGGAGCTGGAACGCCGCGCGGGTGAGCTCCTCGAGCGCATCGACGCACTGGGCGGCGCGGAGCGCGCCATCGCGAGCGGCTTCATGCAGGAGGAGATCGCGCGGAGCGCGTACGAGCAGCAGATGGCGGTGGAGCGCGGCGAACGGGTGATCGTGGGCGTGAACCGTTTCGCCGACGATGCTCCCGCACCGGACATTCCCACTCCCGACTACTCGGCGCTCGCCGCCCAGCAACGCGAGCGGCTGGCCGCGGCGCGCGCGCGACGCTCCGGCGTCGCGGTCGAGCGCGCACTCGATGCGCTCCGCGCCGCCGCCGAGCCGTTGGCGCGCGACGCCAGCGACGCGGTGCACGTGCCCGCGCTCATGCCGCTCATCATCGATGCCGTCCGCGCGCGCGCTACGGTTGGCGAGATCGCCGACGCGTTCGCCGCGGCGTGGGGGCGCTACCGCCCCGCCTGAGCGCCGGGCCCGGTCGCGTTCGCGCAGGAGCGCGCACTGTGGGAATCACCGTCGCAGCGCCCATCCGGCGCCGGCGGACGTGCGCCTGTCACCGCCATGGGCACGCTGTGCGCGCTTGAACGCGCCGCGCACCGAACGTACATTACCGGGTCGTCCCTCGATCCTAAGTTTCTGCGACATGCCAACTTACGAATATCGGTGCCCAGCGGGGCACGACTTCGAGCGATTCTACCGGAAGATCAGCGACGCGGAGTCGGTTGCCGCCTGCCCGGTGTGCGGCGCTCAGGCGGAGCGTCGCATGTCGGCGGGCGCGGGGCTCATCTTCAAGGGATCCGGTTTCTACATCACCGATTACGGCAAGGACGGCAAGAAGCCACAGGGGAAGGCTCCGAGCACCGGCTCGAGCAAGGGAGAAGGTGCTGCGCCGGCGAGTGGCTCGGACGCGAAGGGCGGAGGGGGAGGCGAAGGGACCACCGCGGCAGCTCCGGCGGAGGGGTCCACCACGAAGGGCTCCGGCGGCAAGAAGCCGCCCGCATCGTCGTCCTCCGGCTCCTCCGAGTGACGCCGGGCGACGCCATTCGCGCGGAGCTCGTGCGCGCGGCGCGCGAGCTGGGTGCGCCGGACCACGTGGAGCCGCAGCTCGAGCGGCCGCGCGATCCGGCGCATGGCGCGTGGGCCACGAATCTGGCGATGACGCTCGCACGCACGCTCCGCCGCGCGCCGCGTGACATCGCACAGGCGCTCGCCGAGCGGCTCCAGTTGCGCGAAGCCGGCGTGGAACGCATCGAGGTGGCCGGCGCGGGGTTCATCAACTTCCATCTCGCACCGGGCGCGCACGCGCGCGGACTGGCGGACATCGTCGCTGCGGGGAACGACGTGGGCCGCAGCGATGCGGGACGCGGACAGCTCGTGAACGTGGAGTTCGTCTCCGCCAATCCCACCGGCCCGCTGCACGTGGGACACGGGCGCCAGGCGGCGCTCGGCGACGCGATCGCGACGCTGCTCGAGTGGACGGGATGGAAGGTCTCGCGCGAGTACTACTACAACGATGCCGGGGTGCAGATTCGCAACCTGGGCCTCTCCGTGGAGGCGCGGATCCGGCAGATCGCGGGCGCTGAGGCGCCCATCCCGGAGGGCGGCTATCACGGCGAGTACGTGGCCGAGATCGCCGCGCGCTACGTGCACGATGCGGGCGCCGGATCGGCGCAGGCCATCGTCGCGCGGCTCGATGCGCATCCCGGCGGGGAGGAGTCGGCGCGCATCACGCGCTTTGCCGTGCACGCGCTCCGCGACGAACAGGATCAGGATCTCGCCGCGTTCGGTGTGCGCTTCGACACCTACGCGTTGGAATCGGATCTCTACCGCACCGGTGCGGTGGAGGAAACGGTGCGCGCACTGCTGGATGCCGGCCATGCGTACGAAGCGGACGACGCGCTCTGGCTGCGCTCCACCGATTTCGGTGACGACAAGGATCGCGTGATGCGGAAGCGCGATGGCACCTACACGTACTTCGTCCCCGACGTCGCGTATCACGTCACCAAGTGGCGCCGTGGTTTTCATCGCGCCATCAACGTGCAGGGCGCCGATCATCACAGCACCGTCACCCGCGTGCGCGCGGGGCTGCAGGCGCTCGGCATCGGTATCCCCGAGGGGTACCCCGAGTACGTGCTGCACCAGATGGTGACGGTGATGCGCGGCGGGCAGGAGGTGAAGCTCTCCAAGCGTGCCGGCAGCTACGTCACGGTGCGCGACCTGGTGGAAGACGTGGGGCGCGACGCGGTGCGCTACTTCTTCGTGATGCGGAAGCGCGACTCGCAGCTCGAGTTCGACGTGGACCTCGCGCGCTCGCAATCGGAGGAGAATCCGGTCTACTACATCCAGATGGCGCATGCGCGCATGTGCGGCATCTTCCGCGTGGGAGAGATCGACCCGGCCACGGTCACCCCCGCGGACGTCGACTATGCACTGCTCTCCGAGCCGGAAGAGCAGGAGCTCATCACGTTGCTCCTCGATTTTCCGGCCATGGTGAGCGGCGCGGCCGACGCGCTCGAGCCGCAGCGCGTCGCGAGCTACCTGCACGACCTCGCGCGCGCGGTGCACCTCTGGTACCACAAGCATCACGTCCTCAACGAGCCGGAGGCGATCACGCGCGCGCGGTTGCTCCTGGCGCGCGCGGCGCAGATGGTCCTGCGCGCCGGCCTCACCCTCCTCGGCATTGCCGCACCGGAGCGCATGTGACTACCACCTCGTCCCGTTCCGACGCGGCGCCGGGCGGTCTCCGCCCACCCACTCTTCCGCCTTCGCATGCCATGACCGTGCTCGTGGTGGGTTCCGTTGCGCTCGATTCCGTCGAGACACCGTTCGGCAAGGCGGAGCAGGTAGTGGGCGGATCCGCCACGTTCTTCGCGGCGGCGGCCAGTCATCTCGCGCGCGTGCAGGTGGTGGGCGTGGTGGGCGACGACTTTCCGCTCGATCAGCTCGCCGTGCTCGAGCGGCGCGGCGTGGACCTGGCCGGTGTGGACCGCCAGCCGGGGGAATCGTTCCGCTGGCGCGGGCGCTACCGTCACGATCTCAACACCGCCGAAACCATCGAGACGCGGCTCGGGGTCTTCTCGCGCTTCCGGCCGACCATTCCGGAACAGTTCCGCAGCGCGCCCTTCGTGTTCCTCGGCAACATCGACCCGCGATTGCAGCTCGATGTGTTGTCGCAGGTGGAGCGCCCGCGGCTCGTGGCGTGCGACACGATGAACTTCTGGATCGAGAGCCGGCGGAACGATCTCCTCACGCTGCTCGGCCATGTGGATCTGGTGACGCTCAACGATGCCGAGGCGCGCCAACTGTCGGAGCACGCGAACCTCATGCGTGCGGCGCGTTGGATCATGGATCGCGGCCCGCGGCACGTGATCATCAAGAAGGGCGAGCACGGCGCGTTCATGTTCACGCGCGAGATGGTGTTCTACGCGCCGGCGTATCCGCTGGAGGAGGTGTTCGACCCCACGGGCGCGGGCGACAGCTTCGCCGGCGGTTTCATCGGCTACCTCGCGCGCACCGGCGACCTGAGCGACGCGAGTCTCAAGCGCGCCGTGATCTACGGCTCCGCCATGGGCAGCTTTGCCGTGGAGCGCTTCTCGATCGGACGCTTTCAGGAGATCGGCCCGCATGACATTGCCGATCGGGTGCGTGCCTTCCACCAGCTCGTCACCTTCGAGCAGGACCTCGCCGGGTGAGCGGCGCCACGCCGTCCGGCCCGACCTCGATGCGATATCGCGACGCGGGCGTGGACATCGATGCCAGCGATCGCGCCAAGGCGCGCATTCGCGCGCTGGTCGAGTCCACCTTCACCGATGGCGCGCGCGGTCGCTTCGGCGGCTTCGGCGGGCTCTTCCGCGTGCCGCCGCACGCCCGCGCGCCGCTGCTCGTCTCCAGCGCCGATGGCGTCGGAACGAAGATCACGGTGGCCATCGAGGCGGGGCGCCACGACACCGTGGGGCACGATCTCGTGAACCACTGCGTGAACGACATCCTCGTGCAGGGTGCGGAGCCGCTCTTCTTTCTCGACTACGTCGCGTTCGGCGCGCTCGTTCCCGATGTCGTGGAGGCGGTGGTGCGTGGTGTGGCCGCGGGTTGCCGCGAGAACGGCTGCGCATTGGTGGGTGGCGAGACCGCCGAGATGCCCGGGCTGTACACGCCCCCGGACTACGATCTCGCGGGGTTCATCGTCGGTTGGGTGGAGGAAGATCGCGTGCTCGGTGCCGAGCACGTGCGCGCGGGCGATCGACTCGTGGCGCTCGCGAGCTCCGGGCTGCACACCAACGGCTATTCGCTGGCGCGGCGGATCGTGGCCGACCGCATGCGGCTCGCACCCACGGATCCGTTCCCGGGGGAAGGCGCGTCGGTGGCCGACGTGCTGCTGCGCGTGCACCGGTCGTATCTCGCCGCGCTCCGGCCCGTGCTCCCCGCCGTGCATGCCATGGCGCACATCACCGGCGGCGGGCTGCCCGGCAACGTGCCGCGCGCGCTCGCGCCCGATGTGGATGCGGTGATCGATCTCTCCACCTGGAAGGTCCCCAACGTCTTCCGCGTGCTGCAGGAGGCGGGAGACGTGTCGGACGATGAGATGTTCCGCGCGTTCAACATGGGCGTTGGCATGGTCGTGATCGCCGCCCCGGAGGACGCCGACCGCGTGCGCGCGGCGGCGCGGGAGGTGCAGGTGGAGGCCTGGGTTCTCGGCGAGGTGGTTCCGGGAACAGGACAGGTCATTCTTCGCAAGGAGTAGGGAGATGCGGATCGTCTCGTGTGTGGCGGCAGCGGTGGTCGCGTTTGGGGGCGTAGGGAGTGCGGCGGCGCAGGGGTCCGGCGTCGTCGACCCGCGATGCACCGATCCCTCCATCGTGGGAGCCACGCTGGATGGCGGCGACGCCTGCCAGAAGGTCGTCGACATTTTCAAGTACCTCAATCCGCAGCTCGGTGTGCTGGTCACCGGGGGCAACGCCACGCTCGGGCAGGGCGGAACGCTTGGCGGACTGGGACACTTCACGGTGGGATTGCGCGTGAACGTGCTGCGAACGTCCCTTCCGGACGTGGACGCAGTGGGTGTGGATGTGGGACCCGCACAGAGCAGCGCGTATCCCAGCGACAAGCAGCTCGCACCTCTCCCGGTGGTGGATGCCTCCATCGGCATCCTCAAGGGAATTCCCCTCGGCATCACGCGGCTTGGCGGGTTGGATCTTCTGCTCAGCGCCTTCTACGTGCCGGAGTTCTCCACCAACGGGCTGGACGTGACCACACCGGAGTCGTCGCTCAAGGTGGGCTACGGTGCGCGCCTCGGCGTGCTGCAGGAGTCGGCCATCGTCCCCGGCGTGTCCGTCACCTGGTTCCGCCGCGACCTCCCCACGCTGGCCATGCGCGGGAACGTGGAGGACGACACCGTGAGCCTGAGCTCCATGCGCTTGAACACCACCGCGTGGCGTGTGGTGGTGAGCAAGAATCTTCTCCTGTTGGGGCTGGCGGCCGGCGTGGGGCGCGACAACTATCATACGACCACGAGCGTGACGTACGTGGTGCACGATGGCGGCGTGGTCACCCGTCCCGCCGCGCCGATTCCCCTGGAGGAAGACCCGTGGCGCACGAACGCCTTCCTGGACGTGACGCTCAACCTGCCCGTGTTCAAGGTGCTCGGCGAGGTGGGACGCGTCTCGGGAGGAGACCTCAAGACGTTCAACACGTTCGATCCGGACCCGAACGCCACGCGCTACTACGGCACGCTGGGGTTCCGCGTCCAGTTCTGAGCGCATGAGCGCGCCGCACGAGGAGGCGCGCGACCGCGCGTTCATGCGCCGCGCGCTCTCGCTGGCGCGACGCGGATGGGGATGGACGGCGCCGAACCCGATGGTCGGCGCCGTCGTCGTGCGGGACGGGCGCATCGTGGGCGAGGGATTTCACGAGCGCTTCGGCGCGCCGCACGCCGAAGCCGTCGCGCTCGCGCAGGCGGGAGACGCGGCGCGCGGCGCCACGCTCTACGTCTCCCTTGAACCATGCGCGCACCACGGCAAGACGCCGCCCTGTGCCGATGCGGTCATTGCGGCCGGCGTCACACGCGTGGTCATCGCCACGCGCGATCCGCATCCCGATGCGGCCGGCGGCGTGGAGCGCATGCGCCACACGGGCGTGCGTGTGGACGTGGGTCTCCTCGAGCGGCAGGCGCGCGAGCTCAACGCGCCCTTCTTCCACGCGATCGCCACGCCCTCGCGACCGTGGATCACGCTCAAGCTCGCCCTGTCGCTCGACGGCGCGCTGGCCGACGCGACGGGAGGTGCACGGTGGATCACCGGTCCGCGTGCGCGCCGCGCCGCGCACGTGCTCCGTGCGGGGAGCGACGCCGTCGCGGTCGGCATCGGCACCGCGCTGGCGGATGATCCGCTCCTCACCGTGCGTGGGGTTCGCCGCCCGCGGCGTGCTCCACTCCGTGTGGTCTTCGATCGCCAGGCGCGCCTTCCGCTCGGCTCGCAGCTCGCGCGGAGCGCCGCGCGCCATCCCACTGCGGTCATCACCGCCGACCCGCCACCGCCGCAGGCGACTGCGCTCGAGCGGGAGGGGGTCACGATCGTTGCCGCCGCCGATCTTCACGGTGCGCTGCGCGCCCTGCGGCAGATGGACATCCGTTCGCTCCTCGTCGAGGGGGGTGCGGCGCTCGCCACCGCGTTGCTCGCCGGGGCGGTGGTGGACCGATTGATTATCTTTCATGGCGGCACCGTGCTGGGTCGCGGTGCCGTGCATCCCTGGAGTGCGCTCCCGGTCGACAGTGTGGACGCCGCGCCGCGGTTTCACATCCTGTCGCACCGCCGCATGGGCGACGACCTCATGACCACGTACGCGCCTGGCGACGCAGAATGTTCACCGGCCTGATCGACGACGTCGGCGTGCTGCAGCACGCGACCGACACCGCGGCCGGGCGGGAGCTGCGCATCCGCACGCGGCACCAGGATCTGGTGGCGGGGGAGAGCATTGCCGTGAACGGCGTGTGCCTCACGGTGCGCACCTGCGGCCCCGGATGGTTCGACGCATCCGCCACCGCGGCGACGCGCGCGCGCACCATGGCCGGCGCGTGGCAAGTGGGCGCGCACCTCAACCTCGAGCGCGCGATGCGCGTGGGCGACCGCCTGGGCGGGCACATCGTGCAGGGGCACGTGGACGGGGTGGGCACCATCCGCCGCGTGATCGACCGGAACGCGCCGGAGGGCGACGCCGTTCGCCTGGTGAACGTGTCGCTCCCCGAAGGGTTGGCGCCGTTCGTCGTCCTGCACGGCTCCATCGCGCTCGACGGCGTGAGTCTCACCGTCAACGCGCTCCCTGAGCCGGAGACGATCCAGGTGGCGCTTATCGAGTACACGCTCCGGCACACCACGCTGGAGCGGTGGACGGCCGGCGATCTGGTGCACGTGGAGGCCGATGTGATCGGCAAGTACGTGCATCGGCTCGCCACGCTCGCTGGCGCTCCCGCCGCGGGCACGTCTCTTTCCCTCTGACGCATGGGCTTCGGCACCGTCGAGCAGGCGATCGCGGACATTCACGCGGGACGCTTCGTGATCGTGGCGGACGATGAGGATCGCGAGAACGAGGGCGACCTCATCGGCGCCGCGCAGCTCGTCACGCCCGACATGGTCAACTTCATGATCAAGCGCGCGGGCGGGATGATCTGCCTCGCGCTCACCCCGGAGCGGTGCGATCAACTCGGTCTCGCGCCCATGGGCGATCGCAACACCGACGAGTTCCGCACCGCGTTTACCGTGAGCATCGATGCGGCGCCGCGCTTCGGCGTCACCACGGGCATCAGCGCGCACGACCGCGCCACCACCATCCGCGTCGCCGTCGATCCGGCCACGGTCCCCGCCGATCTGCGCCGCCCCGGGCACGTGCACCCGCTTCGCGCGCGGCAGGGCGGCGTGCTCCAGCGCGTGGGACATACCGAGACGGCCGTCGACCTCGCGCGACTGGCGGGACTCCTGCCCGCCGGTGTGATCTGCGAGATCCTGAGCGACGATGGCACCACCGCCAAACGCCCCGAGCTCGAGCGCTTCGCGGCGCAGCACGGGCTCACCTTCATCACGGTCGCGCAGCTCGTGGCGTATCGACTCAAGCACGAGCGCCTGGTACATCGCCAGGCGGAGGCGCGGCTGCCCACCGAGTACGGCGACTGGCGGATCATCGGCTTTCGCAACGACGTGGATCCGCACGAGCACGTCGCGCTGGTCTATGGCGATCTGGGCGACGGCGAGAACGTGCTCGTACGCATGCACTCCAAGTGCCTCACGGGCGACGTGTTCGGCTCGCGCCGCTGTGACTGCGGCTGGCAGCTCGAGACGGCCATGCAGATGATCCAGGCGGAGGGGCGCGGCGTGGTGGTGTACCTGGATCAGGAAGGGCGCGGCATCGGGCTGCTGAACAAGCTCAAGGCGTACGAGCTGCAGGACACGGGCGCCGACACGGTGGAGGCGAACGAGCGGCTCGGCTTCAAGCCGGACCTGCGCGACTACGGGATCGGCGCGCAGATCCTGCTCGACCTCGGGTTGCGCTCCATCCGTCCCATGACGAACAACCCGCGCAAGCTCGTTGGACTGGAGGGGTACGGCCTGCGCGTCGCGGACCGCGTTCCCATCATTCCGAGCGCCACGTCCGACAATCGCGACTACCTGGAGACCAAGCGCGTGAAGCTCGGACATCTGCTGGCGCACTGAATGGCGGAATTCGTCGGGAGTGCGGCCGGTGCGGGACGCCGCTTCGCGGTCATCGTCAGCCGATTCAACGAGGAGATCACGCAGCGGCTCCTGGACGGCGCGATGGACGCGCTCGTGCGTCACGGCGCCGCGTACGACGATGTGGACGTGGTCTGGGTGCCCGGCGCGTGGGAGCTGCCCGCCGCGGCGCGCTTCCTCCTCGCCACGGAGCGCTACAACGCGCTCGTCGCCGTGGGCGCGGTGATCCGTGGCGAGACGGCGCACTTCGACATCATCGCCGCGGAGTGTGCGCGCGGGCTGCAGGACGCCAGCGCCGAGTTCGACACGCCAGTGGGATTCGGCGTGCTCACCTGCGACACGACCGAACAGGCCGAGGCACGCGCCGGCGGCGGGGAAGGGAACAAGGGATGGGACGCGGCGCTCGCCGCCATGGAGATGGCGGATCTGTTCGACCGGCTGGATGCGGCACCGGAAGAGTGAGACGCGCGCCCGCGCGCGCGCGGTGCAGGCACTCTATGCGTGGGACCTGCGCGGCGAGGGGGGCGCGCGGCTGGACATCGTCGCCTCGCAGATCTGGGACGACCTCGCCGTGGGTCCCGAGGAGCGCGCCATCGCCGGTCGCTTGCTCCGCGTCATCCTCGAGCGAGGCGCGGAGATCGACGACGCGCTCCGTGAGGTCACGAGCAACTGGCGGCTCGAGCGCGTGGGCGCGGTGGAGCGCGCGGTGCTGCGCCTGGCCACCGCCGAGCTCATCGCCGGGGACACGCCGCCGCGCGTGGTCATCCACGAGGCGCTCCGCCTGGCGGAGCGATACGGCAGCGCGCAGAGCGCGCGCTTCGTGAACGGCGTGGCCGACGCGATCGCCCGCCGCCTGGGACGCCTGTAACCACCGCCACTGCCATGCGCGTGCTCGTCGTCAACTGGCAGGATCGCGAGAATCCGCAAGCCGGCGGTGCGGAGATTCACCTGCACGAGATCTACGGCCGCCTGGTGTCATGGGGGCACGAGGTGACGCTCCTCTGCAGCGGCTGGCCGGGGTGTGCGCCACGCGTGCGGCTCGATGGGCTGGACGTGCATCGCGTCGGCACGCGACACACCTTCCCGCTCCACGCACGGCGCTACTACCGGCGCGTGCTCGCTGCGTGGAACGCCGACGTGCTCGTGGAGGACATCAACAAGGTCCCCCTCGGCACGCCGCGCTGGGGCGCACGCCACGTGATGGCGCACGTGCCGCACCTCTTCGGCACCATCGTCTTCCAGGAAGCCTCCCTTCCGCTCGCGCTCTTCGTCTGGTCGGCCGAGCAGTTGTTGCCGCTCCTCTACCGGCACACCCCCTTCGAGGCGGTGAGCGAGAGTACGGCGGACGACCTCGTGCGCCGCGGGATTCCACGGCACCGCATCGTCGTCATCCCACCCGGCGTGGACGCGGAGTGGTACACCCCCGCGCCGGCGGAGCGCTCACCCACGCCACTCTTCACGTACGTCGGCCGCCTGAAGCGCTACAAGGGCGTGGACCTGGTGCTGCGCGCCTTCGCGCGCCTGAACGTTCCCGGTGCCGAGCTGCGCATCGCCGGCACGGGGGACGATCGCCCCCGCCTCGACCGGCTGGCGCGCTCGCTTGACCTCGGCACCCGCGCGCGGTTTCTTGGATTCATCAGTGAGGAGGAGAAGCGAGCGCTGCTGCGCGCGTCGTGGGCGGTGGTGTTCGCGTCTCCCAAAGAAGGCTGGGGGCTCACGAACGTGGAAGCCGGCGCGTGCGGCACGCCGGCCATCGCGTCCGACGCGCCGGGGCTCCGGGAGTCGGTGCGTGATGGGGTGACCGGGATGCTCGTGCCGCATGGCGACGTGGATGCGCTGGCTGCCGCCATGGAGTCGCTGGCGCGCGATCCGCAGCGTGTCGACGTTCTTGGCCGGGGCGCGCGCGAGTTCGCCGAGGGATTGTCGTGGACCGCCGCCGCCCGCGCCACCGAGGCGCACCTGGCTGCCGTCGCGCGCGGCGCCGCGGACGCGGCCGCAGTGGAGGAGCGTTGATGTGGAGATCGTCATACATGGACATCATGCGGTGATCTCGCCGCACATGCAGCGGCGCGCCGAGCGCCAGGTCCGACGTCTCGCCCGCCGTCTTCCGCGCGCCGTGCGAAGCGTGGTGCGCTTCGAGCAGGACGGTGCCTTCCGCCGTGTGGAGGTGGAGCTGCACGCACCGCGGCGGCGCCCGCTCGTGGCGCAGGGGATCGCCCGCCACTACGGCCCCGCGCTGGGCGAGGCGGTGGAGCGTCTCGAGGCGCAGCTCCGCCGTCTGCGCCGCACGCAGGTCCGGCGCCGCGCTACCGCGGGCTCCCGCGCGTGACGGTCCCCCCGCCGTTCACGGTGCAGCGCCTGCTCGAGCTCATGCGCGAACCGCTCGAGCTCGAGGTGGTGGGCGACGACAGCGGTCTCGCGCGCAACATCACCAGTCCGGAGATCTCGAGCCCCGGGCTCGTGCTCGCGGGCTACGTCGAGCGCTTTTCCCCGGATCGCGTGCAGGTGTTCGGCGAGACGGAGATCACCTATCTCAACTCGCTCCCCGACGACCAGCGTCGCCACGTCCTGCAGCTCTTCTTCTCCTTCGAGCCGCCGTGTGTGGTGGTGACCAAGGGACAGCGCGTGCCGCAAGAGATGAGCGAGGCGGCGGAGCGCCGCGGCGTGCCCGTCCTGCGCACCACGCTCAAGACGGCCGAGTTCTACCGTCGCATCAAGCCGGCGATCGCCGAGGAATTCGCGCCCACCACCACGCTGCATGGATCGCTGGCCGACGTGTATGGCGTCGGACTGCTCTTCGTGGGTCAGAGCGGCATCGGCAAATCGGAGTGCGTGCTCGATCTCGTGGAGCGTGGCCACCGGCTGGTGGCCGACGATCTCGTGATCGCCACGCGCCGCGGCAACGACGTGGTCATCGGCCGCGGCCACGAGCTGCAGAGTCACCACATGGAAATACGCGGCGTGGGGGTGATCGACATCCCCGCCATCTTCGGCGTGCGCGCGGTGCGGCAGCAGAAGCGCATCGAGGTGGTGGTGCAGTTGGAGGAGTGGAACAAGGCCGCCACCGTGGACCGGACCGGGTTGGATGGCCAGACCACCAGCATTCTTGGCGTGGATGTCCCCAAAGTCACCGTCCCGCTCAATCCCGGAAAGAACATCACGGTCGTGGCGGAAGTGGTCGCCATGAACCACCTGCTGCGCTACAGCGGCGTGGATCCCGCGGAGGCGTTCAACCAGCGGCTGCTCGGCCGCATGCGCGCGGCGGCGAACCTGCGGCGCTACCTGGCGGAGGACAATGAGTAGCGAGGAGGTGCCTGCCGGCGCGCCGCACGACGCACCGCGGCATGCCGGTGGACCGATCGCCATCGTCGCCGGCCACGGCGAGTTCGCGCGCGGCGTGATCTCCGCCGTCCAGCACATCACCGGCTACGGCGCGCGGCTGCTGCCGCTCATCATCCACGGCCTCGGCCCGGCCGACATCGAGGACGCGCTCCTGCGCCTGGTGGACGAGAGCGGTGCGCGCGTGATCTTCACCGATCTCCCCGCCGGAAGCTGCACCATTGCGGCGGGACGCGTGGCCCGCGCGCGCCCCGACGTGCTGGTCGTCACCGGTGTGAGCCTCCCCGCGCTGCTCTACTTCGTGATGCACGAGGGCGCGGCACCGGCCGACGCGGCACGCCAGGCGATCGACCGCGCGCGCACCGCGCTGCGCGTCGTCGGAGGCGCGACACGTGGGGATTGAGCTCTTCCGGATCGACGACCGGCTGATCCACGGCCAGGTCGTGGTCGGATGGGGTCGCCCGTTGAACGTGGGCTTCATCGCGCTCGTGGACGATGAAGTGGCGGACAGCGATTGGGAGCAGGAGCTCTACCGCATGGGCGTGCCCCCGGAGATCGAGGTGTACTTCGCCACCGTGCAGGCGGCCGCCGGGGCGCTCGAGCGCTGGCGCGCCGATCCGCGTCCCGGGATCGTCCTCACCGGCGACGTGGACACCATGCGCCGTCTGATCGACGCGGCGCTCGGCATTGCCGCCGTGAACCTGGGTGGCGTGCATCACCGCGCGGATCGCGTGCAGCGGCTGCGCTACGTCTACCTTTCATCGGAGGAGGAGCGGACGCTGCGCGCGTTGGCCGCGCGCGGCATCCGCATCACGGCGCAGGACGTGCCGGCGGCGCGCCCCGTTCCGCTGGAGGATGTGCTGGTCATGCGAGGAGAGTCGTGAGCATCGAGCTGCTGCTCGTCGTCACCGCGCTCGGCGCTCTGGTGGGGCTGGACGTCGTCAGCTTTCCGCAGATGATGTTCTCGCGCCCGCTGGTGGCCGCCACGCTCGGCGGACTGGCGGTGGGGGACATGGACGCCGGCCTGACGATCGGCGTGGTGCTCGAGCTCGTTGCGCTCGACACGCTCCCGGTCGGCGCGTCGCGCTATCCCGAGTGGGGCTCGGCGTCGGTGGCAGCGGGCGCGCTGTGCGCCCTCGCCGGCGGCGGCGCCGCCGCCGTCGCGCTCGTCGCGACGGCGGCCGTGGCCACGGCGTGGGTGGGCGGGTGGAGCATGTACCTGCTGCGGCGCGCGAACGGTGTGCTCGCGCGACGGCAGCAGCCCGCGCTCGATGCCGGCACGCCCGCCGTCGTGCTGCGCCTGCAGGGGCTCGGCATTGCGGCGGACATCGCGCGCGCCGCCGGCATCACGGCGGGCGCGCTGATTCTCTTCGCACCGCTCGTTCGCTGGCTGCTCCCGCGCTGGTCGCTGAGCGATGACGTCACCAGCGCTGCACTGCTCGCGCTGCTCATCGCGCTCGCCGCAGGCACGGTGTGGCGGCTGGTGCGCGGGACATCCGGTGCGTCCTGGCTCGCGCTCGCCGGGCTGGGTGCTGCCGTGCTCGTACTGGTGGTGCGATGATTTCCTCTCCGGAGCCGCTGCCACAGGGCAACGTCGCGGGCGTGCCGCCAGAGCTTCCTCCGCCACGGCTTCCGCTGCGCGCGTGGCTCACCATGTACGCGCGGCTGCTCACCGTGCAGGGCGCGTGGAACTACGAGTCGATGATGGGCACGGGGATCGGCTTCTGCACGGAGCCGGCGTTGCGCGCCATGCCGGGCGGGCGGAGCGGCCCCGCGTACCACGAGGCACTGGCGCGCGAGTCACGATACTTCAACGCGCATCCCTATCTGGCCGCGCTTGCCGTGGGCGCGCTCGCGCGCGCGGAGCTGGAGGGGCGCCCGGCAGCGCAGATCGAGCGATTTCGCGCGGCCATGTGCGGCCCGCTCGGCAGCGTGGGCGATCGCCTGGTGTGGGGGGGATGGCTGCCCCTCAGCTCGCTCCTGGCGCTCCTCGTCTTCGGCGCGGGCGCGTCCGGGTGGCTCGCGCTCGCCACCTTCCTCGTGGTCTACAACGCCGGCCATCTGGGGCTGCGCGCCTGGGCACTGCACACGGGATGGCATCACGGACTTCGCGTGGCGGCCGCGCTCGGCCGCCCCGTGCTCCGACAGGGCCCCGCACACGTGTCGCGGGCGGTCGCCCTGCTCGCGGGCGCGGCCGTCCCCCTCGTGCTGCATCGCATCCTCGCCATCGGTCCGGCACTCACCGCCGGGGCGGTGGCCGTCGGCGCGCTGGGCGCGCTCGCGCTCATCCTGCTCCGCGGCCGGCTGGAGGGATGGCGGCTCGCCTTCGCCGTCCTCGTCGCGCTCACTCTTGCCTCGGTGGTGTTGTGATGGTCGAACGCCAGGTGCAGATCATCAACCGCAACGGGCTCCACGCGCGCCCCGCCGCCGAGATCGTGAAGACCGCGTCGCAGTACGAGAGCGAGATCACCATGATCCGCGACGATCTCGAGGTGAACGGCAAGAGCATCATGGGCGTGATGATGCTCGCCGCGGAGTACGGCTCCACGCTCACCGTGCGCGCGAACGGCCCCGACGCCGACGCAGCGGTGAACGCGATCGCCGCGCTCGTCGCCCGCAAGTTCGGAGAGCACTGATGGCGCAACGCCTCGTCGGTCTCCCGGCGTCCCCCGGCATCGTCATCGGTCCGGTGCACCTGCTGCACTGGGAGATGCCCGATGTGCCGCAGCGGATCATCGACGACGACCAGGTGGACGAGGAGATCGCGCGTTTTCGCGACACGCTCGCGCGCGCGCGGGAGCGGCTGCGCTACGTGCACCGGCACGCCGAAGCGCACGCGGGTCCCGAGGAAGCCGCCATCTTCGACGTGCAGCTCCGCCTGCTCGAAGACGTGGAGCTCATCGGACGCGTGGAGTCGCTCATCTCGCAGAACCTGGGCGCCGAGAAGGCGTTCGAGCTCACGATGCTCGAGATGCGGCAGCGGTTCGCGCGCGCCACGCCGTGGCATCGCGAGCGGCTCGGCGACATCACCGACATCCAGATCCGCGTCCTGTCACTGCTCATGGGACTCCCGGACCACGATCCGGTGGAAGTGCCGAAAGGCGCCAACGCGATTCTCGTCACCCACGATCTCACGCCGTCGCTCACCGTCCAGCTCGATCGCGAGGCCATCAGCGGCATTGCCACCGATGCCGGCACGCGCACGTCGCACGTCGCCATCCTGGCACGCTCCCTGGGTCTGCCCGCGGTCGTCGGATTGCGCGATGCCACCGCGCAGTTGCACGGTGGCGAGATGGCCGTCCTCGACGGAACGATCGGGACGCTCATCGTGGAGCCGACCGCGGAAGAGGTGCAGCGCTTCGTCACCCGTGCACGCCAGGAAGAGCAGGCGGCTGCCGAGCTGGCGAGCGAGGCGGTGGCCGAGCCGGTCACGCGCGACGGCGTACGGCTCACCCTCCTGGCCAACGTCGATCTTCCGGAGGATGCGGAGCGTGCGAGCCAGAGCGGCGCGGAAGGCGTGGGGCTCATGCGCACCGAATTCCTGGTGGTCGGGCGCACGCACATGCCCAACGAGGAGGAGCAGTATCGCGTGTACCGCCGCGTGGTGGACGCCTTCCGCGGACAGCCGGTAGTCATCCGCACCTACGACATCGGCGGTGACAAGCTTCCCGTGGGCGGCTACGCCACCGAGGCGAATCCGTTCCTTGGCTGGCGCGCGATCCGCGTGTGCCTCGATCGGCCCGAGCTCTTCCTTCCGCAACTCCGTGCGCTCATGCGCGTGGCCGTGCACGGCGACGTGCGCGTGCTCCTGCCGCTCATCGTGAGCGTGGACGAAGTCACGAGCGTCCGCGCACTCATGGCCGAGGCGGCACGGGAGCTCGCCGCCA
The DNA here is from genome assembly GCA_035701265.1 of Gemmatimonadaceae bacterium. Lineage (GTDB taxonomy): Bacteria > Gemmatimonadota > Gemmatimonadetes > Gemmatimonadales > Gemmatimonadaceae > DASSNU01. The sequence goes on along the minus strand of DASSNU010000001.1, from coordinate 89,207 downwards.
GCTCCGCCTCGTATCGCGCCGATCTCCCCCTCGGTGTGATGATCGAGACGCCCGCCGCCGTGATGGCGGCCGACACGTTCGTGGGCGAGGTGGACTTCTTCAGCATCGGGACGAACGATCTGGTGCAGTACTCGCTCGCCGTCGACCGCGGGAATGCGCACCTCGCCTCGCGCTTCACGTCCATGCATCCGGGGGTGCTGCGCATGATCCGCCACACGGTGGAGGTCGGCACGCGACACGGGATCGACGTGGCCGTGTGCGGGGAGATGGCCTCGCAGCCGCTGGCCGCGCTCACGCTCATCGGCCTGGGCGTGCGCGAGCTCAGCGTCACGCCGCGCTCCGTGGCGCTCATCAAGCGGCTGGTGCGGCGGGTGTCGTGCGCCGAGCTGCGCGAGAGCGCCGACGCCGCCCTGGCCACGCGGACGGCCGCCGAAGCGGAGGCGCTGCTCACCGAACGCCTGGCCGGGATCCTGCCGCAGGACGTGCTCGTCTGAGGTGTGCGTCCCCGGGTTGCCGCGCCCGCACCCCGAGCCTAAGATGAGATCGGAGGTCGCGCACGGCGCCCGAACGGCGCCGCTTGGCGGCGGCGTTCGGGCGGACACACGCACGTCGGCAGGGAGTCCATGATGGTTGAAGTCAGCGTCGCCAAGCTCGGGCTCGACAGTAGCTCGCGGTCGTACGTCGTGATTCTGCAGGAGAAGGGCGGCTCGCGACTGCTGCCCATCTGGATCGGGCAACCCGAGGCGGAGTCCATCGTGATGGAGATGAACGGCGTCAAGGCGCCGCGCCCCCTCACGCACGATCTCTGCAAGCGGCTCATCGAAGGGTTGGGCGGCGCGCTGCGGCGCATCCAGATCACGCGCGTGGAGAACAACACCTACTACGCGGAGCTCCACATCCAGCGCGGCGATCAGTTATACGAGATCGATGCACGTCCGTCCGACAGCATCGCGATCGCGCTCCGCCTCGAAGCGCCCATCTTCGCGCAGGACGATCTGCTGCACGACATCACGCTCGAGGAGCGCGATGAGGAGAGCGCCGACAGCTCGATCGCGGCGGAGAGCCAGGCGCAGTTGGAGCAATTGCGGATGTCCGCCGAACAGCTCAAGACGTATCTGCAGCAGATGCGGCCGGAGGACTTTGGCAAGTTTCGCCTGTAGTCCGGTGCGGCGCGCGAGTGGGCGCGCGTGCCGCGCGGCCGTCTGGATGGCGTGCGCCGCGCTCCTCGTGTCGGCGTGGCCGGTGCGCGCGTCGGCGCAGCGGGCCGTCCCCGCGGGCGCGCCGCCACCAGCCGCGCCGAACGCCGCGGCAGGCTCGCAACCGGCAGGCAGCGACACCGCCACGCGCATCGTCGCAGGACGGATCGTGCGCCCCGGGCGCGAGGGAATGGACGCGGTCCCGGGTGTGTGGGTCTACCTCCATCGCATCGGCGCCGACACGGCGGGAGCGCTCGACTCCATGCGCGCCGGCGCGGGCGGACGGTACGCCTTCCGGTATCGGCACACCGGCGATCCCGACGCGATCTACCTCGTGTCGGCCGATTACAACGGGATGGCGTACTTCTCCGCGCCGCTCACGCGTCCGCGCATCACCGGCGATGACGGCGAGATCACGGTGTACGACACCACGTCGGCGGCGGTGCCGCTGCACGTGCGCGGGCGTCACCTGGTGATCGCCGCTCCACGCATCGATGGCTCGCGCGACGTGCTGGAGGTCTACGAGCTGTCCAACGACAGCTCGGTGACGCGCGTGTCGCCGGACGGCACCACGCCCACCTGGAGCGCCACGCTGCCCGACGGTGCGCAGGATGTCGCGCCCGGGCAGATGGATCTCGCGCCGCAGACGTTTCGCATCGAACGCGGGCAGGTGGTGACGGTGTCGCCGTTCGCTCCCGGCGTGCGACAGTTGTCCTATTCGTATCGCCTGGGCGCCAGCGCATTCCCGCTCAGCCTTCCGATCGCGAACGGCACCGACGTGGTGGAGGTGCTCACGGAGGAGCCGCGTGCGGAGGTACAGGGAGCCGGACTCACGGCCATGCCCGCGGTGCAGGTGAGCGGCCGCACCTTCGAGCGCCATCTGAGCCAGCACGTTCCGCCCAACAGCGTGGTGCGCGTGGTCGCGCCGCATCTGCGCGGCACCGGTCCCGGCACGCGCGCGCTCTCCGCGCTCGCCGCCGCGATGCTCGCCGTCATGCTCGGCGCGCTCTTCTTCGCGTTGCGCCGCCGCGCGCGCACGCGTGGTGCGCTGCGCACCATCGAGGGCGGCGCGCCGCTCGATCCCGAGCGCCTCGCGCGCGCCATCGCGCGCATCGAAGAGCGCATGGCGACGTCGCGCGATGCCGGCGAGCGGGCGACGCTCAGCACCGAGCGCGACGCGCTCCGCTCGCGGCTCGTGGCCGCGCTTGCCACGCGTCCTGGCGCCGGGTAGATTCTGCTCCACAACTGAACGTCGCGGACGGGAGTTCCGGAAGCCGGTGCAAGTCCGGCGCGGTCCCGCCACTGTAACGGGTGACAACGCGCATCCACGCACGCCACTGACCTGCGGTCGGGAAGGCGGATGCGCGGCCCGAAGCCAGGAGACGCCTCGCGTCCGCACCACCTCGTCGGTCCTCGGAGAAAGGGCTGGTGGCTCGGACGTTCCGGCGTCCGGTTCACGGGCATTCTTCTTCGGGGAAGGATGCCCGCTCGTGTTTCCGTTCCTCCGCCGGCCACTCCTCCGTCCGCTCACCTGCGCCGCGCTCGCGCTTGCGCTCGCGCTGGCGTGCGGCGCGACGGCGTGTCGGGAACCGCGGAGCGATACGCCGAGCGATGCGCGCGCCACGCACGTGCCGCGCGACGACTGGGGAAATCCGGTGCTCGCCGGCACCACGCGCGTGCCGGCGCGCATCGTCTCACTCAATCCGGCATCCACGGAGATTCTCTTCGCCCTCGGCGCGGGGAGCCGGCTGGTGGGGCGCACGCACTGGGACGTCTGGCCTCCACAAGCGGTGGCTGTCCCCGATCTCGGTCCCGGGCTGCGCCCCAACGTGGAGGCCGTGCTCGCCGCGCACCCGGACCTCGTCGTGCTCTACGCCAGCGAGGACAACCGCGCTGCCGCGGCGCGGCTGTCGGCGGCGGGGATCCACGTCATCGCACTGCGCTTCGATCGGATATCCGGATTCGACAGCGCGACCACGCTGCTCGGCCGGGCGGTGGGCCTGTCGGATGCCGCGCGCGTGATCACCGATTCGGTGCGCCGCACGCTGGCGCACGTCCGCGCGTCGACGGACAGCCTTTCCCGGCGCACCGTCTTCTGGCACGTGTGGGACGCGCCGCTCATCACGATCGGCGCGGGGAGCTTTCTGGATGACCTGGTGCGGATCGCCGGCGGGCGCAACGTGTACGGCGATCTGCAACCCGCCTCGCCGGTGGTGTCGCTGGAGGATGTCGCGCGCCGTGATCCGGATGTGATTCTCGCCGGTCCGGAAGGCGCCGCGCGCATTCGCAGCGACCCGGCGTGGCGCGCCGTACGCGCCGTGCAGCGCGACGACGTGCTCGTGGTGGACACGACGCTGGTCGGGCGCCCGTCGGTGCGCCTGGGCGAGGCGGCCGTCTCACTCGCGCGCTTGCTGCACCCGGGGTGGTCGCCGTGATGGTGTCGCGTCGCACGCCGGTGCTCGCCGCCGCCGCGCTCCTTGCGCTTGCCGCGCTGACGCTGGCCGCCGTGGCCTGGGGCTCCGTGCACATCCCGGTGCGCGCGCTCGCCGCGGCGGTCGCCGGCCACGGTGATCCCACGACGGTCGCCATCGTGCGCACGTTGCGTCTGCCGCGGGTGACGCTCGCGCTCCTCGTCGGTGCCGCGCTCGGCATGTCGGGCGGCGCGCTCCAGGCCACGCTGCGCAACGCGCTCGCCGAGCCGTATCTGCTCGGCGTGTCGGGCGGAGCGGCGGTCGGTGCCGTGCTCGCTACCGTCGCGGGATTGCGCGGGCCCTTCATGCTCCCCCTCGCCGCGTTCGGCGGAGCGGTGGTGGCCATCGTGGCCGCGCTGCTCGTCTCGCGCGCGGCCGGTGGCCGCGCCGATCCGCGCGTGCTGCTCATGGCCGGCGTGATCATCGGCGCGTTCGCCAACGCCGCCATCATGCTCGTGCTCGCCGGCGCGCCGGCCGACACGGTGCGCGGCGCGGTGTGGTGGATGATGGGCTCGGTGGCCGGCGCCGATTGGCGCGGCGTCGCTGCCATGGGGGCGTACCTCGCCGTGGGCGGCGCGTTGCTGCTCGTGTGGGCGCGCGAGATCGACATCCTCGCGCTCGGCGTGGAACCGGCGGCGGCGCTCGGCGTGGACGTGGAGCGAAGCGCGCGCCGCGTCTATCTCGTGAGCGCGCTGCTGGCCGCCGCCACCGTCGCCGCCGCCGGGCTCGTCGGCTTCGTCGGTCTCATCGTGCCGCATCTGGTGCGCGGCGCCGGCGTGCGACGGCATCGCGCGCTGCTCGGTGGTGCGGCGGTGGCCGGAGCCGCGCTCGTCGTGGGCGCCGATCTCATCGCGCGCGTCGCACGGCCGCCCATGGATCTGCCCCTGGGCGCGGTCACCGCCGTGCTCGGCGTTCCATTCTTCCTCGTGCAGCTCCGGCGACTCCGATGATCACCTTCGAGCATCTGGTGGTCGAGTATCCCCGGGCCGCGCGGGCGGCGCTCGATGACGTGTCGCTCGAGGCCGCACGTGGCGCGTTCACCGCCGTCGTCGGCCCCAATGGGAGCGGGAAGAGCACGCTCGTGCGTGCGCTGCTCTCGACGCCGGGCGCGATGATGCGCGCGGGAGTCGTGCGCGTGGACGGACGCCCGGTGCGCGCGCTGCCGCGCCGCGAGCTGGCGCGCCGCGTCGCCGTGGTTCCCCAGCGCGAGGACATCGTCTTTCCCCTCCCGGTGGGAGAGTACGTGGCGCTCGGCCGCTTCCCGCACACGGGCGCGTGGCGCGCCGCGAATGTGGCGGACGAGCGTGCCGTCGCACAGGCGCTCGAGCGTGCCGGCGTGGCTGCGCTGCGCGAGCGGAGTACGGCCGAGCTCTCCGGCGGAGAGTGGCAGCGCGTGCGCATTGCGCGCGCGCTCGCGCAGGGCGGGGAGGCGCTCGTGCTCGACGAGCCCACCACGTTCCTGGACGTGGCGCACGAGATGGCCGTCTTCGAGCTGTGCAGCGCGCTCGCGGCGAGCGGCGTCGCGGTCCTCGTGGTGAGTCACCAGCTCAATCTCGTCGCACGCTTCGCGCACCGCCTGGTGCTCCTCGACCGTGGCCGCGTCGCCGCGCACGGCGCCCCCGCAGACGTCATGCGCGCGGACGTGCTGGAGCCCGTGTACGGATGGCCGCTCGTCGTGACGCACGATCCGGCTGTCGGCGCCCCGGCGCTCGTCCCGCTCCGGAGGACATCCGCGTGATCGCCGTCCTACTCGCGTTCGTGCAGTTGCCCGCCACGCACCCGCCCGTGCACGGTATCGTGCGCGATGCCGCGCTCGGCACGCTGGTAGCGAGCGCACAGGTCGCCACGCGCGCGGCGCGCACGTTCACCGCCGCCAACGGCACCTTCACCATTCCCGCCCAGCGTGGCGATACACTCTTCGTGCGCCGGATCGGCTACGCGCCCGTCACCGTGGTGGTACGCGACGACGACGCGACGCTCACCATCGCGCTCTCTCCGCTGGCCATGGCGCTCCCCGCCACGGTGGTGTCGGCGGACGCCGCGCCAACGCCGGCCGCGACCTCCATCGATGTGGCCGCGCTCGACACGGCCGCCGTGCGCTCCACGGCGGAGGCGCTCGAGCGGCTCCCCTTTGTGTCCGTGCGCAACTCGCGCGGCGGCGTGGCGCTGTCGATGCGTGGCTCGCGCCCGGAACAGGTGCTCGTCACCCTCGACGGCATCCCGCTCAACGATCCCGCCACCGGCGTGGCCGACATCGCCGACATCCCGCTCGCGGCACTCGGCTCGCTCACCGCGATTCCTGGCGCCGCCGGCGCGACCTACGGCTCCGGTGCATCGGGCGGCGTGCTCGCGCTCACCACCAGCGCTCGCCCCGTGCTGTCCGTGTACGGCGGCTCGCTGGGTGCGGCTGGCGCATCGGGAGCGGTGGCGCGGCGCGCGGGTGAGATTGCTGTGCGCGCGGGGGGCGCGTGGTCGCGCGTCACCGGCGACTTCCCGTTCCGCAACACCGTCACCGATCCGCCGCAGGATGAGGAGCGCGTGAACAACGATGCGCAGCACGCGGCGCTGTTCGGGTCCCTCACCACGCCCGCGCTGCACGTTGTGGCTCTCGCGTCGCGCACGGATCAGGGATTGGTGGGGCCCATGAACGTGCGCGTGTTCGACGACGCCCGGAGCCGCACCGATCGCGCGCTGGCCGGCGCCGCGTGGACGCACCACGCGCTCACGCTCCACGCGTCGGCACGCCTACTCGACTACGACTTCCGCGATCCGCCATCCGAGCCGTCGCTCACGGTCAGCCGCTCGTACGACATCGAGCTGGAGAATCGCTGGGTGGGGGGAGCGCTCGTCGCACGTGCCGGCGCCGGAGCCGATCACGTGTCCGGGGACAACCTCCGCACCACCACGCGCCCGCGCGCATTCGCCGCCGTCGCGCACGAGGAACGGCGGGGTCCATGGTCCGGCGAGGCCGCGCTGCGCGTGGATGCCATCCGCGATGCGCGAACGGAGTGGTCTCCCTCGCTCCGCGCCGCCTGGAGTGGACCGGTGCGGATCGCGCTCCGCTGGTCGCAGGCGTTCCGCGCTCCCACGTTCTTCGATCTCTACTTTGCCTCGCCGCAGCGCATCGTGTCCGTCCCGTCGCTGCGTCCCGAACGCGTGACCACGGACGCCGAGCTGTCCGTCGCGTGGACCGCTGGGACGATCACCGCGTCCGCATCGGGATTCGTCCGCCGCACGCGCGACGCGATCGTATGGTTCCCGGGGAACTTCTCATGGAGCCCCACCAACGCCGCGCGCGAGCGCGTGCAGGGCGTGGAAGCGCGCGCGCGTTGGACGCCGGCTGGCGGTGCGGAACTCGAGCTGTGGGGCGCGCTGCGGTCCACGCAGTTGCGCACACGCGAAGGGGCGGTCGTCCCCACGCCGTACGTCCCGGCCGCCGATGGCGGAGCGTCCGCGCGCGTCGCGCTCGGCGACGTGACGGTGAGTGGTGCGCTTCGCGTCATCGGGCGCCGTCCCTTCGTCGTCGTCCCCGATCCGCCACCCGACAAGGAGCTCCCCGCCGTCGCCCTCGCCGATCTGGGCGTGGCGTGGCCGCTCCCCCTGCGCGACGTGCATGCGCTCGCCACGCTCGGCGTCCGGAACGTTGCGAACGTCGACTGGCAATCGGTCGTCGGCTACCCCAACGCCCGCCGCTCCTGGTCGGCGGGCATCACCATGCAATTCTGAGGAGATTCCCGTGCGACGTCTGGTGCTCGTGACTGCGCTCGCGGTGCTCGTGGTTGGCTGCACCGATACGACCGGTGTTCAGGGGACGACCGGCGGTGATGCCCGCGTGGTGGTGCTCAACGGCGTCGGCGAGACGGGCGTGACGTTCGTGCCGCTCGACAATGCGCCCACGGCGCACATCGACTTCGGCGCGTCGTTCGACGGCGCCGTGTTCACCGTCGATCACGACAGCGTGCTGTCGACGTCCAGCGCCTTTGCCGGCGACCAGTTGTTCGTCGCCGATCTGGCCGCACGCACCGTGCAACCGGTGCAACTCCCCGCCGGCTCGAACCCGGGCGGCGCGCGCTTTCGCCCCGATCCCAACACGGGCGCGCACACGAGCCAGCTGTTCGTCGCGCTGCGCAACACCGGGCAGCTCGCCTTCATCGATCTTTCCGCGCCGACCGTAGTGAGTGTGAGCGACGGCGCCGGCGCTTGCCCCGCAGACATCGTCGTGCACGGCGACGACGTCTGGTCGGTGGATGAAAACCTGGCGTGTGCCTCCGACTTCTCCGTGCAGGGGAACGGCCGCTTGATACGCGTGCCCCTCGACGGGAGCGATCCCGACACGGTGGATCTCGGCTCCGCCTCGGTCAGCGCACAGCGCGCGGTGGTCAGCGGCGACGAGGCGTTTGTATTGTCCGGCGGCGATTTCGTCTCCACCCCCGGCGCGGTGAGCCGCGTGAACCTCGCGTCACACCAGGTGACGGGGACGCTCCCGCTCCCCGACGGCATCTTCGGCGTGAGCCTCGCGCTCGGCAACGATGGCAAGCTCTACGTGACCGGGGCAGGCACACCTTTCGTGCCGCGCCTGTTCATCGTGGACCCGGCGAGTCTGACGTTCGTGAACGGCGCACCGGCGGGCGACGGACACATCGTGCTCACCAAGGACGACGGCTCGGAGGCCAGTTGCTTCGCCGCCATCGGCGAGGCGAACGGCGACATCCTGTGCGTCGAGAACGGTGACGTCACCGCCACCGTGCTGCGCTTCGATGCGAGCGGAACGTTCATCGACAGTGCACCGGCCGGCTCGCCGGCATTCGACATCGCCATCCGGTAACGCGGTGCGCGCGCCGGTGGATGACGCCGGTTATCTTTGACGCATGGCGCCCGTCACCACCAAGGCGATCGTCCTGCACGCGTTCGACTACCTGGAGTCGTCGCGCATCCTGCGGCTGGCGACGCGTGACGCCGGCGTGCAGTCGGCGATCGCCCGCGGGGCCCGCCGCTCGCGTGCGCGCTTCAGCGCGCTCGACCTCTTTACCGGCGGGGTGGCCGAGTTGCATCTGCGCGAGGGGCGCGAGCTGCAGACGCTTGCCGCCTTCGACGTGACCGATGCGCGCGTGGCGCTGGCCGCCGATCTGGGACGGTTCGCCGCCGCCGCCGCAGTGGGCGAGCTGGTCCTTCGCTTCGGGACGAGCGAGGCAAGCGGCACGCTCTTCGACATACTCCGGGCGGCGCTCGACGCCGTGGCGGACGCGCCTCCGGAGCTCGCCGGCGAGGCGGGACTGTCCGGCATCTGGCGGCTGGTGGGCGTGATGGGCTTCGCCCCCGCCACCACGCTCTGCGCGTCGTGCCACGCGGAGCTGGACGAAGCGGCAACGCTCTCGTTCAGCCACACCGCCGGCGGCGCTCTCTGCCCGCGCTGCGCGCCGCTCGATCCGGCGCGGCGATCGCTTCCCGCGTCCGCACGCGCCGCGATCGCCGCGTGGGGCGCGGGCGGACGGCTGTCCGCGCTCCCCCCGCGCGAGATGCGCGCACACCAACGCCTCGCGCACGAGTTCGTCCGTCATCATCTGGGCGATGGCCGCGCACTCCACGCGTTCGATGCGTGGGAGCGCGGCGCGTGGTGTGCCGCATGATCCTCGGCACCGCCGGACACATCGACCACGGCAAGACGGCGCTCGTGCGCGCCCTCACCGGCGTGGACACCGATCGCCTGGCCGAGGAGAAGCGGCGCGGCATTACCATCGATCTCGGCTTCGCTCCGCTCACGCTCGACGACGAGTTGCGCCTGGGCGTGGTCGACGTGCCCGGCCACGAAGCGTTCGTGCGCAACATGCTCGCCGGCGCAACGGGTGTGGACCTCGCGCTGCTCGTGATCGCAGCCGATGAAGGCGTCATGCCGCAGACGCGCGAGCACCTGGCCATTCTTGATCTGCTCGGCGTCCGCGGCGGCGTGGTCGCGCTCACCAAGCGCGACCTCGTGGATGACGAGTGGGCCGCGCTCGTGCGCGACGACGTGCGCGCCGCGCTCGCCGAGACGTGTCTCGCTCACGCGCCGATCATCGAGACATCGGTGCTCACACAGCAGGGGCTGGACGCGCTCCGTGCGGCGCTCGCGGCCGCCGCGCGTGAGATCCCAGCGCGCGACGCCGGCGATCTCTTTCGCCTTCCCGTGGATCGCGCCTTCACCATTCGCGGCACCGGCACCGTGGTGACGGGCACGGTGTGGAGCGGATCGGTGTCGCGCGAGGGCGTGGTACGCGTGCTCCCCGCAGGCGGCACCGCGCGCGTCCGCGGCGTCGAGACGCACGGGCAGGCCGCCGAGCGCGCGCTGCCGGGCTCGCGTGCGGCGCTCGCACTCGCCGGCGTGGCGGTGGACGATGTGCGGCGCGGCACGGTGCTCGTCAGCGATGGCGCATGGGAGCCGTCGCACGTCCTGCTCGCAGAGGTCGCACTCCTCGCGAGCGCCGCCGTGCCGCTGGGCCCCCGCTCGCGCGTGCGCTTTCACCTGGGGACGGTGGACGTCGGCGCGCGCATCGTGACCCCCGGCGGTGCGCTGCCGCCCGGCGGACGAAAGCAGGCGCGCGTCGTGCTCGACGCACCGGTGATCGCGCGTGCGGGTGATCGCTTCGTGATTCGCGGCGGATCGCCCGTCGTCACACTGGGCGGCGGGATCGTGAACGACCCCACGCCCCCGCACCGGCGCCCCAGACCGTGGTCCGCGTCCGCTCCATCGCCGCAAGATCGGCTCGCGCGCGTGCTCGAGAGTGTGGGGAACTCGGGTGTCGCACGAACGGCGCTGCCGGTGCGCATTGGCGCGTCGCCCACTACGGTGGACACACTGCTTGCCAGCGCGCACGGAGCGATCGTGGCGGGGGACAGACTGTTCGCCGAGCGCGTCGTTCACGATGCGGCAGCGCGCCTCGTCGCCCTGGTGGATGCGCATCACGCGCACGCCCCGCTGGAGCACGGCGCGTCGCTCCAGGCGGTGCGCGCCCGTCTTGCCGTGCCCGACGAGGTCGCCGCGCGGCTCGTGGCCGACGCCGTCGCGCGTGGCGAGCTGGAGCTGGACGGGGGAGCGGTGCGGCGCGCCGGATGGGTGCCCGCGCTCGACGACGCGCAACGTCGCCGGCGCGACGAGCTCCTGGCTACGCTGCAGCAGGCGGGGCGGGAACCTCCCTCGGTGCCGGAGCTGGCGGCGCGCCACGGTGGCGACACGCAGGCGCTCCTCCGCCTGCTCGAGCGTGACGGACACGTGGTGCAGGTGGAAGCCGAGCGGTACTACGCGCGGCCTGTGCTCGACGACATGATCGCACAGCTCCGCGCTCAGCTCGCTCCCGGCCGGGAGTATTCGCCTGGGGACTTTCGGGATCTGCTCGGCTTCTCGAGAAAGTATCTCATCCCCTTTCTGGAGTACTGCGACCGCGTGGGGATCACCGAACGGCGCCCCGGAGGGCGTGTGCCGCTCACGCCAGCCGTCCGAGCACACCCCGGCGTGGAAGGCGGCGCTGGACCCTGACCGCCAGGTGACGGTATAACAGGGACTTACGGCGCCGATCTTGCTTGACAGCGCGGCGCCTGGATCGTATGTTCGGCCCAGAAGTGCGTTCCGCCCAGATCAACCACGAAGAGGAGTACGGCTTCAGGTCCCTGTTTTGTCAGCTGGAGAACGCCCATGAGGCACTTGTGGGCAGCGATGGTTGTGCTCGCCCTCGGCGCGTTGGTACCACGCGGTGCGATGGCGCAGGAGCAGTCCAGCCCGCCTCGTGATCGCGGTCCGAAGTTCGAGCTCGGCCAGAACTACCCAAACCCGTTCAACCCGACCACCACCATTCCGTTCACGTTGGGGGATCCCCCGTCGTGCTCGGACCCTGGCCGGACGTATCGGGTGACGCTGCAGATCTACAACATCCTCGCGCAGCTCGTTGCCATTCCTGTGTTGCAGGGCGGCGGCGACGCTGGGCAGCCCGTGCGCGAGCTGGAGCTGCCGTGCGGATCGTACACAGCGTACTGGGACGGGAACATCAACGGGACATCCGAGGAGGCTGCCTCGGGCGTCTACCTCTATCGTCTCCAGGTAGACGGACGCGTCGTCGTGAAGAAGATGCTCGTCGCCAAGTGAGCGTCCGCGCTCCCGCGCGGCGTCCCGGACGCTGCGCACACTGGTGTTATCAGAGACAGAACGGCGGCACCCTCGCGGGCGCCGCCGTTTGCGTATGTGCTGGCGAGCATCCGTCAGTGCACGACGGGACGCCCGTTTGCGGCGCCGGTGTCCGGCGTCCCTGCGGTCGGAGCGCGCGGATGCGGGGCGCGTGCGTCTGGGGAGCGCCCTCTCTCCGCGGCGGGCTCGGCGTCCGCCGGCACCAGCCCGCGCACCAGGCTGTCCATGCGCGCCCACACGCGCGCCGCGCGTTCAGGCTGCTCGCCGAGCGCGCGCGCCGTGGCCTCGAGCGACTCCAGCGTCACCCCGTGCGCATCCAGCACGCGCTGTCGTTCCTCGGCGCGCGTGGCGCTGTCCAGCGCGCGGTTGCCGTTCACGGCGTAGAGGTCCGCCATGGTCGCCGCGAGCGTGGAGTCCGCCACGATCGTCGCGCCTCGTGCGCGATTCGTGCACGCTCCTCCTCCGGCTGCGAGTGCCGTCCACACCAGGGCGCTCGTGAGCGCCCAACGAGAGCGGACGGCCGCGTGCAGGGTGCGCCGTGGCGACTTCCACGCGAGCAGGGAACGGGTGTGCATTCGGACGATCCTAGGGGGACGACGACAGATGGTCAACTTCACGGTATGTCTCAGAGCGCAGCGCGCGCCCATCATCGTGCCGGTGGAAGCACCTCACCGCGTCGATCATCCACGGCAGAGTGCGGGGGTCTCGTGAGCCGTGCACCCGAGTGCAAGGGAACATGCTCGCGTGCCACGATGGCAGCGTATTTCGCCGCTCCTGCCCGAAGCGCAGTCGACTTGTGCTCCGCTGCCGGCGATGCCCGGTGCAGAGGTGCCGAAATGGCTACACGCAGAGGTACCATCATTGCTTTAGCAATGCTGGACAACGCATTACGTCTCGCATGATAAAGTAGGTTATCACTTCCGGCATCCGCCATGATCAATCCAGAACGACTCACGGTGAAGGCGGGGGAAGCCATCAACGAAGCACTGGCTACCGCCCGTCGCAACGGCAACCCGCAGCTCTACGACGCGCATCTCCTGCTCGCCCTCCTCGGTCAGCCGGAGGGGATCGTCGTCCCCATGCTGCACAAGCTCGGCGTCAACAGCAGCGACCTGGCTGCGGCGGTCGAGCGTGAGATCGCGCGCTACCCGCGCCAGACCGGTGCACAGCCGACGGTGTCACGCGAGTTGAACCAGGTGCTCGACCGCGCGGACGCCCTTGCCGGCGAGCTGGGGGACGCGTTCGTCTCCACCGAGCATCTGCTCCTCGCGCTCGCCGAGACGCGGGGCACCGAGAGTCACGAGGTCCTCGCCTCCGCGAACGTCACTCCCAAGGCGCTTCGCGAGGCGCTGACTGCCGTGCGTGGCACGCATCGGGTCACGGATCAGACCCCCGAGACGCAGTACCAGGCGCTGCAACGCTTCACGCGCGACCTCACCGAGACGGCCCGGCGCGGCAAGCTGGATCCGGTGATCGGACGCGACGAGGAGATTCGCCGTGTGGTGCAGGTGCTCTCGCGCCGCACCAAGAACAATCCCGTCCTGATCGGTGAGCCGGGGGTCGGCAAGACGGCCATCGTCGAGGGGCTCGCGCAGCGCATCGTGAACGGCGACGTCCCGGAGAGCCTCCGCAACAAGCGCCTCGTGGCGCTCGACCTGGGCGCGCTCATCGCCGGCGCCAAGTACCGCGGCGAGTTCGAGGAGCGCCTCAAGGCCGTGCTCAAGGAGATCACCGAGGGGGAGGGGCAGTTCATCGTGTTCATCGACGAGCTGCACACGCTCGTCGGCGCGGGTGCGGCCGAGGGGGCGATGGATGCGGGGAACATGCTCAAGCCCATGCTCGCGCGGGGCGAGCTGCACGTGGTGGGCGCCACCACGCTCGACGAATACCGCAAGCACGTGGAGAAGGACGCCGCACTCGAGCGCCGCTTCCAACCCGTATACGTGGGCGAGCCCAGCGTGGAAGACACCATCGCCATTCTGCGCGGGCTCAAGGAGCGCTACGAGGCGCATCACGGTGTGCGCATCACCGATGGCGCCGTGGTGGCCGCCGCCACGCTCTCCAATCGGTACATCGGCGATCGCTTCCTCCCCGACAAGGCCATCGACCTCATCGACGAGGCCGCCTCGCGACTGCGCATCGAGATCGACTCCATGCCGCAGGAGATCGACGAGGTGGAGCGGCGCATCGTGCAGCTCGAGATCGAGCGGCAGGCGTTGCAGAAGGAGAAGGACGCGGCCAGCGTGGAGCGTCGCCAGGCGCTCGAGCGCGAGTTGGCCGAGCTGCGCGAGCGCTCCAGCGCCATGAAGGCGCAGTGGCAAACGGAAAAGGAGATGCTCGGCAAGGTGGCCGAGCTCAAGCAGCAGATCGACCAGACGCGCGTGGAAGCCGAGCAGGCGCAACGGCGCGGCGATCTGAGTGCCGCCGCCGAGATCACCTACGGGCGCATCCCCGAGCTCGAGCGCCAGCTTCGCGACGCGGAGCAGCAACTGGCCGTGCGGCAGGGAAGCGGACAGCAATTCCTCAAGGAAGAGGTGGACGCAGACGACGTGGCCGAGATCGTCGCGCGGTGGACGGGCATCCCCGTCTCCCGCATGATGGAGAGCGAGCGCGAGCGGCTCACCAAGCTGGAGGACGTGCTGGCCGCGCGCGTGGTGGGGCAGCGCGAGGCGGTGCGCGCGGTGGCCGACGCGGTGCGTCGCTCGCGTGCGGGGCTGCAGGATCCCAATCGTCCCATCGGCTCGTTCATCTTTCTCGGCCCCACCGGCGTGGGGAAGACCGAGACGGCGCGCGCGCTGGCCGAGTTCCTCTTCGACTCGGAGCAGGCGATGGTGCGCATCGACATGTCCGAGTACATGGAGAAGCACGCCGTCGCGCGGCTCATCGGCGCGCCTCCCGGCTACGTGGGCTTCGAGGAGGGAGGACAGCTCACGGAAGCGGTGCGCCGCCGCCCGTACTCCGTGGTGCTCTTCGACGAGATCGAGAAGGCGCACCAGGATGTGTTCAACATCCTGCTGCAGATCCTCGATGACGGCCGCCTGACCGACTCGCAGGGGCGCACGGTGGATTTCCGGAACACCGTGATCATCATGACATCCAACATCGGAAGCGCGTTCATCCTCGAGCGCGGCACGGCCGACTGGGCGGAGGTCGAGATGCACGTGATGGGCGCGCTGCGCCGGCACTTCAAACCGGAATTTCTGAATCGCGTGGACGACATCATCATCTTCCACCCGCTCTCGATGGAGCAGATCGAGACCATCGTCGACCTGCAGCTTCAGCGGTTGGAGAAGCTCCTCGCCGACCGGAAGCTCACCATCGAGCTCACGCCGGACGCCAAGCGCGCGCTGGCGGAGGAGGGGTACGATCCCGCCTTCGGCGCGCGTCCGCTCAAGCGCGCCATCCAGCGCGAGCTGCAGAATCCTCTGGCGCTGGCGGTGCTGGAAGGACGGTTCGAGGAAGGAGACCACATTCTCGTCACGCGCGGCGCCGAGGGCCGTCTGCTGTTTGAGAAAGCGGAGCCGGCCGCGGCGAGCGCGCGGTGACGCAGCCTTCCGACGCCGCGCCGGACGGTCCCGGCGCATCGCCGCTCTCGCGGCGGCAGGTGGACGAGCAGTGGATGCGCGCCGCGCTCGACGAAGCGCGCGCGGCAATGGCGCGCGATGAGGTGCCGGTGGGCGCGGTGCTCGTCTGCGACGGACGCGAGCTGGTGCGCACGTCCAACCGCATGGTGGCCGATGGCGACCCGCTCGCGCACGCCGAGTTGCTGGCACTGCGACACGGCACCGAACGACTCGGTGCACGTGGTCTGCGGGAGTGCACGCTCTACGTCACGCTGGAACCATGCGCCATGTGCGCGGGAGCGATCGTCCTCGCTCGCGTGGGGCGGGTGGTGTTCGGCGCGTGGGACGACAAGGCCGGCATGGCGGGGAGCGTGGGTGACCTGCTACGCCATCCGCGGCTCAATCACCGCCCGCAGGTGCTGGGCGGTGTGATGGCCGATACGTGCGGAGCGCTGCTGTCGTACTTCTTCGCGGTGCGCCGCGCGGCGCCGCGTCCGCTCACGTCCACATGCTGATCTTCTTCCCCTCGTCGTCCGTGAACTGTCCGGTGGCAATCATGATGAGGTCCACCAGCCACCAGATCCCCAGGCCGCCGAACGTCACGAGTTGGAGAACTCCGGTGCCGATCTTCCCGGCGTAGAACCGGTGCACCCCCAAACACCCCAGGAAGAAGCAGAGGAGGAAGGCGGGCAGCGCGCGCTTGTCGCTCGCCAGCGCGTGCTTGGGATCGAACTGGCGCACGCCACAGTGCGGGCAGGTTTCCGCGATCGCCGAGAGCTGCGCGTCGCACGCGCGACACGGTACGGTGGCGGTAATGGGGGACGGGGACATGACGGCTCCTCGGCTGACGGGCGTGGCTCTGTCGGCGACGAATCTCGCGGTGACGATACGACGTATCCTTCCTGAGCACCAGCGGGCGCTGTTCTCCTACCTCGTCGGACGGTAGCTTCCATCCGCTCGACAGCGGGCCCGCCGGGTGTTGCGCCGGCATGGCATTTCCGCGCGCACATGCGAATGGAACAGGGTGCTCGCAGGGGAGGTGGATTCCTACGGAGGACGGCACATGGCGTATCGACGCCGGCGGGACGGCTTCACGCTGCCCGAGGTGATTCTCGTGATCGTGATCCTGGTGATCGTCGCGGCGGTCGCGTTCCCGTGGGTGCGTGACCGGTTCGTGGGCGCGCATCACCCTGCCGGCATCCAGATCGTCGCGCCCCCTCCCGCACGGGCGTTTCCGGGAGACACGGTGCCAGTCAGCGTGCGCGTGGTGGACGACGCCGACCGACCGGTGGAGCGCGTTACCGTGCGCTTCGTTCCATGCGACAGCGCGAGCCACGCGCTCCCCGACAGCGCGATCACCGACAGCGTGGGCGTGGCGCTCACGCGCTGGGTGCTCGCGCCGCGCGCGGGTCCGCAGCGACTCGAGGCGCACGTCCAGGCCAAAGCATCGGTGGTGGCCCGCGTGGAGATTGCCGTCGCCGCGCGCGACTCCGTGCCGGCGCTCGCCGACAGCACACAGCATCAGGATTCCACCGGTGATGCACCGCGCGCGCAGCCAGGTGCGCGTCCCGATTCCGCTGCACCGCCGCACGTGGGCACCGTCACCACCGCGCTCTTCGTTGACACCCCCTCCGGGCACGGCTAACTTTTCCAGTCTGTGGCGCACGGACAGGTGGCCGAGTGGCTGAAGGCACCGGTCTCGAAAACCGGCATACCGGTGACCCCGGTATCGTGGGTTCAAATCCCACCCTGTCCGCTTCGTGCGGGCGGAGCCGAGTGGCCGTCCGGGATGCGTGAGGAGGCGGGCTCCGGCCCGCCTTCGTCGTAACCGGTACTGCCGCCGGCGAGTGCGCGCGTGCGTGGACGAGCGTGCGCAGATGCGCGTGCAGATGTGCGCGCATCTGCGCGTCCTCGTGCACCGTGCAGTCGGGACGGGTGGCCGAGTGGTTTAAGGCGCACGCCTGGAGAGCGTGTGGGGGCGAAAGCCCCTCGTGGGTTCGAATCCCACCCCGTCCGTCTCCCCATCTTGCCGGGATGCTCGCCCGCTGGTAGTGTGCGAAAGCACCTGGCGCCACCTCGTGGCGCATCGGACCGGCACGGAGGTCTCGTGCGCGTCACGCCGCTCGTCCTCCTCTCGCTTCTCGCGCAGCTCGCCGCGGCATGGCGCGCGCCGTGCCCCGCCGCCGCGCAGGATACGCTCCAGCGCGACAGCCCGCGCGGCCGCTCCGCAGACAGCGCCACGATCATCGTGACCGTCACGCGCGCGGAGAGCGGCCTCCCGCTCTACGGCGCCCGCGTCACCCTCCGGCACGCCGCGGCCAGCGCCGCCACCGACTCCCGAGGCATCGCGCGGCTGGACGGCGTACCACCCGGCACCGACACGGTGGACATTCGCCTCCTCGGGTACCAACCGCAGCGCCGCGCGGTGACGTCGCGTGCAGGCGAGGTGCTCCGCCTCGCCGTCGCGCTCGAGCGTCTCGCCCAACCGCTCGATACGGTCCGGGTGACCGCGCGCCAACGCGCCCTGCCGTTTGACAACGGCTTCGCCATGCGGCGAAAGGCGGGCTTCGGCCAGTTCATCAGCCATGACGACGTGCAGCACCGGCACGCGGCACATACGAGCGACCTCCTGCGTGGCATCCCCGGGGTGCTGGTGACGTACGGACGCGGCGGACCGCATATCGCCATGGCGCGCAACACCTCGCATTGCCACGTGCGCTACTGGCTGGATGGCGTGCTCGTTCCGGACGACGAGGACCTGCCGTCCACCATCGCGACGCGCGTCAGTCGCCCGAACGCCTCCGGGCAATCGTCCAACCAGCCGCCGGTCATGGTGGATCGGTTGAACCAGGATCTCCCCACCTTCCACGTCGACATGCTGCGACCTGAGGAGATCGAATCGATCGAGATCTACCGCGGTCCCTCGGAAACGCCGGCGCAGTTCCGCGTTCAGGGCGCGACGTGCGGCGTGATCGTGATCTGGACGCGCAGCAGTTGATCCCGCGAGCATCCGCGCGCATGGGGCGCGCGACATCTTGCCGCCCCTGCCGCGACCGGTTAACCTCCTCCGCGGCGCCGCGCGGTTCGGCGTGGCTGCCCACCGCACGCGCTCCCCGGACTCCACCGCCGCGGCATGCCACCTCGCTCCACAACGATCCTCGACGCACGCGCCATGGACCGCACCCTGCGGCGCATGGCGGATCAGATTTTGGAGCTGAATGACGGGACGGACGAGCTCGTCCTGGTGGGGATCCAGCGCCGCGGCGTCCAGTTGGCCGACCGCATCGTGAAGCACATCGAGGAGCGCGAAGACGTCGCCATTCCGCGCGGCGCGCTCGACATCACGCTCTACCGCGACGACCTGCAGACGGTCGGACCACGACCGGTGGTGGGGCCGACCGATCTCCCGTGGGAGCTGGACGGCAAGCACGTGGTGATCGTGGACGACGTGCTGTACACCGGGCGCACGGTGCGCGCCGCGCTCGACGAGCTGGCCGACTTCGGCCGTCCCGCACGCATCGCGCTGGCCGTGCTGATCGACCGTGGCGGGCGCGAGCTGCCCATCCACGCCGATGTCGTCGGCAAGACGGTCACCGCTCCCGCCGGCTCGCGCGTGGATGTGCTCGTCGCCGAGCGCGATGGCCACGACGCGGTCGTGCTGGTGCCGGCCGAGGATACGCGGTGAGCGGCACGTCCCCGCTGGGCAAGGACCTGCTTGCCCTGGAGCCGCTCTCCGCGCAACAGATCGAACTCATCCTCGACACCGCCGAGCCCTTCAAGGAGATCAGCGAGCGCGCGATCAAGAAGGTGCCCGCGCTGCGCGGCCACACGATCGTCAATCTCTTCTTCGAAGCGTCCACCCGCACGCGCATCTCGTTCGAGTTCGCCGAGAAGCGCCTCTCCGCCGACACGGTGAACGTGGCCGCCAGCGGCTCGAGCGTGGCGAAGGGAGAGAATCTCGTCGACACCGCGCGCAACCTGGAAGCGATGCGGATCGACATGGTCGTCATCCGGCATGGTGCCTCGGGGGCGGCGCAGTTCCTGGCCGAGCGCATCGAGTCCAACGTGGTGAACGCCGGCGACGGCACGCACGAGCACCCCACGCAGGGACTGCTCGACCTCCTCACCGTGCGCGACAAGCTCGGCGGTGTGGCCAAACGGCGCGTCTGCATCGTGGGCGACGTCCTCCATTCGCGCGTGGCGCGCTCCAACATCTGGGGGCTGCGCAAGCTGGGCGCCGAGGTGGCGGTGTGCGGACCGCGCTCGCTCCTGCCGGTGGAGGTGGAGGAGCTCGGCGTGGAGGTGTTCGACCGTATCGAAGATGCGATCGCGTGGGCGGAGGCGCTCAACGTGCTCCGCCTGCAGCTCGAGCGCATGACCGCGGGCTACATTCCGTCGCTCCGCGAGTACAACCGTGTCTTTGGGATCACGCGCGAGCGATTGGAGCGCGCGCCGCGCGATCTGCTCATCCTGCACCCTGGGCCGATGAACCGCGGCGTGGAGATCGATTCCGACGTGGCCGATGGACCACACAGCGTCATCCTCGATCAGGTGACCAACGGCGTCGCGGTGCGGATGGCCGTGCTCTACCTGTTGGCTGGCGGGCGCCCGGAGCTCGCGGAAGCGGCGAAGGGCGGGGGGGACGAATGAGCGCGCGCGGAGACGGCGGCCGCGGCCGCGCGACACGTGATCTCCTGCTGCGCGGCGGACGCGTGCTCGACCCGTCGCAGCAGATGGACGAGGTGGCGGACGTGCTGCTGCGCGCGGGCGCGGTGCACGACATGGGCCGCGGGCTGGGCGTCCCCGATGGCGCCGAGGTGATCGACTGCACCGGCACGGTGGTGTCTCCCGGCTTCGTGGACGTGCACTGTCATCTCCGTGAGCCCGGACGCGAGGACGTGGAGACGATCGCCACCGGCGCGCGCGCGGCGGCGGCGGGCGGGTTCACCGCCGTGTGCGCCATGCCCAACACCGAGCCCGTCACCGATAACCAGGCGGCCGTCGGCTTCATCATCCGACAGGCGGCGCGCGCCGCGGCGGCGCGCGTGTATCCGATCGGCGCCATCTCCGTGGGCGAGCGTGGAGAGACGCTGGCCGAGTTCGGCGAGATGGTCGGTGCGGGCGCGGTGGCGGTGAGCGATGACGGGCGCCCCGTCACCAGCGCGCACCTCATGCGCACCGCGCTGGAGTATGCACGCACCTTCGGCATCCCGGTCATCGATCACTGCGAGGAGCTCACGCTGGCCGCCGGCGGCTCGATGAACGAGGGGCTGGTGAGCACGCGCCTCGGCCTCAAGGGAATTCCCGACGAGGCGGAGGAGATCATGGTCGCGCGCGATCTCCTGCTCGCGCGACTCACCCGCGGCCGGCTGCACCTGGCACACATGAGCACACGCGGCTCCGTGGAGCTCATCCGCTGGGCCAAGGAGCAGGGTGTCGTGGTCACGGCGGAAGTCACGCCGCACCATCTGACGCTCACCGAGCGCGCGTGCGAGGGGTACAACACGCACGCCAAGATGAACCCGCCGCTCCGCACCGACGAGGATGTGGACGCGCTGCGCTCCGCGCTCCGCGACGGCATCATCGACGTCGTCGCCACCGATCACGCGCCGCACCACTACGACGCGAAGGAGCGCGAGTTCGCCGACGCCCCCTTCGGCATCGTCGGCTTCGAGACGGCGCTCTCACTCGTGCTCACCGACCTGGTGGGCGCCGGAATCATCGATCTCCCCACCCTCGTCGACCGCATGGCCGTGGCCCCCGCGCGCCTCTTCGGTCTCCCGGGCGGGACGCTCCGCCGCGGGAGCGTGGCCGACGTCACCATCTTCGATCCGGATCGCGAGTGGGTGGTGGACCCGAGCGCCTTCCTGTCGAAAGGACGGAACACGCCCTACGCCGGCCGGCGGTTGCGCGGGCAGGTGCTCTGCACCATCGTCGGTGGCTCGATCGTCCATCGTCTGCCCCAGGCGTAGCAGGCGATGCCCGGGGAGCGCGAGGCTCGCCGTGCGTTGGCGGATGTCTGTCGCCGTCTCTACGAGCGCGGGCTCATTGCCGGGTTGGAGGGGAACGCCTCGGTTCGCCTGAAGAACGGCAACGTGCTGGTGACGCCGGCGGGAGTGGCGAAGGGCGACGCGCACCCGGATGCGATGGTCGTCGTGGATCCGTCCGGGCGGCCGGCTGGCGGGGGACGGCCGAGCTCCGAACTGGCGGTGCACCTGGAGCTCTATGCCGCGCGGGACGACGTCGGGGCGGTGGTGCACGCGCATCCTCCGGCGGCGACGGCGTTCGCCGTCGCGGGCGTGCCGATCCCCGACGACGTGGTGCCGGAAGGGATCGTCGTGCTGGGACCGGTGGCGCTCGTTCCCTTCGCGGCGCCCGGTACCGGCGCGCTGGCCGAGCGGCTTGCTCCATTCGCCGCGCATCACGATACGTTTCTGCTGGACCATCACGGTGCAGTAACGGTGGGGGACACGCTGGCGTCGGCGTATTGCCGCATGGAGAGTCTGGAGCACACGGCGCGCATCCTGCTCGCGGCGCGTCTGCTCGGGCCGGTGCGCCCCCTTCCGCCGCGGGAGGTGGCCGGTTTGCGAGCGCAGCGCCAAGCCAGCGGCCCTAGGAGCGCCACGCAGCCACGCGCAACCGCGCGGCGCAGGAGACGAAAGGAATGACGAA
Source organism: Gemmatimonadaceae bacterium (assembly GCA_035701265.1). Classification (GTDB taxonomy): domain Bacteria; phylum Gemmatimonadota; class Gemmatimonadetes; order Gemmatimonadales; family Gemmatimonadaceae; genus DASSNU01. Next base: position 67,153 of record DASSNU010000001.1, on the reverse strand, counting down.
CCCGGGCACCGGACGAGAACAGGCCGTGAGCGCACTGCTCACCGAGCGCGAGCGCTACGAAGGGTGGCTTGGCGCACTCGAGTCGCGCCGCGCCTCCACGCCCGAGCACATCTACGCCCGCGTTCACGCGGACTACACCGGCCGTCTGCACCGCGTGCTGGAGCATCTCACCACGCATCGCGAAGCGATCGACGAGATGCTCGGCCGCCTGCTGGAGCGTCTCACGACGCTCGATGCGGAGGAAAGGAAGCTGCGCGACGAGCGCGCGGAAGCGGAGCTGCGCGCCGCGGTCGGGGAATGGCCCGAGGAGCGGCGGCACGAGATCGAGGAGCGCAGCGAGCGGGCGCTGTCGGCCATTACCGAGGAGCGGGGCTCGCTGACGGGAGAGGTGGAACGTCTCCGGTCGGTGCTGCACTCGCTCGGCGGAGTCGAGCCGCCCCGCGCTGCTCCCGTGGAGGGCTCGACGGGTGGACACGCGGTGCCCTCACGTGCGGCGACCGCCTCACCCGAGCGACGCGATCGCGCGGCGGCGGGACGAGAATCGACGGCGTTCGATGAACTGGAATTCCTGCATTCGGTCGTCCCTCCGCGCTCAGGCTCGGCGCCCGCGCGCGGCGCGTCGGAGCCGGGCACCGGGGAGCACCGCGTGCGCGATGGGGGCGTGGCTACGTCGCGCGCCGCGGCGCCCAATGGCGAAGCCGCGGTTGCCTCGCAGCGGAGCGCGGCCACGCGTACGGACGAGAATCAGGGAGATGCGCCTCCGCCGTCCGATACGGATGCGGCGGCTGCCGGCGGAGAGATGCGGGAATCGATTCCGTCCTTTCTCAAGGACGTTCCGCCGGAGCAGGTCAAGACGCTCAAGTGCCAGGAGTGCGGCACGTTGAACTATCCGACCGAGTGGTACTGCGAGCGCTGCGGCGCGGAGCTCGCAGCGCTCTAGCGTGCTCTAAGTTAGCGAGCCGCGCGTGCCAGGCGGCTCTTGCGGCGGGCGGCGGCGTTGCGGTGGATGAGCCCCTTCCGCGCTGCGCGATCGAGCAGCGAGACGGCCGCGAGGCGCTGCTCCTCGCTCGCTCCCGGCGCCGCGGCCTTGCGCAACGCCGTGCGGAGCGTCGAGCGCTGCGCCCGGTTGCGCGCCGCGGCCGCGCGCGACTTGCGCATGTGTTTCTTGGCAGACGAGATGTTGGGCACGTCCACGACTCCATCGTGTGGGATACGACGGCGCGCGCCGGCGAAATGTGCCGGCGCGCGCTGCGCTGGTGCGCATCGAGAAAACCTATCCGGTGCGCTGGCCCATGTCAACGCGCCGCATGGCTTTGACACGATCCGGCGGTACGACTAGCTTTCGCGCCGACGCGCACACGATCCCTGTGTCTCCCACCCTCGAGCGATTGACGCAGCCCTCCCAATCTCTGCTCGCCGACGCGTCCCTGGGGTCGTTCGTCGTCGAGCTCGATCACTTCTCCGGACCGCTGGACCTGCTCCTCACCCTCATCCGCGAGGAGCAGGTGGAGATCACCGACATCCCGGTGGCGCGCATCGCGCAGCAGTTCCTGGCGCGCATCCATGCGCTCGGACTGGGCGAGGCGGCCGAATACCTGGAGATGGCGGCGCGGCTGCTGCGCATCAAGGCGCAGATGCTCCTGCCGCGCCCCGACACCGGAGAGGAGTGGGACGACCCGCGCGCCGAGCTGGTCCGCAGACTGCTCGAGTACCAGCAGATGCGCGAGGTGGTCGACGTGCTCGAGGCGAGAGGGGAGGAGCGGCGCAACCGCTTCTCGCGCGGCTATCTCCCGCTGGAGCCGGAGCAGCCCCCCGCGCGACTCGCGCTCGCACTCCCCGATCTGCTCGCCGCCGTGGACCGTGTGCTGCGCCTCACGCAGCGCCCCGCCGTGCACGACGTCATCCCGCGCCCGCTCGATGTCGACGGGGCGATCGCCTTCATCCGCGCCGTCATCGCGCAGCGCACGCACGCCCGCTGGCGCGACGTCGTGCCGCGGCAGGCACAGCCGTGGCAGGTGATCTCGGCGCTCCTCGCGCTCCTCGAGTTGGCGCGGCGCGGGGAGTTGCACGTCATCCAGACGCGCCCCTTCGGCAGCGTGGAGATCATCCGTGACGCCGCTAGCGAAGCTGCTTGAGGCGGCGCTCTTCGCCAGCGGGCGCCCGGTGCCGGCGGAGGAGTTGCGCGCGTTGAGCCCGAAGGAATCGCCGGCGGCGATCGTCGAGGCGCTCGACGAGCTCCGCCGCGCGTACGACGACGGGGAGCACGGCGTGGAGTTGGTGGAGTTGGCCGGCGGATGGCAGATCCTCACGCGTCCCGAATACACCGAGGCAATCGAGCGCGCGCACTTGCAGGCGCGGCCGCAGCGGCTCTCCGCTGCCGCGCTGGAGACGCTGGCGATCATCGCCTACCGGCAGCCGATCGGGCGCGCGGAGATCGAGGAGATTCGTGGCGTGGGGGTCGGCACGCTCCTCAAGTCGCTGCTCGAGCGCGGGCTGGTGGACGTCGTCGGCCGCGGCGAGGGGATCGGTCGTCCGCTGCTCTACGGCACGACGCCGCTCTTCCTCGAGCACTTCGCGCTCCGGCACCTGGATGAGCTGCCGCGCGCCGACGAGCTGGCGGTCGCGCTGCGCAGCGACGCACCCGCACCGTGAATGGCGCCGCGCATGCGCATCCAGCGCGCGCTGGCTCGCGCGGGGATCGCGTCGCGGCGCCGCGCGGACGAGATGGTCGCCGCGGGACGTGTGCGCGTGAATGGCGAGGTCGCGCTCGTCGGGCAGCTCGTCGACCCGCAGCACGACCGGCTGAGCATCGATGGAGAGCCGGTGGAGCCGCCCGCAGCCGCGCGCTGGCTCGTCCTCCACAAGCCGGCTGGCGTCGTCACCACGCGGCGCGACCCGCAGGGCCGTCGCACGGTCTTCGACCTGGTCGAGCAGATCCCCGGTCTCACGTATGTGGGACGGCTCGACTATCTCACCGAGGGGGTGCTCCTCCTCACGACCGACGGCGCGGCGGCGCACGGGCTCGCGCACCCCAGCCGCCAGGTGGAGCGGAGCTACGTGGCCACCGTGCGCGGCGATGCCGGCCGGGTGTTGCGGCAGGCGCGTCATGGCGTCTCCCTGGAGGACGGGCTCGTGGTGCCGGTCGACCTGGACGCGACGCCACGCGGGCACGGCCGGTGGGAGCTCTCGGTGACGCTCACCGAAGGGCGAAACCGGGAAGTACGGCGCTTCTGCCAGGCGCTCGGCCTGGACGTGGAGCGGCTGGTGCGCACGCGCTTCGGACCGGTGACGCTGGGTGCGCTCGCCGCGGGCGCGTCGCGAGCGCTCACGCGCGGTGAGCGCTCCGCGCTCGACGCCATCCTCAACGCAGAACAGACGCGATAGCATGGAACTCCGGGATTCGACGGCCCTGCTCCTGGGAGGGAGCGGGCTCGTGGGTATGGCGGTGGCGCGGAAGCTCCTCGAGCACGGGCCCCGGCGCATCGTGATTTCGGCGCTCACGCGCGACGAAGCCGAAGCGGGAGCGGCGGAGCTTGCCTCCGTGGCCGGTGCGACGGCGGTCGAGGCGGCGTGGGGAAACATCTTCCTCCCGCGCGATCTCGCCACGCGGGGACGCGCGGATCTGCTGGGCGACGACGACGTGCGCGCGCGCATGGTCGAAGCGCTGCTCGCGCCTCCCACGGCCGCGTCGCACGCCGACAACCTGCTCCATCACTGGCTCACCACCATGCGCCCCGACGTCGTGGTGGATTGCGTGAACACCGCCACCGCGCTCGCCTATCAGAACGTCTTCGCCTCCGCGGCGGAGCTGCGCGATGCCGCCGCACGCGGCGCGGTGAGCCGGGAGATGGTCGAACGCCACCTGCTCACGCTCACGTTGCCGCAGCTCATCCGTCACATCGAGGTGCTGCGCGACGGTCTCATCGCGGCGGGCACCTCCGCCTACGTGAAGATCGGCACGAGCGGGACGGGCGGCATGGGGCTCAACATTCCGTATACGCACAGCGAGGAGAAGCCGTCGCGTACGCTCATGTCCAAGTCGGCCGTGGCGGGGGCGCAGAGTCTCTTCCTGTTCCTCCTGGGGCGCACGCCGGGCGGTCCGGCGGTGATCGAGATCAAGCCCACCGCGGCGATTGCCTGGCGCGAGATCGCGTTCGGTCCCATCCGCCGCGGCGGACGTGTGCTGGAGATCGTGGACTGCACGACGCCCGTTCCGCTGGAGCGCGCGTTCGCTGCGGACACCGTGTCGTGGACCTCCACGGGGCGTCCGCTCGAGAGCGCGTACATCAACGTTGGCGAGAACGGGCTGTTCGCGCGCGACGAGTTCGAGACGGTGAGCGCGTTGGGACAGATGGAACTTGTGACGCCCGAAGAGATTGCCGACGCGGTGGTCATGGAGCTGCGCGGCCACGCCACCGGGAAAGACGTGGTGGCCGCGCTCGACGCGGCGACCTTCGGACCGACGTACCGCGCGGGGTATCTGCGCGCCGTTGCCGTGGAGGGGCTGGCGGCACTCGAGGCGCGGCACGGCGTGCGCTCCATCGCCTTCGAGATGCTCGGGCCCCCGCGCCTCACCAAGTTGCTCTACGAGGCGCACGTGCTGGGACGGTTGTATCCGAACGTGCGCGCGCTTGCCGCCGCCAGTGCCGACGCGGCTGCCTGCACGGCCGAGCGGCTTCTGCGCGAGGAGGATGGCGAGCTGCGCCGGCAGATTCTCTCCGTGGGGCTCCCCATTCTCCTTCCCGATGGCACGTCGGTGCTGCGTGGAGCGACGGTGGTGGTTCCGCCGGAAGAGCGCGGCGCGGCGATTGCACCGCGCGGGTGGGTGGATCTGCGGCCCGAGAACATGGCGCAGTGGATCCGGCGCGCGACGGCGATCGCCGCAATGCCGCGCGATCCGAGCACGGGGTCGGCCGCACGGTGGACGCAGATCGATCCGGATGCGCCGATCGCGCCGCCGCGCCTGGCGGTGTGGATCTTCGAGCACGAGGACGGAGGGTTCCGCATCAAGCGGTGAGCGGCAGACAGGCGCGGTGCGCCGGGGATGAACCTCCGCCCGCCGCGACGGTACAAGGGAAGACACTGCGCGCATTGCTCCGCCCCCGCGGCGGGCACCGCGCGCGGGGAGCAGGGCCGGGCGCGACGGCGCCCCGGCGAACCGGTCATCCGGAAGGAGCGTGCGCGTGGCGACACGAGCGATGCCGACGGCGGACGCCGTCCTGGTGCAGGGGATCACCGAGCAAGTCGCTCGGCGCGTGGTGGGGCAGGAGTACATGGTCGAGCGGCTGCTGATCGGCCTGCTCACCGGAGGTCACGTTCTGCTCGAGGGCGTTCCCGGTCTCGCCAAGACGCTCACCGTCAAGACGCTCGCCGAGACGATCAGCACCACCTTCCAGCGCATCCAGTTCACCCCCGACTTGCTCCCCGCCGACGTGCTGGGGACGATGATCTTCGATCAATCCACCGGGGAGTTTCGCGCCAAGAAGGGGCCCATCTTCGCCAACATCATCCTGGCGGACGAGATCAACCGCGCGCCGGCCAAGGTGCAGTCGGCGCTCCTCGAGGCGATGCAGGAAAAGCAGGTGACGATCGGCGGCGCGACCTATCGGCTGGATGAGCCGTTCCTCGTGCTCGCGACGCAGAACCCGATCGAGCAGGAGGGGACGTATCCGCTCCCCGAAGCACAGGTCGATCGCTTCATGCTCAAGCTGCGCGTCGGGTATCCCTCGCGCGACGAGGAGAAGGAGATCATGCGGCGCATGGCGGGCGGACAGGAGATTCCCGTCGAGCGCGCGGCCACACCGCAGGAGATTCTCGACGCGCGGCGCCGCATTGCCGAGCTGTACGTGGACGATCGTGTGCTCGACTACATCGTGGACATCGTCCACGCCACGCGCACGCCATCCGAGGCGGGGCTGGACGAGCTGTCGCCGCTCATCGAGTACGGGGCGAGCCCGCGCGCGACGATCTTCCTGGCGCAGGGCGCACGCGCGCACGCGTTCCTGCGCGGCCGCAGCTTCGTGACGCCGGACGACGTGAAGGCGATCGCCCCCGACGTGCTCCGCCACCGCGTGCTCACGAGCTACGAGGCGGACGCGGAGGACGTGTCGAGCGACGAGCTGGTCCGCCGCATTCTGGACACCGTCGAGAGCCCATGACGGCCGGCGTGTCGCGCTCCGCACGATCGGCTCCGGCGCAGCGCTCGCGCCCCGCCGGCCGGAGCGCGGACGGCGCGCGCCCGCACGCCACCGCGCCGGCGCGGCACGCTCCCGCCGAAGTGCTGCGGCAGGTCAAGCTGCTCGAGCTGCGGACGCGCGGGCTCGTGAACTCCCTGTTCACTGGCGAATACCATTCGGTGTTCAAGGGACAGGGGATGGAGTTCGCCGAGGTGCGCGAGTACCAGCCTGGGGATGAGGTGCGCTCCATCGACTGGAACGTCACCGCGCGCATGCGCCACCCGTACGTCAAGCGGTACGTGGAGGAACGGGAGCTCACCGTCATGCTGGCGGTCGATCTTTCCGGAAGCGAGCGGTTCGGCACGGTGGGACGGTTCAAGAGTGAGCTCGCCACCGAGCTCAGCGCGGTGCTGGCCATGTCCGCCGTGCGCAACAACGATCGCGTGGGCGTTCAGCTGTTCACCGATCGCGTGGAGCACGTCGTGCCGCCCGGGAAGGGACGCCGCCACGTCCTCCGCATGATCCGCGACATCCTGATGTACGAGCCGCGGGGGCGCGGCACCGACATCCCCGGCGCCATCGACCACCTGATCCGTCTCCTGCCGCACCGCGCCATCGTCTTCCTCGTCTCCGATTTCGTGCAACCGGGGCTGGAACGGCCGCTCAAGCTCATCGCGCAGCGGCACGATGTGGTGGCGATCAGCATCGAGGACCCGCACGAGCTCGTGCTCCCCGACATCGGGCTCGCGCGCATCACCGATCCGGAAACCGGCGCGACGATCGACGTGGACACGAGCGACGCCGCGGTGCGCGAGCGGTTCGACGCCGCGGTGGCCGAGGAACGTGCCGCCCGCACGCGGCTCTTCCGGCGCCTGGCGATCGATGAGATCGCGGTGCGCACGGATCGCAGCTACGTGGAGCCGCTCCTCCGCTTCTTCCGGTTGCGCGAGCTGCGCGGGCGGAACCGGTGATCGGCCTCCTGGCGTTCTGCCTGCTGCAGGTGCCCGCCCCACAACCGCCGGCGCGGGTGCAGATGGGCGTGGGCGTGAGCCGCGATACGGTGACCGTAGGCGACCATTTCCTCGTCACGGTGCGCGTCCGCACCCCCCTCGGCGCGCGCGTGGTGTTTCCCCCCGCGCCGGACACGGGAGGCGCCATCGAGGCTGCCGATCCTCGACGCGTCGAGGTCGTAGCCGACTCCCTCTTCCACGAGGAGCGTGCGCTGTACGGCCTGGCCGCGTGGGACACGGGGGCGGTGAGCACCACGCTCGGCGATGTCGTGATCGAGAACGGTGGTGTGGAGGAACGCGCACCCGTGGGGCCCATCCGCGTCTATGTGCGCAGCGTTCTCCCGGCGGATACCGCGCTGCGCGTGCCCAAGCCCGCGCGCGACATCCTGCCGTGGACGCGTCCGTGGTGGCAGTGGGCAGTGGCCGCGCTCGTGGCTGCGGCGATCATTGGTGTGCTGCTCTGGTGGTGGCTCCGGCGACGGCGTCGCCGCGGCGCGGAACCGCTCGTTGCCGATCCGTTCGCGTGGGCGACCGAGGCGTTCGCGCGCATCGATGCACTCCGCCTGCTGGAGGCTGGTGAAGGGGGGCGCTACGCGGCGCTCAGCGCGGACGTGCTGCGCGAGTATCTGGCGCGACGCACCGGCATCGCGCGGCGTTCGATGACCTCCGCCGAGCTGCTCGGCGCGCTGGCCGGTCGCGAGGAGATTCCGCAGATCCGGCTCACCGCGCTGCTGGGAGAGACGGATCTCGTGAAGTTCGCGCGCCTGCCGCTGAGTGTGACGCGCGCGCGGGAGCTCGGCGCCGAGGCGCGCACACTGGTGCGCGCGGTGCAGGCGGGGATCGACGCGGCCGCCCAGCGCGCGGCAGCGGAGGCCGCGCGCGCGGCGTCCACGGAGCGGGCCGCATGATCATCCCGCGCATCACCTTCGCCGCGCCGTGGGCGCTCCTGCTCCTCGCCCTGCTCCCCGCCTGGTGGGTGTGGCGCCGCCATCGCCGCGCGCGCGCCATCGTGTTCTCCCGCGCCGATGTGCTCGCGCGCGGCCCACGCTCCGGGCGCGGCATCACGCGCACGCTGTTCGTCGCCCGCAATCTGCTCATCGCCGGGCTCGTCATCGCGCTCGCCCGCCCGCGCTCCGGCGCGCGTGCGGAGGACGTCACGAGCGAAGGGATCAACATCGCCCTCGTGCTCGACCTGTCGAGCTCCATGCTCTCCGAGGACTTCCAGCCGCAGAATCGGCTGGAAGTGGCGAAGGAGAAGGTCAAGCGCTTCATCGCCGGCCGCCGCAGCGACCGCATCGGTCTCGTCGCGTTCGCCGGAGAGGCACTCACGCAGGTGCCGCTCACCGTCGACTACCCCGTGCTCCTCGCGGCGGTGGACAATCTCCAGCCGGGACAGCTCGAGGATGGCACGGCGATCGGCACCGCCATCGCCACCGCTGCCAATCGGCTGCGCGACGCACCGGGCGGTTCGCGCGTCATGATCCTGCTCACCGATGGCGTGAACAATCATGGGGCCATCGACCCGCGCACCGCGGCGCAGGCGGCGCGCGAGTTCGGCATCCGCATCTACACGATCGGCGTCGGCACCGAAGGCATGGCGCCGGTGCCGGTGGGACGCGGGCTGACCGGGTTGCGCTACGAGTATCGCCCCGTGGAGATCGATGAGCGACTGTTGAGCGATGTGGCGCGCGTCACCAATGGCCGCTACTTCCGCGCCCGCGATGCTGCGGCACTGGAGCGCATCTACCAGCAGATCGATGCCCTGGAACGCGCCCCGGTGCACACGCATACGTACGTCCGCTACACCGAGCTCTTCCGCTGGCCGCTCGCGCTCGCGCTCATCGCGTTTCTGGCGGAGATGATCCTGCTGGCACGCTGGGGTCCGCTGCCGTGAGGTCGCTGTTCGACATGCCGCTGGCGCTCGCCGCCATTCCCGTGCTCGTGGCCGGGGTCGTCACGCTCGCGCTCTACGCCTGGCGCCGCCGCCGTGCGCGTCTGGCACGGCTGGCTACGGAGCCGCTCGTGGCGCGGCTCGTACCGCCCGGCAGCGCCTGCGTGCCACGTGCGCGCGTGATTCTGCTCGGTCTCGCCGCGCTCTTCGCCGGGCTCGCCTTCTCCGGTCCACGGTGGGGACTCGAAGCGGCGGTCGTCCGCTCCAGCGGCGCCGACATCGTGCTGGCCATCGATGCCTCGCTCTCGATGCTCGCCACCGACGAGAAGCCGAGCCGCCTGGAGGAGGTCAAACAGGAAGCGCGGAGGCTGCTCGCCGCGTCTCCCGGCGATCGGATCGGACTCATCGCCTTCGCCGGCCGCAGCTACATCCTGACGCCGCTCACGGTGGACCGCGGCGCGCTCGAGCTCTTTCTCGACAATCTGGATCCGTCGATCGTGGGACAGGCCGGCAGCTCGCTCGCACGCACGATCCGGCAGGGCACCGATCTGCTCGTCTCCACGCAGTCGGGGAGCGACCGCGCGCTCGTCATCCTGAGCGACGGGGAAGCGTTCGAGGAGGTGGACGACGTCAAGGCGGCTGCCAAACGTGCGGCCGATGCCGGGGTGACGGTCATCGCGATCGGTGTGGGCACCGAGGCGGGCGCCACGATTCCCGTGCGCACATCCACCGGCGTCTCGCTCAAGCGCGATGCCGACGGACAGATCGTGGTCACGCGCTATCATCCCGAGATGCTCCGCGCCGCCATTACCGACGACGGACTGTTCGTCCCGGCGGCCGCCACCGACAAGGCCGCGCGCGCGCGGCGTGCGCTCGATGCCTTGCGGCAGGTGCAACACGTGTCGCGCACGGCGGAGAATCGGCGCGCACAGTTCCAGCTCTTTCTGCTCCCCGCACTCCTCTGCGTGCTGGCCGACACGCTGCTGGCCGAGCGGCGCGGACGCCGGCGCGGTGCGGCCGTGGCGGCGACCGCGGCGTCGGCGCTGCTGCTGCTCGTGGCGCTCCCGCGAGCGGCGCACGCCGATCCCGAACACGATGGCGACCGGTTGTTCCGCGCCGGCCGGTACGGAGATGCCGCGGCGGCGTATCGCGACGCGCTGCGACATGCGGCGCGGTCCCCGCGGCTGCTGTACAACTACGGCACGGCGCTCCTCGCCGCCGGCCGTCGTGGCGAGGCCATCGACGCACTGCGTGAGAGCACACAGGCGCGCGATGCCGACATCCGCTATCGCGCGCTCTTCAACCTGGGTCTCGCGTATCTGCAGCGCGCACGCGGCGCGCAGGGCGACAGTGCGGATGCGGACTTCGCCGCCGCGCGCGATGCGTACAAGCAGGCACTCCGCATGCGTCCCGGCGCGCTCGACGCCAAGTGGAACTACGAACTGTCGCTCCGTCCGCGCCGTTCCGGCGGCGGCGGAGGCGGAGGTGCACCGCAGAACGCGAGTCCATCCAACAACGCGCCACCCGCGCCGCAACCGGCTCCGCGCCCGCAAGGCGGGTTGGGACAGCAACAGGCCGAGCAGCTACTGAACAGCGCGGCGCGCGAAGAGCAGGAAGTGCAGGAGAAACAGCAGCGCGCCAACCGCCCGACGCGCCCGCCAGGAGGAAAGGACTGGTGAGGGCGGCGCTCTTCCTCCTGATCGTCGTCGGCGCCGTCGCGCCACGGGTGGCGCTCGCGCAGGATGCCGGGCGGCGGCAGCCCGCAGTCGTCGGTCAGGCGCCCCTCGATGCGAGCGCTCCCGTGGTCGTGCACGCGCTCGTCGCACCCGATACGCTGTTCGTCGGACAGGAGGGCACGTACGAGCTGGGCGTCTTCGTGGAGCACTCGGTGGGTGATCGCATGCGCCGCATGGAGGCGATCGCCCCCGAGATGCGCGGGATGCTCGCCTACGAACCTCCGCCCACGCGCTCCGATTTCGCGCCACGCATCGTGCACGGCCGGCGGTACGACGCGCACGTGTACGAGCGCGCCATCTTTCCGCTCGCCCCCGGGCGCTGGGTCATTCCCCCAGCCCGCCTCATCTACGCGCTCCCGCTCACCTCCAGCTTCTTCAGCCGCGAGGAGACGATCGAGCTGCGCAGCGACAGCGTGGTGGTGCAGGTGATCGAGCCTCCACTCGCCACGCGCCCCGCCGACTACAGCGGCGCCGTGGGGCAGATCGGCGTCGACGCCTGGGTGGACGCTGCCACCCCGCGCGTGGGCGACCCGATCGGGTTCACCGTGCGCGTGAGCGGCGCCGGGAACGTGAAGCTCTTCCCCCGCCCGGCGCTGCGCGTGTCGTGGGCGGACGTGGTGCCCGCCGCGGAGCGCGTGGACGCGCGCGAGCACGTGCTGGGCGTGCATGGCGCCAAGGAGTTCGACTGGGTGCTCACGCCGCGCGAGGCGGGACACGTGGTGCTCCCGCCGGTGCGCTACGTCTACTTCGATCCGCAGACGGAACGCTACGAGGTGGCAAGCACGCGCGCGCTGCCACTCACCGTCGCTCCCGGGACGCTGGCGCGCGCGGACAGCGGAGCGCCGGCCAGGCCCGCGCGACTCGCGCTGCGCGACAGATATCGCGGGCCCATCCCACAGCCGCCGTACCGCGACATCGCGTTCTGGTTGCTCCTGGCGGTGGCGCCCATTCCGGCGCTCGCGCTCGCCGTGGTACGACGCCCGCGGACGCGCCGCGCACGCTCGGCGGCGGCGCGTCTCGACGCAGCGGGCACGGGTCGCGCTCGCGATGCGGCCGGCGATGAGGTGCGGCGGACGCTCGTTGCCGCCATCGCGGACCGGCTGCACGTGCCGCGCGAAGCGATCGCCGAGCCGCGCGCCATGGAGCGGATGGCACGACGTGCCGGCGTGTCTCCGGACACCGCCGCGGCTGCGGCGGCGCTGCTCGCCGAGCTGTACGCGGCGGCCTTCGACGCCGGGCATCGCGGCGAATCCGGCACGAGCGAGCCGCCCGCCGATGTGGCCGCGCGCGCGCGACGCATCTACCACGACATCGATCGCGAGGCGCGGCCGGCAGGAGCGTGGCCGGTGACCGCCCGTCGCGCGGGGAAAGTGCTCGGCATCGTCGTGCTGCTCGGCGCTGCGGTGCACGTCGCAGCCGCGGCCACGGGCGACGCCGATGCCGAACGCTTCGCCCTCGGCGTGGATGCGTACCGGAAGGGAAGCGTGTCGCGCGCCATGGGAGATTTCCAGGTGGTGGCGCGACACGAGCCGCGCGCTGCCGACGCCTGGGCCAATTTCGGCACCGCCGCGTGGGAGATGTCCGATACGGCGGACGCCGTGCTCGGCTGGCAGCGCGCACTCCGGCTGGAGCCGCTGGCGCGCGATGTCCGACAGCGGTTGGAGTTCGTCCCGGTGAGCGCGGCACGCGACGGCGCGAGCGTGCTCCCCGTACCGCCCACGGCGCCGGCGGTGCTCGCGGCGCTGCTCTGGCTGGTGGGGTGGGGCACGATCGCATGGCGCGTGCGCCGCGGTCGCGCGCGGGACGTCCGCGCGCGACCGCGTATGGGTGTCGTGCTGGTTGCCGCCGCGCTGATCTTAGGTGCCGGTGCAGCGGTCCTCGATCGCCGGCTCGCGCTCGACGATCTGGGCGTCGTTGCGCGCGTCACTCCAGTGCGCGCCGTCCCCGATCTGGGCGCTGCACCGGATGGGATGCTCTCCACCGGCGAGATCGCGCGCATCGCGCAGCATCGTGGCGCGTGGGCACAGGTCGACGCGGGCGGCGGCGTGACGGGGTGGGTGGACGCGGGCGACGTGCTGCCCATGTCCCCCGACTGAGCGCACCGCCGCGCACCGCCGCGCACCGGCGCGCACCGGCACGCACCGGCGCGCATCGGCGCACCCACGCACGACCGGCGGCGCCCACGCTGTCACGTCACCCGCGCACGGCGTAGTTTACCCGGATGCCGCGCATTGCCGTGCTCCCCGATCCGGTGGTGGATCAGATCGCCGCCGGCGAGGTGATCGAGCGTCCCGGATCGGTGGTCAAGGAGCTGGTGGAGAACGCGCTCGACGCGGCCGCGACGACCATCGACGTTGCCGTCGAGGAGGGTGGCCGTGCGCGCATCCGCGTCGCGGATGACGGACAGGGCATGGAGGGCGACGATGCGCGGCTCGCGCTCGCGCGACACGCCACCTCCAAGATCCACGATACGGACGACCTGGTCGGCGTGGTGAGCTTCGGCTTCCGCGGTGAGGCGTTGCCCGCGATCGCGTCGGTGTCGGAGCTGGAGCTGCACACCGCGGCTGCCGACGGTGCAGGCACGACCATTCGCGTCCGTGCGGGGGAGATCGTGGAGGTGAGCGAGGGTGCGCGGCGACGCGGCACCACGGTCACCGTGTCGCGGCTGTTCTTCAATGCGCCTGTTCGCCAGCGGTTCCTCCGCTCGCCGCGCGGCGAATGGCGCGCGATGGTCGAGATGCTCACCGGACTCGCGCTCATGCGGCGCGACGTGCGCTTCACCGTCACGCATGACGGCCGTCCATCGCTCACGCTCCCGCCGGCGCCGTCGCTGCGCGCGCGCGTTGCGGCGCTCTGGGGAGGCGCGCTCGCCAGCCGATTGCTCGATGTCGATGACGTGTCGGGTGAAGTGATGGTCTCCGGGCTCGTCGAGCGCCCGGCGGACGTGGGTGCTGCGGCGCGCCGTGTCTTTCTCTCGGTGAACGGTCGCGCGGTGCGCGACCCGGGGCTCGTGCGTGCCGCGGAGTCTGCGTATCGCTCCACGGTGCCGAGCGGCGCGCGTCCCACCATCCTGCTCGATCTGCTCGTGCCGTCCGATGCCGTGGACGTGAACGTGCACCCCACCAAGGCGGAAGTGCGCTTTCATGACCGGTGGGCGATCGAGCGCGCGGTGGAGGACGCCGTGCGCCGCGCGCTGGGTGGGACAGCGAGCGCCGCGCCGCTGCGCACACGCTGGTGGCGAGGCGCTTTGCCTGCGGCGGGCGTGTCGGCACCGACGAACGCCCCGCCGCCGGATGACCCCGGATGGTTCGGGCACCGCGTCCTGAGCGTGTCGCCTCAGGAATTGCCCGGCGCGGCGGGGGCGAGTGCCGGCGGCGCCCCGCGCACGGAGCGCGGGAGCACGGAGGAGAGCGGCGAGGGCACGGCCGCACTCCCCGGCGAACCGGAGGCGGCAGCACGCGCCTCCGCACTGGACATCGTGCCCGGCGTGTTCATTCCCCCCCTCGTCCAGTTGCGCCGGACGTTCATCATGTTCGAGAGCGACGAGGGCATGGTGCTCATCGATCAACACTCGGCACACGAGCGCGTGCTGTACGAGCGCTTTCTCACGACGCTCGAGCAGGGAGACGCCGGGTCGCAGCGGCTCCTGCTGCCACTCACGCTGCACCTTGCTCCCGCGGAAGCGGACGCGTTCGAGGCGCATCGCGAGGTGCTGGAGCGCCTGGGCTTCGAGATCGAGGGATTCGGGGGACACACGCTCATCGTGCGCAGTGTGCCGTTGCCGCATCCGCGCTTCGATGCGGAGCGATGTCTGCGCGAGACGTTGGCGTCGCTCGCGGGGGACCGGCACGCGGCCGCGGCATCGCGACACGAGCGGCTCGCGGCGACCGTGGCGTGCAAGGCCGCCATCAAGGCGGGTGACGCGTTGGCTCCCGCGGAGATGCGCGCGTTGTACGTCGCGCTCGTGCGCACGACGCTTCCCGCGCACGATGTCCACGGTCGCGCGACCATCGTCCACGTGCCCTGGGACGAGGTGGAGCGGCGGTTTGGGCGGCGATAGTCTGCGCGTCATCGTCGGCCCGACCGCCGCGGGAAAGTCGGCCGTGGCCATGCAGTTGGCGGAACGCTACCACGGCACCATCGTGAGTGCCGATTCGCGCCAGGTCTACCGCCGGTTCGACATCGGCACGGCCAAGCCCTCGCTCGCCGATCGCGCGCGCGTGCCGCACGCCGGCGTGGATGTCGCCGATCCGCGCGAGCGCGTGTCGGCAGGGCGATGGGCGCGCGAGGCGGTTGGCTGGATCGCCGCGGCGCGCGCGGCGGGGCGCGTGCCGGTGGTGGTGGGGGGCACCGGATTCTACGTGCGCGCCCTCGCGCAGCCGCTGTTCGAGGAGCCTCCGCTGGATCCGGCGCGCCGTGCCGCGCTCGCGGCGGAGCTCGCTGCGTACGACACGCAGTCGCTCCGGCGGTGGACGCGCGCGGTGGATCCGGCGCGCGCCGACCTGGGGCGCGCGCAGCTCATCCGTGCGATCGAGGTCGCCACGCTCACCGGCGTTCCGATTACCGAATGGTACCGGCGGGGCGCGCGGGCGCCCGGGCTTGCGGTGCGCTATCTTGTGCTCGATCCGTCGCCGGCGGCGCTGCGCGACCGCATCGCCGCGCGCGTGCGCGCGATGCTCGACGCCGGGTGGGAGGAGGAGACGGTCGGGCTTCTGCGCGAGGTGCCGGCGGATGCGCCCGCGTGGGAAGCCACGGGGTACCGGGCCATGCGGGCGCTGGTGCTCGGCCAGCGCTCGCGGATGGATGCGTTGCCGGACATCGAGCGGGCGACACGACAGTACGCCAAACGACAGCGCACGTGGTTCCGGCATCAGCTCGTCGGCGCCGACGTCACGTGCATCGATCCGGAGGCCTCCGGCGCGCTCGAGCGCGCGGCGGCGTGGTGGGAGGGGGAGAGCGCTCGCGCATGAAGATCGGGATCACCTGCTATCCGACGTACGGCGGCTCCGGGGCGGTCGCCACCGAGCTCGGCATCGCGCTCGCCGCGCATGGCCACGAGGTCCACTTCATCACGTACCAGCAACCGTTCCGTCTGCCCAGCTTCGTGCCGCACACGTTCTTTCACGAAGTGGAAGTGGGACGGTATCCGCTGTTCGAGTATCCGCCCTACGATCTCGCGCTCGCCGTGCGGATGCACGAGGTGGTCCGGGAGCACGGGCTGGAGATCCTGCACGTGCACTATGCCATTCCGCACGCCACGAGCGCCTGGATCGCGCGCGAGATGCTGCGGGAGAGCGGCGCCGATGTGCGGATCATCACCACGCTCCACGGCACGGACATCACCCTGGTGGGGCAGGACCCCAGCTTCCGGACGATCACCAAGTTCTCCATCGAGCGCTCCGACGGGCTCACCGCGGTGTCGCAGTATCTGCGCGACGAGACGTACCGTGCGTTCGGCTGCAGCGAGTGCGCGGTGGAGGTGATCCACAACTTCGTCAATCCACGCGTGTTCGATCGCGCGCGCTACTCCACGGCGCTGCGCGAGGAAGTGGGCGGGCGGCGCATCCTGATGCACGTGTCGAACTTCCGCCCGGTGAAACGCGTGCGCGACATCGTGCGCATCTTCGCGCAGGTCGTGCGGACGATCCCCGCGGTGCTCTTCATGGTCGGCGACGGCCCCGACCGCGTGGAAGCGGAAGAGGAAGCGCGCGCCGCCGGCGTCGCATCATCCGTCTACTTCCTCGGCAAGATCACCGATGTCGCGCCGCTCCTCGCCTCGGCGGATCTGTTTCTGCTCCCCAGCCAGAACGAGTCGTTCGGGCTGAGCGCGCTCGAAGCGCTGGCGTGCGGCGTGCCGGTGGTCGGCTCGCGCGCGGGGGGACTTCCGGAAGTCGTGCACGACGGCGTCACCGGCGCACTGCGCGAGGTGGGAGACGTCGCGTCGATGGCCGCGGCGGCCATCGAAATCCTCGGCGATGCCGGGCGTTGGGAGCGGATGAGCGCTGCCGCGGCCGCCGACGCGCGCCAGCGCTTTTCCGAGGATGACGTCGTCGCGCAGTACGAGCAGTACTACCAACGCATCCTGCACCACTCATGACGCTGTTTCACGCCATCGTGCTGGGCGTGCTGCAAGGATTGGCGGAGTTCCTCCCCATCAGCAGCTCCGCCCACCTTGCGCTCGCGCCGTGGCTGTTCGGATGGCCCGAGCCCGGGCTCGCGTTCGACGTCGCGCTGCACGTGGGCACGCTCGTGGCGGTGTTGCTGTACTTTCGCCGCGAGTGGGTGACGCTGGCGCGCGCCGGCTGGCACATCGTCATGACCCGTCGCATCGAAACGCCGAGCGAGCGGATGGTGCTGTTCCTGGTGATCGGTACCATCCCCGGCGGGATCGGCGGCGTGTTGCTCCAGCACGCGGCGGAGACGACGTTCCGCACCCCGGCGCTCATCGCCGTGGCGCTCATGACGCTCGGATTTCTTCTCTGGCTGGCGGATCGCGTCGTCCCCGAACGGCGGCCGCTGGGCCAGCTCACCTGGCGCGACGCGCTGCTCATCGGCGTGGCGCAGCTCTTCGCGCTGGTGCCCGGCGTCTCGCGATCCGGGTCGACCATCACCGCCGCGCGGGCGCTCGCGATCGACCGCGAGGCTGCGGCCACCTTCAGTTTCCTGCTCAGCATGCCGATCATCGCGGCGGCCGCGGTGTTCGAGGCGCCGCGCGCCCTCGCTGCACCGGGGATGGGTGCCGCGGTGATGGCGGGAGTGCTCGCTGCCGCCGTGAGCGGATGGCTCGCGATCCACGTCCTGTTGCGCTACGTGACACGCCACAGCTTCGGCGCGTTCGCGCTCTACCGGCTCGTGCTCGGCGCTGTGGTGCTGGCCGTGGTGGCGTTCCGCGGGTGACGACGGCGGCGGACGCCGCGCGCGCGGCCACGTTCGACGGCGTGGACGCCGCCACGCTGGCGGTGCGTCTCGGTGTGCCGCGCGTGGAGCTGTGGCACACGCTTCCCTCCACGCAGGATGCGGCGCACGAGGCTGCGGCTGCCGGCGCGCCCGGCGGAACGATCGTGCTCGCCGATGCACAGACGGCCGGACGCGGACGCGGTGGGCACCAGTGGGCGTCCAGCGCGGGCGCCGGCGTGTGGCTCACGATGCTCGCGCGCCCCACGGGGATGGGCGCGGCGCCGCAGCTCTCGCTCCGCATCGGACTGCGCGTCGCGGAAGCGCTCGATGCACTGGCGCACGAGATGGTGCGCATCAAGTGGCCCAACGATCTCTATCTGCGCGGCGGCAAGGTGGGAGGCATTCTCGTGGAGGCGCGCTGGCGTGACGATCGTGCGGAGTGGGTGGCGGCCGGGCTCGGCCTCAACGTGCGCGTTCCCCATGACGTGGCCGGGGCGGCGTCTCTCCCCGACGGCACGTCGCGTGTCGAGGTGCTCGAGCGCGTGGTGCCGGCCATCGGTCAAGCGCTCCGGAGCGAGGGCGTGTTGAGCGCGGAGGAGCGCGAGGCGTACGCAGCGCGCGACGTGGCGCGCGGGCGCCGCTGTCGCGCACCGGTGCCCGGATGTGTGGTGGGGATCGCGGCGGATGGAGCGCTCATCGTGCGCACCGAGCACGGCGAGCGGGAGTGCAGGGCGGGATCGCTCGTCTTCGAGGAGGATTCGTGATCGTCGTCTTCGACGTGGGGAACACCGAGACCACGGTGGGATTGTTCGACGGGGATGCGCTCCGCGCACACTGGCGCATCACGACGCCGCTGGCCCGCACCACGGACGAGTTCGGGTTGCTGGTCACATCGCTCCTGGCGAGCAAACCCGATGCGCGCGACGGGATCGCCGGAGCCGCGATCGGCTCCGTGGTGCCGGCCATCACGCGCCCCCTGGCTGATGCGTGCGAGGCATGGCTCGACTGTCCCGCGATCGTGGTGGATGCCGCCTCCGATCTGCCGATCGTGCTCGACGTGGAGGAACCGCTCACCGTAGGCGCGGACCGCATCATCAACACCCTCGCCGCCAGCCGGATCTACGCGTGCGACTCGGTGGTGGTGGACCTGGGGACCGCCACGACCTTCGATTGCATCACCGGGAACGGGGTGTTCCTGGGCGGGATCATCGCTCCCGGAGTGGCGACCTCGCTCGAGTCGCTGGTGCGGCGCACGTCCAAGCTCCCGGCCACCGAGCTCGTGGCTCCGGTGCGCGCGATCGGGCGTCGCACGGAGGAGTGCATTCGTGCGGGGGTGCTCCTGGGAGCGGCCGAAGCCATAGACGGATTGGTCCGCCGCATCCGGCAGGAGTGGCCGTCCCCTTCGAGTCCGCGGACGGTAGCGACGGGTGGACTGGCGGAGGTGGTGGCGCCGCTCTGCCGCGAGATCGAGCTGGTGGAGCCCTATCTCACCCTCCACGGCCTCCGCCTGGCGCACGACATCCTGAGCGCCAAGTAGAGCCCGCACCTTTGCCGCGACGCGCGGCGCTGGCGTCCGGGCCGGCACGTCGCCGTCGGCGCCTCAACTCCGCGGCCGCCGCATGGTGGCGTCGGCTCACTCAGGGGAGGGGAGCACACCGCGCACCCTCCATGGATCGTCCAGCGCGCTGGCGCGCCGCCACCCCGGACGCCGTCCGGTCTGCACCGCTGGCAGGAGGCCGCACTGCGCCCTGTCATGCGTGCAGAAATGCCGCACGGAACGCGTTCGATGTGGCCGCTTCAGTGCGGCACATCCCCTGCTTGGACCGCCTTGACGCCCGTACCGGGGGCGTCTAGCTTACCGGCTGTTAGCACTCCTCCGACACGAGTGCTAACACATTCTCGTGCAACTGGTCGGTCTGAACCAATACGCTGGAGGGGAAGTCTATGGCCACCAAGAGTGCCACGGCTGTCAAGGTCAGCCCACTCGCGGACCGTGTCGTCGTCAAGCCGCTCGAAGAGAGCGAGCAGATGCGGGGCGGGCTCTACATCCCGGATACGGCCAAGGAGAAGCCGCAACAGGGTGAGATCGTCGCTGTCGGCCCCGGCCGCTTCGAAAAGGACAAGCGCGTGCCGATGGACGTGAAGGTCGGCGAGCGCGTGCTCTACGGGAAGTACAGCGGCACCGAGGTGACGCTCGACGGCGAGCAGTACCTGATCCTGAAGGAAACCGACATTCTCGCGATCGTCGGCTGAGGCCACGGATCGCGTACCGTGCCGGGTGTGCGTGGCCGGCCGGTGACTTTTGCTCACTTCGCCATTTCGTGAGGAGTACGACATATGGCCGCGAAGGAACTCCATTTTGATACCGAAGCGCGTGCGGCGCTCAAGCGGGGCGTCGATCAGTTGGCCGACGCCGTGAAGGTGACGCTCGGTCCGCGCGGGCGGAACGTCGTGATCGACAAGAAGTTTGGCGCGCCGACGGTGACCAAGGACGGCGTCACCGTCGCCAAGGAGATCGAGCTCACCGATCCCCTGGAGAACATGGGTGCGCAGATGGTCAAGGAGGTCGCCACCAAGACCAGCGATCTGGCCGGTGACGGCACCACGACCGCGACGGTGCTCGCGCAGGCGATCTTCCGCGAGGGGCTCAAGAACGTGACCGCCGGCGCCAACCCGATGGCGCTCAAGCGCGGCATCGACAAGGCGGTGGGCGCGATCGTCGAGGAGCTCAAGAAGATCAGCGTCCCGACGAGCGGGAAGAAGGAAATCGCGCAGGTCGGCACCATCTCCGCCAACAACGATCACGAGATCGGCGACCTCATTGCCGAGGCAATGGAGAAGGTCGGCAAGGACGGCGTGATCACGGTGGAGGAAGCGCGCGGGCTCGAGACGACGCTCGAGACGGTCGAGGGGATGCAGTTCGACCGCGGCTATCTCTCCCCCTACTTCGTGACCGATCCGGAGAAGATGGAGGCCGTGCTCGAGGACGCGTACATCCTGGTGCACGACAAGAAGATCTCCTCCATGAAGGATCTGCTGCCGATCCTCGAGAAGGTGGCGCAGATGGGCAAGCCGCTCCTGATCATCGCCGAGGATGTGGAAGGCGAGGCGCTCGCCACGCTGGTGGTCAACAAGCTGCGCGGCACGCTCCGCGTCTGCGCGGTCAAGGCGCCGGGCTTCGGCGACCGCCGGAAGGCGATGCTGCAGGACATCGCAGTCCTCACCGATGGCAAGGTGGTCTCCGAGGAAGTCGGCTTCAAGCTGGAGAACACCGTGCTCGGCGACCTGGGCCGGGCCAAGCGCATCGTCGTCGACAAGGACAACACGACCCTCATCGACGGCGCGGGCTCCAACGACGCGATCCAGGGCCGCGTGAGCGAGATCAAGGTCGCGATCGACAAGTCCACGTCGGATTACGACAAGGAGAAGCTGCAGGAGCGGCTCGCCAAGCTGGCCGGCGGTGTGGCGGTGATCAACGTCGGCGCGGCCACCGAGTCGGAGATGAAGGAGAAGAAGGCGCGCGTGGAAGATGCGCTGCACGCCACGCGGGCCGCGGTGGAAGAGGGGATCGTCCCGGGCGGTGGCGTGGCGCTCATTCGCGCGCAGGCTGCCCTCAAGAGCCTCAAGCTCCAGGACGCCGAGGAGCAGACGGGTGTCGAGATCGTGCGTCGCGCGATCGAGGAGCCGCTGCGCATGATCGTGCAGAACGCCGGCGCCGAGGGCTCCATCGTGGTCGAGAAGGTGCGCGCGTCGAAGGACAAGAACTTCGGCTACAACGCGCTCAACGATACGTACGAGGATCTGCTCGCCTCGGGCGTGATCGATCCGACGAAGGTGACGCGCACCGCGCTGCAGAACTCGGCGTCCATCGCCGGCCTCCTGCTCACGACGGAAGCGATCGTCGTCGAGAAGAAGGAAAAGGAGCCGGCGGCGCCCGCCGCGCCGGGTGGCATGGGCGGCATGTACTGAGCCCACCGGCGTCCCAGCACGTACACACGCCTGGAGACCTCCGGTCTCCAGGCGTGTTGTCATCCAGGTGGCGACGGCCCGCGTGCCGCACGCCGGTCACGCGGCCGGCGCCGTGGGCGACCGGATGTCACCGCGCGGGAACGGCGCGCGATCCGCGACCGGATGTTACAGCGCGAGTGCCAGCTGCGTGGCGGCGGGCGCAGCACGCCGCGCGAGGAAGGGTCCGATCGGGCGCTGCGGCGGAGCGGTGTGGAGCGCGCCGCGGAACGCGGTGCGCGCGAGCGCGCTCCCCACGGTGTGCGTCGCTACGTGCGGGTCGTTGCACCGCACGCTCAGATGCGCCAGCACCAGATGCGCGAGCGTGCGGCCGGCGCATGCACAGGCGAGCGACGCAGCCGCCGCGTTGCTCAGATGCCCGCGTGCACTGGCGATGCGCGCCTGCACCGAGCGCGGATACGGACCGGCACGCAGCATCTGCGGATCGTGATTGGCTTCCAGCACCAGCAGCTCCAGATCCTGGAGCGCGCGATGCACTCCCGCGTCCGCGCGTCCAAGATCGTAGGCGATGCCGGCGCGCGCGCCGGTCCTGGTATCGGTCGCCACCACGCCCACCGGCTCGGCGGCATCGTGCGAGGTGGGCATCGCGTGCAGGGCGAGGTCGCCCACCGCCACCGGGCGCGCGGTGCCGATGGGCTGCGCGCCAGCGGCTGCCAGCTCCGGCACGGCGGCGATGGTGCCGCGCGTGGCGTAGAGCGCCCACCCCCAGCGGCGCGCGCCGGCGCACGCGCCACGTACGTGGTCGCCGTGCTCGTGCGTGATGAGTGCCGCGGCAATGCTCCCCGGGGGAACGCCGATCGCGTGCAGGCGCGCCGCGAGGGTGCGCGGGTGGAAGCCGGCGTCCACCAGCACGCGCGTCTCCCCGCTCTCGAGCAGCACCGCGTTTCCCGCGCTGCTGCTCCCCAGCACCCAGAGTCTCATCGCGCGACCCGCCGTCCCAGTGCGTGCGCGGCAGCGAGTTGCCGCCGCTGCGACGCGGAGAGCGTCTGATTGCGCCGTCCCATCACGCGCGCCGCGATGTCCAGGAACTTCTCGAGCTCGAACGTCGTGAGCCGCTCGCCTTCGCCCCACGAGAACGGGGGGACGTGCTTGGGCGGCATGGCGGTGCCGAACAGGCTGCTGCCCGCGCCGAGCACGGTGCCGGTGGTGAGGCGGAGCCCGATCCCCGTCTTGACGTGATCGCCGAAGAACGTGCCCAGCTTGAGCGTCCCGGTGTCGCGCACGCCGCGCGGCGTCCAGATCGAGATCGTGCCGTAGGTGTTCTTGAGATCGCTCGTGATGGTTCCCGCTCCCAGGTTCACCCAGCGTCCCACGTAGGAGTGCCCGACGAAACCATCGTGCGCCTTGTTGCTGTACCCCAGGAACACCGTCTCGCTCACCTCGCCGCGCACGAGCGTGGTCTCGCCGATCGATGCCGCGTGAATCCGGTCGCCGAGCACGGTGGCCCCGCGCGCGATGGCGCACGGGCCCACGAGTCGCGTGAACGCGCGTACCACCGCGCCGCTCCGCACCAGGACGGGCCCCGCGCTCACGTCCAGGCAGACACCGGGCTCCACCAGCGCGCCGCGCTCCACGTACACGGGGTGCTCTCCCACGACGATCGCGCCGGCGGGCGTCTCGCACTGCAACCGCGGGCCGATCGCCTGGATGTCGTCATGGAGCTGCGGCACGAGATCCACGATCAGGCTCCAGATCTCGTCCAGCCACCGCCCGCGCAGCTCGGCCATCCGTGCGCCGCGCGCGCCGAGGACCTCGAGGGACACATCGCCGTCGCGGAGCGCCGCGGCGGGCACCGCCTGCGCCAGCCGCAGCGCCGCCACGCGCCCGCGGCACATCCACACGTCAGCGCCCCCCGCCGGGCTCGCCTCCACGCGCGTGTAGTCCCGGCCGGCGATGGTGACGGTCTGTCCCATGACATCCTCCGCCTCGTCGCCGCTGCCGGCGATGGGCGGAACGCACCGGGCGTTGACAAGGATGCTGCCGGCGGGGATGTCTCCGCGCGTGAAGGGCGGGGTGCCCGGCTCGGAGAAACCGTCCAGGTGTGCGCCGGCAATGAAGCCGCTCGCGCTGCGGCCGAGGATGTGCTCCCACCGGCGGCGGATGAGCGCCACGCCGGCGCGCAGCTCGCTCACCGGACGGGTGAGCGCGAACGGCTCGAAGCGGCGCGCGCGCGCGTCGTCGTACAGATAGAGCCCGCCGTCGGTCGTAGCGCCCTCCAGGGCGTGCGCCTCCGTGGTCATCCGGCGGAGGCCTCGCGTAGCGCAGTGGGCAGTGCATCCACGAGCGTCTTGAGCTCGGTGGCGCGCTCCGGCGTGGTGACGAGCACCAGCCCGCCGCGGGCGACGATCACGAGATCGCTCACGCCGTAGGCCACGATCGTGGAGCCCTCATCCGCGTACGTGATGCTGTCGCGCACGTCGCGCAGCACTGCGGTGCCGCTGCCCGCCGTCACGTTCCCGGCGCCGTCGCGCTGGCGGACGCGCCGGAGCGCGGTCCACGTGCCCACGTCATCCCACGGAAAGCGGCCGGGGAGGACGAGCACACGGCTGCTCCGCTCCAGCACGCCGTGGTCCACCGAAATCGGCGTCGCCTGCGCGTAGAAGGCGGCCATCGCTTCCGCGCCGCTGGTGACGCGGGCGGCGTCGAGCGCGGAGGAGAGCTCCGGCGTGTGCGCGCGAATCTCGTCCAGGAAATCCCCGGCGCGCCAGGCGAAGATGCCGGAGTTCCACAGACATCCACGCGCGATGAGCGTGGCGGCCATCTCGCGCGTGGGTTTCTCCACGAACCGCGCGACGCGGCGCGCACCGTTCACGAGCTCTCCCGGCTCGATGTAGCCGAATCCCGGATCGGGGCGCGTGGGCACGATGCCCACGGTCACGAGACTCGCCTGCGCCGCGGCCACATCCGCCGCGCGTTGCAGCGTGGCGCGAAAGTCGGCGTCGTCTCCCACCCACCAGTCGGCGTGCACCGAGAGCATGACCGCGTCGCCCGCACGTGGATCGCGCGCGGCGATCTGCAGCGCTCCCCACGCGAGCGCCGCCGCCGTGCCCGCGGCGCGTGGCTCACGCACGATGTTCTCCGCTGGCAGTGCACTGCAGAGCGCGCCGATCTCGGGAGCCAGTGCGTCGCTCGTGAGCACGAGCGTGCGTTCGGCGGGCACCAGCGGCGCGAGGCGCGAGAGCGTCTCCGCCAGCATCGGACGCGGGCCCGCGAGTGGGAGGAGCTGCTTGGGGCGCGCGGCCGTGCTCAACGGCCAGAAGCGTGAGCCCACCCCACCCGCCAGCACCACCACCCAGGGGGTCACGCTCACTGCGGAGGCGCTCCCGGTCGATCCGCAGCGACCCCCGCCAGCTCGGCGGCGCGCGCGTACAGCTTTTTCGGGCTGAACGGCTTGGTGAAGAATTCGCTCGCGCCGAGCTCCATGGCGTGTCGGTAGTGCTGCTCCTGCCCGGCGGCGGTGAGCACGATGCAGGGAAGCGAGCGCCACCGCGTGTCTTCCCGCATGCGCGCCAGCACGTCGAGTCCGCTCACGCGCGGCATCATGAGATCGAGCATCACCAGCGCCACGTTCGGATCCTGTTCCAGCGCATCGAGCGCCTGTCGCCCGTCATAGGCGAGGATCACGTCGAAGGGCCCCTGCTCGAGTTTCATCTTGATGATACGGCCGATGTGCGGCTCATCATCGGCAACGAGAACGTGGAGACGCGGCGTGGACATCGGCCGGTGATGCGGTTAGACCAGACTGGCGAGATGCTGACGGCTGCGACGCAGCTCGAAGAGCAGCGGACCTACGTGCGCGCTCTCGCGCATCATGACCAAGAGGACCGCGTCGGGCGTGAGCACGGACACGACAGCGATCCCTCCCTCGTGCTCGAGAATGGCGGTGAGGAGCGCCCCGCGCCCGCTCTGATGGCCCAGTGCGTCGGCGGACCCTACCACGGCCGGCACGAGCGCGGCGATCGCGTCGGTATCGGCGGCCGGTAGGGCGTTGGCAGCATCGATGACCAGCCCATCGCGCCCCAGAAGCACGGCGGCCTCCACGCCGTCCCGCTCTCTGAGCGCTGCAACGAGCTCACGGATGGTGGGCATGGGCGACTCCCGTGATCGTGCTGCGAACCTAGGCGTGGCAGAGAGTGAAGTCAAGCGAACGCAACAGCTTGAAGTTGTGCGTGACACGGCGTTATTGTTCGCGGCCTACTGCATCCTCACGCTTCCTTCCGGCCGGATTGCTCATGAAGCCGACACTGCGCATCGCCATCCTGTCGGTCGCGGCGGCCGCGGCCGCATCGACGGCCGGCTGCGGCGATCTTACCGGGCTGGATGCGAGCTTCCGCGTGTTCGAGGACACCGTCACCGTCTTCGCGCTCAGCGGATCTCCCGTCACCGCGCCCGTGGCGATCAACACCATCCAGGGGACGGCCGTGCGCGCCGAGCCCACGTCGGGCTTCGACATCCTCTTCGACATCACGCCGGAAGGGCAGGGAGAGATCCTTCCCCCCGCCGCGCTCGGGCTCGGCGGTCGCGCCGGCGTGCTGGTGAGCACGCAGGACTTCGACGACATCGGCCGTGCGGCGGACGGCGGGTACGAGGAGAACAACCCGACGCTCGTCAATGTGGGTGACGTGCTCGTGGTGCGCGCGGCGTCCAGCGCCTGTGCGGGGTTGGTCAATCCGTTCATCTACTCGAAGCTCGAGATCCTGGACATCGACCCGGATGCGCGCACGTTCCGGGTGCGGCTGCGTGTGGACCCCAACTGCGGCTTCCGCTCGTTCGGCGAAGGCGTTCCGGACGACTGAACGTGCACGACCTGAAGCTCCTGCGCGACGGACTGGACGCGCTACGCGACGGGATGCGCCGTCGCGGCGCGCTGTCTGCACTCGCGCCGGTGCTCGACCGGCTGGAGGCGCTGGATCGTGATCGGCGCGCCGCCATTCAGGACGCCGACGCGCTGAAGGCCGAGCGCAATGCCGTCTCGCAGGAAGTCGCGCGGCGCAAGCGTGCGCGCGAGGAGGCGGACGATCTGGTGGCGCGCTCGCGCGAGATCGGCGCGCGCATTGCCGCGCTGGAGACACGGTTGGGAGAGACGGAGGGCGCGC
Source organism: Gemmatimonadaceae bacterium (assembly GCA_035701265.1). Classification (GTDB taxonomy): domain Bacteria; phylum Gemmatimonadota; class Gemmatimonadetes; order Gemmatimonadales; family Gemmatimonadaceae; genus DASSNU01. Next base: position 40,321 of record DASSNU010000001.1, on the reverse strand, counting down.
TCACCGCGCTCCTCCTCGAGCTCCCCAACATTCCGCTCCCCGATGTGCAGGAAGGCGGCGAGGAAGCGAACCGCGTGATCCGCACGTGGGGCACGCCGCGGCCGCACGATGGCGTGTGCCCGCACTGGGATGTGGGGGAAGCCCTGGGCATCCTCGATCTCCCGCGCGGCGCGAAGATCTCCGGCTCCGGCTTCGTCGCCATGCGCGGCGCGCTCGCCCGCCTCACACGCGCGCTCATGTCGTTCATGCTCGATCTGCACACACGCGAGCACGGCTACACCGAGTACTGGGTGCCGGTGCTGGTGAATCGCGCATCCATGACGGGCACGGGGCAGCTTCCCAAGTTCGAGGATGACGCGTACGTCACCACCGATGACCTGTTCCTGATTCCCACCGCCGAGGTCCCGGTCACGAACCTGTACCGGGACGAGCTGCTCGACGGAGCGTCGCTCCCGCTCGCCCTCACCGCGTACACGCCGTGCTTCCGGCGCGAGGCGGGGGCGCACGGCAAGGACACGCGCGGACTCATCCGCGTCCATCAGTTCGACAAGGTGGAGCTGGTGCGCTTCACCACGCCGGAAGACTCCGCCGCCGAACTGGAGCGGCTCACGGGGCACGCCGAGACGGTGCTGCAGCGGTTGGGGCTCCCGTACCGCGTCGTGCAGCTCGCCGCCGGCGACCTCGGCTTCGCCGCGGCCAAGACGTACGATCTGGAGGTGTGGGCCCCCGGCATCGAGCGATGGCTCGAGGTGTCCTCGTGCAGCGTGTTCACCGACTTCCAGGCGCGCCGTGCGCAGATCCGCTATCGCCCCGCGCCAGGGGAGAAGCCGCGCTACGTGCACACGTTGAACGGATCGGGACTCGCCTTCCCGCGCACGATCATCGCCATCCTCGAGCACTATCAGTGCGCCGATGGCACGGTGTCCGTGCCCGATGTCCTGCGCCCGTATTTCGGCGCCGACGTCATCCGCTGACGATGCGCCGCGGCGCGTCGGTGGTCCTCCTCGGTGCGCTCGTCCTGCTGCTGCTGGGATCGTACATCGTCTACTCCCAGACGGTGGTGTCCGAGCTGCGGCGTGACGCAGGACACTACGCGGCGATGTACGCCCGCGTCTTCGATGCGCTGGCCGATCCGAACGAGGAAGCGGGGAACGCGGCCATGCTCGACCTCGCGCGCGCCATCCGCGAGCTTGGCGTCCCCGTGGTCGTGACCGATGCGCAGGGACGCGTGACGGCCGCGGCCAACCTGCCGTTCGATGCCCCGCTCGATGATCCGCGCGTGGCCGCCTTCGTCCAGCGGCTCGACCGCGAGAACCCGCCGGTGGTGCACGGGAGCGGCCGCGTGCATTTCGGCGACAGCACGCTCGTCACCAGCCTCCGCGTCATCCCGGTGCTCCAGGCGCTGCTCCTCGCGCTCGTCTTCGTCGCCGGCGTGTACACGCTGCGCACCCGCAGCCGCGCGGATCGGGAGCACGTGTGGGCCGGCATGGCGCGCGAGTCGGCGCATCAGCTCGCCACGCCGCTCTCCAGCCTGAGCGGATGGATCGAGCTCCTGCGGGATCGGGACGCGGAGCCCGTACCGCAACTCGCCATCGACCACATGCAGGCGGACCTGGAGCGACTGGAGCGGGTGGCGCACCGCTTCGAGCGCATCGGCCGCCCGCCGCGCCGCGACCCGGTGGACATGGGCGAGCTGGCCGAGCGCGTGGCGCGCTACTTCCAGGCGCGCGTGCCGACGCTCGCCCATCGCGTGAACATCACGGTGAGCCGCGATCGCGAGCCGCTCACCGTCGAGGGCGACGCCGTGCTGCTCGAATGGGCGCTCGAAGCGCTGGCGAAGAATGGGCTCGACGCGCTGGCCGGCCGTGGCGGGCACCTGCACATCGCCGCCGAGCGGATGGAGCCGGACCGCGTGCGCGTGCGCATCCTCGACGACGGTCCCGGCATCCCGCGCGAGCTGCGCAAGCGCATCTTCGAGCCGGGCTTCTCCACCAAGCAGTCGGGGTGGGGCATCGGGCTCTCCCTCGCACGGCGCATCATCGAGGAGCACAACGACGGGCGCCTGGTGCTCGCGCCCAGCGAACGGGGCGCCACGTTCGACGTTATACTTCGTCTATGACGTTCCCCGCCACCACGTCCGGCACCGACACACTCTCCACCCTCAATCCCGCACAGCGCGAGGCGGTCCTCCACTTCGAGGGGCCGCTGCTGGTTCTCGCCGGTGCCGGTTCGGGGAAGACGCGCGTGCTCACCACCCGCATCGCGCGCCTGGTCGATCACCACGGCGTCGATCCGGCGCGCGTGCTCGCCGTCACCTTCACGAACAAAGCCGCGGGAGAGATGCGCTCCCGCGTGGCCGCGCTGCTCGGCGAGGAGCCGGCTGGCATGTGGGCGGGGACCTTCCACGCCATCGGCGCCCGCCTGCTGCGGCGCGAGGCGGGACGCGTAGGCCGCACGCACGCCTTCACCATCTACGATGAAGCCGACTCGCTCTCCCTCATCACGCGCGTGATGGAGCGCGTGGGCGTCTCGAATCGCGAGTGGGCGCCCAAGATGATCCGCGCGCTCCTCTCCGACGCGAAGAACGCGCTGGTGGGACCGGACGAGTACGCACGCCTGGCCATGGATCCCGCCACGCGCGCGGCGGCCGCCGTCTATCCGGCGTTGGAGGACGCGCTGCGCGAGGCCAACGCGGTGGACTTCGACGATCTGCTCGTCCTTCCGGTGCGGCTCTTCGAGCGGCACCCCGATGTGCTGGAGCACTACCGCGACCGCTTCCAGTTCGTGCTCGTGGACGAGTACCAGGACACCAACCGCGCACAGTACCGGTGCATCGCGCTCCTCGCAGGCGCGCACGGCAACGTGTGCGTGGTGGGAGACGACGACCAGTCCATCTACGGCTGGCGTGGCGCGGACATCCGCAACATCCTGGACTTCGAGAAGGACTTTCCCGCCGCGCGCATCGTGCGCCTGGAGGAGAACTACCGCTCCACGCCGCAGATTCTGGCCGTCGCCAACGAGGTCATCCGCTCCAACGCGGAGCGTCGCGGCAAGACGCTGCGCGCGACCCGTCCTGCGGGGGAGCCGGTGACCGTGCTGGCCGCGCTCGATGAGCGGGACGAAGCGGAAGGCGTTGCCGAGGAGATCGTCGCGCAGCGCTCGATGGGGCGCATCACCGCGCTCTCCGACGTGGCGGTGCTCTATCGCACCAACGCGCAGAGCCGGTCGATGGAAGAAGCACTCCGCCGCCACGCGCTTGCGTATCGGGTAGTGGGTGCCGTGCGCTTCTACGATCGCCGCGAGATCCGCGACCTCATGGCCTATCTCCGGCTGATCGCCAATCCATCGGATGACGAGGCGTTTCTGCGTGCGATCGCGGTGCCGCGCCGCGGGCTGGGGGAGGCCACGCTCGATGCGCTCACCGTGCGCGCGCGTGGCGCGGGGGTGTCGCTGCTGCAAGCCGCCGCGCGTCCCGACCTCCTGGCTGAGCTCCGCCCGGCCGCGCGCGCTGCGCTCGGCGCCTTTGCCGAGCTCATCGCCGGATTGCGCGCGCGCGCCGCCGACGCGCCGGTCGATGCGCTCCTGCGCGACCTCATCGACGCCATCGGCTTCGTGGACGCGCTGCGGCGCGAGGGACCGGAGGGCGCCGAGCGTGTGGAGAACGTGCGCGAGCTCGTGGCGAGCGCCGCCGAAACGGTGGTCGACGATGGCGGCGAGTTGGGGCTCTCCCCGCTCGACCACTTTCTCCAGCGCGCATCGCTCGTCTCACCGTCCGACGATGATCAGGCGGCGGACGCGCTCACCCTCATGACGGTGCACAACGCCAAGGGACTCGAGTTCCCGCTGGTGTTCATCACCGGGCTGGAAGAGGGATTGTTCCCGCTCGGCCGCGCCTACGATGAGCCATCGCAACTGGAGGAGGAGCGGCGGCTCTTCTACGTGGGGATCACGCGCGCCGAGCGGATCCTGTATCTCACACACGCGCGCAGCCGGCGTCGGAACGGCGAGCTGACGAGTGCCGCGCCGTCCAGCTTTCTGCGGAGCATTCCTGCCGCGCTCGTGCAGTCGCGCGCCACGATCCGGGCGCGCGCCACCGGGCGCGCCACTATCCCCGAGCCGGGCGCGTGGCAGCGGCCGTCGCAGCGGCGGCCGGGGCGCCCTGTCGAGTGGGGCTGGAGTGGCGAGGCCGACGTGGAGGCATCGCAGGACGCGCCGCGCTATCTGCGTGGCGAGCGCGTGCGCCACCCGCGCTTCGGCAGCGGGACGATCGCCGACGTGAGCGGCAACGGACGCGACGCCAAGGCCACCGTCGACTTCGACGACGAGAGCATCGGACGCAAGCGGCTCGTGATCGCCTACGCGGGACTGGAGCGAGGAGCGGACTGATGGCGGTTCGCCTGGATGATCTGCGACACGTGATGGAGCTCGCGCATCTCGAGCTCCCCGAGGAGCGCACGGCCGAGCTGCTGGCGCAGCTCAACGACATCCTTGCCCACATGGAGGAGCTGCGTGCGGTCGATACGAGCGGCGTCCCGCCGGCGGCTGGGGTGGGCGACGCGCCATTGCCGCTGCGGGTGGACGAGGGCCCGAGTGTGCCGCTCGCGCGCCCGCTCGCCGCGTTCGCGCCGGCCACGCGCGATGGCTTCCTGCTCGTGCCGCGGCTCGCCACGCACGAAGGCGTGGGGAACGACGCCAGCGGCGACGACGCATGACCGGCGAACATCCGCAGTCCGCCGTGACGGCCGTCGAGGCGGCGTTCCGGCGCGCGGCCGCCGTGGGCGCGGGCGCCGATGAGCTGAACCTGCTTCTCTGGACCGATCGCGATCGCGCGCTGGCCGATGCGCGTGCACTCGATCAGCGCGGCGATCGTGCCGGTGCGCTGCACGGCGTGCCGTACGTCGCCAAGGACAACATCGCGACGCTCCATCTCCCGACCACGTGCGGCTCGCGCATCCTCGAGGGATACGTGAGCCCGTACGAGTCCACTGCCGTACGCCGCATGCGCGAGGCGGGCGCGGTGCTCATCGGCAAGACGAACATGGACGAGTTCGCCATGGGCTCGTCCACCGAGCACAGCGCGTACGGTCCCGCGCGGAATCCGCTGGATCCGTCGCGCGTGCCCGGCGGTTCCTCCGGCGGATCGGCCGCCGCGGTGGCCGCCGGCATCGTGCGCATCGCGCTCGGCTCGGAGACGGGAGGCTCGGTGCGCCAGCCTGCCGCGTTCTGCGGTGTGGTGGGCGTGAAGCCCACCTACGGGCGCGTGAGCCGGTACGGGCTGGTGGCGTTCGCCTCGTCGCTTGACCAGATCGGCGTCTTCGGCACGAGCGTGCACGACGCGGCCATTGCGCTCGAGGTGATCGCCGGCCGCGACGCGTTCGACTCCACGAGCGCCGAGCACCCGGTGGATCGCTACGGCGAGGCCGCGACGACATCGCTGGACGGCGTGGTGATCGGGCGGCCGCGCGAATACTTCCCCGACTCGCTCGACCGCGGCGTGGCCGCGCGATGCGAGCGCGCCCTCGAAGCGTTGCGCGCCTGCGGTGCGACGATCACCGACGTCTCCCTCCCGCACACCGCGCTGGCCATTCCGGTCTACTACATCATCGCGCCGGCGGAAGCGTCGTCCAACCTGGCGCGCTTCGATGGCGTGCGCTACGGGCTGCGCGTGGAGGGGACGGATGGCCTCCGCGCGATGTACCGCACCACGCGCTCCCGCGGCTTCGGCGCCGAAGTCACCCGTCGCGTCCTGCTCGGCACGTTCGTGCTCTCCGCAGGATACTACGACGCGTACTACCGCAAGGCGCAGGAGGTGCGGACGCTCATCGCGCGCGACTTTCGCTCGGTGTTCCGCGGTGGCGTGCACGCGTTGTTCACCCCGACCGTCCCCACGCCCGCGTTCGCGTTGGGCGCCAAGGCGCACGATCCGTACGCCATGTACCTGAGCGACATCTTCACCGCCACGGCCAACCTGGCCGGCGTGCCCGCCATGTCCGTCCCCATCGGGCGCGTGGATGGCCTCCCGGTGGGAGGACAGATCATCGCGCCGCACTTCGACGAGGCCGGGATGTTCCGTGTGGCGTTCGCTCTCGAACGCGCCCTGGGCGCGGAGGCGCACCGGTGAGCGCGTCCGACTTCGAGATGGTCGTGGGGCTGGAGGTGCACGTGCAACTGCGCACCGCCACCAAGGCGTTCTGCAGTTGCTCCACGGAGTTCGGTGCGCCCCCGAACACCAACGTGTGTCCCATCTGTCTTGCCTTGCCCGGCAGTCTTCCCGTGCTCAACGCGCGCGCGGTGGAGCTCGCCGTCCGCGCCGCGCACGCCCTCGGCTGTCACGTGAACGAGCACTCGGTGTTCGCGCGGAAGAACTATTTCTATCCCGATCTCCCCAAGGGATATCAGATCTCGCAGTACGATCGTCCACTCGCCGAGCATGGGCGGCTGACCATTGGGCACACCGCCGGCGGCTCACCGATCGTCGTCGGGATCACGCGCCTGCACATGGAGGAGGATGCGGGCAAGTCCATCCACGATCGCTATCCCGGATGGACGGCCATCGATCTCAACCGGGCCGGCGTGCCGCTCATCGAGATCGTGAGCGAGCCGGACATGCGCTCGCCGGAGGAGGCGTCGGCCTACCTGCACACGCTCCGGCAGATGCTCGAGTACGCCGCCGTGAGCGATGTGAACATGGAGGAAGGGAGCCTGCGCGTGGACGCCAACATCAGTGTGCGGCCGCGTGGAGAATCGCGTCTCGGCACCAAGACCGAGGTCAAGAACATGAACTCCTTCTCCGGGGTGGAGCGCGCGTTGCGCGCGGAGTTCGAGCGCCAGGTGGCCGTGGTGGAGCGCGGCGAGCGTGTGCAGCAGCAGACCATGCTGTGGGACGGCGCGGCGGGCGCGGTACGGCCGAGTCGCAGCAAGGAAGAGAGCCACGACTACCGCTACTTCCCGGAGCCGGATCTCCCGCCGTTGATGCTCACCCGTGAGCGCATCGACCAGATCGCCGCGACGCTCCCGGAGATGCCGAACGCGCGCCGTGCGCGCTTTGCCGAACAGTACGCGCTCGCGACGGACGACATCGCGCGCCTCACGGCCGGCCCGCGGCTGGCGGAGTACTTCGAGGGGGTGGCACGCCAGCACGGCGACGCCAAGGCGGCGGCGAACTGGGTGCTGGGCGAGGTGCTCGCCGCGCTGCGCAGCGCCGGCACCTCCGTGCGGGACTTCCGCGTGCGGCCGGCCGACCTCGCGCACCTCCTCGATCTCATCCGCGACGGAACGCTCAGCCACTCCGCCGCCAAGCGCGTCTTCGAGCAGATGGTCGCCACCGGAGATCCGCCCGCCAAGATCGCCGAGCGCGAGGGCGTGCTCCAGGAGCGCGACGTCGACGCGCTGGCGGCGTGGGTGGAGGCGGTGCTCGCGGAGCATCCTGCGGAGGCCCGGCGATACCTCGCGGGCGAGCGGAAGCTGCAGGGAGTGCTGGTCGGGCTGGTGATGAAGAAGTCGGGCGGGCGCGCCGATCCGCGGCGCGTGAATCAGTTGCTGTCGGAGCGCGCGGGCGCCGCGCCGTAGAGCGGCGACGGGAGCTCGGCGGCATAGCCGAGCCGCGCCTTCGGCATGCCGAAGTGCCGCGACGCCTCCTCGGCCAGCCGGAACCGGCTGCCGCTCCGCCGCACCTCGCGACGCACCTCCTTGGCCAGCCGCAGCGCCATCTCACCCGATGGATCGCGCGTGTACGGCTCCGATCCCACCTCGCGGCGGAGAAAGTCGATGATGAAGTCGTACGACCGCTCCATGTAGCGCCGCACCTCGCGCGTCGACAGGTCCCACCGGCTCGCCTCCGCGGCCAGTTGGAAGATGCGCTGCCACGACTCCGTGTCCGTGACGTACACCATGCCGCGGAAGATCCGCCGGTTCGTGTGCGTACTGAAGATCGTCGGACTGAGGATGCGATCCAGGTGGGCGTCGGCGCTCGCGTGATCGCGCAGGATCAACGCGCGCGCGCGGCTGGCGTAGCCGTCGCCCAGGTGCGTCTCGAACCGGCTCTCCCAGTAGCTGTGTCCGAGCGCGGATGTCCGCGATGTCATCACGAGGTAGCGGGGGACGAAGAAGTTGTGCGCGACGACATCGGCCGCGAGATGCGCCAGGTATCCCAGCGAGAATGCGCGCAGCGGCTCGTCGCGCGATCGGTCCAGGATCTCCATCCCGACCGTCCACGAATGGCAGTGCCGCCCGGTGGGCGCGTACTTCTTCGCGATGCTGGTGTCGGCTGCGATCGAGCCGTACAGGAACTCGTACGGAAAGGCGCGCAGCAGGTCCGCGATGGCTGGCGGCAGTTGCCAGAGCGAGCCGAGGACCGCTTCGCCCAGGAAGACGTGCGTGCCCGGCGTCCAGGCGTACGCCGCGGATGGCAGGAGGACGAGGACGACCAGCGCCGTAACCACGACCACGGCCACTCGCGGCAGCACGCGTCTGGTGCTCTGCGACACGACCTCTGCCGCCGGTGCTACAGGCCCAGCCGTTTGCGCTGGCGCCGCGCCGTCTTGCGCAGCTGCTTGAGCTCCGTGCGAACGGCGTCGTCGATGGCGTCGCGCGCGGAGGAGAGATAGTCTCCGATCGACTCGCCGACGCTCTCCAGCGGGATCCGGTCGCGGAGCGTGTCCGCCTGGCGCGCTGCCCAGCGCGCGCTGCGACGCCCCGTGGATGCCGCCTGCGCGACACCGCGCGTCGCGCCCCGCCGCACCGTGTGCAGTGCACGCGTCATCGGTGTCGCGCGCCGCCGCGGGCGGAGCAGCAACGTCACCGCCGCACCGAGGACCGCGCCCATCAGCGCTGCCGTCAGCAGATCGAAGTCGTCAGACAGATCCTCGCCGGCGGATCCGCGGCCGCGTCCCGCGCCGCCGCCCACCGTTCGTGTCCAGCGTGCCATCCTCATCCTCCTCGTCGTCCGGTCGCGCGGCGTGCCCGGCCGCGTCGATCGCGTCGTCATCGTCCAGCTCCCGCGCGGCGCGTGCCGCCTCGTCCGGGATCGTCTCCTCGGCGATGTCGCGGTAGCCCTCGGCATCATCGTCGTCGTCGAACGCCTCGTCCTCCAGCTCTGCGTCGAGCTCCTCATCGAGCTCGTCATCCATCTCATCGAACTCCTCGTCCAGCGCGTGGTCGTGTCCGTCGGCGCGGTCAGCCAGACGATCCGCTGCGCGACGCGCGGCATGGCGAAGCGCCGAGGCGCCGCGCCGCATCCCGCGCACCGACGCGGCAGCGGCCACGAACGTGTCCTCCGCCTCCTCCTGCACGACCTGCAGGAATGCGTCCAGCTCGGCGGCGCGGTGCTCGACCGCGTCCAGCCCGCGCCGCACGCGATCCGTGGCATCCTCCACCGTCTCGCTCACGCGATCCACATCCGCGCGCACCGCCGCCGTGATGTACCCGGCATGCTCCGCCGCCGTCGTCGCGTGACGGATCACCGGATCCACCCTCGCCTCGAGCCGCGACAGCATGGCCTGCGCGTCGCCGAGCGCGCTGCGCAGTCGCTGTGCCGCGAGCAGGAGAAGGACGAGCAGGGCGATGAGCGCCAGCGCGAGCACGATCATCGCCGTGCCGGCAATGATCTCGAACGTGGATGCCGACGCGGTGCCTCCCGCGATCTGCGCGGTGGGCACCGCCGTCTGGATGGCCCATGTTGCTGCTGTGCTCCACGGGGTCATGCGTTGCTCGCCTCGCTAGAGGAGTGCCTGTCGATCCAACCGCCGCCGGCGCCGCGCGCCAGCCTCCGGTGCAAAGCTGGGGCCAGGAACGCGCGCTGTCACCCCTCCGAATCCAGCTCCGGCGCCAGCCCCACCACGCGTGCGACGGGCAGGACGAAGACGATCCCGGCGCCCGGGGCATCCAGACTGCCGCATACCTCCTGGATGAGCGCGATCGCCGCGTCGATCTTGGCGTCGTCGATCACGCTCAGCACCGTCTGGTTGGTGGGGCGTGAGCGTGCGGTGAGGGAGCGCAGCCCGGCGAAGATCGGCACGTCGTGGCTCAGCACGTGCCCCATGCCTTCGCTGCTGATCACCGTGGCGCCGGTGATCCCCAACTCCAGGAAGCCGGCGAGAATGTCGTCGACGCGCTCTTCATGATTGATGACGGCCACGAGGAGTTGCATGCGGATGCGAGCGCTGGAGTCGGGGCGCTATCCTACGGCGCGCGAGCCCATCGTGTCAAGCAGCACCGCTTGACTTGGCGCCGTCGCCGCGGGCATTCTTCGCGCGCGTCTCTCCCTCTGGTCCACATGTCTGCATTGCAATTCATCGTCGAGGGCGGCCACCGGCTCGCCGGCAGCATCCGTCCCTCCGGCAACAAGAACGCCGCCCTGCCGATCATCTGCGCGGCGCTGCTCACCGACGAACCGGTCACGCTCGAGAACGTCCCGCGTATCCGCGATGTGGAGACGCTGGTCGAGCTCGTGCGCTCGCTGGGTGTCGACGCCGAGTGGACGGCGCGCAATGCGCTCCGCGTCCACGCGCGCGAGATCCGCGCGGCGGCGCTCGATCCGGCGCTGTGCGCGCGCATCCGCGCCTCGATTCTGCTCGCCGGCCCGCTCCTCGCGCGTTGCGGTGAGATCACCCTGCCACCCCCCGGCGGCGACGTGATCGGTCGGCGGCGCGTGGACACGCACTTCCTCGCGCTCGAGCAGCTCGGCGCCGCGTACACGGTCGGCGCCACCTTCACGCTTCGCGCCGGCGAGCTGCGCGGGGCGGATGTGTTTCTCGACGAGCCGAGCGTGACGGCGACCGAGAACGCGCTCATGGCAGCGGTCGCCGCGCGCGGCATCACGGTGCTGCGCAACGCGGCCAGCGAGCCGCACGTGCAGGACCTCGCGCGCTTCCTCGTGGCACTCGGGGCCCGCATCGACGGCATCGGCACGAACACGCTCACCATCGAAGGCGGGGCGACGCGCCGCGGCACCAGCTATCGCATTGGACCGGACCACATCGAGGTGGGCTCCTTCATCGGACTCGCGGCGATCACCGGCTCGGCGCTGCGCATCGAGCAGGCCGGTATCGAGCATCTCCGCTCCACCCGCCTCGGCTTCGAACGGCTGGGGATCGTGTGCGAGGAGGATGGCGATACGCTCGTCGTCCCCGATGACCAGCAGATGGAGATTCAGAGCGACCTCGGCGGACACGTGCCGAAGCTCGAGGACCAGCCGTGGCCGGCGTTCCCCGCCGACCTCATGTCCATCGCCATCGTCACCGCCACCCAGTGCCGCGGGCTCATCCTGATGCACGAGAAGATGTTCGAGTCGCGCATGTTCTTCGTCGACAAGCTGGTCGGCATGGGTGCGCGTATCGTGCTGTGCGATCCGCACCGCGTGCTCGTCTCCGGACCGTCGCGCCTGCGGGGTGCCACGGTCGAGTCCCCCGACATCCGCGCCGGAATGGCGATGCTCCTCGCCGCGCTCGGCGCCACCGGCACCAGCACGATCAACAACGTCGGGCAGATCGAGCGCGGCTACGAGCGGATCGACGAGCGGCTCCGCGCCCTCGGCGCCCGCATCGAGCGGGTGGAGGAGCGCCGGACGTGACGCCGGCGTCCGTGCCGAACGCACCGGGCGCTGCGGACACCCTCGCCGTCGACGTCGTTCCGGAGTTGGAGGCGCTGGGCGCGCGTGCCCTCGTGACGCGCCGCGACGCCGGTACCTTCAGTACGGCATCGGACGAGCCCATCTCCGTGGTGATGGGGCGGTGGGACGCACTCGCCCGCATGCTCGGTGTACGCGACGGCCGACTCGCCACGTCACGCCAGATACACGGCGCCCGCATCCTGCGCCACGAGGCGGGGTGGACCGGCTGGCTCCGCGCCGGCGACGCGGACGGCCACCACGCGCCGGCGCGCGGAACGGCAATGGCCATCTCCGTGGCCGACTGCGTGCCCGTCTTCCTGGTGCACGCCTCCGGGGCTGCGGCGCTCCTGCATGCGGGATGGCGCGGCACCGCCGCCGGGATCCTCGAGCACGGACTCTCGGCGCTCGCCGCCGATGGCATCCGTCCCGCCGAGGTCACCGTGTACCTGGGGCCGGCGATCTGCGGCGCGTGTTACGAGGTGGGGCCCGAGGTGATCCGCGCGATCACGGGACGGCAGGGCGCCGGGCCGGAACGACTGGACCTGCGGGGCGAGCTCGCGCGCCGCGCGCACGCGGCGGGAGCACGCGAGATCATCACCAGCCCCTTCTGCACCCGCTGCGACAACGATCGCTACTTCTCGCATCGCGCCGGTGACCGCGGGCGGCAGGTGGCCGCGCTCGTCGTTCCTGCCTGACCATCGCGCGACACTCTGTCACGCGCACCCGCGCGCCGTACGGTGCGCCTCACGTCGCGCCAGCCGAATGCTTGGCGCCGTATGCGTTCTCGCTGCGCCGCGGAGCACATTGTGCGCGAGGCGATTCAGGCGTGCGCTGCTCCACCGCGTACGGCGCGCGCCCATTGACTCAGCCTAACGTGGGGTCTAGATTCGATTTGGTTGCCCCTGGCAGGGACGCCAGGGGACGGAATGTGGGGGAAGTTGCCCCACATTTTTTGTTATGTTCCATCGGGACGCCCACCGTGGGAAATAACGTGAGCGAAACGTTGGAAGGTATTGTCAATCTGGAACTTGAGAAGCTCGGCTTCGAGTTGGTCGAGCTCCGCCGCAGAGGATCTCGCGCACGACCGGTGGTGGAGCTGCGCATCGACCGCCACGACGGGCATCCGATCACGGTGGATGACTGCGCACGCGCCTCGCGCGCGCTCGAGGAGCGGCTGGATGCCGAGGGCACCGTGGGTGACCGCTACGTGCTGGAGGTCTCGTCTCCAGGGGTGGAGCGGCCGCTCCGCACCGTGCACGACTGGCGGCGGTTCGTCGGCCAGCACGCACAGGTCACGAACGCGGAGTTGGGTGGGCGTGTGGAAGTGGAGATCCTGGGTGTTGAAGGGGACGACAGCGACGCCGTCGTGACCGTTCGTGCGCCTGCGGGGGACGAACATCGCCTCTCGCTCGCCACGCTGGCAGACGGGGATGCACGGCTCGCGTTCCATTGGTGAAGGCTCGTACAATCGGGAGTTCGTGATGCCCAGTTCCGCCGACATTCTGAACGCGATCCGCGATGTCGCGAGCGCAAAGCAGCTCGACCGGACCGAGCTCCGGGAGCTGCTGGAGGACGGCATCCATGCCGCCCTCGCCAAGACGTATGGTCCCACCGTGCGCGCCGAGGTGGACATCGACGACGATCGCGGCACCTTTCGCATCGCGCGGCTGCGCACGGTGGTGGCCGAGGTCACCGATCCGGCGCACGAGATTTCCTTGGACGACGCCCGTTTCTACGACGAGAGCTTCGAGCTCGGCGACGTGATGGAGGATGAGATCGACTTCGCCGAGTTCGGCCGTACGGCAGTGCAGGCGGCCAAGCAGCGGATCGTGCAACGGGTCCGGGAGCGCGAGCGCACGCGTATCCGCGATGAGTTCTCGGGGCGCGTGGGGGACCTGCTCTCTGGCGAGGTGCAGCAGATCGAGCGCGGGAAGCTCGTCGTCATGCTCAACAAGTTCCGCGAGGCGGAAGCGATCATCCCGTATCGCGAACAGAACCACCGCGAGCACTTCCACCAGGGCGAGCCCATCCGCGCGGTGCTCAAGCGGGTCGAGGAAACCCCCAAGGGCCCGCGCCTCATCCTGAGCCGCGCCGACGGTTTGTTCGTGTCGGCGTTGTTCGCCCTCGAGGTGCCGGAAATCCAGCAGGGGATCGTCGAGATTCGCGCCACCGCGCGCGAGGTGGGAAGCCGGACGAAGATCGCCGTCTTTTCTCGCGACGACGCCATCGATCCGGTGGGTGCCTGCGTCGGGGTCAAGGGCTCGCGCGTGCAGGCGGTAGTGAACGAGCTGGGGGGAGAGCGCATCGACATCGTCCCCTGGTCGTCCGACCCGGAGCGCTTCGCCAAGCTGGCGCTCGCGCCGGCGCGCGTGGCCCGCGTCTTCAGCGACGGCACGAGCAAGACGATCCAGGCGGTGGTCGACGAGGATCAACTGTCGCTCGCCATCGGGAGGAACGGACAGAACGTCCGTCTCGCCTCCGAGCTGACCGGATGGAAGATCGACCTCTACTCCAGCCGCGAGTGGCTGGAGCGTGGAGGCGAGGCGCCGCTGTTCGCGCCGCTCCCCGAGGAAGTGTTCGACGAGGGAGATGTCCGCCTGGCGGAGATCGCCGGGTTGGGGCCGGCGACGGTAGCGGTGCTCGAGCACGCTGGATACCGGACGCTCAACGACATCATCGATCTCGAGCGCGAGGACTTTCTCCGCCTTCCCGGAATTGCGCCGGAAGAGGCGGATCGCATCATGGCGCTGATCAACGAGCTGACGGAGGAAGGCGCATCGGACGACGCGTCCGACGCGTCCCCCGCTCCGGATGCCGGGTCGGCGAACGGACAGGAAAGTGAGACGCAGGCGACACCGGCCGGTCCGGAGGGGAGTGCGGCGTGAACGTCCGGGCGATCCCGTCCGGTGCGGAGGCGCGTGTGCTTCGGCTGGTCGGGCTCGGCGTGCGAGCACGAAATGCAGTAGTCGGCGTGGAACGGGTACGGCAGGCGGCGCAGCGCGGCCGGTTGCGGCTGGGGATCGTGGCGTCGGATGCGTCGCCGCACAGCCTGGAGAAGATCGTTCCCCTCCTGGCGGCGCGACGCATTCCGCTGCTCGCGGCGTCGGAGGGGGCACGGTTGGGCGCAGCGGTGGGTCGGAGCTCCACGGCCGCGATCGGCATCGTGGATCCCGATCTGGCGCGCGGTATTGGCGACGCCGCTGCCGGCGTCGCGCGGAACGGATAGGAGGATGGTTTGATCAAGCTTCGTGTGCACGACCTGGCGGGAGAGTTCGGCATCTCCAGTGACGAGCTGATGAACATGCTGCGTCAGATGGACGTGCCGGTCCGCAGCCATCTGAGCCAGCTCTCGGACGATCAGGTGGCTCGGCTCCGCGCGCGCTGGGAACGCGACAAGCGGGCGCGCGCCGCCAAGCCGGCGCCGTCCACGCGACGCCGTCGCGGAGCAAGTGCACCGAAGACCGCTACCAAGGCGGCACCGGCCCCGCAGGCGGCGCCTCCGGCCGCCGAGCCGGCTGCAGCGGAGAGCGCGGTGACCGGGCCCGCCGGTGTGAAGCGTCGTCGCCGCAAGGCAGCGGATGTCGCTGCCGCCGAAGCTGCGGCACAGGAAGCCGCCGCGCAGGAGGCAGCGGCACAGGAAGCGGCCGCGGCTGCTGCTGCGCGTGAGGAAGCCGCAGCTGCCGAGCGTGCGGCCGCAGCGCAGGCTGCGGCAGCGGCGCTCGAGAGCGCACGCCGTGCGCGATCCGCTGCGCCGCGCGCGGAGCCGCCCGAGTCGCGGGCCGCCGCGCTCGACACCATTCCCGAGCGCGCGGACGAGAGCGCCGCCGCGGCGCCTCCCGCCGCGCGTCCTGCGCCTCCCGCGGCCGGCGCCCCGGCTGGGCCCACGCGCGAGCCGCCACGCCCGCGCCCGGTCGTCCCCGGCCCGCCGCGCCCCAAGCCGGTGGCGTCGAGCACGCCGCAGTTCACTCCCGCGCGCCCGATCGCCTCCGCCGCCCCAGGCGGAGCGCCCGGAATGGCCTCGCGTCGCGAGGAGAAGCGTGGCAAGCGCAAGAAGGGACGCCGCGGGTCCGTGGACCAGCAGGCCGTATCGGCGAACATCACGCGGACCATGAGCGCCATCCGCGGCGGCACGCCGCGCCGCTCCGGCCGCCGTGCGGAAGACACCAGTGCGCGCGAGGAGCAGGCGGCGATGCGCGCCGCCGAGGCGGAGCGGGAGCGGAAGACGGTCCGCGTGAACGAGTTCATCACCGTGAGCGAGCTGGCCGAGATCCTCAAGGTTCCCGCCAGCGAGATCGTCGGCTTCGCCTTCAAGACACTCGGCCTCGTCATCACCATCAATCAGCGTCTCGACTTCGACCAGATCGAGTTGATCGCGGGCGAGTTCGGCTTCGAGGCGATGCGCGAGGAAGAGTACGCCGCGCCCGTGGAGGAAGTGGAGACCGACAGCGCCGAGGACCTGGTCCCGCGCCCGCCGGTGGTCACCATCATGGGTCACGTGGACCACGGCAAGACGTCGCTCCTCGACTACATCCGCAAGGCGAACGTCGTGGCCGGCGAGTCCGGCGGCATCACGCAGCACATCGGTGCGTACCACGTCACGCTGCCGCGCGGGCGGGAGATCACCTTCCTCGACACGCCGGGGCACGAGGCGTTCACCGCCATGCGTGCGCGCGGCGCACAGGTCACCGACATCGTCGTGCTCGTCGTCGCAGCGGACGACCAGGTGATGCCGCAAACGGTCGAGGCCATCTCGCACGCCAAGAATGCCGGCGTGCCGATCGTCGTCGCCATCAACAAGATCGACCTGCCGACGGCAAGCGTGCCGAAGGTCAAGCAGGAACTGCTGCAATACGACGTCGTCCTCGAGGAATTCGGCGGCACCACGCTCGCCACGCCCATCTCCGCCAAGAAGGGGACGAACGTGGAGGAGCTCCTCGAGCAGATCCTGCTGCAGGCAGAGATCCTCGATTTGCGTGCGAACCCCAAGCGTCACGCGCAGGGGACGGTGGTGGAGGCGCAGCTCGATCCGGGGAAGGGACCGGTGGCGACGGTGCTCGTGCAGAGCGGCACGCTGCGCGTGGGCGACGACTTCATCTGCGGCATGTACTCCGGTCGCGTGCGCGCGCTGCTCGATGAGCGCGGCAAGCAGGTGACGGAAGCCGGACCGGCCATCCCGGTACAGGTGCTCGGTATCGAGGGCGTGCCGCAGGCCGGAGATCGCCTGCTCGTGCTGGAAGACTCCGCCACCTCGCGCGAGATCGCGCAGACGCGCCAGCGGCTGGACCGTGAAGCGAAGAGCCGGCGCACGTCGCGCGCCGGCGTGTCGCTCGAGGACCTCATGACGCAGGCCGCCACCGACGGCGAGCGGCGTACGCTGCAGCTCCTCATCAAGGCGGACCAGGGCGGTCCGGCCGAAGCGCTGGCCGATGCGCTCGGCCGCCTGTCCACCAGCGAGGTGCAGGTCGACATCGTGCACCGCGGCGTGGGGGCGATCACCGAGAGCGACATCCTGCTCGCCAAGGCGGCCGGCGCGATCATCATCGGCTTCCACGTGCGCCCGGACAACAACGCGCGCGCGGCGGCCGAGCGGGAAGGGGTGGAGATCCGGCTGTATCGCGTGATCTACGATGCCGTCAACGAGGTGCGCGCCGCGCTCGAGGGGATGTTGCGCCCCGAGGAGCGCGAGGTCGTGCTCGGCGAGGCGGAGGTGCGCGAGTTGTTCCGCGTGCCGCGCGTGGGCGTGGTGGCCGGGTGCTCGGTGCGCAGCGGGGTGATCAACCGCGGCGCGCGCGTGCGTGTCGTGCGCGACGGCGTGGAGATCTACGACGGGACGATCGCGTCGCTGCGGCGCTTCAAGGAGGACGTGCGCGAGGTGCGCGAAGGGTTCGAGTGCGGCATCGCCGTCGAGAACTTCAACGACGTGAAGGTCGGCGACGTCATCGAATGCTACCGCACGGAAGAAGTGGCGCGGACGCTGGCCGCAGAAGGGTAGCGCTCGCGAGACGTCGCGCATGACCATCGGTGTGATGTCCTGGGAGCTCCATCTGCCCGCGGCGGCGTCGCTCAAACAGAAGCGGTCGGTGATCAAGAGCCTCAAAGACCGGCTGCACAACGAATTCAACGTCTCGGTGTCCGAGACGGCGCATCAGGACGTGTGGCAGCGCGCCGAGCTGACGGCCTGCGTGGTCGCCGGCGACCGGCGGCACGCGCAGCAGGTGCTCGCGGCGGTGGACCGCTTCGTGGCCGGCACGCCGGCGTGCCGCATCATCGATTCGGTGACCACGTTTCTGTGACCGCCGGCATCGCGGCGTGTGGGGTGGAGATCATGGCGCACGACTCTCGGCGCGCGGACCGCGTCGCCGCTGCCATTCACGAGGAGGTCGCGACGTTTCTCAGCGCGCGCGCGAAGGACCCGCGCCTGGTGGGATTCGTGACCGTCACCGGCGTGGAAGTCACGCGCGACCTCGGCCACGCGCGCGTGTTCGTGAGCGTGCTGGGCAGTGACGCCGAGCGCGACGCGACGTTCGAGGGACTCGCACATGTGGCCGGACACCTCCGCGCACTCATCGGGCGCCGGCTCCGCCTGCGGCACGCGCCGCAGATCGAGTTCCGGCGCGATCCCACTCCCGACCGCGCCGCCCGCATCGATGCGCTCCTCGCCGGGATTCGCCAGCCGGACCCGCCACGCCATGAGGATCACGACGACTGACGGCCTGGTGCTCGTAGACAAGCCTGCCGGAGTGACCTCCCACGACGTGGTGATGGTGGCGCGGCGCGCGCTCGGTCAGCGCCGCATCGGCCACGCCGGCACGCTCGATCCGTTCGCCACCGGGCTGCTCGTGCTCCTGGTGGGCCGCGCCACGCGCCTGCTCCCGTACCTCGACGCCGAACCGAAGGTCTACGACGTCACCATCCGCTTCGGTGCGGAGACGGATACCGATGATGCCACCGGTACGGTCATTCGCTCCGCGCCGCTCCCGGATGAGGGCGCGCTGGATGCGGCGATCCACGCGCTCACCGGCGAGATCGAACAGCGTCCGCCCGCGTACTCCGCGAAGCAGGTGAACGGGCAGCGTGCGCACGCAGCCGCGCGCCGCGGCGCGCCGCTCGAGCTTCCACCGTCGCGCGTGACGGTCCACGCCTGGAGCGATCTCGAGATGGCTGGCGACACGCTCCACTGCCGCATCACCTGCAGTGGCGGGACGTACGTGCGCGCGCTCGCGCGCGATCTGGGCCGCCTCGCCGGGAGCGCCGCGCACGCCGCCTCGCTCCGGCGCGTGCAGAGCGGCGCGTTCACCGTGGCGCACGCCGCCTCGCTCGATGCCCTGCGTGCCGGAGAGGTTCGCGTGCACCCGCCGCGCGACGCCGTCGCTTCGCTCCCTGTGGAGATGCTCGACCCGGAGTCGCTCGCGCGCGTCCGCCACGGCATGGCGGTGACCGCGAGTGTCGAAGGCGTGCGTGCCGCGCTGGTGGACGACGCGGGAGCGCTCGTGGCGGTGGCGGATCGCGCCGGTGCCGAATGGCGTCCACGGCTGGTGCTCGCCGGTGACTGAGCGATTTGCGGGCTGGGCGGATTCGGGACTCCCGCCGGCGTCCCCGGGTACGGTGGTCACGGTCGGGACGTTCGACGGTGTGCACCGCGGCCACGAGCTGGTGTGCGCGCGGCTTGCCGCGCATGCGGAGCGGAGCGGCTTGAGCGGCGTGCTGATCACCTTCGAGCCACACCCGCTGGAGATCGTCAATCCGTCCGCCGCGCCGCCTCTCATCACGCTCTGGCCGGAAAAGTTGGAGGTATTGGCGGAAACGGGGATCGACTACGCGGCGGTGCTCCCGTTCACCTCGACGCTCGCCCGGTACACGGCGGCGCAGTTCGTGGACGAGGTGCTCCGGCGTCGCTTTCACGTCCGTCACCTCATCATCGGCTACGACCACGGCTTCGGCCGGGGGCGGGAAGGGGACGTCGAGGTGCTCCAGGCGCTCGGCGCCGAGCGCGGGTTCGGCGTGGAAGTCGTGGAGCCCGTGTGCGACGCGGGCGGGCATCCCATATCGTCGACGATGATTCGCCGCGCCGTGGCCGGTGGGGACCTGCGCCGCGCTGCGATTGGGCTGGGGCGGCCGTACTCGGTGAGCGGGCGCGTGGTTCCGGGAGCGGGGCGCGGGCGGACCCTCGGCTATCCCACCATCAATCTCGGCCCGCCGCCAGCGCGAAAGCTGCTTCCTCCGCAGGGCGTGTACGCGGTGCGCGTGCAAACCCCGGCCGGACCCTTCGGCGGTATGATGAATCTGGGTCCGCGTCCGACATTCGGTGACGCGCAGCCGGCGCTAGAGGTTCATCTCTTCGACGTATCGCGCGATCTGTACGACGCGCCCGTGCGGGTGGAGTTCGTCGCGCGGCTGCGGGACACACGTCGCTTCGATTCGCCGGCCGCACTCGCCGCGCAGCTCGCGACCGACGAGCGAGACGCTCGTCACGAATTGACGCGGCTCGGCGCCGCCACTAACATGAAAGATTCCACCCCCATGGCTTCGTCCTGACGTCGCATGTCCACCATCACAAAACGTCTCATCGCGATCGGGCTCCTGACGCTGGGCTCGCTCTTCGCCATCTGGCCGCGCACGATCACCGAGCGCACGCGGCAGGGCGGCCGGTTCGTCGAGAAGAAGGTCTTCCGCGTGCCCATCAAGTACGGTCTCGACCTGCAGGGCGGGATGCACATCGCGCTCGAGGTGGACGAGTCCAAGCAGGCGGTCGCGGACAAGTCGGAGGCGATCGACCGGGCGCTCAAGGTGGTGCGAACGCGCATCGACGAATTCGGCACCACCGAGCCGGTGGTGCAGAAGGTCGGGAACGACCGCATCATCGTGGAGTTGCCGGGGATCGACGATCAGGAGCGCGCCGAGGCCATCGTGCAGCGCTCGGCGTTCCTGCAGTTCCAGATCGTGGATGAGAGTGGCGCGCTGGAGCGCGTCCTTCCGCGCATCGATGCCATCGTCCGCCAGCAGCTTGCCTCTGGGAACGTGCGTGCCGCGCCGACCGCCGGAGCCGCCGAGCCCGAAGCGCCGGCAGCGATCACGAGTCTGCTCAAGCCGGCGGACTCCTCAGCCGCTGCGGGACGCGACAGCACGCGTGCCGACACGGCGGCTGCCGCTGAAGACACGGGGCTGCTCGCAGGAGCGCGCAACGGTCCGTTCTCCCGCTTGCTGCAACCTGGCGGCATTCCGGGGGAGTACATCGTGGATTCCGTGCAGGTGCCTGTAGTGCAGAGCTACCTGGCGCTCCCGGACGTGCAGGCGGCACTCCCGCCGGGCAAGGTGCTCCGGTGGGGAAGCAAGAGCCTGGCGAGCGGAGGTCGGGCGCTCATCCCGCTCTACGTGCTCGATGCGCGGCCGATCATCACCGGCGAGCACCTGAACGGCGCCAATCCGGCCACCGACCCGGTGGATGGGAACGTGGTGCAGTTCACGCTGGACAATCAGGGTGGGCGCCGCTTCGGGATGGAGACGGCGAAGCACGTGGGCGACTACATGGCGATCGTGCTCGATGATCGCGTGATGGGACAGCCGCCCGTCATCCAGACCGCCATCACGACGCGCGGACAGATCACCATGCGCGGCCAGCCGCTCCAGGCGGCGCAGGATCTCGCGCTCGTCCTGCGCGCGGGCTCGCTTCCGGTGCCGCTCAAGGTCGTGCAGATGCGTTCGATCGGGCCGAGCTTGGGGGAGGATGCGGTGCACCGCGGGATCTGGGCGGGCGTCATCGCTGTCGCGCTCGTCGTCGCCATCATGGTGATCTACTACCGGTTCGCCGGATTGCTCGCGGTGGCCGGGCTCGTACTCTACGCGCTGTTCACGCTGGGCGCGCTGGCCGGCTTCGACGCCGTGCTCACGCTCCCAGGGCTGGCCGGCTTCGTCCTCTCGATCGGCATCGCGGTCGATGCCAACGTGCTCATCTTCGAGCGAATACGTGAGGAGCTCGACCGCGGGCGTGCCGTGCGCCCAGCCGTGGACGCGGGCTTCAAGCACGCCTTGAGCGCGATCATCGACAGCAACGTGACCACGGCGCTCACCGCAATGGTGCTCTACTGGTTCGGTACCGGACCGGTGCGCGGCTTCGCCGTCACGCTGCTGGCCGGTACGGCGGCGTCGATGATCAGTGCCATCTTCGTCGTCCGCACGTTCTTCCTCATGTGGCTCAACCGCGTCCCACGCGGTGCCCAGACGCTGAGCATCTGATGCTACGCATCCTTCACGGCACGTCCGTCGACTTCATCAAGTTCTGGAAGCGCACCACGATCATCACCCTGGCGTTCATTCTGCCGGCCGTGGTGTTGATCGCCGTGGAAGGCTTTCACTACAGCGTGGAATTCACCGGCGGCACGCTGCTCCAGGTCGCCTTTCACACTCCGCCGCACCCGGACGACTTGCGCTCCGTGGTCGAGCAGGCGGGGGTGGCCGGTGCGGAGATCCAGCGCTTCGGCACGGACACCGAGTACCAGATCCGCGCGCAGGACCGTGCGCAGGTGGCCGAGCAGGCGGCCGGCGCGAATCGCATCTCCGACGTGATCAGCGCGGCGCTCAAGGCACATTTCCCCGAGAGCAAGGTCGTTCGCACCGAAACGGTGGGCCCCAAGGTCGGAGGCCAGCTCCGGCAGCAGGCCGCGCTGGCCGTGCTCTTCTCGTTCATCATCACGCTGGCGTACCTCGCGTGGCGATTCGAGTGGCGGTTCGGGCTCGCCACCATCATCGCGACGGGACACGACCTCATCGCCACGCTGGCGTTCATCAAGTACATGAACCTGGAGATCTCGCTCATCGTCATGGCCGGTATCCTGACGATGATCGGATACTCGATGAACGACACGATCATCATCTTCGACCGCGTGCGCGAGAACTTGAAGTTGTATCGCAAGATGTCCTTCCGCGACGTGCTCAATCGCTCCATCAACGAGGTGCTGCCGCGCACCGTCCTCACTCACGGGACGGTGGCCGTCTGCCTCGTCGCCCTGATCCTCATTGCTGGCGAGGTGATCCGCCCGTTCGCCTGGGTCATGCTCTTCGGCGTGGTCACCGGAACGTTCAGCTCCATCTACGTGGCATCGCCCATTCTGCTGTACGTGGAGCGGCGCTGGCCCCGTCCCACCGGCACCAAGACGGGCGTGGCGCGCACGACGTCCAGCTCCCGCGAGCGTAGCACCGCCCGCGAGACGGTGTGATCGCGGCGCACGCACGCCGGTGGCGGCGGACGGCGCCCGTCGCGCCGCGGCGCCGATCGCGCGCCATGATCCCGCGTGGATGACAGCTCCACGGCAGGACGCCCGCCGGTGATCGCGTTCGTCGACAGCCACTCGCACCTGGCCGATCCCGCGTTCGATCCCGACCGCGACAGTGTGATCACCGCCGCGCGCGCCGCGGGCGCGACTGGCATCGTCTGTATCGGCGAATCGCTGGCGGCCGCACAGGGCGCGCGCTCTCTCGCCGCGGCGCATCCCGACCTCTGCGCGTGGACGGCGGGCGTTCACCCGCATGACGCCGCGCAATTCCATCCGCCACGCGACCTCCCCGCGTTGCGCGCATGCCTGGACGAGGGCGCCTCCGCGGTGGGCGAATGCGGTCTCGACTACCACTACGACACGGCGGAGCCCACCGTGCAGCGTGCGGCGTTCGAGGCGCAGCTCGCGCTGGCAGCGGAGTGCGGCGCCAGCGTGGTGGTGCACACACGCGACGCCGCTGCCGATACGGCCGCCCTGGTGCGCGAGGCAGCGAGCGCCGGAGTGCGCGGCGTCCTGCACTGCTTCACCGGTCCCGCAGATCTCGCCGTGACGGCGCTCGAGGTCGGGTGGTACGTCTCCTTCAGTGGGATCATCACCTTCCGTCGCTGGGACGACGACGCATTGCTCCGACTTCCCCCCGACGATCGCCTCCTCGTGGAATCGGACGCGCCGTATCTGTCGCCGGTTCCGCATCGTGGCCACCGGAACGAGCCGGCGTGGGTGGTCCACACCATTCAGAAGCTTGCCGATGCGCGCGGAACCACGCCCCAGGCGGTCGCCGCCGCGACCGCGGCGAACGCGCATCGTCTGTTTGCCCTGGCGCCCCGCGCGCCGGGATGAGTAGACTGGACGCGGCGCACGCGCCGCAGCGTACGTGGACCCTCCAGAGGTGGTGATGATGCCGACCGTCCCGACCGACATCGCGATCGCTCAACAGGCACGACTCCGTCCGATTCTCGACGTGGCTGCCGACGTCGGTTTGTGCGAGGACGATCTGGATCTGTACGGCAAGTACAAGGCGAAGATATCGCTCGACGTCGCCGCCCGTCCGCCGCGCGGACGCCTGGTGCTCGTCACCGGCATCAACCCGACCGCCGCTGGAGAGGGAAAGAGCACCGTCACGGTCGGCGTCACGCAGGCACTCCGGCGGCTTGGCGTCGCCGCCACGCTCTGCATTCGCGAGCCCAGCCTCGGTCCGGTGTTCGGCATGAAAGGCGGAGCGGCGGGTGGCGGATATGCGCAGGTGCTCCCCATGGAGGACATCAACCTCCACTTCACCGGCGACTTCCACGCGATCACTACCGCGCACTCTCTCCTCTCGGCGCTCCTCGACAACCATCTGCAGCAGGGGAATACGCTCGGCATCGATCCGCGTCGCATCACCTGGCCGCGCACGGTGGACATGAACGATCGCGCGCTCCGCCAGGCGGTCATCGGTCTCGGTGGAATGGGGAACGGGATTCCGCGCGAGGAGCGGTGGGTCATCGTGCCGGCCAGCGAGATCATGGCGGTCATCGCGCTCGCCACCAGCCGCGAAGATCTCGAGGAGCGGCTCGGGCGCATCATCGTCGGGAGCACCGCGGGGAGCGCGCGCCGTCCGGTGACCGCGGCCGATCTGCACGCGGTGGGAGCGATGAGTCTCCTGCTCAAGGATGCACTGCGCCCCAATCTCGTGCAGACGCTCGAGGGTGGTCCTGCGTTCGTGCACGCCGGCCCCTTTGGCAACATCGCACACGGGTGTAACAGCGTCGTGGCCACTCGCACCGCGCTGGCCGTGAGCGACATCGTGCTGACGGAAGCAGGATTCGGAAGCGATCTGGGTGCCGAGAAGTTCTTCGACATCAAGTGTCGCGCCGCGGGGCTTCGCCCCGAAGCAGCCATCCTGGTGGCCACTGTGCGCGCGCTCAAGCTGAACGGCGGCGCGGCCAAGCAGTCGCTCGCGCAGCAGGATCTCGCCGCCCTCGAGCGCGGACTCCCCAACCTGGGGCGCCACATCGCCAACGTGCGGCAGTTCGGCGTGCCCGTGGTCGTGGCCGTGAACCGCTTCGGCGCGGATACCGAAGCCGAGTTGCGCATGGTCGCGGACTACGCGACCGCGCAGGGCGTTGCGTGCGAGCTCGCGGATGTGTGGGCGCGCGGTGGCGAAGGAGGCGAAGCGGTGGCGCACACCGTGCTGCGTGTCCTGCGCGACCAGCGCGCCGACTTCGCTCCACTCTACGACGCGACGCTTCCCATTCGCGAGAAGATCGACATCATCGTCCGCCGCGTGTACGGCGGCGAGGGCGCCGACTACGCGCCTCGCGCCGACAGCGCGATCACCTACCTCGAGCAAATCGGACTCGGACAGACGCCGATCTGCATGGCGAAGACGCAGTACTCGTTCACCGACGATCCCACCGTGCTGGGAGCGCCGAGCGGATTCCGCGTGCAGATCAGCGAGGTCTATCCCGCGGCGGGGGCGGGCTTCGTGGTCGCGCGGTCGGGCGACATCATGACCATGCCAGGTCTGCCCAAGGTGCCCGCCGCCGAGAACATGACCATTCGCCCCGACGGGAGCATCGTCGGGCTCTTCTAGGAGCACACATGTCACAGACCATCGTGAGCACCGCCGAGGCACCGGCCGCCATCGGGCCGTACTCGCAGGCCGTCGCCGCTGGCGGGTTCCTCTTCTCCGCGGGACAGATCGCGCTCGATCCCGCCACCGGCGAGATGTCCGGCGGCGACATCGTCGCGCAGGCGCACCGCGTGATGCGCAACCTCGGCGCCGTGCTGCAAGCTGCCGGCATCGATTGGTCCGACGTCGTGAAGACCACCGTCTACCTGGCCGATCTGGCGGATTTCCCGGTCGTCAACGAGATCTACGGTCAGCATCTTGGAACGGCACGTCCCGCGCGGAGTACGGTGCAGGTCGCTGCGCTGCCACGCGGCGCGTTGATCGAGATCGATCTCATCGCGCGACTGCGCGGCTGATCGCTTCGGGAGGCGCGATGTCGGACTCCGGCGGGTCGCACACGCGGGACGAGCTCTTTCGCCTCACCGCGTTCGCGCGGTGCGCGGGTTGAGCGTCCAAGATGGGTCCGGGTGACCTTTCGCAGGTACTCGCGCCGCTCCCGCGCCGCAACGATCCGCGTCTTGCCGTCGGTTTCGAGACGTTCGACGATGCGGGCATCGTGCTGCTGTCCGACACGCTCGCGCTCGTGCAGACGGTCGACTTCTTCGCGCCGATCGTCGACGAGCCGTTCGTCTTCGGGCAGGTGGCCGCGGCGAACGCGCTCTCCGACGTGTACGCGATGGGCGGGGAGCCGGTGTCTGCGCTCAACATTGCCGCCTTCCCGGTGCGCCGGCTGCCCCTCAGCGTGCTCACCGAGATTCTGCACGGCGCGCAGGAGGTCGTGCACGCCGCCGGCGCCGTGCTGGCCGGCGGGCACACGGTGGAGGATGAGGAGCTCAAGTTCGGTCTTGCCATCACCGGACGCGTGGATCCGCGCCGCCTGCTGACGAACGCGGCGGCGCGCCCCGGCGACCGGCTCGTGCTCACCAAGCCGCTGGGGACGGGCATTCTCGCCACCGTGCTCAAGGCGGGCACGCTGGACGATGCGTCGCGTGACGCACTCTACGATTCCATGCGCCGGCTGAATGCGGACGCGAGCCGCGCGGCGCTCGCCGCCGGCGCGCAGTGCGCCACCGACATTACCGGGTTCGGCCTGGTGGGACACGCATCGCACATCGCGCGCGCGAGCAACATCACCGTGCGCATGCACGCTGCGGCGGTGCCGCTGCTCCCTGGCGCACGCGACGCAGCCGCGCGCGGCGTGTGCACCGGCGGTGCCGAGCGCAACGCCGCGTATCTGGAGCCGCTGGTCGATTGGGGACGCACGGACGAGACGCTGCGCGCGCTCCTGCTCGATCCGCAGACGTCGGGCGGGCTGCTGGTCGCGCTGCAGCCCGATGCCGTGGCAGATTATCTTTCGCGCGTTCCGGGTGCCGTGGAAATCGGCGTCGTCGAAGCGCGCGGCACCAGCGCGGTCGTCATCGGGTAGCGGGGGAGCGGATGGGGCCTGGTGGTTCCCCCAGTCTTCAAAACTGGCGCGACCCGACTCGGTCGGGTTGGGTGGGTTCGATTCCCACACGTTCCCGCCATCCCCGCGTAGGAGAGCGCCCATGAGCCCTCATGCCACATCGCGACGCATCATGCGTCGCATGACGCCATGGCAGGCGCCACGCCGGGTACCGCAGTGCGGCGTGCTCGTCGCACTCTGCGCGGCGTTGGTGTGGCTTCCGGGTGCGCTCGTCGCACAGCAGCGCGACTCGGCGGCCGCCACACGCGATACCGTTGCGCCACGCCCTCCCGACAGCGCCGTGCATCGCACGGTCATGCTGCGCGCACGGATCGACAGCGGACCACCCATCTCGCCGGGGAAGGCGTTCTTGCGCTCCTTCCTGCTGCCGGGCTGGGGACAGCGCACGCTCGGCCGCACGCGGGCCACGGCGATCTTCGCCGTCGTCGAGCTCGGTTCGCTGCTCATGGTCGCCGAGACCAAGCAGCGCCTGGATTTCGCCAAGCGGCATGGCGCGGACAGCCTGTTCGTCGGCTTCGCGCTGCCTCCACCGGATGGAACGCTCCCGGTCCCCATCTTCCGGAACGGACCGCTCGTCGGCTTCGTCGAGCTGCGCCGTCAGCAACTCGAGGACTGGATCACGATCGTCGCCTTCAACCATCTGCTCTCCGGTGCGGATGCGTTCGTGGCTGCGCACCTGTGGGATGTGCCGGGACAGTTCTCGATCGTCCCCACACGCGACGGCACCGTGCTCGCTCTCAGCATCACCTTCTGATCAACGTGCCGGTCGCCGCCTCGCCACGGCCGGAGGTATCGACCGCCGCGCCCATCGGTGTGTTCGACTCCGGCATCGGTGGATTGACCGTCGTGCGCGCGCTCGTGCACGAGCTGCCGCGCGAGGGCATCGTGTACTTTGGCGACACGGCGCGCGTGCCGTACGGGCCCAAGAGCCCTGACACGGTGCGTCGCTACAGCCGCGAGATCACCCAGTTGCTGCTTGCCCGCGGGGTCAAGCTCATCGTCGTGGCCTGCAACACAGCCACCGCGCACGCGCTCACCGCGCTCCGCGACGAGCTGCCCGTGCCGGTCGTAGGGGTGGTGCAGCCCGGCGCACGCGCCGCTGTGCGCGCCTCCACATCGGGGCGAATCGGCGTCATCGGCACCGCCGGTACGGTGGCATCCGGCGCCTACGAGCGCGCCATCCGCGAGGGGGCGCCGGATGCGACGGTGATCTCTCAGGCGTGCCCGCTCTTCGTCCCGCTGGTGGAGGAGGGGTGGCTCGATGGTCCCGCCGTCGAGCTCATCGCGCGCGAATACCTCGCCCCGCTCCGCGAGCGCACCGTGGATGCGCTCGTGCTCGGCTGCACCCACTACCCGCTCCTCGCGCCGGTGGTGGCGCGCGCCATGGGACCGGGCGTGGCGCTCATCGACAGCGCGGTCGAGACGGCGCGCGAGACGGAGCGCGTGCTCCACCGGCACGCCCTGGCGACGACGGAATCCGAGCAGCCGGAGCACGCCTTCCTCGTCTCCGACGACCCGGAGCGCTTTCTAGCGTTGGGGCAGCGCTTTCTCGGATCGGCGCTCGAGCGCGTCGAGCAGATCGCCCTCGACTGAGCCGCTCCACCGCCGGAGCTCCACCGCGTCCGGCGCCACCAGCAGGTAGGTGGGCGCGTCCAGCCACGAGCCGGCGTTGGCGTACACGCCGCCGCTCGGCGCGCGATGCAGCGTCGGCGCGTGGGAGTGCCCGAAGATGAGCAGCTCCGGCGCACGCGGAGCGCCCAGGCGACGCACGGCGATCTCCTGCAGTCCGCGTCCGCCATCGAGCGCGCGATGCGCGCGACTCGTCTCCGAGCTCCCCCGGGCCAGCCACGTTCCCACGTCCGGATGAAGCCATCGGAAGGCGCGCACCGCCGCGCCGTGGCGGATCACACGACGCAGCAGCCGGTAGCGCCGGTCCTCCACCACGCGTAGTCCGTCGCCGTGTTCCACCTCCGCGTCCCACCCGGCCAGCGACCCGCGCCACGACCCCACGTGGTATCGCATCCCCACGTCGCCGGTCAGCACGTCGCCCCCCCAGCAGTCGTGATTGCCGGCAATCATCAACACGTCCGTCCCCCCCTCCACCAGATCGGCGAGCGCGGCGAGCAGGCGGAAGTGGCCGCGCGGCATCACGCTGCGCCACTCGAACCAGAAGTCGAACAGGTCGCCGTTGATGAGCAGCGACGATGCCCGTCCGGGCAACGCGCGAAGAAAGTCGACGAGCTGCCGCTCCAGCGCATGAGAGCGCGCCCCGAGGTGGGTGTCGGAGATCACAACACAGGGCGACGCCAACCGGTCGCCAGCGTCGCTGCGGACGGTGCCCTCTCCGTCATGCGCCATGGACATGCGATGATTCTAGCCCCGGTGGAGGGCGTTCTCAAACCGGACCGCGTCGGCCACCGATTGTGATGTGCGCCCTTTACAAAGCCATATCGCCGCCCGCAATATCACGCGGCGCTGCGCGGCCAGACCGGCGAGAGCCGGGCGCCGTAGCCTGTGTCGGAGCGCCGGTCGTCCCCCCCAATCCCCTCGCGAGCGCGTGCCCGCCACCGAGTCCGCCGATCCGCATCATCTCCCCCGCCACGAGCGCTGTTCATCGAAGGCCATGCCAGCTCTCGGGGCGCGGCCCGACCGACGCGCGCGGCGAGTGATCGCGTGACCCCGGCGCTCGCGCGCACCATGCCCGCCTCGCCGAGCCGGTGCTGATGCCACCGCGCACTACAGAGCTCGAGGTGCGCGTGCGCTATGCCGAAACCGACCAGATGGGCGTGGTGTACCATGCGAACTACCTCGTGTGGTGCGAGATGGGACGCACCGAGCACCTCCGCGCGATGGGCACCGCCTACCGCGATCTGGAGCGGGATGGCGTGCGCCTGGCCGTCGCCGACGCGCGGATGCGCTTTCACGCGCCGGCGCGCTACGATGACCGCGTCTCGGTCCGCACCCGCATCACCGACGTCAAGTCGCGCACGATCACGTTCGACTACGAGCTGTCGCATGCGGCGAGCGGGTGCCGGCTGGCGAGTGTGGTGACCATGCTGATCTCGATGGACGCTGCCGGCAGCGTGCGCCGCATGCCGGATGCGCTGCGCAAGATCCTCGCGGCGGATGCGGGGCTGGATGTTTGACCGCGTGGGCGTCGTGGTCGGTGCGCTCATCGTGATGGCGGCGCCGCTCGCGGCGCGCGCGCAGCAGCTCGACAATGCCGATGTGCGCCTCTACGCCCAGGTGCTGCGCATGGCGGACGAGCGGGAGGTGGACACCGCGCTCCTGCGCACGGCGTGGCGTTCGCCGTCGCAGGCGGTGCGCGTGGAAGCGGTGCGCGCCGCTGGCCAGGTGCACGCCACCGTGCTGCGCGCCGAGATCGAGCGCCTCATCACCGACGCCGACACCGCGGTGGGCGCCACCGCGGCATTCGCTCTGGGTCTGTTGCGCGACACGTCGTCCGTTCCCGCACTGTCACGCGCGGTGCGCTCGGCGGCACCCACGGTGGCGCGCGAAGCTGCATGGGCGCTCGGTCAGCTCGCGCCGGCTTCCGGCGGCGCGATCGCGTCGCTCCTGTCCAGCGATTCGCTGCCCGGCACGGTGACGGGCGAGCTGTTGCTCGCCGCCGCGCGTGTGCGCCCGGTGCCGGTAGATCGCGTGCGCCCGTGGCTCGCCGCGTCCGATCCGGCGCTCCGCTGGCGGGCGGCGTATGCTCTGGCGCGCCCGCTTGCGCCGCAGGGGGTGCGTCTCCTCCTCCCCCTGCGCGCGGATTCGTCCGCGGACGTGCGCGCGCAGGTGGCGCGGGCGCTCGGTGCCGCCACCGATTCGCTCGCACCGGTGGCGCTCGGCGCCCTGGACACGCTCGCACGCGACAGCGACGCACACGTGCGCGTCAATGCCCTGCGCGCCGCAGGTGCGCTCGGCGCACGTGCCGCCGACCTCCTCCTGCGCGCTCTTGGTGACGCCGACGCGAACGTGCGCATTGCCGCGGCCATGTCGCTCGGTGGCGCAATTCCCGCCGGCGATCCGCGGTGGGCGGTGGCCCTCGCCGCCGACACGCTCTTCGCCTACCGTCGCGCGCTCGCCACGTCGATGGCGCGTGTGGGAAGCCCGGCGCTCAGCGAGCTGGGATGGGAGCGAAGCGCGCGCTGGGATGAGCGCGCCGCCCTGGCCGATGCCGCGGTGGGGGCGCCCACGCCCGAGCTCACCTTTCTCTTCGTGCGTCCGCTCCTCGGCGATCCCGACGCGCGCGTGCGCGCGGCTGCCGTCTCCACCGTGGCGGCCATCGACGACACCACCGGGCCCGCCGTCGCCGCGCGCGACGCTGCGCTCCGCCGCGCGCTCGTGGATCAGGATCCGGTAGTGCGCGCGGAGGCGATCACCGCCCTCGCATCGCCAAGCACCGCGCGACAGGTGCGCATGCTCGTGGCGAGCTACGAGCGGGCGGCATTCGACACCGTCGACGATGCCCGCGTCGCATCCATTCGCGCTCTCGCCGCCGCGTGGCGTCGCGACAGCGCCGCCTTTGAACCGTCGCTGCAGCGCCTCGTCGCCGCGCTCTCGCCGCCGCCCGATGCGGATCGCGACACGCGCCAAGCGGCGCGGACGCTCCCTCTCTTGCGGAGTTGGCAGGACACGGCCGCCACACTGCCCCCGCTTGCGTGGTATGAAACGCGCGTACGCGCGCTCGTGCGTCCCGCGCTCGATGGACGTCGGCCGCGAGTGGATCTGGTCACGTCGCGGGGGACGATCACACTGGAGCTGTTCGCCGCCCAGGCACCGTTGACGGTCGATAACTTCCTCTCGCTCATCCGCGCTGGGTTCTACCACGGCACGCGCTTTCACCGCGTGGTGCCCAACTTCGTCGTGCAGGATGGCGACCCACGTGGGGATGGGAATGGTGGGCCATCGCACACGATCCGCGACGAGTTGAACCGGCACGACTATGGCCGCGGCGTGCTCGGCATGGCGCTCTCCGGACCTGACACCGGGGGGAGTCAGTACTTCATCACGCTCTCCCCGCAGCCACACCTCGACGGCGGGTACACGGTGTTCGGCCGGGTCGCGCGCGGTCTGGATGTGCTCGACAGCATCGTGCAGGGCGATGCCATTCTTGCCATGCGCATCCGATGATGAACGGCACGATGGCCGGGATGCGCGCGATGCGCATGTGTCGCACGGTGATCCCCGCTCTGGCGATCGCTGCTGCTACGCCGTCAGCGTGTCTTCCCCCGGCTCCGCCGCTGCAGGGCGCGCCGGCACCTGCGCACCTGCCATCGGCAGAGCTGCCACCCGTCCACCGGACGATCGTCTTTTCCTGGGAGTACGAGGACCGGGACTTCCACCTGAGAGGGCAGGGGGTGGCTCGCACCGCTGCCCCGGATTCCGTGCGCCTCGACTTCTTTCTCGATGGCGGCCTTGGCGGTGGCTGGGCGATCCTCGTTGGCGACAGCCTGCGCACGCCGCGAGGGGAAGTGGTCGAGGATCTCCTCCCGCCGGCGCCGCTCCTCTGGGCCGCGCTCGGCAGGTTGGCCGTCCCCCCGGCGCCGGACACCGTTGTCCGCGTTGACGCCGACACGCTTCGGGTCGACATTGGACGGGAGCCGCGCTGGCGCGCGGCGCTGCTCGGAGACTCGCTCCTGCGCCTCGCGCTCATCCAGGACGGTCGTGAACGGGAGTGGGTGGAGCGCACCGGCCGCGACGTGCGATACCGCAACGCGCGTGAGCGGCGCGACCTCCGCATCGGAGTGCAGCGCGTGGACACCGTCGATGGCTATGATCCGGCGATCTGGCATTGAGTTGCTCGTCGCACTCCTGGTCGTGTCGCTCGGCGGATGCCTGTATGGCTTCGCCGGTGGCGGGCTCCCGTCCAACATCCACACGGTCGCCGTGCTGCCGTTCGACAATGAAACGTCGGCCAGCGGCCTGGGACGCGAGCTGCACGATCGCATGCGCCGCGAGATCGAGGGGCGGCTCGGCCTCAAGGAGGCCGCCGAGGGCAACGCGGACGCCCTCGTGCGTGGCCGGATCGTCTCGTATGATCCCGACATCCCCGCCGCGTACAGCGCCGACCAGCAGGTCGTGACCACGGCGCGCCGCCGACTCCGCATTGCCATCGACGTGGAGATCGTCGATCAGGCCAACGGACGCGTCTTGTGGTCGCGCAAGGGGCTCACCGCGGAGGGAGAATACGGAGAGAGCTCGGAGGATGAAGGACGCGAGCAAGCGATCGAGAAACTGGTGAGCGACATCGTGGCCGGAGCGCAGTCGCAGTGGTGAGCGCACGCCGGCGTGCGCACGCCAGCGTCTCGCGCCTCCGCGCGCGCGCGGGGAGCGGGCGACTCGGCTGCCTGTTCTTCCTGCTCCTCATGGCCGTAGTCGTGTACTACGGCGTCGACATCGGTGCCGCGTACCTGCGCTACTATCGCTTCCGCGACGCCATGAGCACCGAGGCTCGATTCGGCGCACGCGTTCCCGTCGACAGCATCGTGTACCACCTCCGCGCCGCCGCCGATTCGCTCGGCCTGCCGCCGGATGCGCAACGCGTGCACGTGCGTCGAACGCCATCGCACATTCGCCTCACGGCCGACTACGACGAAGTCGTCGCCGTGCCCTTCGGCACGCGCGCGCTGCACTTCACGCCGATCGTGGAGCGCGACTTCTGAACGGCGCCTCGTCCGCCACGGGTCGAGCTACGACCGGGCGCAAGATCCTCGAGCGCGCCGCCGCTGTCGCCTGGCGCGCCGCGGCCCCGAGCCCGGTCGTGTTCACCAACGGTGTGTTCGATCTCCTGCACCCGGGGCACATCGATGTGCTCACCGCCGCTCGCGCCGAGGGCGGATCGCTCATCGTCGGCGTGAACAGCGATGCCTCCGTGCGCCGGCTCAAGGGCGACGATCGCCCCGTGCGCGCGGAGGGCGATCGCGCGTACGTCCTGGCCGCACTGGAGGCCGTCGACGCGGTCGTCATCTTCGACGAGGATACGCCGCGCGAGTTGATTCGCGCGCTCCGGCCGGACGTGCTGGTCAAGGGCGGGGACTACGCCCCGGACACCGTGGTCGGCGCGGACGACGTGCGCGCGCGCGGCGGACGCGTGGTCATTGTCCCGCTCACGCCGGGGCAGTCCACCACGCGCATCGTGGAGCGTCTGCGTGCCAGCCGCTGACGATCGGACGCGCGGCGCGCGCTCGCGTGCCGCCGACGTGCTCCGCCCAATCGCACTCGAGCGCGGCGCGGCGCCGTTCGCCGAAGGCTCGTGTCTCGTGACGTGGGGCGCCACGCGCGTCCTCTGCGCCGTGAGCGTGGAGGCGGGCACACCGCCCTGGCGCAAGGGAAGCGGCCTGGGGTGGATCACCGCGGAGTACGCCATGCTCCCACGCGCCACGCTCACGCGCACGTCGCGCGAGCGCGGACAGATCGGCGGGCGCACGCAGGAGATCCAGCGGCTCATCGGACGCAGCGTGCGCGCCATGATCGATGACTTCGCCTTCGGCGAGCACACGCTGCGCGTGGATTGCGACGTGCTCCAGGCCGATGGCGGAACGCGCGTGGCCGCCATCACCGGCGCGGCGGTGGCCGTGAGCGATGCGTTCGCGTGGATGGTTCGATCGGGACGCTGCGCAGCGTCCCCGGTGCGGCGCCTGGTCGCGGGAGTGAGCGTCGGCGTGGTGGACGGCGTGCCCCTGCTCGATCTGGAATACGCCGACGATGCGCGCGCCGAGGTGGACATGAACGTCGTCGCCACCAGCGAAGGACGCTTTGTGGAAGTGCAGGGCACTGGAGAGCGCGCGACGTTCGACCGTGCCGCGCTCGACCGCCTGCTCGAGTTGGCTGGCGAGGGACTGCGCCGGATCGCCGCTCTACAGTCGGCAGCGCTCGGCGGATGAGCGGCGCGCACCATGCGCACGACGCGCGTGTGCTCGTGGCCACGCGCAGCGCTGGCAAGCTGCGCGAGTTGCGCGCGTTCTTCGCGGCGGCGGGGGTGGGGATGATCGGCCTGGACGACGCCGGCATCGCGCGTGAGCGCGCGGAGGATGACATCGAGCGCTACGACACCTTCGAGGAGAATGCGCTCGCCAAGGCGCGGTATTTTTTCGCGCGCGGCGGCGGACGCGTGACCGTTGCGGACGACTCGGGGCTCGCGGTGTCGGCACTGGATGGGGCGCCGGGGGTGCGCAGTCATCGCTGGTCGGGGCGCACGGATCTCACGGGAACGGCGCTGGATCTCGAGAACACGCGCGTCCTGCTCGAGCAGCTCGCCGCCGTGCGCGACCGGCGTGCGCGTTTCGTGTGCGTGGCGGCAATGGTGCGCGCGGACGGCGACGAACAGATCTTTCGCGGGACGGTGGAGGGTGTCGTGCTCCAGGCGCCGCGCGGGGAGGATGGGTTCGGCTACGATCCGGTGTTCGCGCCCGACGAACTGGGCGGTGCGCGCACCTTCGGAGAGAGCACCATGGAGGAGAAGGCGCGACTCAGTCATCGTGCGCGCGCGTTTCGGCAACTGCTGGCATCGCTGCGGGTTGACCCTGTTGTGGGGCGCGGCTAGAATTGGACGTCTGCGGGGCGTAGCGTAGCCTGGTATCGCGCCTGCTTTGGGAGCAGGAGGTCACCGGTTCAAATCCGGTCGCCCCGACCTGCAGGTCGTCCCGCAGGCGGTCGCCCTGGGGAGGGCGAGCGGCTCGCGCGACGAGGGCGCCAGTAGCTCAGGTGGATAGAGCAACAGCCTTCTAAGCTGTGGGTCGGAGGTTCGAGTCCTCCCTGGCGCGCTGCGGTGGGTACGCGCCCTTAGCTCAACTGGCAGAGCAACTGACTCTTAATCAGTAGGTTGTAGGTTCGATTCCTACAGGGCGCATGAGCTGGACATGAGCTGGACATGATCTGGAGTGGAGCGAGCCCGTCGGCGTGCCGGCGGGCTCGTGTTCGTATGTGCGGCGGAGGGTTGAAAGTGGCGCTCGGAGTGGTGTAGACTTCGGACCCCTGTGCGGAGCGTTGTGTGGCGTGCATCGTGCGGGGTTGACAGTGTGAGGCGTGGTCGGTTAAGGTTGCCTGCTGTCTACATTTGGGAGGATTTGGGGGCGTGTTTG
Organism: Gemmatimonadaceae bacterium; assembly: GCA_035701265.1. GTDB lineage: Bacteria > Gemmatimonadota > Gemmatimonadetes > Gemmatimonadales > Gemmatimonadaceae > DASSNU01. The sequence continues at coordinate 4,278 of DASSNU010000001.1, read as the reverse complement.
CGCTGGTCGGCTGGAACGATCGTTCTGGCGTGGTTCGGGGTTGACACGCCCTCGTGAAAGGGATACAATTCAAGGCTGTCGCGGAACGTGTTGCGACGCCAAAGCTCTTTGACAATCGAGTGAGAGAGACGGTTGTGCGAGGCGACTCGTTGATCCGGCGCTCGTTCAGGGCGCTGGGGAGAGTATTTGAGCTGAACACACTGTGATTCGGACGCGGAAGGAACGCGTTCGGACGAGCTATGTCGAACTTTTCTCTTGGAGAGTTTGATCCTGGCTCAGGACGAACGCTGGCGGCGTGCTTAACACATGCAAGTCGTGGGAGCCCTTTCGGGGGCGACCGGCGAACGGGTGCGTAACACGTGAGCGACCTGCCGTCCTGCGGGGGATAGCCGGCCCAACGGCCGGGTAATACCGCATACGCTCATCGGGCCGCATGGCCTGGTGAGGAAACCTCCGGGGCAGGACGAGGGGCTCGCGGCCTATCAGCTAGTTGGCGAGGTAACGGCTCACCAAGGCGACGACGGGTAGCTGGTCTGAGAGGATGGCCAGCCACATTGGGACTGAGATACGGCCCAGACTCCTACGGGAGGCAGCAGTGGGGAATATTGCGCAATGGCCGCAAGGCTGACGCAGCGACGCCGCGTGCGGGAGGACGCCCTTCGGGGTGTAAACCGCTGTTGCCCGGGACGAACCCCTGGTTTCGACCAGGCTGACGGTACCGGGTGAGGAAGCACCGGCTAACTCCGTGCCAGCAGCCGCGGTAATACGGAGGGTGCGAGCGTTGTCCGGAATCACTGGGCGTAAAGGGCGCGTAGGCGGTGGCCGAAGCGTGCGGTGAAAGTCCGGGGCTCAACTCCGGATCGGCCGTGCGAACTGGGTCACTCGAGCACTGTAGAGGCAGGTGGAATTCCGGGTGTAGCGGTGGAATGCGTAGAGATCCGGAAGAACACCGGTGGCGAAGGCGGCCTGCTGGGCAGTAGCTGACGCTGATGCGCGACAGCGTGGGGAGCAAACAGGATTAGATACCCTGGTAGTCCACGCCGTAAACGATGGGTACTAGGTGCTTGGGGGAGCGACCCCCTGAGTGCCGGCGCTAACGCATTAAGTACCCCGCCTGGGGAGTACGGCCGCAAGGCTGAAACTCAAAGGAATTGACGGGGGCCCGCACAAGCGGTGGAGCATGTGGTTTAATTCGACGCAACGCGAAGAACCTTACCTGGGCTTGACATGCAGGTGAAACTCGCCTGAAAGGGCGAGCCTCCTTCGGGACGTCTGCACAGGTGCTGCATGGCTGTCGTCAGCTCGTGTCGTGAGATGTTGGGTTAAGTCCCGCAACGAGCGCAACCCTTGTCCCTAGTTACCAGCGGGTTATGCCGGGAACTCTAGGGAGACTGCCGGTGCCAAACCGGAGGAAGGTGGGGACGACGTCAAGTCATCATGGCCCTTACGTCCAGGGCTACACACGTGCTACAATGGGCCGTACAAAGGGTTGCGAAGCCGCGAGGTGAAGCCAATCCCAAAAAGCGGTCCTCAGTTCGGATTGCAGTCTGCAACTCGACTGCATGAAGCCGGAATCGCTAGTAATCGTGGATCAGCTACGCCACGGTGAATACGTTCCCGGGCCTTGTACACACCGCCCGTCACGCCATGGAAGCTGCGAGCGCCCGAAGTCGGTGCCGGAACCCGCAAGGGACCAAGCCGCCGAAGGCGAGCGTAGTGACTGGGGCGAAGTCGTAACAAGGTAGCCGTAGGGGAACCTGCGGCTGGATCACCTCCTTTCCGGAGTGACGAGTAGAGCGGCCGTCGGCGGGTATTCCCGAAGGCGCGCACCGCCCGAAAGTCCCGGAGAACGTCGCAGTCTCGCACACCCTCTCTTGCTCGATGTCGGCGCGGCCAGCTCGCCGTGCAACACGCCCCGTGCAACACGCCCCTGGGGCGCGTCGCACGATGGAGCGCGTGCCGACACTGCTGTTTGACAACGGAAATGGTGTAGATCGTGGGATACGATGGGCCCGCCCGTGGCGTGAGCCGGGTGCGTGAGCGCGTGAGCGTTCACGTCCGGTGTGCGCCAGGAGCAGCCCGTCGAGCGAATCATCATCGAGCTCCATCCACGGACATGTTCGCATGGCCGTGGGAACTCGAAGTGACGCGCGCGTGCTCTGCTTGACCAACCAACGTTGTAGTCAAGCGAGCGAAGGCATGTGGAGGATGCCTGGGCACACGGAGGCGATGAAGGCCGTGGTAAGCTGCGATAAGCCAGGGGGAGCGGCACACACGCATCGATCCCTGGATGGCCGAATGGGGAAACCCGGCCGCCAGCAATGGCGGTCACTCGCGCAAGCGAGAGCAAACCTGGGGAACTGAAACATCTCACTACCCAGAGGAAGAGAAATCAACCGAGATTCCCTCAGTAGCGGCGAGCGAACGGGGAACAGCCCAAACCGGTCCCCTTGTGGGACCGGGGTTGTAGGACCCACAGACGCGATCGGCGACGGCAATCGAAGTCCCCTGGAACGGGGCGCCAGAGACGGTGACAGCCCGGTAGATGAAACCCATGGACCGATCGTAGTGGAGTTCCTGAGTAACGCCCGGCACGAGAAATCGGGCGTGAAGCTGGGGGGACCACCCTCCAAGGCTAAAGACTCCCGTATGACCGATAGTGGACGAGTACCGTGAGGGACAGGTGAAAAGCACCCCTGTGCGGGGAGTGAAAGAGACCCTGAAACCACATGCCTACAAGCGGTAGGAGGACGGACGCGGGCTTCGGCTCGCGCTGCGTCTGACTGCGTGCCTTTTGCATTATGATCCGGCGAGTCAGTGCTCACGAGCAAGGCTAAGCTGGTCTCCAGCGGAGCCACAGCGAAAGCGAGTCCTGTAACGAGGGCGACTGAAGTTCGTGGGCCTGGACCCGAAACCAGGGCGATCTACCCATGAGCAGGGTGAAGCTTGGGTAACACCAAGTGGAGGCCCGAACCGGTGTGGGTTGAAAACCGCTCGGATGACTTGTGGGTAGGGGTGAAAGGCCAATCAAGCCTGGAGATAGCTGGTTCTCCCCGAAATCTATTGTGGTAGAGCCTCGAGGCATGTTCCTGGGAGGTAGAGCGACTGGATGGGCGCGGGCGGCTTACCACCGTACCAACCCCAACCAAACTCCGAATGCCTATGGAATCGACCTCGGGAGGCAGTCGCTGAGCGATAATGTCCAGCGGCGAGAGGGAAAGAACCCAGAGCCACCGCTAAGGCCCCAAAGTGGCCGCTGAGTATAGCGAAGGATGTGTTCCTGCTGTGACAACTGGGAGGTTGGCTTAGAAGCAGCCATTCCTTTAAAGAGTGCGTAATAGCTCACCAGTCCAGCGGGAATGCGCCGAGAATGGTCGGGATTAAGCGGCCCGCCGAAGCGTGGCCTCGAGTCTTCGGACTCGGGGGTAGGGGAGCGTTCTGGGAGCCGTGAAGGGACGGTGAAAACCTTGTCCTGGAGCGACCAGAAGTGAGGATGCCGGAATGAGTACGCGCAAATCCAAGTGAAAACCTTGGACACCGTAAGCCCAAGGGTTCCTGCGCCATGGCAATCAGCGCAGGGTGAGGCGGACCCTAAGTCGAGGCCCCAGAGGCGTAGACGATGGACAGCCGGTCAACATTCCGGCCCCGCCGCCGATCGTTGAATCCGGGAGGGACACTGGAACGAAGCGCGAGCGGTCTTGTGGATTGACCGTCTAACCGCGTAGGGCGCAAGCCCGAGACGGGAATGCGAGGGGAATCCTTCGGGTGACCCCAAGTCGTGTGGAGTCGACAGGCGAGAAAAGCTCCCGGGGGAGATCGGATGGCGTCCGTACCGCAAACCGACACAGGTGGGCGAGGCGAGCAGCCTCAGGTGAACGAGTGAAACGTGGTCAAGGAACTCGGCATATTGATCCCGTAACTTCGGAAGAAGGGATGCCCAGCTGGGCCAGAGGCCTCGCGCCTCGAACTTGGCTGGGTCGCAGCGAATCGGCCCAAGCGACTGTTTAGCAAAAACACAGGTGTGTGCCAAGCCGCACAAGGCGCCGTATACACACTGACGCCTGCCCGGTGCCGGAAGGTTAAGGGGAGAGGTCAGAGGGGTTCGCCCCTCGAAGCCTTGAGCCGAAGCCCCGGTAAACGGCGGCCGTAACTATAACGGTCCTAAGGTAGCGAAATTCCTTGTCGGGTAAGTTCCGACCTGCACGAATGGCGTAACGACTTGGGCACTGTCTCGACCACGTGCTCGGCGAAATTGCAGTCTCGGTGAGGATTCCGAGT